>DATGHO010000011.1:0-32632 GCA_035307965.1 Candidatus Acidiferrales bacterium | reverse complement strand
CGCGGAAATTGAGGAGCAGGGCGCTGGCCTGACCATCAAGAAGGTCACGTCGCTCTTCCAAACGAATGCAAACGCCTCCACTTTTCATTGGCCCTACGATGTGAGCCCCGACGGAAATAAGTTCGTGGTGCTTGGCCTGGGAGCGCAGGGAACTTCTGAGCCGCTGACGCTCGTGACGAACTGGCCGGCGCTGCTGAAAAAACAGTGATTCAGTGGTCAGTGCCCAGCAACGAGCAAAAACAAAGGATCCGGACAGCGTCAGCGGCGGTCGGCGGCCAGGTGTCGAACGTCGCGGCCCGCGACCATATAAATTACATCCTCGGCAATGTTGGTGGCATGGTCGCCGATGCGTTCGAGATTCTTGGTGATGAGGATCAATTCGAATGCCGGATATACGACCGCGGAATTTTCCATCATATAGGTGAGCAGTTCGCGAAAAATCTGATCGCGGAGACGGTCCACCTCGTCGTCGCGTATAAGCACTGACTTCGCTAATTCCGCATCGCGCTGCACCAGCGCATTGATGCTGTCGCGCACCATTCCCTCGGCGAGCTCGCTCATGCGCGGCAAATCGACGTACGGCTTCACCTGCGGATGGCGCAGAATGCGCAGCGCGGACTGCGCGATGTTCACTCCCTGATCGCCAATGCGTTCCAGGTCGTTGTTGATCCTCGAGGCCGAAAAAAGAAAACGCAAATCGACGGCCATGGGCGCTTGCAGCGCAACGAGCCGCATGACTCGATCGTCAATTTCGATTTGCATGTCATTGATGACCTTCTCATCTTCGAGAACCTGCTCCGCCAGAGACTGGTCTTTTTCGAAGACAGCCTCCATGGCGCGATGAACCGAGCGTTCCGCAAGGCTGGCCATCCACAGCAGCCGTTCTTTCAGCTCTTCGAGATCATGCTCAAAATGCCGTTCCATCGATGCTCCTGTGCCCACAGAATCCTAACACCACAACTCGGTTCTTACGCTGCGCCGCCAGACGCCAATGTCTTAACCGAAACGACCTGTAATGTATGCTTCTGTGCGCGGATCAGAAGGCGTGGTGAAAAGCGTTCCGGTATTCCGGTACTCGATCAACTGACCATCCAGAAGGAAAGCCGTAAAGTCGCTGACGCGCGCGGCCTGCTGCATGTTGTGGGTGACGATGACGATCGTCCACGCTTTCTTCAGTTCGAAGAGCAACTCCTCGATTTTCGCGGTGGAAATGGGATCGAGCGCCGAACAGGGTTCATCGAGTAAAAGCACCTCGGGATTCACCGCGAGAGCGCGCGCGATACAGAGGCGCTGCTGCTGCCCGCCGGAAAGCCCTATTCCGGATTGATGGAGCTTGTCTTTCACTTCATCCCACAGACCGGCCTTGGTCAAAGCCTGCTGCACACGCTCGTTCATTTCCGGACGCCGCAATTTTTCGTACAGCCGGATGCCGAACGCGATATTTTCATAGACCGACATCGGAAACGGCGTGAGCTTCTGGAAGACCATGCCGATTTTGGCGCGCAATTGGGCGATGTTTCTCGAGTTCAAAATGTTTTCGCCGTCCAGAATCACCTCGCCCTCGGCGCGCTGACCGGGATAAAGATCGTACATGCGATTGAAAACCCGCAAAAGCGTCGACTTGCCGCAGCCCGACGGCCCGATGAATGCCGTGACGCAATTTTGACGGATGTCGACGCTGACGTTTTTGAGGGCATGGAACTTGCCGTAATAGAAATTCAAATCCCGGGCGGCGATTTTGACGGGCAGCTGTGCCGCACTGCTGCTCGGGGCAGTCTCGGGCGGCTTGATGGAAATGGGCACGGTCGCCATGCGGAACCCTTGCTCTCGCTCGTGAGTCATTTGGGCACCTGGACTTTACCAAGGAACGAGCGCGCGACCAGGCTGAGCACTAGCACAAACGCGACGGCGATGAAGGCCGCGGCCCAAGCCATTTGTTGCCAGTTGGCATAGGGACTCAGCGCAAATTCAAAAATAACCATGGGAATATTGGCCATTGGACGGAACAAATTGGTGGAGAAAAACTGGTTGTTTAGAGCGGTGAAGAGAAGCGGGGCGGTCTCGCCAGTGATGCGCGCCAAGCCGATCAATATGCCGGTGAGAATGCCGGCGCGCGCCGCTTTCCAAGTCACTTTAGTGATTACCACCCAGGCAGGCGCCCCCAATGCGACGGCGGCTTCACGCATATCGCTGCCGACCAGGCTGAGCATTTCGTCGGTGGTGCGCACGATGATTGGAATCATCAGAATTGCCAGCGCAACACTGCCGGCGAATGCCGAGAAGTGCCCCATCGGAGCGACAACAATGGCATACGCAAACAAGCCGATTTCGATCGATGGCGCGCTTAACATGATGTCGTTGATAAAACGCACAAGATTGGCGGTGCGGCTGCGAAAGCCGTATTCCGCCAGCCACGTGCCCGCCATCAGGCCAATCGGCACTCCCATAAGCATCGATAGCCCCAGCAAGATCAAGCTGCCAACGAAAGCATTGCGCAAACCGAATGCGTCAGTGCCGGGCGGCGGCGTGTCTTGGGTGAACAGGCTCCAATGCATCCCAGCAAGGCCGAACTTCAGTGTGGTCCACAGGATCCAAAACAGAAAGAAGACACCAACTAAGGTAGCGGCGCCCATGAGGATTTTACTGGCCACGTCGATCACGCGCCGCTTTGCATGTACGCTGTATACGCTCATGCTGGCGTACCTTCGCGCCGGCCGAGACGGCGTATTAGCAGGACGGCGAGGAACTGAACGGCTAAGGTAACAACGATCAGGATCAAACCGAGATAAATCAACGAAGATAGATACAGCTTGGTCGTCGCTTCGGTGAATTCATTGGCCAGGACCGACGGAATGGTCGCGCCCGGCATTAGCAGACTGGACGACAGCACGTTGCTATTTCCGATAACGAAAGTCACGGCCATAGTTTCGCCCAGCGCGCGCCCCAATCCCAGAAAAATTCCGCCGATGACCGCCGAACGCGTGTAGGGCAGGATGACCTGCCAAGCCACTTCCCAAGTGGTAGCCCCCATGGCATAAGCGGACTCGCGCAGCGAAGATGGAACAACCAGGAAGACATCGCGCATAATCGACGATATATATGGCAGCACCATGATCGCTAAGACGATCCCGGCGGTCAGCATGCCGATGCCCATCGGCGGGCCTTGAAACAGGGAGCCTATGCCCGGAATCGCTCCGAGATGGTCGCTGATCCACGGCTCAATTTTAGCGAAGACCGGGGCGAACACCAAGAGCCCCCACAAACCGTAAACGATGCTAGGGATGGCGGCCAATAGTTCAATGGCCGCTGCGACCGGTCTTTTAATCCAGGCCGGAGCGATCTCGGCGATGAACACGGCGATCCCAAAGCTGAGCGGCACTGCCAGGAGCATCGCTATGGCCGAACTGACCAGCGTGCCGACGATGAACGGGAAAGCCCCAAAAGTCTGTGTAACGGGATCCCATTCGCTTGACTTGAGGAATCGCCAAATGCCGAATGTTCGAATGGCGGGCCAGCTGTCGTAGGTAATGGCGATTACGATCGCAAAAAGAGTCGCGGCTGCTAAAAACGCCGCGAACACTGTAGCCTTGTGGAATAAAAAATCGGCCGACAGCCGCCATGGCTTGCTCGCCGATTTAGGCTGGTCGGACGCCGGCCGCATGCCTCTCTGCACTGCAACGTCCGACCCGTTCATGCGTCTTCCTTAAGAGTCAAATTCAGGGAACCTAGCGCCAGCGCTCAGATACTATAGCCGAGTTCCCTTTTCCAGTATGATTTGATGGCCGCGACAGTGCTCGGCGGTAGCGGACCGAACGCGATGGATTTCGCCATCTCTTGCCCATGCTCGAAACCCCAGTCAAAGAACTTCATAACCTGCATATTAGTCGCCTGGGGAGCATTTTTGCGCAGGATTTGCCAGGTGCAACCTGAAATCGGCCAAGTATCGGCGCCCGGCTGATTCGTGAGGATAACATAGAAGTCCTGCGCGTTGGCCCAGTCCACATGCGCAGAAGCATCCTGAAAACCTTGCAGCGTGGGGCTAACGACCTTGCCCGCGCTGTTGATCATGCGAGCGTAGGAGCCGTGCGTCTCTAGGATGTAGGCATACTCCACGTAGCCGATCGAGCCGGGGATTCGCTGCACGTAAGAGGCTACACCTTCGCTCCCTTTGCCACCAACGCCGACTGGCCAGGCAACGGAAGTGTTGGAGCCCACTTTTTCCTTCCACTCCGGGCTGATCTTTGACAGATAGTTAGTGAACGTGAAAGTTGTTCCGGAACCATCGGAGCGATGTACGACGGTGATGTTCATGTCGGGCAGCTTCAAACCAGGGTTGAGTTTCTCGATGGCTGGATCGTTCCACTTTTTGATCTTCCCGAGATAGATGTCAGCGATAACCGGGCCGGTCAGAATGAGCTTGCCCGATGCAATCCCGGAGAGATTGTATGACATGGCGGCGCCGGCCACCGCGGTTGGGAATTGGATGAGCCCCGCGGCGCGCAAATCTTCGGGCTTGAGAGGCATGTCACTGGCGCCGAATGCCACAGTGCCGGCCTTGATCTGGGCTATCCCGCCACCCGAGCCAATCGACTGGTAATTGACTTCGGTGCCGGTCAGCTTCTGATACGTCGCAGACCATTTGGCCACCAACGGATACACCCAGGTGCTGCCGGCGCCGGTCAGACTGGACTGCGCCCGGACAGCTGGAATAGCCAGCGCGCACGCCACGGTCAGCGCCAGCGCCATGCCCATCTTCTTAAGAGACTTCATGCTTCCTCCTTCGCTAATTTTTATCTCTACTTCGGTCCTGATATAACTTGCGAACTACTCCTACAAAAAAAACGTTGCGAGAATTCAATGCCCGTCACGGCTATGGCAAATCGTAACGCAGGTTCACGAAAGCCATGCCCAGATGCGCGCTGGCCGCGTTTCCAGGCGTACCAGTGGTCGACCACGGATTTCGCGACAAGTAGGAGATTTGCGTGAGGAGCTTCAGGTCGCCGTACTTTTTGTTCGACCATAGCGTCCGGTTCACGCCGAACGTCGCTTCCTGAATGGTACGGTTCTGCGAACTATTGGAGCCGGGATAACCGTAACCGGTGTAAGTGGTGGTGCCGCCGGTACCGGTTGTGGCCTCAAAATCCCGCCCAAAGTACGCGCCGCCATAATATGCGTACAGCAGGCTCTTCTTGATTGTGTATTCGACGCCGCCGATGCCCGACCCAGCGTGAAGGGGCGATGGTACGAAATTGCCGGCGCTATTAACGTCCACCGTGAAATCGGGGGCCGATTGGAAAATATAGCGGCCACCGCCGTCGCTCCAGAACGTGTTGACGATCAGATGCAAGTTCTTGGCGACCTCGAGGTTCGCGTTAATCGATCCGCCTCCGCCGGACTTGGTGACGTTCCCGAGGCCCGGCGTGTTCAGACGAAAGGCTCGATAAATTCCGGCGATTTCAATGTGAAAGTTACGGCCCCCGCCGTTGGGGTGCGTGTCGAAGGCCAGCTTTGATTCTACGTCGGGCGCCTTGTTTGGTGTTTTTGCATTTCCGCCGACATCATCTACTTGAGAAGTGTTGAATCCTGCAGGGAAAGTGACCAGTCCGCCCGTATATTGCTCGGGGTCTTCGAGCGCGAATCCCCAGGCTAGGTGGTCATTGGCATGAAGAACCAAGCGAACGCCGGGCGTGCGCAGCCAAACCAAACCATTCTGATAGTTCGTGTCCATGTCCTGCGAAAAGAAGATATCGCCGGGCATGGGGGAAATGCCAACACGATTGGGCGTCATCATGCTCCACGACTGTCCCGCGAGAACTTCCCATTTGCCGCGGCGCACGTCGACCCAGTAGAGGCGCATGCGCAGCGTGTTCGAGTGGCTGCCAATTTGGACATTGGCTGCAGCATTGCCAAGGAAATCGGCCTCTAGATAGCCTCTAACCTTGAAATCACCCGGATTGGCGTCAACTTTGATTCCGACGCGAGAGTTTTGTGCGCTGAATCGCAGCTCTGAAAGCTGCCCCGCCGGAGATGTTCCGTTAAAAGGAATGCTGCCGAAGCTGGTACCGATCCCACTGCCGACGTCCGTGGAACGGAATACCGAAGTGAAATCCATGAACCCCAAAGGCGTAAACTCGGCGCCGCCAATCTTAAAAAATAGCGGCGATTGGTCGCCTTGATCCGATTGCGCTGCGGGTTTGGCGTTAGGCGTCGCAGCTGCAACCATCGTTGCTGCAGTTTTGGCCGGGGCCAGGGATGAACTCTCCGTGGTAGCTAGCCCTTTAACTGTGCTGCTGGCCGGGGCGGTTGCACTCGTTGTGCTCCTCTTGTCCGAAGGCTTTGCGTTCTTTTCCTTGTCCGTCCCCGCAAATGCGCATGCCGCAAACAAACTCATTGCCAACGCGCTGAGCAAGATTCGCTTCATTCAATCTCCTCCTCGAAAAATGTCTATCGTCGAACGCTCCGGAATTTGGCAGCTGCAAGCCCCCGAAAAAGCCCCGCCGAAATGTTTGGCTGGCGCCGGAGAGACGCCAGCCGTTTCGGGGCGATGTAGCAGACCTTTACGCTGGTGAAGGCGTGGGGTGCAGCTCAAGATCTGCTCCGTGGGTCGCTGAAACTCTGGCAGGGAAGTTTGAAAGGCTAATGAGAGGATTGTGAATATTCTGTTACATATCCTCAGCCGGACTTTCTAAGTGGGAGACGCTAAAGGACTTCACTTTATAGCCTTAGATGAATGACTTCGCGAGACGCTTTTCAGCGGGCCAGTGGCACGGAAAAATGGAACTTTGAGCCTTCACCGACGGCGCTTTCCACCCAAATCTTGCCGCCGTGGCTCTCAACTACATGTTTTGCAATCGCCAAACCCAGGCCAGTGCCTCCGGCTTCCCGCGAACGCGCGTCGTCCACTCGATAAAATCGCTCAAAGATGCGCGACTGTTCGGCCTTCGGAATGCCAATTCCAGTATCCGTTATCGTGAGTATTGCGAATTCCCCGTTGGCATCCGCGCTCACTGAGATTTGTCCGCCGGCAGCGGTGTACTGAATGGCATTGTCGAGCAAATTGCGCAGTACCTCGCGAAGCAAACTGGCATCTCCGCGAACACGCTTAATCTTCGCCGGAAATGGCTCGATGGATAAAGAGAGTCCCTTCTTCGTTGCGGCGGCGCGCGCGCCTTCTTCCTCCAAGGCGAGCATCTCGCGCAAGTCCACGGGCTGCGGGTCGAATTCGAGCTTTCCGGCCTCGATGCGCGAGAGCTTCAGCAAATCATCCGTCAGCCGCGAGAGCCGCGCTGAATGATCGCGGATAATTTCGATGAAGCGGCGATTATTGTTTTGGTCGTTGAGCGCGCCCGCAAGGAGCGTTTCTGCGAATCCGTGAATCGCCGTCAAAGGCGTGCGCAGTTCATGCGAGACGTTCGCTACGAAATCCTTGCGCACCTGCTCCAGCCGCCGCAGTTCGGTGATTTCGTGCATCACCACCACCGCGCCGTAGCGCGCCTCCGCCGCTCGCGCGGCAGGTTTTGTCTCTCTGTCAAACGCCGGCACTGGCGCCACGGAAACGAAAAAACTTTGCGGCCGGACCGTCCCGCCCGTTGAAATCTCGCCGTGAAGGCCTTCCTCGCCCTTGAGTGCGCGCCGGATCAACTCAACGATGTCCGGCAGCCGGATCACTTCCACCGCTGATTTGCCTTCGACGCCGCCGGCAGCCATATTCCATGTTGCTGCAAACGCGTCGTTACAGAACACAATGCGCTCGCCGGCGTCCACCACCGCGATTCCCTCCGCCATGCTGCGCATAATCGCCGCAGAGCGATTGCGCTCTTCTGTGAGCGAGCGAATGGTGGCCTGCAAACCCTCCGTGTTTTCCTGAATTGCCTGCACCAGCGCGCTCAAGCCGGGTCCCAAGCTGGCGCGATTTTCGATGGCGCCCCCGCGATCCAATTCTCCTGCGGCCATGCGCCGCAGAACTCCTCTCAGGCGTGTCATCTGATTCGCAACGCGCCACAAAATTAAAAAGGAGATGATCACCGCCGCAAGCAGAAGCGCTACCGCTGCCTGCAGCGCAACATAGGAGGGAACAACATTCCACAGGAGGCTGGCTGGCACGTCGTTCAGCTCGCGCGCGTTTCGAACAAATAGCCGGCGCCGCGAATCGTTTTCAGATATTCGGGCCGTTCCGGATTGGCTTCCACTTTTTCGCGCAGCCGCCGCACATAGACGTCCACGCTGCGCGGCGTCACAAAGCGGTCGCTGCCCCATACCGCATCGAGCAACTGGTCCCGCGTGAACACGCGATTGGGACGCGATGCCAGGAAATAGAGCAGCCGGAATTCCAAAGTGCTCAGCGCCAGCGTCTTGCCCTGCCGCTGCGCCCGATACGACACCGGATCGACGCTCAACGTCCCGATTTCCAGCGTCTTCATTTCTTTTCCGGGAGGTTGAACGCGCCGTAGCAGCGCTTTCACGCGGGCCATGAGCTCGCGCGGACTGAACGGCTTGGTAACGTAATCGTCCGCGCCCAGCTCCAGTCCAACTATACGATCCGCCTCGTCGCTGCGCGCCGTCAGCATCAGAATCGGCAGCCGGTTCAGCCGCTCGTCGCGCCGAATTTCTTTGCAAATCTCAAGCCCTGAGAGCTTGGGCAGCATCAGGTCCAAAATCAGCAAGTCCGGCGGCGACTTGCGTATCTGCGCCAGTCCTGCAACACCGTCCCCGCACGCGCTGGTTTGATAGCCCTCGCTTTCAAGGTTATAACGCACCAATTCGACGATGTCCTTATCGTCTTCGACAATCAGGATGCGCGGTTCGGGGTTCACGCTGCCCTTGAGCATATCCAAACCGCATTCGCCCGGCAAGCGGCTCGCTTCCAGGTTAATGAATTTTCACATTGTGACTGAAAACCGTCATGGCTTTGTTTGCAATGAGCGCGTTAACGCGAGCCATTCTGAGCGCTGCGAATGTTTTTTTCCAAGGGCGCATCTCATCCATTTGCTCGGCGCAAAATCGGCGGAAAGAATTCCCAGAAAGACGCAGAAAACTCTTAGTACTTTGCCTCGCAGGAACGTTAAGGCCATGTATCCTAATCATAATACGCCACTTGTGCGTTACGTATTGCGGCAGCCTAGTTGCACGAAATGTGGGTATGGCCGAAGTGCGCAGCCAGCATTTCTGGTCCCGGCAAGCATCCAAATACGTAATTCGGAATGATAGGGTTTGGGCGAAAGCCAATTTCGGGCCCGGCGAAATTGCGGGAAAAACGTGAGGCACGTCAACGAGCAAATTCTTGGCGTGGCGAGCGACCTGTCCTTTAGGACGTTCCCCTCGCGTGCCTGAGCAATTAAAATGGTTGCACGCTGTTCTACACAGCGATGAGAAGACGGAAATGAAATTCAAATTCATTGCGGCATTTTCGTTTTTCATACTGTTTTTGGGCGCGTCGATTCTTGCCCCGGGGCTCTTTGCGCAGTCGCGCGGCAGTTCCGCGGCGACAAACGCGGAGAGTTCGGCTGCGAGCAGCGACGGGCAGGCGCCCGCGGCGGCGAACTTTAAGGGCCGCTACCTTTGGACGGAAGAGTTCGACGGCAGCACGAACGAGGATGGCCAGGTGATGGAACTGGACTCGACAGTGGGCTACGTATTCTCGCGCCACTTCGGCGTGGACGCGGGCATTCCCATTTTCTTTGTTCGCGGCAGCTCCACGAATCCCCTCGGCGCCACGACGAATACGTCGCAGAACGGTTTGGGCGACGCTTATTTGCAGTTGCGATTGGCGTTTGCGAACCCGCTGCTGAACTATAAAACAGCGCTCACCGGGACAGCGCCCACGGGCAGCAAGTCCGACGGGTTCTCCACCGGCCACGCTACCTACGACTGGACGAATCATTTCGATCATGCATTCGGCCGCTGGGTACCGTTTGCCGACGCCGGCATCGGCAATTCGATTCCGGAGAATTTCGTGTTTCAGCGGTCGTTTTCAACCTTTGGGCGCGACGCTCATTTTCAAGCGGGCACGGGTTTCCGCATCACAGATTGGCTGGGGCTGAGCGCTTCGGCTTATGACATAACCACGTGGGGCACGCAGACGATTTTCAGCCGGATTGTAAGCGCTGGAGGTTCGCCTGTAGGGCGCGGCGGACACGGACGCGTTTTCGAGCTGGCCAATCAGACCACGGGCGGCTCAAGCCTGGCTTCGGACCATGGCTTCAGCGCCGGCGTGGATTTGAGCCCCGGGTCACTGCTCGACTTTTCGGCAGGTTACAGCCACAGCGTACGCTATCAGCTCAACACGGTTTCCTTCGGCGTGGGCGTGAATGTGAGCGGGATTTTGCGCCGTGCGCGAGCGGGCGCGTAGTTTGAGTTTCTTTTTGTCGCAATTTGTACCGCAGGAGAGTTGATTTCAAGGAGGAAAAGAATGAAGAAGCGCTTAATGACCATACTTGCGGTAGCAGCAACGGCGTTATGGCTCGGAGCAATACCCGCTGCAGCGCAAGGCCAGAGCCAGGATCATGCACAGAGCCATAGCGCGGCAGCGGGGTCGCACGAGCCTATGGGCATGGATCACGCTATGGGCGCGGGCGGCATGAAAAACTCGACCGCGCGCGGACCAAAGACGCCTGACGAGCTGCTGGCGCAGAATACGCAGTTGTCTTCCAAATTGCAGTCGCTCTTGCCGGCCGGCACAGACCTGCAGACGGCGGCGGCGAGTTTCAGGAACTTTGGGCAGTTCGTGGCCGCGGTGCACGTCTCGCATAATTTGAATATTCCGTTCGCGTGCCTGGCTTCGGACGTCACCGGGACGCCATCGTCGAATTTTGCGCCTTCGGGCACGACGGTGAATTGCCCGGCGGGCACCGGAACGAAAAAGATGAGCCTGGGCAGTTCAATTCAGGCGCTCGATCCTTCAACTGATAAATCTCAGGCGAAGCAGGATGCGAAGACTGCAATGAAGCAGGCGAAAAACGACATCAACAACAAATCCTAACGGGACACTGCGTGTTCCGCGGAAAGCAAAAGGGGCCGGCGCGCAGCCGGCCTTTTTTTGTGCGCCTGCATTTGAATTATTTGAGGCTTCCGCGGCGGGCCGGCGTCTGTCGCTGCTATGGCCGCGCTATTTTTTGCGCGCTGCTTCCAGCATTTCCCACGCCGCGTCGGGGAAATCCACAAAGTCATTGAACTCGCCGGCGCCGCGCAGCCACAATCCGCCGTCAATCACCACGCATTCGCCATTCACGTACTCGGCCATGTCGCTCAAAAGATAAGCAGCGAGATTGGCAAGCTCATCGTGGCGCCCAAATCTCTTCATGGGATGAGCCAGCCGCGCGCGCTCTTCGAGCTCTTTGCTCGGCAGCAATCGCGACCACGCGCCTTCGGTCGGAAACGGCCCCGGCGCAATTGCGTTCAAGCGAATTTTGTAGCGCGCCCATTCCACCGCGAGCGAGCGCGTCATCGCCAGCACGCCCGCTTTGGCGCATGCGGAAGGAACCACGAATCCGGAACCGGAGCCCACGGCGGCGTAAGTGGCGGCGATGTTCAAAATATTTCCAGGCTGCCGCGCGGCGATCCACTTTCGCGCGAGCGCCAGCGTGCAGTGGAAGGTCCCCTGCAGCACAATCCCGGTGACCGCGGCAAACGCATTCGGCGAGAGCTTTTCCGTGCGCGCAATGAAATTTCCGGCGGCGTTGTTGACCAGCGTGTCTACGCGGCCGAATTCTTTTTCTGCGGCGGCCACCGTCGTTTCCACCGCGGCAAAATCGCGCACGTCGCAGCAGGCGTACGCGGCGCGCGACTTTTTGACGCGAATTTCGTCGCATGTTTTAGCGAGCGGCTCTTCGCGGCGGCCCGTCAGAAATAAATTTGCGCCAAGCTCGGCGAAGCGCAACGCCATCGAGCGGCCCAGGCCGGTGCCGCCGCCAGTGATAAAAATTGTCCGGCCCTTCAGCAAATCCGTCTGAAACATCTCGCGCTCCTTGGCGGCGATAGCGTTTAGCATCTGCGCCCGCGTCTATTTTGGCGCGCGCGGCAGGAATTTTGCCGGTAGCCGATTCGAGGCACTTTCTTCTCCCCATAGCACGGTGACGATCCACCAGCGCGAGCCGTCGAAAAATAATTGAATGCTATTGATGCCTCGCGCAAAGGGTTTGGAATCGCTGGCGGTGTGGCGCGATTCATAGGTGCTGAAAACCTGCATGATTCCCCCGAAGCGTTCCGCCTTGCGCGCAACTTCCTTTTCGAAGAAGCCGTTCTTTTCCAAGTACGGGCCTGCGTGCGCGACGTAGTCCTCCGGAGTCAAAGTTCGCGCTTGCTCGCCGCCAGTGGGTTTTGGCGACGTGGGTATCAGCCGCGCCCCAGGCAGAAAAAGTGAGCGAAAGCGGTTCCAGTCGCGTTTTTGCCCTGCTGGGCCGGAGATTACTTGATACAGCGCGGCGAGAATCGCATCGGGCGAGGAGACGTCCGCTGAATTTGCTGCTGGTTGAACCGTAGTTGCGTGCGATGCCGCTTGCGACGCGGGCGAACTTGATTGCCAGGCTCTGGCCGGAGCCGCGGCGAGCGAAATCATCGCTGCCATCAACGCTATGCCACAAAAAGCGCAAAAGCCCTTGAACATTTCACGCTCCCTCATAACCGCAATAAATCTTGCTGCGCAGTTGGGAGAGCTTACTTCTAATTGTGAGCTCTGCAAAGATTTTTAGCGCCGGACGAAAGGCCGGAAGCATAATATACGCGCCGTTGGAATCAATTGACGCAGGAGGCAGAATGAGAAAAAACATGTTTTGGGCAGCTCTAGCGCTCGCGTGCGCTGCGGCGATTGGATTTGGCTTTGCTGGGCAACGCGCGGCGGCGGCGCAACGCGCGCAAGCACGAAGTGCAAAGGCATCCTCACCGGCGATGGCGGCGCAGTGGAAGTATGCGCGGCAGATTTCAGCGGCCGAATTGGCGAAGAGAATTTCAGGGCCGAAAAACGCGCGGCCAATCATTCTGCAAGTGGGATTCAAAGTTCTTTATGACGGCGGGCACATCCCGGGAGCGATTTTCGCGGGGCCCGCTTCCAATGCGGAGGGCCTCGCCCGCCTGAAATCCGCGGCGGAGAAAATCCCGCATAACAAAGAAGTGATTATCTATTGCGGATGCTGTCCGTGGGAAAAGTGCCCGAACATTCGTCCTGCCTATGAGGAATTGCGCAGGATGGGATTTTCGCGCCTCGTGGTGCTGCTCATCCCCCAGGATTTCGCGCACGACTGGGTTGATCAAGGCTATCCGGTCGCGCGAAAGATGAAATAAGATTCACATTGAATTCGCGCATGGGGGCCGCGACGAGCGCGGGCATCGAGCTGGCGTCACGTCCAACGGTGCGATTTTTTTCCTGTTTGTCTTTTGTAGGGCTGCCGTGAAACATTTTGCTTTTCGGCGTACAATATGCAAATCGTGAGTCCGGAACGCAAAGCCGTCGCTGACCCTGTCGCTCAGCGTGTGCTCGACCTTAAATTCGTCGAGCTGATGGACAAAGTTCGCCGCAACCGTCCCGGCGACGACACAGATCTCTTGCGTCGCGCCTACGATTTCGCCTCCGAGCAGCATCGGTCGCAGCGCCGCGAATCCGGCGACTTGTACCTTTCCCATCCGCTGGCTGTGGCCGGCATTCTCGCGGACATGAAGCTCGATGTCACTACGCTCTGCGCCGCGCTCCTGCATGACATCGTCGAAGACACCAAAATTCCCATCGAGAAAATTTCCGAGATGTTCGGAGCGGACGTCGCCCGCGTGGTTGGCGGCGCGACAAAAATCAGCCGCATTGACCTCCTTGCACCCGAAGCGCGCCAGGCGGAGAACGTCCGCAAAATGCTGCTAGCCATGGTCAGCGATGTTCGCGTCATTCTCGTGAAGCTGGCCGACCGTTTGCACAACATGCGCACTCTCGAATATCTCGCCCCGGACCGCCAGCACCGCATCGCCACGGAAACCCTGGAAATCTACGCCCCGGTAGCCAATCGCCTCGGAATGGGCGTGATGCGCGGCGAACTCGAAGACCTGGCCTTCCGCTACCTCGAACCTGCGGCCTTCCTCGAACTGCAGAAAAAAGTCATCACCAAGCACAAGCTGCAGGAAAAATTCCTCCACGAAGTGCAAGACGCAATTCGCAAAAAAATGGTCGAGAGCGGCATTCCCGCGGAAGTGGAAGGCCGCACCAAAGGCCTTTTCTCGCTGCACCAGAAAATGCTCCGGCAGCAGCGTTCCATCGACCAGATTTACGACCTCATGGCCGTGCGCGTCATCACCGACACCGTGAAAAACTGCTACGCCGCGCTCGGCGTCGTCCATCAGATTTGGCGCCCAGTCCCGGGCCGCTTCAAAGATTACATTGCCATGCCGCGCCCCAATCTCTATCAGTCCTTGCACACCACTGTCATTCACTCCGGCCAGCCCTTTGAAATTCAGATTCGCACTCAGGACATGCACCGCATCGCCGAGCAGGGCGTCGCCGCTCACTGGAAGTACAAAGACGCGCGAAGCTCCGCCGGCCGGCCCGGCGACGACCGCGACGATCAGCGCGTCGTCTGGATGCGCCAGCTCATCGAGTGGGTGCAAGAGATGGAAGAACCCACCGAATTCCTGTCCACTCTCAAAGTGGATCTTTATCCCGAAGAGGTCTACACCTTCTCGCCCAAAGGCCGCGTCGTTGTTTTGACGCGAGGCTCCACTCCCGTCGATTTCGCTTATTCCATCCACACGGAAGTTGGCCATCAATGCGTTGGCGCCAAGGTCAACGGCCAAATCGTGCCGCTGCGCCACGTGCTCACCAATGGCGATGTGGTCGAAATCATCACGCAAAAGGGCCACGGTCCCAGCCGCGACTGGCTGAAGTTTGTGCAGACCTCGCGCAGCCGCAGCAAAATTCGCCATTGGATTAACCTGCACGAGCGCGAGGAAGCCACCACCGTCGGCCGGCGCTTGCTCGAGCGCGAAGCGCGCCACTGCGGCATCAGTCTGAAAAAAATCTCCGATGAAGATTGGCAGCGCGTCGCCGCGGAATACGGCTGCGGCCGCATCGACGATCTCCACGCCGATTTGGGCTATGGCAAATGGTCGGCGCGCCAGGTGCTTGCCAAGGCCTCTGGCCAGCCGCTCGTTGAATCCCCTGAAGAAAAATCGCCGAAGATTGTCTCTACCGTCAAGCGCATGCTCGGCATGCAGAACGCGCCGATCCAAGTGCGCGGGCACGATGATTTAATGGTCTATCGCGCGAAGTGCTGCAATCCCATCCCCGGCGACGATATTGTCGGCTACGTCACGCGCGGCCGCGGCGTCGCCGTGCACTCCACCTCCTGCCCCAATGTGCAGAACCTGCTGTACGAAACCGAACGCCGCATCCCGGCGGAGTGGTCCAGCCCCGGCGAGGCCACTTTTCCCGTGCGCCTGCGCCTCCTCACCGAAGATCGTCCCGGCATGCTCGCCGAAGTCACCGCCGCCATCAGCGTCGCCGATGTAAACATTCGCACGCTCGAAAGCGTGGGCGAGCATCTGCACGCGCGCATCGAAATCGCGCTGGATGTCCGCGACCGCAAGCAGTTCGAAAAGATCCTCCTGCAACTCAAGAAAATTCCCGGCATTTTCGATATCGAACGCATGTACAACGTTTAGCGCCCCTGCTAGAGTCTCTCGGCAACGCGCAATCTTTGTGTGTCGTGATTTCAGAGTGTGTGTGACGACTCGCCTTTCGCACGAGACATTTGCTGGGTGTATCATTTCTCCCCGCTCTGTATCCTTACCCGCACTGCCTCAGAATATTGGGAAACTCTCTCGGGAATATTCCCTGGAGCGACTAAGAGCGACTCTTCCTATTCAAGCTGCCTTGTACGCGAGGCGCATAAACCTAGCCATCGGGCTAGAAAAACGGAAGATTGCGAGGGCTAGGGGCGGTGCACTCAGCGGGACTTAGGTCGCCCCTCCCCCTCAAGAACCTGAGGGCACAGGTCCGGTTTCATCCAGCTTGGGCTTGGAGACGAGGAGTCGCTGCCGTCTCGTCAGCAGTTGCGAGATCGCCTTTTCGACGCGCTGATCGGGAGCGTCAGCTTGATCAAAGTTGCCGTTGAGGTACATCAGAACCTCGTGACAAAGTCCCATCGCAACCTGCTTGTCCTCTGTGCTAGCTGAGGAGTGAAATACAGAGTCGGAGAGATTTTGCGCCTTTTGGCCCATCATCTCGGCCGGTTCAGAGCTCGCTTTTCCGTTCTGAAGGATTTGAAGGTCCTGATCAATGTAGTAGAGGTCCATAGTCCTGGAATGAATCAGTCGCTGAATCCAGTCAGCCTCGCCCATGGTCGATCCGTCCGCAAAAATTACAGCTCTCAACCTAGCTACAATCTCTCGTTTCTCCAATGGCCCCGACAAGCTAAACCTGTATGATTCTCCCGGGGAAATGCTCTGCCCACCGGGCCCGAACGGATTTACAATTGAATCGAAGTAACGGACCGATTGAAGTGACCGCCCAGACGTTGCATCTATCGCGGTCTTGGTTGCCGTCATTGCCATTCCTGTTATCGCAACGCCAGAGTTGTTTTTAACTGTGAGATAGATATGGCCATCTGGAGTCAAAATTTGCTCGGCCATAACAACCTGATTTATTTCCTGAGTCCTCTGCACAGTTTGAGCCATTGCCAATCCTGAAAGGGCAAGAAAAAAGGCAACGAACGCCATTTTCACGGCAGCCTCCTTATAATACCGACGGGCCGTATTTCTTAGCAGCCATTGGAGAAAAACTTCTTTCGCAACGTGCCTATTGGTCGCAGTACGCCGTGTCATATCCCACATCGAATTCTATATATCCACTAGTGTGTATCACCACCCCTGTGCTCTGGCACGATCCGGACGTGCAGCCCGAGAACGTCGGTGAATTCCATTGATCAATGTCCCACCAGAATGTCGTGCTATCATCCTCGTTCACTTGGGTGAAGAAATTCAGAGACCCGTAAACGTCATACTGCGGTACAATAGTACAATTGCACATGGTATAACCGCCAGCGCAATATCCATAAACGATATAATCGCCCTCGTCGTAACCGTCGTATGGCGTGCTGGCGACAAGCTCCCAATCGTAGGTACCGCATCCGTCATAAAAGTTCTTGTACGATACATTCGACACGGGACAGAGATTATCGGAGTGCGCGGTGCGTCCGACGCACAGTCCAAGAAGAAAGAGCAGAAGCAGCACACAGGAGCCCAGTCGCCAAGAGGTCATCTCAGCCTCCACAATAATATTGTCATCGTTTACCCCCCCCCCAAGGGAAAATGTCAATAGAAATTTTCGAACTAGAGCCTTTAAGGACCCCCGGTTCTTCTTCGAGGCGCGGATTCGAAGTATGCCGGTTTCGCATTGACATTTCGGACATCTACTCCCTGCGTCGCCACCCCGCCACGCTACAATTGTATTGCTATGGGCCCATCCTCTCTCCTCCGCCATTGCCGCCGGTGCGCCGCAGTGCGTCGCTCGCCTCTGGCTGCTTTGCTTCTTGCCGCTTCCTTTTTGCTCTTTGCCTGCCAGCGCATGGCGCCGCTGGATACGACTCCTCTGGATAGCTCCGGCATGAGCTTCGCCACTATCCAGACGCTTAAAAGCATGAACATCAATAACGCCGAAGTGGCCCAGGTTGCAGCCGCCAAGCAGGCGGGCCTTTCCGACGATGATTGCGTTACCCTCGTTCGGCTGGCCCGCAGCCGCAAAGAACAATTCGACATCGGCGGCGATGTCGCGCAACTGCTCCGCGCGGGCGTCTCCAGCGGCACCGTGATGCAGCTCGCGCAGCTTGACCAGATCAAGTTGTGGGGCGGCGAAGCAACTGCCATGCGTCTCGCTGGACTTTCCGAAGAAATCATTCTCGAAGAAGCTCACCGCCGCGCCGCGGGCCTGCCCGTTCTCTCCGGCGCATCCCTCGCCAACTTCAAAAACACCGGCATGCGCGAAGCCACTTTGCTCCAGCTGGTTCGCCGCGGCGTGCCCGAAAGCGAAGCCCCTACCATCCTCGCTCTTCGCCGGCGCGGCTGGAGCGATGCCCAGATTTTGCGCCGCTATCCCGGCGGCCGTTAGCCCAGCCGCCAGTGGACAGCTTGAATTTTCTTAATCGTGACAATAGCAGTCAAAATTCAAATGACCCGCTACGCCTTCGCATCTTGTTTTTCCAAATTCCAATCTGAGACCGCGGACCTCCATCACCCTAGACCCGCGCGCATTACCCCGGTAAAATCCTTCTGCTTTGACCATCTCCATTCGTAATCGCGCTCGCGCCTCAATCCTCGCATCGCTTGCGCTTCTCATCGCAGGTTTGGTTTCCGGCTGCGCCGTGCCGGTTGCTCCGGGCTATCAGATTCAAACCGAATCGCTCACCGTTCATTTCATTTCCAGCGCGTCTCCTCATCTCGCCATTCGCGCCGATTACCGTGTGCAAAACGTCGGTACCGCCCCGCTCAACTTCGTCGAAGTCACGCTTCCGGGCGAGAAAAGTTTCGGCCGCGCCAACTTTCGCGCGACTGTCGCAGGCAGGGAAATCACTCCCGAGCGCGAGCAGAGCGTTACGGATGAAACAGCGTCTGCTGGCGCCGCGCCCGCCGAATCCCTTTGGCGCATCCCGTTGCCCGGCTCCTTGCGCCAAAAACGAAAAATCGACGTTGCTCTCGAATATGACCTCGCCGCTCAGCCCGCGGCAGACCCGAGAATTTTCGTCGGGGCCATGGCGTTTTATCTGAACGACTCCGGCTGGTTCCCGGAATTCCAGGAGCCTAAGGCGCTTTTCGCCGAAGACATCGTGCGCCCCAATCCCGCCGACCTCACCGTCGTCGTTCCTGCCAATTTTCTCGTCACCGCCAGCGGTGAAGCCCATGGCGCAAAGAAATGCAACGTCGAAACCGAATATCGCTTCCGCATCGGCAGCTCCGACTTCGACCCGTACGTTCTCGCCGGCCAATATCGCGAGCAGAAAATCCCGGCCAACGGCACGCCAGTCGCTATCTGGACCTTTCAGCCCGTCTCCGCAGCGCAAGCGCAGCAAACCGCCGCGCAAATCGCCGCCGCCGCAAAATTCTACGCGCAGAATTTCGGCCCGCTGCCAAAATCCATGAAAACCATCTACGACGCAGAGCTTCCAGGAAATGTTGCCGACCAAAATGCTTGGCAGGGGTTCCTTCCCGGCGTCGTTTATAATCTGGAGTTTGATCCCCAAAAGTCTTTCGGGGCAGGGTTGAACAATGGCCTTTTAGGCGATTTTATTCAGATTGAGCTTGGCTACACCTGGTTCGGACACATGATTCGCCCTCGTCCCGAGGCTTGGTCCCTTAGCATTGGACTGAGCACTTATGCATTTGCCGAGAGCAACGAGGTGAGCACCTCTCGAACAGAAGGAATCCGCTCCAGCCTGAACGATTATGACAACGACCGCAGTCAGGCCGTCGAGAAACCCATCGTCTTCTTGACACCGAATGATCCGCAGGATCAACTTCAAATTGGTTTTGACAAAATGCAACTCTTCTTCTTCGCCCTCGAAGACAAATGCGGCCGCCAAAATCTTATCCACGCCATCTCCCACATGGTTTATGCTTTGCGTGGACAGCAATACGGCTATTCCGATTTTCGCGCCGCCCTGGAAGAGGAATGCCATCAAAATTTAGCGGGATTTTTTCGCGCTTGGCTTAATCAGCAGGGAATTCCGGCGGATTTTCGCGCTCGTTACGAAAACGCGAAACCGCAATAGCGCAATAAAACGAATTTCAATAAATTTACAGGAGGAACCGTGAAGGAAGTCATTGCCACGCCGCACGGCCCCAAGGCCATCGGCCCCTACTCGCAGGCCATTCGCGCCAACGGCCTCATTTTCATTTCCGGTCAGGTGGCCTTTGATCCTGCCACCAGCCAGCTCGTCGAAGGCGACATTGCCGCGCAGACCGATCGCGTCATCCAAAATCTGAAAGCCATCGTCGAAGCCGCCGGCTCCTCGCTCGATAAAGCCGTGAAGACCACCGTTTTTTTGAAGGAAATGGGCGAGTTCGCGAAAATGAACGAAGTTTACGCTCGCTATTTTCCATCCGCGCCTCCTGCGCGTTCTACTGTCGAAGTGGCGCGCCTTCCGCGCGACGTTCGCGTGGAAATCGATCTCATCGCGCTCGCCTAGCAGAGGAAAATCCAGAATGGCCCAAATGGAAATTCGCCACAATTGGACCCGCGACGAAATTCGCAGCATCTTTAATCTTCCGCTACCTGAACTGATTTTTCAGGCTCAGCTTGCTCATCGCAAATTCCACCAGCCCGAAGAAGTGCAGCTCTGCCGCCTGCTTTCCATCAAGACCGGAGCGTGTCCCGAAGATTGCGCATACTGCTCGCAGAGCGCTCACTACAAAACCGGCGTTGCGCGCCAGAAATTAATGCAGCCCGCCGACGTTCTCGAATCCGCGAAGCGCGCCAAAGCCGATGGCGCCACTCGTTTCTGCATGGGCGCTGCCTGGCGCGATGTGCCGGAGGGGAAAGAATTCGACGCTGTTCTCGAAATGGTTCGCAGCGTCGCCGCTCTTGATCTCGAAGTCTGCTGCACCCTTGGCATGCTCACCGATTCGCAGGCCGCGCGCCTCAAAGCCGCCGGCCTCACCGCCTACAATCACAATCTCGACACCTCGCCGGAATTTTACGGCCACATCATCACCACGCGCGTTTACGAAGACCGCCTGCAAACCATCGCGCGCGTTCGCAAAGCCGGCATCACTGTTTGCTGCGGCGGAATTTTAGGCATTGGCGAATCCGAAGAAGATCGCGTCGGCCTGCTGCACCAGCTCGCCAATCTCGACCCACATCCCGAGAGCGTGCCCATCAACGTGCTCGCCCGCATCGAAGGCACTCCGCTAGCGAACGCTCCCGACCTCGATCCCATGATCATGGTTCGCGCCATCGCCACCGCGCGAATTCTTATGCCTGCGTCGCGCGTGCGCCTCTCCGGCGGACGCCACAAATTGTCGCGCGAAGCCATCGCCCTTTGCTTCCTAGCCGGCGCAAATTCCATTTTCACAGGAGAAAAACTCCTCACCACGCCGAATCCCTCCATTGATGAGGACAAAGCTCTTCTCGATGAACTGGGCATGAAAGCGATGCAGCAACATGCCTGACGCCAACGCCAATCCAGGCTTGCCTGAGAACGACCTGCGCGCCCGCATCGATGCGGATTTACGCGCCCTTCACGAGCATTCACAATTTCGCTCGCTCGAAATTCCCGCGGGCATCAATCTCTGCTCCAACGATTACCTCGCGCTCGCCGCCGATCCGCGCCTCAAGCAAGCCGTTCTCGCCGCAATAGACTCCTGCGAACGCCTCGGCTCGACTGGCTCGCGCCTGCTCTCCGGAAATTCCTGCGACTGGGAAGCCATCGAATCCGAATTCGCGAATTTCGTCGGCGTCGAATCCGCTTTGTATTTCACTTCCGGCTACGCCGCGAATGTCGGCCTGCTCAGCGCGATTTTGCAGCCGGACGATATTGTTTTCTCCGACGCGCTCAATCACGCCAGCCTGATTGACGGCATCCGCCTCTCGCACGCGCGCAAAATTATTTATCCGCATGGCGATTTGCGTTTCCTCGAACGCGCTCTGCAGCAAAATGCAAACGCCTCCGGCGCAAAAATTATCGTCACCGAAAGCATTTTCAGCATGGAGGGCGACATCGCGCCCCTCGCCGAAATTCTGCACCTCGCAGAACACCACGGCGCCTATGTAATTGTTGACGAAGCGCACGCCATCGGCGTTTGTGGCGCGCAGGGCCGCGGCCTCGTTGCAGAACTCGCCGCGGAACTCCCCAGTCGCAGCCGCATCCTCGCCACCGTTTACACCTGCGGAAAAGCGCTCGCCAGCGTTGGCGCTTTTGTTTGTTGCAGCCGCGCGGTGAAGCATTTTCTCGTCAACTATGCGCGCAGCTTCATTTTCAGCACCGCCGCTCCTCCCTACATCGCGCATCAAATCCGCGCCGCGCTTGACCTCGCGCGCGCCGCCGATGATCGCCGCAAGCATCTCGCGCAAATTGCCGCCGCTCTCCGCGCCGAACTTTCCGCCGCAGGCCTCGATTGCGGCTCCAGCACATCGCACATTATTCCTGTAATTCTCGGCTCGAATGAGGCCGCCCTTCACGTAGCGTCGCAACTGCAATCCGCCGGATTCGCCGTGAAGGCCATCCGCCCGCCCACCGTTGCGCCCGGCACCGCGCGGATTCGTTTGTCGCTCACCAGCACAATCTCTTTCGAAGATGTCCACCGGCTCTCTCGCGCCCTCGTCAACGCGGTTTCCGCCGCCCCGCGCTCTTCATCAACGGCGCTCGCGCATGCCTAGCCGTTTTTTTATAACTGGCACCGACACCGGCGTGGGCAAAACTACCGTCGCCGCTCTTCTCTGCGCGGCGCTCGACGCAATTTACTGGAAGCCCATTCAAACTGGCACGCGCGACGGCGCCGACCGCTCTACAATTCTGCGTCTCGCAAATCTGCCGCGCCATCGCGCTCTTCCCGAAGCCTATCGCTTCTCCCCGCCCGTTTCTCCGCATCTCGCCGCGCAGCGCGCGCGCGTCCGCATCGCGCTCCACAAAATCCGTCTGCCCAAAATCGCGCCGCTTGAAAATCTCATCGTCGAAGGCGCCGGCGGCGTCCTCGTCCCCATTAATTCCACTCAGCTCATGACTGATTTAATGTCTCATCTCCGCCTGCCTGTGCTGCTCGTCGCGCGCACTTCTCTGGGCACCATCAATCACACGCTGCTTTCCATCGCCGCACTGCGCGCCGCGAACCTCGACCTTCGCGGAGTCATCATGGTCGGCAAACCCAATCGCGAAAATCGCCGCGCCATCGAACACTATGGCAAAATTGAAGTGGTCGGCTCGGTGCCGCCGCTCAAAAAAATGAATCGCGCCGTTTTTTTGGAAGTTTTTCGCCGCAATTTCAATCGCGAGGTCTTCATACCATGACCGTGACGATGACCAGCCCGCTGCGCATCTGGCATCCATTCACTCAGGAAGCGCTCGACCCCGCGCCGCTGCGCATCTCGCACGCCCAGGGCGTTTATCTCTACACCGAAGATGGCCGCCGCATCATCGACGCCATCTCATCCTGGTGGACCAACATCCACGGCCATTGCCATCCCGCCATCATGGCCGCTATCGCCGAACAAACTGCGAAAATAGACCACGTTTTGCTCGCTGGTTTCACGCACGATAGAGTCGAAGAACTCGCCTCGTGCCTCCGCAAAGTTCTTCCGCCGGAACTCGAAAGCATTTTTTTTTCCGACGATGGTTCCACTGCCGTCGAAGTCGCCCTAAAAATCGCCGTCCAATATTGGCAAAACGTCGGCCGTTCGCAAAAACGCTCCATGGTCGCGCTCGAACACGCCTATCACGGAGACACCGTCGGCGCCATGTCCGTCAGCGAACGCTCCGCCTTCACCGCTCCCTTTCGCGATTTTCTTTTCCCCGTGCGTCGCGTCCACAGCGCATATTGCTATCGTTGCCCCGTCGGCAAAACCCGCGCCACTTGCGACATCGAATGCGTCACCCAGCTCGCCAACCTTCTCGAAGAAAAACACGCCGAAATCGCCGCGGTCATCGTCGAGCCGCTTCTTCAGGGAGCCGGCGGCATGATTGTTCATCCCCAGGAATTTCTCCAGCGCGTTCGCCAGCTTTGCACCGAATACGGCGTGCTGCTCATCGCCGACGAAGTGCTCACCGGATTCGGCCGCTGCGGCAAAATGTTCGCCTGCGAACTCGCCGCTGTCGTTCCCGATTTGATGTGCCTCTCCAAAGGAATCACTGGTGGAGTCCTCCCGCTCGCCGCCACCGTTTGCACCGGAGAAATTCATCGCGCCTTCGTCAGCGAAGATCGCGGCCGCACTTTCTATCACGGCCATTCCTACACTGGAAATCCCGTCGCAGCCGCTGCCGCCGTCGCCAGCTTCAAAATTTTCGAGAACGAGCCGGTCTTCGAGCGCATCAACGCCATCTCGAAAATTCATCAGCAGCGCCTCGCCGCCATCCAAAATCATCCTGCGGTCGGCGACGTCCGCTCCATCGGCACCGTCGCCGCCATCGAACTCCGCGCCGACGACGCCGGCTATTTTTCGCGCCTCCGCCCCAAGCTCTACGAATTTTTCCTCAACGCCGGCATTTTGCTCCGCCCGCTCGGCAACGTAATTTACGTTCTGCCGCCCTACTGCATCACCGCCGAAGAACTGCACCACGTCCACGACCACATCGCCACTTCCCTCGCCCACATCCCCGAATGGTCCCGCCGCCCCTCCGCCTCCGCTCACTCCGCGTAGTCACAATCTTCTTTAGCCGGCGAGATGTAAGATAGAATGTCGTTATGTCGTCACCTAAAGAATGGTTTCGGGTGGATGGACTCGAAATTGAACGCCTTCTCTCCGAGTGGCGATGGCTTTGTCCAGCACAGATGTCACTTCTCGCCAGAAATGTGTTCGGAGAATTGTTCTTGGAAGATAAAGCCGGCTCGGTGTTCTGGCTCAATACGACGGTCGGGAAATTGCGCAAGATCGCCAACTCGAAAGCTGAATTTCTGGAAATGGCAGAGGCTAGCCCGCAACGGCGGGAGTGGTTTGTTGAGCAAGAGGCAAGAGCCTACGCGAATCGCGGCCTGTCTCCAAATTCATCTCAGTGTGTTGGGTTCGGGGTGCCCGCGGTCTTCGCGGAAGGCGGCGCTCCCGACACGCCCTTCATCGCGGACCTTTACGAACACGTTTCTTTTCTCGGCGAACTGCATCAACAGATCGCGACTTTACCAGATGGAAGCAAAGTACGTCTCAGAGTCGGCTCAAAACCCTTTTCGAAGTGAAGCAAAGGTGAAACGCCACGTGCGGCATTCACTGGCTCATGCTAAAATCATTGTCTCCCAACGGGCCTGTAGCTCAGGTGGCTAGAGCGCGCCCCTGATAAGGGCGAGGTCGACTGTTCAAGTCAGTCCAGGCCCACCAATCACTGAAGATGCCCTTTTACGCATACATCCTTCGCAGCACAGCCACAGGAAAGTTCTACATTGGCCATACGGAAAATCTAGCCAGGCGCATCTGCGAGCACAATAATAATCGAACCACCTCAATTAAGAATCGTGGCCCCTGGGAACTGTATTATTCCGAAGAGTTCGCCACCCGGATCGAAGCCATGCGCCGCGAGCGGCAAATCAAGAACATGAAGAGCCGTGCGTGGATCGAAAAATTGGCTACAGCGTCCCGATGAAGTGCATCGGGAAGGTCGACTGTTCAAGTCAGTCCAGGCCCACCAACTAAATTTCCTTCACAAGGTGTAAACTCTCACCGCGCCACCGCACCTGCTTTTCAAGGAGCCGCTCATGATTTTTTCGATGTACATCATCTGGGTCGTCGTCATCGGCATTCTCGCTGGATGGATCGCCGGCAAAATCATGCGCGGACGCGGCTTCGGCCTGCTCGGCGATTTGATCGTCGGCGTAATCGGTTCGCTGCTGGGAAGTTTTATTTTTGGCTTGCTGGGACTGGGCGCTTACGGCCTGCTCGGCCGCCTGGTCATTGCCATTGCCGGCGCCGTCATTCTTCTGTGGCTGATTCGCTTCATCAAGAGGGCGTGAACCGCGAATCGCTCATTTCCCGCCCGCAAAATATTGCGTGAGCCGCTGATGCAGCTCGTCCACCGCGCGGTGCAGTTCCACAACGCCTTCCGTGCGATCGCTCACGTCCTGCGTTTTCAAATCGCCCAGCAAATCGTGCGTCAGCGTAGTCGCGCGCCGTATCCGCTCCAGCGTCAGCAGCGAAAGCACCGTCTGCGGATCGCGATGCTGAATCTGCCGCTCGCGCCACTCCTGCACCGCCCACGCCGTTTTCCTCACGTAATCCACCGCGTCGCGAAATTCCCGCAAAATCAGCGGGTCCATGTCGCCTGTTTTAATCCCTTGCTCCAAACGCAACAGCTCCGCGCTGGTCTTGCGCAGCTCAAAATTCAGTCCCCAAAAAGATTCATCCGGCTCGACCAGCTCCACCGCGATTCCCTGAATCTCTCCGCCGGCCGTCCGCCGCACCGCCGCCACGCGCGCGCGCCGTTTCTGCGTGGCGAGCAGGTTGGTCAGCTCCGTTTCCACTCCCGTCGTCGGATAATTAATCATGTGCAGCAGCGCGCCGTGCGCATTCACTTCGGTGGCCTGCGCCTGCTCTTTGAATTGCGCGCCATTCGCCTCGCGCCAGTTGACTTCCAGCGGCACTACCACCGGGAAGCGGCTGCTGCGCCGATGCTCTGGCCCGGATAACTTCTTGGATGATGGCTTCTCTGTAGACACGCCACGCCTCGGAGGGACCCAACACTGCCCCTACCTTCTACGCCTTTTTTGCAAATTGGCAAGCCCTAATTTTGGCAGTCGCGCACGTTGAATTTTGAATTTTTCTCATTCGCACAGCAGCCAAAATCCGGTTCGATTCATTACCGCAATTTTCCGCGTCCATTTGGCGCGTATCCGAGCCCTTGTACGTTGTATTTGGTGCCGCGGCCTTTGAAGGATATCGTTCGCAGCCTTCCGGGGAGCAGTTCCCAGCCGTTCAGGAGGTCGGAGCTTCAGCTCCAACATAAACGACCGTCCTCCGTTTCTTCCTCTTCGCGCTGCCCTGTACGTTATGTGGTCGCCCCTCCGTTTTTCGCTGATTACTCGCTTGCCGCGCCGCAGCTCTTCGGAGCGTAGGCGGGGTCATCGCCGCCGCCGAAACGCGAACGGCACCTGACGTGGCGTGCTCTTACTCACCGGCATCCGCGTGTCCAACCCGCGCCCCGTCCCCGCATCGCCGGGCAACAGCAAACCCCTCGCCCACGTCGGCAATTCCTGATACCGCACAAGCATTGCATTTGCTCTCGTAGGGGCAGGGTTCACCCTGCCCGCGCGACTCGCAGAGTCGCGTTCGCCTTGCCCTTGCCCGTTCGTCACTGCCTTCAACGCCTCTCTTCTTTCCATCTCCGCCCGCGTCGGCGTCCCCATCTTCCTCTTCTTCCCGTCCAGCGTTATCTTCACCCGCCGCCATCGAATCGGCCCGCGCAACCACCCGCGTTCTCTCTGACGCTGCGTCTCCGCCCGCGCCCGCTCCAGCTTCTCCAAATTCGCCGGCGCGAACGCCCTCATCTTCCTCCTCACCCTCTCCGGATCCGCCTCAAACCTCTTGACCAGTTTGTTCACCCACGTATGACTCACTCCCAACAATCTCGCCACCCGATACTTCGCCCACGGCCTGTTTTGCGCGCGAGCAACGATTCGCGGACTCCCCAGCGTCTCGTCCCGCGCCCGCTGCCCGCGTCCCGCCCTCGAGGGAACGCCGCTTGCCGCGCCCGCGCGACTCGCAGAGTCGCCTCGAGCCTCCAACCTCTCAACCCGAAGGCCTGATCCTGAGCCTGTCGAAGGGCAGCCTCTAGCCTCCAGAAACCACTGCCAAACCAACTGCTCAATCACCCGCGACTCCATCTCGCTCCGCCACGGCAGCGGAGCCCTCCTCCGCGCCGCCCGCGCCTTCTGTATATTGACGCGCCGCGCCTCCCGCGCCTTCACCGATTTATGCCCCGCTCCAACGCCTCCCATTGTCTTTGCCTCTATAATTCTGTCTTTGCCTGCTGTGTATACGTCATCCTAGCAAGAATCCGCCATCCACGCCCAAGTATCCGATTCTACCAATAGTAAGTCACAATGATAGTTGACTTACTTTTTCTGACACGGTATACTGTGTGCTGTTGGAAGGCCGGTGCGCACATGAAAAACGAAGTTTCCACCGTGACAACCAAGGGCCAGCTTGTGATTCCCTCCAAGCTTCGCAGGAAGTTCGGCATCCGAAAGGGCACCCAGGTTGCGTTTGTAGAGGAGGCGCAGCGCCTGGTGCTCCAGCCACTAACTCCCGAATTCATTCATAGCCTCCGCGGCTCTCTCAAAGGGGAGCCTTCTGCGCTTAAGCTGCTGCTGGACGACCGCAAGCGTGACCGCGACCTCACCGGTGACCGATGAAGCGCGCGGTCTTGGACGCGAGCGCCGTAATGGCTTTTTTTGAGGATCGCCACGGAGCCGACAAAGTGGAAGAACTAATCTCTCTTGCGGTGGCTGGTAAACGCGATCTTCTCATGAGCGTCGTGAACTGGGGCGAAGTGTATTACTCCGTTTGGCGCGCCAAGGGACAGGGAGCTGCCAGGCAAGCAGCCGCTGAAATCGCGCAGTTGCCCCTGGAAATCGTCCCCGCGGACTTTGAATTGACAAAACTCGCCGCCACCTTTCGAGCGAATCATAAGCTGCCGTATGCTGACTGCTTCGCGGCCGCGCTCGCGTCGGCCAACCGGGCCCCCGTCGTGACCGCCGACGCGGATTTCAAGGCCGTTGCCGCCGACGTCCAAGTTTTGTTCTTGTGACAGAAGAACGTTGACGACAAAGGGTTAGGCCAACTTCTAAATCCGCCTTTGCTTGCTCGGCACTTGTCACTCGTCACCCGTCACTGCCTCTAAGCCCTCACCGATTTATGCCCCGCTCCCGCTCCTCCCATTTCTGTTTCCTCTCTGTTGGTTCGTAGGGGCAGGGTTCACCCTGCCCGCGCGACTCCCCGAGTCGCGGTCTTGCCTGCTCGTCACTCGCCACTGCTTTGCCTCGCCGTACCCTCGGCGACGGCCGGTCACTCATTTGCCGCACTTAATCTGTCATCCCGAACCCAGCACGCTGCGCTAGCAGCATCAGAATCAAACGTTGCGGGATGATGGTGAGGGACCTGCTGTTGCCTTTCCCCAGCCTCCAACCTCTCAACCCGAAGGGTTTGATCCTGAGCGCAGTCGAAGGGCGCGCTCTGAGCGACGTCGAAGGCCGCGTATTTCGCGCGTTGTAAGGGCACGGCTTCAGCCGTGCCGCTAAAACTAGACGCCATCATCCCTTCCTATCGCGCGCGACTAGAGGGTCAGGGCGCACTTTGCCCTGACATCTCTGCGCGCGTTCGCAGTTCACATTTAAGCCTCTGCTCCGATAGCGCGCGTTTTGAGCGTCGCGGTTTTCCGCGACACCTCTGCGCGCGACATCCGCTCCATTCCTCAGCAGTATTGCCATGGTACATTAACCTGACAAGCAACACTCAGCCATTTTGCGCGAAGAGCGTTACGAATTATATGAAAATGGGTTCAAAGCGGCGAAATTTCGAACGGAAGTAGCTCGAATTTGGCGCGGTTTTGAGGAGGCGAACAGGCCAATTCCGAAATTTTAGACAAAACGACCAGGCCACTCCTGCGGGTATCCCACAGCGGCCAGAAGTGGCCCTTTTGGGAAAGGACGGCGTCAAGAATGCAACTCCCATTTGCGGCGGCGCAGAGTGCTGCCAGCACGGCTAAGGCGACTTCGAGACAAAACTGCCGTTGGAGCCGCACGGCGAATCCCCATGTCCTGCGCATCGTTTGGGAGGTCGGCTTTTGGCTTCAAATCGGAGACCGCCTCTAAGCCCCGTTTTGCCTCATCAACGGCTTCTTGAATGGCCACGAACTCAGTCGCTAGATCATGCTGCGCTTCTAAGTCAAATGCTCCGTCGTCCTTGACGGGTATCTTAAATGTGACTGCGGCCATACGACGTAATGATGGCCGGGTGACCCTGTCGAAGCCGTACGTCCTGCCGAACCCATAGACGATGGCAGCTTGGCAATATACGGGGTCAAGTTCATCGCTGAGAATCTCGATTCTGCCGCAATGGTCCGTAGTAGCGAATGCATGCCCCGCCGGGCGAACTGTCATGTTGAAGTCGCTGTCAATGCTCCACAATAACGAGGGGCGAGAAAAATCTTTCAAATTCGACTCGTCAACCCATCCGTGCTCTTTCCCAATTTCCACGTTGGCCGAATAGAGCGGGACGATACCGCGTTTGGCGTAGAAAAGCGTCTTTTTGAGCACGCGCTTGCCAATGCCCATGCGGAACAAATCCCTATCACTTAGCGTTACCGTGACAGTCCGGCGGATTTGCCTCGTTCTTACAAATGAGGAAAGCACCTCTGCTTGTCTTTCTAGTGTAAGGCCAGTTTCTCTGAGAACAGGCGCTAACTCGGCAGGACTTACAAAGGATTCCGCGTCAAGATCGCCTAGCTTTTCCCGTTCCTCACGCGACCACCATTTGTTGACGAGCCAATGCTCCGTCGGTTTGAATCTCTCTATCGGAAACAGCTTGCATCTACCGTCAGTGCTTGAAAATTCCTTCGGATTGCCCTGGAAAAGTCGGAATGCCGCCGACATACTCGGGAGATCGTTGTCGGGGATTATAAATCTCTTTGCGTCGCGCGTCTCTCCCACTTCGCCAACCAAGTAGGTGAACACTGGTTCTCGCTGCACATCTCCCGGCGCTTGCTTCTTGCGGAAGACCAAAATGTACGTCTTTTTAGGAGTCGAATAAAACGTGTCTTTTGGCAGTGAGATGATCGCTTCAAGATAGCAGGTTCTAAGGATGTGCGCACGCAGCCCGTCTTCAGCGTGCCTGAGTAACAGGCCGTCTGGAACAATTACGAGGGCACGCGCTCCCGGCTTCAGGCCGTTAATTACGAGCTGCAGGAAAAGATTCTCGATGCCGGATCCGGGAACGGAATAGTAAGCTTGCAGCTCGGCGTCTTGCCAAAGCAAATCCCGCTGTTTACCAGTCCCGCGCACAACGTAAGGCGGATTGGTCATAACCAGATCGAAAACCTCTCGTGGGGCTCTGGCTAAGGACCCGGTTGCAGAATTGCCTGTCGAGATGAAGGTTTGGCTGAGGACATCGGCCAATCTTTTTATGGAGCCTACCGGATCGTTTTCCAAGACCTCCGATAAATGCACAAGCATATTGGCTTTTGCCAGTATGATCGTTTTTTCATCCCTTTCCCATCCGACGTAACGAAGGTTTGGTGCATGCCTCGAGCGGAAATCGTGGGGCCGCTTATTCATCAGCGGCTCCAGCACGAATCCTCCGACCCCGCAGGCCGGATCTGCCAATACTGCCTTCGGCGGCAGGTATTCGACTCCGCTCATTTCCACTATCGCCTTAACGACATTGCGAGGTGTGAAATATTGGCCCCAGTTCTTGACCGAAAGACTCTTTTTGAGGAATCGTTCAAAAATTCTGGACTTAAATTCTGGGTCTATCCTGCGCAAAGAGCCGAAATCCTCGAACCTTCCGAGAATCTGATGGAATAATCTCCCGAGGTCTTGCACCTTTGGATCGAGAACTATCCCGTTTATGATCGAGGTGCCGTCGGCTCCCGGGGGGAAAAGTTCTTTTATCGCCGGCCGCACATGGTCGTAGTAATAAGAGAGGACCTTGTCTGTGCTCTTTGACAGTACTGTCGCGAAGTCAACCGGGACGCCTGATTTGTCCGTCCGCAAAACATTGAGGTCGGAAAGGAATTTAAAAATCAGCAACTCAATGAATGTCGCCAGGCATGCCTCAGGCTGCTGGCCGCATGCCAACCACACGTCCTGCCAAGTCTGTTCCGCGAGCCGCGTCGGATTGACAACCTCCAGTGGAACAAGAATAGCTTGCGGTTTATTGAGGTCTGTTTCAAGGCGGTCGAGGGTCTTCTTTATTAACGCCCGCCCCTCAACCGAGGCAAGGTCTATCGGATAATCAAGAGGATAATCGTCCTCCCGTTTTATGAATTTCCACGAGCTTGAAGAAACAAGAATCCACGAGTTACGCGTATGGTCGCTGACTCCGCCGATTTCACATTCGAGCGGACGGCAGTACTCTTCGGCCACCTTTTCAACAAAACTTCGGGTTTTATTTTCCGAGTCCAGTTTCCCTGAATCTTTGTACTCCACAACCATTTTGACGGTGGGCTCAGCTTGACGGCGGTCAACTATTAGCCCATCGGGCTTTCTATTTTCGTATTTTCCATAGTCGCGGTCTGGAATGATGCGCGCTCTGCGGAGTTGGTCTAAGGTTGTAGCTCCGAGATTGAAGGCTTCATACAGCCCGACCGCTTCACCATGAGCGTGGCCTTTTGCGTTTAGGTAGCCTTTTTGTCGGAGCTCCTCAGACAACCTTCACCCCCAGCAAAATGCGCGAATCGTGAGGTTCGGGATACGGGCGCATCGCAGGGGATTATAAGGGGAAAGTAATCTATAACAGCATGTTAATGTTGCAGCGTGACTAAAAGAAAAAAACCCGTTCCGGCAATCATCGGAACGGCTGAAGTGTTTGTCTGAATACTCTTTGAATCTTCACGGAAAAATCGGCTCAGGACAGGCCGAAGGACCACCTGGCCTAAAGGCGGTGACGAGAGGGCAAGCCGAGTATAAAGCAAAAAAGCCCGCACCGGATTATCGATGCGGGCCAATCCTAAATGCCCTTTGCAATCGGAAGTTACAAGTCAGAACCCGTGGTGATTCGATGAGAATCGAACCCCCGATATCCATGAGGTGTCACGGAAATCGAGCTTGTCCCGGTGTAATCCACCGAGACTGGGCAGCTTCAGTCCCGATGTACTCAATCGGGACGTATCTGCCGTTCTCTTTAGAAAGGAGGTGATCCAGCCGCAGGTTCTCCTACGGCTACCTTGTTACGACTTCACCCCAATCATGAGCCATACCTTGAGCGCCTGCCTCCTTGCGGTTAGCTTGGCGATTTCTAGTACAGCCCACTTTCGTGATG
>DATGHO010000010.1:0-64103 GCA_035307965.1 Candidatus Acidiferrales bacterium | reverse complement strand
GTAACTCCGGCGATGGAATCAAAAATCACAGACCATGTTTGGTCTATCACTGAGCTTCTGACATGGGCGAGCGAGTAAGGCAATGGCTTTCTTCGCTCATTCACTCGCCACCAACCATCAACACACATTTAGAGCACTACCGAAGGGGGGCAACGCCCAGGCGGCTTTGTGTATTTCCCGCACGGGAAGCCCGGCTGAATCATGTTAATCTTCGGCGATTCGCCCAGAAGAACGTTAGCACGTTCAAACGGATGTTCGCTCAACGCACTAACTGGAACCTCGAGTCCAATCGTTTGAGTTCCGCGCTGGCCACGCATCGCGCCAGCGGGAAGCCGCTGCTTGATTTGACCATTTCAAATCCAACGGAAGGCGGATTCCAGTATGACGAACAGGCCATTCGTGACGCGTTGTCAAATCCCGCCGTCCTTCGCTATGAACCAAATCCAAAGGGAATAGCCAGCGCGCGCGCAGCAGTGACGCAATATTGCGCCGAACATGGCGCGGCAGTATCTCTCGAAGATATTTTTCTCACAACCAGCACGAGCGAAGCCTATTCATTCGCGTTTCGGCTGCTGTGCGATCCAGGCGACGAAATACTCGCGCCGTGCCCCAGCTATCCGCTCTTTGATTTTCTGGCTGACATTCATGACGTGAAGCTCATCCACTATCCGCTGCGTTACGACCGCGGTTGGCAAATCGATTTTCAAGCGATCGAGAGGATCGTGACCACGCGCACACGAGGCATCATCGTCGTGCATCCAAATAATCCCACTGGCCATTACGTGAAAGTAGCGGAGATGAAGGAACTTAGCGCCATTTGCGCGGCACGTGAACTGGCCCTGATCGCCGATGAAGTTTTCTTGGATTTCTCACTCACGGAAGAACCCCTGGCGAGCTTCGCTGCAAACGCCGGTGCGCTTACCTTCACCTTAAGCGGCATCTCGAAAATCTCCGGCTTGCCGCAGATGAAAGCTTCGTGGCTCATCGTAAACGGCCCTGAAAGATGGAAAGCTGAGGCAGTCGCCCGCCTGGAAGTGATCGCCGACACGTACCTATCGATCAACGCGCCTGTGCAACTGGCATTGCCAGCCTTTATGGCGCAACGGACCGCGTTTCAGGAGCAGCTTATGGCGCGCGTCAGAAAGAATCTTGCCGAGCTGGATCGACAGCTTGCCACGCAGCAAGCGTGCTCTCGCCTGAAAATCGAGGGCGGCTGGTATGCGATTCTCCGTGGGTCACGCTTGCGCGATGAAGAAGAATTCGCTATTGAATTGCTACGCCAGAAAGGTGTTTACGTCCATCCGGGACATTTTTATGACTTTTCCGAGCCGGGACGGCTGGTGCTGCCCCTGATCACTCCCGAAAGAGATTTTGCGGGTGGAGTGAGTCTGTTGCTCGCGAAAGCAAACCAATAATTCGCGCCACGAGGCTTGCAATATCCTCAGAGGAGCGTTTTACAAGGAATGTACGCTGGGCTCGCGACTGCTCGGCTCCGCCGCCAGGCAGCGAACTTTCTCGCGCAATCGAACGGCAAGATCAATCACCGTTTCCAGCCGTTGCACGGAACTCGCCGGCAGCTTTCCGCGAAGCTGCGACAGCAGCAGTTCCGCATTGCCCAGAATGCCGGTAAGCGGATTGTTAATTTCATGACGGAGAATTTCCGCAAAATCGGACGGCACGTCGGCGCTCCACGCCGAGCGAAATTCGCGAGAATAGCCGTTCGACGAATTCAGCCGGCGTTCAATGAGGGCCGCCACCACCGATGCAAAGCCATCCGAAAGCGTCACCAGATCCACCTGGCCCGAAATCACCAGACCCACCAGTTCCATTTGGCGCTCGGAGGATGCCAGCACAATCACGGGAGCAAAAGCGGTGAGGCGCCGTGTCGCGTCTGCCAGAGAAACGCCTGCGGCCAGAATTCCCTCGCTCAACACGACCACATCCGGCAGGTAGCATGAGGCAGCGGACTCCAATCCAGCCAAGCTAGCCACGCTCGCAATCTCGAAAGAGCGCGCCGCGCGAATGGCCGCTATGAGATTCCGGCAAGATTCTCCCTCGGCCATGCCAATCAGCACTTGCGCTCTTTGCTCGCTCGTAAGCGCGCCTCTTTTCTGAATTTCCATATATTCATCCATGGGCCTCCGCGCTCGCTAGATTTGTGGGAACCGCCGCGCCGCCGCGAGCGAGAACGCGATAGACCGCAAGCTTCAGCTCTTCCACCAAAAATGGTTTGGCCAGATGCTGCAATTGGTGCGACTGCAGAAATTCGACGGTATGCGGGCCAAGCATGTCGCCAGTGATGAACAAAATGCGGTGGCGAGCGGTGTTGCCGCTGCGAACCAGAGCACCGTAAAAAGCCGGCCCGTCGACACGCGGCATGCGCAGGTCGCAAATGACCAAGTCATAGTAGCTGCGAGAAACGCGCAGCAATCCCTCCTGGCTATCTAGCACCGCCTCAACTTGATTCCCGTCCTCACGCAGCACATCGGCAATCAAATGGGCTACGGTCGGTTCGTCCTCCACAATCAAAATGCGCGCGGCCCGAGATTTCGCGGCGGCTGCAGGTTCCCCTGTTTTTGCTGCTGGTGTCGCTGCTGCGATCGCTGGCACCGGCAACACCGGCAATTGCACGGTGAACTTCGCGCCTCCCTGGGGAAGATTTTCGAAAGCCACTTCTCCCTCATGCTGCTCGACGATGCTGCGGACTATGGCGAGACCAAGGCCTGTGCCGATCTCGGGGGATTTTGTGGTGAAGAACAAGTCGAAAATTTGGCTGGAAATTTCCGGAGCAATTCCGCGGCCATTGTCGGAAATCTCGATGACCAGACGGTCTGCCGAACTTTTCCGAGTGCGCACCTGAATCACGCCATGCCCGTGATTTTCCGCGATGGCCTGCTCTGCATTGACCAGCAGATTCAGCACAACCTGCTGGAGTTGATGCGGGTCGGCGAAAGTCGCCGGCAGGCCAGGTTCAAGCTCGCACCGCACCGCAATATTGCGGAGCTTCAACTCGTAGCCGCGAAGAGCGACGGTGCGCTCGATGATCTCGTTGATATCCACGCGAGCGCGTTCGTGCTGCACCGGACGAGCGAAGGAAAGCAGGTTTTTCACAATGCGGCGGGCGCGTTCCGCCTCATCGAAAATCATTTTGCCCTCGTCGCGCTGAGCTTCGGGCGCGTTGCGTTCCAATAGCAGCTGCGCGTAGACGATGATGGACGTCAGCGGATTATTGAGCTCGTGGGCAATTCCTGTAGCGACCTGCCCCACCGAGGCCATTTTTTCGGTTTGCAGCAATTTCGACTCAAGCTGCCGCTGGCTGGTAATGTCCCAATAAACTTCTAGCCAGCCAAATCGCCGGCCTTCATCATCCAACACTGGCCGCGCGTATCGTTTAATCACTCGCGCCGCCGGGGTTCTCACTTCCAGTTCATCATGCACCGCGTCACCTGACCCTGCCGCAAACAAGTTCCATGGCGCACGATAGCAAGCCGGACTGCGAAGGCAGGATTCGATTGCCGCAGCCAGCTCATTAAATGCGCCTAAGGATCGCAGTCTGCGCGCATCCAGCCCAAACAGCGCGCCGAATTGCGCATTAGCGAAGCGGATCCTTCCATCGGCAGAGAGCACCACAACCCCGCACTGCACGGCATCGAGCACGCTGCAGAGCTCCGCGTGCGTTTGTTTCCAGAGGCGCTCCGCGCGTCCCACGACGGAACCTTCCTCAAGCGCCAGCAGCAGACGCTGGCTTCCGGCGAGCATTTGGCGCAGCCCCAGGCGCACTTCCAGCCCGTTCTCGAGCTGCGCTTCCATCGGCGTCACGCAAGGGTCAGATGCTGCGCGGCTGAACCAAGCGTCAAATTCGCTGGTCCCCGGCTGCGCAAAGAATTCGGCAATCGCGATGGTCGAACCGAGGTCACTCTTCCACGGCAGCAGTTCTCGCGCGTAGCGATTCGCCTCGAGGATGCGGCCCTTACAATCCGCCACAATCAGCGCTTCTGTGCTCGATTCGAAGAGTGAGCGGTAAGCGGAATCGGCCTCCCGGCCAGTCGAGGCTGCGCGAGCGTTGGTAGCCACCGCTCGGAAACCTTCCAGTGTTTCCAGCGGAATTCTGTCGCCGCAACGATAGCCCGCAAGCAAAACCAGCGACTCGTCACGCGAAAAGCTGAGCGGCAGGCCGACCACAGACAATCCTGGCAAGGAGCCGTTGGGAATTTCGCGAAGAATCGATTCGCGGTCCAAAAAAACCGCAGTCGCTAAAGCGAAAAAAGCCCGCTGCAGGGCTTCCGGCGCCTGCGTGCCGGAAAACGCTTCCCATCGCAGCGATGTTTCCATCCGGCGCGCCACTCCCGCAAACTGAGCGCCCGTCTGTCGCACCACTACGGACAATATTCGCCGCAGAACGTCCTCCGCAGGAGCGCCGCTGGCAATCAAATTCTCTATTTCCTCGCGCAAATGCAGGGCCTGATGGGTGCGTTCGTTCTGCTCCCGCGACCGATTTGAGTACACCGACACAGCGATCTCTGCGGCAATGTTTTCCAGGACCTGCCGGCCCGCCAGCTTGCCTGGACGCCTGCTACACGCCAGCAACGCTCCTAGAATGCAATCGCCCACTTTGAGCGGCATTCCCACGGCCGTGGACATGCCCTCGAAGAAATCACGCGGCCCTACCGGGAATACCGGCGCGAAGAACTCCAGCGGCGCATTCATGTCATTAAATTCCACAGGGAACGCTTCATAGGAATTCACATTGCAGCTCGCCGAGGCTGGCCCGATGCCCTCCACTTGGGCCAACTGGCCGCGCCACAGCGGCTCACCCGCTACTTCTTCTGCCCAGACGCCGGCGCGGTCCGCGTTCGCTGCCTCCAACAAGCATGCAGCGCCCGTTCGCAAAAGAGTCTCGAGCGGCTCGCCATGAGCGGCAGCTTTAGCAACGCTGTCCGCTGGCTTTTCGGCAAGCGGAAGCGGACGCAACCAGAATGGGCGCGACATCGCCTTCACCGCCCCATTCTGAGAATGCCGTAGCAGGAGAGCAAAATCCCGCCCACGAAAACCACGATGACCAGCGCGCGCCGCAAGAATCTGTGGATTTGATATTCCTGAATGTAGTCCACGCTCGTTCCTCGCCAACGCTCTATGCATCAGGGCTACCAACGCAAAGGAATTAGCAAAGCGCAAGAGATTTAGGCACTTACGATTTCATGGGAACGGGTGTGGAACAGTGAGGATTCCCAGTCCGGTGCCGCAAGCATCCTGTATGGGAATTTAACCAGCGAGAAATTTCTGCAGAAAAAGCGGCTGGCGTGAACGAGTGGAATGCTGGATCGAGCTAATTCTCTTTTATTTCCGCTTGATACTGCTTCAATTTGCGGTAGAGCGTTGTCTTGCCGATGCGCAGCAGCCTTGCCGCCACCAATTTATCGCCGGCGGCCTCGCGCAGCGCGTGTAAAATGGCGCGGCGTTCCGTCTCCTCGAGTGGAACCACGTCGCTTGTCGAAGAAAACACTTGCTCCGTGGGAGCGTGTCCATATTGAAGATTGCTTGGCAGGTCGCCAGAATGCAAAATCGGGCCTGAGCCCAGCGCGACGGCGCGCTCGATTGCGTTCTCCAGTTCGCGTACGTTTCCCGGCCAATCATATGCCGTCAGGCGCGCCATGGCATCCTCAGCCAACGTTGGAGCGCGGCTGCCGGGATCAATAAACTTCTCAAGAAAGGCCTGCACCAGCAAAGGAATATCGCTCTTGCGTTCGCGCAGCGGCGGAATCTTGATCTGCACCACGTTCAGGCGGAAAAAGAGGTCCTTGCGGAATGCGCCCTCCTGAACCGCCGCCTCCAAGTTGCTATTCGTGGCCGCGATCACCCTGACATCGATGCGGAGCCGATCGTTCGAACCAACCGGCTTGACTTCGCGCTCTTGCAAAACGCGCAATAGCTTGGCCTGCATATCCACTGGCAAGTTTCCAATCTCGTCCAGAAACAGCGTGCCGCCGTCGGCGCTCTCGAAGACGCCCTGCTTTGTGTGCATCGCGCCGGTGAATGCGCCTTTGACGTACCCAAAAAGCTCAGACTCAATCAGCGTCGACACCAAAGCGGAACAGTCCAGCGGAACAAAAGGCTTGTTCTTGCGCCCGCCCGAAAAATGAATCGAGCGCGCCACCAGCTCCTTTCCTGTCCCACTCTCGCCAAGAATCAGCACCGGATAATTGTGCTGGCTGACTTTTTCGATCAGCTTGTAAACGCGCTGCATTTTCGGCGACGTGCCAATGAGCTCTTTATAGCCTGGACGCGTGCGAAGTTGTTCGCGCAATACGCGATTTTCCTGATCCAACTCCTGCTCGTGAATCAATCGCTGCAATTTGCGGCGCAGCTCGTCAATGTGGAATGGCTTGGTGACGTAATCCGCTGCTCCCAGCCGCGTTGCCTCCACGGCAGTTTGGATGGTGCCGTATTGCGTGAGCACCAAAACCGATACTTCCGAATAGTGCTCGCGGATGCGGCGCAAAAGCTCCAAACCTCCCAACTCCGGCACACGCAGGTCGGTAAGGACAATGTCTACGGGATATTCATCCAGAGTCTCAAGCGCCTTTTCCGTCGTGCTCGCGGTGCGCACGCGCAGGCCGGCCTCCGCGGCAATGTCCGCGCAAAGCCGCAGCGCCGATTCCTCATCGTCCACGATTAGGACTGTAGCCGCCTCAGCTCGTTCTGGCGCTCGCGCTTCTGACGTGCCCGCTGTATCCACTGCGCTAGACTCCATTTTTATTCATGACTCATCGTGAATTTCTCCCGAGCCCCATTTCGGGCCAGATTTCCTCAATTCAGGAGCAACTCGCGCGCCAATTGCGGAAAATCCCTAATTGGCACAAGACACGCAGCTTGCAACTTCCCGCTCGCCTTCGCTTTGTCTGGCGAGTGCCAGAACGGGAACGCATCCTAGACTATATTACTGCATTAAGCAAGTAACTATATGTTTTTCAACAGAATTCCATTTTGGGCGAGGATGGCCATCCGAGGAATCGACGTGGGTATTGCCTGACTTAGCGTCGGGCAGAAGCATTTCCTGCCCGACCATGACAAGCCGTCCTAACTGCTATTGCATCTGTACAGTAGCGGAACGGGCGAGGCGAAACGCCAAATGAGATTCGGCAGGCAGCGTGATGTCTTTCTTGCCCGTTATGGCGGCGCCTGCCGTACCCGCGCCGCCGCCTGCCGCAGCGCCAATCGCAGCGCCTTTGCCGCCTCCGGCAATCCCGCCGATGATCGCGCCAAGCGCGGAACCACCACCAATAGCGACAATGTCTCTTTTCTTGTGCGACTTCCCTTCCATGGTCAGTGAACGCGTACGAACCGGTACCCACGCACCGTTTGATTGTACAGATCTTAGTTCTATGGAGAGCAACGCCGGTTTGGACAATCGCCCCGACGGGCGCGCATCAACCACGACTCCCCGCGCGCGCGCATCGCGCCGTATGACTACTCTGCCGTGTACTGTCACCGGCTCCGCAACGGTTGCGTCGAAGTTATCTCCTGGCGCACTGTTCCGGCTCGAAACGGCCGTATCCAGAATCACGTGAATCTCCGTCCCCGCCGGGATGGTCACCGGCTCAGGGGCCGGAGCACTTTCGGCTGGAGCCTGAGCAGCAGCAGAGGATTCCGGCTGGGCACTGCTCGATGGATTCGCGGTGCTGGCGCTGTTAGCATTATTGGCGCTATTTGGATTGCTTCCCGTATTCGAACAACCGGCAAACATTAAAACCGCGGATAGTGCCGCAACCACGCAAAGCGATGAGTAACAAGAGCGTCTCAATCCGACACCTCCGAATGATTTAGTACCGCCTTTGCTGGGGTGACTCTAGGATAGTACGAAGCGCCCCTTCCCGGAAATGCGGCCTCGTCCCCGAAGCGGCGGAAGAGTCAACCCTCTAGGTCGACGCCTGAATCGTTCAGCGGCGCACCGAGCCACTTGGCTTTCGGAAATTTGTGGTAAATTGAATGAAATGTCCAGCCAGACACCATTCTTGCACCGCGTGCTCATCGTTGAGGACGAGGAAAACGCCCGCAAAGGCTACGAGGCGCTTCTCCGCAAATGGGGGTGCGAAGTCCTTGGGGTGGCATCCGCTGAAGAAGGAATTTTTAAGTTTGCCGAGTTTCAGCCGGCCGTCGTGCTCGCCGATGTTGAACTTCCCGGCATGAATGGCCTCGAACTGCTCAGCCAGCTTCACCAAAACGCTCCCGATACCCCCGTGATTATTATCACTGGACGAGGAAGCGACGAGCGCGCCGTGCAAGCCATTGAGGCTGGCGCCTTCTGGTATATCGAGAAACCGCTCAAGGCGCCTGTCCTTCACTCGCTGCTGGACCGCGCTATGGGCAAAGTTCGCGACCGTAAGCAAGTCGCCGTGCTCACGCGGCAATTGCGCGACGCGGGCCGCCTGGGCGAAATGGTCGGCAGTTCGAAAAGCATGCAGGACGTCATGCGCCAAATTGAAACCGCAGCGCCCTCGACGGCTTCGGTGCTTATCACCGGCGAAACAGGGACCGGCAAAGAAATCGTCGCGCGCACGATTCACCAGCTCTCGCCTCGCGCCAGTCAGCCATTTGTAGCCATCAACTGTTCTGCGATTCCCGAATCGTTGATGGAAAGCGAAATTTTCGGCCACGAAAAAGGCGCATTTACTGGCGCGGCCGAGCGCCGCCTGGGGTGCTTCGAACTTGCCGACGGCGGCACTCTCTTGCTCGATGAAATCGGCGAAATGCCCGCGGCCACTCAATCAAAACTGCTGCGCGTTCTGGAAGATCACAAAATTCGCCGCATTGGCAGCAAAGTCGAAACCCCCGTCAATGTCCGAGTGCTCGCGGCTACAAACAAAGACCCGCAACAGGCTGTCGCGCAGGGCCAGTTACGCCAGGATCTCTATTTCCGGCTCAACGTTTTTCATATTCACCTGCCTCCGCTTCGCGACCATAAAGACGATTTGCCTGCGCTCGTTGACCAGCTCTTGCGCGATATGAACCAGAAACATGGCCTGCAAACAATCGGTGTGAATGCGGACGTCATGGAGCTCTTCAAATCTTATCCCTGGCCCGGAAACGTGCGCGAGCTTCGCAACGTGCTGGAGCGCGCCGCGATCGCCTCCGACCACGGCTCTATCGGGCGTCAGCATCTTCCCGAAGATTTCGCGCGCGGCCCTGTGGCTCAAGCCGGCGAGCTTTCCGGACTGCGTTTTCCTCCTGGCACCACGGTCGAAGCGGCAGAACGGGAGTTGATCCTGCAAACTCTTCACGCCACCAATCAAAACAAGACGCGGGCCGCTGAATTGCTAGGCATTAGCCTGAAGACCCTTCACAATAAGCTCAAGGAGTACGAGGCCACGCGCAAAGATGACGTTAAGCCTTAAAAATAAGTTTACGCTGGCGACCGCTTCTCTCGTCCTGCTGGTCGTCGCCCTGATTTCCGGATTGTACGTGGCGCGGCTCACGCGCCAAGTAATCGTTCAGGCGAACACCAGTTCGCAATTCGTTCTGCAGCAGGTCTTCGTCCTCGCCCAGAATGCTTTACGCGAGGCGGCCGACCGCGGCGCAGCGCCTGCTTCATCCAAGCCCGAAGATATTCTCCATTACGTTCAGCAAACGCTCAGCAAAGATCCTGGCCTTTCCGCGCTGATCGAATCCGACATGAGCTATTCCGCCACAATCTACGAAATCACTATCACCGACAACAATGGGGCCGCGCTCATTTCCAGCGACCCGTCGCTTCCCGGCAAGCAGATAGCGCCGCGGCCGAATCTTTCCGCCCTGGTGAATGCGCCGTTCGCTGATCAGCTCCGCATTCTCAACGGTCCGCCGCGTGTTTACGAAGTCACCGACCCATTCAACGTGAGCCAGCAGCCTTTTGGCCAAATCCATGTGGCTATCTCTTCCGCGCTTTTGCGCGACGAGATTTGGCCTGGCTTGGACGCCGCAGCCTGGGTTGCGCTTGGCGCTGTGATCCTTTCCACCCTCTTTACGGCGTTCGTAAGCCAGGTCGCGCTCGCGCCACTCTCGCGCATCTCCGCACAGTTGGATCGCATCTCCGCCGGAGAATTCGATCCGGAACCCGCAATCAAGGCCGGCGAACTGGGCCAGGTATCCAACAAAATTACTCGCATCGGGCAGCAATTGCGCGACGTCCGGGAAATCTTCAGCACCTTGCGCGAAAACATGAATCAAATCATGTCCGGCCTCGAAGATGGATTGCTGTTGTTCAATGTCGAAGGCCGCGCTGTGCTGGTCAGTCCCTCTGCTGAAAAATTCCTCGATGTCGGCTCCGAAAATCTGCTGGGCCGCAAGATAGAAGAAATCTTCCCTTCCGGCCATCCCCTCGCTGAAGCGCTGCACATCGGAGGCGCGGATCAAGCATCTGACTTACGTATGGAGCAAGTGGAAGTCGAAATGCCCGGCGCGCGCGGCGTGCGGCGCGTCGGCGCCAGCGTCCAGCCGATTCAGGAAAGCGGCGCGCGCATGGGACTGTTGGTAACGCTGCGCGATCTCGAATCGCTCGAAAAAATCGGCTCGCAGTTGCAAGTCTCGGAAAGGCTCGCTGCGCTGGGCCGCGTCACTGCCGGCGTAGCCCATGAAGTAAAAAATCCGCTGAACTCCATGCGCGTCTGGCTCGAAGTCCTTAAAGGCAATTTGCCGCCTGATTCTGAAACGCAGCAAGCCTCCAAAATGCTTGACTCGGAAATCGATCGTCTCGATCGCGTGGTAAAAACTTTCCTGGAATTCAGCCGCCCTGTCGAATTAGAACTGGAAGAAGTGAACCTGCCCGAGCTAATAAACGGCGTCCTTGCTGCCGCACAGCCGTCTATTGATCGCGCCGGAATCGAACTTACCAAAGAAATTCCGGACTCTTTTCCTCCCATGGAACTGGACCGCCGCCTCATCGAACAATCGGTGCTAAATCTGGTTTTGAACGCCTGCCAGTCGATGAGCGCTGGCGGCCATCTCTCCATCGGCCTTCGCCGCCTCGCGGACACTGCGGAAATCACCGTCGGTGACACTGGCCCCGGAATCGCTCCGGAAAATCGCGGCAAAATCTTTCAACTTTTCTTCACCACCCGCAAGGGCGGCACAGGCCTGGGTCTGGCCAATACCTTTCGATTTGTACAGTTGCACAATGGTTCGATAGAATTCGATACGGAGGTTGGACGCGGAACTACTTTCAGAATCGAGCTGCCGCTGGTTCAGGTGACACCTGTCCCCGCATCCTATAAAGATTATGGGCAGCCGTTCGCTAAGCACGCTTAGACAGCGCTATCATTAGGCCCAGACAACGTAATGTCGAGACCAGACTCAACCCGTCCTCGAATCTGGCCCATACGGCAAACGCTGAAGCTGATAACCTCAGCTATCGGCACGTGTGCTGTTGCGGCGTCGCTATTATTTCTGTGCTCCGGCTGCGCTCATCGCCACGCCCATGCCGCGGCTCCCGTCACCGTTCCGCCTGTTCCGCCTTCGCCGGTTCCAACACCAAGCACTACGAAACCACAAGTTTCGATTCCCGCGCCTACCACGCCTGCTCCTAAGAATCCCGTTTCAACCACCCCGCCGCCTGAGCTAAATCCCAAACCAGAAAATCCGAAGCGTCCGGAGACTTCCCCTCCAGTCTCAGAACCCACCCGTCCTGCGGCTCCTCAAATCTCGCCGCAAATTTCGCCGTCAGACCAGTCGCAACTCCAGCAGCGGGCCGATAAGCTCATTGCCAATGCGCAGCAGAACTTACATCGTTTCGATGGCCGGCAGCTCAATTCCACGCAAAAAGACATGGTCGATAAGATTCGCGGCTTTCTCGCGCAGGCCCAGGACGCCATTGGAACTTCCGATTGGGAGCGCGCCACAAGACTTTCCGAAAAGGCCTATCTTCTTTCTCTCGACCTGCTGAAAACTCTCTGACGCCTCCGGAAATTTCCGTTTTTGCCCGGCGATTTGTCTCATAAACCGTGTCACGTCGCGCCCTGCTCTTTCATCGAATGTGCGTAGAGCATATGAGGATGCGCACATGAGAACATCACTGGGAATGCACGCACTCAGCCCACGTTCCTCAGCAACTTTAACCTCCACGGCTCCCGTTCTGCCGGACCTAAGCCGCTATAACAATCCGGCGAACGCTAACTTCGATTTTATTCGCGGGATCAGATATGGGCGGTTAGCCGCGTCAAGATCTGTCCCTATGCTCTCATGCTGGGATCCCGAAGATGAAACAGCCGCTCTGGACCTCGCCATCGAGACTATTCCTCTCAACGAAAGCATGAGCTTTGCTTTCCTGAAAGGCTTCGCCGCCGAATTTCGCCACACCTATAAGCATCGCTTCCGCGCCGCATAACCAGGGCGTTGGCCTTCTCTCGTTCAGGATTAGCGCCAGATTCGTCGCTGTGAGAACCGCTAGCCACGAGACTCTCATTCGGACCTCGGCTGCGCTTCGTGCCGGTGCGCAGCGCATGCGCGCCTTCTGCGCACGTTTCCGGTAAGATTAAATTGTGAAAGCTTATGACACGCTGATCGTTGGTGGCGGTATCGTCGGCGCCGCGCTTGCCTTTGAGCTCTCGCTCAAGAATCAATCCGTGCTGCTCCTTGACCGCCAAGAGCCCGGCCGCGAAGCCTCCTGGGCCGCCGCCGGAACAATTTCGCCCGCACCTGACACGCCAGCACCAACAATGGCCGCTCTCTCCCGCGAAAGCTATCGCCTCTATCCCGCCTTCGCTGCCGCAATCGAATCCGCTACGGGAAAATCCGCCGGCTTTCATCCCAATGGCGCAATCGAGCTTTTCTTCGAGTCACGCGCCGAGGCCGACCGTGACCATCGCTTGCAGGTAATCTGCGAAGCGGGCATTTCCGCCCGCGCGCTCCCTCTGGCGGAAGCCCAGCGCCTCGAACCCGCCATCGCGCCCACAGTTCGCGCCGCGCTTTGGATCGCTGATGAAGCCTATCTCGATCCTCGCGTGCTCACACGAGTCGCCCTCCATGCCGCCGAACATGCCGGCGCGCACATTCGCGGCAACATGGAAGCAATCTCTCTCATCGTCAGCGATACACGCTGCACCGGTGCGCTGGTTTCATCCACGCAGGAAAATCAATCTGGCTTGCTGAAGGTCCGCGTAACAGAAAAAATCGAAGCTCGCAACATCGTCATCGCGGCAGGCTGGCGCTCTGCGGAAATTGGCGGAGTGGAATCCTACGCACCAACGGCTCCGGTCCGTGGCCAAATGGTCGCTTTCGGGCGTGTTGCCGGCGCTCCGCACATCATTCTCCGCTGCGAGCGCGGTTACATCGCTCCGCGCGAAGATGGTCGCGTGGTCGCTGGTAGCACCGTGGAAGCAGGCATACTCGAGAAAAATGTCACTGCCGCGGGCCTGCAGAAAATTCTCGCGGCCACAACGGCTATGGCGCCAGCACTGGCCGAAGCCCCCATTCTGGAAACCTGGGCTGGTCTTCGCCCCGATTCTCCTGACCACTTGCCCATCATCGGCGCTACCGACATCGAAGGTCTATTTATCGCCACGGGACATTACCGCAACGGCATGCTTCTCGCGCCCGCCACGGCGAAATACCTTGCAGAATGGATCGTCGAAGGGCGCGTGCCGAAGATTTTGCAGGCGTTCAGCCCAATGCGCTTCGCCTCGAAAACGCAGAGCGCCAAGAAGAACTAAAACCGAATCGCGTACATGACAGCGGGCCAGGTTCCTTCAGGGTAACTCTGTCCCTGCCCGAAAAAAAAAGAGGAGCAAAGTGAATTTAACCAATGGGTCGATTGCGTCGCATTAGGGAAATGAATTCGCGGTAGAAGGCGGCGGTGTTTAGGTCGACATTCACGGTGATAGGCTGAGCCGGCTTCATTATCACGGGGCAAGACTCGCAAACCCACGCCTGTTCGGGGCGCAGTTCAGGGCGAAAGTTTAAAGGGTCAGGAAACGGCATTGTAGGCGGTTGGTTACCGGGAAGCCAGGCAAGCGTGTCGCCATACGAAGGACCTGGGTCAGTGGAGACGTCGAGGTAGAGCTGCTCGGTGCGCGTGATGATCTCGGGATGGAGCCAGGAAATCGCGGCTAATTCGTCCCACATGTATTCCGAATTGGCGTACTTAGCGATGTACTGCGCGGCGGGCGAATTAGACTTGGCGATTTGCGCGATCATTTCTTTGGTCAGGCAAGTCTTGATGGAAATGTCCACGGGAGTGTCGGTGATTTTGGCCCAGTTGGCCTTGAGCACGGCGTGAGAGGCTTCGGGGTCCATCCAGAAATTGAATTCGCGGCGGGGATTGAGGCGAAATTCGGGATCATTCGTTTGCGGATTGATGCTGCCGCCCATGACCACGAGTTGCTGCGCGAGTTCCGCGAAATGCGGGTCAATGGTGATGGCCAGCGCGAGATCGGTGAGCGGGCCGGCGGCGACGATGGTCACCTGATGCGGATACAGATGCACCATGCGGATGAGAAAATGCGCGGCGTCTTCGGTGGAGGGTTTGGTGCGCGGCGCGCCTTCGACGAGTGGAGGAATGTCGTAAGGTCCGTGCGTTTTGCCGGCGGGCCAGTTCCAGGCGCCCTGGTAAACGACTTTGCCGTAAAGTTTTTCCCAGGCGGTGATGAATTGCGGCGTGTTGTCGAGCGGAAAAACGGCGCCGGGGACGACAGGAATGTCGGAGCGGCCGATGAGTTCGAGCATGCGCAGGGTGTGCGCGACCTCTTCGTCGCGCCATTGGTCTCCGGTGACCACAGTGATGCCGAGTACTTGCGTTTGCCGGGATTGGATGAGTGCGAGGATGGCTTGCTGGTCGGTGGTGGCGGGGCCGCGCGCGTCCTGGTCAATTATGACTTTGCGCGGGATGGCTTTGCGCACCGATTGCGCGTAGGCGGTGGCGGCGAAGAATAGTCCAGCGAGCGCAAAGAACAAACAGGTTTGCGAATTTGCGCGATGCATTCGTTTGGCCGAATGACATCATCGCCGAAAAGTGGCGACAAAGCGAATAATACTTTGCGCGCGTATAGCCCGATACGAAGAGCATTTTCAGAGGCGTCTTTATGTCGGAGCTAAAGTTCCGACCCTCCAAGACGCACGGTACTGTAGGCGACGCGTGGTGCTGGTTGATCAGCTGGCCGCTCAGTGAGCCGCTGAATCGGTGTGGCGGGTCATGTAGTAGTAGACAGTCGGCGTAACGAAGAGGGACAGGACCATAGCGATGAGCAGTCCGCCGATTACGGCGACCGCCAGCGGCTGCAACATCTGAGAGCCAGCGCCGAGGGCTAGCGCTAACGGCAACATCCCCGCTACTGCGGCAATCGCGGTCATGACGATGGGACGGAGTCTTCTCCGTCCTGCTTGAAAAATAGATTCCTCGTTGGAGAATCCAGCGGCGCGGAATTTCTCGTCGGCGTCGAGAAGCAAAATTCCATTTTTAGCAACAATGCCGATGACCATAATCAGTCCCATGAACGAAGACAAGTTAAAAGTGATGCCGGTGAAAAGCAGCGCGACAAAAACGCCGGCAGTCGAAAGCACGGCGGAAACAAGAATGGAAATGGGCGCGGAGAAATTGTGGAATTCGAAGAGCAGTACCAGGAAGACGAACACAATGGCCAGCACGAGCACCATTGTTAGATCGCGAAAGGATTGCTGCTGCGTCTTGTAGAGTCCCCCGTACTCGACGCGGATAGACTCAGGCATGTGCAATTTGGCCAGCGCCGCTTTGACGTCGGCGATACCGTGGCCCATGTCGAGACCTTCGAGGCGCGCGGTGACGGCCACATAGCGCTGTTCGTTGTCCTGTAAAATTTCGGTTTGCCCGGGCAATTCCGTCATGGTGGCGAGCGAGCCCAAGTTGGCGGTCTGTCCGGCGGGGCTGATGATGGTGGTGTCGTTCATCGCAGCGAGCGAAGAGCGGACGTCTGCGGGATAGCGAATGCGCACGGGGTAGGGACGGTCGGCTACAACCATCGGCTGCGATGTGGTTACACCGTCAAGCATGGCGCCGGCTTCGTTGGCCACATCCTGCGGCGTGAATCCAGCGTGAGAGGCGGCGGCCATGTTCACCTGAAAAGAAACAGCTGGGCCGCTGGTGGTGGAATCGATGCCATTATCGATATCGACGACTGGATGATCGCCGCCCACCGTGATATTGCCGATGGCGTCGGCAACGCGTGGGGCCCAGGTATCAAGCAATTTCGCGTCAGGATTGAACATCATGATATCGATCGGCTGGGGAGCGCTAGTGAGGTCGCCGATCATGTCTTGTAGCTTCTGAACGAAGTCGACGTCCACGGCCGGCTCCGCCACCGCCACTCGCTGGCGCACTTCGTTAATGATGGACCAGATGTCGCGGCTGCGGTTGGCTTTCAGGTTGACGGAAATGTCGCCAATGTTGGCCTCGGTAACCGCCGCAAGTCCAAGCTGAAGACCGGTGCGGCGCGATGTGCTTTCCACCTCCGGAACAGTACGGATAATCTGCTCGATGTGCGTGACCATGCGGTCGCTTTCTGCAAGCGAGCTGCCTGGCGGCGTTACGTAATCGAGGATGAAGCTGCCCTCGTCCATCTTGGGCAGCAGGTCAGAGCCGATGTGCCGGTAGCAGAAATAAGAGACCAGGATGAGCAGCACCGTCAGGATGGGCACCCAGATGGGATATTTCAAGCTGCGCTGAAACCAGCGTTCGTAGAAGCGAATCACGCGGCCAAAGTAGCCTTTCATCAAGTGATGTTCCTCGGCTTGTAACAGCAGGGTCAGCTCGCGTTTTCTTTTTTCTTCCTCAGAGTCTGCGGCGATGACGGTTTGACCGGGCACGGGCGCGGCGGCAGCCGCAGTCGTAGCGGGAGGAGCGTCCGCGTGTTCTGCCGGCTCGTCGGCAGTGCTTGATTGTTTCCGCAACAAATAGAGGCACAGAGTAGGAGTCCAGGTGAGCGCCAGTGTGAGCGAGGTCAGCAAGGCGACGCCGATGGTCACAGCCATGGCGCGAAAAAAGACTCCGGTGACGCCGGTGATGGCGATCAACGGAACAAAGACAACGATGGGCGTTAGCGTGGAGCCGACCAGCGCAACGGAAAGTTCGCGAAGAGTGAGCGCGACGGCCTCGAATCGGCCCTCGCCTGCTTCGCGATGCAATACGACGTTTTCCAGGACCACGATGGCGTCGTCGATAATCAGGCCGACGGCCGCAGCCATCCCGCCGAGCGTCATCATGTTGAAACTTTCGCCCAGGAAGCGCATGACGATGAAGGTGACCAGCAGGCTGATCGGAATGACCATGCCGGCGATGAATGATGTGCCCCAGTCGCGCAGGAATAGCACGAGCACCGCGGAGGCAAGGAGAAGCCCGATCAAGATAGCGTCGCGGACGCTCTTGATGGATTGCCCGACAATCCACGACTGGTCATAGAACGTGCTCACGTGCACGTCCGGCGGCAGGTTTTTTTCAATGTTGCTCATCTCGGTGTTTACTGCCGTAGCCACTTGCATAGTGTTACTGGCGCGCTGACGATTGACGTTGATGAGCACGGCGGGACGTCCGTTTGCGGTAACGATGGTGAAGTGCGGCTCGAAAGAAGGTGTCACATTGGCGACGTCATGCACATAGATCGGATCGCCGGCGGGCGAATTCTTGATGAAAATGTTGCCGAGTTCTTGCGCGTTGTGAGCCTGTCCGGTAATCAAACCCAGGTATAGCTCGTGGTTTTGCGGGAAAAGGCCGGGCGATTGGATGATGTTCGAGCGCTGGACCGCGTCCAAGATGTCGGAGATGCTGACGTGGGTGACGCGCAACTTTGCCGGGTCGGGAACGATGTGAAATTCCGGCACTTGGCCGCCCTGAATCAGGATTGTGCCGACGCCATTGAGACTGGCAAGGCGCGGTTTGATGTCGTAAGTGGCCATTTCCCAAAGTTGTCTTTGCGAAAGGGTATTCGAAGTGATGCCATAGCCAAGGATGGGAAAGCTGGAGAATTCGAGGCGCTCGCTGGTCACTTTGGCAGTGGAAGGCAGAGTAGCTTCCACGCGCGCCAGGGCGGCGTTAACGCGCTGGAGGGTCTGAAACATGTCCACTCGCCAACTGAAATAGAGATCGACTTCGGCGGAGCCGCGGCTGGTGATGGAGCGCACGTCTTGAATGCCCTGTACGCCGCTCACAGCTTCCTCGATTGGACGCGTGATGGTGACAAGCATCTGGTCGATAGGCATTACGCCGTTATCGACGCCGACAATGACGCGAGGGAAATCCGTGGTGGGAAACACAGCGATGGGAATACTGAAAATCAGATAGGCCCCAACCAGGGCCAGAGTGATGATCAAAAAAATGATGGATTTGTGCTCGCGGGCAAACCAATAGGCGGCAGACTCCGTCTGGGTCTGAAGTGGCTTGGAATCGGCCGGATTGGATGGAGTGGAATGCGCCATAGCGATATTTGTCAGTCAGACGCGCCGCCTTCCGTGGAATTGGCGACGACTTTCACCTCAGTGTGGTCGGGCAAGCCATAGGCGCCGGTGGTCACAACCATCTGGCCGGCCTGGAGGCCGCTCAGAATTTGCACTTCGTTTCCCTCGCGGATTCCGGTGGTGATGTTGGTCTGATGGGCATGATGGTCCGAGCCGATAACCATGACGGAAGTTTTCCCGTCATCCGCTGTGAGCACGGCGGCGGCCGGAATGACCAGAGCATCCTTAACCGTTTTTGCGATCATGCTAACGTGCACGGTTGAGCCAGGCTTGAGTTTATCGCCAGGATTAGGGGCTTCAACCCAGACCTGGACCGTGGTGCTGTTGGGGTCGAGCGCGGGGCTGACTACGGTGACCTTCGCCGGAACTGCGTGCGCGTCCTGCGAAGCCGATGGCGACATGGTCGCGGCATCGCCGACATGGAGAAGCGCGGCCTGTTGCGGAGCTATGTAGGCATGGGCGATGACGTGCGCGAGGTCCATGATGGTCATCATCGGCGTTCCGGCGGTGGCCATTTGGCCTTCGTAAAGGGGGCGGTCAGTGACGACGCCATTGATCGGGCTGCGAATCTCGGAGTACTGCAAATCGGCGAGAGCGGCCTCGTACTGGCCTTTGGCCGCGGCGAGTTGGCCCTCGGCCAGCTTCAGAGCCTGCTCGTGGCCGACAGCTTCGAGGCCCTTGAGATGAGCTAAGGCGACTTCATATTGGTTGCGCGCCTGAATGTAGGCGACGTGCGATTCATTCATAAGATTGCGCGCAATGGCGCCGGAGTGATAGAGCTTCAGCCGGCTTTCATAAACGGCCTGCGCGGAATCGGAGGCCTGTTTCGTGGCATTGACATCCAATTGCGCCTGTTGGACTAACTGTGGAAGGTTTTCCTGAGTGCTGGTGGCGTAGTTGGCTTGCGCCTGCTCGTACGCTCCTTTCGCCTGCTCGACGGCCGCGGCAAGATCTTTGTTTTCGAGCCGCGCCAAAAGCTCGCCAGTGCGGACATGGCTGCCACGGTTGACGTAAAACTTCGCGATAGGAGCGCTGATCTTCGGCACGATGGTGGCGATGCCGCGCGCATAAAGTTCCGCATCTGCAGACACAATCTGCTGGATCGTTTTCTTCGTAACGGCGGCGGCGTGCACGTCGACCACCGGTTGTGGCGCGGGGGCAGAGTTGCCGCCGCAGCCAATGGCGGCGAGACTGGCGGCAAAAATTAGAGCTGAGGCGACTTTCCTCAGACAAATTGTGCTGAGCACGCTCAGAAACTCCCTGTCATTGTCTGGAGAGTAGCGAGGGCGTCGCGGTAGGCAGCTTCGCCAGCAGACTCGTTGTCGCGCGCCTGTTCGAAAGAAGTCTCCGCGTCGACTACTTGCAACACTTGCGATTCGCCAGCCTGATATTGCATGGTCACCAGCTGAAGATTCCGCGCGGCCAGGTCGGCGGACTGGCGCAGGCTAGTCAACTGATTCCACGCCACCGCCGCTTGATTGTAATAACTGTAGAGCGACGCCAGCACGTTGCGCTGAGCATAGGTTAGGTCAACATGGGCCAGCTGCTTTTGATCTTCGGCGGCGTGCAGCTTACTCCACATTGAACCCCAATCCCAGACCGGCATAGTGAGCGAATAGGTGACGAAGTAGCCGAGGTTGGGCTGAACTACGCCGGGCTTCGTGGTGTTGACGCTGTGCAGCGCGAGGGCATTCGCTTCGATGCCGTAATCGAAATCGATAGAGAGTGATGGAAAGAAGGCCGCTCTCGCCATGGCAACGTTCATTCCCGTCTCGTGATATGCGGCGAGGGCCGATTGGAGATCCGGATTGCGATTTTGGGCCATGGCGCTGGCTTCGGCGAAACTGGGCAGCGGTGGCGGCGTTTCCAAATCGTCCACGACGGTAAAATTCTCGTTGAAATCAGAGAAGAGCAGCACGGCGAGATTGAGTTGCGCGTTGGACATGGCCAGCTGCGCGTCCTCGAGAGCGCGCTGCGCCTGGCCGGCCTGGAGCTGAAAACGTATGACGTCGGCGTGGGCCACTTCGCCGCCTTTTTCGAGGTCCTCGCTGATTTTCAGGAAATGCTGGGCGTTGGACAAGCTTTGCTGCGCGGTGGCATAGGCGCGCTGCGCCACGAGCAGCGCATAGTAATCGTGAGTGACGGTGACGCGCAGGCCGCGGCGCGCCACTTCTTCCTGTGCGTCAGCAAGGGCTTTACCGTAAGCGGCGAGGCGCGGGCCGGCGCCGATGAAAAAACTGCCGGGCATGTCCTCGTGAACGACCGCCCAGGCGCGATAGACGTGGACGCCGTCGTTGGTGACGAAACGGCCTACGGGAGAAATCTTGTTGCCCTGCGTGTTCAGATAATCCATGCGATAGCTGAACGACGGCAAGGTCGCTGCTCTTGCCTGCACCTGATTTTCATGCGCAAGCTTCGCTTGTGTGGCAGCCGCCTGAAATTGCGGACTGTTTTTTTCGGCGCGCGTCAATGCATCGGCCAAGCTCAGAGTGAGCGGCGGGCCGGTGCTGGTGGAAGCCGGCGCGGCCAACTGAATAGTTGGCGGAGGTGACGGCGGCGCGGCCGCGTTTTGTGAGTGCGCGATGCCGGGCGCGAAGCACAGACAACACCACGCAGCCAAAATGGCCGGGAACAAGTTTTGAAGCGTGCTTCTGCGCATTTTTTCACGGCATGGTTCGCAGCGATCGCTAGACTGGCCGGCCTGGTTCGTTTTTTCGGCGTTCATGTTCAATCTCCGAATTTTCGGCGGTGAGGTGTATTTCACGCGGACTCCGTTTTGGATCGGACGGAGTAAAGGCAAAACGTGTTCTGCAACGACGGTCGAAGCGCGGTCATCGAACTTCCAGTTTATTCTCCCTGCGTTGAAGCGAACCTGAAGTGAAGATTAATTTTTATTTAGCTTTCCACGGAGACAGATTCTGCCACACAGGGCAGGGAAATTGTGAAAGTGGAGCCCCTTCCCGGCTGGCTGACACATTCGATGGAGCCGTCCTGGGCGCGCACGATGGCCTGGGCGATTGCAAGGCCGAGACCGCCGCCGCTTTGCGCATCACTTTCGTCAGCCTGCGGAACGCGATAAAAACGCTCAAAAATGTGAGGCAAGTGGTTTGCGGGAATGCCCACGCCTTCATCCTGAAATTGCACGCGGACAGTTCCATTGGAGACGGCCATGCCGACGCGAATCGCGCCGGGGCGGTTGGAATACTTGACGGAATTATCGAGAAAGATCAAGAAAAGCTGGCGCAAGAAAGCTTCGTCGCCAATGTACGGGACTTCTTCGGAGAGCTGGCGCTCGATGCGGATGCCTTTACTGCGAGCGCGCGGAGCGATGAGCGAGCAGGCCTCTTCAAGAGTTTCATTCAGATAAAGAGGCTCGCGCGCGAGGCGCAGTTGTCCGGCATCGGCGATGGACAAAGTAAAGAGGGACTCGACGATGCGGCTGAGTTTTTTCAGTTCGGAATCGATCACGGCAAGGGCACGATGATACTCGGCGGGAGAACGCGGTTCCTGGAGAAGCAACTCGGTTTCCCCCTGCAGAATGGACAGCGGAGTGCGCAATTCGTGAGAGGCGTCAGAGACAAATTGGCGCAATTGAAGAACTGCGCTTTCCATGCAAACGAAAAGCTCGTTGAAAGCGCGAGCAAGGCGGCCGAGTTCGTCGTCACGATTGGCAGCGCCGAGCGGAGCGCCATTCTGCGCCGGACGCATGGAAATGGCTCTGGTGCCCGCGGATTTCACGCGTTCGGCCATTTGGGAAGTTTCGCGAGTGAGGCTGGCGATAGGCTCGAGACTGCGGCCCACGTACCACGCGGCGACAACGCCGATAATCAGCAGGCTGCATGGGAAGAGAATCAGCAGCAGGTCGCGAAAACCGGCGAGAGTCCGGTCGGTTTCGCGCGTAGGAGTGGCGAGAAGAAGAGTTTCCGAGGCGTTCGCGTGATCGATTGGCGTGGAGCGCACGCGCAACGAACCGAGGACTGAATCGCGGATGGTCACTGGATTTTGCGAGCTTGCTTGCCAGGCGATAACGTGGTTATGAAGATTTTTCGAAAGTGCGATGACCTTCCCGGAAGGGTCAACGGTTTCGAAGTACTCGTCAGGAATGTCCATAACGAGAATGTCGGCGTCATTGGGATCGGAATTCAAATCGGCGGCGAGGAGGCCTGCCGCTTCTGTGATGCGGCGGTCCAACTGAGCGCGAACAACACTCCGCGCGGCAAAATAAACTGCTGTATAGGATGCCAGCAGGAGCACGCCTACAGTAAAGCAAAAGAGAAGCATCATGCGAAGGCGCAGCGAGAGAGCGTGTTTTGCCACGGCGGCTTTTTGCGGGGATGGGATCATTCTTGGGCGCCTAAGCGGTAGCCTACGCCGCGAAGCGTGTGCACAAGTTTTGCGCTGCGAGTCTGATCGATTTTCTGCCGCAGGCGATTGATGTAAACGTCGACGAGATTTGTTTCGCTGTCAAAATGGCTATCCCAGACGTGCTCGATGATTTCGCTCCGGGTAACGGAATCGGGAGAACGCAGAAGGAGAAGTTCGAGGAGCGCGAACTCCTTCGAGGTGAGGGCGATTTTGTTTCCGGCGCGAGTGACGACGCGCCGATGACGGTCGAGTTCCAGGTCCTCGCAACGCAACTTGGCTTCGCCACGGCGAAATCCGCGACGCACTAGGGCGCGCACCCGCGCTTGCAATTCGGCAAGCGCGAAAGGCTTTACCAAATAATCGTCGGCGCCGGCGTCGAGACCTTCCACGCGCTGCTCGACGAGCCCACGCGCCGTAAGCATGAGAATCGGCGATTGAATTTCCTCCTGCCGGAGTTTACGGCAGAGTTCGATGCCGGTCATTCCGGGCAAACGCACGTCGAGAAGGATCGCGTCGTAGGAATTTTCGGAGGCGAGGCGGAAGCCGTCCTCCCCGGTGGGGGCGACGTCCACGGCGTAAGTATTTTCGCGCAATGCGCGAGCGACGAAGCTCGCGACTTTGCGTTCGTCCTCAACGAGCAATATCCGCATAGCTGCCAGTGATTATTATACGCCAGCTGGGAGCTGCTTTTTGGCGGCCGCGGCTTGAAATGCGCGGGAAAACCATGACGTAGAGCCACTTCCAAGATGAATAAAGATTCATTTTGGATTCAAGGTTTCTGGCGCCCGCGAGATTACATTAAGGTCTGAGAGTTGCGGGAGCGCGATCTGCGCCGCCCGGCCCCTTCGCCGCTCTGAACTTGGAAATTAGGAGGCGTTTATGAAAGAAGATGTGAAGACGAAGATTTTTCTGTTCGCGGCGCTTGCTCTGTTTCCAATACTGGCTCTCTCTTCAGGTCATCCAGTCGCCCGGCCAGAAGCAAAGAGCAAGACTTTTGCCCAGGCGCTTGTCGAGCAGACCAAGGCACGGCATCCGAAGGCTGACGAGGTCGGCATCGCAGTTCGGCTGAAGAGTGGATGCAAGACCATCGCTTCCACCGATCCTGGAGATGTCGGCGAGGCCTGCGAGAAGGACGATGTGGCTCCGATGCAGACCGGAAAACCATACGTCGAGAAAGAACGCGATGGATATGACGTGTCCGTTCCGCTGCGCGACGCGCAGGGCCGAATGATTGGATCACTGGGAGTCGGATTCAAGCGGGAAGCTGGACAAACAGAATCCAAACTGGCTGCTGAGGCTCTGGCAATCTCCAAAGAGCTGGCCCCGCAAATTCCCTCCAAGAAGAAGCTTTTTGGGCCGGCGAAATAGCTTTCGAATATGCTTTTGCGCGAACGGGGGACAGAACGCGCATGGCGGCCGCGGAATGCGCATTCCAGCAGCTACGGATTTTGCGGCGAACGAGCTCGGTTTGGGATTCAACGAGATTTATTTTCGGCGAAGCGACTAGCGCGCAGCCGCGTTTGGATGACACGGAGGATGGAATCGCGCGAAATCATGCCGATGATGTGGCCTTCCTGAAGAACGGGCATCTGGTTAACGTCTTTGGCCTGCATTTGCTCGAGGACGCCCATGACCGGCTGAGTCGGCGTGACCCAATGGATGTTGTTCAGCGGGATCATGGCGGCCTGGACGGAAGTGTTGTCCCATTCGTCGCGCGGAAAGTTCTGAACGCGATGGAGCGTGACGAGGCCGACGGCCATGCCGTTGCCGGTGACCACGTGGCAGCGGCGGCCGGTGCGAAGAACTTCCTGCACGTAGTCGTGCAGAGAAATGTCGCGCGCAACGGTGGGCACGTCAGGTGACATGATGTCGCCGGCGTTGAGGCCCTCAAGCGTGTTGCGCACGGCGACTTGCGCATAAGTCTCCTGCGCGGCGGAGAGCAGGAACCAGCCGATGAAGGCGATCCAAACACCCCCGATGACGCCACCGATAACGCGGCCGACGGCGGTATTTGGCTCAAAAACGGCCCAGATTCCGAGCACAATCATGATGTAGGCGATGAACTGGCCACTACGGGCGGCAATGCGGCTGGCTTTGTCGTAATTCTTGGTAATGCCCCAAACCGCGGCGCGGAGGACGCGCCCTCCGTCCATGGGAAAGCCGGGGACGAGATTGAAAACGCCTAGGAGGAGGTTAATGCCGCCCAGCCAAAAGCAAGCTTCGTAGATCAAACTGCCCCGGGTGAGGAATGCAGAAATCAGCAAGAAGATTCCGCCGAGCACAAAACTGGAGAGCGGGCCGGCGACGGCGATGTTGAATTCCTGTTTGGCGCTGCTGGCTTCCTGGCTAATCCGCGAAATGCCGCCAAAGACAAAAAGGGTAATGGAGTCCACGGGAATTTTGTAATGCATGGCCACAACGCTGTGGCTAAGCTCGTGAAAAACGATGGAGGCAAAGAAGAAAACACTGATGATCGCTCCCAAAATCCAGTATTGAGCAGGATTCCAGGCACGATGCTGGGATTTGAATTGCTCTGCGAATGAAAAAGTGATGAGTCCGAAAATAATGAACCAACTGTAGTGCAGATAAACGGGAATCTTGAAGATTCGGCCGATGTAGATTCCAGAAGGTTGCTGCTGCGGCATGAACGTTGGCCTCAGCTTCAATTATAGCGAAGAGCCGACGCGATGTTCAGATTTTCACGCTCGAGCGACGTCGGCGGCCGGCGAAATCGAAACGTGCTGAGCAATCTAGGAGCGTTTCGTCAGTCGAGACGCGTTATCTCAATTTGATCGCCGATTTGCGTTCCCGTGCGATAAACCGTGTAGGGCGGCAGCTCGATCACACTTCTGGTCTTCAACGAAACTTTGGAGATTCGGAAGGGCCGCACAAATTCTTCTACGTGCACCACCTGCTTATCCTTATCCAGATAAATGAGATCGATGGGAAACAGCATTCCGATGGTGTGCACACCCTGCGAAGGAACAATCCACAGAGCCTTGCCGAGTTGCGCCCACCTTTTCGTTTTTCCGAGGAGACCGACAAGCCGGCGGAAGTAATCGTTGGCGACGGTTACTTCCGTGGCCACAAACGTTTCTCGCGTTTTGTTGTAGATATATATCGAACCATTTTTGTGATTATCGGTCATACTACTCCCCGCTCGCCCGCTCCCCGGGCGAGGTTCAACACCCATTTTTTCCCGTGGCCCAGCGAATGACTGTTACTCGACAGATTTGCGCTTACGCCGCCAAACAATGACAAAAAGAACTACGACCGCCAGCACGCCTGCGATCACTCGAATCAAAGTGACATTGTCCATTTTTCTCTCCTAGTTGCGTAGTTGAATCAGGCCTTACAACTTCTGAAAATCTGCGAATTGCCTTCACATTACTTAGGGAAATCCCGCATTATCGCGAGTACTGCCGGGCCCAAGATCACCACCATCAAAGCCGGAAAAATGAAAAAAACCAGCGCCGGCACCATCTTGACCGACGTCTTGGCGCTCATCTCTTCGGCGCGCTGACGCCGCTTCGTGCGCAAATCATCCGAGTGCACGCGAAGAGACTGAGCAATGCTTGTGCCAAATCGCTCCGTCTGGATCAGCATGGTCACCAGCGATTTGATATCTTCTAGGCCGGTCCTGCGGGCGAGCTCTCGCAACGCTTCCACACGCGTTTTTCCTACTCGCATTTCCAGATTTACGCGCTGCAACTCCTCGCTCAGCTCGCGGTGCGCAATGCGCAGCTCTTGCGCTACGCGCAGCAAAGCCTGATCGAGACCCAAACCAGCCTCGACGCAGATCACCAGCAGATCCAGCCCGTCGGGTAGACCCTTGCGCAGGCGATGCTGGCGTGCCCGCACGCGCGAGGAAAGCCACAGATCAGGAGCCAGAAAGCCCACGGCAGCGGCGACTAACGGGAAAATGATCGGATTCTGATGGTAGATTCCTGTCGCGAAGACGAGGCCGAGCAACCCCGCTGGCAAAAGAACCTTCACGCCCTGCATGGCCAGGACAGCATTGGGGCTGCGATACCCGGCCCGAATCATCATCAGCGCCGTTTTCGAGCCCTGGCTTGATCCCGGTTCGGGCAGAGCTTTTCCAATGGTGGCAAGAGTGTTGCGCACCATCTCTTTCTGTTTCTCTGCAAAGGCTGGGCGCTTGACCGGCTCCGTGCCATGGAAGAGGCGGGCCAGGCGCGATGCAACGCCCTGCTCGGGCGTAGCAAATGCGTATAGCAAGAACACGAGCACCGCGAAGCTTCCTAAAAACGTAATTCCAGTCATCAGCCAGAGCATTTCGTTCTCCCTATTGGCCGTTCAGACTTCGAAATGAATGACTTTCCAAATGACTACCGATCCGAGAATCTGCATGATGCCTGCGATCAACAAAATGATCGGCCCTTTGGGGTCGGTGAAAAGTATCTTCATGTAATGTGGGTTCAGCGCGCCCAGGGCAAGCATCATGACCGGAGGCAAGGCAATCAGGATTCCAGCTGTCAGCCTCCCTTGTGCCGTTTTTGTGCGCACATCACGGTAAATGCGAAAGCGGTCCCGGATCACGCGGGCCAGTCCGTCAAGTATTTCTGCGAGATTGCCTCCGGTCTCCTTTTGTATCAGCAGAGCCGTCACGAAAAACTTGGCATCCAGTGAGTGAATTCGCTCGCTCATGTTCAAGAGCGCGTCGCGCAGAGGAATGCCGAAGTTTTGCTCCTCGAACGTTTTGCGAAATTCGCTGGCAACAGGCTCGCTCGCTTCCTTGGCGATCATTTCCAGGCCGGTCGTGAAAGCATGGCCAGCTCGAACGGCGCGGCCAAGGAGGTCCAGCGCCTCGGGGAAGCGTTCCTCAAACTGGCGGATGCGCCGGCGTCGCTTCCAAAGGACAAATAGGAAGGGAGCTACGCCCAGTGCTGCTGCCAAAAAAATTTGAACCGGGAGGCGCGGATAAAAATATCCGCAGATCAAGTAACCGCTCAGCGTCAGTGCGGCGCTGATCAAGACCAGCTTAGCCGGTTTGATCTCCATCCCTGCTTGAACAAGGATTTCGCGAAGCTTGCTGGCCCATGACCAGCGCATCATGAGCCGATGCAGGGCGGGAACGCTGCTCATCATCTCGTCTCTTACCAGTTTCAATGAGAGCGATACTTCGCCGCGTTTTTCGGCCTTTTGTACGGACTCCATTCGCCGGCGCACCAGCTCCTGATTTTTATCGGTCCCTACGGACATCCAGATGAAAATCAGAATTACAGCTACAAGGAGGAACGTCATTGTGGCGATTAAGAATGCCATGCAACATCTCCTTCCTGCTCCTGCGCGCTTCTAACGGCCAGAAAAGTCATCTTTCCACTCGCTGCTAATGAAATTAAAGTTGAGGCCTGCAGAAAAGTCTCCTAGACAGTCGCTGCAACTTCAAACATGGAAATTGGCATTGGCACGCCTGCAACGACCAGGCGCTCGGTAAACTTCGGCCGGATTCCCGTGGCCGTGAAATCTCCAATCACTTCTCCGCTTTCGCGGATTCCGCGCTTGCGGAAGACGAATATGTCCTGCATGGTCACGACGTTTCCTTCCATGCCGGTAATTTCCGCAATGCTGGTGACCTTGCGCGTTCCATCGCTCATGCGGTTAACCTGGATGACCACATCCAGAGCCGAAGTGATCTGTCTGCGGATTGCTGTATCAGGAATGTTCAGACTCGCCATTGCCACCATCGTTTCCAGACGGCCAATAGCGTCACGGGGGGTATTGGCATGGATCGTAGTAAGCGAGCCGTCGTGGCCGGTGTTCATCGCTTGTAGCATGTCGAGCGCCTCTTCGCCGCGAACCTCGCCCACGATGATTCGGTCTGGGCGCATACGCAGTGCATTGATGACAAGCTGCCGCTGCGCCACCGCGCCTTTGCCTTCGATATTAGGCGGGCGCGTCTCCAGGCGAACGACGTGTTCCTGATGAAGTTGTAGCTCAGCCGCGTCTTCGATGGTCACGATTCGCTCCCGGTCGGAAATGGCGCCAGAGAGCACGTTCAGAAGAGTGGTTTTTCCGGCTCCGGTCCCGCCCGATATGAGTATGTTCAAGCGCGCTTTGACGCACCCGATCAGCAGATTCAACATCAGCGGCGTCAGACTGTTATTGCTGGTTAGATCTTCGGCGGTGAGCGGGTCGTGGCCGAATCGGCGAATGGAAAGACACGGACCATCGACTGCAAGGGGAGGTATGATGGCATTCACGCGAGAGCCGTCCGCTAGCCGCGCATCCACCATGGGCGAAGATTCATCCACACGTCGTCCGACTGCGGAAACGATTCGATCGATGATGCTCATTAAATGTGCGTCGTCCCGGAATTGCAGGGGTGTGAGCTCAAGCATTCCTTTGCGTTCGATGTATACGCGCTTGTAAGTATTCACAAGGATGTCGGAGATGCTGCTGTCGGCCAGAAGTCCTTCCAGAGGGCCAAGCCCGAAAACCTCGTCGAGCACCTCCTGCGCCAGCCGCTCTCTCTCCTGCAAATTCATGGGCGTGGATTCGCCGACGACCAGCGCCTCGAGAATATGGCCGACTTCGCGGCGCACTTCTTCCCGATTCACCTCTCCCAGCCGGTCGAGGTTCAACTTGTGTATCAACTTGCGGTGGATGGCCACCTTGGTGGCCGCAAAATCGGTCCGCGTAACAGGAATAGTGCTGTGCATCCTCGTTTACCTCTTTGCAGGAAATGAAAAAAAGCCCTTCTTGGCGACAGGGCTGGCGTCCATCCCGGCGAGTTGAGCGGCAATTTGCCGATATTGATTGCTCAACACGTTGTTATGGTTTTCCATCAACGGTGTTCCAAGATTGATTGCTTGACTGGCTTTCCGGAAATCGTTCGGTAAGCAGGCGAATACCGGCCGGCTGATATCTTTCTGAATGCTTTTGAGCACTTCCTCATCACCTTTGTGCCAGCGATTGATGATTACGCGCGCCCGCGTGGGCTCAATGCCCATGCCGGATAAGGCAAGCAGCCTGCGTTGCAAAGTCCATAACGACGGCACATTCGCCTCCGAAACGATCAACACCATTCGAGCCAAACGCAATATTTGCGCCCACTCCGACGACAATTGTGAGCCAACGTCCAACAGAACCACGTCGAAGGAGCTCTGGGCGACATTGACCACGCGTTCCAGATGCGGAATAGATATGGCCTGCCATTCCTCAGGATAGGTTGCCCCACCGAGAACTTCGAGCTTGGTCGTGTGGTGCGTCAGAAGGCCGGCAAAGAAACGGCTGTCCAGCCGGTCTATATTTTCGGCTGCGTCTCGGAGATTGAATTTCGGCTGCAAATCGAGAAAGAGATGAACATTTCCGAGCGGACGGGCAAAGTCGAGCAGTGCAACCCGTTTTCGGGCAAAGGTCGTCAGTTGAACACTAAGGTTCACCGCCACAGTCGTTGCGCCCACGCCACCTTTGGCGCCCATCACCACGATCAATTTATCCAAGAGAGACTGAATCTTCGAGTCTGCCTCTCCGGAAAATCGCAGCAGCATTTCTTTCAGGGTGTCCGTGCTGACCGGTCTGGGCACGAAGTCTTGCACCCCGCTCCGCATGGCTTCCAAGAGGAGCTGCGAATTTGGCGGCGTTGTGGGCGCGCAGGCGACCAGCTTCATTGCCGGCCGAATCTTGCGCACGCTTGCGCCGAGGGCGAAATAAGGCTCTGGATCGCGTGATAAATCGAGAATCAGCACGTCCGGAAGCGCATCGCCCTCCGGCAATTTTGGGCCGGGCATTGACCACTGCTGAACCGACTTCACCAGACCAGTTTGCTGCAGGCAGGCCAGCAACTGTGCCGAACTGGCTGAATCCGCGCTTGCAATTGCAACTGTCAGCATGCATCCGTCTTTCTATGGGTCGAGTTTGTTATACTCAGCGCCTTCATTTCGGTGCCTTTGGCTTCGCGGGCGTCGCTGGCCCCAGGAACTGATAAGGCATCACCGGTTCCTTGGCCGACTGTCCTGCCGCCAGTGGCTGCACGATATGAGGAGTGACGACGATCACGAGTTCGTTGCGGCTCTTAGTCAGTGAACGGCTCTGGAAAAGTTTCCCGAGGATCGGAATGTCGCCAATACCGGGGATCTTCTCGAACTGCTGTGTCACACGGTTGTCCAGCAAGCCGGCGATAGCGAAGCTCTGCCCATCGCGCAAATCCATCTCAGACTCGGCGCGGTTGACCGACAACGCCGGAATCAAAAAGCCCTGAATTTGGAGCGCGTTGGAAAAATCGAGGGAGCTGACTTCCGGCGCGACCTTCAAGTGAATCAGCCCCTCGGGCGTTACCGTTGGCGTGAAATTCAGTCGAATACCGAAATCTCTGAACTGGATGGTGATCCCGGCAAAACCATTCCCGCCGGTCGATTGCAGCACCGGATACGGAAACTGACCGCCCGCCAGGAAACTCGCATCTTTGCCCGACTCCGTCATCAAATTTGGTTCCGCCAAGATCTGAAGGGCGTTGTTTTGCTGCAAAGCCTTGATCAGCACCACCAGGTTGATGTCGGGACGAAATAGCGCGATATTCAGCAAGTTGCTGATGGCGAATTGGTTTCCTGACGTTGTCGTGGTGGTGGTGTTCCCATTGTTCGAGACGATTGAGGTCGTGCCCAGTTGAGGCGGCGAAAACTCCTGAGTACTGACGGACAAGGGCATGTTGCTGCCAAAATTTCGCAAGAAATTGGCGCCAAGTTCGCTGACTGCTTGCCGATTCACTTCGGCAAACCGCACCTGTAGCATGACTTCCGGAGTGTATGGAGCCGGCACTTCCATCGTGCTGGCAACCTTGGGCGCAGCGCTTTTCACGACCTCCAGAATTTTGTTTGCGACTTCAGGAGACGACACCCGCCCCGAGACCAGAACCACATCGTTGAATGTCTCAATCTGCACCGGCTCGGACGGGAATATCTCGTGAATTTTCTGGCTCAGGCCCAAAATGTCGATGTCCACGGAAATATCGAATGCCTGGCTTTGCCCCGTTTCGTCCCAGATGAGAAGCGAGTCCCCGCCGGGCGCTTTGCCATTGATCTGAATCTGATTCGGGCTGACGACGATCGCCTCTGCAATCGCGGGATCGGCAATCGAGACGGTCTTAATTCGCGTAGGAGAAGTGATCAGCAGCGAATGTCCCACGAGCAGGTGGAGCGTTTGCGGATTCCCCGATTCTTGCGGCTGTTGATTGGCGTCGGGAATCGAAGCGGTTGTAAGCGGCGGCTTCGAGGCAGCGCCTTGCTGCGCGACGGCGCGCGCGGCGCTGACCAACAAAATCACAATAAAAATTGCGAGACTCAATAACCGGTGCGGTGTTCTGGGCTGTTTGTACATTCGGTTCCTCTGGGACTGGTCTCCCGATTCCAAGTGCCAAAATCGAACAGATGATACGATTTCATACGGCTCGAATCGTTAAACCAATACGATTTTTGCCGGTTCTTCAGCGACCTCACTCTTTCTCAGAGCTTCCAACTCCGCTATTCGCGAACGTCTTGGTTTGTCGCTTGTCGCCGCTAATCACCTCGATGGAATAGGGCGGCGGTGGCGGCACGGGCCGGCCTTTGACGATCCTTCGCGGCGCTGGAGGCGCGACGCCAGCGAAGAGCACCGCCTGCAGCACCGGCGCTGGGTTCGTTAGCTTCGTGTCAATCGTATTGCGCAGCGCGAGCTGGATTTTGCCTTCGGTGCTGGCCATAGTCAGCTTGTCGGCGTCCTCGGGCGAAACAAGCAACGTCACCACCGGCACGGTCAGCGGCTTTCCGTTTTGATCCTGCTCGATTTTCTGGCCCGCGGCCAGCACGCGCACATTCTCGAGGATGGTTCGGGTGATGTTGTTCTGGCCGCCACCGCGCTCCTGGGTAATATTTCCCGTCACCAGCACGTCCACCGTCGTTCCCGGGATCACGAACCCCGCCACTCCCACCACGTCGTTGACAGCGACCGAAACAGCGCGCATCCCCTCGGGGATAGTCGCGGGCAGCCCCGCGCCCGCCGCTTTCGGAGCAAGCTTGCCTTCCAGAATGGGCTCGTTCTCCGCAACGGGAGTGATGAGCGCGCGGCCAGCGCAATCTGAAATCTTCGTGAACATTCCGGCGACTGGAGCGCCCTCCGGCCAGGGAATGAGTTTGAGATTGTTTGCGTCCACGCGAGTGCCGAGCTGCAGGGGCTCGTTCGCCACTACGATGTACTGCGTGGGAGCGGCAGGCTTGCCTGCACTCAGCTTGTATTGCCGGTACACAAATGTACTCACCAGGACCGCGACAAGCAGCGCTCCTGCGATTCCGATAATCAGCCGGTTACGATTCATGAGCAGACTCTCCCTCGCGCGAATTTCACAAACGCCACAGAGCCGCGCAGTAGCAAATCACCGTCGCCATCGCCACCGCGACGCCAAACGGCACCTTCATCAGCCCGGGATTATCAATGGTTATGCCCGGGCGGTTACGCACGCCGAAAGTCAGTAAGCCTTGAACCAGCACCGCCAGGTTCTTCGCCGTCTCTTTGATTCGCCGGCGGCGGATCACTTCCACGATGGCCATGATTCCGGCCACAAACACGCTGCCGAAAATCACGAAGAGCAGCAGCACCGGCCCGAGCATCGCTCCTACCGCGCCCATCAGCTTCCAGTCTCCCGCTCCCAGCGCGCGCAGCAGCACAAAAGGCAGGAACAAAATCAATGCCAGCGCCGCGCCTTCGAGCGAGGCCTTTCCGCCGTGCCAGTTGGTGTTGCGCCAGCCCCACAGGGCCAAGTTGACGGTAAAGCCGAGGAAAAAGCCGGAGACGGTAAGCCAGTTGGGAATTTTGCGCGAGCGCCAGTCCGTCCAGCCCGCAAGGAGCGTGAGGGCGAGCGCCGCGATCCACATCACTTGGTATGCGTTCATAGGCTTTCTGTGGTTCTATAAGTCACGGAACTCTCGATTTTCAGCCAAACTCTTGTGTGCTTTTCGGGAAATAAGCGGAGCTCCCGATAACATGCCGGGTGCCGGATAGGCCCTGCGAAACGTCCAATCGCAAGGCCCTTCCATGCATCGCTGCTTACGTAAGCTGGGTCCCCGCACTGCCGAACATGGTGTTAAGGTCGGTCGCCAGAATGCTCATTCCCGCCGTTGCCGCGAGGGCGACGAGAACGACCAACAAGCCATACTCCACCAAGTCCTGACCTTCCTCTTCCTGCCATAGCCTCCGAATGATCTGCCTCACTTGTGTCTCCTCCTTGATTCTTACCAGTAGTAGACGACCGAACTGCGAGCGAAATGACCCTTGCGAAGCCAGCGTGCCGCGCAAGGCCATTCCGCGCACGGTCGCTTAGGTAAGCTTGGTGCCCGCACTGCCGAACATGGTGTTGATGTCGGTCGCCAGAACACTCATTCCCGCCGTCGCCGCAAGGGCAACGAGGACGACCAACAAGCCGTATTCCACTAGGTCCTGGCCTTCCTCTTCCTGCCACAGCCTTTTCAGAAGGTTCTTCATGTTTGTTTCCTCTCATTTGTACAAATGTCGCGACAGAGCCATGCCGCCTTCCGCCGCTCCGTAAGGATATGCACCTAGCGTGCCATAGGCCATATCCTCTACAATCCAATAACCCTCGTACAATGTGTTAATTAGCGCGGGAGTCAAGATCCGCCGATGACGTTTGTCGGAGGCGCAGGAAAACAGTTACCCTTTGTGGACACCCGTTTCTCCTCGTTTATCTTTTTTGGTGACGCCGAGAGCCAACGCGGGCTTAAAGGGTGGGTTTTTGGCCCCAAATGACCACATTCCAAGCCAGCCAGCGGAGCAAGGGGACGCGGGTCAAAACGGAGTCGAGTCCTCGCAGCGGGAACCACCAGCGGAGCCTTTCCGGCTTTTCGCGCAGGATTCTCTTCCAGTAGCGGTCCGCATTGGGGTGGACACCGTCCACGAGGTAGTACTTCGCAAAAAGCAGCAGCCCGGAAATCCAAAACTCGCGGTGTCCCACATGCGAGAAGTATTTGCGGGCGAGTTTTACGTCGGCGACGGAGAGCGGCGATTCATCTGGCGTGCGTACGGCGGTGGCCATCCGACGGTAAATATTTATGAACGGATTGTAGATCAGCGGATCGTAGGAGAAAAACATGCCGCCCGGCTTCAGCGCTCGCCTCATCTGCTGAAAGAGAGACGCGCGGTCCTGAACGTGATGAATAGTGTTCGCAATGTAAATGACATCGTAATGGTCGCTCGGCACATTCAAATTCTCACCTTCACAAACGATTCCCTCCAACTCCACGCCGAATTTCTTGCCGAGCCTTAAAACCGTATACACCATCTGCGGCGAAACGTCCACGGTCGTGACATTCGCGCCTTGAAGAGCAAAATACACCGACGACTCGCCTAGACCCGCGCCTATATCCAGTAGGGTCTTGCCGGGCAGAGGGCCCATGCGGCCCAGAATGAATTGATTCTCCATCGCCGTGGGCGCCTCAAAGCACTCGCGGACGAGAATGTCGTCTAACCGTGTGTGGCTGGCCCAGGCATCGTGAAAGACGGCTTCCCGATGCGTCAGCGCGTCCTCTAATTGCTGCCGAACGGCCATTTAAAAAGCCGCCGCCTTTGCACGCAGCTTCCGCACTTCCGACGCGGGGCTTTCAAAACCGGCCTTTTCACGCACGATGTAGAGAGGCCGTCGCTTCGACTCTCCATAAACACGACCGACATATTCTCCGATGATTCCCAGGCAGATCAGCTGTACCCCTCCCATGAAGAGAACCGCGATGAAAGTGCTGGTCCAGCCTTTGACCAGTCCCGCCACGCCGAACCACTGTTCCAGAAGGGCCAGCACAATTCCAACAATCGCCACTCCCGAAGCGGCGAAACCCGTCCACATGGCGAGTCGAAGAGGCGAAATCGAGAAAGAGACAATTCCGTCGGTGGCAAAACGCATCATCTTAAAGAGCGAAAATTTTGTCGCGCCTGCCTCTCGCGCCGCACGCCGGTAAGGAACGGCGATTTGCGAGAAACCGAGCCAGCTCACCATCCCGCGCACAAAGCGGTCGCGTTCGGGCATGGAAAGCAGGGCTTCGACCACAGTGCGGTCCATCAGGCGAAAATCGCCGGTGTCCAGCGGAATGGGCGTTTCGGAGAGCTTACTGATGAAGCGGTAGAAAAATTTCGCGGTCCAAAGCTTGAACGCCGTTTCGCCATCGCGCTGCGTGCGGACGCCATACACCACATCGTATCCGTCAATCCATTTTTGTAGGAATTCGAGAATGACTTCGGGCGGGTCCTGCAAGTCTGCGTCAATGACGGCCACCGCGTCGCCTGACGCGTGCTCGAGGCCCGCAGTAATCGCGATTTGATGACCGAAATTGCGCGAGAAACGCACAATGCGCACGCGAGAATCTTGCGCTTGCAGTTCGCGCAACAACTCAGGCGTGGCATCCGTGCTGCCATCGTCCACGTAGATAATCTCGAAAGTCAGAGGCGCGCGCTTAAGCGCGGATGTGAGGGCGTGGTGTGTCGTGTAAATCACGTCTTCCTCGTTGAAACAGGGCACGACGACGGAAAGGCGAATGCCCGGATCGGCGGGATGCGGCACTCGCGGACGATGGGAGAACATTTCTGGGCTCATGTTCATTTCCTTTCCGCTGATGGTAAGTTCGAAACAGTCGAAGAATCCTGGCGAACGAACAACACGCTGGTACCGTCGGAATACACTTTCTTCCACTCAGGCAAAGCAGCGAGAACCGTGGCCAGCGGGGCGTCGTGCTCCATCAGGCAGGACTTCACGTGATAATCGGCCAAGAGCTTCAGAGCGCCCGGACTCAAGTTGGCAATGTGTATGTAATCGCCGAGCACGCCGCCGGCTTCATACAGCTCACTGCGCCCGTCGACGTAAACCTGTCGCCCAGGATCAAGAGACCAGACCAAATAACCACCGAAGTTGTACGCGTTAAACATCGGCTCGGGCACGGAATGCTGGCGAATGTAATTGACAGCCCCAACCGGGAAGCGTGCCTCTATTCTGTCCTGTATGCTCGTCTGCGTCGGACGGAACCAGAGCATCCCTGCGATCACCGCGGCGATCAAAACGGCGTTCAAGGCGTAATGCTCTTTGCGCCGATCGTAGAGTGGGAGCCAACGAGCGAAAGTCGTTGCGAGAAGCGGCACAAAGAATGGGACAAAAACTAGAACAAAACGCATGTGAATGCACGTGATCGTCGTGGCAAAGAGAAAAAGGGCGAGTTCCTCAAGCCTCCAGGAAAAGCGGTAGACAATCTGAAGAACTAGAAAACCGAGGAGAATCGCCAGAAAGAGCTTTCCTCCGGAAGTGTTGAAGGGCATCGGCCACCACTCCGTAACGTATGTCAAACTGAGAGGGAGCGACGAGGCGACGTGGAAGGGATAAGCGGCCAATCGCGTGCCATATGGCGTAATGGGAAGCACGGCGAGGCAGAGCATGAAAATGAAGGAAATCTGCCTGCGCTCCGAAGAGGTCCAAGCCTTCCCTTCGATTCCTCCTAGCTGAAATTGTTTCAGGCCACAAATCCAATACGCAAAGATTGCTCCGAGGCCAATAATCCAGGAGCCGTGGGTGTTGATCCAAACGAGCATCAGCGGGGGAAGGAACCAGATGGCACGATGCTTGCCTTGCCGAAAAAATTCCAGCGCAATCATTGTGAGGACGAGGAAAAGATAGCCGAGCATCTGAGGACGCAGTGTGAAAGAGACGAAAGCCAAGGAGCACACCAGCCCTGCAGCAAGAAAGCCCGCCTTCGAATTTCCGGAGCGCAGCGTGCCGAGGTAATAGAGCGCAATCATCACCGCGCTGCCGAGAACGATGAGCAAAATGTCTAGGCCGAGGACTCCGCCGATTCGGGAGACAGCAGCAAGCAAAACATCGCCAAGCCATTCACAGCTCATCCATGGTTGTCCGGCCACAGTAAACGAATAAGGATCGGTGGTGGGCCAATGATGCGTCGCGAGGATGTCTGCGCCGTTCTTGATGTGCCACCAGAGGTCCGGATCCACAAAGAATGCGCGCATGGACGCGAAAACTCTGGCGACAAGAAAAGCTCCGAGCATCGCAGGGAACGAGACCAGCCACAGCAGGCGCGAAGCGTGCGGTTTGGCTTTGGCTGCGGCGCGGGGCAATAAGACATCAGCGCCAGAGATTGCGCTGGCGGGCGCGGCATGCGGAGTCAACTGGCCGCTGGCCGCATCAGGCTGGATTGCGTATCCGGATTCGCTCATTGAGTGTCGAAGTCCTCCTAGTGGGCGATGACCATTTCAGACGTGCTCGACATAGTGAGAGGATTGGTAGGCAGCAAAGGAAAAATGAAACTGAACTGGTAGCTCACGGTGACCTCGACGGTGCAGCCGGGCGCATTGGAAGGCGCGCAGCCGGGCGTAGCTGCTGGATTGAACGTCACTGTGGTGGTGACGTTGCTGGCAGTGATGCCGGGCGGGATATGGTTGGTCACAAAGGTCTGAATGTCGCCGGGGGTGGCGGGGGCAGCGCAGCTCCCGTCATCCGTGCAAGTGGAGCCGTTGACGATGGCCCAGCGCGTCGCCTCGCGCGCCACTTCCGATGTGAAGTGATAGCAGTAGAGCGCGTGGCCAAAGCCAGCGATCCCAAGCAGCATAGTCATGAACAAGATGAAGACAAACGCGAATTCGACAAGAGTGCTTCCGGCGTTCCCTTTAAGCCGCCTAGCGCCGCAGCGCCGCGATGTCACACGGTGAGTATGCGACAGCCCTGATGATTCGCCTCGGCGTCTCAATTTGAGGCCACCCGCATTGTCGCCGTCCGGTTCACGGTGATGGATGAGGGAATTCCCGGATAACTGAACAGCGAATTGAAAGTTCCCGACGCAGTTACCGAAACCAAAACTACCCAGTGCCCGGAAGCGCAGGTACCCGCGCTGGGGTTGGGACCAGTAGTGCAGACGGCCGAGGTAATCGTCCCATTGCTGTCGCATCCGCACGATGTGGAGGAGGTGACCGAGAGGTTGCTTACGTTCTGACCGTTATTCTGGAAATCGTTGTCCGCTGCGGTCTGAATGCCCGCGGTGTCCACTGACTGGGGTAGGCTCTGTGCCCCGTAGGCCGCGCCGGCCCGCGCCGCGTTTCCGACTAGTATGCTGATATAGGCGTAGCGGCCCATCTCGATGACGCCGAGTGCCAACAGCAGCAGCAATGGGGTCAGCAGCGCCACCTCGACAAGCGTTTGGCCGGACTGCGCGCGCAAAATTCCTCGCGCGGGCGAAATGTGGCTGCCCTTTATTGGACGCGGTCGTATGATGCCGTTCGCTTTCATCGTTTACTCGACGAGTACAGCGTTCTTGATGAGACTTACGCCGGGGCCTAAACCGACATTGCCTGTCAGATTAACTGTGGGATTGCCGCTCAGGTTAATCGAATCCGACACCACCATGCCGACACTGTAGCTGGTATTGTTCCCATAGAAGGTAAGCTGGTCGGACGGGAAGTACAGCGCGCCCGTAAAGAAACTGCTGTTGTTGCCTCCCAGCGCGGGTCCGGTGGTGTTAGTGTCTGCTGGATCCTGATACATCAGGATTCCTGGATATTGTGAGGTGCCCGCCGAGAGCTGGATATTGGGCGTACCGGTGACGTTTATCGTGGCTTGGCCCGTGAAATAGAACGTTACGCCCGCTGTGCCAGTTGTGCCCGAGCCGCAGCCTGATCCGCAGCTAATCGTGGCGTTTCCCGGTATCGTCATGCCGCCGCTGCCATCGATTATGTAGAGGCCCGGGCTGAAAACCACGGTGTTCCCGCCGCCAGTGCCTGAAATGGAGATCGAATTATATGTTCCAGGGCTGATGGTATAGACGCCGTTGTTGTAGGTCACACCCGACCCTGAGAAGTTGCCATTACCGTTGATGCTAATGGAGCCGCCTCCTGTGCACGGCGAACATGGAGGAGTGAGGTAACCCAATGGATTTCCCGATGCGGGCATATTGGGCGTCGGACAGGAATTAGGCGTGACTGTGCATGTAACCGTACCACCTGGGCCACTTGCATTGGTGTTTCCCGACTCGCCGAAAGTGCCCGCGTTAACGATCAACTTATTCCCTTTGGTGTTGAAGTCGCCATTGTCTACGATTCCACAGGTCGTAGCATTCAGGACTGCGCTTCCGTTGATGTTCACTCCTTCAATGCTGGAGGAAGGGGGACCGAGGGTATACAAGCATCCGCTGTTCGCTCCTCCGCTCAGATCCGTCGCCACGGCTCGCGCCGTTATTGCTTCGCTGTTGATTCCCAGGACCTTCATGAAGTAAGTGGAATGCACTTCCGCAACAAGGACTTCGACATAGTTGGGATCGCCATTGTGGGGTCCGTCAATGGGCCCCCCACAGGCCGTCCCGCATGGCGGGTTGTTAATCTGCACACACACAGTGCCGACAGCGGCTGGCGGATTAGTGGACGTGCTGCAATTGCTCACCTGGCCACCACCGTTATCCGTAAAGCCGTTTGTTGCTGCGGCGTTTTGCGCGCCGATGGTTACGCCTCCATAAGCGAGGTTGTTAGCGCCGGCAATGGCGGCGGCATCGGCGGCGGTTTGCTGGAGGCGCTTTTCGTAGCGCAGCACGCCCATGTCGATTGCCAAACCTGCAAAGCCCATCAAGACAACCAGCGCTACCGCCGTCAAGACCAATGCCTGGCCCGCCTCTTTGTTGCGCTTCATAGGGCCTCCACGTAATTTATTGGGCCTGTACAGGGCGTCGGTTTTGGAGCCGATTGCCCACCCACTCCGTCAAAAGGCTAAAGAAACTCCACAAAAGTGAACGGTCCGTCACTTCGGCCGTATACGATTAGCGACACATCGACCCTAAGGAAATCTTGAGACAGCCACGTTGGCGTCCCGCGATGCCTGGAATCCGCTGAGCGCAAAAGGGATGTCCTCACGGGCGGATTGCCGCGCAGAGCCAACCCTGTTGCCGCTTTCGATACGCAACGTGTGCTCATTAGCAGTTTTAGGCAATCCAGGTTCCATAATCCTGAAACAGCATTCCAAGCGCTTTGCATATTTCTGCACGCTCATATGCGGCTCAACTTCGTCCTAAGAGTCCTGAGTCTATGCAGCGGCAGCCTAATTCTCCTGCAACGCTTTGAATTCTTTGAGCACCGCAAACGGTGTGCGCACGCTCTCAATCGACTCGCCAAGCTGCTTGATCTTGGCCGCATTGAGGTGACCCAGCAGCGTGCCGGCGCCGGCGAGGTATTTGACCTTATGCGGCCGCAGCGCCATGATCCGGCAGCAGGTGGCATCCACCGCGACGGGGTCATCTCCCAGAACAAGGACGCCGCATTCTTTGGGAGTCCCTTGGATGGGTCCGTTCCCTTCCATGCCCATAATTCCGTCGACGATTGCGAAATCCGGCCGCGCGGCGGCGTTGATGTCTAGGATGGAGCGATCGATTCCCGCCCAATGAAGCACGTTCTTCGGCCAGCCGTAGCAGCTCCCCGGCACAACTCCGAACATGTTTTTTAGTGAAAGCGTGACGCCAGCCCAGTGATGCGTTTTCAGCTTTGGCATGGAAACGAGGAAATCGACTCCAAGAACTGTTTTTGGCAGATAGAGCTCTTTCAAGCGGGATGCTCGGGTCTTGAGCGGCACGCATTTCACATCGTCCACATTGAGATCGACAAATACTCGCGACGGCGTGCGAACGTATTCCCTCAGATTGACAGATTCAAGGATTGCTTCGGTATCGCGGTCCATGGCTGGGCCGTCGCCGATCAAAACCTGCGAAGCTCCCAGGCGCAAAAAGCCGTCGCGTGCGGCGGCAATCACAGCTGGATGCGTGTTCATCACGCCGAGGGGATCCGGTCCAACAAAATTCGGCTTCAAGAGTACGGTCTTGCCGCGAACCGGCGGATCAAATTCAAGGAGCGTTTCGTAAAGGAGTGATGAGAGATCCTGTCCGTAGTTTGCGTTGCGGCGAATCGCCACGCGCGATGGCGGACGCTGGAACGAAGGAATCAGCGATTTGGATGCGTCCGGCATGATTACGCTGTCTCCGGAACCTCCACGGCAAGCCAATGCGGCCGGGCATTGCACGCTAGAGAGGCCCAGGCAGTCACCGGAACATTTTCAAGGAATTCGTTTTTGTCAAATGAAGTTCTAACATCCTGCTCGTGGATTGGCACGCTGCGGCCGAATGTTTCGAGGCATATGCGCGCGAGGGCAAGCGATGCGCCGCTTCGAATATTCAGCAGATTTTTTTCGAGCCACGCAAGGCTGGCCTCGACTTCGGAGCGGCCTTGCTGGTTGCGCAGCGCGAGGAGCGCCCAGACGGTTGGAATAATGAGCGATTCACCGGCAACTCCGTAGGTGCGAGGATTTCCGCAATTCCATCCGCCACCGGGACACATTCGATCGTACAACAGGAATTTCGCCAAATGCCGGCGGCGCGATGCACTGCGAGGAAGCATATCTGGCGGGCACTGGCTCATGGCGATGAGCGCAAACGCCGTCGGCTCTACCCAACTGGCCGTCCTCGGCGTCCATCCCCAGCCACGATAGGAATCATTGTGGCGGGCAATGTCTTTGTGAAAGAAATGCGCGATGAAACGCCGCCATGGCGAGCTATCCTTTGGCCAGTCGTCACAAAGCCAATGCAATCCCTTTTCGGCGGCGCCCGACGAATCTTTGGCTGCAAGAAGGGCCCAGCAAGCAAGCGAAGTGACCCAGCAGCCTGTTTCCTGCGCGGGAGCGGCGGGCCATGAGCCGTCGGACAACTGCGAAGCGCGAAGGAATTGCACTCCTCGAGAGAGTCGTTCTTTCACATTTTCGCGTGCTTGCAGTTGCAGTAACGCTAAGAGCGCCCAGCACGTGGGTTCCACGCGGCTCGAGCGACCGGGCTGGAAGCCCCAGCCTCCGTCTTCATTCTGTGCGCGTTCCAGAAGATGTAGGAATGGGCTTTCTGCGAGGGACAACTCCCTTGTGGCGTTCGATTGATCAGAAGCGCTGTCAGCGGGAATCATATGGATTAAGCTCGGGGTCTCGCTGCCGCTTCTCACATCAACTGTTTCGCAGGACGCACCGTTTCCGCAAATTGCTCTCTGGCTGATCCGTTTTGCCCCTCATCAATCCCCAGCTGATTAATCAGCCGATGTAAGTAACCGCGCGCCATACCAAGGGTTCGCGCACTTTCCGCTTTCTGCCATCCGCATTCACGCAAAGTACGCAACACGAGCCTCTTCTTGAACTGGCGGACCTCCTGCGCATAGGAGCCGGCAAACTGGCCCGCGTCATGGTCTCTTCGAACTACTGTGGGGAATTGCCAAGCGTCCAGCGTATGGCCATCGGAGAGAACCACGGCGCGCTGCACCGCGTTCTCCAGTTCGCGCACATTTCCTGGCCAGGGATATTCTTCGAGAGCATGCATCGCGGCGAGGGAGAAGCGGCGCGTTTTTTTTCCGAATTGCTGCGCGAAATTGTCGAGGAAATACTGGGCCAGAAGCGGGATATCGTCACGCCGTTCGCGAAGCGGCGGCAAATGCATCTGAACTACGTTCAGGCGATAGTAGAGGTCTTCGCGGAATTTGCCCTGTTCAACCATTTCGGCGAGGTTTCGATGAGTCGCGCAGATCTGGCGAATGTTGATGTTGATAGTCGTGTTGCTGCCCAAGCGATGCAGGCTCCTCTCCTGAAGAACACGCAGCAGCTTCGGTTGCAGACCGAGGCTCAAGTCGCCAATTTCGTCCAAAAACAGAGTGCCGTGATTCGCGGCTTCAAACCGGCCGCAGCGGCTTGCGACCGCTCCCGTGAACGCGCCTTTTTCGTGACCGAAGAGTTCATCTTCGACCAGGGATTCGGGCAAATTCGCGCAAGAAAATGCGACCATGGGACGAGCGCTTCGGGTGCTCATCTGGTGGATCGCGCGCGCCAGCAATTCCTTGCCGGTGCCGGTTTCGCCGGTAATCAGAACGCTGACGTCGCACGGAGCGATCTTTTGCGCCAGTGCAAAAAGCTCCTGCATTGCCGCGGAGGTTCCGCGCAGCTCACGGAGCTGGCCTGACCCTCGAGCATCGGCGCGCAGCTTATGGAGTTCCACCAGCGTTTCGTGAAACTTGCTGGCGCGGCGAAGCACAAGGCGAAGCTCGGCTATGTTCGGCGGAGCGGTCACGCCGTCGTATGCGCCCCGGCTCATCGCTGCTAAGAGCAGTCGCCGGTCATCTGCGTCAAACAGCACGACTATCGGCGGATAAGAGGGAATCTTGCTGATTTCATCGATTATCTGGAGACCGGCTTCGGAGTCTCCTTGCTTGACCGCGGACCGCAAATCCAGCAGAACCACGTCGCATGCGGTCCGTATTTCCGGCATCCGGCTGGTCTCGCACTCGTTGGTTGTACGGGTCTCGAAACCCTCGCCCAATGTGTTTCCAATGGCACTGGCCAAGCGCGAGTCTTGAGTCAAGAAACAGACTTGAATAATCGGGTTGTTCAAGGCTAGTCCTATCTAGCAGCCGAATATGGCCGCACTTACCGCCGCGATTTAGGCCCGTCGTTAGACGTCATCTTGAATATGAACTTGCTACTTTCGGTTACAGTCGGGAACGATTGTGTACACTTAGCACGCGCATCTCCCAAAATTGCAAAAGTACACCTCTGACAAAACTGATTTTTAAGTCGTTTATTTCCTTATCGTTTGGTGGCAATTTGGATACAGAGCGTCTCCAACAGGTGACGCCGACAATTTCCGGCGGTAATCTTTTGCGCAAACTGGGAACCTTACTGGCGTGGCTTGTGCGAAGTTTCGTGCAAACTCAGCCGCGGATAAGGTATGCGGCGAGGCTTACTGAACTTTTGGCGGGATTCCAATCAGCAGCTGCACGGGGACTGGTACTCCGTTCCGCAAAGCAGGCTTGAATTTCCATCGGCCGAACGCAACGCGGGCCGCTTCGTCCATCTCGCGTGTAGTTCCCCGATATACTTGGAGGTCTGCGACAGTTCCGTCCGCCTTAAGGATACCCTTAAGCACGATCATCTTGCCCAACTCGTCATGCGGAACGGGCAATCGGCGAAAATCGAATTTGGATTCTGGCTCCGGGGGCACAATTCCTCTTCCCCAATGGACAACAACGGAGTCTGAGGCTGCAGGCGGGTCTTGAGGGCTCACCGGTTCGGCGCAATATTGCATCGTCCAGTTCTTGCCGGGCATGGGCAAAAAGATTGTGTATATCTTTCCGCAGTCCAGGATCCCGTAGACGCTAAGCCCCCCGCCGCCTGTCGGTCCCGTCGAGACAACCATCGTGTTCTTGCGAAACGGCGATTCCCACTTCACGGGGAAGATCATGTCTGGAGGCAAAGCCGGCCCCAAAGCGCCCGGAGCTTCGCTCTTGCCGCTCTCAGGGTTGCCGACAATCAACGTCCCCGTCGATGCTGCCTTTGCGCCGCCATCGCCTGAGACTGCTTTTTCGTCCCCTCCGCGCGAACTGGCTCCCTGGTTTCCGGCGACCGATGTGCCAGGTGTACCCCCTGACAATGCCGGCGATTTTGTAGCGGGAGATATGGCGAAGGTTCCGAGGCGTGTGCCCGGCGGAAGCACGATTTGAGAGACAGCAGGCGGAGGATCCACTCCGATTATGACAAGCTCGCCGACGTTGGGCGCTACGGGCGCGCTGTTTGGGTTCACTGTTGTCCGTTGCGAAGGGGCGGCTTTAGCAACGGTAAAGGAAGGCATTGGCAGATTCGACTGAGTGCCGGAAAAATTGGGCGGCAGCGGCGTTGCGGTTGGCGCATTTGGGACAGCAGGCAAGACGCTCGCTTCGGCCAGCGGCCTCTGAGTAGAGACCGGTTTGGCGACGATAATGGAAGGCATTGGCAGATTCGATCGAGAGCCGGAGGCGATAGTCATGGGCAATTTTGGGGCTGGCGCGCCGGGAAGCTTCGGCAAGCTTGCCTCCATCGCTGCGCCGTGCGCGGGGACAGGTTTCGCAACGGAGAACGAAGGAATCGGCGGCTGTGTTTGGGAGTCCAAGATGCCGGGGACGGAAGTTTCTGGCGCCGCCGGATTGGGGAGAGCCGGGATGTCGCTCGCGTAAGCGGTCTTACGTTGCGCGAGAACAGGCTTTGCAACGGAAAAGGAAGGGACTGGCAACTGCGACTGAGAATTAGATGGATTGGGAAGATAAGGTGTCGGCGCTGGAGCGCTTGCGGGTAAAGGAATTTGCGGAACCTCCGCGTCAATGGTTCGTTGCCGCCGCGCCACGGGTCTTGCATTTTCAGCGTCAACCGGTAAGGGCGCCTTCGGAGACCGCGCCGAAGCCATTTGCATGATCACGTTGGGTAACTTCAACTCGACGGCAATGTGAATGTCTGGAGGCGTGTTGGGCTGAAGAATCGTTTGGCGCGTATTATCGGGCCGCACCGGTTTGGAGACAATCGCAAGATTCCCTTGAAAGATGGCATTGTTTGAAGCCGAACGTGGACTTGTCTTTGGGACCCTGCGGACATCAGCGCTCATCTTTCGTACGCCGATGTGAGGCAAGGTCTTGGAAGCATCCAACATCGGCACGATGTAATAAATCTCTTTAGGGGCTTCACGCACCTCTAGTTCCGGCCTTGACGAAAATGCCTGGGGCACGTGGAACAGCAGAAACGCAAAGGAACAGTGCAGTAAAAGCGAAATGGCAAAGGATGGGCTGGTTGGCGCAAATCGCGCGGGCACCGATTTGCGGAACATGTAGACCGGATTTTGCGTTATCGACATTTTGCAGGCGACCACGCGTCTGAAAAGTCCGGCGGGCCCCGTGTTGCTCCTCAAGCTTCGCCGCGAGTTTCGCTGCGCCTAACTCTGTCCTTGCAAAAACTGCTGGCGCTGCGGCCACCGTCAAAGAGCTGCGCTCTTTGAGAGCCAGGGAGCGCCCTCGACTTTCAATCAGTCCGTAACAATATTGCGCCGAGCGATAGCGAGGGCGCGAACACACACTACTACCCTTCCTATCGGTCCTATCGGTGATCCTGTGGAGCACGTCATGTTCCAATTACTCTAGCCCTTGATGACCAACCCGTAGCGCCCTGCACGCCGCGCTAACAGCACTTAGTCACCAAGCAGATACACATTCGCATCGAGAGTGAGCGCTTTCGGTCACTTTCACCCGTCGGCGTCCGCAATGTACGGGGGCATCCTTGCAAGGCGGCAGCAAGTATTTTTGTTTCTGTTTCTTCGGGGCCTCTGCTTCGCAAATTGAGGTGCCGTTTGGCCTCGATCCTGCTTTGAGACCCTACGGTCTCAGACCAGTGGCAGCCGGATTTTTTGACTTTTCTTCCTATGAGAATGCGGAATCGACTTGGGAAACCCTTCTACCGATGGGCGCCTCTCTGCCTGCTTTGTCTTGCGGTGTTCACGACCTACCAGGCGTCCTGGGCACAGGATACAGTTGAATATGCCGGGTCGACGTCATCGGCTGCAGCGAAGACCGCCGGATTGGCGAACGTACCCAAGGCGAACGCACCTAAGTGGAGTATTACGCTTCCCAAGGCAGGTAGCGCAGTAGCTCCAAGCGGGCAAGGAAAAGGGTCAAGCTATCTGAGAATTCCAACTGGCCCGCCTGAGGAAGTCGTCAATCGACGCGCGCTCGAAAAGAAAGCCGGCAAGGACGCCGCGAAAATACTGTTGCGGTCGAATCCCAACGGAGCGCGCATCTGGCTAAATGGAGCGTTTGTTGGAACGACGCCAATCCTGCTGATCGTGCCGCCGGGAAAGTATCGCGTGAAAATGTCGGATGACCGGCTCGATTCCGCGGAGCAGGAGATTGGCCTCTTGCCGCGCGAGATACGCGACGTTCTGCTTCATTTGGCCGTTTATTATCCGACGCACGTTTCCATTCGCTGATTGTCGCTGCGGTCGGAGTGCAGGGAGAGGACATGGCAGACACCGAGTTCAATCGGCCAACGCTCACGTCACCGGCAGTTCAGCCATCGCGCTCCGGGCTTCGCGGCCTGGGAGTTTTTCTGGTTGTTCTGCTGCTCGCTGGGGCCGGAGCAGTGGGGTACAAAATAATCATGGCAGGCATTCCCCCTGCGCCGGTTGCTTCGCACGATCGCAACCTTGCGAAAATCCAGCAGCAATTATCGAGCATCGAAAAGCGTCTGGATCGTCTGGAGAAGCTCCGCACCGTGGCGCACATGAAATCTTCTCCGAGCGCCGCCGAGCCTGCACTGGCAAAAGTTTCCAAAGTAGTTCGTTCATCCCAACCTGCGCCGACGAATTCTTCCGCGGACGCTCCTGCGCCTCAATCGCAACCTCAGGTTTCGACCGCTGCTCCTCAAATCGTCAACAGTTCTTCCACGAACGCCACAGCTGCTGATCACGACGCGTGGCAAGCGACCGCGGAGCGATTGACGGACGTGGTTGGCGCAGTCGGGTCGCAGCAAGCGGAGATCTCACAAACGCAAGAAGAAATTGGCCAGCTAAGCGCGCAGACTCGGCATTTTGCCGTTCCCTTCCAATTGCATCGCGGGTCCCGGCCACAGATCGTGGGGCCTGTCTCGCTGGAATTGAAAAGCTCCGATGCGAGGCGGCAGCGCTACTCGATATCGGTGTTCCTCGATGACAAACCTGTCGAGTTCAAGGATCGCGCCGTCGATGAAATGGTGGACTTCGTGCTCCCCGGAGAGTCTGTCCCGCTCCACTTTGTCGCTACGAAAATCGAACATAATTCCATCGCGGGATATATGGAGATTCCCAGCGGCAAGATTGCGCGCTAGGGCCGTTAGCTTGTCACGCATTGGCCAAGGGGTTAGACCGGCGCTAATTTTCCACGGGAAGGAAATAGTTGCGGCAAGCTTGTTCGATGCCCTCTGCCGTGAGACGAGGAACCTCACCCTGATAGACAGCAGCCCAGGAAATCTGATTGAGCAAGTCGCGCGGAAGGCTCTGGCTCAAGGGCCGTTTCATCTCATCGGTGATAAATAGAACCGCTCGCTCGAGCACATCTTCATCCCACGCAATTCCTCGCGCCAGACACTCATTGCGCAAAATCTGGCAGAAATTCCCGGGAGTTGCATGATTCACTTTGATCTTGTTCGGTATGCGCCGCAGGAAGGCTTCATCCGCAAGCTCACGCGGGTCCAGGTTCGTAGAGAATACGACGAACAGGTCGAAGGGAATTTCGAACTTCCTGCCGCCCGGGAGGGAAAGAAAATCGAGGCGGCGATCGAGCGGCGTCATCCAGCGATTGAGAAGCTCGTCCGGCCGCATCCGCTGGCGGCCGAAGTCGTCCAATATCAGCACACCGTTATTCGCCTTCATTTGTAACGGCGCGGTGTAGTAGCGGCTCGCGCTGCTGTACTGCAGGTCGAGCATCTCGGCAGAAAGCTCGCCGCCAGCGATCACCCTGGGGCGATGACACAGTACCCAGCGCGTGTCGAACTCTTCGGGCAGCACATCATTGCTTTTGCGATGCACTCCGGCATCGTAAACGGCGATGATTTGGTTATCGACCTCAACGGCATAGGGCACCCAAACACTGTCGTTATAGATTTCGGGAATGTAGCAAGCGAGGCTCGTTTTTCCGGCTCCGGGAGGTCCATACAGGAAAATGGAAGTGTTCGAAACAACTGCCGTACCGATCCGCGAAATAAGGTCATCATCGAGAACAAGGGGGCCAAATGCGCGACGAAGATCATCTGGGCTAATCTGCGCTTGTTGCACGCCCTGCTCTCGAACGCGGGCATGGTAATCGCTCAGCGACACTGGCGCGGGCCCAGCATACTGGCTCAACGAGAGGAGATCGACAGCTCGCACTTTTCCTTCTGTGCTTGCGACAATGCGATGCGTGCCCCCTGTCATTCCCTTCACTTCACAAAGCTGCTGCTTGCGGAAGAATTGAAAGATTTGGTCGATGACTCCCAGGCTGACGCACATGTGCTGGCCCAACTCCGGCAAGGTCATTTCACCATTCAGATACAGAATTTTCAGCGCCAAGGTCTCAAGCAACCCTCTGCGAATGCCCGTTTGTTCACATTCTTGGGGCGCTACTAGGGTCATCTCTTCCATTTTCAGTCACCTTCAGGGTTGAGTTGCTGAATCGACATTCCTCGACACACGAGGATCGTGGTTTCCGCCTTCTGTCGGAGCACGCAGTGTGCCAATTCTGGCACTTGTTGCACCATCGGGAGACCTATGGGGAGCGTTTAAGGGCGTTCTATTACTACGAAGGGAACAGAACCAGATTCCGAGGTTTCTAGGTTTCGGCACGCCTCATTGGATTTGATTCGTAGGTCTACGCGACCGGGCAGGGAGAAGCCTTGCGAGGATGAGGTGGGTGGGCAGGTAGATCAGCAGGACGAAGCCGATCCAAATGACGGCGAGATGAATGGGCGCAGGGCCCCACGCGCGCTCCGTAAGCGGATTGCGAAAGGCATAGTTGATATTCATGGCTGGATTGGCGAAACGCGCAGCGATGAGCGCGACGGCGGCGATTGCGGATTGCAACCGCAGGCCGCGGCGGTCGTATCCGACGTGCATGAGCGCGCAAATGAGAATGATTGGCCAGACGATATGAAACAGCGAGAGCAGGCGCACCCACAGCGGATAGTGCGCATCCCACATGTAATCGGTGCCGCCGGTGAGCGCACGGCCAGTGAAGAGGCGCCAGCCGGCGTCGACGTCCCAAAGCAAATCGGTGAGAATTGAGGCGACGGCCTGGCTGGAGAGCAGCAGCGAGTTGCTGAGAAAAAGGCCGATGCAGGTGAGGATTACAGCGATGTCGCAAACGTGAAGGAAATTCGTTGCGCCCCAGACGCGCCAGTAGGCCGGAGTCCATATAGCGAGCCAAATCAGGCTGGACCAGCGCGCCCATGCGGGGAGTTTTGCGGTGGCGGAGTTAGGCATTTAGGCTGGCCGCCGACGCGTTCTGCCGACGTTCCGCGCGTATGGTATCACCGGTATCGTATCCGGCGGCGGCTGAGAATCGCGTTAGCAGCCGTGCGAGAACGGTGGTTATAGAAAATTGGGCGGACGCCGCGCGGGCATGCGAAAATGTTTTTATGAGCGCTGCAGAAGTTGCGGGCGGAATCGTGCTAGGCGGGGCCGCAGTCGCGGCGTGGGGCGCGGTGTATCCGGGAGCGCAAATTTTCGGGCGGGTTTTGCGAACGACGGGAGATTCCTCGACGATTGCGCTGACCTTTGACGACGGCCCGAACCCGGCAGCAACCCCGGCGCTGCTCGATTTGCTCGAACGCCACGATGCGCGCGCGACTTTCTTTCTGATGGGGGCGCACGCGCGCGCTTTTCCCGCGCTGACGCGAGAAATTGCGGCGCGCGGGCACGCGATTGGGAATCATACAGAGTCGCATCCGAATTTGATTTTTCTGACGCCGCGAAAATTGCGGGATGAACTGAACCGTTGCCGCGAAGCGATTGAATCGACCACAGGCGCTGCGCCGCGATGGATGAGGCCGCCATTCGGTTTTCGCGGGCCACAACTGAGCGGCGTGGTCCACAAGCTGGGGTATGCAGGAGTGGTGATGTGGTCAAAACTTGCGTGGGACTGGAAGCCGCAGCCTGTTGATAGTGTGATTCGACGCTTGCGACGCGTTGCCGGAGGCGATATTGTGCTTTTGCACGACGGCGACCATCGAATTTTGCAAGGAAATCGGCAACACACGGTGACGGCTTTGGAGTATTGGCTGCCGCGATGGAAGGACGCGGGGCTTACGTTCGTGACGCTGGACGAGATTGGCGCCTCCGTGTCCAGGGCCGCCGGCGCGGCGATGGAAAAGGCAAGTTGAAAGGCGGTATCGTGGACGACAGAAAATTTTATGACGAGAAAGACGAAACCAAGCAAATCCCGCTAACGTGCCCGCATTGCCGGCAGGAAAACACCTATCCGGTGCGATGGAAAGTGCGCACAAAAAAAAATGAGTTGCCGCGCGGGTCGAACGAAGAGGACCGCGCGCATTTTGCGAAAGCGCGGTCGTACATGGTGCGCGTGGACGACATGGTGGCGTGCCGGAACATTCGCTGCCGGAAGCGCTTCGACTTGACGGGCCAGACGGTGATTCTCATCTAGCGATTCGCGCCGCAGCAGCGCGAATCACTCCCAGTCAAATTTCCGGGTAAAGATCAAAGAAGGCGTCGAGTGATTGCTTGAGGGCTTGCTCGATTTGTTCCTTGGAGCCTTCGATTAGATGCAAGGTGATGCGGCCGGTGCGGCCATTTTTGAGCTTGACGGTAGCTTCGCCGACCGATTCCAGTTCTGCCTCAGGAAACAATCGCATTCCGTAAACGAGGGCGAGGTTGGCCATTCAAAGTCCTCCTGCGACCGCGCTGGTGCGGGCGGCTTCGCAAAGACAGCGTATGCGGCGCGAGCATGTGAGTCAAATGGCAAAAGAAGTTTCCCATGCGATGCGGCGCGTGCGGCACCGATTGACTTTGAGCGGGCGGGCGGAGCATCCTGAATTCAACCGTGGGGCATCGGATAAAGCGTTGCTGGCGAGGTGCGGCATGAAGAAGCGAGCGGCTCTGATGTTCGTGATTTTCTGCGCTGTAACGTTTGCGATTGCTCCCTTGGCGAGTGCGCAATCGGCAAATCCGCCCAAGCAGCAAGCGAGTTCAGGTTCAAGTACACAGGCAGCAACGGATGCCGGGCCGTTAGCTGTAAAGCAGCCGCAACAAACGGCGGCGCCAAGTGCGGAAAAGAAAAGCCTGCCTGCCGCAAATGCAGATTCAAATTCATCGAAATACATCCAAGTGCCAGTCGGAACAGTTTTGCCGCTTGTGCTGCACAATGCAATTTCGACGCGCAATGCGAAAGCGGGCGATCCTGTGTTTCTCGAAACGCTTTTCCCAATTTTGGTAGGGCCGAGAATCGTGATTCCCGCGGGCTCGTACGTGAGCGGAGAAGTCACCGAGGCGAAGCGCGCCGGACGCGGGCATGGCCGCGCGGAGATTCGAGTCAGGCTGGATAACTTGATTTTGCCGAACGGCTACGAAGCGCAATTCAACGCCGTGCCGCGAAATGCCGGAACCGGCGGCAACGAAAGCGTCGGGAAAGAAGGCACTATCAAGGGCGATTCGAATAAGGCCGGCAATGTGAATACAGTGGCCGAGACGACGCTGGCGGGCGCAGGAATCGGTTCAGCAATCGGCGCCGCCGGGGGCAATCTGGGTCGAGGAGCAGGGCTTGGCCTGGGAGCCGGCGCGGCTGCTGGGCTTTTGGAAGTGCTGCTCACGCGCGGGCCGGAAGCGGAATTGCCGCGTGGAACGACTTTGGATGTGTCGCTGAACCGGCCGCTTTACTTGCTTTCCGCGAAGATCAATTTTACGACTCCGGGCCAGGCGTCCGCGCTTCCCGGGCCGCCGAATCGCGAGCCGCGGCGCACGACGGGAATCATTCCGCATTGGTTCTAACGTTTGCGCTTTGAATTCTTGGACTTTCAAGCTTCAGTTTTAGCCCGCGTTCTTGCCGCTCTGGGGTATGATCATGAATTCTGCTTTGACCTAGAACCAAAGACCGGCCATGACCTATGCCTTTCCTAACCGTTCGGCGCCAAGCTTTGCTTGAAACCCCGCGCCTCTGCTTGCGCCCCATGGAGCCTGGTCATTTGAATTCGCTTGTGGCCGTACTGAGTGACCCCATCGCTCGCCGGTACTTTCCCGCACCGCTAACGCGAGGCACGGTTCTGCGCTGGATCGAGCGAAGCCACATCCGTCATCAACAATATAGCGACGGGTTGTGGGCCATCCTGCTCAAAGAAACGGCGATCATTGTTGGAGACTGCGAGCTGCTTCGAAGCGAGGCCGAGGGACAGGTCACCGTAGAGTTGAGCTACCACGTGCGACAGGACGCGAGGCGCCAGAGTTATGCAACTGAGGCTGCGCGCGCCTGCATTCGATATTCCTTCGAGAAAATTGGCGCCTCAAAAGTCATCGCAGTGATACGGCGCGGGAATATCGCCTCCCGCCGCGTGGCTGAAAAGAACGGAATGAAGCTGGAGCGCGAGATCATGCGCGCCGGTTTTGTGCATCTGGTCTACGCTTCGTCGAAACTGTGAGGAGTTTACTGCTGCGGTCGCTCCGCTGCTGCAACGGATAGCTGCCGCTAACTAGCGTTCTCGACAGGAAACTTACTGCTGCTTCTCCAACCCTTGCTTGTTCATTTCGCTCTTCCTTGCCGCTTGTCGCTCGCTCTGTTCCGCTGGTTTTTTCGTAGCCACTAATCACTTGCCGCTGTATTTAAGCTTTTCTTCCAGTCTTCTCTTCACCCCCGGCCATTCCGAATCCGTAACGCTGAAATAAACGCTGTGCCGAATCCTGCCGCTCGCAGTGATCATGTGATTGCGGAACACGCCTTCCTCCTTCGCGCCAATCCGCAAAATCGCCTTGCGCGACTTTTCGTTCAGCGAATCGGTTTTCAATTCCACGCGAATGCATCCCAGCGTCTCGAATGCGTGCCGCAGCAGCAGATATTTGCACTCCGTATTCACCGCCGTGCGCTGCCACGGACGCGCAATCCACGTCCAGCCAATTTCCACGCGCCGGTGGGTTCGCGCTATGTTGTCGTACCGCGTGCTGCCAATCACCTTCCCCGATTCGCGCTCCACAATCGTGAAGGGTAACCCCTTTCCGTGGGCCTGGTCCGCCAGCGCCGCTTCAACATACGCCTCCATTTCCTCCGGCGTGCGCACCGGCACAGGAATCCACTTCCACAAATCCTCGTCGAGACCCACTTCCGCGAGCGCCGCATGATGCGCCGCGAGCATCGGCTCGAGCTGCACGTATTCGCCGGTCAGCGTCACCGGCTGCACAATCATTCCATTCGAAACCGTCTCCGCCATCCCCCATTCCTCTCGTCAATTCAATCGCATCGCAAAATGCGTACCGTTTCACTCGCAAACTTTTTTCGTCGCGCGAAACGCAAACTCCCGCGCATAACAGTTTTTGATGTTCGCTGATTCTAAGGCGTCACGGTGCGACTTTCGACTTTGGCGTGACGAGGCAGGATTCTGAATATTACAGCCTGTGGAATCCGCACAAGTCCTCGGTAAGCGGATGCGGACACAAACGCCAGCTTGGGCAAAGTTGGGTAACAGAGAGAGAAAATCCTTGCGCCCTGTTCTTACTCGACGGCAATCTTCGTGCCCTGCTGGCCTTGCTTCGAGAGGCGCTCGATGCGCCCGTCAATCACTTCGCGCACCGCCTTCAGCAGCTCGACGCGCGAATTCGCCAGATGCTGTTTCACCTCCGGCGAAACGCCCAGAAAATCGCGCACATGATCCAAAACTTCATGGCACACGCATTTGTCGTATACTACGCGTTCGCCAGCCGCTTGCGGATTTTGTGCTTGTTCCTTCATTGTGCCTCCTTCATTTCCACAGTCAGAACCTGATTTTCAAGCCTCGCTCGCCCGGGCGACAGCATGGCCATCGACCGCGGCAGCCCGATATGCCGCCGCAGCGTGCCAATTTCCACCACAAGTTCGTCGCCCTTTTTGAATAGCCCAACATCGCCCTTCGCCGCAAAAGGCAGAAGCACGCGAATCTCATAAGCTCCGTTGGCTTTTCCAAACGTGTACGGCTTTTCCGTGCGCGTCACGGCCGACGGATCCTCCTCGCCCGGATACAGCAGCTCGGCGAGGTCCTGCAATCGCTGCTTACCTAACACCTCATGCGCAAAGAGCGGCACGCGCTTCACCGGCACCGGCGCGAAATATTCGTCAATCTCGCGCAATACTTTTTCCTGCGAAGTCTGCCATTCGCTGAACCATGCGTCCTTGATATCCGCCGGCAGCACGCGATTGACAATCACCGTATCAATCGTCAATCCATGCAGCGAGAAGTATACAAACGCGCGCTGCGTTTCGCGCAACACCATTTTCTCGGGATTGGTCACCAATCGCACGCTGGTCGCTCGCGGATCTTCCATGATGGTGTCTACGCCCTCGAGCTTCTCAAAAAGCGAGCGAATATTCAGAAAATAGCTGTCCGTCGGCAGCTCAAACGGCGCCACGCGATTCGCAATCGGTCGCACCGCTTTCAGCAAGTTCCGCTGAAACGGAAAAATGTGTTTCATATACCAGTCGAGCGTCGTAGGCATGCTGATGAATCGCATCGACTCGGCGGTGGGCGCCGCGTCCAGCACAATCACGTCGTACGTCTGCTCGCGCCGGTACTGATTGATGTACATCATCGCGCTGAGCTCTTCCATCCCTGGCAGAATCGCCAGCTCTTCCGCTTCCACGCCGCTGATTCCCGTGGTGCGCAGCACCGAACTCACGTACGACGAAATCTCCTGCCAGTGCCGCTTGATCTCTTTTTGAATGTTGAGTTCCAAAATCGAAAGGTGCTCGTTGATGGCCAGCGGATCCGACGTGTGCGCGTGGAAAAGTTCGCTATCCAGGTCGAACGAATCCGCAAGGCTGTGCGCCGGATCGATGCTCATCACCAGCGTACGATACTTCAACGCCGCCAGCTTCACGCCCGTAGCAGCGGCAAGGCTCGTCTTCCCGACCCCGCCCTTCCCGCTGAACATCAAAATCCTCATGCCTGCCATTATAGCAGGATGCTGAAAAATGGCTCGGGCGGCGCACACCACGCGATGTTGGAATTGCGTGCCGCCCTCTTTGCTGTGTAAGTGTGCGGTTTTTCGAGTTCGAACGCGCAAATATGCCCGAGCAGATTGGGCTCGGTGCACGCGCTTGCTCGCCTCTCCTTTTCAGCCTTGGGAGCTAACCGCAACTGGGGTAGAATGACGCGCCGATTCCAGACGCTCGTCACTCCGACTGAGTACGCTCGATGTTTTGGATGAGAAACTTTTTTTCATACTCAGATGCCGCGGCGCTGGATTCGTACCGAGCGAAAATGCACGAGGAGAATGAACATGGGATTACCCGCCGTTTTTCTGATACTGATCGCCATTGTCGGTCTGTTGATTCTGAGCATAGTCCTGGGTTCGTTCTTCACGGTTGAGACCGCACAGGTAGCCATCGTCCAACGTCTCGGAAAATTTGCACGCGTGGCCGGCCCCGGCCTGAATTGGAAGACGCCGTATCTCGAAACTGTGGTTCACCGCTTAAGCATGAAGGTGCTGCAGTTCGACGTGCAGGTGGAGACAAAAACACAAGATAACGTATTCGTCCAAATACCAGTCTCGATCCAGTACAAGGTGATCCCCGACGCGGTCGAAGCGGCATTCTATAAACTGTCCGACCCGGTCAAGCAGATCGAGTCCATGGTCTACAACGTGGTTCTCGGGCACGTCCCGAAGATGAAGCTGGACGACACTTTCCTGAACCAGGCGGACATCGCCAGCGATTTGAGAGACAACCTCGATGCTTCGATGAAGGAGTATGGCTACTCCATCGTCAAAGTCCTCATCTCCGACATCGTTCCCGACCAAAAAGTCAAAGCCGCGATGAATGACATCAACGCCGCGCAGCGGGAAAGAGAAGCGACCGTCTCCCGCGCCGAGACGAACAAAATGCTTCTGGTAAAACAGGCGGAGGCGGAGGCCGAATCGAAACGGCTGCAAGGAGAAGGTATCGCGAATCAGCGGAAGGCCATCATCTCAGGCCTGAAAGATTCGGTCGAGGACTTCGCGAAGACCGTTCCAGGCTCGACTCCACAGGACGTGATGCAACTGGTCCTGATGACGCAGTACTTCGACACGCTGAAAGACATCGCCGCAAACGATCGCAGCAACGCGATCTTGATCCCCCATACGCCGAACACGCTCACCGACTTCTTCGGGCAGATTCGCAATGCCATCATCGCGGGCACCGAGCTAACAAGCCGTTCCCCAATGCCTCCGGCACCAACGCCAGTAATGCAAAAGTAGCGTGTCGCGTCCGCATTGGTTTTGTCCACACAGCCGTAGGAATATAGTGCGCACTCGAAGGATTGCCTCTCGGCTTCGCCCTTCGGACTACGCTCAGGACACCAAATCTTGGCCGGAGTGCTTGAATTTGCCCTTCGGCTCGCGCCTAGAGCGCACTCGCTCAGAAGCGAAAATTTTGGAGCGCACGTGCGAGAGAAACTCGAGCTCGGCGCTCGTTTACCTGCGGGGATAAGCGGGTCACTTTGGGGCTGGAGCCCGTGGCTTGTTTCTTTTCCCGAACCATTCAACCGTCTTAACCATCAGGATGATGACAACGAACCAGGCGACCGCCACGCACAGAGTTCTTTCATAAAAGCTGAGAGACCAACCACGTTCGAGAACTTGCTCAACTAGTTCAATCCCCGCGCCTACCGAGCACGCTGCGAAAAAAGTGCGAAATCCAATTTCCACACCTCGACGATACGGCGGTCCGCCGTGAACATAGAACTTTACGAATCTTTGCCAGTCAACATTCCACCAGACTGACCAAGCGAAACCTGCGCACAGAAAACTCACGTCCATTACATCGTTGTTGACAATCTGTGCGGCCAGCATCGTGCTCCCTCGACTGCACCCTCCGCGCTACGCCCGGCACACCAAATCCCGGTCCGATTTGGTGGAGGCGGGGGGAGTCGAACCCCCGTCCGAGAGACCTTGTAGCCGGAAGACTACATGCTTAGCTCGTTCGCGTGCGGCCTGACCTTGCGGCCATCCGCGTGTTCGCCGGACGCGCTCAGAACGAGCAAGAAACGCGTCCAACTAGCCCGATGATCTCGCCGGCGCATTACGGACCGAAACGCGCCAGCCAGCCCGCATTGTGACGCCTCATCCTCCTCACGCGGGCGGCAAGGAGGGAGACGCGCTGCCTAGTTTTTAATTAGGCTGCGAGAGCCAACTGCGTATTGGCAGTTGTAGTTTTTCACCCGATTGCGGGCAGGTGACGCCCGGCATGCCTTCGGGCCGCGACAGCCTCCGTCGAAACCGTTTCGCCCCCGATGATCACCCTATTTTATCACGACAGGCCGCGCGCTTGTTCGCCCCTTCTCGTTTCCCGTTTCAATTGCCTGACTTGGACGGCTTGAACGGTTTTGGCGCGGGCATGCTTTTCGCCGGCGTCTCTGAGTGCGCTGGAGGCGGATAGGTATTCACGTACTTGCACACATCTTTCACCGCGTTGCTCAGCAGCACTGTGCTCGTCGCGAACGCCGCGTCCCCGCCCTTGCGAAACAGCGTGAACCGGTAATGCTCCGGCCAGCCGCGCGCCTCCAGCATGTAGTCGGACTCTTTCGAGTTGAGCGTCACGGAGACGTTGGGGCACTTGTACATCAGGTTCTTCACGATGTCTGCCGAAGGCACCGTCGAAGCGGGCGACAGATACAGTTTGATTGGCGTCTTGTCGTTCTTCGGCTTAGCTGGCTTCGGCGTCGCGTTCGCCGCGCCCGCCGCCAGCATCAACGCCAGAATCACCGCGCCAACCGCGCCTCTTTTCATCACCGAGCCTAACGACGTCATCGAAGTTTTGGAAGTCATTGAACTCCTCCCGTCAACGCAACCCGCTCGAATAGGTAACCCGCGGCCCAGCCTCAAGTTGCGAGGCGGCACATACAATGCGACGGAGCCGGCGCCGATATGGTTGCATCCGGGTTCTCTGCGGACAAATGGATGACAGTTTTGGCGAAATGTGGCGCTGCTGAGAAGGGCGAAAAGTACGAAAAATTATCGATTAGAAATTTCGATGTAGTTGATTCTATGAGGCTTGCGGGAATTACTAATTTCAAATTGTCTTTTTCAGAAATGCAGCATACCTCAAAGGATCGTTTGTCTTGGCAGCGCCAAGTTACTTGGGATTAGCGGTCATGGAGGCGCGGCGGCCGGTGGCTATGGAAAAGAACTTCATCCATTGTTCGCGAATGCCATTGGTCTCATCGATGAGCCGCGCGCTGGGTTTCATTCCGTGTTGGACGATGATAACCATGCCAGTGTTGAACAGGCGCTGGGAATGTTCCACGTCGGGGGTGCGCGGGCCTTCGGCGGCGATGACGTCCTGAATGGTGACTTTGGTACGGCCCGCTTTGAAAATGCGATGGCCATTGGCATCTTTGCCGACGTACTGGAGATGGCGAAGGAGGAAAAAATCGGGCACTTCGGCGGGAGAGATCAGACCCATCAAATAGAGATCGAGATAGGAATAGCCAGTGGCGGGAACGTAATAATTATCGTCGAGCTGCGTGAAAGTGCCGTCGAAATTATCCTGCCACACGCCGCCGCCCATGATGGACGCCTCGGTGGGCCGCACGTACGGAAAAGGCACGATGGCTTGCAAGCCCATTTGCCAATGGACAGGGTCGCCGAGGCGGATGGTTTCGTTGCCCACTCTTGCGGAGACGAACGCGGCCCAGCGGTGGCCCATTTCGTGGCCGATTTGCGAGATGGCGTACATGTACGGAGGGATTTGGCCATTCTGTGAAATCTCGGCGAGCTGCTTTTCATAGAACGTGATGTCGTGCTCGTCGCCGACGGGCGCGTCCGGCGGAGGATACTTTTGCATTTGAATGGCGCCCGCATACACGGGTTGAACGAATGCCCATTGGAAACGCCCGGGCGTGCAATAGGAGGCGAGGCCTTCTTTGGTTTGCGTGGCGGCGATTCCGGTGACCGCCGGCCCTGTGGAACCGAGCGGACCATCGCTCGGCGTGCCGGCTTCCTGATTGTCGACGCGAAAATCGGAGTAGTAAGCGAGGAAATCGAATTTGTCGCCGAGGGCTTTGATCACGGTGCAGGAGAGATCGCGATTGTTGGGCAGCGCGTAGTAGTGGAAGGCTTCGTAGACGACGGGAAACGGACCGGCATTGGGCTTGAGCGAGGAGAAATGGACTTCAGGATTGCGAATGCCTTTGAGGACGATGGCGTGACCGGGAATTTGCGAAGCCGGCTGGGACGAGATGGTGGCATAGGAATCCGCGGAGACGGTGAGTTCGCGAGCGTCACGAAGGGTTGAGGGAAGCAAGCCTTCGATGGAGATGTTGTTGCCGCTGACGTCCACGTGGCGCGAAAGGCCGGGGCCAAAGACGACGTAGCGGGGAGTTGAGCCGGAGTTGCGATTGCGAGGCGCGAAGCCAAAAATTCTCCAGTCCGCGCTGGCGGATGCGCCGGAAGATGCCGCGGAAGATTCGGGCGCGCTGAAATGAACGCGGTAAGAAATGCCGGCGATGCTCGGATTTCCTTTAGGCAATACCGGGCCGGAAGTTTCAAAAGTGACCTTCAGAAAAAGATCGCCGACGGCAGAGAGCTTCAAATTTCGAATGTCGAGATTAGCGGCGACGGAAGGGTTTGTTCTGCCCGCAAGGGCGGCCAGATTTTTCTCGGTGGCGCTGGACACGAGCGGATAAACGCCAATGACGGCATCTTTCGCGGCAACTTGCTTGTATGACATTTCGATGACGCTGTCCTTGAACAGCACGGCCTGAAATTGATTCACGGTTTTGTACCAACTGAAATCCTGAATGTTGCCGTAGGGCTCGGTCAAATTCCAGGTGATGACCACGCGATCGGCAAGTTCTTTGGCGTAGCGTTCGCCGGACATGCGCGGCTTGAAAAAAACGCAAATTGCGGGAACGGTGTTGACGATGTCTCCGGCGCCTTCGGAAAGCTGAGCGAAACGCGCGACGGAAATGCCGCCAAAATCGCGGGGACGAAAACCCGCAGGAGCGCCCTCGAATGCAAACGGGTTTCGCTCTGGCGGACCGAAGCGAATCGAGCCGGTGGCGCCGACGGAAATTGCGTCCCAGGATTTGCCGGAAAACGGAAAAGAGAAATTGCGAAGCGCGACGTTGGGATCTTTGATTTGCTCGCCAAAATTCGCGTCCCACTGGAGCGGAAGATTTTCCACGCGGTAACCCGCACGCGTGGGAGTGAAGCGCAGAGTGCGGCCATCGAGATTGAAAAGGTTCTGCTGGCCGAATGCGCCTGGATTGAGTTCCATGAGGATAAGGTGGCCGAGCACGGAGACTTTGCCGATGGAGTGGCCGGGCTGCTCGAATTCTTGAGCACGAAGGAGGGTCGTAGTAAGTAGGATTGCGATAACGATGATTGAAGGCGGAAAAAGAAAACGAGCAAACAGGCGAAAAGAGCGGAACATAAGAGGCACCTCGAGAAAAGCAAAGGCCTATTTATATTTTATCCAAGCTGGTGTCAAGCATTGTGCGCGACATGCCCGGCAGCGCCCATACGACTTTACGCGGGAGTTGGAGTGGAGGCGCGGTGCTGCCAGAGGCGGGGGCGGCGTTTGGGGTCGAGGACTTTTTTTCGGAGGCGGATGGATTTGGGAGTGATTTCGACAAATTCGTCTTCGGCGATGAATTCGATGGCGGTCTCGAGAGTGAGAATGCGATGGGGGACGAGGCGAATGGCTTCGTCGGCGGTGGAGGCGCGCATGTTGGTCTGCTTTTTTTCCTTGGTGATGTTGACGTCGATGTCCGCGTCGCGGGAATTTTCGCCGACGATCATGCCTTCGTAAACTTCCTGGCCCGGGCCGACGAAAAGTTCGCCGCGCTCCTGCAAATTCCAGAGCGCGAAGGCAGTGGTTTTTCCGGCGCGGTCGGCGACCAGCGCGCCCGTGGAGCGCGAAGCGAGTTCGCCAGCATATTCGGTCCAGCCATCGAAAAGCGAATGAAGCAAAGCGGTGCCGCGCGTGTCGGTGAGAAGCTGGCCGCGCAGGCCGATGAGTCCGCGGGAAGGAATTTTGAATTCCATGCGCACGCGACCGGAGCCATGATTGATCATTTTGGCGAGTTCAGCGCGGCGGGCGCCGAGCGTTTCCATCACCACGCCAACGAAATTTTCAGGACAATCCACCACGAGAAGCTCGACCGGCTCGAGGCGGCGGCCGTTTTCTGTGCGCACGACGATTTCAGGCTTGCCGACCATGAGCTCGTAGCCTTCGCGGCGCATGGTTTCGATGAGGATGGCGAGCTGAAGTTCGCCGCGTCCGAGAACGCGAAAAGAATCGGGCGTGTCGGAATCTTCGACGCGAATGGAGACGTTGGTTAGCAATTCTTTTTGCAGGCGCGCGCGAATGTCGCGGGAAGTGACGAACTGGCCTTCGCGGCCGGCGAGCGGCGAAGTGTTGACGGTGAAAATCATGGCGAGCGTAGGCTCGTCGATGAGCAGCGGCTCGCAGGGCGCGGGATTTTCGATATTGGTGATCGTTTCGCCGATTTGAATTCCTTCCACGCCGGCGATGGCGACGATGTCACCGGCGAGAACTTCGTCGGCTTCGTCGCGGTCGAGGCCGCGAAACGTGTAAAGTTTGGTGATGACTGCGGGAGCGATGCTGCCGGAAAGTTTTGCGACGGCGACCTGGGCGCCTCGGCGCATGACGCCGTTGAAGACGCGTCCGATGGCGATGCGTCCGAGAAAATCGCTGTAGTCGAGATTGGTGACTTGAATTTGCAGCGGCGCAGTGGGATCTCCGGAAGGCGCAGGAATGCTGGAGAGAATCGTTTCGAAAAGAGGCTGAAGATTTGTGGAATTGTCGCCGAGCTGGCGATGCGCGACGCCCGTTTTCGCGTTGGTGTAGAGGACGGGAAAATCGAGCTGGTCTTCGGTGGCGTCGAGGTCGATGAAGAGGCTGTAAATTTCGTCGAGGACTTCTTTGGCGCGGGCGTCGGCGCGATCGATTTTATTCAGCACGATGATGGGCGGAAGATGCGCCTGCAGGGCTTTTTGCAAAACGTAACGCGTCTGCGGGAGCGGGCCTTCGCTGGCGTCGACCAGAAGGAGCACGCCGTCGACCATGCGCAGGGCGCGTTCGACTTCGCCGCCAAAGTCGGAGTGGCCGGGCGTGTCGACAATATTGATTTTAGTGTCGTGATAAAAAAGCGCGGTGTTCTTGGCGAGAATAGTGATGCCGCGCTCACGCTCGAGGTCGTTCGAGTCCATGACGCGTTCGGCGACGATTTGATTGGCGCGGAAAATGCCGGACTGGCGGAGCATGGCGTCAACGAGCGTGGTTTTGCCGTGGTCCACGTGGGCGATGATAGCGATGTTGCGAATGGGCTGCGACAATTTGCTGTGTTCTCCTTGGTGTTGCGTAATGCAAGTACACGGCCCGATAAAATGAATCGGGCCCTACAACTCCTCTCGCTCGAGGGCGCGGCCCGGAATTCGCGCAGGCTCGCACGACTCCGCAGAGTTGAAAAAATTAATTGGCGCTGAAGACAGGCGATGCGGAGCAAACTCGTGGTACGTGGCTGCTGGCCGCGGACTGCGTTTCGGTCATCCTCGCTTCCCAAGATTAACACAGAAACGCGGAGATTGCGCGGAATTCAACGGGGAGGTAGTGTCTCAGTTTGCCAAAAGAACGATTTCTTCCAAACTCCAGACGTGATCCGTTAGGCCAGCTTCCATCGCGGGCGTAACTCTCAGCGTCTTATGAATCCTTGCGAAATTATAGTGCAAGAAGTGAATGGCAACCAT
>DATGHO010000009.1:0-187945 GCA_035307965.1 Candidatus Acidiferrales bacterium | reverse complement strand
TTTGACGGCAATGCTGGACCCAATACCCGGTGTTCCACTGAGCTGATAGGGACCATAACCCAGGCCGCCGCCCGTGGGACCAAGGGCCGTGGGGCCGACGTTCTGAATGGTGAAGGTGAACCCGTCCGCTACCGCCGAGGTCAACTGAAACGCAAAATCAGTCGAGAAAGACTGCACGTTGATGGGCGCGGTCACGAATGCGCTGCCATGTTCATTTTTGACGGTGGTATCGGTCAGCTGCAAACTTGTGCCGACAATTTTTGCGCTCCCGTTGAGGGTCAAACCGGTAGCGGTCATGCCAGCCGAATAATTGATGCTCTGGTTAGAGCTGCTTTCGATGGTGTACATGGCCGAGGCCACCAGACTGTTTGCATTTCCTGAGGAGCTGGCCATCGCTCGTACGGTCGCTGAAGAGTTCAACCAGAAGGCGCTGGTGTACACGGTACCGTTAGTCGGAGATGGTGTACTCCCGTCGATGGTGTAGTAGATAGTGGCCCCAGTTGTGGAATCTGTGATTGTCACGTTCACTGGACTAGTAACCGATTCAGACCCGGGGCTAATTACAGGCGTAGCAGTAGTTGGCTGCGAACTCAAAAGACCGTACACATCCACTTCTGTAGACGTGCCGACATAAACCTTCCCGTTTGAAATCGTCGGTACTGTGAATTTGACTGCGTTGCCCGCCTGGTCTCTGTTGTTCGCTGCCTGGCCACTGTTCCACAATTCCTTCGAAATGTTTGTCGCATCATAGGCATGAAGCACCGCAGGAGCCGGCCCAGGCCCCGGCGAACCGTATTTCGAGGAGTCGATCCCCCACAGAATGGCTGTGCCGGCCACAGTCCCGTTCGAGGAGATTGACGGCGTTGCTCCGGGGAAGCCAAGAGTTGTTGAGTTGGAAACCATGTTTGCGAAATTGGGCAATCCATTGCTAATGGGAATTTGTTTCAACGTGCTCCCGCTTGGCCAAAAATAAATATTGTTATTCCAGTACGCGGGCGCATCGAACACGGGCCCAACGGCGCCTGCGCCAGTCTCTTCAACAATGTTGGTGTCGCTCGCGCAGCCGGAACAATAGTGCGTGTTGTTTGTGGTCAGCTGGTCGCGATTGAGTACGTAGACTCGGCCTTCCTTTCCCGCCTGCACCAAAAGGTGAGGATACGTGCCGCTTTGATCCGGGAGCAGAAGCAGCCCGCCGGACCCCAAATCCTTATCTTCGCTCGCCAAAGTGGCCTGGTTGAATGGAGTGAAATAATCGAGAAGATTGAGAATCTGGTTCGTCGTGCCGAATTTCAAAATGCTATCGCCCGTGTCGGGCGGCGGAGCAGGAGTCGTGTCGAAAGTACCGTTGCCCGTCGGCACATAAACATTTCCGCTTGAGTCTGCAGAAATGCCCGCCCCGGACATCCAAATGCCGCCATCGCTGCCGTTGGGAGTAGTTATATAAAAGCTTTTCTGAGAAAGCGTGGCCTCGTCGTAGGCAAAAAGCCACCCGTGATAAGGCGGTAAATCGCAATGGCCCGCAAATCCGATGTAGATCGTGCCGTTCTGGAGGAGCAGGGCCGCGCGATTTAGCTGATGCAAAGAATCGAAAGTGATTTGTCCGTTTGTGCTGCCAGCGCCGGAACCGCTTACCGTCGCGGTGATGACTACCGGGCCAGGAGATTTTTCGTTTCCTGTCAGAAGATCAAGGCTGTGAAGACGGTTGTAATAATTGGTGCCGTCGGTGGATTTCGCCTCCACATAGATGGTATCCGTCGTCGTATCAAGCACCGGTGTGCTGGTAATTCCAATCTGCGGCTGCAGGTCCGTGCAATTCAGTGTCGCCCAGCTTACGGGCGTCTCGCCGGCATTCGCGCCATGCGCGGTATCAATGAGACTCGCCTGCCACAGCGGCACGCCGATATTCGAATCCGCATCGAACGCATAAACCGAATCGTTTTCGGTCGCGACGATCAGCACGTTGTGAACGGTTCCGTTGATCGTCACGGCCGGAACATACAGCGGCTGGGCATACACCTGTCCGTCCACCGGCAGCGAAAACAGCTTGCCAAATTGCGTGGTGTTAACGTTCGAGGTTGTCAGGATCGTTTCGGTAGTGTCCTGCCCGTCGCGGCTATTGTCATTATGCGCCGTCAGGACCGGCGTCTGCGCGTTCGCATTCCCCGCGATGAAAACCAATAAGAATAAGAAGACGAAGCTTACCCGGAGTCGACTGAGGCGATTATGGCGTGCAGGTGCCAGCCTCGACAAACACTCAGGGTTTGGTATGAGCTCTAGCAACACGGTCCCTAAATATGCTTTGTTTCCTAACCTCTTGGCGACTCGCTCACTGGAAAGCGCGCAGATTGCGCGGACAGCGCGATCTGCCGCGCCTATCGGACTGGCAAAAGCATCGGTCGCGGTTCCTGGGCTTTCGAGAGGCAACTAATTGCCCAGTCAGTCCCGTTGAAAATAAAAGGTTTACTTGCTCGCGATGGACCAGGGGGGTAAGTTTATTGTAACTTTGAGGAACGAATTTTCCCCTTCAAACGTGGTCCTTGCAGCAACGAAGCCGGCTTTGCCTTTCGTAGAGGCGTCGTCCCGCGCGTCTCTAAGAATCGTTTGTTGATCTGGCCCAGCATCAGCGCGGCCTTGCGTGGATGCACCGGCCGAGCCACGCAACCGGCTCGCTCGATTTCGTTGAAGGTCCACTACCAGTTGGCCGTGGCCTCGATGGCCATGACTGTACCCACTGCGCACCGGGAAAGCGCACTGCAGATGGCTCCGGGAGCGTGATTCACTTCGATACTTCCGCAACGCCCCGCTGCTACCTGTTCGTGCTCCACCCAGGTGTAGCGCCTGTGACTGTCGAATGCGATATATTCTTCCATGCGCGGCTCCTCTCTTTTCCTAAAGGGATCTCCACCGCCAGCCTACGCTAAGGCGGGAGTCGCGCTTTCTTATTTTCGTTCCGAGCCGATGCGACCAGCATCCAGCGAGGAATCTGCGGTTGCGATGAGCGCGCCCTCGGACGCATTCTTCGACCTCCACCAGCAAGCACGCATAGACCAATTGGGCGCCCTGGATTGTCTTACCATTGGAGCCCTGAATCGTTAGTCTCGGACGCGAATCCCAGACGCGGGAGCTTGAGCGCGTGAGCGATGACCTCACGAGTCATGGAAATGCATACCAGGCAAAGTGAGATCGAGCGGCTGTATCGGCAGCATGGACCGGCGCTGCTGCTATTCGCAATCGCAATCACCGGTGAGCGCAGCCGCGCGCAGGATGCGGTTCATCAGGTGTTCGCGAAGCTGCTGGAGCGCGCCGATTTTGATGATGTCCTAGACCTCAAAGCATATCTTTTCCAGTGTGTTCGCAACGCTATCCTAAATGACGCCAGAGTGAACGCGCGCAATGTTTCACTGGATGAAGAGGAGCCATGGTTCGATGTGCTCAACCGGGACTATAGCGAAGAGCTGACTTTGCGGCGCGCACTGAGTGCGCTTCCCGGCGACCAGCGACAGGTCACGATTTTACGCGTCTGGTGCGGCCTAACGAACGCGCAGATCGCGGAACTCTTGAATATCAGTCCGAATACGGTGGCCTCGCGATACCGCTACGCGCTGGGCAAGCTGCGCGAGGCCATGGGTGTTAAGGAGGATTCCTGTGCCGATGCATGATGATGACGAGCAATTTGAAATTTACCTGAGGCAGTTTCGTCCGCGCGAGCCGGAGCCGCTTCCGAACGGGAAACGCGTGCGACTGACGCGCCGGGCGTTTGCAATGGGAGCCTGTGCTGCAGCCGCTGCAGTTGCCATAACGGTAGTGCTCACGATGGGCCGGGGAGGGAGGTTAGATCGTTCAGGTGGCGCTGAGCGTGGGCATATTGAACTGGCCCCAATTCCACCGCCGCTAACGATTCGCAAAGCAAATGCATTGGTCGCGCATGCGCCATCGCTCCAGGCAGCGATGGACCTGATGGCCTTCCATCCGCAAAGCGCAGTAACGCCAAAGAATCGGCAGAGCGCGCTTTTTGTGCTCAGTAAGGAGAAAAACTAGCTATGAAGATTTCCCGTGTGTTTGCAGCTATCTTCCTGTTCGTAGCCCTGTCGGCAGGATCTGCATCTGGGCAGTTGCAGGCGAAACAACAAATGAAACTCGGCGAAAATGCAGCGTTGCGCTACTGGTCAGCATTCGCCGAAATGCAGGATGCGTCTATTACCAGCCAGCAGGCGCAGGATCTAAATTTAATACTCAACGGTAAGGCTCCTTACGAGGATCTGAAATACAAGAACCTGGTTGAAAAAAATGAACCGGCGCTGGAAACGATGATCCGTGGAACGATGCTGCCGGATTGCGACTGGGGCATTGATTATCAGCTGGGATCGGATACACCGGTGGAGTATGTGAGGAAAGCGCTCACCCTTGGACGTCTGAACGTACTCTACGTCTTTCACTTGTTGATGAACGGGGACAAGAATGGAGCGGTCCGAAGCTTGGTAGCGGGATTGCGTTTTTCACATGACGTCGCGAATGGCGGAACACTTTTCGCCACGGAGGTAGCGGCGAGCCTCATCAATTCGCACCTTCGGGCTGTGGAGTTTGCACTACACGTCGGCGGACTTTCTACGGAGCAACGGCTGGCCTTGCAAGGGGCGGTGGCAGGCCTTGGGACGAACGGCCTGAATTGGCGCTCGGCGATTAAACGAGAGCTCGATCTGTACTCCAGCCCGGACCATCATTTGGACCCGCAATCCTTGGCGGCGATGTCGCGGATTACACCGCTGTATATGGATATTGTCAGCGATCCGTCCGTGCTTCCGCGGCTTCAGCAGATGATTGCCAATGCGCCGCAGCCGGTTCAGGAAATCATGCCGAATCCACAGGGCGTGCTCGAATCCGAGCAGATGCTGACCCAAAAACTCGCAGAGGCGCGCGGCATGGTGCAGTGATTCGCATTTTAGCGAAAGAAACCGGCGCTTGCCTTAGCAACCGAAACGACCGCATAGGAAAGGCGTGTGGTATGATAGTGGATTCGCTGGGACCTAGCGACGCGGCCGTACGCCTGAGTGCGGAGCGCAAGCTGCGCAGACCGGTCCCGGAAGGAGCCAGCAATGAAAGAAGGAATACATCCGGATTATCATGCAGTGACGGTGCACTGCGCGTGCGGGCACACGTTCCAGACGCGTTCAACACACAAAGGCGATTTGATACGCGTGGAAATTTGTTCGAGCTGCCATCCGTTTTTCACCGGCAAGCAGAAGCTGATTGACACGGCCGGGCGCGTGGAACGTTTCCAGCGCAAGTACGCGGAAGCGGCGAAAAAGAAGGGCTAACGGCAAACGCTCAATCGTTAGCGATGAGTGGTCTCGGAAGAGCGTACAGTCAGCAGCGCCGCTTTTCCGCCCGAATGCCTTCGAAATTTTCAGCTCACAACCACCAGTGCGAATCTGCGAAAGTGTTTGGCGCGGATTGTTGACACTTGGGCGAAAGTGCCCGTAGCATCGGAAGGTGCGCCGCAGCAGCGAACTTCCGCAAAGGCTGCCTGCGCGGGTGGTGTGCGGAGCAGATGAAAAAGTGCCGGCGTAGCTCAGTGGCAGAGCGAGGGTCTCATAATCCCTAGGCCGTGGGTTCGATTCCCCCCGCCGGCACCAACTTTACCTTTTTTAGTTTCAATAGGTTCCGACGACTTGGTCGTTCGGGTCGGAACCCTTCAAAAGAAGCAACTGTAGTAAAACTGTAGTAGTTTTGACCATATTGTAAAGATAACGCAGCGATTCAACATCTTGCCTCTCAGAGAAGTGATCTGAATTCAGCAAAACCTGCGCCTTGGTTTTCGTTTTGGGACGCCTGACGCGTGCCCACCGGAACCCAAAGGCCGGGTCAAAAGCGGACCCGGCCCTTCTGTTGACTATACTTCTAAGAGACCCATCCTGAAAACTAGGTTGAATGGGCCACGTACCTCCGAACCACGCACCCCAACCCTAAGAGACCGGTGCCAAGGAGCGCCAAAGTTCCTGGCTCAGGCGCCGGGCCCGGGATTGGCCCGCGCGTCGGGCTCGGGATTGCCCCTAGCAGCACGTCGTTGTGACTATGCGCTGCGTTGTTGTTAATTGCAGAAATATCGATGAATGGGTCGGTCGCGAGATTCACCGATACTGTGGTGGTCACCACCCACTTCGGGTTGTTCGAGCCGTTTCCAACTACAGTCTCAAGTGCGGTCGCTCCGGGTAATCCCGCTGTATTCGACTCGTACAGCCGGAAGCCCTCGCCGTTTTGCACGCTTTGAATCTGGAAAGTCAGGCTGGTAATGCCCGCGTTTGCCAGTGCGCTGAAATCGAGCTGAAGAAACGTGTTCGACTCGATTTCGTCGTCGCCATGGGGCCCGCCCATCACTCCTAAACCGGATTCGCCCATTCCGTTTTGTTTGTCGACCAGGGTTACCCCTGAGGTCGTGCAGGACGCCAACGTATTGTCCGTGCAGAGGTACCCCGTGGCTGTAACTGTCTGAGAATCATACGTGTACGTGGCTGTATCTCCGCTAATCGTGGTCGGCGCTCCAAAATTCACACTCGCGGTTGTTGCGAAGACTGGAGCTGCCCCAAACAGCGACATGCCCAGTACCCATAAGAAAAATTTGACTTTCATTCCGGTGGCCTCCTTCAAATTTCACTGATGTTTTAACCCAGGGCAGCGGGGCAGGGGTCCCTTTACCGTCTTGTGCAAACTCCGACTAACTCACACAGCGATTACTACGGCACGTTTGGCACCAAACTCATCGTGATGCGTGTTACCGTAACGCTCAGAATATGCGGCGCTTAGAATATACCCGAGTTTTTTTCGGATGATTCTGTACACATCCGATTTCACTTTCTTCGCCCCGGATTTCCGGCCCGTCAGACTCCTAGCCGTTAGCGATCTGAGGAGCGATCACATGTGTCGATCTCATCGCCAAGCGGCATAGTCGTCAAAACTGAGTTCTATACTTGCTAAATCCATTCGCTAATAGGAGATAAGTTCCGATTCCTCACTGCCAATTCAGTGCCATATATCTGCGAACTTTTGCACTTTCCTATTAAAGTCGATGTAGTAACATACTGTAAGTTGCTGACAGATAATAACCTACAGCGCTAACTAGATCTCCTGGTTTGGAAGTTCACGTGCTTGATATGCTTGTGTGACGTGGCTGTTCGCGCCGCTTCGCGAAATCAATGAAATTTGGGAGGACTTAGATGCGCTTCAAACTTGCTTTGCTTTTGGCCGGTGCTTTTCTGTTTCTCACAGTGCCAGTATTTGCTGGGCCCATTAGCTTCTGCACCAGCGGATCATACGGGCCTACCGATGTTGGTTCGAGCGTGACGTCCGGTGGCCTCACCGCCACGGGCTGGATGGGCACGAGTACCACTACTAGTAACACTGCTACGGACCTGTCGTGCAAGGACCAAGGAACAGCCGAATTCGGCCTTGGCATTTTCGCCGATCCTACGAAAGAAGGTGAAATCAGCAACAATGATTTCGTCCAGGTGGCCGGACTTGCCGGAGCTACCGTCACGGTGATCGAGAGTGCTCAGAGCGGCGAAGGCTTTGAGCTTCTCGGATCCGACACCAACGGCGTGCTTGGCACCGATTCGCTTGGATCAGGCACTGGCTGTGGGACATGCACCGTGAGCTTCAACATGGGCTCCAACACGTATCTCGATATCACCGCGAGCAGCGGAAATGTTCTGCTCGACAGCGTCGCCACCCCGGAACCCAGCACCTACCTGCTCATGGGAACTGGGCTGTTGATGCTTGGTTTGCTGGCGCGACGCAAATTCGCTTCTGCGTCCGTGTGATCCAGCAGGCGCGACGGCGAACTGGCGCAGACGTCACGTTTTGCGATTGGCGGGGGAGGGTTTGCCTTCAGTCCTTCCCCGCTTTTTTTTCGCCTCGGCGTTTCCGCCGTCCTGCAGATTGTTCTTCGAAGTTTTTCTGTGGCCGTCTGGCGGCGAGTCGGTTTGAATCTTCCTGATCGCGACACAAGGAATCAAAATTCAAGCTGATCTATTGCCAGCCTTGCAGGGGCCATATAGAGTTATTTGGCCAAGCCGGTGATTTGCACTTGGGAGCGGTTCAAAAGGTCGCCCGTCGCGTGCTCGACGGAGGCAACTGCAAGTTGGTAATTCACTTGCGACTGCAACAGCGCTTGCTGCGCTGCCCGTCAATTCCGTCTGGGCCTCCAGCACAAAAAAGACCGTTTCGGCGCCCAACTCGTACTTGTGCTGTTCCGCATCGAGCGTTTTCTGCGAGAGGTTGAGAGCAATTTTGGCCGCGGCCATCGATAGTTTTGATTCTTCCAGCTGGTGAACCGCGTTCGCCACATCGATGGTGATTGCCTGCTGGACTTGTCGCTGCGCGTACAAATCGTGCTCCTTCGAGGACCGCGCGTCCGCTAAATTTGCCTCTGCCAGATGATTCCTGACGGGAAGAGTCAAAGAAACAGTGAAACCGTAGCCCGGGTACGTAGAGCCAAACATCTGCGTAAACGCCGAGGCGAAGCCGGTTCTTGAGACGATCTGGCCCGGGACCGTGAAACTGAACTGATCACCTCCCAATCCGTTTCCCTGGTATCCCGCTTATCGAGAGCTGCGGTTCGGTATTGTTACGCGCGAGCCGGATATTCATGTCATCCCCGGCGAGTTGCTGCCGGACAGACAGAACCTCCGGCCGGTACTGCAGCGCTTTGCCTAGCGCCGTAGGAATATCAACGTCCAGCAGAGTCCCGCTCGGGTTGGGCTCTTCCGTCAAGTCCAAGTCCAGTGCTCGAATATTGGGATCCACGTCCGCGCCAATGATTCTCCGGAATTGGTCTTCCGTCTGCTTCACGGCGTATTCCGCCTGAATTTCTGAGACTCTACGCGATGCCACCTGGGATTCCGAGCGGTAAATGTCTAGCGGAGGCAAAGCGCCCAATTGCCGAGAATGCTTGTCACGCTCGTAGCTTTTCTGAGCCTCGTCGAGAGATTCCTTCTGCACGGCGAGATTTCGGCGGGCTTGCACAACGTTCCAATATTGCGTGACCACTTGAAAAATGATGTCATTCACTTCCGCCTCGAAATTGGCGCGCGTTTGGGCCAGCGTTCGCTGCGCGATCTTTTCGCGCTGCGCCTCACCCGAAGGGATTCGCATTCCCGCCCGCATGAACAGCTTCCTTCGATTCGCGCTCACCCAAGTAGATCGGACAGCCGGTGTCCGGATTGACGACGCTTCCTTGGTACCGCCCACAGCGGGCGTTCCCGTAGACATGCCGCCAAAAGCAGCTCAGCTTCCCGCGCTCACGACCAACAATGAACAGAGCGGGCGATCCACAGATCAAATCCCACCGCTGGCGAGCAGTGCGAGCCGCTTTCCGAAGTCGCAATTCTGTTAGCGTCGTGCGGAACCCTTCGCGAACAATCCCGATTGAGTCGATGTGCTTCGGTAATGGCATAGTCTTCCCCTCGCGGTTCGTTGAGTCGACGCAGAAAGTGGCGAGCCCGAAAAATTCAAACTGCAGGTTCCGATTCGACGAGCTTGGTGGGAAACTCCCAGGAAATCGAGTCATTCCCATTGGGAATTCGGATGACGTGCCCTCTCAGACCCCTACTAATCCATTTGAGAAACGTCTGCTTGTTTCCTTTGATCAGCACGGGCGCGCACTCGAGCCCTACCAATGGGCTGATCGCCTTTCGTTGATTCAGTTCTCTCACGAACCAGGGCGCCCACTCGGGCACGACTGGAAGGCCGTATCGAGAAGCAAGGCGATGGAGCACAAACGCGGGATCGTCGCAACACAGAACCTTCCGCGCACCCTCGCGATCCGCGCCTGGTTTTGTCTTGGCCAGTTCGGCCGAGACCACCACCAGATGGCGAACCGGGCGCTTCCTACCGGACACCATCACACTTCCGCGAAAGCACTGAGCCTCAATCTAAGGGAAGCAGCAACAATCGCGCCGCCCAGAGCGCGCCAAGTTCAGAATCTCCTCCGATTATCGAGAGCAAGTGAGCGCGAGATTGGGCTCGTTCATCCTTCGCAGTTTCAAGTACGGCTCGATCGACGTGAACTCGGATCCGGGTGGTGTTGTCTTTCGTGATCTCCAACTCCGACGGGTAGCGCATTTTTTGCAACCACGTTGTCCTCTTGTCGCGTAGCGGCTGCGCATTGAATCATACCACTGCGGTAGTTCACCGAACAGTGACTCAGATGCCTTTCGATGTGGGTGCCGCATCCTTTGCTCTGTAAGGGTGCGGTTTTTAGCGAACATCGGAAATATATTTTAGTTTCGGATTTATTACGCTGCGGAAGAGAACGTATTGTGCGGCTCAGTTCTTGCTTTCGCCTTGGCGGATTTGCTCGGCGATGGCGCGAGCGCGCTCCCGCGACATATCGATCAGCTCCGAATTCGCTGCGATCTCATCGAGCGCTGGAAGCAATGCGGTCGGTTCTGGAATCAGTTTGCGCTTCACATCGTTCTGCACGCGCAGGATCACGTCGTTCACGCCCAAATGATCGTAGCGCACCACGCGCTGCATGTCGCTCAGGTCCAGTTCCTGACGCTGTAGCCCGTCGAAAATCATCAGCAACTGCTGCGCCGCACTATTCACCGTGTAATTGAACGTGACTTGATATTCCTGCGCGCCGTTTTTGTAAAAGAAAGTTTTCCGCCCCAGGTTGGCGATGCGCCGGTGCACATCGAGGTCCACGCCCTGAAAATCGTGGAGATCTTCGGCCAGCGCGAACATTTTTTGGACCAGCGGCGCTTCAATCTGCATCGGTTGCGGACTCGCCGTATCGTCCAACTGGCGAATGTCCCAAGTGCCTTTTCCGTCTTCGTTTACGGTGATTTGCACATACTCGGGATAACTGGATTTGAAAATCTGCTGGAAGATCAGCGTTGGCTCCGTGCTGCTGGGCACAGGTTTTTTTGCGGCGCGCTCGGCGGCTTGCGGGTTCGCGAATGCCGCCAGAAAGAAAATTGCTGCGAGCGCCGGCACGCTCAGGAAGGTAACGAACTGGCTTCTAGGACCCTCCACGGCTCCATCTCACCTTTCTATAAAGATGCGCGAAGTTGCAAATTGGCTGCGCGCGCTGCCTCGAGGCCGGCTTGCCGCGGACATCACCTGGTTCAGCGCCAGGCTGCGCGCCAAACGTTGTGACGCTCGCGCGGCGTGCGCGTGGCACAGGGCCACCGCCAGAGCGTCAGCTGCATCCGCCGGCTGCGGTTCTTCGCACATTCCGAGTTGCGCTTTGATCATCTGCTGCATTTGCTGCTTCGACGCGCCGCCGTGGCCCACGATGCTGGCCTTCACTTCGCGCGGCGAATAACTGTGCGACGGAATGTCCGCCTGCGCCGCCGCCAGCAGAATCACGCCGCGGACTTCGGCGAGCCGCAGAGCAGTGCGAATATTCAGCGCCGTGAACACAGATTCTACCGCAACTGCGTCGGGAGTAAACTCCTCGACCAATTGCGCCACCATGTCGTGGATTCCGCGCAGCCGCGCGGAGAAATCGGCGCGCGCCGAAAAGCGCAGGGCGCCGAAGCGCAGCATGCGCGCGGCCCGTCGGTTCAGCTCGATCACGCCATAACCTGTCGCGCCCGCAAGCGCCGGATCGATTCCCAGAACGCGCAGAACTTTACATCCGCCTGCGCTGTCCTGCTGCGTTTTGGCCTGCGTTGAATTCGCGCTGGTTCTCATCGTTGGCGCGTTTAGTCTACGCGCAGAAGAAAATCAACGGGTAGCATTTTTTGGCGCGGAATGCGCGATGAATACTGGGCCAGAACCCGCTTAGAAATAATTGCAGGAGAAAAATTGGCGAGAATTAAAAAGGTAGGAAGAAAATATAACGCAAAAAAAATCAGCTGGCGACGGCGGCTTGAATTTCTTTTTCGTCGATGTCGAAATTCGCGTAGACGTGCTGCACGTCGTCGTGCTCTTCCAGCGCTTCCACCATTTTCAACATTTGCTGCGCCTGCGCGCCGGTGAGCTTCACGTAATTTTGCGGCACCCAGGCAACTTCCGCGGCTGTAGGATTGATTCCTGCCGCGGCCAAAGCTTCGCGCACTTTTTCAAAAGCCTCGGGGGGAGTGACCACTTCCCAGGAAGAGCCGTCGCCCTTCAAATCTTCCGCGCCCGCGTCCAGCACAATGCCCATCACTTTTTCTTCTTCGGCCGCCTCTTTTGGGATGGTGATGTCGCCCTTGCGGTGGAACATCCAGCCCACCGCGCCATTTTCCGCCATGTTGCCGCCGTGCTTGGCCATCAAATGGCGAATCTCGCTGACGATGCGGTTACGGTTGCTGGTGACCACTTGTACCAGCATGCCTACGCCGCCCGGGCCATATCCCTCGAAGGTCACTTCTTCGAGCGTTTCGCCTTCCATCTGCCCTGAGCCGCGCAGAATGGCGCGCTCGATATTGTCGTTGGGCATGTTTTCATTTTTTGCGGCGAGAATGGCAGTGCGCAGGCGGGGATTGGTGTTGGGATCGGCGCCGCCAGAGCGCGCGGCGATCATAATTTCACGAATAATTTTGGTGAATACTTTGCCGCGGCGGGCGTCGGTGGCCGCTTTTTTGTGCTTGATTGTCGCCCACTTAGAATGTCCGGACATCAGGAATGCCTCACGAGGAAACTGGCCAGGAGCACGCCGTTTGGTGCGTCCTTGCCGGGCTAGTCTAGCACAGACCGGCGGAAAGAAAAACGGTCTGGCACAAAAGGAGCGGTTAAGCAACGTAGCATCGGCAGTCTGAAAAGTGCTTAAAGTTATCGATTAGAAATTGCGATGTCGCTGTTTCTGCTCGACTTAGCAAGATTTCTAATTTTCGCGACGGTCGACCACAAACAGTCCTCTTCGTCTGCCTTCGGGCCTGGTTCCCGTTCAAAAAACAGCCAAACCGCCGAAATTCAAACGCCATTTTAACACGGGACGCAAGCCCTGACGGCGTGCGCGACGGCAAGGCCGCCGCACGGTTATCAACAGGGCTAAGGTGGCGGATTGGAAGCGCAAAGCGGCGCAAGGGTGGATTTTACAGTTCGCAGATGTTACAAAAAGCAGGTATAAGGACAGGTTCACCGCAACGGGCGGATCGGGCACAACATGCTTGTGAACTGCGAAATGGCCGGGTGCAAGGCGCGCGTCCCGCAACAACTGGAGGAGCAGAAGCGCTGCCTTTTGCACTTCACGCTGGATCTGGAGCAGACCTGCATGCAGATGCGGCGCGAGTCCGCCGCAGGAAACACGCGGCGCGAGCGCTACGACGAAATGCGCAAGTACATGGCCGAGCGCGGACAGACGCTGGCGCAACTGGCCACTGGCGGCACCGGACTGACCGACGAAATCAAAGCGCGCATCCTCAGCACGTTCCTCACCTTGATGAATTGCCGCGAAAACATCGAGCGCGTCGCCGCGCGCCAGGAAAACGAGCGAAAGATCGGTTGAGGAATTAAGACGAGCTTCGCAAACCGGAAATCCTCGACATCATCATCGAAGCTGCCCGACGAAAATCTTTCTCGCGAACCCGGATATGCACCGGGATGTGTATCGCCAGCAGTTCAATCTCAACGACAACGAAATAGACCTCATCTCGACTCTTCGCCCCAAGCAGCAACTTCTCATCAAGACGCCTGAACTCGCGAAAGTCGCCGATCTCGAAGTGAATTGGCTCTACACGAACGATCCGTTCGACAACCGTAAGAGGCACGAGGCGTTCGATACGTACGGCTTTGAGAAGGGTTTGGAAGTGTTAGCGGAAGGCCAGCCACGAGGTACGCCAGCCCTCTTCCCTCTCTCATTCCTACTATAAAATTAGTGATTAGATGGATCGAAGGGCACGAAATTGCTGGGTTGCTTCGGATCGCCTTTCCCAGAGTAATGAGCCTGAATGGGGTATGGAAAGACCGGTCGGCAGCGTTCAACGACGCCGTTGGTCGAACGGCACGCGATTAGCTTTTCGGGTGCCTGTCCCTTCTCTACCCAGTTTTCCAGTGCAGTAAGAGCGTCGAAGGCGGTGAGCCCCGGACCTCCCCCGCCGTGATGGACCCCCGGGACGAGAAACAGCCGGAAGAAGTCTTCGGTTTGCTTGCGGCCGCCCATGAACTTCATTACGTCCTCGTAGTAGCCAATCGAAGATGTCGCCGGCATGGCGCCATCGGCCCAACCATGCCACAAAAGAATCTTGCCGCCGTGAGCCTTGAAGGCACCCAGGTCAACAGAAGTCGCGTCGTAGATTCTTCTCGCCCTGGCCAGAGTCGCGGGATCACGGTCAAAGTCGAAACTGAGCGCATCGCCTTTCGCTCTTATCTTCTCGTCCACAAAGTATTTTAGGAACTGCCCTGGCAATTCCATGTTGGCAAAACGCGGTGGATAGGCGGGGCTTGGAGCGCCGAAGTAGTTCCAACCTGCCCACTGCGTCTCACTTCCGGGGATGTAAGGGTACGCGTAGATCACCTTGCCCATTGAATTGGTCGCTGGGGTCATTAAGCGCTTGACCGCGGTCACCTGCTTTGCATTCAGGCAATCAGGGCCGCTTTTACGTGAAGGGCATGCAATCATTTCGGGCTGCCATTTGCAGGAGGGCGGATCGGTGACGAGCCCTTCTTCGACTCCCGCCTGAGCGCCACAATGCTGCAATACGGATTTATGCACTCCTTGAGCGGCCTGAGCGTTGAGCACCGAGCCGCCGTGTCCATCGCTGACGGCTTGGGCAAACCAAGCGGCAGCGATGGTATTTCGTCCGGTGTAATCGTAAACGGGCGCGCTGGGCATCAACCCGTCGAAGTCCTCGGGGAAGCGTTGCGCTTCCAGGAGAACGGCTTGGCCGCCTTTTGAGTTGCCGGCCATATATGAATACTTGATGGGCCTGCCGTAGTACTGCGTGGTGATGGCCTTGGCAACGAGGGTGACAACGTGATTGCTGCGCCAGCCAAAATCCTCCTGTAGTTCGGGAGCATTCGCGGCCCAGATGCCGTCAAATCCCAGAGCGCTGTCGTGCCCGCCGTTTCCAGTGACCGAGGCATAGCCTCGGGCCAGGCTAAGATTGAGGGCATCCCGATCCACGTGACCGCAAAAGCCGCCGCATGCGTGGAAGAAAAAGTTCTGGTTCCATGCGTCCGGTAGCGGCAGCTTCAACTCGAACTTGTTTTGTGGCGCAACGTAGCCAGTCACATCGCAGTACTGCTTGATCTTGTTGCTAGCCGGAGCAGCACTGCCACCATATCCGCTGGGATGGACGACCCACTGCTTCAGTCCGCTCGCCGGCACATCAACCAGCCGCGCCGAAGTAATTAACGCCGGCCCTCCCGGAGTATCTTGGAGGTTGAGATTCGCCAGAGAATCACATTTCTGTGTGTCGGGCGCGGATAGCGGCGCGCCGGGCGCGCTCTGCGCAGCAAGAGCTGAGCAACTCAGACCCATCGACACTACCAAGCCAATCCACCGCAGCATGGACCACCCGCTGACGCGCTGGGCACGTGGCAATCGCAGCGATCTCATTGCCTTTATTCCTTTCTGGTCTGGCGAATTCGGGCCTGCGTCTTGTCGAGAAGGGTCCCAACAGAATCGATGTCCCAAATTACCACAAGGAGGAAAAGCGTGAAGAGAAAATTTGTTCTTGGAAAGTGCAATCTGGCCGAACCATTCCTGCTTGAGGAAATCAGCAACGAGCCGAACGTCGAGCCGAACCTGAAAATCTTCATCGAGCCGAAAGAGCAATCCGGCATCGACATGGATGCTTTTCCTCGCGATTTCGTGCCGGCCAGCGAAGTTGGATCCTAGCGGACGTGGACGCCGAAGGAGTTGGCGTGGGCCAGGCGGTTGAAATAGCTGAAGACGCGGGCGGAGACGGCGGTGATGGCGGGATTGCCGTCGGAGGGATTGAAAGTGGTCATCACGGAAATTATGTAGGGGCGGCCGGTGAGAAAAACAATTCCGGTGTCGCACTGAGCGCCGCTGAGCGAGCCAGGCTTTTCCGCAATGGTGATTTCCGGCGGTAAACCAGCGCGCAGCGGGCTGTCCTTATAATATTCAAGCATTTCGAGCGTCATTTTGGTGTGCGCGGCGTCGAGCAGTTTTCCCGCATTTAATTCTTCAACCAGCGTGGCCATCTGGCGAGGCGTGGAGCGGTTCTCGCGGTCGGCCTGTTCTGAAGCGGTGTCCATCATTTTGCGGGCCAGAACGGTTTTGTCGAGGGCCAGGCGGCGCAGCATGGCGTTGACGTTGTCCATGCCGACGCGGTCGATGATGAGATTGGTGGCGGAATTGTCGGAGAGCACCACCATGAGCACGGACAAATCGCGGACTGAGATGGCCGAGCCTCCGTCGGAGAAAAATTGCAACACGCCGCTGCCGCCGACGAGGCCGGCGCGATGAATTTCGACGCGCTCGGCGAGATTGATTTTTCCAGCCTGAGCCTGGCGCATCAATTCGATGAGAATGGGAATTTTGATGGAGCTGGCTTGCGGGAAAATGGTGTCGGCATTGACGGCGAACGTTTGGCCGGAGGTCAAGTCCTTGACGAAAATGCCCATGACGCCGTCGTAGGAAACGGCGGTGCGGTTCAAGTCGGCGGAGAGTTTGGCAGCGAGATCCGCCTGGACGGGCGTGGACGAAGCCTGTTGCTGTGCGAAGATTCTTGACGAAAAGGTGAAGGTAAAAAGAGAAATCGTAAGCAGGCAACATGTTCGCATCGGGCGGCTCCCAGCGTTCAAGCCGCAGATCTTCAAAAGGCGAAGTTCTGCGCTACAAAAGCAACGGCAAAAGACGCGGATATATTGACGCGCGGCGGGCCAGAGTCAAGCAGGAGTTTGTGTGCACGCGCGAAGGAAAAGCAGGTTCCTCGCCGCCGTTCGCGGAAGGCGCGGCCGGACTCGGAATGACATGAACCGCGTCAGGCGCCGATGAAGCGGGCGTAGAGGGAGCGGGCGACGGCGGGGTCGTGCGTGCCTTTGATGACGGCGCGACCGTCGGAGAAGACGGTCATTTCGTAGGGCGGGACCTGGAAACGCAGCAAGAAATCGTTGCGGCGAACGCCTGAGAAGGAGCGTTCAAGGCGGCGGCTGAGCTCGGCGAGATCAAGTTGGCGGCTGCGCTCGTGAATCTGCACCGAATCGCGTCCGCAGAGAGTGACATGAGGCTGCGCTTGGCCTTCGAGGTAAGTGAAATTGCGCACGGCGCAGGCGCGGCAGGAAGGATTGCGCTCCACGCGAATGGATTGGAAGCGATTTTTCCAAACATCGCAGGAAACGAGGCGGTTGCTGAGCGCGGCGATGTTCCCGGAGAGCAACTTAACAGCTTCGGCCGCCTGGATTGAGGCGATGAGGCTGGCGGCGCTGTTCAAAATGCCGGCGGTGTCGCAGGTTTCCTCAAAATCGGAACGGCGCGAGCCCTCGGCGGATTCAAGCAGGCAGGCGAGGCACGCGGTTTCGCCCGGGCGAATGGTAAGCGTGAGGCCATAGCTGCCGACGGCGGCGGCGTAAATCCACGGGACGTCCAAAGAAACGGCGCCGTCGTTAATCAGGAGGCGCGACTCGAAATTATCAGTGCCGTCGAGGATGAGAGGAAAGCCGGAGAGCAATTCGATGGCATTTTCCGGCGTGAGGTCGCTGACGAGGCCTTCGATTTTCGCATCCGAGTTTATGGAGCGCAGGCGCCGCTCCGCGGCAACGGCTTTGGGCAACGAGTCGCGCGCGTCGGCTTCCTCGAAAAGCGACTGACGCTGGAGGTTGGAAAGCTCGACGAAATCGCGATCGATGATGCGCAGGCGGCCGATTCCGGCGCGGACGAGCAGGCCCGCGCAAACGGTTCCCAACGCGCCGCAACCGACCAGGACGGCGCTGGAGTCGAGCAAACGCTGCTGGCCGGCTTCGCCGATGCCGACGAAAAGAATCTGGCGCGAGTATTTTTCACGGAGCCTGGGTTCCATAAGTGGCCTCGAATCTCGTTGCGCGCAGCGCTTCTATCATATCGTCTTTTCAAATACGGGACATACGCCGTATGCTAACCTCGCTTTGAGTCTTACTGAGGATGAGATGGAGAGGCAGAACGGCGCGCGCTAATCGAATCCGGCGTATTGGTGCGCTTGCGATTTTGGTTTTTGTGTCATTTTCGCTGGCGCGCGCACAGGACGCGTCCCTTGAAGGCAAGCGCATCGCGGCAGTTCGCGTGGTGAATGTCGCCGGACAGCCCATTCCGGAGAAAGTTTCGACCGGCACGTTAAAAGCTGGAAATGCTTTTCACATCGTGGACGAGCGCGAGGCGCTTCGGGAACTGAATCAAACCGGGCTTTTTTCCAATGTGGAAACCAGGGTAACGACGGAAGCTGACGGGTTACACGTGGATTTCATTGTTACCTATAATTCGTACAACAACGTGGTGCGAGTTTACGGACTGAAGGAACCGCCCAATGAGGCGACGGCACTGGCAGCTTTGCGGATGCCGTTGGGCCAGCCGTTCCAGCTTGCGGACTTGAAAGCGGGTCTGGCACGCCTGGACGGGACGCTAAAAGACGACGGCTTTTACGAGGCGCATTTGGAATATGGGCTGGCCACGCATCCTGCGACACGGCAGATTGACATTACCGTGACCGTGGCGCCGGGGCGCAGGGCGAAAGTATCCACGGTCACCATCATTAATAGCACGCCGTTTCCCATGGAGGAAATCCACGACCAGGTGAAAATCAAGAGGGGCAATCCGGTGACTGCGGACAGAATTGACCGCAGCACGGAGCGGCTGCGCAAGTATTTGGTTTCCTCGGGTTATTTGGAGGCGCGCGTCACAGCGACTCGAGGCGCTTACGATGCGAAGAGTGCGACACTGCCGCTGACCATCAACGCAATTGCCGGGCCGCGCGTTTCGGTGAAAGTCACCGGCGTGAAAATATCCGCGAAAGAAATCCGCAAACTGGTTCCGGTTTATGAAGAAGGAGATGTGGATGCAGACTTGCTGGAAGAGGGCAAGCGGAACATTCGCGACCTGCTGCAGAGGCAGGGATACTTCGACTCAAAGGTGGATTACACGACGCAGCTCGACCCTACCACTCACGAGGAAATCATCAATTACACGGTGGACCGCGGAATCCGCCATCATTTGGTGGGGGTGGCAATCGAAGGGAACAAGTATTTCAGCACCGACGCTTTACGGAGCCGGTTGCAGATTCAATCCAAAGGATTCCTGACGGGCGGACGGTTCAGCCAGGGAATCGTTGGCGCTGACGCCAATTCCATTCGCGCACTGTACCTGGCAAACGGCTTCCTGCAATCTCAGGTACGTCCCGAGGTAGATGATAATTATCACGGAAAGAAAGGCGATCTTTTCGTGGTGTACCACATCGTGGAGGGGCAGCAGACGCGCGTTGCGGATCTCAAAATCCATGGAAATGAGGGGCTCACTGACAAGCAGCTTTTGACCGTGATTGGCTCCACGAAGGGGCAACCCTATTCGCAGGCGAACGTGACCTCGGACCGCGACAATATTCTGGCCTATTATTTTGATCAAGGTTTCCCGAATGCGCAGGTCGAGGCGCGCGCCACACCGGCGGGACCGGACCGCGTGGACCTCGCCTATCAGATTAGCGAGGGGCAACGCGTTGACGTCAGCCAGGTGCTGCTGACCGGTTATCGCTATACGCGGCCAGGCATTATACGAAGGCAAGTGCTGGTGAAGCCGGGCGGGCCGCTGCGCGAGGGCGACCGCATTGCCACGCAGGAAAAATTGTATAACCTGGGAATATTCGACCGTGTGCAAGTGGAGCCGCAAAACCCGAGCGGCACCTATCCTGACAAGAACGTTGTGGTGGATGTGGAAGAAGCGAAGCGCTACACGATCAGCTACGGATTTGGCTTCGAAGCGCAGCGCCTGGCTTCCAGCACAAACCCGAATCAAACCAACATTAACGCCAGCCCGCTGGGGATATTCGAGGTTTCGAAAATTAACGTAGGGGGGCGCGCGCACACGGCTTCGCTAAAGCTGCGCGGCAGCACTCTGGAATATCAAGGATTGGTGAGCTATGACGCGCCGAACTTCCTCACCTATCCATGGCTTAATCTGGTTATCACCGGATTCGCGGATAAAGCGAGTTACGTGAATACCTTCACGGCGATTCGCTACGAAGGCAGCGTGCAATTGGGGCAGAATATCTCGCCTTCCACTTCGCTGGTTTCGCGCTATTTTTACCGGCACGTAACCGCAACCAATTTGAACGGAAAAGTTTCGGTGCAGGAAGTTCCGCTGTTCAGCCAGCCTACAAAAGTCTCCGGATTCGAAGAGACGTGGGTACGCGACCGGCGCAACAATGCCGCCGAGGCGACCAGCGGAAGTTTTAATACTGCGGACATCAGCGTGGCGACGCGCGCGCTGGGTTCGACGGCGACCTTTTTACGCTTCTCGGTGCAAGATTCCACGTACACGCCGTTTCGTCACTCGGCGCTGGTATTTGCGCGCTCAACAACATTTGGAATCGAAGACGCTTTCAACGGCTCAGGCGAGGATGACATTCCGCTGCCGGAAAGGTTCTTCGCGGGAGGCGGCACGAGCCTGCGCGGCTTTTCGCTCAATCAGGCCGGGCCGCGCGACCCCACAACGGGATTTCCGATCGGCGGCACGGCTATGATCGTATTCAATCAGGAGATCCGCTTCCCATTGCGCGCGCCTTTTGTCGGAAACCACCTGGGCGGCGCGGTTTTCTACGACGCGGGAAACGTGTTTTCAGACATTAACCACATTTCCTTGCGATACACGCCGCTGCCGCTTTCCGCTGGATGCCAGCCAGGCACGACAATTGTGAAAACTCTGTCGCAATGCCCGAATTTGAATTATTTCTCTCATACAGTGGGGTTTGGGCTGCGTTACGCGACTCCGATAGGGCCGGTGCGCGTCGATTTCGGCTACCAGTTGAATCCGGCGACCTTTCTCTCCATGCCTGATACGACTACGAAACAAATCGTAACGTCGCAATTGCCTCACTTCCAATTTTTCTTCACTATAGGGTCTATATTCTAATGCGATAGGATGGCCCTCTCCGATGCGGCGAACAGGCACAATGGTTCTCTTGCTTTTCTTCACGGCCCTGACCGTTGCGGCACAAGATCAGCAGCTCACATCCGCTGGAAACAGATCCCCAGCAAGTGACGCCGCGCAACCCGCGCCGCCGGCGCAAACGCCGCAAGTGTACGTTGACGGAATTGCCGCGCACATCGGCAACGACGTGGTGACGGAGAGCGAAGTGCGGGAATTGGAGGATTATCAAAAGCTGCTGGAAGGCCAGGCGCAGAGCCGCTCGAAAGTGGTGCAGGAACTGGTGGATCAGTGGATCGTGCGCTCCGAGGCTGCGGCGATCAAATTCCCACAGCCACCTACCGTGGACGTCAACCGCGAATTCCAGGCTTTGCTGAAGCATTTTCCATCGCGTGAGCAGTTTCAGGCACGCCTCGCGGCGGTGAATCTTACCCAGGATGAACTGCTCCATGTTCTCGAGCGTCAGCTTTATTACGTGCGCTTCCTCGATTACAAGTTCCACGCGGCTGCGCAAGTGACCAGCGCGCAAATCGAGGCGTACTATCAGAAGGATCTTGCGCCTCAGATCCAGAAAAGCGGCGCTTCCGTGCCTCCGCTGACGCAGGTGGAAGCGCAGATCCGGCAATTATTGACCCAGGAACAAATCAACGAAAAAGCAGCGCAGTGGCTCGAGGAAGCAAAAGCCCGCTTGCGTATCGTGATCCAGCCCTCGGAAGGGGGCGGATGAAACGCTGGACAATCCGAATTATTTTGGGATTGCTCCTGCTGGTGGTGGCCATCGCTGTCTTCCTCGCGGTAATCCTCAATACCGGCACGGCAGATCGCTGGGCTCGCGGCTACATCATCAAGAAAATCGAAAGCAGCACTGGCGCGCGCGTGGAATTGCGCGGATTCCATTTCACCCTGGAGGGCCTCAGCGCGGAGCTCGATGATTTCACGTTGCACGGCCGGGAAGCCCCCGGCCTTCCTCCCTTTTTTCATGCGGACCAGATCCGCGTAAGCGCGCACATCATTTCTTTGCTGCGCCGAAAAGTCTCTTTGAGCGACGTGCAAGTGGTGAACCCTTCGATTTTTATCCAAGTGGACAAGGCTGGTCAGAGCAACCTGCCTATCCCGCCGAAAAAGAAGAAGTCAACGCCTTTTCGCGAGCAGCTTTTCAATTTGGAAATTGCAAACTTGAAAATCAGCAATGGGGTGCTGATTTTCAACGACCAAAAAATTCCTCTCGACGTGGAGGGGCGGAATTTTCAATTCGCGATGAATTATCAGCCCGCTGCCGCCGGAAAAGACTCCTATTCCGGCGAATTTGGCTGGAACGATGTGCGCATGAAGGCGCGGCGCTACCGGCCTTTTATCTTCAGTGTCGGGACGAAGTTCACGCTGATGCGCAACGCCGTTTCCATTGACGATCTGAATTTGAAGCTGCCGCACACCACGCTGGAAGCGCGCGCGGATATAAAAACTTTCGCGCCGCTGGACACGAATTTTCATGTGCGCGGGCAACTTTCGCTGGCGGATCTGCGAACCATACTCCGCAAGCCGTCCACGCCTGGCGGCGACGTGGAATACACCGTAAACGGCAGCTACGCGCAGAAGCAAGTGCGGTTCACGGGCCACTACCACGCTCGCAACGTGACCCTCAAATTTCAGTGGTTCCATGCGGGAGGCATTGAAAGCTGGGGCAACCTTTACGGGGAAAACGGCTATTTGCACATGCCGGTTTTTTACGCCAAGGCGCTCGGAGGAAATTTGCAGGGGCGTCTGGATATGGCGTTCAAAGGGCTGAAGTTTCGCACAGATACAAAATTCACCGGCGCGAATCTGGCCTCGGTTCTCGATGCGGTGAACAATCCGTCCATGCCGGTGCGGGCTTTGCATTGGGGCGGAGCGCTGGCAACAAACACAATTTGCACCTGGCAGCGAGACTTCAAGCATTTCACGGTACAAGGAGTGACTTTCTGGACGCCACAGCCGGAGCCCGGAGTTATCGGCGTGACCGCGCAAATGAAATTCAATTACGTCATGGATCGCCATGCCGTGGCGCTTGCCCCCAGCACGATTACAACTGCAGACAGCCAGGTGAATTTCAATGGCACTCTTGCGGCGCACCATTCTGCTCTCGACGCCACTTTTCATACTTCGAATATCGCCGACTGGTCGGATTTCATTGCGGTCATTCGCGGGCCGACCAGCAGCCGGGAAACAATTACCGGTAGCGCGGATTGGAAAGGCAATTTAGCCGGCCCTTTGAACGGGCCGACTTTCACAGGCGCTTTTGACGCTCAGAACGCGCGTTTTGGACGGCTCTACTGGGACAGCATCACCGGCGCTATGTCCTATTCGCCGCGCGAATTTACGCTTACCAATGCGGCGGTCAAGCGCGGGGATTCGACGGCGAATTTGCGATTGATGTTGCAACTGCACAAGTGGAGTTTTCGCAAAGACAGCGCGTGGAGCCTCGATGCGCATATGGTCCGCGCCTCCCTGACGGATTTGCAGAGCCTTTTGGGGACTTCCTATCCGGTGACGGCAACTCTCACTGCGGATTTCCACGGCGGCGGCACGCGCGGGGAGCCGACGCTCGGCGGAAAGTTTCTGCTGGAGAATATGCAAGCGTATGGCGTGCAAGTGGACCGCGCAAGCGGCGTGCTGGACCTGCGCCACGATCAGATTGGTATCACGGACGCCAAGCTCAACCGTGGCACAGGATACCTGACCGGCAGTTTGTTGTACCGGCCGGAAGAGCGCACCGTCGAATTCCAGACAATCGGCACAGGCATCTCCCTTAGCAAATTCCGTTTTCTGCAGACCAAGGCGCTGCCGATTGCAGGCGACGTTGATTTCGATTTGAGAGGCAGCGGGCCGATCGCGTCGCCCACAGCGCACGGGACGGTGCAGCTCATCGATTTGAAATTCGGCCCGGACGTGCTCGACAGCTTTTCGGGCGTCCTTAATTCCGACGGCCGCATCGCGCAGGTGGATTTGCAGTCGCGCACGAAGGGCAAGCTGGATGCACACCTTCGCATGGGACTATCCGACAATTATCCGTTCACCGGCGCGCTTACGGTAAAGCAAGTCGACCTGGACGCTTTCATCGTTGCCGGCTTGCACTTAAGCCATCTCACCGGGCACAGCAGCATTGATGGGCAATTCAACCTCTCTGGCGAGGCGAAAGAACCTCAAACCATCGTGGTGAAGGCTGATCTATCGCGGGTTGCATTCAATTACGAATATGTGAAGCTTCAAAATGAAGGCCCGGTGCGCCTCACGTACGGAAACAGCGAGGTGCGCGTCGAGCAGGCCACGCTGCGCGGCACCGACACGAACTTCAAAATCTCCGGCGACGCGCGATTCACCGGCAATCGCGAATTGAACCTTAAAGTCGGCGGCTCAATCAACCTGCGGCTGGCCAGCGGCCTTTTCCCGGCGCTGGATGCCCGTGGCGTAGCGCAACTCGACACTACGATTGGCGGAACTTTTTCGAATCCGCAGGTCATCGGGCAGGCGAAAATCGTGAATGCCTCCGCGCGTTATGGAGATTTTCCCGCCGGAGTAAGCAATTTAAATGGGGACGTGGTGTTCGACCGCAGCCGCCTGCTCCTGGAAAACTTTTCCGGCCAGGCGGGCGGCGGAACGCTCACCATTTCAGGCAACGTCGGTTACGGTGAAAAGCCTGTGCGCTACGAAATCGACGGAGTGGCTCAGCGCGTTCGGGTTCGCTATCCGGAAGGAGTGAGCTGGCTGCTCGACGGGAATTTGCGATTCAGCGGCACGACCGCAGGAGCGACCCTTACCGGCGACACCAGCGTGGAGCGCGTGGTTTTCGGGCAGAGCGTGGATTTTTCCTCGATGCTGGTTTCCTCGCAAACCACGCTGACCGGCCCGTCCATTTCGTCACCGTATCTGCGCAATTTGGTATTCGATATAGCGGCCAACGCGGCGCTGGGGATGCGCATCGATTGGGGCACGGCGCACTTCTCGGCGGAGGGCGGCGTGCATGTGCGCGGCACCTGGGAACATCCGATTGTTTTGGGGAATGTCCACCTGCTCACCGGGGAAATGGCCTTCCATGGAAATACTTATCGTTTGAATCGCGGCGACATCAATTTCGCCAATCCGTTTCGGTTTGATCCGGTTCTCAACATCGAGGTCGCGACCACAATCAATCCATATGAAATCACATTGGACTTCACCGGGGCGGCCAGCCATATGCAGCTTTCCTACCGTTCGGATCCGCCGCTGCCTTCCTCGGACATTATCAACTTGCTGGCGCTGGGCACGCAAGGAGAAGAGTCCGCGTTGATGAGCTCTACTTCAAGCCAGGCGCAAAATTTTACGGCAACCGCGCTGCTCTCGGAAGCGGTCACCAGCCAGATCGGCGCGCCGATTGAAAGGCTTTTCGGCGTCACCAATTTCCGCATTGATCCATTTCTCGCCAGCACACTGGCCACCAGCGGAGTCACGCAGACCACCGAGGCGCGCGTGACGATTCAAAAGCAGGTCACTCACGATCTGAGCGTCACGTACAGCACCAATGCCGCCTCCAACCAGCAGCAAGTGATCGAAGTTGATTACGCGGTTCGACGCAATATCACCATCGTCGCGCTGCGTGATATCAATGGCATTTACGGCGTCAGCGTGAAATTTACCAATCACTTCCGGTAGTCGCTTCGCAGTTTGCGCGTAAACATCAACGAAGCGAAATTGCGCGGCATTCCTGCATCGTTGGCTTACTCGCGACGCCGCGAGTGCGCGTCATCTCGGCAAAATTAGAATGTCGCCAGGCGGCAGAAGCACGCGCCACGGTTGCGGCTGGTCCTTGAATCGCGTCCAATTCTCTTTGGTCACTTCTGCTTGCAAATGATGGCCCTGGCCCGCGGCGCTGTGCAAACGAAGATACAGCGTGACGCGGAACGGAGCTTCATTGATGCGCGCCAGCCAGCATGGGAACGCATTCACCACGTTTGCCTCGGATGCCGCCGCAAAACGCAAGTGATGCGCGCGAATGCCCACGTAAGCAATTTTGGCGGAAGCATCCACATCGCAAGAAAGCACGTAATTCCAGTCGAGCGCTTCTACCTTGCCCGCTGAAATGACGCGCGCGCGCGAAAAATTCTTCAGCCCGGTGAGCAGGGCCACTTCCAAAGTCGGCGGATGGCGGAAAATCTGTTCGCGCGAGCCGCTGGCCTCTACCTTTCCTTGCGATAAAACGAGAATTTGCGCGGCGATGCGATAGGCCTCCTCCATATTGTGGGTGACGTAAAGCGCCGGGCGGCGGAATCGCGCCAGCGTGAGGATGAGCTGCTGCTCCACTTTGCTGCGCAAGTAAGTATCAAGCGCCGAGAGCGGCTCATCAAGCAGCAGCGCTTCTGGCTCAATCGCCAGCGCGCGTGCCAGCGCGACGCGCTGCTGTTCTCCGCCGGAGAGCTCGCGCGGGAGGCGCTTTGCGAGATTCTCCAAGTGCACTTCGGCCAGCTGCTGTTGGACACGCGCATCGCGTTCGCTGGCAGCAGCGGGTTTCATTCCAAACGCGATGTTTTCCGCGACATTCAAGTGCGGAAAAAGCGCGTAGCTCTGGAAGAGCAATCCAACGCCGCGCTGCCGCGCAGCGATGTCAATCCGCTTTTCGGAATCGAACAGCGCGCGCCCGTTCAGAATAATTCGCCCGCGATCCGGCTTTTCGAGTCCCGCAATGCAGCGCAACGTCATGCTTTTGCCGGAGCCGGACGGTCCCAGAATCGCCAGCGGTTCCGCATCGCAAGAAAAATCGGTGGCGAGAGTAAAACTGGCCAGGCGCTTTTCGAAATGCGCTTCGAGCGGCATCAGCGGCGCACCATCCGGGCACGCGCGGGATTCTGCAAATGGGTCCAGTAGTACATGCCGGCCACCATCGCCAGCGAAATGGCGACGTCGATCAACGACCACACAATCGCCTTATGAATTTCTCCAGCTTCCACGGAAATGTAAATCGCGATCGGAATCGTTTCCGTTTTTCCAGGAATGCTGCCGGCAAGCATCAGCGTGGCGCCAAATTCACCGAGAGCGCGGGCAAAGGCCAGAATCGTTCCAGCCAACATTCCGGGCCATGCCAGCGGCAGGGCCACGCGCCGGAAAACGCGCCATTCGGAGGCGCCGAGTGTGCGCGCTGCTTGCAACAAGGTATGGTCGAGCTGCTCGAGCGCCGCGCGCACGCTCAAGTACATCAGCGGGAAGGAGACAACGGCCGCCGCGATTACCGTCGCGGGCCAGGAAAAAACTACTGTCGCGCCAAAGTGCAAAAGCAAACGCCCCAGCGGCCCGTTGCGGCCAAAAATCACCAGTAAAATAAAACCAACCACCGTCGGCGGCAGCACCAATGGCAAAAGAAAAATTCCATCGAGAAAGGCGGGACCAATGCCGCGCCGGTTCGCGCGCCATACGGCGGTGGCTGTGCCGAGCAGCAGCGTAATTATCGTGGCAGTGACGGCGGTTTCGAGCGAGAGCCAAACCGGCGAGAGGTCAGTCGCCATTATGCGCTTTCAATTTCCGGCGGCCGGTGGGTTTGCCGCTCCGAAACCCGTTTTTTCGAACAGCTTCAGCGAATCCGGCGATTCGAGCGTGTCCAGAAACGAGCGTGCCGCCTCCGGTGATTTTGAATTGGTCAGCAGCGCGACAGGATAGAGAATCGGCAGGTGCGAATCCTCAGGCGCGATCGCCGCCACGCGCACCGCCGAAGTGATTTTCGCGTCTGTGACGTATACCAGGCCTGCGTCGGCGTTGCCCGTTTCCACGTAGGCCAGCGCCTGGCGAACGTCGGCGGCATACACCAGTTTGGGCTGGATCGCCGGCAGCAAGCGAAGGTGTTCGAGCACTTCCTGCGCGTACATGCCCGCCGGAACGAGTTTCGGATTGCCTAGCGCGATCGTTTTCACGCTGCGCTGGCGCAAGTCTGCGAAAGTTTTTATTTTTTGCGAGCGCGCGGGCACAATCAGCGCCATTCGATTCTTGAGAAGATCTCGCCGCGTTCCCGGCACGAGTAATTTCTCTCGTTCGAGCGCGTCCATTTGCTTTTCGCCAGCGGAAATAAAAATATCTACCGGCGCGCCCTGTTCGATCTGGCGCTGCAACGTCCCGGAAGCGCCGAAATTGTACACGACGCGCTCATCAGGATGGGTTCGCTGATAATTTTGTCCGATAACCTGCAACGGCTCTTTCAAACTAATCGCCGCGGAAACCGTCAGCGTGACGGGCTGGTTCGGCGAATGTCCCACATTTCCGCAACTCGTCAGCGCAAAACAAATCGCGCACAGCAGCAGCGCTGCAACTTTGCCGGCTTTGTTGGTCGCGCAAAAATCCATGCGCCATCCTTTGCTTGCAGCGTGAAGCGCCCCTTATCGTAGACGAACAGCCAGCCCGGCGCAATTTGCTGCGCTTCTTGTACGCCGATATTCTGATACGATGGGCGGCGACAGCCCGCAGTATGCGCGAGGAAAATGCGATGGATGAACTCCTGAAGTGGCGCGGCGAATTCCCAATTCTCGACACTTCGACCTATATGATTAGCAATTCGCTTGGCGCCATGCCGCGCGCCGTCTACCAGCGCATGCACGATTATGCGGAAATGTGGGCCACTCGCGGCGTTCGCGCCTGGGAAGAAGGCTGGTGGGAAATGGCTGTTTCCGTGGGAGACAAAATCGGCGCGATTATCGGCGCCGGGCCGGGAGAGATTTCCCTGCATCAGAATGTGACGCTCACGCAGGCCATCATTTCCTCCTGCTTCGAATATTCCACGCCGCGCAACAAAGTGGTGCTCGCCGATTTGGAATTTCCGTCCACCGTTTACTTCTACATGGAGCAGCGGCGGCAAGGCGCGCGCGTTGAAATTGTGAAGAGCGAGGACGGCCTGCACGGGCCGCTCGAGAAAATTCTCGGCGCGATCGATGAAACCACGCTGCTCGTTCCCATATCGCTGGTTTTTTTCCGCAGCTCGACTATCGTCAACGCAAAAGCCATCATCGAACGCGCGCATCAAGCGGGCGCGCACGTGATTCTCGATTGTTTTCAGGCCACCGGAACGGTTCCGGTGAACGTCCGCGAGTTGGAAGTCGATTTCGCGGTGGGAGGGGTGCTGAAGTGGCTTTGCGGCGGCCCGGGCGTTTCCTATTTGTACGTCCGGCCCGATTTGCGCGCCAAGCTCAGGCCTAAAATCTCCGGATGGCTGGCGCATCAGCGCCCATTCGCTTTCGAGGTCGGCCCGCTTGATGCGCGCAACGACTCTTACCGTTTTTTGAACGGCACGCCCCACATTCCCGCGCTGTACGCCTGCCAGCCAGGCCTCGAAATCATTCAGGAGATCGGCGTCGCGAAAATCCGCGAAAAATCCGTGCGCCAGACAGCGCGCCTGATTGAAGGAGCCTCGCAGCGCGGTTGGCGCGTCAACTCGCCACGCGATTCGCGCGAGCGCGGCGGCACCGTTTCCATTGATTGCCCGCACGCGCAGGAAGTGAAAAACGAGCTTATCGCGCGCAATATTCTGGTGGATTACCGCCCGGGCGCGGGCATTCGCCTCTCGCCGCATTTCTACAATCGCGACGACGAGATCGATCTCTCGCTCGCGCAAATTGATGAAATTCTTGCGACTCGCGCTTACGAACGGCACTTGCAGCCCGCGTAATTCTGCTGATGCTATAATCCCGCACCGTGGCGTGTCCTGAATCGCCGCATTTCTGCAATTTCATTCCGAGGCGCCAGCAGCACGCACAAGAATAATTCAGTGGAGGCGGAAAACAATCGCGACTGGGCGGCGCAGCGGCGCGCCATGGTGGAAGAACAGATTCGCAAGCGTGGCATCAGCTCGCCGTGCCTGCTCGAAGCGCTGGCGCGAGTCCCGCGCCACCTTTTCGTGCCCGAAGAACTCGCGCTGCATGCCTACGAAGACCGCGCCCTCGGAATCGGCGAACAGCAAACCATTTCGCAGCCTTACATGGTCGCGGCCATGACGGAATATCTGGAACTTCAGGGCTCCGAGCGCGTCCTGGAGGTTGGCGCGGGCTCTGGATATCAAGCTGCCGTTCTTGCAGAACTGGCGAGCGAAGTGATCACCGTCGAGAAAAACGTTTCGCTCGCGGAAGCCGCGCGCGCCCGGCTAGCTTCGCTCGGATATCGCAACATTCGCGTGGAAATCGGCGACGGCACACTGGGCTGGGCGGATGCGGCGCCCTTCGACGGCATTCTTGTCGCTGCTGCGGCTCCTGCGGTTCCTCCGCCGCTCACTGCGCAACTTGCCGAGGGCGGGCGCCTCATCATTCCGGTAGGCGAGAGCGACAAGCAAATGCTCATGCGCATCCGCAAACGCGACGGCGAAGTCATGCAAGAAAAACTCTTTGCCTGCCAGTTCGTTCCGCTGCTGGGCCGTTACGGTTGGCCGGACGCTGCAGAATGAACTCTTCCCTCGAACTCTCCGTTGTGATTCCGGCCTACAACGAAGAGCAACGCTTGCCGCGGACGATTGGGCGCATTCGCGAATATCTGCATCGCCTGCATCCGGCCAGCGAGATTATCGTTGTGGACGACGCTTCATCCGATCGCACCGGAGAAATCGTTCGCAGCCTGCAAAAGAATATCCCGGAGCTGCGTTTGCTGGCGCATCATGACAGGAATCACGGCAAAGGCCGGAGCGTGCGCACCGGAATGCTCGAAGCTCGCGGGAATTTTTCGCTTTTCACTGACGCGGACCTTTCCGCGCCCATCGAAGAGGCCGAAAAGCTGCTCGCCGCACTCAATTCCGCCGACATTGCCATCGGTTCACGGGCGCTCGACCGCAGTTTGATTCAGGTTCATCAATCGCGCGCGCGCGAGCTGTCTGGTATTTTCTTCAATCGGATTGTGCGCCTCGCAACTGGATTGCCCTTCGCGGACACACAATGCGGATTCAAGGCCTTTCGCACCGCTCGCTCGCGAATCATTTTCGAGCAGCAGCGCATCGAGGATTTCGGCTTCGATCCGGAAATCTTGTTTCTCGCGCGCCGCCATGGCCTGCGCGCCGTCGAAGTGCCGGTGGTCTGGTCTCACGAACCCGGAACAAAAATCCGCATGTTTCGCGACAGCGCGCGCATGTTCACGGACTTGCTGAAAATCCGCTGGAATGCCGCGCGTGGGCGCTACCCGCAGCGCGCCGCTGGCGCATAGCTTTGCAATTCACACGTTTGTCGGGCTGAATCGTTAGCGTTTACATCCGTCCGCGGCTTCGCTGCGCCGTGGGCGGCAGCATTCCATTCATCCGCAAGTACCCGGCCTCCTGGCTATAGTGGTCGTACAGATCGGCGACCAGCGCAATCATCACCGTTGCGCGAGGCCTTTGCCCGCGGAAAAACGGAACCATCTCGCCGAGATTCGAATCATTCGCTTTATCCAGCACGCCGCTGCAATAATCGAATGACGACTTGAGCGCGGCCACCAGCTTGTCCTTTGGATCCGTCTCCGCCAGCTTTTCCTGCGCCGGCGGCTTGGTTCCCGCGATGGCTGAACACATAAAGTTATTCGACTGCGCCAAGTGCATGATCAAGTGCCCGAAAGTCATTTGCCCGGGCGTGGGACGGTAGCTATATTTGTCCGCCGGCATTTCTTCCGCGCCGGCAATGATGGCTTTGGCGTGCTGCGCTACCATCATTTTCACGGAGTTGGCTACCGGATTTCCTGAACCCATATTTCCCTGCGCCATTGCCATGACTGGCGCAAGTGCTGCCACGAATGCGAAAATCACAATGCGTTTCATGAATCTCCTCCCTGTGCATTTGCCGCGCGGGAAAAGCATAGCGCCGCCCCGCGCGCCTAGCCAAGCGATATTCCCGTGCCCCGCCGCGGCTGACGCTTAGGACCGCACTTTGTAAAACAAAGTACTTGACAATATCTTGATCTTGCTCTATCTTTTCAGCATGGTCGCTCCCGAACCTGTTCGCCACAATCCTCCGCTGGCCATCGACGAGCGTGCCCGCGAAAATCTTCGCTACATCCGCGAAACCATGGAACGCGCTGGCTCCTTCACGGCGGTGCCGGGATGGGGTGGTGTGGCGCTGGGGATCACCGCTCTTGGCGCGGCATTCGTCGCTGCGCAGCAGGCCACTCACGAGGCATGGCTTATCGCCTGGCTCATCGAAGCTGCGATTGCTCTGGCCATCGCCATGTTCAGCGCTTTAATGAAGGCGCGCCGCGCCCACGACTCGCTGCTGTCGGGCCCCGCGCGCAAGTTTGCATTGAGCTTTGCGCCGCCCGTTTTCGCCGCGGGCATTCTGACCTATTTTCTATTTCATGCGGGCCTCGCCTCCGCTGTTCCGGCCACCTGGCTGCTGCTTTACGGAACAGCTGTGATGACGGGCGGGGCATTCTCGATTCGCGCCGTGCCGTTCATGGGGCTTTGCTTCGTGGTGCTCGGCACCGTCGCGTTTTTCTGCCCGGCTACGTGGTCCAACGTTCTGCTGGGGACGGGCTTTGGAGGATTCCACATCATTTTCGGCGCCATCATCGCAAGGAGCTACGGTGGCTAAATCTGCAGCAATGCGCGCTTCGCAGGAACGTGAACGATTGCGTGAACAGGAAGATTTGCAACTGGCTCGCGGCCGCGCCGCCGAAGAGAACACGCGGGCGCTTGACCGCTTGATTCACGAACGCACGCGCCTCGGCATTTTGAGCGCGCTCGCTGTTAACGCCACGCTCAGCTTCAATACATTGAAAAAGCTCGTTGGCGCCACCGACGGCAATTTGAGCGTGCATGCGCGCAAGCTCGAAGACGCGGGCTATATTCTCTGCACCAAGTCTTTTGCCGGGCGCTTGCCCAAGACCGAATACCGCCTCGCGCCCGCCGGCCGCAAAGCTCTGGAACGCTATCTGGATCATATGGAAGCGCTAATCCGCGTCACCCGCGAAAGATAGGAGGGGCAAAATTTTTTTGCCTGTTGCCTTTATGAAAGAAAGTACTTTGTACATCGTTCCTGCGAAACCACTGCACGTGGCCATTCTGATGGATGGCAACGGCCGGTGGGCTGAGGCGCGCGGCCTTCCTCGTTCCGCTGGCCATCGCGCGGGCGTCGAAGCCGTACGCCGCGTGGTGCGCACGGCGCCGGCCTTTGGGATTGAAGTTCTCACGCTTTTCGCCTTCTCCACAAATAACTGGCAGCGCTGCCAGGAGGAAGTCGGCTCGCTCTTCGGCCTGCTCGAGAAATTTTTCTATTCGGAAGCGCTGCGCGCCCACGAACACGACGTGCGCATCAGCGCCATCGGCCGCCGCGACCGTTTGCCGAGCACTCTGGTGTCCGCTATCGAAGCCGTGGAAGCCGCCACGGCGCAAAATCGCGGCCTTGACCTGCGCATCGCCGTGGACTATTCCGCACGTGAAGCCATGCTGCGCGCCGCTTGCTGGATGGTTTCCAGCACGGAAGTTACGCAGCGAGAATTCTCGCGCCGGCTGGCTCAGGTGACTCATGCGCCCGAAAATTCCCATGACGTAGATTTGCTGATTCGCACTGGCGGCGAGCAGCGCCTGAGCGATTTTCTGCTCTGGGAATGCGCATACGCGGAATTGCACTTCACCGATTGCATGTGGCCCGATTTTGATGCTGGCGATTTGGAACTGGCCATTCGCGATTTTCGCGCGCGCGACCGCCGCTTCGGACGCGTTCCTATTGCGCCCGTCGCCAATGCCATCGTGAGCTGAGCACTGGAAAAACAACGGGATCCTTCGGCCTCTATTTCAGATGGGAGCGTGGCACATGAGCACATTCGATTCATTCGTAGGACCGCAATCGCTCGAATTACGCGCGATCCTTGATGACGCGCTTCGTTTTTGGGAACTGCGCCGTATTCCGTATAACTTAATTCTCGCCGCGGTCGTGATCGCCTGGGTCGCCGCCTCATGGCCGCATCTTCACGAGGCGTTGCTCTGGCCGGCGCTTCTGGCGCTCTTCGTTATGGCTGCGCTCGCGAACGTGCTCTACTCGGTCGCGTATTGTCTTGACATCTTCATCCAGTTCTCTTCCTTCCGCGAGTTGTGGCGTCGCTACCGCTGGGTGGTGTGGGTGGCGGGCGTGCTGCTGGGCGTTGCGCTCGCAAATTTCTGGATCCTTATGAATTTCCACTAGAAACGGATCCGCGCAAGCCTGCCGCGGAGGCTGCTCATGAAGACATCCAGCTCTTTTCGCGCTCCGCAATCATCTGAGTCTCGCAGCATGTTCGCCGATGCCGTCGGTTACTGGGAGCGCCGCCGCATCATCTACAATTTTCTTCTCGTCGCCGTCGTGCTCACTTGGATTATTGCAACGTGGCCGCATTTTCGTCCTGCGTTCACGTGGTACTCGCTCAGGTTCCTCATAGTTTTCGCGCTTCTCGCGAACATTTGCTACTGCGCTGCTTACCTCGCCGATCTTCCCATGCAGCATTCGCCTTTGCGCGATTTCTGGCGGCGCTGGCGCTGGAGTCTGTTTCTTGCTGGCACGCTTTTCGCTGTTCTCTTTGCGAATTATTGGATTGCGGATGAAATTTATTCTTACATCTCCAGCGCTCATTGAATTGTCGGGCATTCCAAATTCCGGCGAGGAGATTTCAGACTGGAGATTCATTGGGAGGGGCGCGCAAAATGAAAACCAAATGGTTCCGTGAATGGGGTTGGTTTTATATGCCGACAGCCTGGCCCGGCTGGCTTCTGCTCGCTTTAACCGTGCTCTTTTGCTTGCAAGTCTTCACGGCCATCGACCGCCACTCGCACTCGGCCTCAGACACCCTGTATGGCATCTTCCCGTTCTGGGTTTCTGCATGGACAATTCTCGGCTGGATCGCTTCGCGGACCTGCTCCAGGCTCACTCCGTAGCCATGCTAGTTTTCAAAAGTGTTGAAAGGGTGGGGTTCACAATGGATACAAATCGGAAATTCAAAATCAGTTCGCTTTTCACTTTCATTCTGGCCGTGCTGTCTTACTTTTTTTTCATGCATGCCAAGCACGATCCTGCGCTATCCAAAGTAAATCCTTTCGCCGAGGATCCGTACGACGCGGTTGGGTCATTCAGCATTCAGGCGGCTACTTTTCTCGGAATTCTTTGCCTTGTGCGCGCATTCCGCGCCCCTCGCGCCAACGCTCCTTTACGCGTGAAAGAATCATTGTTCCTTCGCGCGCAGATGGCCACAATTCTTTCTGTCGCTGTAACTCTTACATCCGATGCCGTCGCGATGATAAGGCACCCATCTTTGTGGTTTGGCTTGCCCGCAGGATACAGACTTCTCGTGCTTCTTACAGGCATGGCCGTTCTCACGGCCATCATGGGAGTCTCGATTCGCAGGAGTGCATTGTCGATGGATTTACAGGCAACTCCGGCTGTCTGGATGAGAGCGATCGCTGTCTCGCTCGTCACCGTGCTTGCTCTCTTCCTGTACCCCCAAACTTTCCGTCACGGTTTGATCGGCGCGCTTTTCACCGTGCTATTCGGAGCTCTCATCCTCTTTGCTTCGACGTGGGCCTGGACGACTGCCCTCGTTTCCGGCCTGGCCGATGTATCAACACCAGAAGGCGCTCCTGCCTTCAGTTCGTCGTCCCAACGGAAATATGGGTGGGGCATCGTCATCCTTGCAGGCATTCTTATAGGGCTTTTCTTTGTTGCGGGAGAAGCTTCGGAAGGAAGCGGGATTCCTCACGCCAAGCTGGCGCTGGTTGTTTCAGCTTATATTGGACTTGAGACAGCGGGCATTATGATCGGGTATGGTTTTTTGGCAAAGCCGCTCGGTCTCTTTCGCGGAGGCTTACAGTAGTTCGCTGGTGCGGATTTCAACCGCTGGCCGCGGTGCGGCGCGCCGCCAGGGCGAACGCCTTCTTTACGACACGCAATGCCGCCGAAGTCAGGTGCATTTTTTCCAGTTCTCCTTCGCTCACCCACTCCGCGTCGGTGACATCGCCACCGGCTGCCGCCACGCCCTCGACGAATTCGCACATATAATCCAAAATCACGAAATGATATTGCGGGTGATTATCCGCGTCGCGCAGCACCTTCTCATAAATCTCAATCAATCCCAGCACGCGCACGGTGATTCCCGCTTCCTCTTTCAATTCGCGCCCGATCGCTGCGGCGATGGTTTCGCCAATCTCCAGAATCCCGCCGGGAATGGACCATCGGCCCTCCAGAGGCGGCTGGCCTCGCCGGATGAGCAACACGCGCCCTTCGTGAATTACCACTCCGCCCACCGCCACAATCGGGCGTTCGGGGTATTCTCTTTGCGTCACTTCCGGACCACTTACAGGATTGCTTGACATAGACGTTATATAATACGCTCACTTGTGTCCGATTTTGCTGCTAAGGAGAGTTCCACGTGGTGAGATGCCCCAAATGCGACGCCGAAATTGACCTCGACGAAGACGAAATCGAGGAAGGCGAAATCCTCACTTGTTTGGAGTGCGACGCCGAACTGGAAGTTGCTCAAATCCATCCTGTCCGCCTCAATGTCATCTCCGACGATGATGACGACGAGGACGAAGTCTCAGAGGACGGCGCCGAACTCGGCCTCGACGAAGATGACGAGGAGGAGGAAGAGGATGAAGGAGATGAGACGGAGCTCGAAGAATAGCAGCCGTCTGCGCTTTTAGGCCGCTGCATCTTTTTTGGCTCTCCACGCCATCTAAACGTTAGTTGTATACCGGTTCCTTAACAGAACCGGGACCCAGGAGGCCCAGTGAACCTGACTTCGAGAGCGACGCGGATTACTCCCTCTGTAGCCCTTGTTTTTACTGTTCTGGTTCTCTCCGGCGTTTCCGTGCGCGCCCAGAGCGAGCGTGACCGCTCGCAATTGCGCACCGTCCAGGGCTACGTCCTCGACAAGAGTCAAAACCCCATCGTCAACGGCATCGTTTACCTGCGAAACAAGAAGACCGACAACATCCGCACGCAGATTTCCGATTCGCAGGGTCACTATCAGTTCACCGGTCTCGATCCCAACGTGGATTTCGAAATCCACGCCCAATACAAAAAGCTCAAGTCCTCTCGGCATACGATTTCCACTTTCGACGACCGCCGCCATATTGACATTAATCTAATCATCCCCATCAACAAATAGCGGGTCACACCGGGCGTTTCCGGCGGAGCGTTGTCAGAATTTTCGTTAGCATGCGCCACGCGTGGCGACAGTGACGACAGGATTCTTTAATATCCTGCCGTCCATTAAGCATGCTTGGTGTTCTATCGCAACCTTTGCTCCCAAAATTGCACCCGTTCCGGCAACCTGCTAAAATCGCTGCTCCCGCCCGCACATCGCCAATCGAGGAGCGCATGGCCAAAAAGCCCAAAGTAACCAAGCCCGGAACTGTGCAAAAAGTGATACAGCCGCCCTATCCCCAGGCGCCGGAAAAGGCGGAAATCGCCGTTGAAGGCGCCGACCACCTGTATCGCGAAATTCGCATCGAGAACACACTCGAGGACGCCACTGGCAAGAAAGTGAAACTCAAAGAAGGCGCTCCGGTAGACGTTACTGTAGAAGCCGACCCGAAAGACACCGTCCCTAAATCCACTCCATAAGCCAAATGCTAAGATATGGAGATCGAGCGCGGCCCGAGCTTGCGGGCGCCACTCCAGCGGCTGACGTGCGATGAAAATTCAGATTTTCAGCGACATTCACGGCGACCTGAGGTCCCTCGAAAAATTGCTCAGCGTTCCTGCCGATATTTACATCTCTGCCGGGGATCTGAGCACCTTTGGCAAAGGGCTGGACGCGTGCGCGCCGATTCTCTCGAAACAGGCCAGCCGGGTGTGGGCGCTTCCGGGCAATCATGAAACCGCCGCGCAAAATCAGGAATTCTGCGCGGCTGCGGACTTCACAGATTTTCACCAGCAAATACGCCAGATTGGCTCGACCAACTGGGCCGGCCTCGGCTACAGCAATCCCACTCCGTTCGACACACCCGGCGAATACAGCGAAGAGCAAATCGCTGAGGCGCTGGACGCGTTTCGCAATCTGGCGCCGCTCTATTTGGTGGTGCACGCTCCTCCCTATGGCAGCAAGCTTGACGAATTCGCGCCCGGAAAGCACGCAGGAAGCCGCGCCGTGCGTGAATGGGTGGAACGCGAGCAGCCCGAAATGCTTTTTTGCGGGCACATCCACGAATGCGGCGGAAAGAGCGACCGGATCGGCCGCACGCGCTGCTTCAACGTCGGCAAACGCGGCTATTTGTTGGATCTGAAGACCAGCCAAGAGTGACACGGCGAGCGTTTGCTGACCACTGACCACTTCTCACTGACTACTGCCGTTCAAGCTTTAGCGGGTTTATTTTTGAACGGACTGCGCGAAGGGAGCGGATCGGTGCGGTTCAAATACCACTGCTGCGCGACGCCCACCAGGCTGCTGGTAAAAATATAGAGCACCAGTCCGCTGGAATACATAAAGAAAAACACACCAAACAATAGCGGCATGAAGGTCATCAATTTTTGTTGCGCGGGGTCGGTTACTGTCTGCGGCGTCATTTTCGTCATGTAATACATGGCGATGGTCATCAGAATCGGCAAAATATAATACGGATCTTTCGCGGAAAGGTCGTGAATCCAGCCAATCCATGGCGCGTGGCGCAGCTCGATGGAATACTCCAGCATGCGATAGAGCGCAAACCAGATGGGCAGTTGCACCAATTGCGGCAAGCATCCGCCGAGCGGATTCACGCCATGCTCTTTGTAGAGCGCGCTGATTTCCTCCTGCATCTCCCTGCGCCGGGGATCGCGCATGGAATATTTTTTGTATTTTTCCTGAATGGCCTTGTGCTTGGGCATGACCTTCTGCATCTGCTTCATCGAGCGCCAGCCCTTGGCCTTCAGCGGAAACAGCGCCATGTTGATGGCGATGGTGAGCAGCACAATGTCCCAGCCATAATTGGGCACGTATTTGTACGTCCATTTCAAAATCCACAGCAGCCCTTTGGAGATGAAGCCCATCCAGCCGAACTGCACCAGATCGGAAAGCGGCGGATCAAGCTTTCCCAGCAGGGACAGGTCTTTTGGCCCAACATAGAGGCGAACGTTCCACGGCCCTGGAGTTGGCGGACCGGCAGCCATTTCCGCGACCGGCTGGTTCGCGGTTTTTCCGTCCGCAGTGACGCTGTGCTGCCGCGTCCAATCCCACAACGTGATTCCCGGCTGATTTTCGAGGAATGCCGCCGTGAAGTATTGGTCTTCGATTCCTACTGCGTCCATGTAACCGCTGACCTGCGCGGGCTGTTCGGGATGCGACTTCGCGCCCAGCTTTTTGTAAGTGAGCGTTTCAATTTTTCCGTTCTCGCTGTAGAAAACATCCGTAAGAGCCGCTGCATTGGGCGCGGTTCGATCGCCGAAGCCGCCTCGCCAGGCCACGCCTACTGGGAGCGGCTGGCCATCGAGCATCGCTGAAACGCTGAGTTGCATCTGGTAATTCGCCGTGAACTTCAGCTGCTTTAACACGTGCAAATGGCCGTCGCTCCACTCGAAATCCACTTCCGCCGGCGCGCGCAGTGCGGTTGAATTCGAGGCGCCGCTCACCACGTACAATCCCTGATTCGCTTCCGCCGCGAGCTTCGGATCTTCCAAATGAATCGAGAGCGGCCAGGCATTCAATTGTTGCGCTGCGGCGACATTCACGAGCTCCAGAGGCTTGGGCGGCTTTTCGTTGTCGTGATATTTATTCAGCGTCCAACTGCGCACTACGCCGCCGCGATTGGAGAGCTCCACGCGGTATAGCGGGCTGTCAACAACGATGTTTTGTTCTGCGGCCGCTTCCTTGACGGGAATCGCAGAGTTTGCGGTTTTCGGCGCGCTCACCGGAGTCTTTTTGCTGGGCGGCGGGACGGCCGCGGGCGGCGGAGTGACCGCGCTTGAGCCGTTCTGCGGCTGCACGTTCGCGGCAGGAGGATTCGTTTCCGGAGTTTTCTGGGGAATGGAGGGCTTATAGAAATGCGACCACAACATCAACACCACAACCATCAGGACCAGCGCCAGGCCGGCGCGTTGCTCGTCGCTCAACGCAAAACCTCCACGGCCCGGCCATCATGCGGCCCGGCGATGCGCTGCGAATCTTCTTTCGCGTGATTGTTGCCTTGCGGCCTTTCGGGCACAGGGTCGTAACCTCCGGCGGAAAATGGACGGCAGCGCAGCAGCCTCTTCATCCCCAGCCATGCGCCACGCGCCGCGCCGAAGCGCTCGATGGCTTCATAGGCATACGCCGAGCAGGAAGGCTCGAACCTGCACGCGCCGCCGAAAAACGGCCCGAGGAAAACTTGGTACACGCGTAAGATCGCGAGTGCCAGCCATTTCGCGATGCCTTTTAGCTTCATTCCGTTTCTCGCTTTTGCCGCGGCAGCAACGCCAGCAGCTCCGCTTCCAGTTTTGCGAATTTCAGCGTGGCCACCGCGCGGCTCGGATGTATCACCATGTCCCATCCCGGAGCAATCTCCTCGCGATGCAGCCGCAAAATCTCGCGTATGCGCCGGCGAATGCGGTTGCGCACGACCGCTGTTCCCAGCGCCTTCTTCACGCTCATGCCGAAGCGGCCCCGCGGCAAGCCGTTCCTCCGCGTGAACACCACAAAATTTCCGGCTGCGCGGCGGCGGCCTTCGCGATAGACCGCGTCGTATTCGGCGCGGCGCACCAGCCGCCATTCGCGAGGCAAGTTCCGCCGCTCGACCGGCGCATTCACTGCATCACCATTTCGTTCGTGCGCCGCCGGGCTTTGCTCAACTGACTTCACATTTTGAGGGCTTCTCTTCCGCAGGGAAAGATTTTTTCCTGGCGGGATTCCTCACGCAAAACGCTGCTACGCCAACCAAGGTTCCAGATTATACCCGTGTGAGCGCGTGGCGCCCTTTCGCGCGGCGCCGCGCCAGCACTTTGCGGCCATTCTTCGTTTTCATTCGCGAACGGAAGCCGTGCTTCTTGTGACGCCGGCGAACATGCGGTTGAAAGGTGCGCTTCGGCAAAGAATCTTCTCCTTATATGCCCTTAAAATAGTTGATGCGGAGTTGCACGAACTGTGTTGGCAAACCGACGCGCCTCAGCGCGCGGAAACCGCTGCAAGCGAAACAACTAGTGTATGCGAGGCTCAGAAACTAATCAACCGCAAGCTTGGGCTCTCCGGTTATTAGCGATCGCGCTTTTGGCATTCGAACAAGGAGATACGCCGCTGAAATGCACAGCAAAAGAGTGCTCAAAAAGAACGGAAGAGAAATGCTCATGCTAAGCACGCCGTGCGCGTTGGGGCTTGCGTCGGGAACGATGCCAATGGTTTGGTTCACCGCCGAATGCATTAGCATCGTGAGCAGCAGACTCCCGTTGGCATGCACGTACAGCCAGGCAATCGCAACAGACAAAGCAGTGACCCCTAAAACAAACACTGGGAAGGACTGTCCATATTTGTCAGCGCCGGCTAAAAAGAACAGCGGAAGATGCCAGAAAGCCCAGATCACGCCGAGCAGAACGCTGGCCCAACCGAATCCCATACGGGCGGCCATGCGCGGTAATGCGTATCCGCGCCACCCAATTTCCTCACCCGACTGAAAGGGAGTGGAAATCACAATGGCTATGAGGATAACGACGGGCAGCTCATGGCCAAACGGAGGCCATGTTCCTGTTATTGCGCGATGTAAGAGCGCGACGCTGAACTTAATTGCAGCCATGTAGGTGACAGCGAAAACGTACCATCTGAGGCCAACGCGCCATCGAAGAAGGCCCTTCAGGAGCGTTGCCACCCCTGCTCGTCCCTTCTCGGTGCTCGTCATCAATAGCGCGACGATCGCCGGAGCAAATGTTCCAAGAAGCAACAAAAAGCCACGAACAAGACTGATGCTTGTGTGAGCTGGAGTCGAATGTTGAGAAATCACAACCGCGGCGAAAAAACACGCCCAAGTCAGCGCATACACAAAAACAAAGAATCTTACGACGGGGCTCATGAGTTCGCCCTCGGTGAATTAATACGTTGAAGTGGCGGCAATGATTTCAGGTGAGCGGCCGGCATTAAACTTAGGATCCTACTTTTGCCCCAACAGATTTGCCGCATTGGCACCTAGGACTTTGGCTAGGTCGGCGTCTGAGATGGGCACGCGACGCAGCGAATCGAGCATTGACGGAATGCTGCCGATCTGATGCGGGTAGTCGCTGCCCGCCAGAATGTGCTCTGCGCCGGCGAAATCAATGGCCAGCTTCAAAGCCAGGGGATCGAAATTCACGGTATCGTAGTAAAACTTTTTCAGATATTCGCTGGGAGGTTTCTGAATTTTCGCGCGACACTCCTTGAAGGCATGGAAGCCCCGGTCGGCGCGCTCCGCAATGTAGGGGATTGCGCCGCCTAGATGGCTCAGCACCCATTGGATTTTCGGGAAACGTTCTGCGACGCCGCTGAAGACAATTTTTTCCGCGGCGAGCGTGGTGTCGAAGAGAAAACCGACCAGCGGCATGAGCCAATAATCCTGCATGGCTTCGACGCCGACGGGCGCCGTAGGATGAATGTGCAGAATCGCGCCGCGCTCGTTGGCGGCTTCGTAGAGCGGCCAAAAACGCTCGTCCGCCAGTGCCACACCGTTGATATTGCTGAAGAGCATTGCTCCCCGAAATCCAAGCTGATCGCAGGCGCGCTCGAATTCCTTTACCGAAGCCGCCGGATCATTCAGCGGCAGCGTGGCGAGGGCGACAAATTTCCCGTGATGCGTGCGAACTACTTCCGCGAACGCATCGTTCACCAGCGACGCGAGCCGCGCCGCGTTCGCGGGCGACTCGACGTGTGTTCCGGGGGTGGTCAGCGTGATTACTTGCAGGTCCACTCCATATTTCGAAAGCTCCTGCTCGCGAAAATCGATGTCGCGATGGCCGCGCACGGCGACGTTGTAATCGCCGGGATAATGCAGGCGAGGATTGCCTTGTGCGTCGAGGTCAATTTTGACAACGCTGTTGCCGGAGCGCAGCGCGTTCAAATACGCCGGCGGGTAATAGTGATTGTGAAAATCGATGATGGCCATCGGTCAATTTTCTCCTGAAATGTGGGCACCCGCGCGCAAATTCCTACTGACAAGCAAATCCGGGCGGTTGCGCTGCGTCTTCTCGATTGCCGCGCGGGCGCGCCAGCGGCGCACTTCTTCGTGATTGCCGCTCACTAGAATTTCCGGTACTTCCCAGCCGCGAAAATTCTGCGGACGGGTGTAATGCGGGCATTCGAGAATCCCGCGCTCGCCTATTTCGCCTGCAAATGCGGCGGCGTCTTGCGGAAATGAGATGTCATTCTGCGACGCAGAAGAAAACGACTCGTTCTCCGCCGAATCTTCATTCCCCAGCGCGCCGGGAATCAAGCGCGTCACCGCGTCGAGAACCATAGCTGCCGCGAGTTCGCCGCCGGAAAGCACAAAATCACCAATAGAAACTTCGTCGGTCGCCAAATGCTGAGCCACACGCTCGTCAACTCCTTCGTATCGCCCACAAATCAAAATTACGCGCTCGCATTGCGAAAGTCGGCGTGCTGTTTCCTGGCGGAAAAGTTTTCCGGACGCGGAAAGCAGAAGAATCGCCGTTTTGTGCGCAGCCGCATCCGTTCGCTCTGCGCGTTGTGCATCGCCGACAGGCCCAATGAGCGATTCGACCGCTGCGAAAATCGGCTCCGGCTTCATCACCATGCCTTCGCCGCCGCCAAAGGGACGGTCATCCACCGTGCGATGCCGGTCATGCGTGAAGGCGCGCAAGTCGTGCATCGCGATCTCCACGAGTTCCGCCTCGCGCGCCCGCCGCACAATGCCGTAGTCCAGCGGCCCGCGAAAAAACTCCGGGAAAATGGTGATCAGGTCAAAGCGCATCGGCGAGATTATCGTATCGCAATTTGCTGTTTAGGGTTGCGGAAGTCTGAAAATGCGCTTAGTTCGTTGAATTCAAATCAAGTAGACCTTCGGGGAGTAAGACTTCGACGCGGCGGGCGGCAACGTCGATGCGGCGACAAATTTCCGACGCGAGAGGGATGAGCAAATCACCGCGCGCAGAATCGAGCACCAGATTCGGCGTGCCTGTGACATCGGCGCCGGCAAATTGCACATCGCGCACCACGCCGATTTTTTCCAACTGGTGCGCTGGTTCGCCGCGCATTTCAAAAACGTCGCAGCCAATCAAATCCGTGACGTAGTAACTTCCCGCGGGCAGACTGACGCGCTCCGCCAGGGGCAACTGAACTTCAAGCCCGACAAGCTTCTCCGCGTCAGAAATGGAACTGGATTCTTCGAAGTGAAAAATGGCCTGACCGCCGCGGCTGTGGCTTAGCCAGCAATTGCGAATGGCCGCTTGGCGCGGAGAATTCTTCCCGTCCCACAACAGCGCCGATTTTAATTTTGTCAGCCGCTCCGGAAAATCGGTAAGAATCTCAGCGGCCACTTCGCCGCGCCGCCCCTGCGGGCGCAGGATTCTGGCGAGCGTGACGCGACTGGCTGGACGGTCGGCCACGATGCTATTCGAGTATTTCCAGCGTAAAGCGCTTCTTCAGTTTCATGCCGGCGGCTCCCAGAAGGGTGCGGATAGACTTAGCCGTGCGCCCCTGCCGCCCGATCACTTTTCCCAGATCGTCGGGCGCGACGCGCAATTCAAGCACGGTCACCTGTTCGCCTTCAACGGATTTCACGGAAACTTGCTCGGGATGGTCCACAAGAGCTTTGGCGATGGATTCGACCAACTCGTTCATCATGAGAAACCTCCGGAAGTGGGAAATTCCGCTGGGAGTGTGCTTCGCGTGTTGGGAATCCGGCAATCTTACGAGTGCGGCGCTTTAGGCGATCTTCTGATGACGCAAAAAGCTGCGGACGGTGTCGCTGGGCTGGGCGCCGCATCCGAGCCAATACTTGATTCGCTCGGCGTCCAATTTCACAACTGCAGGCTTCTTCAATGGATCGTAGGTCCCCACAATTTCAACGAAGCGGCCGTCGCGAGGGCGGGTTTTCTCGATCACAACGACGCGGTAGGCTGGCTGCTTCTTCTTGCCAATGCGGGACAGGCGGATCATCAACACTCGCTATTCCTCCTAGAATTGCACTCCTGAGTATAGCCTATTGCCGCCGATTTTCAAACGAACCAATGCGCCTAAGCAACCTTACAAGAAAAATTCCCGATTGTAGGGTTTACGCGACTTCGTTTGCCGCGTGAACGCAGGAAGGACGAATCGCCTAGTCTGGATAGACGAGTTTCATTTCGACGCCGGCGACTTCGATCACGTCTCCAGCGGCAAGCTTGGTGGGATGCACAGCGGGGGCGCCATTGACGAGCGGAACGCGGTCCGCTGCGCCGATGTAATAGGAATTGTCTTCGCGGCGATTGATCTGCGCCGCAGCCTTCGGCGCAAACCATCCTTTCAGTTTCACGGTAGCCATGGGCGATTTCCCAATGACCGTGAGCTTGTCGCTCAGCGCGTATTCGCGCTTGTCCGTGCTGCCTTTGCGTACTACCAGCGTGGCGACTTTCACGCGCGACGGGGCGGGCTGCGAACTTTCACCGACTGCCGCGACTTTCTGCAAGAATTCGCGCCGCTCCTTGGTGTCCAGCATCACCGTCTCGTTGATTTTCGGCGCCGCCGGCTTCTGCATTCCGCCCTTCCAGATAGGATCAGCGGCGTCGCGCGAATCGGACACGATGATTGTATGCTTTCCAATCGCCACGGAATCGCCCGGCTTGAGCGACACCATTTTCACGCGCTGGCCGTTCACGAACGTGCCATTCAAGCTGCCGAAATCCTCGAGCATCAGGCGGCCATCTTCATTGAACACGCGCGCGTGATAATGCGAGACCGCCGGATTGTCAATCACCAGGCCATTATCCGGCGAGCGGCCAATGCTGACTTCCTTTGGGCCCACGGCCACTTCATTTAGCACCGAATTTTCGAACTTGAGCGTCAGTTTGGACATTTCCATCCTCCGCAGCAAATCTCAGGAACCCTTGAACCATCGGCCGATTTTTTGGAAAGCTCCTACTAGCCGCGGCGCATTGCGCAACACGATCACCGTGATGTTATCGCCGCCGCCGGCCGCATTGGCCATATCTACGAGCTGATCGGCAGCCTCTTGGGGGTCGTCTATGTGCGCTAATACGTTCGCGATTTGTGAGTCAGAAAGCTCTTTTGTAAGTCCGTCGGAGCACAGCAGCAAAGTGTCGCCTTCGGCGAACAGCTCTTCGTTTACTTCCACTTGAACTTCTGCGTCGGCTCCCACGGCTCGCAAAAGCACGTTTTGCAAATTGCTGCTGCTGGCCTCTTCCTCGCCCATCAATCCCTGACGAACCTGTTCACCGACGAAGGAATGGTCCCGCGTCAATTGCTGGAGTTCGCCGTTTCGCAGCCGGTAAACGCGGCTATCGCCGACATGAGCGATACTGGCGCGCTCATTGGTCAGCATCACCGCAACGGCCGTCGCGCCCATGCCCGATAGCGCTGCGTTTTCCTGCGCTGCTGCGCGCACTGCAGAGTTCGCCAGTCGAATGGCGCTTGCCAGCCGATTGGCCGCATCGGAAACTCCCTCATCGCGCTTGCCGATAATCGGCAAAGACGCGTTCGTTGCCGCCTCGCAACAGTGCGCAATAACCGCTTCCGATGCGAGCCGGCTGGCCACTTCGCCCGACGATTGCCCGCCCATGCCGTCCGACAACACGAATAAATTGATTTCCGGCGCGGCGCGGAAGCAGTCTTCATTATTCGCGCGCGCGCGGCCCACATCGGTGCGCGCGCCAAATTCGATTTCCATTCCTGCCTCAGTGTTCATACGCATTCAGCGCCAGTTCTGGCGAAAAGACCGATTCTGCTGGCGATTTTGGTTCTTATTTTGTCCCACGCGAACCGCCCTCGCATTGGCGAATCCAACGTCATGCAGCCACTGCAACGCCTGTTGCGCCGGGCCCTTCTCATACGGCCCCGAGAAGACAACAAAAAAGTTCTGCCCCTGCGGATTCTGCCGCGGCTGAATGGCTACCGGAAGATTCTGGTCCTCTATCCTCTTGGCGACTTCCTGCGCGCGTTGCTCCTTTTCGAATCTTCCGACCCAAATAAACGTTTCTGGGGTAGAGCGCGCCTGCCACGGCTGCAGGGTGCGATTTCCCCACTCCACTCGCGGAAAAACTTCTGGAGACGCCGGCTTTGCGGCCGCCGAAACAGCAGATCTCGCGCGTGTTGTTTGAGCAACGCTTCTTGCGGGCGTGGCGTTCGCAGCTTTTGCAGGCGCGGGCTGCGGCGGAGGAACAAACGCTTTCGCTGGCGGATTCGGCGCGGCAGCAACGGCCGGCGGCGCGATTTGCGCCGCTTTTTTCGCGACATTCATGGCCCGCGACAGGACCACAGCCAGCAAAATTGCCGCGGCGGCGAGGGCTATGGGCAATGCTCGCGATTTGCGTTTTGGTTTCGCGGTGAGCGGCACGGGATAGACAAGCGCTGAGGCGCGGCTTGCCTCCATGGCTGACGCTTTGGCCACGGCCAAGGGCGCCGGCGCGGTCGCTGCGCCAGTTACGCGCGTTGAACGCAGCGCGCTCTCCAATTCCGCAATCGACTGGAAGCGTTTCGCGGGATCTTTCTCCAAGCATTTCAGAATGGCGCGTTCGATGTATACGGGAATCGTAGGTTCAATATCGTGCGGCGGCGCGGGCGCTTCCTGCATTTGCTTCAGCGCGACAGCAACCGGCGTATCCGCACGAAATGTTTCCGAGCCCGTAAATATTTCGTAAAGAACCAGGCCCAGCGCATAAATGTCCGTCCGATAGTCCACTGGCTTGCCGGAAACCTGCTCTGGGGCCATGTACGCGGGCGTGCCAATCATTGCACCGGTCAATCGGGTGCCGCCCTCCATGGAGCGGGCGATGCCGAAGTCCATAATTTTGACGTTCCCTTGCGCATCTATCATCACGTTTTCCGGCTTCAAATCGCGGTGCACGATGCCTTGCGCGTGGGCTTCTTTCAATCCGGAGCAAATCTGCAGCGCCAGGTCTACGCCCTTGCGCACGGGCAGCCCGCCGAAGCGGCTAAGCACCGAGCGCAAACTTTCGCCCTCCACGAATTCCATCGAGGTGTACGCAATCCCGCCAATGCGGTTGAATTCGTACACGCGGCAGACATTTTTGTGGGTGATTTTCCGCGCAAAAAGCAGCTCGTTCTTGAAGCGCTCGGTCATGGCCTGATCCGACGCAATTTCTGGTTTGATCAGCTTCAACGCCACGGTTTCGCCGGTCTCACGGTCACGCGCTTTGTAAACGTTGCCCATGTTGCCGTGGCCCGCTTCGCTCAAAATGTCGTAGCGCTGCGAAAGGGCAGCCAAGCTGCTTGAACTCAAGTTCAAATTAGGCGCCGCGCTCCCTGTTCCAGAAGCGCGCTTTGCCGAATAAGCGTTTGCCGCAACGGTAGGGGCCTGCGAGGCAATATCGTTCATCAACACGGTTTTTTGATACCCTCTGCGTCCAGACGCCGGCGCACCATTGCCCGAGCTCTCGTCCGAGCCTTGGCCTGTTTCGTTCACAGGCACAGATGTAGCCTTCGTTTTGGTGATCTGGTCCATAGGTGCCCTATCTACAATAAACATCAAAAAAGGGCGCAGTGGGAGCCACTTGCAGGCAAGCTGTAGGGAAAAAGTATCTGGTACTAAAGTACTTACGGGCTTGTTGCCGGTAACTTGCTGTTTCTCAGGAGGGTTCCGCGATAGGAAGGCTCGTCGTCGCGCCCGCCGCGTCGTCTACGGCCAGCGGCAGAGCTTCCTGCGTGGCATTTACGGCCCAGCACATGGATTCTCGCACTGGCGCATAGGAAAACCGGTGCAGCGGCGTTGGACCATAGCGCCGCAGAGCTTCCAGGTGATCGGGCGTGCCGTAACCGCGATTCGTCGCCAGTCCGTATTGAGGGTAGAGCTGGTCGAAATCGTCCATCAGCCGGTCGCGCTCGACTTTCGCCAAAATGGACGCTGCTGCGATCGATACCGAGCGTGCGTCGCCGTGAATGAGCGCTTTTTGCTCGATTTGCACATCTGGCAATCCAAAAGCGTCGAGCAGCAAATAATCCGGCGCAGGCCGAATGTTTGCGAGCGCGGCCATCATGGCCTGGCGGCTGGCCTGATGGATGTTCCACGCGTCGATGCGGCTGGCGTCGATTTCCGCGACGGCCCATGCCAGCGCATGCTCGCGAATGCGCGGAGCAAGCTCCACGCGCCGGTCGGCGGTAAGTTTTTTGGAGTCGTCGAGACCGACGATGCGCCTGCGAGGATTCAACACTACTGCTGCCGCCACCACTGGGCCGAAGAGCGAGCCGCGGCCCGCTTCGTCGAGTCCGCAGATGCGCATCCATCCCTGTTTACGCGCCAGTAGCTCGTAACGTGTGCAGCAAAGCCGCGCCATCGCGCGGGATTCTATCACAGCGGAATTCCTTGGCATCACGAAACCGTCGCACTCACGTTACCACAGTGAAAATTCCTGTGGAAATCCGCGAGCCGACGCGCAATTTTGCGTGGAGCACGGCGCAACCTGTGATATGACATTCAGGCTGATGACCGTGAAAATCCTGAACGAAATCCTGCGCTACATTGACGCCATCTTGTTCACCGTTTTCATCGCGGCCGTAATTGCGCGCCATGACTACAGCCTCAGGTTTTTCATAGGAATGGCCGTCGCGACCTTCGGAATCGCGCTCTGGGGGGTTGCGCGCGTGCAGCTTGGTTCTTCATTCGCGGTCACCGCGCAGGCGAAAAAGCTCGTCACCACAGGGCTTTACTCGCGCATTCGCAATCCGGTTTATTTCTTCGGCGGGATCGGCTACTTGGGCCTCTTCATCGCGTGGGGAAATTGGCTGGCGCTGGTGATCTTCGTCTTGGTTTTCGTTTCTTATCAGATTCCGCGCGCTAAGAAAGAACAGCGGGTCCTTGAGCAGGCCTTCGGCGACGAATATCGCCGCTACAGAGCAGGCACCTGGTTTTGAGAAACGGAGGCAGGTCGCTCACTCGGCAGCTTTTGGTTCCGGCCGCTCCTCGACGCGCGCTGCGCGTTTGATTCTTGCCGACTTGCCTTTCAACCCGCGCAAATAATACAGCTTCGCGCGCCGCACGTCCCCTTGCTGCACCACTTCAATCGACGAAATCATGGGCGAATGCAGCGGGAAAATCCTCTCTACGCCGATTCCAAAGCTCACCCGGCGCACCGTGAAGCTCGCGCCCGCGGTGTGCCCGCGCCGCTTGATCACTACGCCTTCGAACGGCTGAATGCGCTCTTTTTCCTTCTCGCCTTTTTCGCCTTCCGCCTCGCGCAACTTCACGTTCACGCGCACCGTGTCTCCCGGGCGGAACATCGGCAAATCTGTGCGTACTTGAGACTCCTGCACCTTATCAATGGCTCGATTCATGTGTTATTTCCCGTGCAGACCCGCTCAGGTGGGGCCAGCTCTCTCTGCGCAATTCACAAATATACCTAAAACGGGCGTTTTTAGCCACCAAATTGAGGATTGAATCAAGAACCAGAGTGCAGCTAACGCGAAAAGCATGTCCGTCAGAATTGTACTTCTCAGAAGGTTCAACTGGGATTATGATTCCTGCATCTAAATGAAGTGTGGAGGAGCGATGGCTGACAGGAAACAATTCGACAATGTGACGCCGCCAGATCCAGAGCTGGTGCGCCTTTTGAAGGAAGCGAGAGAGATTCTTGTAAGTGAGGACGAATTGCGTGAACAAAGGATTAGTTTCGCTTTCGGAAATGCACCGGCGAACGCTGAGAACATAACCAAGGACAGTGTGCGGCAGGCGTCTGAGCATATACGCTTGTTGCCCTAAGCTTCGACCTTCGATCCCTCAGTCATGTCCGTCCGAGAAAAAGATAATCCCGCATTATACACAAGAATTCAGGAACAGAATCTACTGCGCCAGTATGGCTTGCTTTCAAATTGTGTCGAAATTGGACTAGAAAAAGGGATCGAAGCTTTTGATAAGTACACTTTGTGGGCACTGAACTATGCCGCAGTCGCGAACATCGCTCAGTTTGGCGGACGATACCGAGAAGAACCCATTTACGTCGGTAAACATACGCCCCCACATTTTCACGATGTACCCAATTTAATGGACCGTTTCTTTTCTGTCGTTCATGAGAATTGGACCATTATCGACCATCCTACGTGGCTCGCAGCTTATGCTCTGTGGAGAATGAATTGGATTCATCCATTCGTCGAGGGTAACGGCAGAACAGCAAGAGCTGCTTGCTACTACTTAATCTGTTTAAAGCAGGGTCGATTGCTTCCAGGTAAGAAAATTGTGCCGGAACGAATTCGAGAAAATCGTCAGCCATACTACCTAGCGCTACAAACCGCCGATCATGCCTGGGATGAAGGCAAGCTCGACGTTTCCCAACTCGCTAACTACCTCGCCGGCTTGCTCAAAGCCCAACTCGAAGAAACCAAGACGACGTAGAGAACTAGATTCCCCAGCGAGGTCTAACGCGAACGCGCTGAAAGTGAGGTTAAATGGACGCGAAAGAAATATTTCTGCGAATATGGGAACGTGAGGCGCAGACCACCGCGCGCGTGATTCGCGCATTTCCGGCGGGCAAGCTGGAGTTCAAGCCGCATGAACGCTCGCGCTCGATTCGCGATCTGGCCTGGCAATGTGTGATCGATGAACGGGTGATCGAAAAAATTATCGAAGGCGCGAACGACTTACGCAACGTGCCGCCGAGCCCGCCTCCGCCCGAAACGATGGAGGAAATCGCACTCGCATATGAGAAGGCGCACCGCGAGGCTTCAGAAAAAATGCGTCGGCCGGAGACTGAGTTCAGCAAAAGCGTGACGGTAACGACGCGCGGCGGTTCGGTTCAACTCGAGCAGGCGGAGACCATTTGGGGCAATCTGCTCGATCAGGTGCATCATCGCGGCCAGTTGACTGTTTACCTGCGCCAAGCCGGGGGAAAAGTGCCTTCTATTTACGGCCCGTCCGGTGACGAGGCGCAAAGCTTTCGGTAGGCGCACACATTACTGCGCGGCTGCCTTATTGCCGTCGTGGGCTTCTTGCAACGCTCTGACGTCGATCTTGCCCATCTGCAGCATGGCCTTCATCACGCGGCCCGATTTTGCTGGATCAGGATCGCTCAGCAGCTTGCCCAGCGCGGTCGGAATGATCTGCCAGGAAAGACCATATTTGTCCTGCAGCCAGCCGCAGCGGCTCTCTTTGCCGCCCGCAGTGAATCTTTGCCATAGCTCGTCGACTTCCTGCTGATTTTCACAGTTCACGAAAAGCGAAATGGCCGGAGTGAAGGTGAAATGCGGCCCGCCATTCAGCGCGATGAAATGCTGGCCTTCGAGCTCGAACTCCACGCTCATCGCCGAGCCTTTTGGCCCCGGGCCAGCGTCGCCGTAGCGACGCACGGCGTTGATCTTCGAGTTCTTGAATAGCGAGACGTAAAAGTTCGCCGCTTCTTCCGCTTTGTCGTTGAACCACAAATACGTGATGATTTTTTGCATTGGATTTTCCTTAAAAAGTATTCTGCCGAGCTTAGCCGCCGGCGATGGCGCCAATGATGAAAAACGGCTCCGCTCCGGAGGCCACCGCGGCGGGCAGCGGTGCATCGAGTGGCTCGTGCGACAAATCCTGCTCGCAGGCGAAAAATCGCACGTAAGCGCGGCGCTCGAGCGTGGCATGATCGCGAATCGTGCCCTGCAGCATGGGATAGCGCGCTTCGAGCGCATCCAGCAGCGAACGCAGCGTCGGCGCTCCGGCCAATTCCAGCTCCACATCTCCGCTAACGTGCGCCAGTGTCCGCAAATGCGGCGGAAGCACCACGGTAATCATGGCAAACTCTGCACTTCGACCGAGAGCACTGCGGGCAAATCGCGCACGATCGGATTCCAAGTATCGCCCGCGTCGGCGGAAGCGTACACCTGCCCGCCGGTGGTGCCGAAATAGACGCCGCATTTATCAAGCGAGTCCACCGCCATAGCGTCGCGCAATACGTCCACGTAGCAATCGCGCTCCGGCAATCCCTTGGAAAGCTCCTGCCATTCGTTGCCGCCGGTGCGGCTGCGGTAAACGCGCAGCTTGCCATCGAGAGGGAAATGCTCGCCGTCGCTTTTAATCGGCACCACGTAGACGGTTTCCGGCTCATGCGCGTGAACGTCAATCACAAAGCCGAAATCCGTCGGCAAGTTCCCGCTCACCTCTCGCCAATTGTCGCCCGCGTCGTCTGTGCGCATCACGTCCCAGTGCTTTTGCATGAAAAGCGTGTTGGGACGCGATTTGTGCATGGCGATGCGGTGAACGCAGTGGCCGACTTCAGCGGTCGGGTCGGGAATGTAGTTGGACTTGAGCCCCTTGTTGATGGGCTTCCAGTTTTTGCCGCCATCGTCGCTGCGGAACGCCCCGGCCGCAGAAATCGCCACAAAAATTCGCTGGCCCTTCGGATCAAGAACGATGGTGTGCAGGCACATCCCTCCCGCACCCGGCTGCCATTTCGGCCCAGTGCCGTGTCCGCGAAGCCCAGCGAGCTCTTCCCATGTTTTGCCGCCGTTCGTGGATTTGAAAAGCGCGGCATCTTCGACGCCCGCGTAAACCGTGTCCGGATCCTTGAGCGACGGCTCCAAGTGCCAAACGCGCTTGAATTCCCAGGGATGCTGCGTGCCGTCATACCACTGATGCGTAGTGAGCGGCTTGCCGGTCTTTTCCGACGTGTCGTAGACGAATTTATTGCTTTCGCCTTTAGGCTGTCCTTGCGGCGTGGTGGTTGATTCACCAGGCGGCGTGCCGGGCTGCATCCAGCTTTTCCCACCATCATCGGAGCGCTGAATCACCTGGCCGAACCAGTCGCTCGCTTGGGATACGTAGATGCGATTGGGATCGGCGGACGAGCCTTTCATGTGATAAACAGGCCAGCCTGCGAAAAAAGGACCTGCCACGTCCCATTTTTCGCGTTTGCCATCGGAAGTGAGGATGAACGCGCCTTTGCGCGTGCCTACCAGAACTCGTACTTTGCTCATTTTTTGCGCTCCTTCGCAGTTTTTCGATGATACCTGAAAGCCGGTAAAGTGGAAAAAACCTGCGGCGCCGGCCGGATTCGCGCTGGCGGCGCCGCAGGATTCCCGTTGTTTTCTCGACTGCCGTTCACGCCTTTGCTGCGGCCGCTTGCTGCGTGCGCATCTGCTTCTGCCATTCGCGCATGGCCGCGACGTGACCCGGCGATCGGCTTTCGATCCACTTTTCGTAGCGCTGCGCCGCCTTTTCCAGATTCGCGGCGAAGGCTTTATTCGCGAAGCGTTCCCGGGCCTCTGGTAAAGCGGGCTTGAGACGCTCCCAAACGCCAAAAAATTCGCCGCCGGTCTCGAAGAACAGCTCCTCGTGCAGCAGGCCATGGTTGAGAAACGCGCAGGCCTGGTCCCAATAGCTGATCACCATCATGAAGAACGTGCCGCCTTCGGTCATTGGCGCGGCCACGCGCATGGCTCCGTCGAGATTCTCGGCGAAGTAGTTTTTGAAAAACCAGTCGCGCGCTTGCCGCAGACGCGGTTCGCGGCGCAAATCGTAAAGCTGCAATTGAAGCTGGGCTTGTTCGTGCGTGGGTTTTGTTTCCATGTTGCGTTCTCTCCTTTTCTTTTCGTTCGATGGTTGCTGAATTCCACTACGCTGAGCTGGAACTTTTTTTCGCGCAGCTAACCTGCGCCAACGCGCTCTCCGCAGAAAGTTTTGTCCGCGACGCGAGACTAACTGCGGCCCGCGGCCTTGGCCATCCACTCTTTCGCGCGGCGGCCCATTTCTTCCGGCGCCACGTCTTCGACGTGCGTCGCGACGCCCCAGCGATGTCCAAACGGATCATCGAAGACCCCGTAGCGATCTCCCCAGAACTGGTTTGTCACCGGCATGACCGCTTTCGCCCCGCCAGCGACGGCACGATTGAACACCGCGTCGCAATCCTCGAAATAAACATACAAAGTGTGTGCAGTGCAGCCTGACGGCGCCATAGCCATGCCCGAGAATTCGTCATTGAGCATGATTTTGGAATTGCCGATTTTCAGCTCGGCGTGGCCAATCGAGCCGCCGGGGCCCTCCATGCGCATCAATTCCTTCGCGCCGAAGACTTGCTTGTAGAAATCAATGGCCCGCGCTGCGCCCTTGCATACAAGTGCGGGCGTGATCGTAGGATGTCCTTCGGGAACTGCTTTTACAGGCTGTGCCATGACTGTCTCCTTTTTCTGTTTTTAAAAGTTTGGTTGAATTCAACTACCCTGAACTGAACCTTTTTCCGTGCCGCTTAATCGCGCTAAGCGGTTATTGCGATTGCGTTCGCAGCGGGATGAGCGCGCGCAGGCGCGGCTCGCGCAGGTAAAGCGCTCCCCACAATAAAATCCCGAAGTAAACAGGGAATAAAGTTTCGGCAAAAAGTGGACTACCCACTCTGAGCTGTATGACCACCGCGCCGCCCAGATAACCGGTAAGCAACAGCGCGCCCAAAATCGAAGTGCGCGGAACAGCATAAAGCAGCGTACATACCAGCAGCACCGTGCCGATCACCGGAATCAACCTCGGCGGAAATCCAAGCTGAGTAGTTGCCGCCATCACCCGCGGAACCTTCAAAATCTTGGTGACGCCGTCAAAAACCAGGAAAAGAATGACCAGCGCGCTGATAACGCGTCCGGTCCACAACCCAGCGTTAGAAACTGGCGCCGCTTGAGAGGATGCCTGCATGAGTCGGTTCCATTTGTTGGCGCTTCGCGAATTCGTTCGCGAGACGCCGTGGAATTTTACGACGCTCCGAAACAGGTGAAAACCAGCCGAGCAAAACCTTAAATCAACTCACTTGCAAAATGCAAGTAGAAAATTGTAGAATATAAATTATGAAGAAAAAGAGGTCCGCAAGGGAGCGGCGCTCGCCATGCCCGCTGAATGCCTCGGTGGAAATGCTCGGCGATCGCTGGTCGCTTTTGATTCTGCGCGACATGATGTTGCGCGGCGCGCGCACCTATACCGAGTTTCTGAATTCCTCATTCGAAAAAATTGCCACGAACATTCTGGCCGACCGTCTGCGCCGCCTGGAACGGGATGGAATCATCACCGCGAAAACAGATCCGACCGATGGACGGAAATTGATTTACACGCTAACGCAAAAAGGCATAGACCTCGCGCCCGTGCTCACGGAAATGGTGCTGTGGGCCGCCAAACACGAGCGTACCGGCAATCAGCCGCTCATCCAGCAAATGCGTCAGGACAAAGAGGGCTTCATCGCCGCGGTGAAGGATCGTCTGGCAAAGCAACTCGGCACTTGAAAACTATTCCGACTTTCATTTTTCGTGAAGGCCAGCCGCGCTACTGCGGCTTCTTCTTTTTGTTGAGCAGCCCGCCGAGCATTCCGCCGAGTTTGCCAGTCTGCGGAATTTTCAGCTGATTGAGCGGCGTTTTGCTGAGGCCGGGAACGTCGGCCGTAATTTGTGGATTCGAAGCGGTGCCTTGCACGCGAAATGGAATGCCGCCGCCTTTGTTGAATATGGGAAGCTGCGTCAACTGGGCGAGCGGGCTGGAGCCATCCAGTTTGGCAAGCAGACGAAAATTCAGGACATTCGAGGCGCTGATGGTACCCGCGCCGATGACGCTGCCGACAAAGGCAATCTGCACGTTTAGGCCGTCTGCATTGATGCCTTGCGGCCCGTAGCGCAGGGCGCCCTGCGCCACTTTAATCAGTGTGTCGTTGCCCATTTGCCCGGCCGGTTGCGCGCCCGCCTGACCGAGCGCAGTGGCCAGCTTCGAAGCGACGCTGAATCCCGCCAGAGTGACCCCGCTCAACTTCACCGGGCCTTCCGCGACGAATCGATCAAGCGGCCCGTGTAACGTCAAATCGGAATTGATGGTCCCGCCCTTCAGATTCGATCCTTGAGGGATCGCGTAACCGAGCACCGCGAGCAAATTCTGCACATCTTGCGCCGGCACATTTTTCGCTTTTGAGCGCCCTTCAAACGGAATGTGGCTGCCGTCGTTATTTCCCACGGGGCCAAGGTTGCCGTTGAGCGTAATTTTGCCGCCGTTGGGCGTTTTGGCGTCGAATTGAAAAGGAAAGGCCGCGGTTTGCGAAATATTTTGCGCGGACAAATTAACGTCCTGGTAAGCGAGGCGCGTAGGTTCGCCTGCGCGTCCAAACGCGATCGTGCCATCCGAGATTTTCATCTTCTCCACGGAGAAGCTGTTGAGCGCTGGGCTGCTCGAAGTGTTGGCCGGAGTGACCACGAAAGAAACGGGAAGCAAACTCGCATCCCTGGGCGGCGAAGCAGCGCCATGCGAAGGCGCTGGAGAAGCGAGCGTCGCGAAATTCCATTGGCCGGCGGCCGTGCGCAGCAATTGCACGTGCGGATCGTTGAAATTCAGCGAATGAACGCGCAGGTCGCGCGAAAAAATCAGCGGCACAACGTCCACGCCGACGTTAAGCGATTTCGCCGTGAGAAAAGGCTCGTGGCTGAAGGACGGATCGTCGGCAATCGAGATTTGGTTCGCGGAAAGGCTGCCGGAAATAAGCGAAACGCTTACATGGCCGAGTTGCACTTTGCGTCCGAGCTTTTCGCTAAGCGCCGCCTCGATTTGCGGGCGGAACTGGTCGGCATTGATGAAAAACGGGGTGATGATAAGGATCAGCAGAATCACCGCCACGATGATGCCGATAATAATGAGCGGCTTTTTGGCGCGAGCCATGGCAGGGAGATGATAACTCTGTTCGGGAACTCTGGCGCATCAAAAAAGAGAAATCCCGGATGCCGCAGTTCAGTCGAGGCTGCCCTGCTCGATGACCACATTTTCGCGGACGATGAGGCGATGCGCGGCCATCTCGCGCAGTTTGGGGAGAACACGTTCGACGTGCTCATCGGTGTCCACAAACGTAACAATCACAGGCAGCGTGCCGCCGGCCTCAACCAGATGAGCGCTCCGCACTTTGCTGCGCCCCAGAAATCCGGCGACGGAATGCAGTACCACAGCCCCGGCGACATTCTCTTCGCGTAAATATCTCAGAATTTCCAAATGCAAGGGACGATGATGCCAGGAATCCCCCTCGGTAAGATAGATGGTCACCTGGACGGCCATAGGTTCCGCCATTCTACAACCACCGTGCCAATGCAGCGCCAGCCAAAACGGAAATAAGGCACAGCGCGTTGCTGGCGATGATATTCGCGCCCGTCAGCAACCATTGGCCCTGTTCGAACAAACCAAAGGTCTCGAACGCATAACTGGAAAACGTGGTGAACGACCCACAGAAGCCCACGGCGAAGAGCAAACGCCAGCGCGGGTCCACCAGAACGCGCTCGCTGGTCCAAATCAGAAAAAAGCCCAGCGCCAGGCTTCCGGAAATGTTGATGAGCAGCGTGCCGTACGGAAAGCTGGAAGGAATTATCCTGGTGATGTAACCGCTGAGAAAGTAGCGAGCGCTTGCGCCCGCAACTGCACCTACAGCAATCCAGAGGTAAGCCACGATGGAGTTCTCCTAAGTGATTTGGTAGGAGTTATCAGCCCTCTGGGCGCTTAATGGCGAACTCCATCGCCGGACATAAGTTTAGCGTGAGACAAAAACAGTTTGCAAGAGCAGGAATGCCGAGTATTTCTCTATACGCGCACGGGCGAAAATCCGCCTGCGGCAGGCAGGCCTGCGCCAAGCCTATTCGTTCAGCACGAAATGCACGGTGACATGCGTTTCCACCTCGACGGCCTGTCCATCGAGAATCGCCGGCCGGTAACGCCACTGTTCGACCCCAGCTCTAGCCGACGCCGCAAGCAGCGGGTTGCCGCTCAGCGCCTGCACATATTTCACGCGGCCGTCGCGTCCCACGAGGACCAGCAATTCCACGGTGCCGGAGATTCGCGCAAGGCGCGCAATCTCTGGATAAGCGGGAATCACGCGGCGGAGCAACTGCCCCTCTTCCTCGTGTTCGCTGCGGCTGACAACGCGCGTGGGTGCCGCGGCGGGCTTTGCTGGCGCAGCGGCTAGCGAGCCGAGGCCAAAGCCGCCCAAGTTCGGAAATGCGGCCAGCGTCCCTGGGCCAAAACCGTCAATCGGAGGCGCGGTGGGGATTTGCGGACCAGGTATCGGCGAACGGAAGATTACCGGCGGAACGATTGGCGGTGAAAAAAGTGTCTCGCGCCGGACAGGCTGGCTACGAGAAGCTCCTGAGGGGCGGGACGCGCTTACGGGCGCGAGGCTAATCCGGTCCGGAATGCGCTCAATCAACATAGGTCCCGGCGCCAATCTCGCGGCCGTGAGCAAAGGCCAGAGCGCCAAGCCTGACACCATGGCCGCTTCAAAGACCAGCGCAAGGGCAACAGCCCTGCGGCGGACAGGCTTCCGGCTACGTTTGCTTTTGCTGACGGAATCTACCAGGCAGTCGTCAAGGAAGGAATCACTGAACGAATCGTGCCGCTGCACGGCGCCGACGTCATGTCTCGGTCGCATGGGAATCTCCTCGCGCGGCCTTTTTGGGCCGTTCGAAACCGGAGGATGCCGGGGAAACAGGGGGGATGCGTGCCGCCGTCACCCTCCGGAATAGAATCTGGAGATTCGCGCGATCTCTGAAGAGATTGACACCGAAACAGACAGGAAGTTTCTTCTCACCGACACAGCGCAAAAACGGTAGGGCCATCGAGTCCAAATGGGGCGACAAGACCGAATTTAGACCCCCGGTTTCGGATATATCACTTGTATTTATAATGACTTACACTGCAAAAGCGATGACGGCATCATAAAAGTCAATTGCTGCATCCAATGGGTTACATAACGCGAATCGGCGGCACGAACGGGGGTAGGGAGGTGGGAGTCATGAGCAAGCTAAGTACGGAAACGGTGGGGATTCGATATACGGGGCGCGCGGCGCTGAACCGCGACCCGCAGGATGACCGGCTGGAGTTCACCTGTCCGCATTGCGGCACGGTCGGCAGCAAGCCGGCGCGGCGTCCGCACAGCGAATATCACTTCAGCGATGGCTTTGTGCAGGATTTGCATGGCGAAATGTCCGCGTGCCGCGGCTGCAAGCGCGTGCTCCGCATCGTGCCAGTGGTGATGTTGCACGACCAGGACGAGAAGCGGCGTTTCAAGGCGTTCTTCGCGACCGAGTTGATGGGCTCGAACAACTAAAGCCGCCCGGGAACGACGGTTTCTGGGGCGCGGTTGAAGTCTAACTTCATCCGCGCTTTTTTGTTTCCCGCGCTTTTAACCTTCCCAGTCAGTGTCCGGAACCAAATGATACTTTTCCAGGCCGGTGCGAATGCGCACAAAAGCGTCATCCACCGTATCCGCAAACTGCAGCAGCTTGAATTCGCGTTCGCTGATGGTCCCGGCGTTCAGCATGGCGCGCCAGTTGAGCACTTTGTCCCAATACTTCCGGCCGTAAATCAAAATCAAATGGTGCTGTGGAAGCTTGCCTGTTTGCAGCAGCGTGAGCATTTCCCACAGCTCGTCCATAGTGCCAAAGCCGCCCGGGAAAACGATGAGCGCCTTGGCCAGTTGCGCGAACCACAATTTGCGCATGAAAAAATAATGAAAAAAAAGATTCAGTTCCGGCGAAATGTAGCGATTGGATTCCTGCTCATGCGGAAGCTGAATGCTCAGTCCGATGCTTGGGCCGCCAGCCTCTCGCGCGCCGCGATTGGCTGCTTCCATAATTCCGGGCCCGCCGCCGGAGCAAATCACGAAGCGCCGCGGATATTCGCCGAGGGTCATGGCCCAGGCGGTGATTCGCCGCGCCAATTCGCGCGCCTCTTCGTAGTAACGCGACATCTCCACATTCGCTCTTGCCGCGCGCAGCTCTGAGCGCAGCACTGGATCCTTCCGGGCGCGTCTGTTGCTTTGCAGCCGCTCAAGACGAGCGATGGCGCGATTCTTCGGCAGGATGCGCGCCGAGCCGAACATCACAATGGTGTCTCCGATGTGCTCGCGCCGCAGCCGCGTCAGCGGATCGAAATACTCAGCCATGATGCGCATCGGCCGCGCTGCCGGACTTTCGATGAATTCCGGGTCGCGGTACATCAACTTGGGTGATGGACGGTGGCTGCGTAGCGTCATGCGTTCTCCCTCTTTTAGCTCCGTGCTGTGCATCGATGCGCAAATTGCGCCGCGCAACTCTGCGCGAAACATTCTAGTGCATCGGGCCGTGCAACCCGTGAATTATCCGCCCGCGGTTCTAAAATTTCATTACGATGCTGCGCCGCTGCCAACCGTCTCGTTTATTGCGGCTATTACTATTATTTATCGAACTTTCTCGGATCCATAGAATCAAATATAGCCATGAACGACGCACCTTTGCGACGCTATCTTTTTGCCAGCGATTTTGACCGTACGCTGAGCTTCAACGACTCTGGCTACGTGCTCAGCGAATTGCTGGGCATCCCCACCGCCGAATTCGAGCAGAAAGCCTCAGGAATGGCCAAACTCAATCTGGTGCAGCAGGGCGCGGAGCTTGCCTATTTGCTGCTGCACGATCCGCAATTCAAATCGCGCGCCCGCCGCGAGCATCTCTATCAAGTCGGCAAACGCATCCGCCTGAAACAAAATATCGCCTTGTTGTACGAAATTCTGGACCGCGGCATCGACGGTTACCACTTCGATTTTTACGTTCTCTCCGCCGCGCCCACCGAAGTCATTCAATCGGCGCTCGAAGGAATCGTGCCGCCCGACCACATTTACGGCACCGACTTCCGTTACACCGCGTCAGGAGAAATCGAATCCATCGTGCGCGCCACGGCAGGCTACGGAAAGGTCGCGGCGCTCGATCAATTGCAGGCTTCCCTGCAACTTGGGCCCGATCACATCATTTACGTTGGCGATGGCAGTTCGGACGTCCACGTCATGCTGCATGTAAAAGTGCGCGATGGCTTCACCATCGCCGTTTCCGAATCCAAGCACGTTTCGCAGATTGCCAGCCGCACGGTGATCAGCGACAACGCCATTTCTGTGCTGATTCCCATCCTCGAGAAAATCGTGGGCTGGGAGCGGCCGCAGATCCGCCAATTTTTTGAATCTTACGGGCTGCTGGTGCAGGGCTGGGAAAAAGTGCGCACTGACTGGGTCACTTTTCGCTCCGCCGCGGTCTGAAACTGACTTCGAAGGCTTGGGGCGCGCCATGCCATGCAACATTCGACCTGCCACGCGGAATCAGATACGATAGAGACATGAAACGTGCGGCCAAGCTCGCGAGGATGCTGGCAATTGCGAGCCTTGTGTTTCCGCTGGCCGCATTCGCGCAGACCCAGCCAGCGCAAAAACCGCAGCAACAGACTCAAAAACCTCCGGTCCTGAAGTTTCCCGTCAATGTGGTTACCTTGCCGGTGGCCGTCTCCGACAGCTCCGGACATGCCATCCTGGACCTCGCGCAAAAGGATTTCCAGGTTCTCGAAGATGGCAAGCCGCAGCAGATTATTCACTTCGACCAGGGCGGCGACCCGCTTTCGATAGTGCTGGTTATCGAAACCAGTTCGCGCGTCGCGCCGCTGCTGCCGGCGGTCAGCAAGGCAGGAATTATTTTTACGCAAATGGTGATGGCCAGCACCGGCCAGGCGGCGGTGATCGGCTACAACGATGAAGTGGATTTGCTGCGGCCGATGACCACGGATGCTGATCTCGTGCTGAGCGCGATTCAGCACATCAAGCCGGGCCTCAGTGGCGCGCGCCTTTATGACGCGCTCGACCGCGCCGAAGATTTGCTCGAGACGCAACCTTCCGACCGCCGCCGCGTGATTGTGGTCGTCGGCGAAAAAAACGACAGCGGCAGCGAAACGAAATTGGGCCAGGTGCTGCGTCGCGCGCAATTGGGCAACATGACTATTTATTCCATCGGCCTGAGCAGCACGGCCGCGGCGCTTCGCCAGCCGGAGCAGCCCAAGCAGCCTGTGCGCGTTGGCCCGCAGGGAACTTACCCGCTGCCGCCGCCACCGGGCACGGCGCAGACCCCGCAGGTGGTAGATGAGCAGATGGGAAATGGTCCTGGAGGACAGGGCAGCCTGGCGCTCATGCCTCTGATTCAGTGGCTTGTCGAGCATGGCGCGAACGTGCTGGGAAAAAATTCGCTGGAAATCGCCAGCCAGGGCACCGGCGGCCTGCACGAAAACACTTTCAAGCACGGTTCAATTCAAAAAGCCATGAACGAAATTGGCAACGACGTTCACGGAGAGTATCTGCTGGCCTACCGTCCGTCGGGAAACGCGCCTTACGGCTATCACAACATCGTGGTGAACGTGATGAAGCCGCACCTGCGCGTCCGCACCCGCCCCGGGTACTACCTAGCTCCACCTACCCCATAGCTTCGGGCACTTTACTTCCGGAGCGCCTGCACCGTGATTTATTTGCCGCTGACGCTGACGTGCGCGCCCTCGGAATCGGCGAACTGCGCCAGCATCCCTCCAAAATCCTGCTGCTTTGGGGGCATGGGAAACGCGACGCCTTTCGCGCGCATTTGCTCGTAGAACTGGCCAAGATTCTCTACCATGAATCCCATTTCCATCCTGCCGGCGGGGTTTTTCTCAGAAGCAGGATGAAGCCCGAGCGTCGTTTCGCCCGTCGCGAATTCGCTCCATCCCGGCGATTCGAATTTCAGAGGCAGCCCGATAACATCGCGATAGAACTTCACCGCGCGGCCCATGTCTCCGACAAACTCGATCACGTAACTGAGTTTCGCGACCATATTCGCCTCCCTCGGCGTTTCAGTCGGAAAGTGTGCTGCCGCAGGGCGCTTGCGTCAACTCACGCGCCGGAGGGCCCCGGCTCCGCGACAGCCGTTTCCTCTTCCAAAATGGACGCGGCGGCGGCGATGCGGTCGCCTTCATCGAGGCGCAGCAGGCGGACGCCTTGCGTGGAGCGGCCAGCTTCGCGAATCTCCGCCGAGTGCACGCGAATCACTTTGCCCTGCCCGGTGATAATCATCACGTCGGAATCTTCCTTCACCTGCAGCGCCGCGACCACCGGGCCATTGCGGTCCGTGGTCTTCAGATTGATCACGCCCTTTCCGCCGCGCGAAGTCACGCGATATTCGGCGAGCGGCGTGCGCTTGCCGTAGCCTTTCTCCGCGATGGTCAGCATCAGCGAAGTGAGTGATTCGCGTATCTGGTCGCTTTCCAGTTCGTCCAGATTCTGCGTCTCTTTTTTGAATTCCTTTTTAATGATTTCGAAGTCGGGCTGCACCGCGTCCATGGAAACAACGTAATCGTCTTTGCCGAGATCCATGCCATAAACGCCGGCAGCCTGCCGCCCCATGGCGCGCACTTCCGTTTCGCGGAACAGAATCGCCTGCCCTTCATGGCTGGCAAGGAAAATCATTTGCTTGCCGTCGGTGAGCTTGGCGCCAATCAACTCGTCGTTGGAATCGAGATTAATGGCGATGATGCCGCTCGGGCGCGGATTGGAAAATTCCGCGAGGCCGGTTTTCTTCACCGTGCCCTGTTTCGTCGCGAGGAAAACGTAACGCCCCTCTTCCTCCAGATTGCGCGCGGCAACCACCGCGGTGAGCTTTTCGCCTTCCTGGAAATGGACGAGATTGTTGATCGCTTTTCCGCGCGTGGCGGCAGCAGCTTCGGGAATTTCGTACACTTTCAGCCAGTAAACGCGCCCTTTGGAAGTGAACAGCAAAATATAAGTGTGCGTAGACGCGACAAAAAGATGCTCGACGAAATCCTCTTCGCGCGTGCGCGCGCCGATGCGTCCTTTGCCGCCGCGCGATTGATGCCGGTAAACGTCCACTGGAGTGCGCTTGACGTAGCCCGCATGGCTCACGGTGATGGCCATTTCCTCGTCTTTGATTAAATCTTCGAGCTTGATCTCCTCGACGCGGTCTACGATTTGCGTGCGCCGCTCGTCGCCATAGCTCTTGTCGATCTCCTTCAGCTCGGCGACGATCACCGCGCGCAGCTTTTTCTCGCTTTCCAGAATTTCTTTCAGCTCGGCGATGCGCGCCTGAATTTGTTTCAGCTCTTCCAGGATTTTCTCGCGTTCCATCTGCGTCAGGCGATGCAATTGCAAATCCAAAATCGCCTGCGCCTGGCGCTCAGTAAATCCGGCTGCGGCGCTGCGGCGCGTGTCGTCATAGGGCTGATGCGCGCCGCGAATGTCCATGGCCATCAACGCTTCTTTGGCTTCCTTCGGCGATTTGCTGCGGCGAATCAGCTTGATGATTTCGTCGAGATGGTCGAGCGCGATCTTGAAGCCGACCAGAATGTGCTCGCGCTCTTCCGCTTTGCGCAGATCGTACTGCGTGCGGCGGCGAACCACTTCAACGCGATGCTCGATGAAAAGCTTGATCAGCTCCACCAGACCAAGCTCGCGCGGCTGCCCGGCGACGATCGCCAGCAAAATCATGCCGAACGATTCCTGCATCTGCGTGTGCTTGTAGAGGTGATTCAAAATAATTTGCGGCTCTTCGTCGCGCTTGATTTCGATGACGATGCGCATGCCGTCGCGGTCCGACTCGTCGCGAATGTCGCCAATGCCCTGAATTTTCTTGTTCTGCACCAGATCGGCGATGTGCTCGATCAGCCGCGCTTTGTTTACCTGATACGGAAGCTCGGTGATGACGATGTTTTCGCGTTCCTTGCCGGCCTGCTCGATGGCCGCTTTAGCGCGCACTTGAAAGGTGCCGCGCCCAGTTTTGTACGCTTGCTCGATTCCTTCGCGGCCGTAAATGTAGCCGGCGGTAGGAAAATCGGGGCCGGGAACCGCTTTCATGATTTTCTTCAGCGGAGTTTCCGGGTCCTCGATGAGCATGATGGTGGCTTCGATAACTTCGCGCAGATTGTGCGGCGGAATGTTGGTAGCCATGCCCACGGCGATGCCGCTCGAGCCGTTGACCAGCAAATTCGGGATGCGCGTAGGCAGAACGGTCGGCTCTTCGGTGCTTTCGTCAAAATTCGGCGTGAAGTTGACGGTTTCTTTGTCAATGTCCGCGAGCATTTCCTCGGCGATTTTCGAGAGCCGCGCTTCGGTGTAGCGCATCGCCGCCGGCGGGTCGCCGTCAATCGAGCCGAAGTTACCCTGCCCATCCACCAGCGGATAGCGCATGTTGAACGACTGCGCCAGGCGCACCAGCGCGTCGTAAACGGGAGCATCGCCGTGCGGATGGAATTTGCCGAGGACCTCGCCGACGATTTTCGCGCATTTGCGGTAGGGCTTTGTTGAAGTGAGGCCGAGCTCGTACATTCCGAAAAGAATGCGGCGATGCACGGGCTTGAGGCCGTCGCGCACGTCGGGCAGCGCGCGGCCAATGATTACGCTCATGGCGTAATCGAGATACGATTTTTTCATCTCCGATTCGATATCCACCGGAGTCAATATTTGTTGCGATTGCTCGTCAGCCATTCAATTGCCCCCAGGCAAGGTTAAATTTGTTTTTGTTCCTGAACTTAGTGCTTGATCCAGCCCAAGACATAGGCCTTCACCGATTCGAATGCAGCCGCATTGTTCGAAAAGCGCTGCGCGCCGAAATGAGCTTCGAGCTTCAGCATCAGGTCGGCGCATTCCGCTTCGTTCGCGCATTCGAAGGCCACGCCCCGCTCGCGGTCCGGCGAATGCGTGGCCACCGCGCGAAAATTCGAGCACGACAAGCCCTTCATTCCCGGCAAAGTTTGCCAACTCAACTGATAAATCATTTCGCCGCCGTTTGAGCTTTGTGGGTCGCGGTTTCAACCGCGACATCAACGGCAAGGAAACTTGGGGCTTTAGCCCCTGAAGTACCCTCAAACTGCCCTGTGTCCAACCGGAACGTTCCGCATGAGGATGACCATCGATAATCCAGCGCTGATTGGACGATGCGCGCCGCAACTGGGTTTTGGGCAATATAGTTTGAGCGAGCCCGAAACTCCTCGACGGTTCGTATCCAACGATCATGGAATCCAGGCTGCCAAACCGGCGAGCGATATCGCAATTCCTTGCGAATCCTGTGTGCCGAGCCACCTTTGATCATTTGCACGGCTTTCTCCAACGAAGCGCTCTCCGCCGGGGTGAGCAGAAGGTGTAAGTGATCGGGCATGATGACAAAAGCATGCAGGAGATAAAAGCCGCGGTCGCGGCAATCCAAAATCTGAGCAAGAAGAATTTGAGCAGGAGCGTCTTTTTGAAAGAGTGCGCGGCGCTGCCATGTATGCGTCGTCACAAAGTAAACGCCGGGTTGGCGCACGCGCCTAACGATGCGGCTCATTATGTTTGAAACCGTCCTTCAGGGGCTAAAGCCCCATTATTATGCATGTCTTTATGTCGCGGTTGAAACCGCGACCCACAAAACTGTCTGCGCCGCTCACATCGCGGCCCGCATAGAACCTCGAGCTGCCCGCCTAAGGGCGATAGAGTCTGTGTGGCAACGCGAGAATCTTTGTGGGTCGTGGCTTCAGCCACGACGTAAACGGTGCAAAATCGGTTCGGCTTTAGCCGCCGAAGTACAGTTTTTGCAGTTTTCACACAGATTTTGTACTAACGTGCACATATGTCGTGCTGCCTGCCCACCAACACATCGCCGGCCGACTTATAGGCTTCGGCGTACTCAGGGTAAGAGAAGGCGCGCCCTAGAAAGCCGGTTAATTTTTGCTTCATAAGTCGCGCGCTAAATATCCAGGTTGACGACTTCGAGGGCGTTGTCCTGGATGAATTTGCGGCGCTCCTCGACGTTCTCGCCCATGAGAGTGGAAAAAATATCCTCGGCGGCGACGGCATCTTCGAGACGGACTTTCAGGAGCGTGCGCGTCTCCGCATTCATCGTGGTGGCCCAGAGCTGCTCGGGATTCATTTCGCCCAGGCCCTTAAAGCGCGTGATGTTGAACTCCTTTTTGGCGTCTTCGAGAACATAAGCCAGCACGCCCTGAGCATTTTCCTTGCTGATCTTGCTGCCATTGTGCGCGACGGTGAAGGGCGGCTTGTCAAACGGCGCGATGGACTGGCGCAAAGAGCGAATGCGCTTGTACTCCGGCGAAGCGGCGAGCGCCCAATTGATGCGGCGTGGCGCGGCGCCATTGGTGATGATGATTTCGTGCAGGCTGTGCTCTTCGTCGAATGCCAGCTTAGCTTCGAGATGCAGTTTGGCCTTCTCGATTAGCTTGAGCAGTTCCTGCAACTTTTTCTTGTCGGCGAAATCAGTTTTCTTTTCCAGTTCGCTGTCAGCGAGCAATTCGACAAGGCCGGGATCGCGCAAACGGCGCGCCAGCTTTGCCGCGACTTGCTCGTACTCCTGCACATTGAGCAAAAACTGCGTCAGGTCGCCGCCTTCGAGTTGCTTGCCGCCTTTGGCGGTGACGGAATGCTCTTCGGTGGCGCGCTTCATAAGTTCGCGTGAAAATTCGCGCTCGTCGCGGATGTAGCGGTCCATCTTCCCGCGTTTCACGCGATAAAGCGGCGGCTGCGCGATATAGATATGGTCTTTTTCGATCAGTTCGCGCATGTGCCGGAAGAAAAAAGTGAGCAGCAAGGTGCGAATGTGGCTGCCATCCACGTCCGCGTCGGTCATGAGAATCACCTTGTGATAGCGGAGCTTGGCGGCGTCGAAATCGTCCTTGCCGATGCCCGTGCCCAGCGCGGTGATGATGGTGCGGATTTCTTCGTGGCCCAGCATTTTGTCGTAGCGCGCTTTTTCGACGTTCAGGATCTTGCCTTTCAGCGGCAGAATAGCCTGATACCTGCGGTCCCGCCCCTGCTTCGCCGAACCGCCTGCCGATTCGCCTTCGACGACAAACAGCTCGCAGCGCGCCGGATCGCGTTCCTGGCAATCGGCGAGCTTTCCCGGCAGGCCGCTGGAATCGAGCGCGGATTTGCGGCGCGTGAGCTCGCGGGCCTTGCGAGCGGCTTCGCGGGCGCGCGCCGCGTCAATGCACTTACCGATGATTTTGCGCGCGATCGAGGAGTGCTTGTCGAAATATTCGCCGAGCTTTTCGTTGACCAGTTGCTCGACCAGCCCTTTGATGTCGCTATTCAGCTTTCCTTTGGTCTGCCCTTCGAACTGCGGCTGCGGCAGCTTTACGGAAACCACGGCAACGAGCCCTTCGCGAACGTCATCGCCTGTAATGGAAATTTCGTCCTTCTGCTCCTTCAGCATTCCATACGAGCCAGCGTAGTAATTGATGGTGCGGGTCAGCGCTGAACGAAAACCGGAAAGATGCGTGCCGCCATCCACCGTGTTGATGGTGTTGGCGAAGGCAAATATATTTTCCGTGTAGGTGTCGTTGTACTGCAGGGCGATTTCCATGTCCACGGTGTCGCGCCGGCCTTCGATGTACACGGGCGAATCGTGTAGGACCGTCTTGCCGCGATTGAGATGCTTGATGAATTCGGCGATGCCGCCGGTAAAACGAAATTCGGCTTTTTTGCCGCTGCGCTCGTCCTCCAGCGTGATTTTCAGGCCTTTGTTGAGGAAGGCCAGCTCGCGCAGACGCTGGGAAAGCGTGTCATAGCTGAAATCAATGGTGGTAAAGATAGACGGGTCGGGATGAAAAGTGATTTTCGTGCCAGTTTTTTTGGTTTTGCCGGTGTCTTTTAACTTGGATGTCGGATGGCCTTTTTCGTAGCTCTGCTCCCACACCTGGCCATCGCGCCAGATTTCCAGGTCCAGCCAATCGGAAAGCGCGTTGACCACCGAAACGCCCACGCCGTGCAGCCCGCCGGAAACTTTGTAGGTTTCGCTGTCGAATTTCCCGCCCGCGTGCAGGACGGTCATCACCACTTCCGCGGCGGGCTTTTTTTCCGTGGCGTGCATGTCCACGGGAATACCGCGGCCGTTGTCAATCACCGTGACGGAATTGTCTTCATGGACGACGACGTTGATTTCGTCGCAATAGCCGGCCAGAGCTTCGTCAACAGAGTTGTCGCAAACTTCCCAGACCAGATGATGCAGGCCCAGCTCGCCAGTCGAGCCAATGTACATCGCAGGGCGTTTGCGTACCGCCTCAAGGCCGCCGAGGACTTTGATGGAAGTAGCGTCATACTTGTGCCCAGTAACCTTGGCAGGCGTGTTTTCTTTTTCACCCATTTTGGCGTTGCTCCTGGTTTTCGAATCGGGAAGGCGGTCGCGCGGAAAGATTAGCCCGACACTTGCCTTGCCCATTGGCTCAGCTGCGATCGCGAACGTCGAGCTGGGCTCGAAGGGTTTCTGCTTCATCCCGCGACATTCGGCGGATCCGGTGGCGCGCGGCGAAGGCTTTTGCGGCCCATTGCAGGCCATTTTCAGGCGTCTGAATCTGAGTTTGCTGCAACGCGTTCTGGCGCGAACGCGGAAAGTTCAGACTCAGTCTTGCCCGGACTTAAACAGAAAATTGGAGGTCAAACGGACCCAAATTGCGCAAAAAGAGTGTAGCGAAATTAGGCCACAAAAACAAGCATAATCCGCCCAAGACGCACCGCTGATTTAGAGGCTAAATCACTACAATAGAGTAATTTAACTCAAGCTGCCTCCGACTGGCGCGGGCAGGCCCATATACCTGCCGCCGCGGCAGCCCAGGGCACTCCCTGTGAGCGAATTTTTGCGGTTGGTCCGTCCCCGAGAGGGATAGTTTTTCGGGAGAAAGCGTACTGGAACCACAACATTAGAACGCCAAAGCGATAACGTAGGACCACGATGCGAGCATTGGCGATCCGATGAACGAAAGCGGAAAATTGACGCACCGAGAAATTCGCACACACCGAAGCACAGAGCGCGTTGGCAAATTAAATTCAGAAAGCAAGAAGTTTTTGAGTACTAAAGGAAAAAATCTAGCTGTGGAAAAACTGTGAATAGCGTGTGCATGCTGTGCGTTGCTTTTGCTAAATTTTCTCTTGCTAGGCGGCGCAAGTTTAGGCAGAATCCGCGCTCGCACTCAGGGGGTGAGTGCAGGGCTTGATCGCGGGCAGGCTTCTTGTTCCTCTGCGGCTTCGCGGAGTCCGGGTGGGCGGAGATAGTCGCCGCAAAGCCGCGCCCTAGAGACAGACGAAGAACGCCACGGTAGGGAAGTAGTGTGCGTTTTCCACAGGATTTCCACGGGTGTGGAAATCGGCAAGGTTTGATGTTACGGTGAATTCCTGGGACAAAATATTGCAGCATATGGAGCGGCGGGTTAATGCCCACAGCTTCTCGACGTGGTTCCGGCCGACGCGGCTGGAGGCGTCGGAAAACGAGCGGCTGCTGATTCGCGTACCTACCGCAATTTTCCGCAAACGCCTGACACAGACCTACGGCGACCTGCTGGAAGCGGTCCTTGCGGAGCTGGGCCTGTCGGGAACGCAGCTGGAATTCATTTGCGCGGAGAGTGAGAGCATGCAGGGGACAGCGGCAGGGGCAGGGGCAGCGGCGGCACCTCCGGCGCAGGCAAAACTGGACTTCGATTCCTCGAATCACCAACTGAACCCGCGCTATACGTTTGAGACTTTCGTGGTGGGCAGCAGCAACCAGTTCGCGCACGCAGCAGCGCAGGCAGTGGCCGAGCAGCCTTCGAAATCGTATAACCCGCTTTTCCTGTATGGCGGTGTGGGACTCGGCAAAACACACTTGATGCACGCGATCGGGCATGCCATCAAGCGGCGGAATCCAGCGTCGCGGCTCACCTACGTAAGCGCGGAGAAATTCACCAATGAAGTGATTGCCGCGGTGCGCTTTGACCGCATGAGCGCGTTCCGCGACCGCTTCCGCACCATGGACATTTTGCTGGTGGACGATATTCAGTTCATCGCCGGAAAAGAAAGAACGCACGAGGAATTTTTCCACACTTTCAATGCGCTCTACGAGCAGCAGAAGCAAATCGTGATTTCCTCGGACTGCCCGCCAAAAGAAATTTCCGCGATTGAGGAGCGGCTGCGCTCGCGCTTCGAGTGGGGGTTGATTGCGGACATTCAGCCGCCGGACCTGGAAACCAAAATCGCTATCCTGCAGAAGAAAGCGGATAGCGAGCAGGTGAAACTGGCGGACGACGTGGCGGAGTTCATTGCACGGTCGATCAAATCGAATATTCGCGAACTGGAGGGCGCGCTGATTCGTCTGCTGGCCTACGCTTCGCTGACCGGTATCGAGTTGAATGTGGGCACGGCGCAGCAAGTGCTGAAAAACCTGATCGACACGCAGGAAAAGAAAGTGTCCATCGAACAGATTCAACGGCGCGTCGGCGAGCATTTTGGACTGCGCGGGCAGGACTTGAAGGTGCGCAGCAATTCGAAAGCTATCGCGTTTCCGCGCCAGGTGGCCATGTATTTAGTCAAGCAACTCACTTCGGCGTCGCTGCCGGAAATCGGGCGGCAATTCGGCGACAAGCACCACACTACGGTGCTGCATTCGATTCACAAAATCGAGAACCTCCGGCACACCGATAAGGAATTAAACAAGACAATCAACAAGCTACTCGATTCGCTGGGTTAGGTTTGCTGGGATTTTCCGCGGGTGCAACTTTTCCTGGTGTGAATTCTGTGTGAAATTTAGGATGGCGGCGTAAGCGACCGAGTTTTGCTATACCGCGCAGAGAATCGCACAGGCAATGAGCGCGGCCTAAGGAGATGGCGGTAATGAGGTTGGATGGATTTCCTCAAAATTCACAGGTGCGGCGGCTACTGCTGTATTCCTTTGTTTATTCAATTAAAGAAAAGAAGTAAAGTACGTCGCAGCAAAGAAATCCGCGAGGACACGCATGGAATTCAGCGTAAAAAAATACGACTTACTCGAAGAGCTCGAGCTGACACAGGGAGTGATCGAGCGCAAGACCACCATTCCCATTTTGTCGAATCTGCTGGTCGAGGCCAAGGGCAATCGCCTGTACATCACCGCGACGGACCTTGAGCTGAGCATTCGCACGTCCTGCGAAGCGAAAGTGAAAAAAGAAGGCGCGGGAACCATTCCTGCGAAAAAGCTGCTGGATTTGGTGCGCCTGCTGCCGGATGGAGAGATTCGTTTCAAGCTACTCGAAAACCATTGGATACAGATCGTCAGCGAGCGGAAGACGTACAAGATGGTGGGCATGTCCAAAGAGAATTTCCCGGCGCTACCGGCGTTCCCGCACACGCTGGTGAAAATTCCGGCAAACTTTTTCTCGGAGTTGATTTCCAAGACAATTTTTGCGATTGCGCAGGAGGAGTCGCGCTACACGCTGAACGGCGCGCTGCTGGTGTTAACGCCGGCGACGCTGACGATGGTGGCGACCGACGGGCACCGGTTGTCGATGGTGGAAATGCCGCACAAACTGGCTGGATTGCCGGGAGACGTGCGCGTGCTGGTCCCCAAAAAAGCCATGAGCGAAGTGCTGCGCATGTGCGGAAAAGTGGACGAAGACGTCGAGGTGGATTTCGCGCAGGACGAGAGCCATTTGTTCTTCCAGTTTGGGCGGCGCCTGCTCAGTTCGCGCAAACTGACCGGTTCGTTTCCGCCGTACGAAGCGGTGTTGCCGCGCGATGTAAACAAGACCGTGGTGCTTGAAAGAAACGAATTGCAGGATGCGCTGCGCAGAGTCTCGCAACTTGCGGACCAGCGTTCTCATGCGGTGAAGTTCATGCTGTCGAAGGAAGGGGTGGAGATTTCCGCGTCCAGCCCCGAGTACGGGGAAGCAAAAGAGGCGATCGAAAAGGAATTCAGTGGCGAGCCTATAGCGATTGGATTCAACGCCCAGTACCTGCTTGATTTTCTCGCAGCCGCGGCGGACGGCCCTATTTCCGTGGAATTGAAGGACGAGCAGTCTGCCGGCCAGATGCGCCCGCTCGCCGACGAGGCCTCGCGCTACCGCTACGTCGTAATGCCCATGCGCATCTGAAGCAGCGCGAATGCAATCCCGTAAAGTGATTCAGTCTCCAGTTGTCAGCTTCTATTGACCCGCGAGCCATCGCCATCGCCACTTCCATTTTGCCTGACCGGGAGGACAGGGAATTTGTACGCGTCATGGGGCGCACGAGAGCCATGCTGACGGCGAGGAAAGCCGTTAAGCTGGATTCGGCATGGGGCGCGGGCGAAGTTCCTCCTGATTCTTTGCGCCGTCACTGGCGCTAATTTTGCGCTGACGTTTGTGGATCGCCCGGCGGCCGATTCGCCAAAAAATATACTTGGCAAAGCAAGGTGGCACTCCTTCATGAAGCTGCGCTTTCGCATAAGCGCGTCCGCGAAAGAAAACGATAAAACCGCCGCTGCGGTTGACCAGGAAGTGCGCGCCGCGGCGACGCGGGATTATTGGTGCAGGAAGTTCGGCGATCCGGAGCTGGATGAAATTGTCGAGGGGCACCGCGCATGGGTAGAATCGCGCGGGAAATTCGGCAGCAAGGCAGAGCTGGCGGGCGCGAACTTCGAAGGCGCGGATCTAATGGGCGCAGAGCTACGCGGCGCCAATTTGCTGCGTGCGAATCTGCGCGGCGCGGATTTGTTGGTGGCGGATTTGCGCGGCGCCTGCCTGATCGAAGCGGATTTAAGCGAAGCGAATCTGGTGAGCACGAATCTACGCGGCGCCAGCCTGGCGGGCGCGAATTTGGCGACGGCGACGGGGTTGGTAGCGCGACAAATGGGCGGCGCGAGCTTGATTGGCGCAGCGTTGCCGGAAACACTTTATCCGTTTGAAGGGATCGCGAAGAGCGCGGCGGTCTGCAGGATTTTGCGAATTCTGCTGGGCGCGATGGCGGTGATGTGCGCGTGTTTGTGGGCGGTGATTGCAGCCACCAAGGATGCGGCGCTGCTGAAGAACGCCGCGGTGCCGATACCGCTCGCGGGGCGCCTGGTGCCGATATTGTCGTTCTATCTGGCGGCGCCGATGGTGCTGGCCGGCGTTTATATTGCATTTCATTTTTATCTGCAGAAGCTGTGGGATGCGATGGAAGAGTTACCGGCGGTTTTTCCGGATGGACGGAGGCTTTCCGAGTGCGTGACCGGGGCCATGCTGGCGCTGGCCCCGCGCGGACTGCGCGAGATGGAATCCAAAACGACGCCGTTTGCGCGCCTGCAATGGATATTTTCGCAGGCGGCCGGCTACTGGATGGTTCCAGCGACGCTTGTTCTGGTGTGGGCGCGTTATTTGGCGGAGCAGGACTGGCGCGGGTGCTTGCTGCAGATATTTTTCATTTTGGCGGCGGCGGCCATGAGCGGGTTTATGCCGCGGAACGAGAGCAGTCTTTTCGCGTCCGCAGAAGCAGATAGCCGCGGCGCGAAAACAGTTTGGGATTCGTGGCACATGGGCGGATTTACGGCGGCGACCGCGGCGGGCTGCCTGGTGCTGGTGATTTTGTCGCTGGGAGTGATTCTGGGCGCGCCACATGATCTGAGCCGCGCGCCGCAGCTTTCCGCGAGCAATTTTCGGCGATGGCCTGCGGAGGTGTTTTGGCTGGCGGGCTACGATCCATTTCCGAGTCTAAGTGGGGCGCGCATTTCAGATGCGCCCGAGTCTTGGTCCGGAAAATCCGGCGATTTGCAGGCTGTGAAGGGCGCGCGACTGCACAATGCCAGTTTGCGTTACGCGCAGGCGCAGCGAGCCTTCTTCGCCAAAGCAGAATTGCCGCATGCCGACTTGAACGGCGGCGATTTCACCGACGCTGATTTTCGCGTAGCGAATTTAGCATCAGCGAATTTGACGCAAACGAGTTTATTCCGCGCCGATTTTAGGGATGCGGACCTGAGATATGCGACGCTCGACGAGGCGATTGGCGGGGAAGCGAAATTCGATGGCACGAATCTTTACCTGGCGACCCTGTACGGAGCGCGCCTGGACCGCGCGAGCTTCGTGAAGAGCGATCTGCGCGGCGCAGGCCTCAAGAATGCCGAGCTTAACCAGGCGGACTTCAGCGCTGCGTATTTGGGGGAAGCAAACTTCACGGGAGCGTTGCTTGAGAGAGCGCGCTTCGACGGCGCATTTATGGATGCCGCGAAGTTGGGCAACGCGGATCTGCGCGGAGCTTCTTTCAGGGGAACGATTCTGAACGGCTCGGAACTGAATGGGGCGCTGCTCGATGGCGCGGATTTTCGCGGCGCGCTGGGGGTAACCGCCGCGCAGATTTGCTCCGCAAAAAGCCGCAATGGCGTGCAACTGGACGACCCGCTCAGCCAGCAAGTCGCCGCCTGCGGAGCAAATCCTTAGAAACTGATTTGACACAGGATGCTTACGACTCACATAATCTGGCTATGACGATCCGCTTCCGTGTATTGATTTCACAAGACGAAGATGGCGCGTTCATTGCGGAGTGTTCCAATCTGCCGGGTTGCGTTTCGCAGGGCAGGACGCGTGAAGAAGCGCTCAAGAACGTGCGCGACGCCATTGAGGGCTACCTCGCAAGTCTGGACAAGCATGGCGAACCTATCCCGCCGCCCATCCAAGAGGAAGTTGTAGAAGTTAATTTCCGTAGCTGAAATTTTCGGGCCTCATGCCTGGCTGCCCATAGTTCTAATCATTATTCCAGAGGAGGGTAAACTGAAATGAAGTTACCCGCCATTTCTGGGAAGGAAGCTGTTCGCGCATTGGCCAAGAAGGGTTTTCAGCTTGACCATCAAACCGGTTCTCATATGATCTTGCGGCAAGCACGGCCGCCCTACCGGCGACTCACCATTCCCAATCACAAGGAAATAGCAAAAGGTACTTTGCGGGCGATCCTCCGGCAAGCAGGACTAACGATTGAGGAGTTTGCAGACCTGCTCTAACTTTCCAGCCCAAGCAGCGGCACGGCAAGGCTATTGGTCGACGGTGGAACTACTTCGTTTTCGCAGGCGGCGCGAGAGGCATATCCGGGCGGGCGAATTCGAAGATGCCATGCGGATCATCGGCGAGCAGGATGCGATGCGGCTCGATGAGAATCGCTGAGGCGTTCAAATCTTCACCGCTGGTGGTCAGCGTGCGGTAGCGCTCCACGCGGTTTCCGCTTTTGTCGAACTTCATCAGGTCATCGCCCAGCGCCAGCCATGCTTCCTGCGTTTGCGGGTCCACTCCAATGGCATCGATCACCGTGGGCAGCGGCTGCGGAGAGCTTTGCAGGTCAATGCGCGCGATGTTGCGCCGTTCCGCTTGCGCGGTGGGATAGATGTCCAGAGTGTGCAAAGAAATCTGGTAAGAGGAGTAGCCGAACGCGTCGTATTTGCGAACAGTGGGTTCCGGCGAATAAGTGAACGCGTAATAGACATGGCTGTCCGGGTCAGTGGCAAGACGCCCGATATTCAGCAAGCGATTGAATTCTTCGTGCTCGGCAAGGTCGGAAATGTCGCCGAATTCGCGCAGGTACTTGCCGTGCTCGTCATAAACGGTGATCAAGTCGCGCGATTTGAGGCTGGCGACGGCAATCTCCCCATTCGGAAGCGCCGAAACAGAGGTAGGGGAATCCACGGGAATGGAAAGCGAAAGACTGCCATTGGGAGCATACACCTTCACTTTGTTAGCGCCACGGTCGGCGACGTAGACGTTGCCGGCCGCATCCACGTCCATATCGCTCCCGTAGAGAATTGTAGCCGGGCCGGAGTCCGACGGCGGAATTTGGCCGATGAAAGTATTATCGGCAGCATAGACGCGCACCGCATGGTCAACCGTGGAAAGAAAATAGTAGCGGCCGTGCGCGTCGCGCTTAATGGCGCGGATGCCCGGGCCGACGTCGGGGAACAGATGCGCGGTCGCCGTGAGCTCGGGCTCCATTTCCTGAGCTTCCTGGGCGAGGGAGAAGCGCGGCCCGACAAGACAAAGTCCTGGGGTAATCAGCAGAGCTGCAATCGCGAGTGCGGCGTGGCTGGGTCTGAACTTCATCGCCTTCCTTTTGTTCAAATTCGCGTCCGTCAGGCGAAATAAGATGCGCGAAAAGGCCGCAAGGTTTGCGCCGATTCAATTGCCAGTGCTCCTACGGAAACGGCGATTCTAACGTTGGCCCGAGCGCCAGAAGGCCGGATCGCCAGCCGCAAAATCGTCGGGGACGTGGCTTCCTGCAGGGCTGACCATGAAAAGCTCGCTGTCCCACGAGCGGTAAGCGTCGCGCGCGATTTGCTGCAGGCGCTCCGCGGTCCCGGGCCCCTCCGCTTGCGGCAGAGCCTCTATTCTTGCGATGTAATCGTCCATTTCGCTCAGCGAATGCATTGGCAGGACAATCACGAATGTGGAAGACGGCGCGCCGGCGGTGACTTGATAGGTGGCCCAGGCCGAATTGGCGTCGAGCTTTGCATAAGCGGCGCGCAGGCCGCGAATGGCTTCGGCGAATTCCATTTCATGCCCTTGCCGGACAAGGATCGTGGCAACGCGAAGAACGCGCGCCTTGGAAAAATCGACTGTGTTCCAGCGATAACCCAGATCGTTGCGGCGCACCGCCAGCGCATTCGTTTCACTCGAGATAAAAGTCACGAGCTGTTTCTGCATTGATCCGAGCTGCGGGTTGGAAGCGACGGCCTTGCCAATCGCGTCGACGGCCGCTTGAGCTTCCGCGAACGAGTCAAAGAAATTGAGAGTAAGCATGCTGGAGGGTCCAGTAAGAGATTGCGCGCTCAACCAATAAACTGGAATTTTTTGGCTGTCGTATTGCGCGGCGACGCGCTGCAGCGTTTCGCTATATGACCCTGCTTTGCCGGGAATGAAATCCTGGCGGACGATGTTCAGGATTTTCGGGGGCATGGTCGGCACAGGCGAAGCCTGATTGGCTTGCGCGCGCAGACAGCGTGGAAACGAAAATAGGGAAGCGGCGAACACAATACTTGAGATGGCAAGGTTCCGGGTCATTGCGGGGATCATGCGTAGCTCCCTTTACCAGTCTCAGTCGGCGCGAACAACAATATTTTCGATGGAACGCGCGCGGCCGGAAGTTTCGTCCGCATCAATCAATACAGCATGCATCTGCACGTCGCCTTCCGCCACTTCGAAGCGCGCCGGCAGCGCGTTCAGAAAACGCTCGATAATGGTTTCCTTGGCCATGCCGATGATGGAATCGTGCGGGCCGGTCATGCCCACGTCGGTGATAAATGCAGTGCCTTTCGGCAGGACATGAGCATCAGCGGTGGCTACGTGCGTGTGCGTGCCGATTACCGCGGACACTTTTCCATCAAGGAACCAGCCCATGGCCTGCTTTTCAGACGTAGTCTCGGCGTGCATGTCCACGATGATGACTTTGGTCCCCGGCGGGATGCGCGCAAGCTCGCGTTCCGCGGCGCGAAACGGACAATCGAGAGGCGCCATGAAGGTGCGCCCCTGCAAATTCAAGACGGCATAGCTGATTCCGCCGCGCGTTTCACCGGTATAAAGGCCGCTGCCGGGCAAGCCGTCCGGAAAATTCGCGGGACGCAGCAGGCGCGGCTGGTGCGGGAAATATTCAATAATTTCTTTGCGGTCCCAGATGTGATTTCCGCCAGTAAGCACGTCGGCGCCGGCCGCGAATAGCTCTTCCGCGAGGCGCGGAGTAATGCCAAAGCCGGATGCGGCGTTTTCGCAGTTCACCACAGCCAGATCGATGTTGCGCTGCTGCACAACGTCCGCAAGGTGGTCCTTCAGAATACGGCGTCCAGGAGAGCCAACAATATCGCCGACAAAAAGTATGCGCATGGTCAGAGGCTAGATGTTAGAGGCTGGAGGTTGCAAAACACCACCAGAATCTTTTGCGGGCAGCTAGGGCTCTATAGCATGTTGCATTGCATCCATGGAAGCTTTCGCGAATCGCCGCTGCAGAGTTCGCGAATAGGGGTACACGAGGCGTGGCAAAAGACGCGGCCGTGAGAACGCATAAATGTCGTACCACACTGAATTGTCACTTGGGTTGAACTCCACAGAAAAACGCTCCTCGCCACGTTCGCCGTGTGCGGGAAGAGTTCCGTAAGCGAAGCCATATCTCTCGTACGCGCCGTGCACTTCGACCACATAAACGATGCGGCACGCATTTAAGGACCAAAAGCCAGCGTGCGAAACAAGAACGGCCACGGTCGCCCCAACTTCAATGGGAGTTTCCGGCCAGCAGAGCTGGAGCCATGGAATGTCGAACATTTTCCATTGCTGCACAGCCTTGCAGCCATCCTTAAAAACATTTGTCCCCGAGCCTAATTGAATTCGATTGTGGTCGACGTTATAACCACGTGGAGCTTGCTCGCGCGTAGCTCCGGCATGCGCGTAAGAGAACGGTTGATCCTTCTGCGCTTGGAGAAACGCGCGGATGAAGTCCGGCGGGGGTTTTCGTAGCAGAAACACAGGAACGATTCTGATGTTCCACGTGGAACAAAAGCAAGCGGAGAGGTCCACTTCGCCGTACGCAGCTAGGCCCCTGAACCCCTGTTCAAAGTGGGCGCCCAACGCCTGCCGTCAGGCTTTCCGGCCCGATTGCTCGAGAGGGACATGCGCACGGGCAGGACGATAAAGGCTCCCCGGGATCCAGCATTGGTTCAAAGCGGCCATCGCAGCGGGACGCGCGTCGCAGGCCAACTCCGCACCTCATTTTAACAGGACCTGCGCTCTAGAAAAGTGCTCGGCAGCGAACTTTCCTCACGTAGAAGCTTCCAGCGTTTTTTCCACCAGGCGAACGCAGCGTTCCACGCGCTGGCGCACCGGGCCTTCGATTTTTTTCACATGTTTTCGCAGCGTGAAGAGTTCGTCGGCGATATTCAGAGCCGTCAGCACGGCCACGCGCGTGGAGTCCACCTGGCGCGTGGATGCGGCGACGGCGCGCATTTTTTCGTCCACGAATGCGGCCAGCTCGCGCAGGCCTTCTTCATCTTCCGCGTGCACGTTATAGCTCTGATCGAAAATCTCGATTTTCATGATGCGCTCCTGGCCCGGCGCGCTCCATTGTGCGGCATCAACTCCTCCGGCGCAAGTTGCGCTGCCAAAGGCAGGTAATGAAGTACAACGCCGCGTCTGCTCGGCGAATTTTCAAAATGGAAAGCGAATACTCAGAATCGCATTGTGATTGTTCAGATGAAAATGGGTGACCGCAATTTGGAATCCGCCTCCAAACGTCAGGCCGATTCTTTTGACGATGTGGATTTTCCCGATCATTAGGCCGGGTGTGATGAACGTCTGTTTCAGCCCGCCATTTTTGCCTCCATCGAAAAACGTCGAGTTCGCTTCAATCTCCGGCCAGACTTTTTTCAGGATGTGAATCTGCGCCGTGTTATTCCAAACCAGAGTCCTGCCGATGATGTTCGTGTCATTTTCCGGCAAGCTCACGCCGAAAGTGCCCTGCACGTCAAAAAATCCGTAGCCTTTTCCGTAGGCAATGGTGGGCGTGAGGATGGCGGCTTTGGGGCCGTTCGTGTTTGAGCCGGTGGGGAAGCTGGCCCCGAAAAAAGCGGTCAGAATGTAATTGCCGCGCTGTTCATTGGCGGAGAGCAGGCGATATTTCACTGTAAACGAAAAATCGCCGAACCCGTCGGGAATTGCGGGATTATTGTGAACAAAATAGGGAGGCAAATTGAGGAGCACTTCGACATTTTGAAACGGAATCAGCTCAAGGCCTTTTCCGCCGTCGTAATTTTCCGCCGTAACGCCGTTATTCGAAGTGAGCCAATCGACGTCGTAGCGGAATTCCTCTTCGAGCCGCGGGGTAACCGTTGCGAGAGGAGTGATCCAGTGAGGTTGTTGGGATTGGATTTTGTCGACGCGCGGGAACCATCTCGAGAAGTAACCATAGTTGCTTGATTCGCTGCGGACCTGTTGTTGAGCGAAGGCCGGAAACGCGACAAGTAAGGCCAAAAAGAGCGACGCGCGGCACCATGGTCGAATCGTCATGAATATACGAAAATATACGAATCAAATCGTTATAGTAATACGATTTTTACACGATTTGAGATGTATAGCCAATCAAATTGCCGATTGGGCAGTGCGGTCACTGCGACGACAGGAACAGGCCAGTGGCTTGCGATTTGCCGGGTGACGGAGGCAATGCCGCTTACGGACGGATGATCATGACTTCGGTGGATTTGATGAGAGCCGCAACGGTATCGCCCTGCTTAAGCCTCATTTGCCGCGCGGCGCCGGCGGTAATGATGGACGTGATGCGCTGTTCGCCGATCGAGAGGGTGATCTGCGCCAACAGACCGCTGAATTTGACGCTGAGAATGCGGCCGACGAGCTGATTGCGTCCGCTGATGTGCTTAAGGCTTTCACGCCAGACCAGTTCGCCTTTGCGCAGCGTGCGCAAGAGGAAGCGATCCAATTCAGCTTCTGCAATACGATGGTGGCCGCCGGCGGTTTTGATGGTGCGCAATTTGCGATGGTAAATCCATTGCTTCAACGTGGGATAGCTGATGCCGAGGATTTGCGCGGCTTGGCTGGCGGTCAGCAGTCTGGAGGATTTCGCGAACATAAAGTGGCGAAGGCATTCTGCGGCAGATGGCCGCCCGAGCGCAAGATGAGGTCTGGCGCAGAGGGCTAGCTGGCGCGCAGGGAGGCGCCGAGTTTTTCGCTGAGGGTGGAAGCGATGCGCGCGGAGAATTCGGCGAGTTGCGCTTCGGTGAAAGTGGAGACGTCGCTCTGGAAAGTGACGCGCAGCAGCAGTGAATGTTTGCCTGCGGGAATCTGGCCGCCGTGAAACAAATCGATCGCTTCGACGCGGCGCAATTCGGGAATGGAGAGAGCGCGAAGGGTATGCTCAATACTTGCGAACGATGTGCCATTCGCAAGGACCAGGGAGAAATCGCGTTCGACCGCTGGAAAACGCGGCAAGGGCTCGTAGCGCAGCGTAGCGCCGGCCTTAGCGATCGCTTCGAGGAGCGGTTCGAGCTGCAATTCGGCGAGATAAACGTCCTGACGCAGTTTGAACTTTTGCGCTACGGCTCGCGCGAGCTGGCCGCAAACGCCGACGGACTTGCCTTCGCTGGCCGCAGCGAGCGAAATGCGCGCGGCGCGATTTGGCGCGAGCCATTGCGGGCTGGCGGGCCGCCAATTCGCTCCGCCTGCGAGCGCAAACATTTCATCGAGGCTACCTTTCAAATCGCCAAAAGAAAATTCGCGCGCGGATTCGTGAATGGATTGTTCGCGCGCCAGACCCGCAGCGCCGAGGGTCAAAATGCGCGTTTCGACGGGCTTTTCGTCGCGCACTTCATACATTTTGCCGATTTCGAAGAGCCGCAAATTCTTCTGGCCATGATTCAGATTCCATTCGATGGCCGCGGCCATGCTGACCGCGCCAGAAGTGCGCATGACCGATGCATCTTCGGAGAGGGGATTAGCAATTTCCGCTGGCGACGCATTTTCAGGGCGAAAAATTGCATCGCGCTCCGGAGCGACCAGCGGAATCGCGACGATCTCCTGATAGCCAAGGGCCACGAGCCTTTCGCGCAGGCGTGCTTCTTCGCGCGCGTGCGGCAGGCGCTTGGCGGGCAGCTTTGCGGGAGGCAAACGCGGCGGGAATTTATCGTAGCCGTGAAGGCGCGCCACCTCTTCGATCAAATCGATTTCGCGAGTGACGTCACCGCGCCAGGAGGGAATGGTGCAGCTCCACGCGGCGACCAGCGAATCCGCGCTGCCACGATTCGCGTCTGAACGCACCGGCGCGAAGCCCAGCGCGGAAAGAATTTCCTCGATTTCTCGGTCGGGAACACCCGCGCCCATCACGCGCAGCAATTCCTTGCGCGAAAGCTCAACTTTCTGCGGCGAATGAGGTTGCGGATAGACGTCAATGACGCCGCCGAGAACCTCGCCGCCCGCGAGCTGCTGAATCAATTCCGCCGCGCGTTTGGAAGCGAACTCAGCCATATCGATGTCCGCGCCGCGCTCGAAACGCAGTGACGCTTCGGTGCGCAGGCCGAGGACTTTGGAAGTTCGCCGAATCGCAATCGGATCAAACCACGCGGATTCGAGCAGCAGATTCTTTGCGCTGAAACTGATTTCGCTTTCCGCGCCGCCCATCACGCCGCCAATGGCTACCGCGCCGCGCGCATCGCAAATCAGGCACATGTCCTTCGAGAATTTGCGCTCGATTCCATCGAGCGTGCGCATGGTTTCGCCCTGCCGGGCGCGGCGCACCACGATGCGATGCTCCGCGAGCCTGTCAAAGTCGAAGGCATGCAGCGGCTGGCCGAGTTCGAGCATCACGTAATTTGTGGCGTCCACGACGTTGTTAATCGAGGATTGCCCCAGCGCTTCGAGCCTCTGCCGCAGCCAATCGGGCGAGGGTTGAACTTTCACGCCGCGAAGGATGCGCGCCGTGTAGCGAGCGCACAGCTCCGGAGATTCAATCTCAACGCGCGCGGCTTGCGTTGCCGGTTCCGCGGATTCGTTTATTGTCGGCTGAGTGCGCTTCAAATCCAGGCGGTAAAGCGCGGCGACTTCGCGGGCGATTCCCAAGTGGCCAAGCAAGTCGGGGCGGTTGATGGTGATTTCCGCGTCAAGAACCGGCCCGGCGGCGGATTCGTCGATGGAGTCGACGGAAACGCCGGCCATCGAGAAGCGCGAGCGCAGCTCAGGCGGAGGCGCGGAGACGTCCGCAAATTCCTTCAGCCAGTTGTAGAGGACTTTCATTTTTCTCGCGCGCCGAAAATAGCCTACGGAAATTGGCTCAGGAAGCGCACGTCGTTCCTGAAAAATTGCTGCAAATCGTCAATACCGTACTTCAGCATGGCCAGGCGATCAACGCCTAGGCCGAAAGCAAAGCCGCTGTAACGCTTCGGGTCGTAATTCACGAATCCGTAGACCGCAGGATTCACCATGCCCGCGCCGAACATCTCAATCCATCCGGAGTGCTTGCAGGTGCGGCATCCTTTGCCGTCGCAGACGTGGCAAGAAGCATCGAATTCCGCTGACGGCTCGGTGAAAGGAAAATAACTCGGCCGCAGGCGCACGCGCGTTTGCGGGCCGAAGAATTCCTTGGCGAAGTATTCGATGGTGCCTTTGAAATCGCAAAAAGTGATGTCTGTGTCGACAGCCAGCCCTTCGAGCTGGTGAAACACGAACGAGTGCGTGGCGTCAGGATTATCGCGGCGATAGACTTTTCCCGGAACCACTATACGCACCGGAGGCTGCTGCTTTTCCATGGTGCGCGCCTGCATCGGCGAAGTGTGCGTGCGCAGCAGGTAGCCCGGCGCGTTGGCGATGTAAAAAGTGTCCATGTTGTCGCGCGCGGGATGATGCTCAGGAATGTTGAGCGCCTCGAAATTGTAATAGGCGGTCTCGATTTCCGGCCCTTCCACAACGGAGAAGCCGATGGACGTGAAAATGCGATACATCTCTTCGTAGGTTTGGCGAACCAGGTGCTGTGTGCCAAGCGGGCGCGTTACGCCAGGCAGCGAAAGGTCAATTTGGTCGCGCGCCGCCGCTGCTTCGAGCGCGGCAGCCTCCGCAATTTTCTTGGATTGGCTGGCGAGGTCTTCGAGAATCGGCCGCAGCCAATTCAACTGCTGGCCAACCCATTTTTTTGCTTCCGGAGGAGCTTCTTTGAGCCAGTTTGCGGTGATGCGCGAAATGACGCTATCCTGGCGGCCGAGCCAGCGCACGCGAAATTTTTGTGCAGTCTCCGGAGTCGGCGGCGCCTCGGCTTCCTGAGCGGCCAGCTCAGAGAGCTCGTGAAACAAATAATGGAGCTGCTCGTCGGAGGAGCACTCGAGCTGGCTGAAGCGCAAATGTGTTTTTTCGATGGCGTCTGGCACTTTGACCTCGAAAGGCTGCGCGTGCCGATGAAAAAGGCGACGCGAACGCTACGCCGAAGCGGGCGCCTTGGCGGCAGCGTTCAGATGACCCTTGGCCTGAGCTACCAGCGCCGCAAAACCTTCCGGTTCGCGCACGGCCATGTCCGCCAGAATCTTGCGGTCCAAATCAATGCCGCCGGTCTTCAGCCCGTGCATGAACTGGCTGTACGAAATGCCGTTGTTCCGCGCGGCGGCGCCGATGCGCTGAATCCACAACGTGCGGTAATCGCGTTTGCGCGTGCGCCGGTCGCGATAGGAATAGCGCAGCGAACGGTTCATGGCTTCTTTCGCCGAGCGGTACAGCTTGCTCTTGGTCAGGAAAAAGCCCTTGGTGTGTTTCAGAATTTTTTTGCGCTTGGCGCGGCGCTTGGTTCCTCGTTTTACGCGTGGCATGAAAAGACTCCTCGAGTGATGTCAAATACAAATGCAAAAAGCGAACCTGGAGACAAACGAGGCGCGGAAGCGGCGTCTGCGCAACGGGTTTGTCTCGCAGGAAAAATCTACTAAAAACGCGCTGGAGTTCAGCGCCGATGGCCGGCAGGCACCCGTGAAGCGCTGCCTGGCACGCAAAAAATCACAAAATGCGATACGCGATTATGACAAAGATTCGCTATGGTTCCAAACGATTTCGCGCGGCGGCATTGCGAAGGCCGCTACGCCCCGCGGGAAATCACGCCGCGTTAGCCGCGTGCTAGCCGTAAGGAAGCTGGCGATGAACCTTGGCCGCATCGCCGGGCGTGACTTGGATCTGTTTTCCAAGCCGCCGCATGCGCTTGGGCTTTTTTGTGCCCAGCAAGTGGCGTTTGCCGGAATGGTGGCGCATTACTTTTCCGGTGGAAGTAATTTTGAAGCGCTTCGCAGCGCCGCGATGCGTTTTCAGTTTTATTTTTGCTCTTGGTTTTCTTGGCACGGCGTTCCTCGCTTGAATGTAGGCAGAAATTTACACGAACCGCTCAAATCCCACAAAGCTTGCAACTCGATAGTCGCGCAGAATCAGCTTGCCGCAGAAGCCGGCGCAGAACGCGCCGCAGCGCCCTTCTTCGGAGCCAACAAGGCGAGCAAAATATTCGCTTCCATGCGCGGGCCGAATTCCACCAGCGCGTGCTCTTCGATTTCCTTCAGCAGACGGGTCATTTTTGCGCGCCCCACGTCCTGATGGGCCATTTCGCGCCCGCGATGAAAAATCATCGCTTTGACTTTGTAGCCTTTGCCCAGAAATTCGACGATCTGGTTTTTGCGGACCTGGTAATCGTGCTCCGCCGTGGAAGGCCGGAATTTCACTTCCTTGATCTGCGTACCCTTTTGATGCTTGCGCGTTTCGTGCGCTTTTTTGTTCTGTTCGTACAGAAACTTGCCGTAATCGGCCAGTTTGCAGACCGGAGGATCGGCATTCGGCGAGATTTCGATGAGGTCGAGTCCCGCATCGCGCGCGGCCTTCATGGCGTCGAAGTACGAAAGAACGCCAAGCTGATTACCCTGATCGTCAATCACGCGGACTTCGCGAGCGCGGATGCGTTCATTCACCCGCGGACCAAAACTGCGTTCGGCGATAAACCCACCTCCAACGAGGGATCGAAATTTCTTCCGCAGGCCGCTCCAGCAAGCCTGCCGACGGACAGGCTACGAAGTATAACACGATAGACGGTTAGGCTAGCAACAGCAGTCAAACCTGAGAAAGGGGCGAAGAGCGTCCGCCCAGGATGGCGATTCCGCCTGGCAACAAAAATCGCGAATACTAGAGCAGCAAGTTATTTATAAAGATTTTGCCATGCGGATAATGGGCAGCGCTTCGCCGTCGGGCAGCGGGACCTGGAGAGCATCGAGCTCGGCATAGCCTTTGGCTCGGTAGAAGGGCACGCCGGTCAATGTGGCGCCCATTTCGCAACGTTTGAAGCCGGCAGCTTTGGCCGCTGCTTCGCAGGCGTCGAGAATCATAGTGCCAATGCCGCGCCGGGCCCAATTAGGATGAACAAAAAAAGCGCGAATTTTCGCCGCGTCGCGGAGCGGATCGAGCAGATCATCCTCGCGCCGGGTCCAGGCGTCGCCGCCGTAAAGAGTCTTGCGTTTGCTCCAGCCTCCGCAACCGGCAATAACAGGCTTCGGGTAGCCAACTAGCAAAGTCTCGACCACAAAATAAGTTCCGTCGGCAATGAGCTGGGTATCCACGCCGTAAACGGTTTTCAACGCGAGTTCAATTTGCGCCGGCGAATAATCCTGCGCCTGCAAACCGCGGACGGATAGGTCAATGATCTCGGTCAGGGTTGGAACGTCGGCCATCGCAGCGCGGCGAATTTGAAAATCTCTGCGCATTGTCGCGTGGTGGAGAACCGAAGCGCGAATCAGCCCGAACTTTTTGTGTCGATTTCCTGCCGCAAGGTCGCGAGGAATTGCTCAAGCGGTTGCGCGCCCACGTCGCCCTTGGAGCGATGGCGGACGGAAACTGCGCCGGATTCCGCTTCTTTGCCGCCGACAATCAGCATGTAGGGGATTTTCTGAAGCTGCGCGTCGCGAATTTTTGCCTGCAATTTTTCGTTGCGGTCGTCGAGGTGCACGCGAACGCCTGCCTCGCGCAGCTTTTGTTCCACCGACTTCGCGTAATCCGAAAATTTTCCGCTGACCGGCAGAACGCTCGCCTGCACCGGCGCGAGCCATACGGGAAATGCGCCGGCGTAGTGCTCGATTAATATCCCAAAAAAGCGCTCGACCGAGCCAAGCAGCGCGCGATGCACCATGAGCGGCTGATGCCGCGCGCCATCTTCGCCGACGTATTCGAGATTGAATCGCGCGGGCAGATTGAAATCGAATTGCACGGTGGTTAGCTGCCACGGCCGGCCGATCGCGTCAATCAGCTTGACGTCAATTTTTGGGCCATAGAATGCCGCTTCGCCCTGAATGCGTTTGAACGGCACGTTCATGCGCTTGAGTGTGTCAGACAGCGCCGCCGTCGCGCGATTCCAGTCTTTCGCTTTGCCTGCGTAATTTTCTGGATGAAGCGCATCCCATTCGGAGAGCTCCACCTCGTAGCGATCGAATCCAAAAGTCTTCATCACGGCAAAAGCGAAATCCAGACAGCCCTGAACTTCCGATTCGATTTGATCGGGGCGGCAGAAAATGTGCGAGTCGTCCTGCGTGAATCCGCGCACGCGCAGCAAACCGTGCAGCACCCCGGAGCGTTCATAGCGGTAAACCGTGCCCAATTCGGCGTAACGCAGCGGCAAATCGCGATAGCTGCGCAGGTGCGACTTGTAAATCAAAATATGGCCGGGACAGTTCATGGGCTTGATCTGGTAATCGGCCTTTTCAATTTCAATCGGGCTGAACATGCTCTGCTGATAAAAGCCGGTGTGGCCGCTGGTTTTCCAGAGGTCCAGACGCATCACGTGCGGCGTAAAAACCAAATCGTAGCCGCGGCGCAATAGTTCCTCGCGCAGCCAGTCTTCGACGATGGTGCGAATCAGCCCGCCCTTGGGATGCCAGAAAATCAGGCCCGGCCCAGCTTCTTCCTGAACGCTGAACAGGTCGAGTTCCGCGCCGAGCTTGCGATGGTCGCGGCGCTTGGCTTCTTCGAGTTTGTGCAAATAATCGTCAAGTTCCGCCTGCGTGTAAAAGCAAACGGCGTAAATCCGCTGCATTTGCGGATTGCCTTCATGGCCTTTCCAATACGCTCCGGCGACGCTGGTCAGCTTGAATGCGCGAATGCGTCCGGTGGAGGGAATATGCGGGCCGCGGCAGAAATCAATAAATTTCCCGGTGGTGTAAAACGAGACCATCGGCTCGATGGCTTTTTCCTCGACCAGTTCGCATTTGAATTCCTGTTTCGATTCGCGATAGAGCTTGAGCGCCTCGGGCTTGGGCAGAAGCTTGCGCTCATTGGGAATGTCCTGCGAAGCCAGTTCACGCATTTTCTTCTCGATGCGCTCGAGGTCTTCCGGAGTGAACGGTTCGTCGCGCAGAAATTCGTAGAAAAAGCCGTTTTCAGTGGGCGGCCCTATGCCCAGCTTCACATTGGGGAAAAGCTCGATGACTGCCGCGGCCAGCAAATGCGCGGCCGAATGCCGCAGCACCTGGATCGCTTCCGGGTCTTTGGGCGTAAGAATGGCCAGCGAAGTGCTCTCTTCGAGCGGGCGAGAAAGATCCCATAGCTGGCTGTCTACGCGCGCGACGAGCGCTTCCTTTTCAAGGCGTGGCGAGATTTGCCGCGCAATTTCCGCTGGCGTAGTTCCGCTGGGAACTTCGCGTTTCGCTCCGTCCGGCAGCGTGATTTCTAGGTTGCTCATTTTTGGCCTGTCCATTCGAGCAAGCTGGGAAATTCGGAGACACCTACTTCCTCGACGCCCTCACGGGGATTTACTAGCTTAATGGCCGCCGATGGACAGGTCAAGGACAGCATTCCCGCCTGATTGCGGTTTCCTTAGAACTGGGTTTCGTCGGCCGCTGCTGCCGGGCCGCCCGAGGACGCGCGCGCGCCTCCAAGATCGGCGAAAAGAACTTCCTGATTTTCGATCAGCGGGAATCCCTTGGATGCGCTCATGACCTTGGCGAGCGCCTGATAGAGATAGAAGTTTTGCTCGGCGGCTTGCAGGTCCTCCATGGAATTCCAAATCGAGATGACGCGCACATTGGTCGAGGATTTGCCGGCATCGTCGCGCAGCACCAGCAGCGCGCGAAACCCCTTCTGCTGGCGGGCGTGAGGAATCGCGGCGCGCGCGGCTGCAAGAAATTCGTCGAGCTTACTGGGAACAACATGGAAATGCGACACACGGGCATGCATGGCTCTTCCTCTCCGGACGGGAGATTCAGCGAAATGGATGCCGATAGACTACGCTTTTTCCACTGAGACAGTAAAGAGCTCTCCCATTCACGGGATGATAGCTCTTTGGCCGCTCCTCCTCTCGAAGGGCTTGGCGCGCACTCCAAGGTGAAATACGCCGGCTGACAGCAAAATAAACTCGATTTCTTAAGGATTCAATGCAGTAGCCATGTCGCAGCAATGCGCCAGATTATCGCGCGCTTCGGCCAGGAGTTCGCTGGGCGGGCCGAGGAGCTGGTAGCGCTCGTCTGAAACGGTCTCATGCATGCTAAAAGAAAACAGAAACTTTCTTCCGGAAATATCGTATTCATAGAGTGTGGGTTCCCAGATATCCGGCGCTACGCGAGCCTGCTGCATAACGAAATGGCCGCCGCGATAAATTTTGCCCAGAAATCCGGCGCCGATACTGATGTCGCGAATGATTGTAGCGTCGATGGAAACCACCTGGTCGGCTTGCGGGTCGATCCACACAGTTGCGCAAGCATGACTCAACCAGTCGGTTGCGTCGCCACGCGAGGGATAACTCGGGTTGGGCGTGAACTGAAGCTTCTCGACCACGCGGCCATCACGGATTTCGCGACCGGCCCAGATGATTTGGAAAGCGCTGCGAGCCGCATCGATGAAATGCGCCCGCGATTTCATTTTCTTTTGCTGTTTCGCGAGCACCGCGATCTGCCGAGGATCATCGGCGTTGACGGCCACTTTCAGGATGCTCTCCCAATCGCGAAGCTGCCGCCGGTACAAAGCCTCTGACACAGGCTGGCCGTTCGCGCGCACCAGGAGTTTTAATGTGCCGCTTCCGGTGGGGACCACGCGGTAGGTCTTGTCTTCGATGACGGGGCCGCCAGCGCTGCCCGCACGCGACACTTGACGTTCAATGCGCTCGAAGGAGTCCAGCGCGGCGTCGTTGCGATGCTGATTTGCGATGGTGACGGAAACCAGGTCGCGCACTTGCTCGGCGGTAAGAGGCGTCTGATCCGGCGCGCCCGATTGGCTCTGCTGCGCGGGATTTCCTGCGGCCGCACGCCAGCGCGCCAGCGGCGACGCCACCATAAGGAACGCGGCGGTAGTTGCGGCGATTCGAAGCAAGGTTTTCATATGGGCGCGGTTCAATTGAATTGGGATTCTCGGCGCACCGTTCTTGGTTGCTAACTTTGCTGCTCTTAATTGTAGCCGTATTTGACCGCGCGGAGTTGAGGCGTTGCGTATATGGTAGCCAGAGTGTCATCCTGTAGCCGCAGCGGCGAACTTTTATCTGTGCGTTAACGTTTATACTAAACAGATGTCCGACGACCCAAAACTGAAGCTGGGGGTTCGCGGGACGGTCATCGCCCTGCGCGAGGCGACCGCGCTCGCGTTCGACACGCTGCGCGTGCACAAGCTGCGCAGCTTCCTGACGCTGCTGGGCGTCATTCTCGCGGTCACCACGCTGGTGGCCGTCATCAGTGTTCTCAATGGTCTCAATCTGTACGTGGCCACAAAAATCGCCAATCTTGGCGCGAATGCATTTGTGGTCGACCGCGTCGGCATTGCTACCAGTTTTGTGGATTTCATGACGAAGCTGCGACGCCCGCCGCTCCGCATGGAAGATTACTACGCGCTCAAAGGTCACCTGCGCTACAGCACGGAAATTGCTGCGGAAGAAAACACCGTTCAGAATGTCCATTACGGGCCGAAATTGATGGAAGATGTCACCGTGCTTGGCGTGACGCCGGAGTTCGGCGTAGTTCGCAACTTCGATATTGCCGCTGGGCGCTTCTTTACTGATGTGGACGAGACGCATCGCACGCCGACGTGCTTCATCGGCCACGACGTGGTTACGAATTTGTTTCCGGATATTGACCCGCTGGGGCGCGAAATCCGTGTGGGTGCGCAGCAGTGCGAGATCATCGGAGTTGCCAAGGCGCTAGGGACGATCCTCGGGCAATCGCAGGATGATTTTGTGATGCTGCCCCTTTCGACCTACTTGACCATTTTTCAGGGGCCGAACGATTCGATTACCATTTTTTGCGAGGCGGTCACGACGCAGGCCATGCCCATTGCAGCAGACGAGGTGCGCGTGCTGCTGCGCGCTCGCCGGCACGTGCGCTACCAGGATCCCGATAATTTCGGGATCGTCATGCCATCGTCCATAACCGGGATATGGCAGAGCCTTACCGCCAATATATTCGGAATAGCGGTGTGGCTGACGAGCGTATTCCTGGTAGTGGGCGGCATCGTGATTATGAACATCATGCTGGCCAGCGTAACCGAGCGCACCCGCGAAATCGGGCTGCGAAAATCGCTGGGCGCGCGTCGCCGCCACATTGTCCTCCAATTCCTGATGGAGTCGTCAATCCTTGCCGGGGCAGGCGGTGCAGCTGGAATTATTGCCGCTGAGGCGATCACCTTGCTCATTCGCGCCACCACTCCGATGCCCATGTCCGTTCCTATCTATGCCGTGATCATTGCGCTGGCGGTTTCGACCGCGGTGGGACTGTTCTTCGGGATCTATCCAGCGGTACGGGCTTCGCGCCTCGACCCGATTGAGGCGTTGCGTGCGGAAACGTAGAGGGATGCCATGAAACAGGATCTCCGCGAAAATCTGGCACTGGCGTTCGACACCTTGCGTTCTCACAAAACGCGCAGCTTCCTTGCGGTGCTCGGCGTGGTCATCGGCGTTGGCGTGATTATCATTGTCGCGTCGCTGATTACCGGATTCAAAGGCACGATAAACGATTTGATTATGGGCTTCGGCGCGGACACTGTTTACGTATCTCGATTTGATCAGGGCCCGGGCGGAGGCAATAGCATGAAACAGGCGCGCGAGCGCCCTCCGCTGACGCTGGCGCAAGGACAGGCGATTCTGGACTACTGTCCCGACGTCAAGCAGATCGCCATTATGATTTTCAACTGGCATCAGCTTCACACCATCAAATACGGAAAAAACCAGGCGCAGCAGATGGACTTCCGCGGCACCTTTCCCGCCTACATGGACGTTTTTGGAAACGCAGACCTGGAGGCCGGCCGCTTTTTCAGTGAAGCGGAAAACGATCATCGCGCGAAGGTCGTCGTTCTCGGAGAAACCACAGCCAAGGCGCTTTTCGCTACGCCGGAAGACGCGCTCGAAAAGACAGTGCAGATCGACGGCTCCGATTTTATGGTGATTGGCGTATTTAAGAAACCGCCAGGTGGATTTGGGCTGAACGATTCGGATGTTCGCGTGATGATTCCGTATTACACCTATAAGGAAATGTTTCCGTCGGCTGAGGACAACGGCTACCGCTTCCTCGCGGTGCACGGAAAAATCGATCAGGCCGTGGACGAAGCTACGGAAGTGTTGCGGCGGATGCGGAAGGTGCCCTATCAAGCGCCGAACAACTTCTCGATTACCACACAATTGCAGGAGGAGGAACAGTTCAATCAGATCATCGGCGGCGTGGCGCTGGTGCTGATTGTGCTCAGCTCCATTGGCCTGCTAATCGGCGGCGTCGGCGTGATGAACATCATGCTGGTCAGCGTTACCGAGCGCACCCGCGAAATCGGCGTGCGCAAAGCCATTGGAGCGCGCAGCCGCGACATCATTTGGCAATTCCTCTTCGAAGCGATGACCCTCACCGGCGCTGGCGGCATCCTCGGCGTCCTTTTCTTCAGCGGCTTGGTGATGATTATTCCGCATGTGACCTCCATGAAGGCTTCCGTTCCCCTTTGGGCGGTGATTGTGGGCATCGTCGTGTCCGTTGGCATTGGATTGATCTTCGGCGTATGGCCCGCGGTCAAGGCGGCGAAGCTCGATCCCATTGAAGCTCTGCGTTACGAGTAATTTTCTGCGGCGAAGGGTGTGTCTTACGGGGGTTATGCCCTTCGCGAAAAATTCGGCTAGGCCTCGGAAAAAGAGATCTGCCCTTTCGGGCCGACCTTGACTTTGTGGGAGCAAACGAGAGCTTCCACACTAGGCGCAAAGACATTTTTGGCGTAAAATCTGAAACCATGAGCGACAGGTCCAAGCTTCGCCGAGTGGCTGTTTTTGTGTGCCTGGCGGCGCTGCTGCTGGCAGCGCTGACCCCGGGTGCCGCTGCGTTGCCGCTTGCTTTCCTGGTTGTAACAGTCTGGTTTTTCGGGATTGCGCTGGTTGTTCTGCTGCCATGCGCTGACGAAGATAGTCACGCGCGACAGGCGTTAGCGTTAGCCGCTTTTTCTCCCCGGCCTCCTCCTGCAAGGTAGTTCCTCGTGCTTGGCCGCGACGTCGCGGCCCGGATTTCCCAAAACCCTAAAACACCCGTGAGAAGAGCTGCATGGAATGCAGCGCTTGTTCGCTTGGGCGCAGATGGCCCGGAGGCGTATATGTCGATGAAACGCAAATGGCTAAGCGCGATCTTTTTGATGATGCTGGGGTGCGCGTCTTTGTTTGGCGTGGATCCAAAGGATATCGAAGAGACGTTGCGCGTCATGAATATGACGAACATTGAGTTTTCGATCCCGACTGAAGACAACAACGGGGACGGTGGCCCGGACGGTTATCGGTCATTGATTAAGATCGAGGACGCAGATTCAGAAACGCATCCAAGGATTTCAGGGTGAGCGCCTGACTGTGGATTGCGCTGGCTATTGCTGAAGCGGAAGGAAAAGACGTTGGCGTATCTTATGGCTTTTCTTTCTTGTAGATAGGATGCTTCAGAACCACCATAAGTAGACGCATTGGACACGATGACCCTAATATTTTGTGGTAGGGTTGTAGTTTTTGCTTGACACGTTTTCCGCAACCCAGTAAAACTCAGGGCCAGATTTGGGGGAAGCGTGGTCAGGTTCGTGAGCGGAGAGCTCACGACGAAATTCGGAGCGCTGACCGGGTCATAATCGCTGAAATTGAGGGCTGACCGCCCGAGCGCAATCGAGGTGTACAGCGCTCCAGGGCGGAGCTTTTACTGTTTGGCGGTTTTTCACAGCGGAATAGAGTTTTCCACCGCTGATCCGGTTGTGCAGTATTCGCTCCGGAGCTAGACTTAGGCCCCTTTTGAATCACCGCGGCGTTTGCCTGCCCCTTCTACGCCGCGAGCTGGGACGTGGGTGCGGTATAATCAATTAACCGCCTCCCGACCAGCAAAACTTACTAGGCAGGACTGCCTGCGCGGAGGCGGACATGGCGGAAGCGAAAATGGCGTTGAATAGCAAGATCGAGACTGAGCAGCAAGGTCAGGCTGTTTCCGGCGGGTTGGAGTTTCACCGGCGGTTTACGGACGGGAAAGTAGCTCCGTTCGATGCCGTCGAGTGGGAACGGCGAACCATGCAGATTGGCAACGAAAAAGGCCAGGTGATTTTCCGCCAGGAAAATGTCGAAGTTCCCAAATCGTGGTCGCAGACGGCGACCAACATCGTTGCATCCAAATATTTTCACGGAAAGCCGAACACCGCAGGGCGCGAAACTTCTGTGCGCCAGCTTATTGCGCGCGTAGCAAACACCATTGTGCGCTGGGGCGAGCAGGGCGGGTATTTCGCGTCGGAGGAATCGCGTGACGCGTTTCGCGATGAGCTGACCCACTTGCTGGTCGAGCAGAAAATGGCCTTCAATTCGCCGGTGTGGTTCAACGTGGGCGTCCAGCCCAAGCCGCAATGCTCCGCATGCTTCATCAATTCCGTGCAGGATTCCATGGACTCCATCATGAATCTGGCGAAGACCGAGGGCATGCTCTTCAAGTGGGGCTCCGGCACCGGCACAAATTTCTCGACGTTGCGCGGAAGCAAAGAAACCCTCTCCGGGGGCGGCATCGCTTCCGGGCCAGTGAGCTTTATGAAGGGCTTCGACGCGTTCGCCGGCGTCATCAAGAGCGGCGGGAAGACGCGGCGCGCCGCGAAGATGGTCATCCTCAACGTGGACCATCCCGACATCGTGGAATTCATCGGATGCAAGACGAAAGAGGAGCGTAAGGCGCAGGTGCTGATTGAGCAGGGCTACGACCGCTCGATTGACGGCGAAGCATATAGCTCGATTTTCTTTCAGAACGCCAACCACTCCGTGCGCGTGACCGATGAATTCATGCAGGCAGTGGAAGAAGATCGCGATTGGTGGACGCGCAACGTCACCGACGGCCAGCCTGTCGAGAAATTCCGCTCCCGCGACTTGCTGCGGCAGATGGCCGAATCCGCCTGGCATTGCGGCGATCCGGGCATGCAGTATGACTCGACCGTGAATCGCTGGCACACCTGCAAGGGCACTGACCGCATTTACGCCTCGAATCCGTGCTCGGAATATATGTTCCTCGACGATACCGCCTGCAATCTCGCGTCGCTCAATTTGTTGAAGTTCCTCGGGCCGAACGGTCAATTCGATGTCGAGGGTTTCCGCCACGCCGTGGACATCACCATCACCGCGCAGGAAATTCTGGTGGACAATGCCAGCTATCCGACGCCGAAAATCACGCAGAACTCAAAGGATTTCCGCCCGTTGGGCCTCGGCTATGCCAATCTCGGCGCGCTGCTGCTCTCGCTCGCCGTGCCGTACGATTCCGATCAGGGCCGCGACATATGCGGCGCGATTACCGCGCTGATGACCGGCGAAGCCTACGCGCAATCGGCGCGCACCGCGGAGCGCCTCGGCGCATTTTCGCGTTACCCTGAGAATCGCGAACCCATGCTTGACGTCATGCGCCTGCACCGCGATGCGCTGCGCCCGATCAGCGAAGAATACGTCCAGCCGCAGCTTTTGCGCGCGGCGCGCAAATCCTGGGACGAAGCCGTCGAGTTGGGCGAGAAATTCGGCTATCGCAATTCGCAAGTCTCCGTGCTCGCGCCCACCGGCACTATCGGTTTCATGATGGATTGCGACACCACCGGCATCGAGCCGGATCTGGCGCTGGTCAAGCACAAACGGCTGGTCGGCGGCGGCGTAATCAAAATCGTCAACAATACTGTGCCCATGGCGCTGATGCGCCTTGGCTATTCCGACGTGCAAGCGTCGCTCATCGTCGACTGGATTGACCAGCACGGCACCATCGAGGGCGCGCCCGGTCTCAAGCCGGAGCATTTGCCGGTGTTCGATTGCTCGCTGGCCACCAATGGCGGGCGTTCTATCGCCTGGCGCGGTCATTTGCGCATGATGGCGGCGGCGCAGCCGTTCCTCTCCGGCGCAATCTCCAAGACCATCAACATGCCGGAAGAATCCACCGTCGAAGATGTGATGCAGGCTTACATCGAATCATGGAAGCTGGGCCTGAAAGCAGTAGCCATTTATCGCGACAATTCCAAACGCTCGCAGCCGCTCTCCGCGATGAAAGTTAATAAGGCTGACAAACTGAAATTGCAAGATGATGCAAAAGCAGTTGTGAGCCCGGCGGTCGCCGCGCCGGCAGAAGTTGCCGCGCCCGAACAGCAGGACCTTTTCCGCGCTCCCGCTCGGCGTCACAAACTTCCGGCAGAGCGCAACTCCATCACGCACAAGTTTTCCATCGGTGGGCACGAGGGCTATCTCACGGTTGGCAAGTATGAAGACGGAACGCCAGGCGAGATTTTCATCAAGATGGCCAAAGAAGGTTCGACGCTCTCCGGCATCATGGATGCGTTTGCGCTTTCCGTTTCCATTGCGCTGCAGTATGGCGTGCCGCTGCGCGCTCTCGTGGACAAGTTCTGCAATTCCCGCTTCGAGCCTTCCGGCTACACTGGCAACAAGGAGATTCGCTATGCCAAGTCCGTCGTCGACTACATTGGCCGCTGGCTCGGCGGGAAGTTCATCTCCACTGATTATCTCGACCGGGAGATCGCGCCCGGGGTTGATTTGGTTTCGAGTGCGCGAGCCGTCGATCCTAAGCAAGTCGATTACTCGAAGACGTCGGACGATATGATTCTCTCGAAGGATAGAGTCGTCGACAAGGCTGGCCGCGTCATTACGTGGAAGGACGACGCGCCGTACTGCTCCGAATGCGGCATGCTCATGACCCCCAACGGCAGCTGCTACAAATGCGAAAACTGCGGCAGCACGTCGGGCTGCAGCTAAAATGCCTAAAACGGATAGCGAAGTAGGCGACTGGCCTAGGGCATTGCCGGGCATTAGATCCTGGTCATCCCGCAATAAAAATCACAGAGAAATGCGAGTTTCGCTCTTCTGTAAGCTTTTCCTGGACCTGAACAAAATCTTAGAAAGGAGGGAAAATGCCATTTAGCGGGAAGGTCATGTCGTTTGACGCGACCACGATTAGCAGCATAAGAGACGTCGGGGCAGTTTATGGGTTGTTTATGCCAACTCTAAACCGCCCCGGCTGGTACAGCTGCCTTTACGTGGGACAAACCGGCAATTTGAGGAAACGGTTACAAGAGCACTACTGTCTCCCACCGATTGCTGGCGTCACGCATTTCTTTGCTGAAGTTGTGACCGTCGAACAGCAAAGAAAACTTCGCGAAAGACAACTAATCGCAGAATTCAACCCACCCGGAAACCAAACTCGAGGGGGCTGACATTCCGTCGAATTTTCCACTAAGCCGGCTGAAATAGAAACGCTTTTCTCCGACACAGAATACCGAATACCTCTTTGTCGTGTAGAGATAGATCGTTTCATCGGAAGCCGGATCGATAAACTCAAACGGTCGCAGATTGGCTGGCGCTTGGGTTTTTTCGAGGCACCAGCCAATCGCACCTCGCATCGCGGACAGGACGCGCAGCCACCAAATACCGTACTTGCTCACCGCAACAATTCCAAGCGTTCGATTCATTGGATTAGCCATTAAACCATGTCTGTCAAGCTTATGATGAGCTTTGACGACTCTCTGTGCCAATACGGTGAACACTTGACCGGGTTGAGGTTGCGTGAGCCGAATGCGGCCATAGTCCTTGCACGAGTGACTGCGGAAGGGTCATTCCGCGCCAATCGAGGATTGAATCGCGGAAGCGATCGAATCGCAGAAACGGTCTACGTCGGCCTGGCGCTCCGCTTCGACCATCACGCGCGCCAGCGGCTCGGTTCCCGAGTAGCGGACGACGATGCGCCCGGAATCGCCGAGTTTTTTTTGCGCTTCGCTTATTGCCTTTTCAACTGCCGACAGGGATTCGAGCGGCGGCTTGGAGCGCACGCGCACGTTCACGATTTTTTGCGGAAAAACCTTCAGATCGTGAAGCAGGCCGTCCAAATCTCCCTCGATGGAAGCCAGCGAAGCCATTTTCACAGCAGTGAGCATGCCGTCGCCAGTGGTGGAATCATCGAGGAAAATAATGTGCCCGGATTGCTCGCCGCCCAGATTGGCGTCAATTTCCCGCATTTTTTCGAGCACGTAGCGGTCGCCCACCGGCACGCGCTCAAGATGCAACCCGTCGCGTCCGAGCGCCCTTTCCAGACCCAGGTTCGACATGGACGTGCCCACGATCGTGTCGCCCTTGAGTATTCTTTTTTTCTTCATGTAACGCCCCGCAGCAAACAGCACGCCGTCGCCGTCCACGTACGCGCCAGTGGAAGTGGAAAACAGCGCGCGGTCTGCGTCGCCGTCGAACGCCACGCCCAAATCCGCGCCGCAACTCGCCGTCTTTTTGCGCATCGTTTCCGGATACAGCGAGCCACAATTAGCATTGATGTTTCGCCCATCGGGATCGTCGAAAATCGAAATGACCTCAGCGCCGAGCGAGCGAAAAAGTTTCGGCGCAAGCTTGCTGGCCGCGCCGTTCGCGCAATCGAGCACAATTTTCATGCCCGAAAACTTTGCTCCGGGAAATGCCTTTTGCCGCAGCGCGGAAAGATAATCGTTGTGCAGCGTCGTGGCGGGCGGCAGCCCATCGCCCTTCCATTCCGGCACCAGAGAATTTTCGCTCTGCGCCGTGAGGATGCGCTCTTCGATCTGCGCCTCCGCCTCATCCGGGAATTTCATTCCACTCGACGAAATCAGCTTCACGCCATTGTCGTGATACGGATTGTGCGACGCGGAAATCACCACGCCCCCTGCAAAATCCTCGCTATGAACCAGCCACGCGACTCCCGGAGTGGTAACCACGCCCGCCGAAACCGGCTCGATGCCCGACGCACGCAAGCCCTGCGCGATCCGGCTGGCCAGGTGCGGTCCGGACTCGCGAGTATCCATGCCGATCAGAACGCGCAGAGATTTGGCGGCATCGTGATGCTCGGCCAGATATTCGCCCAGTGCCGCGCCCGCGCGAAAAAGAGTTGCGTCATCGAGCGGATACTTGCCGGGAATACCGCGGATTCCGTCAGTTCCGAATAGTTCTTTGGGCATCAGTCACAACAACTTATTGGAGCAGGGTCAAGAATTTTCAGTTTAGCACGCGTGTCATGCGCTGCTAAACAGATTCGGCCAGTGCGGTCTAAGATTGAAACAGCCTACTGCGCAGAACGGTTCGGCAATGTACGGATATAGTGCACCAGATGCCACACCTGCTCATCCGTATCCATTTTTTTGAATCCGGGCATCCCGCTCAGGCGCACGCCGTGCTGAATAATCCAGAAAAGTTCCGCGTCCGACCATTTTTGAATCTCCGCCGAACCGAGGTCCGGCACGCGCGGATACATGGACTGGCCGATGCGCGATGGCACACGCCCATCGCCGTGACACGTCGCGCATTCGATGCTGAAAAGCACGTGGCCGGTCTTCGCGCTGGCGTCGGAATAGGCTGGCTCAACAAAATGCATCTTCGCCGCAGCGCGCGCTACTACCTCGCGCTTTGCGGCAATAGCAAGCGCGGTTTCGAAGCGGCCCGGCTCATCCAACGCGCTAATGCTTGCGCGCGAGGCGGCGAAACCCGCCAGCAAAATAATCACCGCCAAAACGAGCACGATCCATAGCCAAGCTTTTCGCCCCTTCATCTACCCGCTCCATTAGAAAACACGTACACACGTTGTAGCTTCCATATCGGACACAGCCGGAATGAGAAAAGATTCAGGGATTTGTGGCAGAGGCGCTTGCCGCAGACCCGCGCAGCCGCGATACGGTCTCGGCCAGATCACTCGACGCCTGCGTTTCTTGAAACATCCGAATTGCCGCAATTCCTGCAGCTCCCGCGCGCAGGCACGAGGACGCATTTCCTTGCGTGATTCCGCCGATGCCCAGCACAGGAATGTGAACGCGGCTGCAAATTTCCGCGAGCCTCATGGTTCCTTGCGGCGGCCCGAAGGCTTTCTTGGATGGAGTCTCGAAAATCGGCCCAAAAAAAATGTAGTTTGCCCCGGCATTTTCGGCAGCGATGGCTTCGCTCAACTCATGGCAAGAAACGCCGGCCATAAAATCGGCCGGCGCATTGCCCGCGCGCAGCCAGCGAATCACTTCCGTCGCGGGCGCCGACGTTGCTCCCAAATGAACACCCGCTGCGCCGCCCGCCAGCGCCACATCAACGCGGTCATTAACGATGACGCGAGCGGCAGCGCGCGTAGTAACTCCACCCTGCGCGCCACTTTTTTCTTTTGCCTTCGTCACGTTGAGACCAGCGTGCTTAGCTGCCGCAACCGCGCCTCGCGTAAGCTCAACCAGTTCGCGCGCATGCAAATCTTTCTCGCGAATTTGTATCCAGTCCACTCCCGCGGCGGCAGTTCGTTCAATATGCCGCAGCAATTCGTCACGAAGCGCACTATTGTCCGCACTTTGACGCAAAAGATGGCGGTCGGTGACGTAGCAGAGAATCATCAGGCGAGTGGCGCGTTAGCCGGGCGGCGCAGTCACAGGATTCTTGCGACGGAACGAATCCACGGCCATCACCGCATTGATCACTCCAAGTCCGGAAATCGCCCCGCGCATGTATGGGTTCAGGAGGATAGGGATCAGCACCGGATAGCGGTTCAAAAAGTAATTCGCGTCCCAGTATACCGACCACGGAATCAGAATAATCAGCAGCCCCATTTCCAGCCACAACAGCAGCAGGAGCACGCGAAGCAGCCGATTTGTAAGCGTGGGTTTCAGTGTTTTTGCAACGCGGAAATGCGCTCCGAGACGTCGCGGTAATCAATGTTCATGGCATATACCTGCCGGAAGCTATTGAGCGCCGCGTCAACGTCGCCTGCCTGTTCTTCCGCCACGCCTAAATCATACCGCAAAGCAATCACCGTTTCCTGCTCAAGGCCCGGTAATTCCAGAGCGCGGTGATACCACAGCGCCGCGATTTTAGGCTCGCTTTTATCGGTGAACGTCAGGCCCAGCAGCGTGCAGCACTGCATGGCATAGCGGAAACTGCGTCCGTCCTGCACCGCTTTCGCCACTTTTTGGAATTCGCCGATGGCCTCGTCGAGCAATCCCATTTCGCGATAGGCGATGCCCAGATTGTAATGTGTCTCCAAATCTTCGTCGCGTTCCTGCTCGCCCATTTCCCCAAGCTCGGCGCGAAATTCCTGGAATACCTCGCTCAGGTCGTTCGTGACCCCCGCTGCTTTGCGCGATTGGTCATTCGCAGGTGCGTGCGCTGGCGGCGCGGTTGAAACCGCCTCCGGGGTTTCGCGCGCAGCTTCAATCGGCGCGTGACTTTGCGCTACGGCTGGAGGAGCGGCCATTGCCGGCTCGGCCGGCGTTGCTCCCAGACCTTCAACTTCCGCGACCAGCTGATCGAGCAATGCCTCGGTGCTGGAAGCTTCGTTATTTCCGGACTCCGTCTGGGCGACCAGCTCCAAATCGAACTCCGGCATTTCCGTTTCCGCTTCGGACGCAGAAACGGCATCAGCGAGCCCGGAAGCAGAAGCACTCGCCGACGGTTGCTCTTCGGTCTGCGATGCAAGACTCTCCCACTCATCGGAAAGGTCAATTTCCGGTTCTTTCGCGGGCGTGGCGCTGGCGACTTCCGGCGTCTTCTGCGCCTCTGCCCCTTCCGTCGCAGGAATAGCAAATTCCGGCGGTGCGGTTGCCGCCGATGGCGCGGCATGGCTGGCCTCTGGCGCCGCAGCTGGCTTTTGCGCCTCCACTGGCGGGGGAGGAGCTGACCCTGCCGCAATCTCCGCATCTGTGGCGCCCGAAGCTCGCTGAAATCTGCGCCGCAGTTCAGTGAACCGCTCCGCATTTTGTGCGTCGCCACGTTGCGTGTAGATCTGTTCAAGCTGCGCCGCAAGCTCGGCGGTTCGCCGGTCATCTCCTGTGCCCAGTGTCAGGTCCAGCAGTCGCTCAATCGTTGGAGCATGTTGCGGCACGCGCTGCAAAATCGTTTCCAGGAGCTGCACCGCCTTTTGCGACAACCCGTAGCTCGAGAACAAGTCCACATCGGTGAGCGCCTGCGAGACGAATTGCTGCGTCTCTTCATCCAGTCCCGCATCGTTTTCCGAAGCTGCGCCCGCCGTCAGCGGCCCGCGGCTGGGTTGTTGGAACGCCGTTTCGTCCAGAACCGTCGGAGTTTCGCTGACCTGCCCCGTTTGCTTTTTTAACTCTGTCAGGCGGTGGCGCGCGAATTCGTTATCCGGTTCGCGCTCGAGCATCTCGGCGAGGGTCGCTTCCGCGCGCTGCAATTGTCCGGCGCTGATTAACGCATCCGCCAGTTGCGACTGCGCTTCTGAGAGGTTGTTGTCGGCGGTTCGCCGGTACAAATCCACCAGCCATTCCCGCGGCTCCAGCCGGTCATGTATTCGCTCCGCGGCGCTAACCAGCAACTTCGCCAGAAACTCCTGATTCCCCGCGGCAATCGCCGATTCACGAATCCCGCCAATCAGCTCAAGCGCCTGCTCCTCCTGCCTCGCTTCAATCAGCGCATTGACTACCTTCGAAATCAGCGCGTACTTTTCCGGGCCTTTCAGGTCTGCGCCCTGCAACAGCTCAATAGCCGTCTCGTACTTCCCGCCTTTCAAGCACAGGTCGATTTGCAGCCCAAGCGTCTCGGAATTGCGGTCGGCTTCGGGCAGTTTCACGAGCGCATCGAGCGCGCCGTCGGAGTTACCCGCAGCGCCCAGAATTCGCGCTTTCAGCAGCAGCGCCGCGGAATCCCCCGGCTGTGCGGCAATCGCCGCATCCACCATTTTCTGCGCTTCCGTCGCATCGCCATGCTCGTGAAGGTAACGCGCAAAATGCACATAAGTCTGCGCCGCTTCTTTTTTCTGGCCCATGGCCATGTAGAGTTCCGCCAGCCGCCGCTGCACGCGCGGATTATCCGGTTCCACTTCGAGCAGCCGCCGCAAAACTTCCACCGCCTTTGCGGTGTGGTTTGCTTTCAAGTGCGCTTCGGCAAGCTGCAAGAAGATAGGCCGCGCTTCGCTCAGAATTCCTTGCTGCACGTAAAGATTCGCCAGCTTCTCGAGCGGCTGCGTTTCATTGGGGGCCAGCTTGGAAATTTTCTTGTAAATCGCAATCGCTTTGCTGTTGAAGCCGTCATTGAGATAGAGCTGCGCCAGCCGCTCGAAATATTCCACCGCCTGCGCCATATTCGATTGCCGCACGAACAGATCGCCGACGGTCATCAGCACGACCTGATCCTTCGGATCGCTTCGCAGGATGGTTTGATATTCCTGAATGGCCTGCGCCACTTTGCCTTGGTTCAGCGACTTCAGCGCTGACTCCATGACTTTGGCTTTATTCAATGCCATGCGTTTCTCTCGGCCCCTTGCCCACGCGCTTTGACGCGCAGCATCCCCTTCAGGGTTGGCGCGGACTGCAATTTCCAGCGCGGTCCCCTCGCGTCGCGCCACGCTAAACCGAATGAAGTGCCTCTTCCCTTCGGCGGGAACAGCTCGTTCGGTAACTTAGCACACGCCAAAAACAGGGGTCAACGAAACGCGCTGAGGCCGTATATGAAGTGGATAACACCCGGGAAGGCCTCCCGGGCGCAATCTGGTCGAGAAACAGCGTTTTGTTGGCTATTGGTTCAAGCTGGAGCGGAGTTTGCCGAGGCCGCGCATTTTCCCGCGCATGGTGTTGCCATACATTTTGATCATGCGCCGCATCTCGACGTATTGCTTCAGCACTTCGTTCACTTCCTGCACGCTGGTGCCGCTGCCGCGCGCGATGCGCTTGCGGCGCTTGCCGTCGATTAAGTGATGGTCGCCGCGCTCCGCTGCGGTCATGGAATTGATCACCGCCTCAGCCACTTTCAGCCGGCTCTCGTCGAGTTCCGTGTTCTTCGGCAATTTCGCGAACGGCCCGATTTTCGGCAGCATGCCCATCAACTGCTCGATCGAACCCATTTTGCGAATCTGCTTCAGTTGGTCGCGAAAATCCTCGAGCGAAAACTCATCGTGCGTGAGTTTGCGCTGCAGCTCCCGCGCCTGCTTTTCGTCAATGTTCTTTTCCGCTTTTTCGATGAGCGTCAGCACGTCGCCCATCCCCAGAATGCGCGAAATGATGCGGTCCGGATGGAATTGCTCGAGCGCGTCGTATTTTTCGCCGATGCCCGCGAATTTCACCGGCGCGCCGGTAACTTTGCGAATGGAAAGCGCCGCGCCGCCGCGCGCATCGCCATCGAGTTTCGTCAATACCACGCCGGTGACGCCAAGCCGCTTGTGAAATTCTCCAGCCGAGCGCACCGCATCCTGTCCAATCATCGCATCCGCGACAAACAGAATTTCCGCGGGCGAAAGCTCCTTTTTCAGCGCGGACAATTCGTTCATCAACTCATCGTCAATGTGCAAACGGCCCGCCGTATCGACCAGCACCACGTCATACGCCGAAAGTTTCGCCTCGCGCATCGCGCCGCGAACCAGCTCCAGCGGCTTGTCGTTCTCTTTTCCCGGCCAATTCGGCGTCTGCGTTGCCCTGGCTACCTGCGCCAGTTGCTCGCGCGCAGCGGGACGGTAAACGTCCGTCGAAACAACGATCGGCCGGTGCCCGTGCTCGCCCAGCCATTTGCCAAGTTTTCCAGTGGTGGTAGTTTTGCCCGAACCTTGCAGCCCGACAATGAGCCACACTGACGGCGGCCGCGACGCGAATTGCATGCGCACTTCTTTGCCCAAAAGTTCCGCGAGCTCGTCGCGAACAATCTTCACCACCTGCTGGTCCGGCGAAAGTTGCAGCAAAACTTCCGAGCCAAGCGCTTTTGCGCGGATGTGTGCGATGATTTCATCCACCACGCCAAGGTTGACGTCCGCGTCCAGCAGCGCTTCGCGAATCTGCGCCAGGCCGGCGTCCAGATGCTCTTCGGTTAACTTGCCCTGCCCGCGAAGATTCTTGAATGCGCGCTGCAGCTTGTCAGTGAGGTTTTCGAACATTTTCTATATGGGATCCTGTAGCCCTTCGCGAAGCCCCTTGAATCATCAGAATAACGTGTCGCGCGCGCGTGCGTCAATCAGGCCATCTAAACGCCACCTGCACGCTGCAATCGAAGCGCTGATCGCCCGAAACGTCTTTGTCATCCAGTGCCTCTTAGCTTAGGATTGCTCTGCCTCACAACATTCATCGAGGAGCATTTCTACAGCATGTTTTTGCCATACTGGCTGGCTCGGCTTTCAAAAATTCTCTGGCGTGCTTTCATAGCAATAATCATCGTTATGGCCTTGGCCCCCGCGCTTTTCGCTCAAACCGACGAGATCCAGGTTTACGACGGCTCCATTGCCGCGCCGGGCGTATTCAATCTCACGTGGCACAATAATTTCACTCCCGACGGCCAGAAGACGCCCGCGTTTCCTGGCGGCCTCATCCCGGATAAATCTTTCAACGGCGTCACCGAATGGGCCTATGGCGTAACCGACTGGCTCGAAGCCGGCCTCTACTTGCCGCTCTACAGCATTTCCAAAGACCGCGGGCCCAGCATCAACGGCGGCAAGCTGCGCATCCTGTTTACCTCTCCGCATGCCGCCGACCGCACTCTCTTTTACGCTGCCAATTTCGAATTCAGTTACAACGCCAAACACTGGGATCCGCGCCGCTTCACCTCCGAAATTCGCCCCATCATTGGCTTGCATTTGCATCCCTGGGACATCATCGTCAACCCCATTCTCGACAACTCGTACATTGGCGGCTTCAAAAATCTCGACTTCGCGCCATGCGCGCGCGTCGCTTACAATCTCAATCCCAAATGGGCCGTGGCCGTCGAGGAGTATTCTGACGTTGGCCCGCTGGACAATTTCCGGCCAACTGATGAAGAAACGCACGAAGTTTGGGGCGTCTTCGATCACGAAACGAAGTTCGCGGATATCGAGGCGGGCATCGGCTTTGGCGTGACTAGCGCCTCAGACCCTGTCACTTTGAAATTGATGCTCTCGCGTGACCTCTACACTCCGCACAAGCACTGAACGCTTTTGTTAACGATAATTCACTGGCCGTTTTTGCGAATCTCCCCAGCGCGCTTTATCTCAGCGCCCGCCGTTTGACCATCATGGAAAGACTCGGCTAGCATCGATTCCGTCCTTGCATCTTTCGTTCGCGACGGCTCGGAAACCGCATGTCTAAACACGTCATCATCGGCACTGCCGGCCACATTGACCATGGCAAGTCGGCGCTCGTCGAGGCGCTCACCGGCACGCATCCTGACCGCCTCGAAGAGGAAAAGCGTCGCGGCATCACCATTGATCTCGGCTACGCTTTTCTCGAGATGGATGGCGTTCAAATTGGCTTCGTCGACGTCCCGGGACACGAAAAGTTCGTGCGCAACATGCTCGCCGGCGCGGGCGGAATCGACATGGTTCTCCTCGTCGTCGCCGCGGATGAATCCATCAAGCCGCAAACGCGCGAGCACTTCGAGATTTGCCGCCTCCTCGGAGTTCAGCGCGGCATTATCGCCATCACCAAATGCGATTTGGTGGACGCGGAAGTGCTCGGCCTCGTGAAACTCGAAATCGAGGACTTCGTGCGCTCTTCGTTCCTCGAAAGCGCTCCGATTATCGCTGTAAGCGCTCGCACCGGCGCGGGTCTCGGCGATTTGAAACGCGGAATGCTGCGCCTGGCAGCTTCCGCTCCCGAACGCGACGCTTCCCGCCACGCGCGCCTTCCCGTCGATCGCGCCTTTTCGATGCAGGGATTTGGCACGGTCGCCACCGGCACACTGATTTCAGGGACGCTGCGCACCGAGCAGGAGGTCGAGCTTCTTCCCCCCGGAAAGCGCTCGCGCATTCGTGGTTTGCATTCCGGAGGTCGCGCCGTGCAACAGGCAATCGCCGGCCAACGCACCGCCGTGAATCTTGCGGACATCAATGTCGCCGAAATCGAGCGCGGCATGGTGCTCGCCACCAAAGGAGTTCTTCGTCCAACCAGCCGCCTGGATGCTCGTGTGTCGCTTCTGGCCTCCGCGCGGCCATTGAAATCGCGCTCGCGCCTCCATTTTCACTGCGGTGCCGCCGAGCGCGTTGCGCTGATGACTTTGCTCGATGCAGACCATCTGGCTCCGAAGTCCTCCTCTCTCGCGCAGTTCTATCTCGACGCCTCCATCGTCGCGCTTCCCGGCGATCGCTTCATCATTCGCCAGTTTTCGCCCGTAATTACCATTGGCGGTGGCGTCATTCTCGATGCGCTTGCTCCGCGGCATAAAAAACACAATCCGTCCGCAATGGAATTTCTCGCAATTTTGGAGCATGGAACTCGCCAGCAAATCCTGACGGCGCTGGTCGCCGAAGACCCGCGCGGCGTGGATCTTCCGCAGATCGTCGCGCGCACCGGCTGGCTCGAAGCCGAAGTGCGCCAAGTCGCCCGCACGCCCGAGCTTGCTAAATCCATCCAGGTTGTCTCCGAGCACCCGTGGCTCGCCGTTTCCTCGCACGCCATGCAAACTCTGATGGGCAGCATTGAAAAGGAAATTGAGCATTTTCACGCGAAAAATCCGCTCATTCCCGGATTGGCGAAGCAGGATTTGCGCGGCCGCGTCGCCCCGCGTATTCATCCGGAGGTTTTCCGCGCGGCCGTGGACGAACTTGTGCGCCTCGGAAAGATTGCCATCGTGGGCGACACGGTGCAACGCGCCAGGCGCGAGATCGCGCTATCGCCCGAGGAGTTGAAGGCCAAAGAGCAAATCGCGCGCGAATTCGAGCGCGCCGGCCTCTCGCCTTCAGCGGTAGATGAAGCGCTAAAACGCGCGCCCGTTGACCTTCAGCGCGCCAGAAAGTTGCTGCAATTGCTCATACGCGAAAAAGTCCTCGTGAAAGTGACCGAGGATCTCATTTTCCACAAAGCAGCCCTCGAAAATCTCCGCGCGCTTCTCGCCGCCTATAGACGCGCCCACGGCGATCGCCTGCCCATTGCTGCCTTCAAGGAACTCGCCGGAATTAGCCGCAAACACGCCATACCGCTCCTCGAATATATGGACAGAATCCAGTTGACGCGGCGCGCAGGCGATGAGCGTGTTATACTGTAGGAGATTTCATATCCAACAGGGCACGCGATAACGTATAATTACGCCCAAAGTTGGAAAGGCGGCGAAAATTATGTGGCTACATATGGGACAGCACGCGGTAAACCTCGTGGCGATCTTGGATTCGCCGATGGATATCGCCATTGTCGTTTTGGTTGTGCTGATTTTGTTTGGCGGCAAGAAGATTCCCGAGATGATGCGTGGGATAGGATCCGGCATCAAAGAGTTCAAGCAAGGTATGCGTGACGAACCCGCGCCTACGCCATCGGCATCGACCACTACGACGCCTCCTCCTGTGGAACCAAAGAAGTAATTGGCCTGAGGGCTCCAGGAAAATTTGTGTCGTACAACTTTGCAGTTGAGCGACGCCTCTACATCGGTACGGCTTCAATCTCTTTTAGCATTACGTAAAGTCGCGCCAGCGGCAGCCCCATCACGTTGAAGTAGCATCCCTCGATGCGCGGAATGAATTTTCCTCCGCGCCCCTGAATCGCGTACGCGCCCGCTTTATCGAATGGCTCGCCCGTCTTGATGTACTCCTCGATTTCTTTCCTGGATAACCGCGCAAATTCCACTCGTGTTTTCTCTACGACGACATGCGGTCTCTCGCCAGCGTCGCCCATCCGCATCACCGCTAGTCCTGTGAGCACTTCATGCCATTTTCCGCTCAATCGTCGCAGCATCTTCCGCGCTCCTTCTGCAGAACCCGGTTTGCCCAGAATCGCTCCTTCGAGCCTCACAGTGGTGTCGGCGGCCACAACCGTACGGTGAAGCAAACCATGTCTGATGGGCAATTGTCTCGCGACTGAGAGGGCCTTTTCCTTAGCTAGTCGCCGAACATAAGCTTCAGCAGTCTCCCGCGGTCGCATGGATTCGTCGATTTCCGCGGGGATTATCTCGAATTCGAAGCCCGCATTACGCAGGATTTCCGCGCGCCGCGGAGAAGCGGATGCCAGGACAATTTTTCGCTGGATGGACACGTGCAGTCTGTTAATCGCTTGAAGTTAATCAGGGCTCTTCAAATCACCACGGATTCCTGATATTCGCCGAACGCGCGCCGCAGCGTGTCGGAAATTTCCCCCACCGTGGCGTACGATTCCACAGCGGAAACAATCGCGGGCATCAGGTTTTCATTGGAATGCGCGCGCCGTTCTATTTCCTCCAGCGCCGATTTTGTTTTCGCGCCATCCCGTTTCGCGCGTAGCGCCCGCAGCCGCGCCATTTGCGAACGCTCAATCTCCGGGTCAATTCGCAGCGTCGGTATCGGCTTCCCTTCATCTTCCTTGAAACGGTTCACGCCAACCACCACCACCTCGCCGCGTTCCACGGCCTGCTGATATTCGTACGCCGCCTGCTGCACCTCCGCCTGCACGAATCCGGTTTCGATGGCCCGCAGCATCCCGCCCAGCGAATCAATCTTCGCGATGTAATCCGCCGCGCCGCGCTCAATTTCATTCGTCAAATGCTCGATTGCATAGGAGCCTCCCACCGGGTCGATGGTGTTCGCCACGCCTGTTTCCGCGGCGATGATTTGCTGCGTCCGCAGCGCCAGTAGCGCCGATTGCTCCGTGGGCAGCGCCAGCGCTTCGTCCAAGCTGTTTGTGTGCAATGATTGGCATCCGCCCAGCACCGCAGCCAGCGCCTGCAATGCCACACGCGCCAAATTATTCTCCGGCTGCTGCGCGGTGAGCGTTGAGCCTCCCGTTTGCGCGTGAAATCGCAACAGCATGGACCGCTCATCCTGCGTATGAAAACGCTCGCGCACGATTCGCGCCCACAACCGCCGCGCCGCTCGAAACTTGGCGACCTCATCCAGCAGCCCATTATGCGAATTGAAGAAAAACGAAAGTTGCGGCGCAATCTCGTCCACTTTCAGCCCTGCCGCCACAGCCGCTTCCACGTAAGCAATTGCATTGGCCAGCGTGAACGCCACTTCCTGCACCGCCGTCGAGCCTGCCTCGCGGATGTGATATCCGGAAATCGAAATCGCGTTCCAGTTGGGAATCTCCGCGCGGCACCACGCGAAAATATCCGTCACGATGCGCATCGCCGGCCGGATCGGATAAATGTACGTTCCGCGCGCGATATATTCCTTCAAAATGTCGTTCTGCACTGTTCCGGAAAGCCGCCGCAAATTCGCATTCTGCTTTTTCGCCACGGCGACATATAACGCCAGCAAAATCGCCGCCGTCGCATTGATGGTCATCGAAGTGGAAACGCGATCCAGCGGAATCCCGTCGAAGAGCGTTTCCATGTCTTCCAGCGAATCGATGGCCACGCCCACTTTGCCTACTTCGCCGAGCGCCAGCTCGTGGTCTGAGTCCATCCCAATCTGCGTGGGCAGGTCGAATGCTACCGAGAGCCCCGTTTGTCCCCGAGAAAGCAAATAGCGATAGCGCTCGTTCGATTCCACGGCGCTGCCAAAGCCCGCATACTGCCGCATCGTCCACAAACGTCCGCGGTACATCGTCGGATAAATCCCGCGCGTGAAAGGAAAACTTCCCGGGAATCCAATATCGCGCTCGGCGTCGGACCCGCGCAACGCTTCGGCGTCTACCACCGTTTCTATCGCCAAAGCGCCCGGCGCCGTAGCCGTTGCTTTTCCATTTTCGATTTTCGTGGAGTTTTTGCTCATCGCCGCATCAACAATTTATCTTCTGCCGTCCGGGTCTGCGTATGCCGCATCCCACTAACGAACGCGTCGCGCGCTGCGAAACGACAAAACCGAAAAGAACGCCATCAGCACCGCGTAGCCCAGCGCCATTCCCGCGATCCACTGCCCTCCCGGCTCGTGGGATTGCTTCCACCACGCCACGCCTCCATAAATCGCAAAAAGCCCGAAAAGTGTGCCGATTGCCTCGTGGAAAAGCTGCCGCCCGAGCTTCCAAAATACGCGCAGCGTCGTCCTGCCCGCCCGCCACGCAGCAACCGTCCAATGTGAACCACCGTTCGCTCCCATCGAGCTCCATTCTAGTACAACTCCTTATTTTCACGCGGCAGTTGCGCTCAGCGCACATCCTCTTGTATCTTGCACGCTGGCGACCTAGAATTAATAGCAGGGAATTAGGAGGCCGACCTTGCGTCTCGATGACCATCTCAAAGCTTTGCTTCGCGAACTGGGGCACGCCATTAACGATTCAGTGGCGGATTCCGAAAGGATCGCCGAGGCCATCAGCAACGTTCGCGCTGCCGGCTACGACATTGTGCTGAAACTTGACGCCACCATCGGCCTGGCGCAAAGGCCCTCGTCGGACGAGCGCATGACCACGCAGGACCGCCGCTTTCTCGAATCGTTGCACATTCGCGTGGATGAAGAAGTGCTCGACGAGCAGGTGGAGAACGCAAAAGTCGAAATCACTCCGCAGGATATTAAATTTCTAAAGTCGCTCAAGATCTCACTCGACAATGAAGCCTAAACACATCGCATTTGCAGCTTTTCTGCTCGCTGGCCTCGCATTTTCCGGAGCCTTCGCGCCTCCTGCCCGCGCCCAAGTTACTACCGGGAAAACCATTACGGTAAAAGTTAAAGCTCCCAAGCCCACCAAGCCCAAAATGGAAACATTCAAGGGCCAAGTCGTCCGTATGAACACCGTTTCCATCATCGTTCGCGATAACAAAGACTCTTACATCGTTCGCACATTTACGTTTTCACCGGCGCTCAAAAAAAAGTTGCAAAGCCTGATCGACCGCGGCGGCTACCAGCCCGGAGATAACGTCACCATCTCATATCCAGCGGGCTCGACTGAGGCACAATCCATCAAAGGCAAAGCTTCCAAGGCGTTCTGAGCCGCGCTGCTGCCGCCCCTGGCGGAAATTTACATGATTCGTCCCCCTGCTGTCGCTGGCCGTTTTTATCCCGCCGATCTTCTTCAATTGCAGCGCCAAATTGATGAATTGCTCCCGCGGCAAACAGAAAAAATTCCCGCGCGCGCTTGTATTGTTCCGCACGCCGGATACGTTTATTCCGGCCGTGTAGCGGCCACAGTTTACGCCCGCCTGAAACTGCCTTCGCGCCTCATTTTGTTGGGCCCGCGCCACTATCCGCATGGAGAACGCCTGGCCATTCTCTCAGACGGCTTTTGGCAAACGCCGCTCGGTCAAGCCCGCATTGACGCTGCGCTCGCCGCGGAAATCAAAAACGCTTTTCCGCTCCTTCGCGAAGATGCCGTAGCTCACGCCGCGGAGCACTCGCTCGAAGTGCAATTGCCATTTCTGCAGCGCCTCATTCCCGATTTTTCGTTCGTGCCCATTGTGCTCGGTACCGACCGCTTCGACGCGCTCGAAGCCCTCGGCCACGCCATCGCGCAGATCATTCGCGCCCATGGCCAAGAAATCATGCTTCTCACCAGCTCAGACATGAATCATCACGAAAGCGACGCCATCACCCGCGTGAAAGACCGCCAGGCCATCGACGCGGTCCTCGCCCTCGACGCGCGCCGCCTCTACGACACCGTTCGCCGCGAAAGCATCTCCATGTGCGGATACGCGGCGGCGGTTGCTATGCTCACCGCCATGCGCGATTTGCAGGCGACCAAAGCGGAACTAATTGTCTATGCAACTTCAGCGGATGTGAGCGGCGACTTCAATAGTGTGGTGGGTTATGCAGGAATCGTGGTGCAGTGAAGAGGATCTAGAGCAGCCAGCCACAAGTCCAGCTGGGCAGTCGTCTTACGCAACTTCCAATCTTGCGCTCAATTCTAATGCCTCTAATGCGGCCTGCCGGTTCCCGCGCCTGCGCTCACGTGCGCCGCTCCGCTTGGTGCGGAAGGCATTGCCGCTCGAGCTGGCGCCGCCATCGCAGGAGCGCTGCCGCTGAACCCTTGTGATGGACTCTCCCCGCCTCGATACGAACCAGCGTTCTCCCGCGGGAAATACATAGGTGCCGGCCTGCGTGGCATAGATGACGCCACGGGCATCGCATTCACCGCCCGCAAATTCTCCCTCATCGGCATTGCCGGCATCCGCGAATTCATTCTCATTGCCGGCAAGCTCGCATGCGCAGGCAAGCTCGCGCTCCTCGCGGCCAAAGAAGCGCGAAGCTGCGCGACACTCCCCACGGTAGGCGCAAACATTTTGGTTGGCCTGGTTGCCGCCGCGCCGCGGCCAACAGCAAGCCTCGACTCGAACATCGTGGACGCTTTCCCGTTTTCGAGCGGCTCGCCCGCAGCAAACGCCGCTCTTTTCCCTTGCGCCTCGGAGGCAAACAGCCGAACCTCTCCGCCTCCTCCCAGCCGCTTGGTCGTCAATAGCAAACGCGGAGGCGTCGGAAGCTTCCCGCGAGGCGCACCGCCGCTGCCGCCTTTTGTCGGTTGTCCCGCCATGGCCATCACCGTGCCGCCCGCGCCGAATGCCCCCATGGGCATCCCGCCCATTCCCGGGCATCCGCTGGCAATCTGGTCGAACATCAACCCTGACGGATCCGAAAAAGATGCATCCGAGAACGACGAAGCCGATGCCGGCCACCATCCCACCTGATTCCCTGCGGAATACCAATTCACCGGCGCCGGATCCCAGAAATCGAAGCTCGTCGGAAACCACGTCCAGCCATTTGACGGCAAATAATTCCAGCTGCCGAAGTGATATGGCATCCAGCCCCACGGCTCGCTGCTCACCCACGTCCAGCCGAATCCCGAATAGAAATCCCACTGCCCATTTGCGAACGGCATCCAGCAGTTTCCCATGCCCATCGGCTGCCAGCCGTATCCATACCCCGCAAAATAATTCCACGCGCCGTACTGCGATAAATCCGCCATGCCATAGCTGAACGGTGCGTTCACGTAGGACGCCGACTGCGTCGCCTCTGTCTCCGTCTGCCGCGCGCGCGTAACGACGAAGCGGTCCCACTCGTCTGCCTTCGGATTCGCCTGCAACGCCACATCCTTGAGCGCCTCATTCTTCAATTTCGCGCGATACGCCAGCGTCTTGCCCCTCGGCACCAGCTTTGTTCCTTCCGCCGAAGCGACCTCAACTTCCCCTCCCAGCACGCTCACCGACGCGCCGTCGTGAAAAGCGTCGATGCGGAACAGCGAATTTTTCGGCGTCGTAATCGTTTCCCGAGCGGTCGACAGCGAAAACGAATCGCCGCGCCGCAGCACCGTTAAAACGCTCATCGTTCCCTGGCCCAGCGTCAGCTTGGTGATGCGCCCGCCGTCCGCCAGCGCCAGCTCGGTGAATTGCACCAGCGTGTTTGGCGCGATCCACGCGGTGGTGCCGTCCTCAAACTGCACTTCCGCATAGCCGTCATTCGTTCCCAGCGTCACGCCTTGCATCATGGGCATGTTTTCCGCTGCGGGCTCCCATCCGGGATGGCTCGGCCGCGATACTTGAACGTCTCCGCTCACCACGCTCAGCCGCACAATCCGCGCATAGCTCAAATCCGAAGCTCGCGCCGCTCGCGGCATCGTCATGAATGTGAAAGCTGCCAAACTCAGAAGGGAAAAACTCAAAACGAAAGAACGTCGCATCGGACAACCTCCCAGGGCGGTTTGCGTGCGAAATCGAGGCAGGAAAGCAACCGTCCCCGCGCCAAAACGGTTCGGCAAAGGCAACCTCGCCGCCGGCGCCTTGCTGCTTTACTGCCCTATATACTCCGCCTCGTGTCTTCGCGCGTCAAGCAAATTCCCCCCCATCCCAGCACTCGCGGAGTGGTCAGATTGGCGTACGGCACCGGCGCGAGCACCGCGCTCCAACGATCCGAACACGCGGGAATGTCTGGTGCTGGAAGTGGACACCAGCATAGGCAGCCGCCGCGTGACGCGGGTGCTGGACGGGTGATGTCCGAAAGAGGAAAGCCCCATGACGCTTGACGAGCTGTAAGGGTGCCTTTGGCTCAGTCACTTTTCCCCTTTTTTCGCGTGAGTTTGTTTCGCCAGAATCTCTCTTCGGATCGCGTCGTGTCGCAGCATCGCATTTGCCACAGGAATGAGGTCCTCTATCGTTCGGTTACCAAATTCCGTGAAGTTTTCAAATGCGGCTCCGCACACAAGGTTAGCCACATGTTTTGCTTCGTCAGATGTGAGCGACTTCCCTCCCTGAGTAAGCTCACTATCGCCTTGATCGCAACCTGCAATCCCAAGCTCCCACAGGAGGGCGAGGTTATCATATTGAAGATAGCGCTCCGCTTCCCTGAACTGGCCAAGGTCGGCGTAAGTCTCGGCAATTGGCGCTAGAAGCTGAATATTCGGCACTTCAAACAGGGGCTCCCTCGAAGCAGTCAGAAAGAGACTTAGTGCTTGCTGAAAATGCTTGGCTGATCTTTGTGCGTAAGCATCACACACCAATTTGTTATATTTTCCCGCTCCACGTACGAGTTCAGTTGCCTTACATTGGGCCATAGCGGCCTGAAGGGGCAATAGAGCAGCGCTAATCAAACAGCCAGCGAATAAAAGGCGGACACGCATCTAAGTCTCTCCTATGGATTGGGAATAAAGGACTGAGGATTCTGCCCGGCCTAGATTGATCCCCCGGGCCCGACTAGCCGTCGACCCGGGAGGCCCCGTTTTGCGCACACGCTCCCCAGCATGTCGTCCTCGTAATTTGGCGTTCCGTTTAGTAAAAATAGTTTCGCAGAAAAAAAATGATCCGCTGGAAACGACACGCATGGCCACGCGCTTCCCGCCAAAGAATACATATTCGTTGCTGAAATTCCCGCTGGTATCCGACTCGTCCAGAATTTCCGTTTCCGCTCCGTACCGGTAAATCTTCCCGCTGGACTTCTCGATGCGGTTGCCATCGCCGTCGTAGGTGTTAGTCACGCCCGCCGCCGTCTTGATCTCGCTTTCGGCATTGTAAGCATAAGAGTTTGCGCCATCGCAATTCATTCAATGAAAATCAACGGCGAGCGCTTTGCGCTGAATTCCCCGATTTGCGCGGCGGTGATCTGATGCTGTTCGAGCGCGCCCCGTAGCGCATCGACGTCATCCTTCACAACGGCGATGAGCAAGCCGCCAGACGTTTGCGGGTCGAACAGCAGCGCGCGAATTTCTTCCGGCACGCCCGCGGCGAATTCGACGCAAGGCTCGATGAATTCGCGATTGCTCTTCAGCCCGCCAGCCAAAAATCCGCCGCGTGCCGCTTCCATTGCGCCAGGCAGCAGCGACACGCGCTTGTGTTCGATGCGCAACGAAACTTCGCTGCCCACGGCCATTTCGCGCGCGTGCCCGAGCAAGCCAAAGCCGGTTACGTCAGTGACCGCATGAACCGCAGCGCCGCCATCGCTCGCGCCCCGCGCACCGTCCTCAAATTCGCACAGCGCTTCCGCAGCGGCGCGATTCAGCTGCGTCATCGAAGCAATCGCCGCCTCGACGGACCCCGCAGCAGCCTTTCCCGCCTTCAGCGCCGTAGCAATCACGCCTGTGCCGATGGCCTTCGTAAGCAGCAACGCGTCGCCAGCCCGCGCGCCAATGTTTCGCCAGATTTTTTTTGGGTCAATCACTCCCGTAACTGCATAGCCGAACTTCAAATCGTCGTCGCGCACCGAATGCCCGCCCAGCACCGTGCAGCGCGCCTCGTCCATTTTGGAAAGTCCGCCGCGCAGGATTTGCTCCAGCACTGCCGCGTCGCCATTCGGCGGAAAACCTACAATCGAGAGCGCGGACACCGGCTTGCCGCCCATCGCGTAAATGTCGCTCAGTGAATTCGCCGCCGCAATTTGCCCAAACGTGAACGGGTCGTCGGCGATGGGCGTCAGGAAATCCACCGTCTGCACCAGCGCCAGTTCGTCGGAGATTCGATACACCCCCGCGTCGTCGCTGGTTTCGAAGCCAACGAGCAGATTCGGATCATTCGGCCGTGGTAAGCGGCGCAGCACCGAGTCCAATAGACCTGGACTCAACTTCGCCGCTCAACCGGCGGCCTTGGCTGCGGTTGTCAATCGCACCGGCTCCGCCAAGGAATTTCTCTCCTCACAACATCGTCAAATCGTCAAAGCACCTGCATCTCAAGTCGCACGAGTATACTCCGTGGTGTGTACAAATCCGACACGCGCGATGCGCCGCTTTTGTTCCGCGACGGCCACCTGAAGTAAAATGGAATTTCAATGAAAACCGTGACCAAATTCAAGATTTCTGCCGCTGCGGCTTTGCTTCTGGCCGCGATTTTCCTGCCCGAAGTGGTTTCCGCGGGCTGGCACATCGCGCACGGCCGCACTGTAGACTATCGCGCCTGGAAAGTGGACGTGCCCTTCGAATGGTACGCGGTAAGTCACGGCGAAGTAATGTCCGTCGAGCGCATGACGCGCCTCTCTTGGGAAAAAGCGCCCGTCGCGGAGTTCCAGCCGGTGCACTTCACAAAAACCTATCCATTCAAATACGAAGTCTACGGCAAGGTGCAGGCGGACACGATGCAGAGACGCGGCTATCTCTTCGAAGCGCAAAAAGACGTGGAAATCGCCGGCAAGCCTGGGATGTGCTGGACATTCGACAATTGGAAAAATCACGACCATCTGTGGATTGCTTGCATCGTCCCGAAAGACTTAACTTCCGCGGATTACATCGGCAACAAAGCCTACGCCAACGAATTTTTTTCCTTCCTCACGCAAACGCAACGAAATCCCGCCGCCGCAAACTAAACGCAAGCTAAAAAAGAAGAACTGGCGCGTAAGTTTCCAATCTTGGTAGCGATGGAAGGGCAACGCCCGTGAATTAGCCTTGCAAATCGCGCTAGACTTGCACCGTCGAGCGGATGGGAATCGTGATGGACTGCTCTCCCTCGCCCGCGGCCGCCGCAAGCATGTGGCACTGCCCGTCGAGGATCCCGCCCGGCTGAATAATCAGGCACGGCGTGTGAATTTCTCCGCTGACGATGCCCTTCGGCTGAATCTCCACGCGGTCCTTCGCGAAAATCTGTCCGTCGAAGCGCCCCGCGATGGTCACGTCGTGCGCGTCAATCTGCCCTTCCACTTTCGCGTTTTCGCCCAGCAGCAGCCCGCTCTCCGCGACAATGTTCCCTTTGACTTCGCCGTCAATGCGGAACATGCCGGAAACGGTGATTTTTCCTTCGAAGGAAACTTTGCTGTCAATGAAGCCGGCCCAATCGGACGAGCGTCCGGATTTTCTGCCTAGCCACCGGGAAGCCATGCGCATGCCTCCTGAAAAAGACGTCTAAGCCGGAATTATCTCTCAACAATTATGCGATAGAGCCGGTCGAGATCTGCCTCGGTGTAGTATTCGACAATAAGCTGGCCGGGCCGTTCATGCGCCTGCCGATGTATCGTTACGCGCGTCCCCAGCACTCGCTGCAGCTCATCAATGGCCGCGCGCGTGTTTGCGTCAATTGTAGGAGGCCCTTCCTGTTGCGCCTTTGCGCGGCGGCGGGTTTTTGAGGCGAAGCGCTCGATTTGGCGCACCGTCAGGCTGCCGCGCGCCGCGCGTTTCGCAGTTTCCAGCCGCAAAGCCTCATCCTCAATGGCCAGCAGCGCCCGCGCGTGCCCCGCATTCAATCGGCCTTCTTCCACCATTTGGCGAATGGGCTTGTCGAGCCGCAACAGCCGCACCGCGTTGCTCACCGTCACGCGGTCCTTTCCCGTGCGCAGCGCCGCTTCCTCTTGCGTCAGATGAAATTCCTGAATCAGCCGGTCAAATGCAGTGGCCTGCTCGATGGGATTCAAGTCCTCGCGCTGAAGATTTTCCACCAGCGTAATCTCGATGGCCTTTTCATCAGACACGTCTTGAACAACCGCCGGTACGCGATGCAGCGAAGCAAGCTGCGCGGCGCGCCAGCGGCGTTCTCCAGCGAGCAACTCGTAGCGCGCTCCGTTGCGGCGAACCACGATTGGCTGAATGATTCCAGTCTGACGGATCGATTGCGCCAGCTCTTCGAGCGCCTCCGGAGAGAAACGCGTGCGCGGCTGGAACGGGCTCGGACTGATTAAATCAATGTCTATCTGCAGCACGCCATTTGGCGCGCTTTGGCTCGCGGGTTCCGGCGCGCGTGCGGGCGCGACAGCTGCAGCGCCGCTCGGCGAAGCGGGCGTGCCGCTTGGCGCTGCCGGTCCGCTAGGCTGAAGAGCTTCGGGCTCGCGTATCAGTGCGCTCAGTCCCTTCCCCAATGCGTTTCTGGTCATTTTCGATAACCTCCCTGGCAAGCTGGATATAGCTCTCCGCACCTTTACTACTAATGTCGTAGAATATTATCGGCTTTCCATAGCTCGGTGCTTCCGCCAAACGCACATTCCGCGGAATCACCGTCGCAAATACCTGCGTCCCGAAAAAGCTCCGAAGATCTGCCGACACTTGGCGCGAAAGCGTCGTCCGCTCGTCGAACATCGTAAGCAGGATGCCCTCAATCGCCAGCGCCGGATTGATCGTTCGGCGCAGGCGCATCAGCGTGTCGAGCAGCTCCGCCACGCCTTCCATCGCATAATATTCGCATTGTATCGGTATCAGAACGGAATCCGCCGCGGCCAGAGCGTTCAGCGTCAGTAAGTCGAGCGCTGGCGGGCAATCGATGAGCACAAATTCGTAGTTCGCGCGGATCCTCTCGGCAAAGGCCTTGAGCCTGTATTCGCGATTTTCCATTTCTACGAGCTCGACCGCCGCGCCAACCAGATTCTTGTCAGATGGCAGCAGATCGAGGCTCGCCACCGGTGTCGGAACGATGACGCGCTCGGGCGGCTCTTCCAGGATAATTGCGTTGTACAGAGTTCTGCGCGCAGGGTCTTTTGCAAAGCCCAAGCCACCGGTGGTGTTTGCTTGCGGATCAGAGTCAATTATGAGGGTCTTTTTCTCCTGCGCGGCGAGTGAGGCACCGAGATTTATCGCCGTAGTCGTTTTTCCGACGCCGCCCTTCTGATTGGCAATCGCGATAATTCGCCCCAAAGTTCCCCCGGTTTAATTTTCGGGGAATGTAACAAAGGAAAATCCGATATGCAAGGGAATTTCACGTTTTTTCCTACTTTTGTCTGCGAAAATCGAAAAATGTTCCACGTGGAACATTTTTCACCCCGGAACATGCATTTTTTGCCTGAAGGCAGAATCGTCCCTTGGGAACATGCCATTTCTTAGAGCAACTTGCGATTTTGTTCCACGTGGAACATTTTCATGACTCGATCGGCCTGCCCACCAAGATACACCGCCCCTTAGTCCTAGGAATCAGCCTCGGTTCGCCCCAACTCCAATCCTCAGTTCTTCTGATTTTCTCAGAATCATCATAGCCAACCCACAGAGCAAGCATTCCACTCGGATTCAGGACCTCTATGCTCCAAGACAAGAGCCCCCTGTCGACTCCCAGCGCCCGGCAACTGACAATTGACAATGAATTCTTCGCAATTCCTGACGCCTCGTAAGTTGATGGCAATATCGTCACGCCATCCAGTCCAAGCAAACGAACTATCTCGTGCAAAAACGCGCATTTCTTCTTGTTTCGCTCGATCAGCGTAACTTGTAGCTCAGGAGCGGCCAATTTCAACGCCAATCCAGGGAACCCAGCCCCGGTACCAACGTCGGCGAGCCGACTTTCCACGAATTTCACGGCCGAAAGCGCAAACATGCTCTCCCCAAAGTGGAATCGCACGATTTCTTCAGGTTCGCGCACCGAAGTCAGCGATATTTTTCGCCCCCAAAACTCCATCAACTCCAGATATTTCTGCACCTTGGCTTCGATTCCAATCGGCAGTGGCGAATAATAAGACTCAAGAATCTGGCGAATAGCCTGTGGCGTCATGCGATTTGCTGAACCTGTCATGACTCGGCCCTTTCGTCGGCCGCGGACGAGCTCGTTCCAGCCCCGCCCAAAAGCATCCGAGAAGCCGCAACGCCCGCCGAGAAATCAGCCACAAAATGAACAATAATCGATGGCAGCAAACTCCCAGTCCAGACGCGCGCAGCCGAAAATATCAATCCCACCGCGAAGGTCATTAGCAGCCCCCGCCGCCCTTGATACACGTGCGCAATGGCGAAAAACAGCGCCGAGATGACCGCGCCGGCGATCACCGACCTCAGCGCCTGCTGAAAAACCCCTTCGACGAACCCGCGATAAATCAACTCCTCGCAGATAGCGACCGTGACCACCAGAAGTGTTCCGACAAGCGCCTCGCGTCGGCTGCGCGGCAGGAGCCTTTCCGCAAGCTGCCCTATCATCCCGCGCTCTCCAGGCGGAACGCTCGCCAAACGCTTTATTCCGAAAATTTGGTTGAGCACGAGCGCGATTGACAGCGCCACCGTCACGACAATCGCGCGCTGCACGCTCGGAATGTCCAGTCCAAGTTGAGCTTGGCTCAACCCTCGCGCTGCGCTGCGCCACAGAATGATTCCTGCAAGCGCCCACTGAAACACCATGGTCGAAAGATACAGCGCCATGCGCTGCGCTGAGGCGAATTCCGCCGAGTACAGCAGGCTTCGAATTCGCGCCGTGCTGCGCCACGGAATCACTATCGCCAGCAGTATGAGGATCGCGATGTAGTCCCAGTGCATGTTCGGGACCTGCATTATGCCTCACGCCGGTTTACGTTGCTGGGTCAGTTTGAATTTTCTTGACCGTGACGCTGGGAGTCAAGAATTCAAGCGGGCCCATCACCCGGCTCACAGTCGAGTTGGAAGACAAACTCTGTGTTGACAGCGGCGCGTAGCCGCTTTATCGTGCCATATTCGCGATGAAAGTGATGGTCATCGGCGGCGGCGCACGCGAGCACGCTCTCGTTTGGAAGCTCCGCCAGAGTCCGCGCGTTGAGCACATTTGGTGCGTTCCCGGCAATGCCGGAATCGCAGAGCTCGCCGAGTGCATATATGCTAATCCCGGCGAAGTCCAGAATCTGGCCGAACTGGCCCAGCGCCTTAAGCCCGATCTCACGATTGTTGGACCTGAGCAGCCTCTGGTGCTGGGCATCGCAGACGAATTTGAAAAGCGCGGCTTGGCGCTGCTCGGCCCCTCGCGAGCGGCGTCGCAGCTCGAGGGCAGCAAGATCTTCGCAAAGGAATTCATGACGCGGCACGGCATTCCAACCGCGAACGCCTACGGAATCTTCGACAATGCTGTCGACGCCTACACTTCTCTCTGCGAAGTAGATTGGCCGGTTGTTGTGAAGGCCGACGGTCTTTGCGCCGGCAAGGGCGTCCTGGTCACTTCCTCGCCGGATGAAGCCACCTCCTTTATCGAGAGGCTGATGGAGAAAAATGAGTTCGGCGACGCCGGCAGGCGCGTGATTATCGAAGAAGGCCTCGTCGGCCGCGAGATTTCCTACATTGTACTGACAGATGGCGAGAATTTCGCCCCCTTTGCGCCTGCTCGCGATTACAAACGTGCATTCGATGGCGACACGGGCCCAAATACAGGGGGAATGGGCGCAATCTCCAGCGCAGATCTGCTTTCAGTCAACCTGGAGAGAGACATTCAGGATAAAATTGTCCGCCCAACGCTTGCGGGGATTTCCAAGGATTCCAATGAATATTTTGGTTTCTTGTACTTCGGCCTGATGCTCACAGCCGATGGCCCAAAAGTTCTGGAATTCAATTGCCGCCTCGGCGATCCCGAAACGGAAGCGCTGGTAATGCGCATGGATTTCGATTTGGCCGCCGCCGCAGAGGCAGCGCTGGCAGGGAATCTCCGCGAATTCCGTATGAACTGGGCACCCGCGGCAAGCGCATGCGTGGTCCTTGCCGCTGCAGGATATCCTGGTAAGCCACAGACAGGCAAGGAAATAACAGGAATAACGTCAATCAGTACAGACTCAAGCGTGGCTTTGTTTCATGGTGCCACACGACGGGAAGACAATAAATACTACAACAGTAGTGGCAGAACGCTAGTCGTCTCTGCATCAGCAGCGAGCATGCCCGAGGCTCGCGCGCGCGTCTACCAGGCCGCGCAGAGCATTTCGTTCGAGGGAATGCATTACCGCAAGGATATCGGAGGCGAGCTGGGCAGCGCGGCGGCAAAGTAAAAAGTACAAACGGCGCGCACAAGTTTGAAGTCCCAGCTGCGCAAACCAAATCGCGAAAGGACAAAGAGAGGCGAATGACGAATACTAATGCAGCGCGAGTGGGCGTAATCATGGGCTCGGATTCGGATTATCCGACAATGGCGGAAGCCTGCCGCATGCTCGACAAATTTGGCATCGGATATGAGGTGGAAGTAGTGTCCGCGCACCGCTCTCCGGCGCGCGCCGCGCAATACGCTGAAACTGCTGCCAAGCGCGGCTTGCAGGCCATCATTGTAGGCGCTGGCGGCGCCGCCCATTTAGCAGGAGTGGTCGCCGCGCTCACCACGCTGCCGGTAATCGGCGTTCCCATCGCCAGCACCGCGCTCAACGGAATGGATTCGCTCCTCGCCATCGTGCAAATGCCGGGCGGGATTCCCGTGGCTACAATGGCCATCGGCAAAGCGGGCGCAATGAACGCGGGAATCTGCGCCGCGCAAATCCTGGGACTTTCAGACCAGGGAGTCGCGCGCAAACTTGCCGAATACAAAAAAGAACTCGACGCCGGCGTCGCGGAAAAAAGCGCCCGCCTCAAAGCAGAGATTGCCGCGAAGAAGTAGCTTGACCAAAAGTCGTCCCGCAATAGACTTTCATGAGGTAGCAGCTTTAGTTAGAGTCCGTGCGAAAAGTTCTGTTTCACGTACGGGCACGGCTTGAGAGCGGGTGCGACAATTCCTGTTTTTGTAAGGTAGCGACGCCGGGGCTTGAGAGTGTGTGTGGCGGTCCGGCTTTTGTAAGGGCACGACTTCAGCCGTGCCGTAACCGCCGTGAAATAGTGCGGCTTTAGCCGCTGAGGTACGCATTTGGGGGGCTGCCACAAAGTCTATAAAAGCGGGGCTTTAGTTCCTCTGTATCGAATCTTTTCAGAAACGCTAAGGCTTGCGTGAGGGTGCATGTTTCCGAAATTCAAACTGGCCCGCTGCCAAAAATTTAACGATCGCCTGGCCCGGGAGGTTTACCCGCAGTCCCGCGCAAGCTTGGCGCGCCGGGTGTCCGCACCTGTTCGCTTCCGGCGGTTCGTATTTCAGTCGGCGGCCGTACGAACCATCCCACGCCACGCTTAGGGTTGAGCTCCGCTTCCACCATGCGCGCGCTCGGAACGGTCGCCGCATGCAGGCACGTCCGCAAAAACTCCGCCACATCCACCGCGGACTCTTTCTCGATCTTGCCGTCGAGAATCGCGGCGGAAACCTGCTGCATGCCAGGCGTGGCGGAAATCGATTGCGCCACACGCGCGTCGCCGCCGCTGATCAAGTTTGCCAGCGTTGGCGCGGACGGGTAACTCACCTCGATCAAGCCGCGCGGCTGCCCTTTCTCCGGCGGCCACAGTTGCGTGTAATGGGGCTGCAGAACACGCGTCTGCCAGTAATCGCCCTGCTCCGGTTCCTGATCCACCGAATACTTTACCAGCCAAACTTCCGGGCCGTAGTCGGGCGCGTAATCTACCAAAATCATTTGCAGCAGCGGCTCGCCGTTTTGTAGGTCCAGGCTGCCGTGAATGTAATTTGCGACCAAGCTCAGCCGCCCGCGCAATCGATTGGCGATTTGCTCGATGCCGGTCGCTTCTGAACCGGCTCCCTCGCTCGCGCTCTCTTGCAGATGCGGCGATTGCCTGCCCTGCGTGGACGGCAGGTCCGGAAGCTCATCGTAGATGCTGGCGAGTTCGCGATTTTCGTCCGGCAGCCACCAATCCGCGGCCCCCAGCAGAATCGCAACGCGCTCTTCAGAAACCGGAACAATCATCGGCGGGCGCGTCTCCGGCTCAATGGGATTTTCGAGCGTCGCCACAACGATGCCGTCCTTCGCAACGCCAATCACCACGCGCCCCGCGCAAAGATTCGCAACGATCTCTTGCCCGCGCGGCTGTGCGGAATCATCCTGTGCGCAAGTGCGCAGCGGGAGCGCCGCAAATAGCAACACCGCACAGAACAATCCGCAGAACTCAGCAACGCGATTTCGCCAAATTTTTTCCTGATGCAAAAGAGGAGAGCTGCAAGAGCGCATTTCGCAGAAGACGTGCATACCCAATCTGGATTTCAGGTTATCATAGAATGCGCACGCGCAAGCGCGCCAATATCGGAGTAAAATCGTTTAAAATCATTGAGAAAAACGCCGTATTTCACGGCAAGGTTCACAATGTACTTGCGCTCCGGCGCGAAAGGAAACGGCGGCTTCGGGCCGCGTTGAACACATGGGAATGGACGCCAAAAAACTTGCGGAAATTTTGGACGCGCATGCGAAGTTTGTGCGCGGCGAGGCCAGCGGCAAGCGCGCTGATCTTTCCGGCGCCAATCTTTCGCGCGCCAATTTGCACGGCGCCAATCTTGCATACGCGTTGCTGCGCGGCGCCAATCTGCAAAAGGCCGACCTCGGCGAAGCCAAACTGGGTGGCGCTGATTTAAGCGGCGCAAAAATGAAAGGCGCTGATTTGCGTCGCGCCGATTTGACCGAAACGGTTCTCGCCGGCACCGATTTGACCAACGTACAACTCGGTGGCGCGGAATGCCTTCGCGCGGACTTCAGCGATGCGGTCCTGCGCGGCGCGATCTTGCGCGTCACCAATTTTCGCTACGCCAAACTGCGCGGCGCCGATTTGCGCGGTGCCGACGTCACCACCACGATTCTCCGCGAAACAGACTTGGATGGCGTGGACCTCTCCGGCCTCGATTTAAGCACCACCCTCATGCCTCCCAACTGGAAATCGGGAAAAGCAGCCAGCTAGGAGGGTGGCCGGTTTTTTTCCCACCCATCTTTAGTGCTCTTCCGAAAGCACGCGACGCTGCCACACAGGCCCCTAAGCCATAGCCAATAAAGCGCTCATACGAGCTTCCAGACGCCCTCCTTTCGCATCTAATTGTAATAGATAGAGCAAAAAGACACATCGATTCCTGCTCCCCTGAGGGGAGAGTCAAAAGGAGCCTTTTATGAGGCGTACAAACAGTTGGAAAAAGTGGGTTGGCATTGCTGCGCTAGCCATTGGAATGTTGGGAATGGGAACGACTCGCGGTAACGCAGCGTTGTCAGCTTCAACGCAGACCGCGAAAGTCGCGCAACAGAATCCGAAGTACGAGGCGTGGCTCACCAAGCAAGTGCATCATAAACTCGCTATGCTGCCGTACTACGGCATCTTCGACGATCTGAGCTATTCCATCAACGGCACCGAAGTGACGTTGAACGGCAAAGTGCTGAATCCCGTCACCAAGACCGATGCGGTCGGTTCGGTGAAGCATATCGAAGGCGTGACCAAGGTGAATGACAACATCAAAGTGCTGCCGTTGTCGTCCATGGACAATCGCATTCGCCGCGCCGAATATCGCTCGATCTTTGGCTATTCGGACCTGTACCGTTACGCCGAGGGCGTGAATCCTTCGATTCACATCATCGTCGAGAACGGCCACGTCACGCTCGTGGGCTACGTCGATAACCAGTCCGACATGCAGATGGTCTACATGCGCGCCAACGCCGTCCCCGGCGTCTTTTCAGTCACCAATCAGCTGAAGATCGCCAACACCAAAACCGCCTAACTCGCACTTAGTGAGCATCAACAAATCGGGCCCGGGGCGTTCCTCCGGGCCCTGTTTTTTTGCCTGCTCCCGCCTTTGGGACGCGCGGTGGCTCGACGCCGACGCGGTTGTAGCTCATGTCCCGTTCGCGCTCATTTTGCGCGAACTGACATGAGGTTTTTCTCGCTGTGTTTTCGCTCGCGGCAAACGCAGCTTCGCTTTTTTTTTTGCGATGCTCTGCAGTTTTGCTTTTTTGGGAGTGCGGCGGCTCGACGCCGCTTTGCCGAAAACCTCTGCCCCCTCCGAGCAGTTGGCTCGGACTTCTCACATTTCAGCCCTGAATACCTCAGGCTTCCCGGCTTGCTTCTTCTGTGAATTCCACTTTGCGACGCTTTTGGAATTCGCGGCAACCTGCAAAATTGCAGTCCTGACGGGAGTAAGGATCTAGCCTGGCCTCTTTTCCAAAAATAATGGTTGAATGTCTACCCTCATCTAGGGTAGCCTGTCTACCATGCAACCGAACGCCGAAGCACCATCCAGGCTTGACCTCATGCAAGGCACCCTGGACATGCTCATCCTGCGCACGCTGCTGCTCGGCCGCGCACACGGACACGAAATCGCCAAGCACATCCAGCGCACCACAGACGACGTTTTGCAGGTCGAGCATGGCTCGCTTTACCCGGCGCTTCATCGTCTCGAACACAAAGGCTGGCTCAGCGCAAAGTGGGAGACGCCCCAAGGCGGCAAGCGCGAGTTCAAGTATTACCGGCTCACTGCCGCGGGCAAAAAGCGGCTTCTCGCCGAGCATTCCAAATGGCGCCGGCTCGTCGCCACGATTGGCCGCGTGATGGAACCTGCGCGTTAGGCCCGCCGGTGAGCCGGCTGTAGCTCATGTCCCGTTCGCGCCCTATTTTGCGCGAACTGACATGAGATTTTTTGCTGTGTTTTGGGTTGGCAAGGGCAACGCGAAAATCTTTGTGGGTCGTGGCTTCAGCCATGACGTAAAGCGCCGCATAATCAGTTCGGCTTTCGCGCTGTTTGCGTCCCGACGCTTTTGGTCGGGAAGCCGCTGAAATACAGATCTTGCAGTCCTCACACAGACTGGTGAGTCCCGCCGGTGAGGCGGCTGATGAGAATAAGGAAGGATGAAATGGGCATCTGGCGCAGCCTTCAATCATGGCTCTCCTGGCTCCCGTGGTATCGCCGCCAGGCCCGCGATGCCGACCTCGAGCGCGAGTTGCGCGACCACCTCGAATTAGAAGCCGACGAACACAGAGCCGCCGGCCTGCCGCCACAACAGGCTGCCTATGCCGCCCACCGAGCGTTGGGCAACACGCTGAAAATCGAAGAAGACGTGCGCGCCACGTGGGGTTTCCAGTGGCTCGAAACCCTCGTTCAGGACGTGCGCTATGGTCTGCGCCAATTGCGCCGCAACCCCGGCTTCACCGCTGTCGCCGTCCTGACTTTGGCCCTCGGCATCGGCGCGACTACGGCCATTTTTAGCGTTGTAAACGGCGTAATCTTGCGGCCCTTGCCCTTTCCGAACCCCAGCCGACTGATGATTCTCCAAGAGAGCCTGCCGGCAATTCCAGAGATGTTCGACTCTTATCCTAATTTCCGTGATTGGGAGCGGCGGCAGCGGTCGTTCTCTGGGTTGGGTTTCTACCGCTATGACCGTTTTAATCTTTCCGGGCCCAGCGGCGCTGAGGTTGTGTCGGCCAGGATTGTTTCGCCGAGCTTCTTCGCAGTTCTCGGCGTTGCGCCTTTCCGCGGCCGGGAGTTCACGGCAAGCGACAATCATTTGGGCGCCGCGCCGACGGCAGTTCTCAGCTACAACTTTTGGCAACGGCGCTATGGCGGCAATCCGGACATCGTGGGCAAATCCCTCGTTATGGATGACCGGGATTACCAGGTCATCGGCGTCCTGCCTAAAGCCTTCTCATCGCTGGAAACCGCCGACGTTTATGTTCCCGCCGGAATTTACAACGCGTCCTGGAAGACGCGCCGTGATGCGCGTTTTGGATCGCAGGTCGTGGGACGCCTCAAGCCCGGGGTCAGCCTAAGCCGAGCCCAGGCGGATATGACCGCGATTGCGCGCTGGCTCGCGCAACAATATCCCGAAACCGATTCAGGGGTGGGAGTCACTGTGCAGCCTCTCGTGGACTACATCGTCACAGACGTGCGGGCCATACTCTATCTTTTGCTGGGCGCGGTCTGCCTGGTTTTGCTGATCGCCTGTATCAACATGGCGAATCTGCTGCTGAGCCGCGGAGCGGTGCGAGAAAAGGAAATGGCCATCCGCGTGGCGTTGGGAGCGCGGGCCGGGCGCGTGATCCGGCAACTCCTCACGGAAGGTGTTTTGCTGGCGTTCGTTGGCGGCTGCCTTGGGATTCTGCTGGCCTTCTTAGCCACGCGGGGGATCCTCTCCTATGTCCCGGGCGAGCTGCCGCGCGCTCAAGATGTCGGGCTGGACTTTGGCGTTCTGTTATTTACGGTCGCTGTATCGGTGACCGCGGGATTGCTCTTCGCACTTGCTCCCGCATTTCGCTCAGCTCGGACCAATTTCGTCGGTTCGCTTCAGGAGCGCGCCTGGGGCTTGACGGGGCGGTGGCACGGTCTGCAAAACGGCCTGGTGGTCGCGGAAGTCGGCCTGGCACTCGTACTGATGATAGGAGCGGGATTGACCTTGCGAACCGTTCTGCATCTCGATGGCGCGCCGACGGGGTTTAGGACCAGCGGCGCGGTAGTCTTCGGTTTGTCGCTGCCGCCCGCCCACTATCGCGCTCCGGCAGCCAATCGGCAATTTTACCGCGAGCTGACGGATCGGCTGAGCCAGCTTCCGGGCGTCAAGGTCGTGGGCACAGTCTGGGATATGCCGATGCTCAGCGGCGCGGAATTTGTGTTCTACCGGCAAGGCAAAACTAAGCCACAGCTTCAGGACATGCCCCTGGCCATACCATACTTCACCAGTCCCGGCTATCTGCGTGCCATGGGCATCAGTCTGCTGCGCGGCCGCTTCTTCACGGATAAAGACACGCTCCAGTCGCAGCCTGTCGTTGTGATTGACTCCGCGCTTGCCCACGAATTTTTCCCCGGTCAAGATCCAATCGGCCAGCAAATTGTCGTTCCCATCAAGAATACCGAAGTTCCCCGCGAGATTGTCGGCGTAGTCCACCATGTCAAGCAATTCGGGCCTGCCGGCCTGAAAAATTGGAAAGTTAACGACGCTTTTTATATTCCGATAGCCCAAGTACCGGACCAATTTTATCGCTCGGTCAAGGTCCTCAATTTGACACTGGTTGTGCGCACATCGGTGGGTGAGCAGAGCATGGCAGCTTCGGTGAGAGGCGTAGTGCAAGGCATTGAGAGTGGCGCGGCTGTAAGCGGCGTCTATACTATCGGCGACTTGCTGCGCTTGTCGCTGGCGGCGCAACGGTTCACGGCCCTGCTATTCGGCATTTTCGCTGCCCTCGCGCTGACGCTCGCCGCCATTGGGACCTATGGCGTGATCTCGTATTGGGTCGCGCGGCGCACACATGAGATCGGCATTCGCATGGCGCTGGGAGCGCAGCGCAGAGACGTGATGCGGCTGGTTATCGGCCAGGGCGCGCTGCTCGTGGGAATCGGGATCCTCATTGGCATCGGCGCGGCGTTTGGATTGACGCGTTTGATGGCCGGCCTGCTTTACGGCGTTAAGCCCGAAGACCCAGCGACGTTCATTGCCGTTGCCGTGCTGCTCCTACTCGTTGCGCTCGCTGCCTGCTACATTCCCGCGCGCCGCGCCATGAAGGTCGATCCCGTGGTCGCACTAAGATACGAATAACGCATGCCGCCTTCGGCGTCACAAGCGAACCGGTTTGAATTTTCTTGTTCGCGGCGCACGCAGTCAAAATTCAAATTGACCATTACCTGCAAAGAATTGCAGTTGACACGCGCAACATCCTTCTGTATAGTTTCCGTTTGTCTGTACTCCTTCCTGCTGGACAGGAAGTCCTCGCTTGAGATGAGCCGCTTTTCAGGAGGCGCGCTTGGAATTGCGAGTCTGCTCTTTGACAATCGGAAGAAACAAGCCAGAACCCGTTTGGTTCATTTGAGAACCGAGCGATTCAAAAGTTCGCTTCCCATTTCCTCTGCAAGCCGTTTCACGGACGCAAACGCAACCCGCGCAGCGCATTTCGCCGCCGAGTCAGTTTGAATTTTTTTCATCGTCGCACACCAACAAAAATTCAAACTGTGCGTCATCCAAAAAAAATCCGTGAGCCGGGTTGCAGGGGAATTGGGGAGCATCGGATTCAAACGAGAGTTTGATCCTGGCTCAGAGCGAACGCTGGCGGCGTGCTTAACACATGCAAGTCGAATGCGCAGCATTCTGTAGCAATACAGAGTGTGGGCGCATGGCGAACGGGTGCGTAACACGTGGGCAACCTTCCCTTCGGTGGGGGATACCCCCGCGAAAGCGGGACTAATACCGCATAACACTCCCTTGGTTAGTTCTGAAGGATTCAAAGCAGCAATGCGCCGGAAGAGGGGCCCGCGGCCGATTAGCTAGTTGGTGGGGTAACGGCTCACCAAGGCAAAGATCGGTAGCCGGTCTGAGAGGATGATCGGCCACACTGGAACTGAGACACGGTCCAGACTCCTACGGGAGGCAGCAGTGGGGAATCTTGCGCAATGGGCGAAAGCCTGACGCAGCGACGCCGCGTGGGGGATGAAGCTTTTCGGAGCGTAAACCCCTTTCGACCCGGACGAATGCCCGCAAGGGTTTGACGGTACGGGTAGAAGAAGCCCCGGCTAACTACGTGCCAGCAGCCGCGGTAAAACGTAGGGGGCCAGCGTTGCTCGGAATTACTGGGCGTAAAGGGTCTGTAGGCGGTGCGGCAAGTCGGAAGTGAAATCTCAGGGCTTAACTCTGGGGCTGCTCCCGAAACTGCCGTGCTCGAGTGTGAGAGAGGCGAGTGGAATTGCAGGTGTAGCGGTGAAATGCGTAGATATCTGCAGGAACATCCGAGGCGAAAGCGGCTCGCTGGATCACAACTGACGCTGAGAGACGAAAGCTAGGGGAGCAAACAGGATTAGATACCCTGGTAGTCCTAGCCCTAAACGATCAGGACTTGGCGTGGGCCCTGTACGGGGCTCGTGCCGTAGCTAACGCGTTAAGTCCTGCGCCTGGGGAGTACGGTCGCAAGGCTGAAACTCAAAGGAATTGACGGGGGCCCGCACAAGCGGTGGAACATGTGGTTCAATTCGACGCAACGCGAAGAACCTTACCTGGGCTTGAACCGCCGGTGACCAGCGGTGGAAACACCGCCTTCCCGCAAGGGACACCGGTAGAGGTGCTGCATGGCTGTCGTCAGCTCGTGCCGTGAGGTGTTGGGTTAAGTCCCGCAACGAGCGCAACCCCTACTCTTAGTTGCCACCCGCAAGGGGGAACTCTAAGAGGACTGCTCCGGATAACGGAGAGGAAGGTGGGGATGACGTCAAGTCAGCACGGCCTTTATGTCCAGGGCTACACACGTGTTACAATGCATGGTACAAACCGTCGCGAACCTGCGAAGGGGAGCTAATCGGAAAAAACCATGCTCAGTTCGGATTGCAGTCTGCAACTCGACTGCATGAAGCCGGAATCGCTAGTAATGGCGTATCAGAACGACGCCGTGAATACGTTCCCGGGCCTTGTACACACCGCCCGTCACATCACGAAAGTGGGTTGTACTAGAAGTCGCTGAGCCAACCGCAAGGGGGCAGGCGCCCAAGGTATGACTCATGATTGGGGTGAAGTCGTAACAAGGTAGCCGTAGGAGAACCTGCGGCTGGATCACCTCCTTTCTAAATAAAGCGCCACACCTACCCGTTATATTTCGCGGGGAAAGTTGGCCACCGGTTCTCACGGACCGGGTTGTTCGATGCACGTCCCTCCTAGCTCGAAGGAGCGAAGTGGGACACCATCGGGTTCTGGCAGATCTTATCCGCAGTCAAAGAGCAATCTTGTCCAAGAGGAATTGTATTTAAAAAGCCCCGGTCTTTTGACCGGGGCTTTTTGTTTTTAGGAGATGGTTTTGCGGGGTGAAGTCTAGTGTTGGCGCGTTTTCAGACAACCAGTTCCGGAACTTCCAGCAGTCCGCCCGAAAATGCGTGGTTGAAGGCCGCAACTACCTTGGGATCGAAATCGACTCCCGACCCTTTCTCGATCACTTCTTTGGCCTGATAGGGCGACATGGCCTTGCGGTAGGGCCGGTCGCTGGTGAGCGCATCGTAAACGTCCGCCACCGAAATAATTCTGGCCTCGATGGGAATGTCATCGCCCTTGGTGGGATGGTAGCCCGTCCCATTAAATTTGTCGTGATGCGCCAGGATGATGGGAATCACGCGCCGCAGCGTGCCGCCCACCGGCTCAAGCATGCCCACGCCCTTTTCGACGTGCGTTTGCACCTGCTCGAATTCTTCCTTGGTCAGCCGCGCGGCCTTGTAGAGCAGCTCTCTGCTGATGTCCAGCTTGCCGATATCATGAAGCAACGCCGCCGCGCGCACATCTTCGGCTTGTTCGTGGCTGAGCCCAAAACTCGTCGCGATCTTCACCGCGTAAATCGAAACGCGGTAGGAATGGTTCTGCGTGTATTTGTCCTTGGCGATAAACTGCCGCAGGATCATGAGCACGCCCTCGTAGGTTTGCCGCAGCTCGCGCAGGTGCATTTCCTTGCGATCGCAAAGCGAACCCATGGCATAGCCAGTGATCAGCAGCGTGGATCCCCACACGGTGATGTCAATCCACTTTGCATCCAAGAACATGGATGGGGAGGCCGCCGTCGCGAACATCACCGGATTGTAGTAAGCGACGATGATTACGAGAAAAAAGCTGGCCAGCGCGGTGAACGTCGCATGGCGCCTCCCGTAGTAGTAAGCGGAAAACAGTGTCGGCAAAACATAAAACCCGAGCACGGCACGGTGTTGAACCACAAGTGTATTTAACACCAGAGCCATTAAGAACAACGAGAGCACCAGCCAGAGCTCGCGGTTCACTTCCTGCAGTCTGCGCACCAACTTTTTATTCATTGATTTGCCCTTCTCTTATGAATGGCCTCGAACCAATTCTCTGAATCGTTTTTCTGCCACACCCGGCCCGGGGAACCGTTTCAGTATGGGCCTAGAGGTACACTGAAATTCTGGTGCGTAGCGTCAAACGGGGCAATCAGTTTCATTTCGGAAGGTGTCGTGCCTTATACAGTACTTCAGTACTAGAAGGGCTTTATTGAAAGTATATTTAATCTTCTATTTACTCGTCTTTCTTGAGCGTCAAGCGCCGAAACGCCGCGCCGCCGACCGTCATTGTCCCATCCAACCTGTTCCCATTCACCGTAATCTTCCACACGCCGTGCTCATCTTCGTGCGACAGAACGCCCAACTCGTGGTCAATCTTGTAATCCTCCACACCCATGGTTACCGGCTTCCCATCCACAATCTTGTCCGCCTGAATTTTCACCCGCGTTGCGTCACCCGCGTATCCCGAAATCCGGTACACCACTTTCTCGTCGTGGCACGCCGATTGCCGGTCCACGCAGACCGAATCCCCGCTCCAATTTCCCACCAACCTGCCCACATCCTCCGCGGCGCCAGCCTTGCTCGCCGAGTTGTACCAGGCCACCCCCACCACAATCACCACGATCGCCACCCCGATCACGATCCGCCCAAATCCCAGCCGCTCCTGAATGTTCTTCATCGCCCGCCTCTTTCACCAATTCTCCATGCCGGCTCTGTGACTTCTGTGATGGAAGCCTCATTTTTCATGGCCCCGGCGTTCATATTGCTGTAACATTCCCGAAATACGATTCACCTCTTATGCCAAACAATCATCTAACGCTGGTCATCGAAGATACGGCACGCCCGGGGTTGAAAACGGTCGCGCTGGTCGGTAGCCTCTCGCTCGAGACCGTCGCCAATTTTAACCAATCCCTGCGCGAAGAGCCCGAGCAGGTTTTGATCCTCAATCTCGAAAAGCTCGAATGGCTCGATTCCGCCGGAGTCGGCGCGCTCGTCCAGCTCCTGGTCCGCCGCGAAAAGACCGGCAAGAGGCTGGCCCTCACCACACTCAGCGTCCGAAACAACGCCGTCCTGCAGGTGGCTCAGGTCCTGAAAATTTTCCCCGTCTTCCCTACCCTCGCCGAAGCCCATACTCATTTCGGCAAGGCCAACGCCTCTTCGGGCGCATAGGCAACGGCATCGTATCCGGCTGTCGGCCGCCTCTTTGATTATTGTACCCCGGCCCATCCCCTCCCAATTTCTCCGTGCACCCTCTGTGCTCTCAGCGCCGGAGTTTACTCTGCCTGCCCTGCCTGCCCTGAGCTCGTCGAAGGGAGTTCGCCGAAGGGAGCCGAGTCGAAGGGCGGTAAGGCCCTTGAATTTATCTCTCTTCTCGTCCCCCATCACTTCCTGAGCAACTTAAACGCGTGCCCCCATGTCTTCGTCTTCATCCCATACGCCAGCCACAGCGTGCACAGCGGCTCCAGATCTCTCGCCTCCTCAATTCCCCCGACATCCACGACTTCCCATCCAAACGCCTTCACAATTTCCCCCACCGTTTCTTTCGCGCCGGCGTCATTCCCGCAGATGAACATACTCGGCGGCCCGCCCGGGAATTGCGGGTCCACCATCAGCGGGAACCCCACCGAGTTGAACGCCTTCACCACGCGCCCCTTCGGCACCCATCGTTGCACTCGCTCGCCAGCGGAGTCGGTGTGCCCCACCGCCAGCATCGGCCCGGGAGTGAAATTCAGCGGATTGGTCACATCCATCAAAACTTTCCCGGCCAGATTTTCCGCGCCGGCCATTTTTAGAGCGTTTTCCGTCCCGGTCCACAGTGTGGCCACAATCACCATTTCGCCAAACCGCGCCGCCTCGGCAAAATCCCCGGATGACGCGCGCGCGCCCTCCTTCTTCGCCCAGCCCGCGGCCTTCTCATTATTTTTTTCGCGCGACCCCATCTTCACTTCGTGCCCGCGCGCAATCAGCCCGCGCCCCAGCGTCTGCCCCACCTCTCCGCTTCCCAATATTCCAACTTTCATGGCGTTCGTCCCTCCTGTTCGAGATTCCAAGTCTCTCACCCTCGATTGCGATGCATGCGCCAGGCACGTCGATTCCGCAGCTGGTCCTGCTATTTCAATATCAGGTGAGCAAATCTGTTTTCGAGGCCCCAATAGATAATCGCATACGCGGTCAGGTCAAACGCGGCGTGCGCAGTCATCACCATCCAGATCCGGCCCGTCACCATGAAAATCGTCCCGAACGTCAGCCCGGTGATCAGAGCTTGTTCCGCTCCGGCCAGCCCCTGGTCTGGGTAATGCAACGCCGCAAACCACAAAGAAGTAATTAACACAGTCGCCGTTCTTGCGGCCGCGCTTCCACCCAATAACTTCCCAAACCTTTCAAACAGGAATCCGCGAAAAACTGTTTCTTCCCCAAACCCCGCCCCGATAGTAAACGCATAAATATAAAAAGGAACCGCGGCCCGGTTTCCAGCCAGAAAGTGGTACGCATGATTAATCGGGTCGGCGCCCAGGAGCGGCATCACCAGAGACTTCATCGCCATCTTGAACGCGCAACCAAACACAATCCCAATAGTCACGCTTCGCATCCAGCTGGCAGGCCGCGCGTACCCAATCTCGCTCCAGGGAGTGCGCGACCGCCAGGCCCACGCCAGCACCAACAAAGCGCTGGCCGGAACATAGGGCATGAGGATTCCGTTGCTAACCAGGATCAGCAATATCGCCAGGATCCCGACGGGACCAAATCCCCGCAGTTGCGCCGCGAACCGGTCGTCGCCCGGCCGCTGCAAAAGCTGCCCGTGCTTTCCGCCCTCACTCACCGCGTCATCACTCCTCCGCACTTCTTCATACGTTTCAATCCATACCAAGGTTTCGCGATCCAATGTTTCCGGCGCGGGCTCGCCCCGCATAGCCATTGCGACGCCGGCCCGCCACTCCACTCCCAATTCTCCGTAGCCCCTCTGCGTATCTGCGTTAAAAGCCTTTGCCTCTTCTTCTTTCCTGTCTTCTCCTCTGCCCTACTCCTCCTCCTTGACTTCTCTTACCACCCGATCAACGATCCGATCCTGTTTCATCCTTGATCAATCGACGTTCAATCATGTCAATTTCTCCAACCCGCAAATCCCCCGGCTCCCGCAGCCCCGGAGCCTCCGCGCGCCGCCGCCTCGTCCCGCTCGATCCCTTCTTCGACGACCCGCGCCACCACCTCGAGCTCTATCACGGCGACTGCCTCCAAATCCTCGCCGCCATGCCCCCCGACTGCGTCGACCTCATCTTCGCCGATCCGCCCTACTTCCTCTCCAACGGCGGCATCACCTGCCACGCCGGACGCATGGTCAGCGTCAACAAAGGCGCCTGGGACCGCTCGCAGGGCCCCGCGCAGAATCACGAATTCAACCGCGCCTGGTTGCAAGCCGCGCAGCGCGTCCTCAAGCCCAACGGCAGCATCTGGGTCAGCGGAACCGCGCACGTCATCCACAGCGTGGGCTTCGCCATGCAGCAGCTCGGCTTCAAACTCCTCAACGACATTTCCTGGGTCAAGCCCAACCCGCCTCCCAATCTTTCCTGCCGCTATTTCACCCACGCCACCGAAACCATCATCTGGGCCGCCAAAAATTCCAAAAGCCGCCACACCTTCAACTACAAGCTCATGAAGGACGCCAACGCCGGCAAGCAAATGAAATCCGTTTGGACCATCCCTCCCCCTGAAACGTGGGAGAAAAAATTCGGCAAGCATCCCACCCAGAAGCCCCTCGCGCTTCTCGACCGCATCCTCCGCGCCTCCTCCAATGAAGGCGACCTCGTCCTCGACCCTTTCATGGGCAGCGGGACAACACTGGTCGCCGCGCTGCGCCTGCGCCGATTCACCATCGGCGTTGAATTCGATGCTTCCTTCGCAGGGCTCGCGCTTTCCCGCGTAGTCGCTGAATTGGTAGTGGTTCAGATCGGCACAGTGATTGTTCCTTGCGGCAGGAATGCTCGCACCGAAATCATTCCAAAAAATGATCAGATTGATCTTGATCCGCACACTCATTCCGTGGATCGATCAGTTAGCGGGGAACGCCGAACTCCCGTTCGGCAAAACGCGACGAATCCATCGATGAGCGAAGCCATCACAAATCGACTCGTCCACAAAGAAAGGAATTTCTTTTTCGTGGGCTCCGACAAACGCGAAGTCGTTTTCTCCACCGCCGCGCAATCCATGGAAGAAGCCTGGCAGCGCTTCCACTCCAGCAGTCGCTCCACAACCGCAATCATGTTTGTCATCAAGACTGAAACTGAAATCTATCTCGCCTGAACAGGATTCTCCGAATTCGATGGCCGCGTTGCGCCCCTCAGAACCCTCCTCTAAGCACCGGAAGCACCTTTATTTGTGATCCAGACCATGATCTAATTCGCCGTGGACTTAACTCATAAACAATGAGGCAGTAGCGGAGGTATACACATGATTCAACCCAGACCCACTACGATTGGCGAGATTCTTACTCTTTCAAAGCATTTCATCGTTCCCAAATACCAGCGTGGGTACGAATGGGGAAAAGGAGAGGCCGAAGAATTTTTGAACGACCTAGAAACTGAATCCCAATTTTCCCGCGGGCTATTTCTCGGAACTCTAATATTCAACATCTCAGACGATGCCAACAACAAGATAACCATTGTTGATGGCCAACAAAGACTGACCTCCATCTTCCTCCTTTTAGTTGCATGTAGAGTCCTAGCAAATAGGATTAAAGCGAATGGAATTGCTCAGGAAACACAAAAAAGAATCACCGTGACAGATCCGGCCACTGCTAGATCCGCGGGGCCCCTCCTTGGCGCATCCGAGTCCATCTCAGATGTATTTGAGGTTATGGCAGCCTCTAGTTGGGATGGCGATTTGCCCGCAAAAATAGGAAGTAAGTCCGTTCGATTGCAAACCAGACGGATTCGGCCTGTATATGAGTCGTTTAAACAATGGACGAAAGATTATGACCAGGAAAAATTAAGTAAGCTATTGGACTCCATCTATAAAACGAGAGCCATCCGAATCGATATTGACGGCGATGAGGAAGCATTCAACATATTCGAAAGGATGAATGCTCGGGGGATGGATCTAGAGGTGTTCGACCTCCTCAAGAACTATCTATACCAGCAGCAGGTCCCCGATTTAGATAAGGAGTGGAAAGAAATCTTAGGTAATTCAGATGGAACAATTCTAAAGATGTTGAAGTACTTCTACGTTTCTAGAAACGGTCCCGTTAGCAAGTCAGATTTGTATCCAGGCTTGAAAAGTTATTGCAAGAAATTAGGGGGAGCCGCAAACCTAGTTGAGGCGCTAAAGCAATTCTCTAGTTTTTATAATCTTGTCCGTACCGAAGAGCCTCCCGCTGCCATCAAGAAATACTTTGAATTAAAGGAGTGCAAAGCAATTTCAAGCGATGCTGACAAATATCACCGGGTGCATCTCGCACTTCAAGCGCTGCGGCTCTTCAAAGTCTCGCAGACATATCCAGTCATTTACGCTGCATTGAGCTCATTGATCGAGAGTGGGGAAGGAGGTGCGCAAGGACCATCGAAGCTATTCTTGAAATTGTTGGATGCAATGGAGAAATACCACTTTATTAACAATGCCGTGTGCGACCGGGTCGGAAATGAGGTCGAAAAACTCTATGCAGGTTTTTGCAAGAAGTTCAGTGAGACCAAAGACTTCGAAAAGACATTGAACGAATTGATCTCTTCTTTACGAGGCCAACTCGCCTCAGAGGACGAATTCACGACGCGGTTCGCCGAAATCTCGTATGGGCGTGACACTATCGCGCTCATCGCCTATATTTTTGACCGATTCAGTAATCACTCGCTTCGTCCAGGCGAACGAGTTTCAATTTATGATCCCCAACCGGGTGTCGACAGGAAAAACCACAATATTGAACATTGGTTGGCGCAAAAACAGGATGAGGACACACCGATCGATTCCTCTACAAGAATGGCGCTAGATAACATCGGAAATCTTCTTGTCATAAGTTTTAGTGCAAATTCAAGCCTTGGAAACCTTCCACCGGCCAAAAAAGTGCAGAAACTAAGAGGGGACCTCTCCAAAAAAATTCAAAACCTTCCCTACGTTCGGGATTTTCTCGACAAGTACGCTGACAAGGCCGAGGCTTGGAACGACGATGCAATTAATCAACGCGCAAAGGACATGGCCCGGGAAGCCTATCGTCATGTCTGGCGGATCGCATAAGGTTTTTCTGGCTAGAAGTTGGTGTTTGGGCCGAGACACGCTTGCGGTGGCGGACTTGGCCGGAATCAGAATTTAGTCGACCAAACTACAAATTCAGCTCAACCTGCGAGGGGAGGACTCAAAATGGCTACAGAAATCACGATAAAAGGTGAAAAGGCAAAAAGGGGAGTGAAAATGACATGGGGTAGCGGTTGGAGATTAGCTATTGTGAAAGGAAGGAAACGCGTCTTTGTAGGAACATTACTTTGGACATTCAATTCTGGCAAAAAACGACTGGCTGTCTTCAGTGTTCCCAAATAAGGGGGCGGGTGGCTGCGCCTTTGAATCAGGATTCCGTTATTGAAGTTGCACGTGAGTGGCCGGTCTTTCGCGCAGCGAAAGGCATAATGTGAGCTTGCCAACAAAGGCGATCTATAGGTCGGCGTTTCACACCCCGCGACTGAAATCAGGGTAAGCAGCCGTCGTATGCCCGAAGGCGCGGGAATTCGAGTAGCATATCCCGCCACGCTAGCTTATCCGCCTGCAAGTCGGTCTTACCCTCATTGAGGAAGGAGCAAAAATAGAATACCCAACACTTATCCTCGTGCACGGTCAGTTTGGCGCGCCTTTTTTCAGTTTTGCGCGTTGACATTTATTGCTCCCCGGCGAATTGCGATCCATTTTGGATCTCGAAATCCCAATTCAGACCATTCGACCTCAAATCATCCGTTTGAATTCAAGGAATTGCCAATACACTGTAATTAGGCAAGCAAAACGAAGGCCACAGGACCCTCCTGAACTCATCCGCGCTTCAAACTGGGGGGTGGCCGCTCCTTTGAATTTGGATTTCGTCCGTGAAGTTGCACGCGGGTGCCGCATCCTTGGCGTAGCGACAGTCACGAGGTGAATCGTATCCCCCTGCGCAACTCCACAACGCTGGCTTACATTTGCCAACTGATTCTCGCCAGCCACACGGGATTGCGGTACGAACTCAATCTGAGAAGCGGCGAAGCTGGCGGGCGTTTCATCGTAGACGCCGCGGTGGAAATGCTGTACGGCAAGCCCCCTAACCGCAAGGAAAAAACCAAGGAAAATACCGACGAAGCCGGCGCTGAATCCGCCGATCAGTAAGAACACGCCGCCACGTCAAACAAAAAGGGCCGCGATTTTCTGCGGCCCCTCAGTTAATGTTGAGATGCGCAGCTATTGTTTGTCGTAAACAGAGACGCTGGTGGTCTTCGCGCCCTTGGCGTCCGTGCCGATCGTGGTTACGGTGCGGGATTTCCCGTCGGTGGAAACCACCACGCGGATTGTGTTCACTACTTTGCCCGCCTTCCTGCTGGTGAGCGAGAGAGTGTGAGCGTTGACCTTGGTGTACGAGCGCATATCGCTCGTCGAATCGCCGGTAACGGGATAGTCCTTGCCGTCGTACTTTCCGGTCCAGGTGATGTGGTGGGCCGAGCCATCCGCGTCTGTTCCGTCAACTGTGACCGTGACGCTGTCGCCCGACGTTGTATAAGTCACCGTCGTATTCTTCGGCGTCCCTGCGGCGATTTTGGATTTGGCTTCATTGAGTTTCCAGGTGCCCGAGAACGCGTCGTCCGCCGCGTAGCTGGCCGCGACGGCAGCGAACAGGACAAAAACTGACAACAGTAGCGCCTTCTTCTTCATTGGATCTCCGATCGTTGATTTAGGTTCAAACTCAGGGATTGAAGGCGATGTTCAGCGGACCTTCGCTGAGCAACTCCAGTGAGGCAGTTATATACCGGCCATCCGGGCGAGTAAACCAATTAATTCGCGGCTGGCTGGGGGTCTTGTTGCGGGCGTGGAGGGGGGAGGCAAGGAAAAGAACAATGTCCTTTCAACACAGAGGAAAATAAGAAGGAATCGAAAGCCCGGGCGGGTACAGATGGTTCACCAAAAATCAAAATCAGTGTAACCATATCGCGCCGCGGAACATCTTATATTGGTAAATAAAACGGGGGATTGGGCAATTGCGGATGTGATTTCGGAAACAGGCCATTCGGCGTGTAGGACCTGCAAGTAAATTTCAGAATCCTTGTAGTTTTCCCGCGCAGTTTGCAGCTGATTAATCAATATTCATTGGCCGAGCTTTGTGCTCGATGTGTGCATTGCCTTGCCGGGCAGAATTTCTATATGGAGAGGATGAAAGCATGCCAGGTTGGTACAAGATTGATAAGGAACGGCGCTTGGTGTTGACCACGGCGTCCGGCGTGTTCACCCGCGAAGATGTTTTGGCTTGCCGGAGAAAACTCGCTGTGGATCCCGATTTTGATCCGACATTTTCACAATTATTGGATACCACGCACGTGACGAAGCAAGAAGTCACCGCGGAGGATATCCAGAAGTTTGCCGAAGCGGATCTGTTCGCTCCACACGCGCGCCGCGCGATCATTGTGAAACATGACGTTTGCTATGGATTTGCGCGAATGTATGAGCTGCTTCGCGCGGACAAAGGAGACCATGGAATTTCAGTCTTCAGGGACCTGGAAGAAGGTCTGGAGTGGGTTTTCCCGTCTAAAGCAGAAAACAGTTGATGGGATCGGGCGGTGCGGCCCAATTCTCCGCGCACCTTCTGCGTTCTCCGCGCCGGAGATCAACTTAAGCGTCGCCGAAGGGCGGTGAAAACCTTTGACTAGCCGCCCGGGCTGTTGGTAGCTCTTTGGAATTACGATTGCGCCGGGTGATCCTCATTTTGGCGCACGGGACTTTCCCCATTGCGGGTTCCACAGTCCGCGCACCGAGAGGATGATGGTGAAGACTCCGATCACGCCGAGTGCGAAGAGGGTAAAAAGGAAGAAGAAGCCTCCGCTGGTCTTGACGATGTTGGCGATTCCCGTGCCCCTCAGGTGGATGGCGGGCATGCCCACAGCAAAGATCCCCACGACGAGGGTGCTGGTGTACCCCGATCGCCGTTCGGCGAGCACCAGCGTTCCGTACAACAAGACGGCCACGACGGCCAAAGCAATGTTGCTTATGGGTCCTACTTTGTCCAGCCCGCGCACGATGTCGTCCGTTATGTGCAGCAACAATAAGAGAATCGAAAGCAGCGACGCAATGGTTAGCATGACGCTGTGTTTCATTTGATATTCTCCTTGCTAGGGATTCGTCGTTGCCGTCAGGGTGCGAATCGCTGCAGCCCTGCGGCATTAAATGGAAGTCGTCTTTGCCGGCAGCGTGCGTTCCGGGTGGCTCATCCCTCGCCCCGGAAACGTGGCTACGCGAATTCAGGTCGCGCAGGATAGTCAACAATGATGGCCCGGCCATCGGTGAGGGCTTTGATGGAATGCCGAACACCACTGGGGATGATGGCGACCAGGCCCGGGCGGGCAATGTGCGTGACGCCGTCGATGGTCAGCTCGAGCTCACCCTCGATCACTTCATAAACTTCTTCCTGCGGGTGAAAGTGCTCGTGGATGGAGGCGCCGCGCGCGAAATCGTAGTGCGCGAAGGTCATGTTCACGGAGTGGAAATAACGGCCCCTCCAGCCCGGCAAGCGTTCCACGATTTTTAAATTGCTCGTATCCACAACGGGCATACCGGCCTCCCTTTCGGCAAATACTATCACGGGAATATCGCTTGACTAATATTCAGCCATATGGCTGAATATCAGGAATGCCAAAACGCAAATCCAAGGCGCAACCGGATTCGTACAAGGACGTGTTTGGCGCGCTGGCCCATCCCGCCCGGCGGCGCGTGTTGCTGACGGTTTATTTCCATGGCGGCGCGATGTCCGCAGGAGAGATCGCGGCGATTTTTGCCCATGCCTGGCAGACCACCACCCGCCACCTGCAGGTTCTTGAGGCGGCCGGCCTGCTGACGCATGAGAGGCAGGGCAGGATGCGCGTTTACCGGCTGGAGCGCGCGCGATTGGCGCTGGTGAGCGAATGGCTGGAACATTTTCAACGCAAGACAAAATATCGCGTAAGAGGAAAACAAAATGGCCACGACAAGAAAACCAAAAGTAGTGAAGGCGAAGTCTTCAAAAGGCGCAGCGCGTGACGGAGGGCGCGGCGATGTGCCGCAGTTTTTCCGGCTCAACATCGAGGTGAGTGATCTCGATGCGGCCACTTCGTTCTATACGAAGCTGCTCGGCGTGCCCGGACGGAAGCAGGCAGGGAGCCGTTGCTACTTCGACTGTGGTCCCGCGACGCTGCAGGTGCTGGATGTGTCCACGGTCCGAGAGCCGCACCCGGCGGCCAAGGCTTTGTATTTCACGGTGAAGAATCTGGAGGCAGTATTCGCCCGAGCCCGGGCGTTGGGCCGCCTGTCGCGAGAGGATGTACATGATGCGCCGGGAGGAGGCATCGTGGTGCGGCCGTGGGGCGAGCGGTCCTTCTATGTCGAAGATCCGTGGGGGAATCCTCTCTGTTTCGTGGAACAGGGAACCGTTTACACGGGCTAGCGGCAGGCTCCGCTGCGCATAGGTGAATTTCAGGAAGCGAGGACGGTGCAAGCCGCGAGCGCGGCGAGCTTCTGGTCTGCGGTCCACGGCGGGCCGAGCAGTTTTCCCATGGTGGCAATTTTTCGCCGGATTCGAGGGGCCTTTTTGCCGGAGGCTCTCGTGAAATGCTGGTCCAAATCCCGCTCAGGAATTCGGGCGACCTGAAGATTCAATTTCCTAAACGCGCTATGAAAAACGTCCCGAAAGAAAATTCCTTCGGCGGCGTGGAGCAAGGGATGGGCGGCAAGGATTTTCTCGAGTGGAGGCATGGTGCGCCCTGAGCCCGTCAAAATCGCGCAGCCCTGGACGCGGTGGCCGGTGGCGCGCAGCTCATCGAGCAATTGTTGCAATGCCGCGACGGCGAAGGCTTCGCATTCCGTGGCACTTTGAGCGAGATATTTCTGCGCGTCGGTGAGTTTCTTTGAAGCGGCGCGGTGATACGGCTGGAAGGGACCTCGCATTTTCGGACCGATCACGGAAATGCGGCTGCGAGCGACAACTTCCACGCCGCTCGCATCAACCGAAACGGCCACGACTGCGCCCCATCCCGAATGCGACCGAACTCCAATGGCTGCAGGTTTCATCGCGTAACCAATGGCAGATTATAGGCCCGCGCGGGCAAATCCCGGGTATTGGCTTGGCAAATTTATTTGACGCGGCTTTGGTGAAAGAGACGCTTCAAGAGTTGGATCTGGCCACCATGATAAGTGTCGTGCATGGCGATGCCCGCGATCATGTAGCGAGGGGTTTGGCGGCTGCCGCGTGAGCGGCGGTCGAGAGAGGAATCGTCAAGGGACGCGGCGGTGGCCAGCAGTTCTTTGTGCATGCGGGCGAGCAAAGCGAGATCGCGTTGCCAAGCTCGTGCGCTCAATTCAATTGGCCGGGGGAAGAAATTGCGCCCTTTTTCCGGAAAGTTGCCGCGCTTTTCTCCGAGAAGGCGGCGCCGCACGGCATACTTCCAAAAGGCCAAGTGGACAACCAGTTCCCAAATGCTATTACGCCCCGGCCCGGGGCGACGTGCGGCTGCACGGTGCGTTACGCCGCGGAGCGCGGCGCGCAAACAAGGGCCGTGCCATGCGGGGCCCGCGTAAGCCTGGTCGAGAAGCGATAGCAAGTTTTTAATTTCTTTGCGCGGCATATGGAGATACTCCGGGTGTTTCGTGGTATTGAGATGATGCGGGCATTTTCTGGGTTGCAAGAAAGTGCCGCAGCTGAATCGGTCGCACTCGACTAGTCCGGGAGCGGGCGGCCGCGGGTCTCGAATCCAAAGGGAAGCAAGAGCAAGCCGAGCACGAAAGCGAGCGCGGTCAACGCAACGGGATAGCCGATGGTGCCGAAGTGAGCTACGCCCGCACCGACCAGAAAGGTGATACCCGCCCCAGCAAAGCGAGCGAAGGAGGTTGCGAAGGCGAATGCACTGGCGCGACATTCCGTGGGGTACTGCTCGGGCAGCCAGATGGTATAGACCGCGAAATTTGCGCCGCCGAAACCGAGGGCGAAGAGCGAGTACAAGAATAATTTCAATCCAGCGGGGCCCGGCTGGTAAAAGGCGTAGCCGAAGGTGAATCCGATGGCATTGAGCATCAGAAAAAAATAGACGCCAAGCGCGCCGCGGCGGCCGAGCGAGTCCACCAGGAGAGGCGCGGCAATGCAGCCAATGATGGTGGCCACGGAGAGCAAAACGGTGGCGACCGAAACCAGAGTCATTGCGGCCTGTGGTGTGAAAGCATTCGATTCGGAGAGGACGGTGACTGCGGCGGGAACGTAAACCGAACCGGCCCAAAGTCCAGCGACACTGACGACCATATACAAACTGTTAAGCAGAGTGCGGCGGCGAAATTCGGAAGTGAAAAGTGCCGCGAACGGTTGCCACAAACTCCAACGACGAATGATCTGTTCCTTCTCGCGCCAACGAGCAGGCTCGACAACACCGTACCGGATGAGAACGACGAGGAGCGCGGGCGCTCCGCCGACAATAAACATCCCTCGCCAACCGTAACGGCTGCTGACTACGGAATTCGCGACGCCCGCGAGCAAAATCCCAAAATAGTAGCCGGTGTGCATCCAGGCACCAGCCGATACGCGGCGATTTTCAGGCCACGCTTCGGCGATGTATGTGCCGCCCATGGCCCATTCGCCGCCGATGCCGATGCCAGCGAGCAAACGGAAGAGGGCCAAGTGCCACACTTGAGTGGCCGCCACGCCGGCCAGAGTGAACACGGAATACCAGAGGATGGAGATCATCAGCGTAAAGACGCGGCCGTACTTGTCCGCGACCGGACCCCAGAGAAACGCGAGCCCCCAGCCAATCAGGAAGAGGGCGAAGAGCAGGCCGCCGTAGAATCCAACCGTGGCAGTGGTTGCGGACATTCCTGAGCGCGGCAGCAATTCGCGCAAGGCGGGCACCATCACCAGCGCATAAATGAAAGAATCCATTCCGTCGAGAGCCCAGCCGCCCCATGCGGCCAGGAAACCGGCAATCTGCTGACTCGTGAGGGGCGTGGCGCTGTGCGCGCCCGTTAGGTTTGGGCCGGCTTGGTGCATGCGACTGTCCTCGTCCGCGGGGCCACTCTATCAGATTCGATAAAGGCGCTTGGGGCAATCTGCGCGAATGGCCGAGCGGGGAAGGTTTTCAAAGTATGTGACATTTCCATTTGGCCAGCGTCTATAGATTGAGTATTCTATCCATAGATTGGCTATGGGTGGAGGGACTATGACAAAAGAAGTGTTAAGCAAGAAAGCGGTTTTGCTGCCGGGGACGCTGGAAATGTTGATCCTGAGGTCCCTGGAGCGCACCGGGGAACCGATGCATGGCTACGGCATCGCGTTGTACATCAAGCAGATCTCGAAGGAAGTGCTGCTGGTGGAAGAGGGCTCGCTCTATCCTGCGTTGCAACGACTGGCCATCAAGGGGCTGGTGAAAGCGGAATGGAGCGAGTCGGAAACCGGGCGAAAGGCGCGCTACTACAAGTTGACCGCCGCGGGAAGAAAGCAGGTCACCGAAGAAGTGGCTGGATTTGAAAAAATATTGGAAGCCATGCTGCGCGTGGTGCAGCCTGCGTGACGATTTGGGGTGAAAGGAATCAGCGATGAGCAAACTTGCGGAATTCGGGCGACGGCTCATTCAATTGGGACGGAAGGGCAAGGGTGATACGGAATTGGCGGAAGAGATGCGGCAGCACCTGGAGATGAAAATCCAGGCGAATCTCCGCGCGGGCATGACGCCACAGGAAGCTCGATTCGAGGCGCAGCGCGAGTTCGGAAATCGGACGCGGCTGCAGGAAGAAAGCCGCGAACTTTGGCGATGGGGATCGTTCGAGAGCTTTTTTCGGAGCGTGCGATACGGGCTGCGTGTGCTGCGCAAGTCGCCGGGGTTTACGGCCATCGCGATACTGACTCTTGCGCTGGGCATCGGCGCGAACGCGGCGATCTTCAGCGTGCTGGAAGCGCAGCTCTGGCGCCCGCTGCCATTTCCGGATTCCGAGCGATTGGTGGAGGCGCATCTGGTGCTCCGCGAGAGGTCGCGGCAATGGGATGTGCTTCCGGTCCGCGTCTTCCGGGCGTGGCAAAGCGAGAGCCACTCGTTTACGAACATGACGGGATATTTGTATCCGCAGAACCGCAATCTGACCGCCAACGGATCGTCGGAGCGCGTTGATGTTATGGCCGTCAGTGCCAATTTCTTCGACACGCTGGGACTTGCGCCGGAACGCGGGCGTGCTTTTTCCCCTGATGAGGAAAAACCGGGAGGCAATCACCTGGCCATTCTCAGCCATGCGCTTTGGCAGAATCGCTTCGGGTCCGATCCGGGGATGCTCGGCAGGGTGATCACGATTGATGGCGATTCTTACACCGTCGTGGGGATCGCTTCCTCAACTCTGCGGATCGAATACTTCTATGACGAGCCTGCGATCTTCATTCCTCTGGCCATGGAGGAATCGAAGGTCATGCGAAACCTATACGCCATCGGCAGGCTGGCTCCGGGATTCACACCGCAGGGCGCCCAGACGGAGTTGGAGGCGATCCTTCAACGCCAACTGAAAGCGGAGGCCATTCAGCCCGAGCCGGCCGCAGCAGTCAGCAATCTTCGAGAGACATGGACGCAATTCGGGGCGGCACCGCTTTATTTTTTCGCGGGGGCTGTCGCGCTGGTTCTGCTGATTGCCTGCGTCAACACGGCCGGACTGTTGCTTGCGCGGGGGCTGGCCCGCCAACGGGAATTCGCGCTGCGAGCTGCACTGGGCGCGGGGGTGGGAACACTGATTCGCCAATCCCTGATGGAAAGTTTGCTGCTCTCCGCCGGCGGCAGCGCCGCAGGCACTCTGCTGGGCGTGTGGCTTGTGCAGGCAATGTCCACATTCATTCCCGCCTACACGCTGCCCCGCCGGGCCCCCGTTGAATTCGACACCCGGGTGGTGCTGTTCGCGATAATTATTTCCGTCGCTTCCGCGTTGCTGGTGGGGCTGGTGCCGGGAATTCTTGCTTCCCGCGTGGATGCCAACCGTGTGCTGGGACAGAATTCCCGCTCCTTCACTGCGGGCCGCAGACAGCGGCGAATGCGGAGCACGCTGGTATCCATCGAAGTTGCGCTGGGGCTCGTTTTATTGTTTGGCGCGGGTCTCTTTCTGTCCAGCTTCATCCGTTTGATAGAAGCGCCGCGCGGATTTGAGGCGCCTGGCGCGCTGACTTTCCGCGTGGCGTTGCGCGGAAATGATTATTCCAAGCCGGAGCAGATACAGCGATATTTCAGGCAGCTGACGGACAAATTGGATTCACTTCCGGGTGTTCACGAAGTAACGCTCGGCAGTGGGCTGCCTCTCGCCGGAACCGATTTGTGGGGGAATGTGAACGTCGCCGGGCGGCCCCCGGTGAGCAAGTACGGACTGTCCGTGGATGTCTTCGCGGTGGCGCCGAATTATTTTCAGGCGCTAGGGATGCACTTGCTCGCCGGGCGCGCCTTCAATCCGCACGACGACGCTGGATCAGCGCGCGTGGCCATCATCAACCGGAACGCGGCAAAAGAATTATTCGGCACGGAAGATCCGCTGGGAAAGGTACTGGAGTATGTCGCGGCGCCGGAACGCGGAGTGCCTGCGGAGCCTCCCGTGCAAATCATAGGAGTGGTGGAAAACGCGCAGGAATTTAACGCCAATGAAGTGCCCTTTGTAGACTTGTACGTTCCCTTTGCGCAAAAAGTTGCGCCTTCGGCGTACGCGCTGTTGTATTCCGATGTGCCGCGCGGAACGCTCAGCGACGCCATTCGCGCGGCCGCTTACAATATTGACAAAGACCAACCGGTCTATGACATGCAGACCATGGACGACCGCATCGATGAATCGGTGAGCGGGGCGCGATTTAATTTAGTTTTGGTGGCAGGGCTGGCGGGAGTGGCCGTCCTCCTGGTGGCCATCGGGATTTTCGGCACTGTTTCGTATTTCGTGGAGCAACGCACACAGGAATTCGGTATCCGGCTGGCGCTGGGTGCCAGTCCACGGAAATTGCTGGCACATACGATCGGTCAGTCCTTGCTGACAGGGGCCGTGGGGCTGGCATTGGGCGTGGCCACTTCGCTGGCGTTGGGACGGCTACTGCGGCACGCGCTGTATCTTGTACCGCACGAACATACTGGGATGCTTTATGGCGTGAGCATTTATGATCCGCTGTCGCTGGTGGGTGCCGGAGGAGTATTGTTCGCAGCGCTGTTGCTGGCGAGCTACCTTCCAGCGCGGCGTGCCATGTGCGTGGATCCGATGGTGGCGTTGCGGCACGAATAGGCCGCCGTCTCTGCGACCCTAAGCGCCGGATGCCCGTGGGCGAAAAACAGTCCGCCGCAGCGAAAGATCAGTTATTCGGCGCGCAGCGCCTCGACCGGATCCACAGCAGCAGCGCGGCGAGAAGGCAGGTAACACGCGAGCATGGCAGTGGCGATCAGGCCAAGCGACACCGCGACATAGGTGGTGGGGTCGGTTGGACTGACTCTGAAGAGCAAGGATGACATCAGGCGCATGGTGGCGAATGCGGCACCGAGGCCGAACACCACACCGATACCGGCCAGCAATACTCCGTGACGCACAAACATGCGCGTAACGGATTGCGGCTGCGCACCGAGAGCCATGCGAATGCCGATCTCCCGCGTGCGCTGGGAAACGGAATAGGCGATCACGCCGTAAATCCCGACCACCCCGAGCAACAGGGCCATCGCGCCCGCGACGCCAAGCATGATCAAGGTGAACGAGGTGCGAGCCATAGACCGGTTGTAGAAATAATCCAGCGGATGGACATCGGCGAGTGGAAGATTCGGATCCAGGGACCACACCGCCTGCCGCACTTCCTGCAGAAAGCTTTCCGTACCGGCGCGCGGGCTGCGAATGGCATATCCGAGGTCGCGCTGAGCGTGCAAGGCATCGCTCTCAAAGTGACTGGTCACAAGCGGCCAGTAGACGGACGACGGCGGTTCCGTGCTTACTCCGTCGTCATAAACGTTTCCCACCACTCCAACAACCTGCCGCCAATCGTCCGTGGAGGACACACGAATCCTCTTCCCGAGGGCATTCGCGGGATCGTGCCAATACTCGCGCGCGAAGTTTTCCGACACCAGCGCAACCGGAAGTGTCTGGTAGATGTCCTGCCAAGTGAGATCGCGTCCGGCAATGAGCGGCGTTCCCAAGGTCAGCAGGAACCCTGGCGACATGAATTTGAACCGTCGAACCGGAGGAAGCTCGCCCTCTTTGTAGTCGTGGTCCTCGGCGAATACGGGATCGAAGCTTCCGTTCATATCCATGGGGATTTTTGTGGAAATACCGACCGAGGAAACTCCAGAAATTGCGGCCAGCCGGCGCAGAATCTCTTCCGACATGCGAGCTACCTTTACGGGATCCTTGACCTCGGCTTCGGGAATGTAAATGCGGAAGGTTTGCACCTGACTCGGGCCGCCGAATCCCGGATCCACGCGCATCAGCTGACGGAATGTGCGAATCATTAATCCCGAGCAGATCAGCAAGACGACTGCCAGCCCCACTTGCACCACCACCAAAACGCTTCGCGCGCGGTGCTGGTCCCGGCTCTGGCTGAGACCTCGCGCGCCTTCACGGAGTCCAGTGTTCAGGTGAACTCCCGCATACTTGAAAATAGGGATGGAGCCAAAGAGCAAGCTGGCGAGAACCGCCAGGAGGAATGTGAAGAGGACAACTCGCCCATCGATTCCGATTTCGTGGATTCTGGGCAAACCGGCCGGCGCCAGGGCCACCAGCACACGCAACGTGCCCCAGGCAACCGCCAATCCCAGCACGCAGCCCAGTAATCCCAAAATAACGCTCTCGAATAACAACTCAAAAGCAATTCGCCCGCGGCCCGCGCCAAGTGCGGAGCGAATGGCCAGTTCCTGCCGGCGTCCTTCCACTCTCACCAGGATCAGATTAGCCACATTGGCGCAGGCAATCAGCAGCACAACGCCAATGGATCCCATCAGCACCCACAGCACGCTGCCAATATCTCCCACCACGTCCTGCTTCAGAGGCCGCAAATTGGGCGCGATGTGCGCCTGTTCAAACAATTTTATGCTGAAGCCCTCCGGCGCTGGAAAACTGCGATTGACGATGGGAAGCAATCGGGCGATGTCCGAACTCGCCTGGGAAATGGTTACGCCCGGCCGCAGCCTGGCGATGGCCTGGAAGCTGAAATTGCCGAGGAACAGCTTGCTGCGATCGAATCTCAAAGGGAGGATTAATGCCGGATCGGTCTGATCCAGGAAATGAAAATCGCGCGGCAACACTCCGACAATAATTCGCGGACGGCCATCGACGATAATCGTCTTCCCCAGAACGGAGTTGACGCCGCCGAACTTGCTTTGCCAATAACCGAATGACAGCATCACAGTTTCCGGCGAGGAGGGTGAATCGTCCTCGCGGCTTATCGAGCGGCCTAGGGCTGGGGCGATTCCGAGGATTGGAAGGGTGCCGTCGGTCACATCCAGGGTGCGCACCTGCTCCGGCTGACCGACGCCGGTGACACTATCTGAATCCGTGGAGAAAAGCCCAATATCCTGAAAAGTGCGGCCCTGATCCCGGACCACAAAATATGTCGAAGGCGACAGAACGAGTTCCTTGATGTTTACACCTGGAACCGTGAGCCACACTCCGACCAATTCCTCGGGGTGTGGATAAGGCAGGGGTTTCAACAGGACGCCATTTAGAACGCTGAACACCACCGAGTTCGCCCCTACCGCCGCAATCAGGGTGAATAGCGTCATGGCCGTGAACATTGGCGCCCGGAGGAGCCTTCTCAATACCTGCTTGAGTTGCGTTCCGAAAGATCCCATGGGTCAAACCTCCAAACGCATCGAACACCCCAGAAACGTCAAATGCGCTCCATCTGTCTATAGATAGATACGCAGGCGCGCGAAGTATGTTCCGGGAGAAATGGAGAGGAGCGCGTGTAGCGCAAGCATGCGGGCGCCGGTGGATAAATCCCCAAAAACCAGTTCCTATTCCATTCGCAGGGCGATGATTGGCGAAATGGATGCCGCGCGACCGGCGGGAATTATGGCCGCAAAGAACGAACAGAGTGCCAGGGCGCTTGCCGCGATCCCAAGCGCAAAGGGATCCCAGGAGGAGACACCGTACAGCTCGGAGGAGATTAGGCGGCCAGCGGCGACGGCCAGCGGCAAGCCCAAAATTAATCCGATGAGCACGCGCTTAAATGCGCCTCGCAGGACGAGCTGGACTACGTTGGCGCGGTTCGCGCCGAGGGCCATGCGGATGCCGATTTCGTTGGTGCGCTGGGCGACGGTGTACGCGGTGACGCCGTACAATCCGACGGCTGCCAGGATCAACGCGACAATTCCGAACAGGCCGGCGAGGCCGGCCACGGCGCGCTCCTGGTCGAAGGAAAGATCGACCTGCGTTTGCAGGGTCCGGACGCTATTGACGGTGATATTGGGATCCAGTTCCGACATCATGTTGACGATGAGCGGCTCGAGCGCTCCGGGAGAAGAGTTGGTCACCAGGACGATTCCGCTGATGACATGGGAGCTCACCTCCAGCTTTTGCATCAATTCAGTTTTGTACTCGATGTTTTGAGCGAGCGGTACGAAGAAAGTTGGGAGGGGCCGCCTGCGCAGAGCCCAGGATGCAAATTTTGCATCGCGAATAACGCCAATGATGCGGTAGGTTCCCGCATTTTCGGGAAGGTCCATCCCAAAGTGCTGATCGATGGGGTCTTCGCCGGACTTGAAAAAGCGCTTCACGAAAGCTTCGTTGACGATGGCCACGGGCGCAGATTTTTCGTTGTCGGCATCGGTGAAATTGCGTCCGCGAAGAATGGGCATGCCGAGGCCTTGCAGATAGTTGGTGCTGACGCGGTCCCACGACGCGCCGGTGTCCTCGCCTGTTTGGGCTGGAGGATGGCCGGCGACCAGGATCATCTCCCCCCAATTGTCGGTGAGCGGGTTATACAGCGCCATGCCAGAACCGGTCACGCCGGGCAAGCGATTGAGGCGCTCCTCAATCTGGCGATAGAGAGCGTTCAACTGGGGAGGTGTGCGGTCCGAATGCGGATTGTGCAGTGAGACCAGCACGCGGCCCTGGATTTGATATCCAAAATTCATGCCTTCGAGATTGTTGAGGCTCCTGGCAAGCATGGTTGCACCGGCGACCAGGACAATCGAGACGGTGGCCTGCACGATGAGCAGGGCCTTTCGGGCGAAAGAGGATTGCCCGCGCGTGCTGCGGCCTGATCCTCGCAATGCTTCGGCAGGATCGGTGCGCGTAGCAAACCAAGCGGGCGCCGCGCCAAAAATAATTCCGGTGAGCAGCGCCAATCCGAAGGCGAACAACAATACTTCAAGCGAGGGAGCGGTGCTAATGGGAAGGAAATGCGAACTCTGAAAGGCCAGCGAAAGCAGAAGGCGCGCGGCGGCCATGGCGACCAGGAGTCCAGCGATACCGCCGAAGATTGCGAGCAGGATGCTTTCGGTGAGAGCCTGCACAATAATCTGGCGACGCGTGGCGCCGATGGCGAGCCTGACGGCGGTTTGTCCGCGGCGCGCCACGGCGCGAGCCAACAACAAGTTCGCAACATTGGCGCAGGCGATCAGAAGCACCAGGCCACAAACGGCAAGCAGAATTTGCAGACTGCGGCTGTATTCTTCTTTCATCACGGTGACACCGGCGCCCGCTGGAATCACAGTGATGAATTGCTTGGGGAGACTGCGGATAACGTCCGGCATCCAGTTGGAGGGATACCCGGAATCATTTTGCAGCCACACTCGCAGCAATGCGGTGAGTCGCGCGGACATTCCGGCGGTGGAATTTCCCGGACGCAAGCGGCCGATCATGCGCAACCAAGCGGGAGGGGATTGATAGAGCCGGGCGCTCTCACCATCAATCAAAACTTCCTGGTGCAAGGGAATCCAAAGATCAGGAGGGTCGCTGCGAAGAGTTTCGCCGAAGAAGCCGGCGGGCGCGACTCCGATGATGGTGAAGGGATGTCCCTCCAGAGCGAATGTGGAACCCACGACCGAAGGATCCGAACCATACGTGGTTTGCCAGGCGTGATGGCTGAGCACGGCAACCGGCGCGGAAGCGGGCGTGTCGTCATCCGGAGTAAACACGCGACCGCCAAAGGAATTAACTCCGAGGGTGGCGAAATAAGTGCCGGTAACAAATTCGGAGCGCATGGGCCTGGGGGCGGAATCCACACCTTCGCGGCGGACACTCAGGCGCGCGCCGCCGGCCTGGAATGCGGCCACCTGTTCAAACTCCGGCAAGTTCGCCTTGAGGCGTTCGTATAGAGGATAGGAAAACATTCCCCAGGTGTCCTGCGTGCCACTTTCGACGCAGCAATCGTCGCCTTCGCCAACGCGGTAAAGCGTGGCGGGATCAAAAACGGGCAGCGAGCGGATCATGACCGCGTGGATCAGGGTGAATATTGCGGTGGTGCCGCCGATTCCCAAGGCCAGCGTGAGAATGGCCGATGCGGTGAAGATGGGAGACAGACGGAATTGGCGAATGGCGTAGCGAAGATTGCTGAATAAATTATTCATCCCAGGCCCCGCGATAACGATATGGAGCTAATGTCAGTTCCGCAGCTATTGCTTAGACTGAAAAAGGGGTGGGTTGGTCAGGTTGGATTGGGTGGAAACTTGGGGAGCGGGATAGAGGCGGCACTGACCGCGGTGATTTAGATCTTAGCGCGACCTACAGTGATTTCTACGCCTTTTGGAAGGATGTAGGCTCGGATAATGCCATTTTGAAGCAGGCCGAGGCCGAATACGCTATGCTGAAGTAGCTCCCCTGCTGGACTTAAGCCGTTTTTGATTCAAGGCGATGTGTGGATCCTGTGTGTGCAACGGCGGCCCCTGGGACTAACGAACCACCGTTCGGAGGCTTTCCCAGAGGGACATGGAACTTGCCCGCTGCCTCAGACAGTGCTAATTTCTAGGATTCTCCCTGGCTTGGTGCGCCCGCACGCCTGAAAACAGGCCAGTTACTGAGTATTCATGAGCAGAGCGACGTGAGCACGCCATCTTGACCGCCACAGCACTCCAACCCGATCCGCGCCGATTGCCTGAAATCGAGGCAAGGGCTGCCACAGGCCCCACCGTCTTTTGGCGGGTGGAAGGCAGCCTGGTGGATATGTCCGCAGTGCGGCCGGTGGCATTCTTTACCTGGAATGCGCAGAGCTTCGCGGAAAGATGGGCGCGGCGCGGCGGGATGCTGGCTTTAACTCTGGCGCGGCCGGTGCTCTACCTGATTAACAAGAGGGGTGCCACCCGGCTGCTGCACATGCTGCTTCGGCGCATCACTCGCGACCGGCTGGATTTGCTGGGCGAGGAGTATTTCAACTACGTTTTGAGGCCGCAGCTCAAGCCAGCAGGCGTGGAGAAATTGAAGGAACGGCTGGCGGCTGGCGACCGCATCGTTCTGGTCAGTCAGGGGCTGGACCAAGTGATCCGTCCGCTGGCGCAATTCCTGGGCGTGGAACGGGTGATTGCGAACCGGCTCGACTTCCGGGATGGCGTGGCGACGGGCAGGCTGCTTTCCCCAGTTGTGCCCCCCCGTGGGATGCTTGCCGCGATTGTGGGCGGAGCGCCGGACGGGCGAATTCCGCCGGGAAAAATCGCGCGTGAGCTGCATTTGCCCGCCGAAGGAAATGTTGTGATTGAAAAGATTGCGGGGGTCGCGGAGCCTGCCGCGCGGCCGCACCTGGGGGGGCTGCATCCGCTGGTGCTGACGGACAGCAAGGGACCAGTGAAACCGCTTTCGGTACGTGAATCACTTCGCGGCAAACACGTGATGCTGGTTGGCGTAACAGGATTTATAGGCAAGGTGTGGCTGGCGCAGATTCTGGCGGAAGTGCCGGATATCGGCAGAGTTTACCTGTTGATCCGAAGGCAGCGGACGACTCCATCCGCGCGGCGATTTGAAAAAATAGTGCAAGAGTCTCCGGTGTTTGACCCACTGAACGCGCGGCATGGTGAGGCACTTGGCAGATTTTTGGAACAGCGCGTGGAGGTAATTGAAGGCGATCTGAGCCGGGCCGACCTGGGTATGGACCCAGACGTTCGGCGGCGGCTGGCCGGGCGGCTGGATTTGGTGATCAATAGCTCTGGGTTGACGGATTTCAATCCGGATTTGCGCGAGGCGCTTTCGGGAAACGTGGCAGGACCTATGCACCTGCTGGAATTCATCCGCTCCAGCGATCACGCCGCGTTGCTGCACCTTTCGACCTGTTACGTTGTGGGCAAGAAGGATGGTCGCGTACGGGAGGAGGTGCGAGCGAATTACTCGCCGGCGGGCGTGGAGGATTTCGACGCTGAGCACGAATGGAAGTCGCTGGAAGAGACGATTCACAACGTCGAGGAACGCGCGGAAGGGGCGGAGATGACCGCGGCGCTGCGGAGACAGGCGCTGGGGCGGCGCACGGATCCTTCCAAGTTTCCCGCGCATGAAGTGGATAGCGTTCTCCGGCGCAACCGTCAACGATGGATACGCAACCGGTTGACGCGCGTGGGAATGAAGCGCGCGCAGAGGCTGGGCTGGCCGAATACATACACGCTCACGAAGAGCATGGCGGAATCCATGCTGGTGACGCGCGGCGCGGGATTGCCAATCGCGCTTGTGCGGCCCTCGATCGTGGAGACCTCCACGGATTTTCCATTCCCCGGATGGAATGAAGGAATCAATACCTCGGCGCCGCTTTCCTATTTGTTGGGGACATACTTCCGACAGTTGCCGACGAATGCCCGCAAATGCCTGGATGTGATTCCCGTGGACATGGTTTGCCGCGGGATGACGCTGGTTGCCGCGGCGCTGGTCCAGCGAAGGCACGCGCGGGTCTATCAACTGGCGACCTCCGCGACGAACCCGTGCAACATGGGTCGCTCGATTGAGCTGACCGGGCTGGCACACCGGAAACATTACCGGGCGCAGCAAGGGCTGGAACACTGGTTGCGGCTGCGATTCGATGCCATTCCCGTTTCAAAAAACCGCTACCAGAAAATGAGTGTGCCGGCGCAGAAGGCGGTGGTGTCGCGCATCAACCGCGTGGCGGCATTGCTTCAGTTCAAGCAGCCGATGGTGAGACAGGAGCGCGACCTGGTGCGCACCGAAAAACTGATTGAACTTTACGAGCCATTTATCCTGCACAACGAGCAGGTGTTTGAGGCAGACAATGTGCAATTGCTCTCTGAAGCTCTGCCGAAGGAAGAGCGCGCGGCGTTTGGATTCGATCCGACCGTGGTGGACTGGTGGGATTACTGGATCAACGTCCACATTCCCGCGCTGCGGAAGTGGTGCTATCCACTGATTGAAGGACGTGCAGTCGAGGCGCAGCCGAAACGCTCGGTGCAAATCAACGGGTCTGCGGCGAAGGGCGCCTCGGCTGAAACAACCGCGGAACCCGCGCCGCAAGTCTGACACCATGGCAATTTTCCTGACCGGTTCAACAGGGTACATCGGCGCGCATATCCTCTCCGAGTTGCTCGCGGGGCATCCCGACAAAATCAACCTCCTGGTGCGAGCGAAAGATTCGCGTGAGGCGGACGCGCGCTTGTGGCAGGCCCTGCAATTGCACATGGATTTTCCACGATTCCGAGAATTTCTAGGGACGCGGATCACGGTTTTTCGCGGCGACTTGACCGATGGGCACTTCGGGCTGGACTCGGGTGATTATGAGCGCCTAGTGGGCAGTACAAATTCACTGATTCACTGCGCGGCGTCGCTGAACCGGAAATCCGAGAAAAGCTGCTTGAACGTCAACCTGCGAGGAACCCTGGAAGTGATCCAGCTTGCGCGGCGGGCGCGGGCGGCGAATGGGGTGCGCCGGTTCAGTTTTGTGAGCACGGTGGCAGTGGCGGGGAAGCGTGAGAATGAAGTGGTCACCGAGGATGGGTCCATTGATTGGGCGCGCTCGGATTACGATCCCTACGCGCGGACGAAAAAATTCTGCGAGCATATGGCCCGCGAGTTGCTGCCAGATGTGTCGAAGACAATTTTCCGGCCAAGCATCGTGCTGGGGGATACGCGGTACGGTGCGACAACTCAATTTGATATGGTGCGCGCGTTTGTTTTTCTGGCGGGGCTGCCGGTCCTTCCACTTCGTCCGGCCGACAGGATTGATATCGTGCCCGTGGACTACGTGGCCAAGGCGATTGCGATGCTGCACCAAAAAGATAAGCCCAAGCACGACACGTACCACCTTTCATCGGGCACGGGATCGGAAACGTGCAGACAAATTACCAATGCTCTCGCGGCAGCCACGGGGAAGAGAAAACCAGTATATTCTCCGCGCCTGGCCGGAACGTTTAGCGCCACGGTAAATTCCCTGGCGAATCGAAAAGGAAACATTGGGCGCAACGCTTCGCTGCTGAAAGTTTTTCTTCCGTACATTTACTGGAACACTGTCTTTGAGAATTCGCGCGTTGTGAGTGAAATGGGCAGAGTGCCGGAGCCGTTTTCAAAATACTGTGTGCCGCTGCTAAAGTTCAGCCGGGAAAATAAATTCAAATATCCGTACCAGGAATGGCCCGCGGGGGTTGCGGCGCCGGAAGCGCGTGCACAAGGAGGGGCGCGATGACCGACTTCTTGCTGGAAACCTGGGTCAGCGCGCTGATTGAGTGGACGAAGCTGCGCTGGATGCTGGGCGGCGGAGTGAAATGGAAGCCGGGCGAGCCGCTAAAACTGTTGTTCGCGGGATATATGGGCGGCGGAAACATGGGGTCCGACGTCCGGGTGAACGAAATGCTTCGCCAGGTTCGGCAGGTGCTGGGCGAAGAGCGCGTGCGAGCGACCGTGATGTCCTTTGCACCGGAGCGCACGCGAAACTGCTTTGGTGATGCGACGCAAATCAGGCTGCCCGACGCGTTTCCACCGTTTATATATCGCGAAGCGCGGGGGCATCACGGCGTCGTGGCCTGCGAAGGATCCATGTTCAAGAGTAAATTCGCCAATGCGTTGACGACGATGATGATTGGCTCGCTGGGAATCGCCGCGGCGGAGAACAAACTTTCGATTGGGTACGGCGGTGACGCGGACAAGATGGACCAGATTCTGCAGGATATGACGCGGCGCTACTGCGGGACATCGCTGGTGATGACGCGCAACGTGGAGTCACAGGCTAGGCTGAGCGCGCTGGATGTACCCACTGAATTGGGCACAGACACAGCATGGACGTTTACTCCACACCTGCCGGAAGTGGGCAGAAAACTTCTTACCGATACCGGGTGGGATGGCGTCGCACCCGTCTTAATCGTGTGCCCCATCAATCCATTCTTCTGGCCGGTGAAAGCTTCCCTGATGAAGCTCGTGGCACGGAAAACGGTTGGGGCATACAAGGACAGCCATTATCGAGGACCTTATTTCCACAATGCCGGGCCGGAAGTGGACGCGAAGTATGCGAAGTATATTGGCGCGTTCGCGGGAGCGGTGAACGCGTTTCGGAAAAAACACAAGGTGTTCCCCGTGCTGGTGGGCACCGAACGGCTGGACGCGGATGCCTGTCAGAAAATTGCGGCGAAAATCGGCGGCGCGCCGGTGTTTACGAGCGATCAGCTGGATATCTACACGATCGTGAGCTTGCTGCGCTGCGCGGACTTAATGGTTTCTTCGCGCTATCACGGGATCGTGACCTGCATGCCAGCGCTGGTGCCTTCGGCGGGAGTGACGATGGACGAACGCATCCGAAACAATATGATCGAGCGCGGCCACACGCATCTGCTGTTCACGGTAGACGATCCGCAGCTCGAAGAGAAACTTGTGGTGGCAATGGAGACGTTGCTGCGAGACGCGGATGAAATCCGCGACGGAATCGGGCGCAACGTGATGCGTAATCTGAAGCTGATGGCGCGCATGGGAGTTTATTTCGAGCAGAGGACAAGCACGGTCTATCCGGAATTTCCTGTACGGACAGGGATTCATTCATGGGAAGAATATCTCCCCCCGCTGAACCCTTTGCTTCGAGGGCTGGCGGAAAGATACGACGGGACGGAAGAGTTAGCCGGGAGTACGACATCATCAAGCAGTTCGCAGCAAGCCAGTGCGTGACGGTGATCGCGCAATTGGACCACGGGTAGAAATTACCTTCGCACATGAATTTCCTCGAAAACATTTTCAGCAACCTTGACAAAGCCGCGAGCCGGGCTGTGCTGCAGGAAGCGCGAGAGAGCGGGCTCGTGGCTGCTACGGGCAGCGAACTGCGCTCGAAAATTGAGACGACGCGAGAGTTTGTGCGCGGGGCTGGATTGAAGAAGGGCGACCGGTGCGCATTACTGGCGCCAAACAGCATTCGCTGGGCAGCGCTGGATTTGGGCTTAATTGCTGAGGGGATTATTGCGGTGCCGCTGAACACGCGGCAAACACCGAAAGAGCTCGCGGCCATGGCGCGCGACGCGGAGGCGCGGCTGGTGTGCGTTGGTGATGCGGCGGGCGCAAACGCGATTCGGGAGGAGTTGCCGGCGGGATCACGGATTGCGACGTATGACGAAGTGTTTGGTGCAAGTGATGGAAAAACTCCCAACGGGGTCAAGGCGAGTCCGCCGGTAGCGATGGCGGATTCCGACTGTGTGACGATTATCTACACTTCGGGGACATCGGGCGAGCCAAAGGGAGTTGTGCTGACTTTAGGCAACATCACGTTCATGCAGGAACGGATCGCGGCGAGGCTGGACCAGTTGATGAGCGGGTATAGCGGCGTCGAAAGAGTGTTTCACTATCCACCGTTCAATTTTGCTGGCTCGTGGATGATGCTTCTGGCAGGCCTTTCGCGGAACAGCGTGATGACGCTTTCGATGGACCTGACGCGGCTACAAAAAGAGATGCAGGTCGCGGCGCCGCATTATTTTATGAATGTGCCGCTGCTGCTGGAGCGGGTGAGGCGCGGGATCGAAGAGAATATTTCCAAGGGCGGCGGGATTATTGCGAACATCTTCAATCGCGCAAGAGCGGCGTGGTTTGCACGGCACAGCGAAGTGCAGACCGGCGCAACCGGAGGAGGGGGAATCTGGCTGGCAATCGCGCGCACGGCAATTTTCCCGACGATCCGGAAACGGATTGGCGCAAATCTGAAAGCACTGATTTGCGGCTCGGCGCCTCTTTCGCGGGATACACAGCTCTTTTTCATGATGATTGGCATTCCGGTATTGCAGGTATATGGGTTGACGGAGACGACGGCGATTTGCACGATGGACGATCCGGCGCGCGTGGAACCTGGGTGGGTGGGCCCGGCGATCCCGGGTATTGAAATGAAACTTGGCGTCGATCAGGAAATATTGGTTCGCGGGCCGAATATTTTTCCCGGGTACTGGAAACGTCCAGAAGAAACCGCGAAGGTATTGCGCGATGGATGGTTTCACTCGGGCGACCAGGGCGAGGTGAACGCCAATAGAAATTGGCGCATCATCGGACGGATAAAGAACCTGCTGGTATTAAGCTCGGGGCACAACGTGGCACCGGAACCGATTGAGGAACAATTACTGGGTGAGCTACGCGGCGCGCAACAAGTCGTTCTGGTGGGGCACGGGCGAAGCTACTTGACCGCGATTATTACCGGCGAGGTTCCGCGGGAACGCGTTGGCGCGGCGCTGGAATCGCTGAATGCGCAAGCACCCCACTATAAACGCATCCACGGCTTCCATGTGGAGCGCGAAGGGTTCACTATGGAGAGCGGGATGCTGACCGCAAATGGCAAATTGCGGCGCGACAAAATCTCCGCACGGTTCGCTGCACAGATCGATGCGTTATATCGAGAGAAAAGCGCATGAACTCTTTCACTGGAAAAACAATTTCATGGTCACTTCAGGAATCGGTGGTCGAGTTAGAGTTGCACCGCACTCCGGGAAATGAAATTGGCCTGGAGATGCTGGCGGAGCTGGAACAATTTACAAATGAGCTGGATACATTTTCGCGTGAAGCGTCTGCGCTGATTATTCATAGCTCCTTGCCTGCAATTTTTTCCGCTGGGGCGGATCTGCGGGAACTCTACCGGGGCGCACTCCCCTTGGATGCCGCGGCGCGAGTGGCCGGCATCCGCGAATTTTTGCATCGCATCCACGCGGTGTTGAACGCGTTGGATGACACGCCACTAACGACGATTGCGGCGGTGCATGGCGTCTGTTTTGGCGGCGGGTTCGAGTTGGCCCTGACCTGTGACCTGATTATTGCCGACAAAATGGCGCGATTCTGTTTCCCTGAGTTGCGGCTGGGACTGATTCCAGGATTTGGAGGTATTCCGAGGCTGCGGCGCGACCTGGGCAACGCGGTCGTTCGCGACCTGTTGCTCACAGGGCGCAGCATCAATGCGCAGAAGGCATCGGGAGTTGGACTGGTGAGCCAGCTTGCGGCCGAAGGTGAGGCCCTGCGGCTGGCGCGAGCGACAGCTGAGCAGGTAATCAAGTTCGATCGGACCACAAGCGCCGCCGCGAAGCGGTTCCTGAAGCCAATTCCATTTGAGGAGTTGCGCCGCGAAATTGATCTATTTTGTGAATTGTCCACGAAGCCCGCGGTGATGGAGGGGCTGCGCAGGTTTGCGGAGAGCACAGATGCACTGCCGTATTTGCCGTGAATTAATAACGCTTCCCGTTATGAACGGTATCTGTTACACTAGGTAAGTGATTCGCAGCTTTCGCGATTCTGAAGCGGAGCGCTTGTGGCTGACCGGAACTTCCCGGCGTAGATCTCCACCCCACCTTCGGCGAGCTTCCTTGAGAAAGCTGCAAATGCTGGATTCAGCCGGGCGACTCGAAGACTCGCGGGTGCCGCCTGGAAATCATCTCGAAGTCTTGAAGGGTGGTAGAACCGGGCAGCATTCAATCAGAATTAACGATCAGTATCGCGTGTGTTTCATTTGGAACGACGGCAACGCTTATGAGGTTGAAATTACAAACTATCATTAGGTTATTTGGCTGATTGCTTGAGTGAGGAGAAATAAATGGGGAAAGTGCGTTCGGCAGGGCCTCAATGGAATATTCATCCTGGTGAGATCTTGCGAGAAGAATTCCTGAAGCCCATGGGTTTGTCTGTATACGAACTGGCGAAGCAGCTCCATGTCCCCGCGCCCCGGATGAATGATATTGTGCTCGAGAAACGGGGCATTACAGCGGATACCGCAGTTCGGCTTGCGAAATTGTTCGGTACGAGTGAACAGTTTTGGATGAACCTACAGTCCGCGTACGAAGTAAAGTCGGCGCGACAGAAACTTTCCCGAACATTGAAACGTATCCAACCAAGACGGGAAACGCGAGCAGCGTGAAAAATGAAAACGATTGAGCAGACAACGGACGAAGTCCTGGACCTGGCGGCGAAGCACTTCAAAGTGAAGCGGGAGTCGCTTGCGCCTACGGATGATTTCTTCAAGAAGCTGGGCATCGACAGCCTGCAAGCGCTGGAGATGCTGACGCGGCTCGAGCATCATTTCGGGATCGAATTACCCGACTACGAAATGCAGGGGGTAAGCGATTTCCGCACGCTGGCCGGGCGAATCCAGGCGCGGCTGCAGTAAGCAACACGGACAGATTATGGAGAACTCGACCGTCGATTGAGAGATGCCATCCTGACGTTTATCCCCTGAAATCCTGATATTCTTGGCCTCCATGTGCGGGGATATGTCCGCATGAAACTGAATGCTTGATTTAAGCAAATACGATTCGTTGGGCGCGGCGCTGCGTGATGCGCTTGCCCGTTGGCCGGGCGAGGTGTGCTTGATCGAGGCAGACCGGGAGCGAGAGAAGGAGCGGCTTACTTACAAGCAATTTGCGGAGGCGGCAGAACCTCTGGCTGCGGCGTTGCAGGCCGACGGATTCAAGTCAGGCGATCGCGCAGCGATCATTATGACCAATCAGTCGAAGTGGCTCATTTCGGCGTACGCGATTTTCTATTGCGGCGGAGTCCTGGTGCCGCTCGATTACAAGTTGACACCGGCGGAGCAGATGGCACTGCTGGCACATTCTCACGCGCGAGTTTTGATCGTGGAATATCCGATCTGGCGAGCGATTATGGGGGTTGGAGGGGTGCAATCGCCCGGCGTGAAGACAATTTTAGTAACAGAGGCACCTGCGGGCGCGGACCTTGGCGGCGCGATGCGCTGGGATGATTTCCGCGCGTCCGCGACTCGTGCGCCGGAATTCATGGGACGAAAGCGCGACGACTGGGCGTGCATTGTATATTCCTCCGGGACGGGCGGGCGGCCAAAGGGCTGCGTGCTCACGCACGGAAATTATCTGGAGCAATGTGTTGCGCTCACCGCGCTCTATCCATTCTGGCCTGGCGTCCGCTACTTGAGTATTCTGCCGACAAACCACGCTATTGATTTCATGGTGGGATTTATCGGGCCGTTTATTTGTGGAGCGACCGTGGTGCACCTGCGGACTCTGCGGCCGGAATATGTGCGCGAGGCATTTCCGCGTTACAAAATTACTTACATGGCGCTGGTGCCGCTGGTGTTGAAGAACCTCCAAAAAGGGTTGCAGGCGCGATTCGACGCGTTGTCGAAGGGAAAGCGAACAGCGTTTGATGCGCTGCTGAACATGAACCGGGCGTTTACCAAACGCCGGCCGAAAATATGGCTCAGCCGTATGCTGCTGGGCCAGGTGCACAAAGCTTTTGGCGGCGAGTTGAAGGCGCTCTTTGTTGGCGGGGCGTTTACGGAGCCCGCGACGCTGCAATTCTTCTACGATCTCGGTATTCCGGTCGCGAACGGTTACGGCCTCACCGAGGCTGGGACTGCTGTGACCCTGAATGATTTTTCACCCTTTCATCCGGATACCGTGGGGCGTCCGCTGCCCGGAATGGAAGTGCGCATCGCCAATCCGGGAGCGGACGGCATCGGAGAAGTGGCCGTGCGCAGTAAAACCTTGATGTCGCAGTATCTCGATGACCCGGAACTGACTCAAGAAACGATCGTGGATGGGTGGCTGATCACCGGCGACCTGGGACGAATCCTGGAAACCGGACATTTACAGCTTTTTGGCCGCAAGAAAAACATGATCGTCACCGCCGAGGGGAAGAATATTTATCCGGAAGATATCGAAACGGTCTTTGAAGGGCTGCCGGTCATGGAGTTCTGCGTGTTTGCGGCGAATTACATTTGGCCGGAACGGTCAATGGTGGGCGAACAGCTTGTGATCGTGATGCATCCAGAGCCAAATCGCGCAGTGGACGGTGCCATTCTTACTGAGCTGGCGTTACGCAACCAGAAGCTGTTGAATTACAAGCGCATCAGCGGATATATCGTCTGGGATAAGGACTTTCCACTGACTGCATCAATGAAGGTGAAGCGCGTTGATCTGGCGCAACAAATTCGCAGCGCGCTCGACCGCGCCGAAGCGGTGCATCCTCTATGAAGAACTCGATGTTGGCGATAGTGAATCGCGCGGCGGGCGGTGGCCGCGCGGGGAAACTTGCCGAAGCCGCGCTTGAAAATCTGCGAAAGGCCGGTGTGAATATAGAAGAGGTGTACACCTCCGGGCCGGAGGATGCGACGCGGCTCGCGCGCGAAGGGTACGCAAAAGGTTATCGCCACTTTGTCGCGGTGGGCGGCGACGGTACATCCTTTGAAATTGTGAACGGCCTTTTCCCTCAAGCAATCGAAGGTGAGCGCGTGGCGCTCGGATTTCTTCCCCTCGGCACTGGCAATTCGTTCTTGCGCGATTTCAGCAAGAAAGGTTTGGAGCACGCGACCGATGCGATCCTCAAGGGTCGAAGGCGAACGGTGGACGTCATCCGCCTAACGCACACCACGGGCGTGTTGTACTACATCAATCTACTGAGCGTCGGCTTCACTGCAAATGTTACCGCTCTCGCGAACCGGAGATTCAAGAGGATGGGCGAAGCAGGATACATTGTGGCCGTACTGGGTTGTCTGCTGACGCTACGGCGGCGAGCCTTTCCTTTGCGCGTGGACGATGCCACGGATTTCGAGGGCGACCGATGCCTGTTCCTGACATTCAATAACAGCAAATTCACCGGCGGGAAGATGATGATCGCTCCCAAGGCTGAGCCCGACAGCGGTTTAATCGAATATGTGCGCTGGGGACCCATCGGGCGACTCGGATTGCTGCGCAATTTTCCCCGGCTGTTTGATGGCACACATTTAAATCATCCCCTCGCATCGCGTCACGGCGCCACGCGGATCGAATTCCGACTGGAAGGACCCGTTGACGTAATGGTGGATGGCGAAGTGTTTTCTTTGCAGCCACAGTTGCTTGAGGTGATGCCGGGCGCGCTGGATGTCCTGGCATGAGAAATGTCTGGTTGGGGATTCGCAGCATAGTGTTGTGGCTTGTCTGCGGGATTTATTTTGGCCTGGTAGTTTCACTTCTCATCCTGTTCGGCATCTTTCTGGATCCTCGCAAAATCGACCCCATGGTGCGGTTTTTCTCGCGTAATTTAATGCGATTGGCGGGCCCGCATGTTTCGGTGAAAAAAGCACCGGGATTCGACGCGAAGAGAACGAGTTTCTTTGTCACCAATCATGTGAATTTATTCGATCCCTTCGTACTGTACAGTTCCATCCCGCAACACATTCGTGGACTCGAACTCGAATCACATTTCAAGATCCCCGTCTATGGCGCATTGATGAAGCGCTATGGAAATGTGCCGGTGCCGGACGTGCGGCGGCCGTCCGATTTGAAGCGCATGTACCGGCTCACCAAGGAAGCGCTGGAAAAGGGAACCAGCCTGGTGGTTTTTCCGGAAGGCAAGCGGACGCTCGACGGCCGTGTGGATGTTTTTGAGGACGGAGCTTTCCGAATGGCCCGTTATCTCGGCTATCCGATTGTGCCGGTAAGCATCGTTGGGTCCTTTGAATTCAACCGCAAGGACCGCTGGTGGCTGCACCCATCAAACATTGTGGTGCACATCCATGACACGATTGAGGCGCAAGTTGTCAAGAACGAAGATGTGACAACGCTGAAGGAAAGGGTCCGCTCAGCCATTGCCGCGCCTGTGGACGAGTACTACGCGAAGTATGAGGGCGTTAAGGGCCCGCATAACATATGAATGAACATTAAGAGAATTGCTGCGGAGCTTAGATCGAGTGTTCGGGGTTGAACACCTTAAGACCGCAATGAGAAGCAATATCCGCGAATGACTTGTCAGCGACGGCAAATTCAAGAATCTGATCACCGCCAGAGAAGGCTGGGCTGAGTCTCATTCTAGATGTGAGCCACAATGCGGCAGCCAGATGCACGGCGTCTGCTCCTCTGAGTGGATATTTCCGGACTAAGGTCGGAACGTCTGACATCGATTTGGAGTCGACTTGCACGTGAATTAATTTAGACAGCCAATCATTCAGAAAACACCGCTCCAATCGACGAAATTGTCTTGTCTGAAGAAGGTTTTCCCGAAGTTTTCGCGCAAACGCGGCGTGGACCTCAGCATAACTAATTTGAGATGTGAATACCGGATCGCCTTTAGCTATTCGAGCCAAAAGACGGTCACTGCCTATTTCCAGCAGGTACAGTTTCACAATTACGGAAGAATCCAGATAGAGCACTACCTGCGATCCTCGATAATCATCTGGGACGCAGGCTTGCCCTTTGCATAGATGGGCTTCCTTGGCCGTAATGGCTCTGTCGCCAGTTTCAGGTGCCCCTCGGATTCAAGTTGAAGCAAGATATCTTCAATGCTAGGGGTATGCTTGGCTTGGTCTTCTGCTGGAACGATTTTCGCGAAAGGTTTTCCCCGGTCGGTAATCACGATCGTCCGACCCTTTTTGACGTGTTGAAGATACTTGCCAAGGCGGTTTTTTAGCTCGCGGCTTCCAACGGTCTGCATGTAGCTACCTCATTTTCCATTGTAGCTACATTGAGGAAGGGACGCAACTAAAGATTGAGGCGAATCCCGGGCAGGGTTCGCCCCGCGCGCATTTCCTGCCAGGTGTAAACAATGCGATGGATAACGGTGATTGTCGAGACGATCGCGATCACCCACAACACTGGCGCCATGCGGTCGAATAGCCCGCCGATAATCAGGAGCACCAGACGCTCGGGGCGCTCCATGTATCCGACTTTGCAAAGAGGGATCAGCGATTCCGCGCGCGCGCGCGCATAACTGACCATCACCGAACCTGCGGTTGCGACCGCGCCCAGGATCACGTAGCCCGTGCGTCCATTGACGGCGTAATAGACCAAAATCCCCATGTACAAAGCCATATCGGAGTAACGGTCGAGGGTAGAATCGTAGAAGGCGCCGAAAGCGGTGACACGGTTTTGGCGCCGCGCCACCTGGCCGTCGAGCATGTCCAGAAAGCCCGCGAAAAAAATAATGAATGCGGCCGTTTTAAACAGGCCCGCGGCAAACATGACCGCCGCCCAGAAATTAACAACCAGCCCGATGAAGGTGAGGAAATTCGGATTGATCCCCGTGGCCGCGAGCGCGCCCACGATTTTATCCAGCAGCCACTTGCTGCCGTCCCCGATTAATTTTGTAATCATACGAGCGCTTGGAATCATACGCCACAGGCAGGCGCCTCTCAAGCGAGGCAGAACATTGAGGGAAGTGTTTGACGGCGCGCGGGGCACCCATTAGAATTTCGTACACTTGCAACACCATCGCTGGAGGGCGAATTCCAAATCATGGCTTCCGAAATGAACGCAAGCGTCGCGATGTTGCGCCATACGTTAGCCACAGTTGCCTACCGTGGCGGAAAGGCGGTTCGCGGCGCGTCGGAGGCCTACCCGAATTTCAAGCTGACGCCCATGACCAGGACGCCCATCGAAATCCTGGCGCACATTGGCGACCTGTTCGATTGGGCTCTGTCTCTGGCTCAAGGGCGCAATGAGTGGCACAACTCTTCCCCACTGTCTTGGGAGGAGGAAATTGCCCGATTCTTCCGCACTCTGGCGGCATTCGATGGTTATCTGGTTTCCGGCCTACCTCTCGGAGCTGGCGTTGAAAAACTGTTCCAGGGTCCCGTGGCTGATTCCCTTACGCACATAGGCCAGTTGACAATGCTGCGCCGGGTTGCGGGTACGCCAATGCGCAGCGAGAACTACTTCAAGGCCGACATAGTGACTGGACGAGTGGGGTCGGATCAGACTGCTCCGCGTATGGAGTTTGATTGATGGAACGGAGAACGATTAACCAGTTGGTAGGCCTCCAGTATTTCCACGCATTTTGAATAATGGCGAGGGACAAGTCCGCAGGGTTTTGCGATTCTCTCAGGGTACTTTCGATTTCTCCTTTCTTGAAAGGTAACGAAGATCGCTCTTAAGCTCTTCACCAAATAATTTGGGCCAGCGGGCAGCCAGCTGATTCGGGCTGTATCGAGCCAAAATTCTCCCGGTGCTGAGAGAAATCTCAAACCCCGCAAAATAACCCATCTCATAACAAATGCCAACATTTGGTACTTCCGCCACAACCACCAGTCGGTCTGAATGATCTTCCCAGGCAAAGCCCGCAAAATTTGCATCTTGGTCTTTGCAACGATGTGCGCTGAACGCCTCCCGCGCTATCTGGTCAACGTCTACAAGGCTGTTTATGTGACCTTGGTCAATCCGAAACACTTTCGTGTTGTATCCTGTGGTGTACCCGAAACTTTTAGTGATGTAAAAGGTCCTATCATCCGGTGCCCAAGATATTTCTACAGGATAGTAAATCTCAGAATCGTCATTCCCAGGAGAAATCTTGACGCCTTCAACTTCTACCCACCAATTCTGATTTTGAACCCGGAATGCCGAGCGGCGGTTTGGGGAATAGACGCGAATATCCCTGTTTTCATCGGGGAATTTGACGTGTTTCGACGAAAGGTCAACAGCACCACTAGACCACCTGCCTGGCGAGCACCCTGGGGGACAGTCAACCACATCGCCTACAGTCAGATGACTGAGGACTACAAGTGTGAAAATCGATGAAATCAGTAATTTTGGTCGCATAGGCGGGTGGCCGCAGTATCAGTTATGAACTGATTTTGATTTCGGGTGCACCCCGCTGTACTCCACGGATGATTCCCCGGATGTTATGCTCCATCCGTGTCCGCGCAATACGAAAACAAAGTCACAACAGCGGCCACCCGCCGAAGGGAGATTCATTTGTCATCAAGCAATTCCGGTATCAGTATCTTTCGCCATCGCTTTTTGGTCTCTTTTTGAGACAACCGAGCCAGGATCTTTCCTTCAGGAATCGAAATCACGTACGCCTCAAAATGACCAAGCATCTTTCCGCACGAAGAAGAAGACGGCACTTCCGCGACGAAAACTGCTTTCTTGGATCCTTCCTCCCAGGCAAGACCTTCTACGTTGACGTCCTTACTGCACTCAGCGCCGACGTGACGAGCCGCAAAGTCTGCCTTAATCGTTGCCGTAATATCTGGTAGCTGAAGATCGACTTTGCTGTCCACGAATCCGACGCTCGCTATTGTAGGACCCATTCCCCCCAGATTAAGAGTGAAGATAAGAGCCTTTGAATCGGGAGACCAAATGATCTCTTCATCGCGACCAACTGTAAATGGTTGACCCAATTGTTTTGTGCTCTCCATGAACTTGCCAAAGTCCCCATCGATAACCAGTAAAACGGCTCCATCTGGAGATGGGATTTCCAAGTGCCGGTGCCCGCCGTCAAAATCTTGGTAACACAGAATGACTCCAAGCTTCGAAGCATAGCCTGGTCTTTCTCCCGTTTTTGGGCAACTTTGTTGCGTACCCACAAACCTCCCTAATAAGCATGTCATCAACGTCAACAACCATGCCAATCCCTGCATTTCTGCAATTCCTTTCGCCGGGTGAGCCAGCCTTTCCTGAGCTTCTGTTCATTTCCTTTCACAGATTCATACGATACCACCGAGGGCCGTCAACCAGGAGTAATATAGGGCGCCATGAGGATCGCGGGCTGTGCGAAGTGACGCACCCGGGGGTGGCCCATTCCTTTGCGAAGTTGGGGTATGCAAAGGGTAGGGTTTTTGACTCTGCCCTAATGCGGGCGAAGTGAACGCTCGTGGGCGCGGCGCTAGGCAGTTTCCGCAGGGGAATGATAAAATCCACATGTTCTGAAGTAACGTGGGCCTGTAGCTCAGGTGGCTAGAGCGCGCCCCTGATAAGGGCGAGGTCGGTAGTTCAAGTCTACCCAGGCCCACCAGCCTTCGCCCATGACGTTCCATACTTACATCCTCCGCAGCACCACTACCAGCCGCTTCTACGTGGGGCACACCGGCAATCTTCAGAAGCGCCTGTTTGAACACAATAACAACCGCACGAGATCAACTCAGAACCGTGGCCCATGGAAACTCTTCCATTCCGAGGAATATGCCACCAAGGTGCAAGCAAGCCGTCGCGAACGCGAGATCAAGCGCATGAAAAGCAGAAAATGGATCGAGGATTTGGCTAGAGCGTCCCGATGAAATCGGGAAGGTCGGTAGTTCAAGTCTACCCAGGCCCACCACCCTTCCCGTGTGGTGGCGTGAAGGTCGCCGATTTGTTCAGAACTGCAGAAAGTCACTCCAGGAATGGATCCCGCAACGGATCGATGCGACCACCCGGAGCTGTGGAGAATCTTTGAATCTGCGCCTGGATGGGCTGGCGAAGCGCCGGATCGGTGGGCGCGTACTTTAGGGCGTCGGAATAGGCCTGCAGAGCGCGGTCGCGCTGGCCCTGCGCCAAGTAAACGTTAGCGAGTTCGATGTGCACGAAGAAGGCGCTGGGGTCAAGGGCCACCGATTCTTCCAACAATCGCTGCGCAACAGTCCAGTCGGGTTTTTCGGCGAAAATTTCCGAGAGGGATTCTTGATAGAGGCTTCCCGCTAGAAGGGGGCCGCAGGCGCAGGTTCCACGAAAAACCATCAGATTCCCAAATCGAGCGGCCGGAGTGGCGCTTCGCAGGCCCGCATTGTCCCAGAACGGATGCTCCCCTAGAAAGCGCGCGTCAACGATCACAGTTCCGGAAAAGGTAGCGGATTCGAGCCTGGGTGGGTCGCGGCCCGGGTCTCGTCCCAGCCAGTCAATGCCGCGCGCTCTTTCTTCGACTTCGCTAATCGGTCCATAAAAGATAAAGGGGATTTCGCCGGTCGGTTCGACGGTCTGGTGGTAATAGGCGGCCAGTTCCTTGACGCGCTGACCGAGATCGACGCCCTCATCGCTGAAATACAGATAGGCACGGCTCGTACCGATGATTTCGTTGAAATATTCCCACGGGCGCATCACGGGCAAGGCGGAAATAGCGGCGATCGCAACTGCTACCCCTCCTGCGATCTTCCACGCGGCAAAGTTCGAGGAAAACGTGAATTGCAGGCCGGCGCCTCCAATGATTGCGAGCAGGACGACCTCGGGTAACGCGTGGCGGATGCCAGCGTAAGTAGAACCCGAAATCAACACCAACATGAACAAGGCCACGGCTGCAAGCACGGTAGTGAAAGCGTCGGGGGGCGCGCGGCGCGTGGCGAACGCGAAAAAACCGATCAGGATGAGGATGCTCAGACCGATTGGCAACTTTAGAGCGATCATCGCGGGGAAGTAGTATCTCGGGCCCCGATCGATGTACGCGTGTCCAAACGCGGTGATGGGTTCGACGCGGCCTTCCAGACCCGCCCGAACTGTATCCGCGAGACCCCAGAGGTAGGCGCGGGGAACGATGTGGCTCAGGCGCATCCCCCGGAGCACTGTGCGATAGACAGGGGAGCGTACGTCGGAAATCTTGTCGGCTAGAGTCCGATTGAACACCTCGCTGGATGCCGGGCTTTCCGTGTAGCGGAACCTGTAGCTCGACCACAGCACCGCGAGAGCGCCCAACACGACCGCCAGCACCATCGCGAATCGCGAGAGCCTGAGCGACGTCCGCGCGCCGGGCGGGGACGCGAGAAATGCCCTGACACAGCCGGTGAGGAAGACAAAGATCACGAACACCGGTGCCGAATGTTTCGCCGTCAGCGCGAGCCCCAGCACCGCGGAACATGCCGCAAGATCCGCCCATTTCCAAGTCCGGAATGCAGGGATGGTGAGGAGCACGGTGGAAGCACACAGCAAAGAAACGGGAAGGTCCGTCATGACGACAGGCAGGTGCGCGGCTACGGTCGGGTCGATGGCCAGAAACGCGATCGTTCCGAGAGCCACGCCGGGGCCGAAAGCTCTCCGGGCGGCAAACCCCAGGACCACGAGCAGCAATCCGTTCAAGGCGAACATGGCGATCCGGGCGCGCTTCTGCACGGCGTCCGGGTTGTTGTGGAGGTAGACGTCTTCTTCGGCGAAGGTGCGCTCGTCCTGCTTGTCGGAAAAGGACCGCAGGGCACTGGCTCTAAAACCGGTGGGGGCGATGAAGCTTCCGACCCACAGCTTGATCAGCGGAGGATGTTCCGGATTGATGCGAAAATCGCCAAGCCGCACGTAGGAGACGCCGGCCGCGATGTGATAGGCCTCGTCAATGGTAAATCCATCGAGACGTGTCGCAATGGCGGAGCGCGTGACGGCGGCCGCTATGAGGAGAAGCAGCAGGCCACTGAAAAGAAGCGGGTTTATGCGAATTGTATTCGCATTACTTGCGCGGGCTTTGGGAGCCTCTCGCGTCATTGAAGTGTTGGTCAATCGATTGAACAGCTGCGCGGCGATTATACTAAACCCGATTTTCATGCGGAGACATTCTGGTGCAAGGTTTGTGCATCGCAACCGACGAAACGCTGCCACGTAATCCATTCGCTATCGCAAACCTTGGTACTAGCTGCAAACTGTGTTCGTTTAGCTCACACTAAAAGCTCCAAAAGCAGGCACTTCGCCGCGATGAATGCGGCTTCCACAGGACCCGGGAAGGAAATCATGGATATCGCTCAGCTCACGCCACCCAAGGAAACTACTTCGGAAGGTGTTCTTACTACCGCCATTATTACTGCCATGTTGCGCTCGGCGAAGCACGTGAGCGACCTGATTTTTTCGCCGGGTCGCCCTCCGCAAGTGGAGTCGAGCGGACAACTCGTGGAAGTCCAGATTCCGCAAGTGGGAAAACTCTCGTCGGAAGACACCGCGCGAATCGCCGCAGATTTGATCGGAGGCAATCAGCAAGCAGTTACCAAGCTCAAGGAGCAGGGCTCCTGCGATATTTCTTATGGCCTGGCGAAGCTGGCGCGCTTCCGCGTAAACATTTTCACGCAGCGGGGAAGCTGCGCCATCGTGATGCGAGTGATTCCCAACAAAGTTCCCAGTTTTGGTTCGCTGAACCTGCCGGAACAACTGAGAGACATCATTGACATCCGAAACGGAATCGTCCTGGTGACCGGCCCCACAGGATCCGGAAAATCCTCGACTCTTGCGGCGATCGTAGATCTGATCAACGATCAAAAAGCTATCCACGTCATCACCATTGAGGATCCCATTGAATTCCTTCACCCTCACAAGAAGTCCACGGTTCATCAGCGCGAATTGCATAGCGATACGCCGTCTTTCGCGCTCGCCCTGCGCGCGGCCCTCCGTCAGGCCCCTAAAGTGATCCTGGTTGGCGAAATGCGCGACAAGGAAACCATCGAAATTGCGCTCGAGGCGGCCGAGACTGGCCACCTGGTCCTCTCAACTCTGCATACGATTGATGCGTCAAAGACGGTCGAGCGGATTATCGGCGCGTTCCCTCTGGGTGATCAGCACGTGATTCGCACGCGACTGGCCAAGGCCTTCCGTTTTGTCGTTTCGCAGAGACTGGCACCGCGGCGAGATGGCGAGGGCCGCGTGGCCATCATCGAAATCCTGAAATCCACCATGAGGACACGGGAATATGTCGAGAAAGGCGAAAATGAAGGTAAGACACTGCTCGACGCCATGAGAGATGGGTCCACGGAAGGGATGCAGGATTTCGACTCCGAGATCGAACGGCTTGTGAGAAATGGAACGGTCGGCTTGGATACCGGCCTGGCTTACTCGACCAACCCGGGCAACCTTCGCTTGCAACTCGCGGATTTCAAGGAGCCGACGGTTTCAGATGGGGCCCCGCAAACAGTTTCGTCCTACGGGACGAAATCCTGATTTGGAGTTATGCGGCGGCCGGATCAATCTGCTTTGGCAAGCTTCAGGCCCGCTGAAATAATCGTCTCAACATCCCCTTTATCCACCGCAGCTTGAATTTCGGATTCCTTCATCCCGCCAATGCGCCCCAGCATGAATTGGGACGCCATCGCGTGCCCTGGAGTCTTCCACCTGGCCATTTCAATAAGCGAAGGCAGTGCGCGCTGCCGAAGTTCAGCGAGCAGCGCAGGATCGCGGTTGTAACTGATCTCCAGAAGCGCCAGCGAGGATTTGTTGCGATCCGTCCAAACAATCGAATTCAGCATGCTGATGAACGGCTCCGGCGGGACCTTGATCCCGAGTTCGGGCGATCTCTGCCCAAGCATGGCAATCAGCCAGAGCGCGCGCGTGGAATTGTTGCGAACCTCTTCATCCGGGTCCCGCATCCCGTAAATCAGGTCATCAATGGCGGTTTTCTTGTCCGCGACGTACCCCAGAACTTGAGCGGCCAGGGCGCGCTGCCTTGCGTCGCTTGAGTTCCGAAGCACTTCGCGAAGCTGTGCCTCATGCAAGGCGGCCAGCTTTACGAATTGCAGCTGAACAGCGCGCGCGGGAGGGTAACGCATCAGGGAATGGCCCTGAAGCGTGTCTTCGCCGAAATCGCCCATCTGCGCTGCCTCAGTAAATGCCTTCTCAAAATCCGCGCCGGCCTGGAGAACATCGGCATAGAGTCGAACCGACCCGTGGGGCGCGGAACGGAGTTCCAGCCCTGGGGCCCCCTTCTCTTCGATCCCCACATACATGATGGTCTTGCCGTCCTTGCAGCACACGAAGTTCAGCCGGGCCTTGGTGACACCCGGGATGGCTTCCAACCTGAGCCGCTCGGGAACGGGGGAGTCGGGCGGGGCGTCACCCTCCTTGACCCGAAGGGCCTGCCGTGCCTGGGCTTCCGTGACGCTACGCAAACCATAGAAATCTATAATGGCGATTGGCGGCATTTTGAAGCCGCCCTGCCCAAAAACCGTCAATATCAAAGAAATGAGCCAGGTCATGTAAGCATTCTACATCGCTGGTGCTATACGATGCTCCGCGGAGAGGGTGGAGATGGCCCTGGCCGTCCGGTCAGGTCCGGTCTCCCGCCCCGGATAATCTTTTTCTGGCTTGACTCCATTTCCTGTGTTAGGCTTCCCTTGCGTTTGCTGCTCTTGTTAAACCTTTGGATACGTACATCAAAAGGGTTGCAGGCTAGCGCTTGCAGCCTTTTTTTGTTGCGGCTAGAGGGTCGAGGAATCGGAACGAGAAGCAACAAATAGATCAACAGAAGAGGAAACATCCGTGAAAGAACAAGGAACTGTCAAGTGGTTCAACGCCAGCAAGGGCTTTGGATTCATCCAGCGCCAGTCCGGCGAAGACGTCTTCGTGCACTTCTCCGCCATCCAGGGAGAGGGTTACAAAACGCTGAACGAAGGCCAAGCGGTTGAATTTGAGGTCACTCGTGGGCCCAAGGGTCTGCAAGCAGCAAACGTTACCAGCCTCTAGTCTCACCGGGGCGGGCCCGCAACGCCGGGCCCGCCCTTTTTCTTTCCCGCAAAACTCGGGCGAAGCTGTATAGGGGGTATTCCATGGCGAAGCTATACGTTGGAAATCTGTCTTTTGACACCACCGATGAGAGTTTGCAGCAGCTTTTCGCGAGCAATGGGTTTCAAGTAGCTTCCGCCCGCGTAATTCGAGATGCAGAAACCGGCCGTTCCCGGGGGTTTGGGTTCGTGGAGCTGGGGCCGACGGACGACATGGCCAAGGCCATTTCCGCGCTAAATGGTTTCAACCTGGAAGGGCGAGTTCTGCAGGTAAATGAGGCGCGGCCTCAGGCACCGCGTAGCGGCGGATTCGGCGGTAACCGGGGCGGGGGCGGCGGCGGTCGTGGCGGCGGTGGTGGCCGTGGAGGTGGTGGGCGCGGCGGCGGAGGCGGGCGTGACGGCGGCCGTGACCGAGACCGGGATGGCGGCGGGAATCGCCGGCGGTTCTAAGTCTGCACAGATTTGCAGGATCTTCAGGGATCCGACATTTAAACGCGGGGACGTATACCACGTCCCCGCGTTTTTGTTTTTCCGCTCTCCAATATCAAGTCGCGATGACCTCGATTTCGACTTTGACATCGCGGGGCAGTCGGGCCACTTGAACTGTGGCGCGAGCGGGCGCTGAGGTCGTGAAATAGCGGCCATAGACCTCATTCATTTTGGCGAAGTCGTTCATGTCGGAAAGAAAGACGGTGGTTTTCACCACGCGGTCGAGCGAGGAGCCGGCGGCCTCCACGATCCCCTTCAGGTTTTCCATCACGCGCTCGGTTTGTTTTGCGATATCGCCCTCAATTAGCGTTTGCGTCATCGGGTCCAGGCAAATCTGTCCGGATACAAAAATGAATCCATTAGCCTTCACAGCTTGCGAATAGGGGCCAATGGCCTTTGGCCCATTCTCGGTTGCGATAATTTCCTTCACTCTATTCCTCCTGGGATTGAGTTGAAATTCAATTCCGAATTCAAATCAAGCCTTTCGGTGGTTCCAATTATCCATTATTTCGAGACCGGCTGCTTTGGCGCACTGGTGGAAGCCTCCCCGTAGCGGGTGCGAAAATCTTCAGGGATTCCTGGGCGAGCCAGCCACTGGCGGATAAATTCTCCCAGATCCGCTCCGCATTCCGCTTCCGCAGCTGAGCGCAAGTCGGCAACGCCCCATGCCTGGCCGTGAAGAATGCGAGCGGCGCGCGCCAGTGCGTGATGCAAGTTTGACGCGCCACAGCGGTCCTCAAGCGCGACGAAAAAGAGTAGGCTCTGCAGTGCCGCGCGTTGCTGCAACGGCTCTGGATCGCCGGAAATGATCCTCGCCATGGGCTTGTCCGCGGCTACGGGGATCGCATAAAAGCCATGTAATAAGTCGCGGATAATGGCAGTGCGCGAAGAAGGATCGTCAGAAACACCACGAGCGAAAAGCGCGTAGTGTCTCGCTTCGGCGAGTGGATATCCTGGACCGTCCGGTGAAATATGAACCGAGAGGTCGAAGTACGTTGCGGCGAGTTGGGAATCGACTGACGCAAAGAGGTTGCGGGCTGCGCCGTTGGCTAAATAATCCGGAGGAACGACCGCGCTATGCGGAACAGTCGCACAACCCCAGGGTTTTTGTATTGGTTCTGCCCAATCGCCGAGACATTCAACGATCCGGGCTTCCTGGCCACCTTTTTCAGATGACCCGAATTCAGTTTTGAAAAATGCCGCATCCGAGGCAACGCGGTCACCGATTTCGCGTGCGCGTCCATCGGGAACTAGCTGATAGGTCCAGAAGATGACGCGGCCCTGAGAGAGTTTCACTACTTGCTCAAGAAAAGGCCCTGCTTCGACGAAAGGCTCAAAGTCATTTAACGAAATCTGCTCAAAACGAAAAGCCGTGCCCGCTCCGTTTTTTCCCTCGGGATGGCTCTGACCACGCTCACGCCCACTGGCGTGGACCCGATACCCGTTCGGAACGGTGACTATGAGATCCCATTTGAGTGGCGGGTGGCCGCCGCTGGAAAACGTTTCGTGTGGGGAGCCCCAAACCGGATACCAATGTGAAGTCGGCAGAAAGAAGGCGGCACCGCCCTGTGAAGCGGCCGCGGGCTTGACCACGGGCGATTCCGAATCATAGGAGACAACAAATTCTCCCCGATCACCCACGTTCAAGCGCGGTCCAAGCGGCACACGGAGATTTTTCTGGTCATTCGAGAAAGCCGGCAATGTGAGGGGCTTGCCCATCCATTGGGCGTGAATATTCCGCGGTGCGAATTCCCAATTCAAAGGCAGGCGCAGGCTCATCTCATTGAGCGGCTGTGTGCCCGTGTTTTTCATCCGATACCAGCCGCGTACGGTTACATGGTCTGGTGCGTCGTTTGAATAAGTGACTTCAATCCGCTGCTTCTCTATGGTGAAGCCCGGCCCAAATGGAGCCACGCACCCCGAAGCAGCCCACACGGAAAAGGTTATGGTCGCGTAAACCAGGATTCGCGCTGATCTGTCGCGGAACAATGTGATGGAATTCTATCCGGCGGGAGGAGCGACGTCAAAATGTGGAATGCCGTGCGGAACATCAAGGCCGCGAACCTAACGCTTCTTCTTGCCGCCGCGAACGAACCCTCTTGGCATCTCTGTAGCTTGGTGCGCGGCGATCTTCTGGCCCGCTTGTTCGTCGGTCAAACCTCGCGCGATCAAGTCCAGCGCTTGGGACTCGTCCACTCCGATGTTCTTTAGCTGCACCAGGGATGGCCCGGATACGGTGGGCAAATGCTGGGTGCGGCGGCGGGCGATCGCCAGCACCACCTGGTCGGAGTAGCCGGACAAGCGTATGCCCTGCGCTTCGCCGGTCCAGGGGCCGATCTGGTCAAGCTGCGCCAATTCCAGCACCGTGGCCTCCGAAACACCCGCCCGCAGGAGGTCTCCGATGGGGGTTCCTTCCGTGAACATCTGCTTGCGCCCGCGAAGAATCTTGATCAAAGCCACACACCCGTTGTCGGAAAACCCGGCGATGTGGACGGTGATCAGGTCGTTTACTTCCGACTCGCTGACATCGAGGTCTTGAAGCTGCTGAATGGTTTCCGACCACATGCCCGACTTGTAGAGGGCCTGGTTGGTGCTTTCGTGGCCTTTCTTGCAGCCCGAGACCCCAACCGCCAGGGATAGTGTGACCGCGAGCAAACCCGCTGCCCATGGGGACAATTTGGCGCAAATTGAGGGATGGGAGGACACCACCATAATTCTACTGGGGTGGAAGGCGCAAAAGCACACGTTGTCAGATACGCGTGCCGGGAAAATCAACCTCGGAAATGTGTCCTGAAGGACGCTTCGGGTGACGAGACTCTGTAATCTGAAGTGTTCGCCCGGTCCTTATGGGCATCGTAAGGTTGCGGTCAAACGCGGTACACCCGCTCCACTCCAAAAACGCCCGAAATCTTTTTAATGTTGGCCGATATTCGTTCAAGTTGCTTGCGATTCAGGATTTCAAGCGTGACTTCCACGCGCGCGTTCAAATTATCCGGTTGGCTGGCCAATGTGCGAATGTTCGACCCTGCGCCGCTGATTACGGAAGTAATGTCAGCCAGCATTCCCGGCCGATTCTGCGTGCGAATAATCAGGCTGACGGTGAACTGAGTTCCGGAAGATTCCGCCCAACCGACGTCAATTCTCCGCTCCGGTTCGTACAGCAAATTTTCCACATTCGGACACGACGTGGCATGCACGGCCACTCCGCGCCCGCGCGTCACATAGCCGACAATTTCGTCGCCGGGGATGGGGTTGCAGCATTTCGCCAGGAAAGTCATCAGACCGTTATCCCCGCTCACGTGGATGGCCGCGCTCGCGTCCATGCCCAGCATGCGTTTTACGGTGGATACAATGCGCGCGGGAGTGCCCGTGGCGGACTTCCTCTTATCCGGCTCACCCAGGGGGAGGCCCAGCGCGTTGCTCAAAACCTGCCGGGCCGAATATTTTCCGTATCCCAGCTCCGCGTACAAATCTTCAACATTCGCGCAGCCATACTCACTCGCGACGCGCAGCAACTCAGCTTCCGGGATGCGTTTCAACGAATGGCCAAATTCGCGCGCTTCCTTTTCCATCAATCGCCGCCCAACTTCGGTGGCCTCGCCGCGCTCATTCATATGCACGAAGTGCCGGATCTTGCTTCGAGCGCGGGAGGTGCGCACAAAACTCAGCCAGTCGCGGTTGGGCAAATGGCCTTTCTGAGTGATGATCTCCACCACATCGCCGTTGGCAAGCGGATGCCGGAGCGGCACGATCTGCGCATTCACCCGCGCGCCGGTGCACTGGTTCCCGACCTCGGTGTGCACGGCATAAGCAAAATCCACAGCAGTGGCGCCGCGCGGCAACGCGATTACGCGTCCCTTGGGAGTGAAGGCGTAAACCTCCGCCGGAGTGAGGTCCACTTTCAGCGTGGAAAGAAATTCGCCCGGCTCCTGCATCTCGCGCGCCCACTCAATCAGTTGGCGCATCCAAGTGATGCGCTGGTCATCGGCATCCGAGACCTGCTTGCCATCCTTGTATTTCCAATGGGCGGCGACGCCCTGCTCGGCGATGCGGTGCATTTCCTGCGTGCGGATTTGCACCTCAAACGTCTGGCCTTCATCAATCACGGTGGTGTGCAGGGATTGATACAGATTGGGCCGGGGCATGGCGATGTAATCCTTGAATCGTCCAGGCACCGGCCGCCAAATTTCGTGCACCACGCCAAGCGCGGCGTAGCAGTTTCGCACGTTGTCGGTGATGATGCGCACGGCCAGCAGGTCGTATATCTGGTCCAGGGTGCGCTGCTGCCGCTGTATCTTCTGATGGATCGAGTAGAGCCGCTTGATGCGCGCTTCCACGTCGGCCGGGACTCCGTTTTCCACCAACTTTTGGCGGATTGCTCCCTGCATCTCGTGCAGGAATTTTTCCAATCCCTTGGTGCGCGAAGCCACGCTCTTTTGCAGTTCAAGGTGGGCGTTCGACTCCAAATATTGAAACGCCAAATCCTCCAATTCGCCGCGGACCAACCCCATTCCCAACCGATGAGCGATGGGAGAATAAACATCCAGTGTTTCGCGGGAGATGCGCTGCTGTTTATCCGAGGGCAGGAATTGCAGCGTGCGCATGTTGTGCAGCCGGTCGGCCAGCTTGATCACCACCACGCGGACGTCGTTGACCATCGCCAGGAGCATCTTGCGGAGGTTTTCCGCCTGGCGGGCTTCGGGAGCCAGCAAGTCCAGCCGGCTGATTTTGGTGACCCCTTCCACCAGTCGAGCCGTCTCGGTGCCGAATTTCTCTGCGATGCGCGAAAGCGGAATCTGCGTATCTTCCACAACATCGTGAAGAATTGCGGCGGTAAGCGTGGTGATATCCAGCTTCATGTCCGCCAGGACATGGGCTACTTCCAATGGGTGGGAAAGATAGGGATCGCCGGACTCACGTTTTTGCGTGCGGTGCTGCTCGGCGGCAAACTCGTATGCGCGGCGCAGAAAGTCGGCGTCTTCGGCGGGGCGGTTCTGGCGCAGCTTGACCACCAACTCTTCAAATCGGGAATCGAGCGCTCGAGTGGAGCGCTCCATCCGAAGGATCGGTTTCCCCTTTGCCGGCATGGTGATTTTATTTTACTCCCTGTGAGGGGCTGCCGCTTGACGGCGGTGCTCAACTGCCACCATTGTGGCTTAGCGGGGCGCCCAAATCTCAGCTCAAAAACAAGAAGGCCCGCGATTCCGCGGGCCTTCACTTGCATCAGGATTTTCCCCGAGCGGAAGACTAAGTAGCCGGCTGTGCCGCCGCCTTCTTCTGCTTGATCTGCTTCACCTGTTCCATCAAATCAGACCATTGCTTGGTGTAGCTGTCGCGCTCTTCCTGGGAAGTTGCCATATCCGCCCTCTGCAGGTCGAGCAAGGCCAGATAGGCCATGGCGTCGTCGTAGTCAGGTTTGCGCTCCGTCGCTTTTTTCAGGTACTCCATGCCCTCGGTCACCGTCGCCATCATCTTGGAGGAAAATTCATCGCGCAAGCTCGCAGGCAACGCCTGCTCGTCATGGACCTGCTTCTTTGGGTTGGCGTGGTTGTATTGCGACCGCAATTCGTTGTTGTCAAGATAGGCCAGCGTCCAATCAATCAAGCCGACCCAGTAATATGGCTCCGCATCGTCAGGCTTCACACTAATGTGCCGTTGCCAGTATTGCCTGGATTCCACGAACTTGTCCGGTGAATATGGAGTCTTGGCCATGGAAAAAAGCAGCGACCCCATTCCATCGATTGCGGTCAAATTCTTTGGATCAACCTGGAGAACCTTCTGAAATTCCGCGATCGCTTGCTGGCCGTTCCGCTGATTTTCCTCGGAAGGGGCTCCAGGAATAAATTGACCCTGGTAAGCAACGGCCAGGTAGACCTGGGCCATCAGCAAGCTGGGATCGAGCTCTCTGGCCTGCTTGAAATCCTCAATGGCCGCGTCTGTTTGTCCGGCCTTATAGGCCTGCACGCCTTTCACCAGGAAGTCGCGCGCCTTGAGCTTGTCGCAGCCACCCAGTCCCAGGGCAACCATGGCCACTAATGCGATGGCCGCGAAAGAGCGGGCACGTTCCATTTTTTCGTTCCACCTGGCTTTTTGGCTGAGTCTTGATTTCTCGTCGATGAAAGATGCGTTCATGTCTCGCTTACCGTCCTGGCGCCCGGCGCGCGATGCTCCGCTAGCGGGCCTGTCTGGTCTGGCGCAATATATCACTTGAAGTCCGGCCGGGGGTAAAGTTATTGGCCGGATTCCATTCTGGGCGTCAGCAACCCCACGTTTTCGATTCCGGCCGCGCGCATGATATCAATGGCTCTGGCCACATCACCGAAGAACACGGTGTCGTCGCCCTTCACGAAAGCCGTTTTATCGGCGCGCTGGCCAAAGATGGTTTCCAGCCGGGGGCCGAGCCCTTCCCAGGTCTGGTCCTCGTCTGTATTGATCTTCAGCTTGCCGTTGGAAAAAACCTGCACGACAATGGTCTTATTCAACAATTGATCCTGGTTGGCCTGATTGGGCGGCTGCGGCTGGGGCACCAGGGCATTCAACCCCATCGGCGTGGTCGGCGTGATCACCATGAAAATGATCAACAGCACCAGCAAAATGTCGATCAAAGGCACCACGTTCATTTCCGCCAATGAGCTTCCTTTTTGTCCTACGGTCATTCCCATCGCTGAACTCCGTTTTCAATAATTCCAATTAAGGATGCCGGGCTGAACAGAAGCCCGGGGTCCACTCACATTCGCTCGGTCATCAAACCTACTTGTTCGATGCCCGCCAAATGAATCACGCTTTCAAAAACGAGTCCGGTGAGGCCTCTGCGCGCCTCACCGGCCCTGAAGTTTGGTTCACCATCTCAAACCCGGAGCCGGGGTTTGAGCACACTACCTCATGACGGGCGCAGTCGGCGCGTTTGACGGGCGTCTTTCGACGCGCTGCGTGAGCAGCCCCACCTTATCCACACCTGCAGAACGGACCATATCCACCACGCCTGAGACGGCGGCGTACTTGGCCCTTCCGTCGCTGCTGATGAAGATGGTTTTGTCGATTCGGTTGGCAAGCTTGTCGCGAATCACCGAGGTGAGTTGGTCATCCGCGGTCCTCTGGTTGCCCACGTAAATCACGCCGTCGCGAGTGATGGCCACAATAATGGAATCATCCTTATCGGCGTCGGGCAAATCCAGCGGATTGGAGACTTTCGCCAAGTCCACTGAAAATCCCCTTTGCAACATGGGCGTGACCACCATAAAGATGATCAGCAACACCAGCATGATATCGGCCATGGGGATCACGTTGGGGGCCGACATCTGAGGTCCGGCTTGTGGTTTATAGGCCATGGCCGCTTACTTCTTTGCGTTCCGGCGCGTGATGAAATAGTTGATCAGCTCCATCGAGGAGTTGTCCATCTCCACGTCGAACGACTCGACTTTATTGGTGAAATAGTTGTACGCCCACACCGCGGGCACGGCGACGACCAGACCCATGGCCGTGGTCACCAGTGCTTCCGCGATACCGCCGGCAACCGCCGACAGACCGGTGGCGTGTGACTGTTCAATACCCTGGAAGGCGTGAATGATACCCGTGACCGTCCCAAACAGTCCCACGAATGGGGCAGTCGAGCCGATGGTCGCCAGGCCGCTCAACCCGCGCTTCATTTCGGCGTGCACGATGGCCACCGAGCGCTCCAGACCGCGCTTGGCTGCTTCCACCACTTCTTCATCGGGCACCTGCGCCGAAGCCGATTGAAATTCGGAAAGTCCCGTGGCCACAACCTTGGCGATGTGGCTCTTCTTATTGCGCTCGGCGATGGAAATTGCCTCGTCGAGTTTGCCTTCACGCAACGCGCCCGCGACCTGTTGGACGAACACGCGTGACTGCTTGCGGGCCGCGGCGAACATCAGCGCGCGGTCAATCATCACTCCCAACGACCACACCGATAGCAGGAACAGGATAACCATGACCCCCTGCGCCAGCGTGCTCATGCCATGCCACATGCTGCGCAGATCCCAATTGGTCGTGGGCTCCGCCTGCTGCAACAGAAAACTCCAGACTGCTACGGACAAATTTACAAGCATCGAATTGGCTCCTTTTTCTTTCTTGGACCACCGATCTCACAACCAGAGCGCCCCACGGGCGCTCCGGCCAGAAATCTTTTCAGCAGCGAGACACCTGCCCACGCCGTCCGACTATGATCCACCCATATTGAAGTTTATTTCAAACACACATTCCACCTGCACAGGCGTATTGTTCAACGTCGTTGGCCGGAAGCGCCACTGTTTGACGGCATCGATCGCCGCCTGCATCAGCATCGCCGGACCGGAAAGATAGGTCACTTCAATAACTTTGCCGTCTTTATCAATGATGGTGTGCAGACGCACAACACCCTGAGTGTGCGTCTGACGCGCGATCTGCGGATAAATCGGCTGAACCCTGTTAATCGCCGAGGCCATCTGCACGTCGCCGCCCTTGGATATGCGCGTCGGCGTCACTTCCTTCGGGGGCGGCGGTGGGGGCGCGGCCGTGGACGATGAACCAATGATGCCGCCCAGAACGCCGCCGATTTGCCCGCCGGGAACTCCACCGACGACTCCGCCGGTAACCGAGGACGCGCCGAGGTCCGGTGGCTGCTCTTCTTCCTTAATGATATTCACCTGCTTAGGAATGGATTTCGGCGCCAGCAATTTGCCGGCTTCAATCAGGCGCGCCGTGGGCTTCACTTTGATCACTGGCGCAGCCGGTGGTGGCGGCGGTGGAGCCGCGGGCGGCGGAGGCGCCGCAAGGAATGTGGACAACAATGATTTCGGTAACGCCGGAGTCACAAGAAGAGGAATGATAATCAACACCATCAGCAGAACGACCTGGGCGAGCGCTGACACGAACACAGTCAAACCCTTGTTCGTCTTTTTCTTCCCGCTGGGACTGCATTCCACCAAATCGTCAAACATAAGTCTTACCTCCCCCTGGAACAGTTACGCGGGCACCCGCTTCGCTGTACCAGGTTTTATTCCG
>DATGHO010000008.1:0-36504 GCA_035307965.1 Candidatus Acidiferrales bacterium | reverse complement strand
TACAACACCGTGCGTCCCCACCAAGCGCTTGGATATCGGACTCCCCTCGAATTTCTCGAGCACTGGAAATCTCAATCTCACAAGGTCGAGTGTCACTAATCATGTGGACGAGTACAGGCAGTTGAAGACGCGGTAGCGTCCGTGCTAGCATGCAAAGTTTCCGCAGGGAGCGAGGCGATTGCCGATGCGCCTCAAATCGATTTGCGCCGCCCGTCTTTCTTCGGCCATTCGGCCGCCGTTACAATACTGTAATAAATCGCAGACGAGCCAGTCTGCGCCCTGCCAGCCAGCTTTCCTTCGCCATCCGAAATCCATCGAGGTGAATCATGAAAACCTATAATACGGAGCAAATTCGAAACGTAGGCATTGTAGGCCACGGCGACACGGGGAAAACGCAGCTCGTGTCGTCGTTGCTGTTCGCTGCAGGCATGACTCCGCGGCTTGGCAAAGTGACGGATGGCTCGACGGTCACTGACTGGGACGAGGAAGAGATCGCGCGAAAAATTTCCATTCAGACGGGCCTTGCTTACGCCGAATGGCAAGCCGCCGGAGCCGATGAAAAGACGAAAATAAATTTCTTGGATACTCCCGGCTACTCCACTTTCATCAACGATACGAAGGCCTCGCTGATCGCCGCCGACGCCGCGCTGATCCTTGTGGATGCCGCTGCGGGCTGCCAGGTGGTCACCGAAAAAGTGTGGGATTTCGCCACGGAATACGAATTGCCTCGCGCGTTCCTGATCAATTGGATGGACCGGGAACTGGCCAGCTTCGAGCGCGCGCTCGACTCCATCCAGCAAGTTTTCGGACGCGGCGCGGTACCGGTGCAATTGCCAATTGGCGCGGAGAAGAATTTCAAGGGCGTGGTGGATCTGGTGGCCATGAAAGCGCTGCTGTACACGCCGGATGGCGACGGTAAAGCGAAGATCGAAGATATTCCCGCGGATTTAGTGGATGCCGCGAAGGCTGCGCACGAAACTCTTGTCGAAATGGTCGCAGAGGGTGACGACGAGTTGATGCAGGAATTTTTCGACAAGGGGACGCTTCCTGTCGAGGATTTGAAAAAAGGTTTGCATGGCGCCGTCATCGAAAAGCGAATTTTTCCAGTGCTGGTCAGCTCCGCACTGCGCAATATCGGCAGCGACGCTATCCTGAATTTTATCGTCGAAGAATTTCCCTCGCCGGCCGCTCGCGGCAAAGCCATTGCGTACAAGGAGCCGGAGCGCAAAGGCGAAACTGTCGAGCGCAAAGTAGACGACAAAGAGCCGCTGTCCGTTTTTGTGTTCAAAACGATGGCTGATGCTTTTGCAGGACGCATCAACTATTTCAAAGTAATGAGCGGAGTCTTGAAAAATGACGCCAATGTTGCGAATTTCAACCGTGGCGGCGTCGAGCGTTTTCAGCATCTGGAAGTTCGCGAGGGAAAAACGGCCACGGCGATCCCGGAATTGCACGCCGGCGACATTGGCAGCATCGCGAAACTGAAAGACACCACTACCGGAGACACGCTTGGCGATAAAGCGGCCACTGTTTATTTCCCCGCAGCACGGCTTCCCGAGCCGTCCATCACTTTCGCCATTGAGCCGAAGACGCGCGCCGACGAAGATCGCATCGGCGTGGCCATTCACCGTATTCTCGAAGAAGATCCGGCGCTGCGCTTCAGCCGCGATCCACAAACGAAGGAATTTTTGCTTTCCGGCGCGGGTCAGCAGCACATCGAAGTGGTGGTTGCGAAATTACGCAAACGCTATCACGTCGAATTAACGCTGCATCCGCCGAAAGTTCCGTATCGCGAAACCATTCGCGGCAAAGCGGACGCCGAAGGCAAACACAAAAAGCAAACTGGCGGCCACGGCCAGTTCGGCCTCTGCCGCATCAAGATGGAGCCGCTGCCGCGCGGCGCGGGCTTCGAATTTGTAGACGATATTTTCGGCGGGGCGATTCCCAAGAACTGGATTCCCTCCGTCGAAAAAGGAATTCGCGACGCCGCCGAACGTGGATTTCTCGCGGGTTTTCCTGTGGTGGATTTTCGCGCCAGCCTCTACGACGGGAAATATCACGATGTGGATTCCAGCGACATCGCCTTCAAAATCGCAGGCGCGCTGGCATTCAAAGAGGCGATGAAGCAGGCCAAACCCGCGCTGCTCGAGCCCATCATGAAAGTGGAAGTTTACGCGCCGGACCAGTATTCCGGCGACATCATGGGGAACATCAGCTCGCGCCGCGGGCGCATCAGCGGGAGCGAAGCGCGCGGCCACAACGTAATCGTGCGCGCGCAAGTGCCGCTCTCGGAAATGCTCAGCTATGCGAACGATTTGACGTCCATGACCCAGGGACGCGCGGGCTACTCGATGGAATTTTCGCATTACGACTTCGTGCCCGCGGAACAGGCCGAGAAAATCATCGCAGCGCACAAGCCGCACGCGGCCGAGGAAGAAGCCGCCAGCGCATAGCAAAAGACAGCGCGTGTAGCCCAGATTCCTTCGACAAACGAGCGCTGGGCAATCTCCAAAGAAATCCTCCGTTCTCAAGCGTTCAGGCATCTATGCTCATTTCGCTGCTGCTACTCTTGTGTTACATTCACCCGCATGTCCATGGAAACCGCGATTCGCACAGAAGACGTCACGCGTCGCTTCGGCGAACTGGTCGCTGTCGATCACGTAAACTTAACCGTAGAAGCAGGACAGTTCTTCGGCTTCCTTGGCCCGAACGGGGCCGGCAAATCCACGATGATCAAAATGCTCACTGGCCTGCTTGCACCGTCTTCCGGCAACATCAATATTCTCAATCTCGATCTCGCCTCCCACCCTGTGGAAGTCAAAGCCAGCATTGGCGTAGTGCCCGAAGGGCTGGCGCTTTTTGGCCGGCTCACCGCCTCCGAATATCTGAACTTTGTTGGCCGCATGTACGGCCTGGATCGAGCTACCGCCGCGCAGCGCGCTCAGGAGCTTCTGGAATTTATGCAGCTCGACGACCGGCCTAAGACTCTGGTCACCGATTTTTCTCACGGGATGCAGAAAAAACTTGCTATGGCCGCGGCGGTAATTCATGGCCCCAAAATTCTTTTTCTCGACGAGCCGTTCGAAGGAGTCGACGCCATCGCCGCCGGCACTCTGAAGGCTATGCTTCAGCGCATGATTGCGCGTGGCGCCACCATTTTCCTTACTTCGCACGTCCTCGAGATCGTCGAACGCCTGTGCAGCCACGTGGCCATCATTTCCAAGGGGCAGTTGGTTGCGCAAGGCTCGCTTGAACAATTGCGCGCGGGAATCGAGGCGCGCCAGGGAGTCACCGCGCCGTCCGATGGGAAGCTCACGCTGGAGGAAATTTTCCTCGACATCGTCGGCGGAACGCGCGAAACCGAACGGGAGCTTACGTGGCTGGGTTGACGATTCCAAGCGTCCAGCAGCAAATCCGCCTGATCGCGCGGCTGCGCTGGCTGCTTTTCAAAAATTCGCTGCGCAATATCAAAGGCCGCCTGGAAGCCGTTTCTACCGGCATTCTCTGGCTGATGATGAGTGGCCTTGTTTTCGGCGGCGGCATTTTTTTTGGAATCGCCAGCTACTGGCTCATTCGGCAGGGCCATTGGCAATGGCTCTCCGGTCTGCTGTGGGTTGTTTTCGCCTTCTGGCAGCTTTATCCCATTTTTGCAGCCTCCGTCGGCGCGCAATTCGATTTTGCGAATCTCCTGCGGTTTCCTCTGCGCTTCGGCAGTTTTCTTATTCTCAACCTTGTTTATGGACTTTTCGACCCCGGCGCGGTGTCCTCGCTGGTCTGGCTTTTTGCAATGTGGATCGGTCTTGTCGTCGCGCGTCCCGCTTTGTTTCTGTGGGGGTTTATTGTTCTAGTCGCCTTTGCCGCGCTGAACCTTTTCTTTGCGCGCATGCTTTTCACATGGATCGAAAAATGGCTGGCGCGCCGCCGCACGCGCGAGATCCTTGGCTTCATTTTTATTCTGGTTATAATTTCCGTCCAGCTCATCGGCCCGATGATGCAGCACTTCCGAAATCAGCACACGCATCTCGAGAGCGGATGGATTGTGGCGCTGCTGCACGTCGCCAACGCTTTGCCGGCAGGCGTCGCTGGCCGCGCTTTGCAATTCAGCCTGGCGGGTGCTTTCGTTCCCGCTGCTTATTCGTTTCTCTTCGTTCTTCTTTACGCAGCTGCTTTTCTCTGGCTTTTTCGTGTGCGCCTCGCCGCGCAATTTCGCGGAGAAAATCTCAGTGAGACTTCTGCAGCGTCCTCCGCTCCCGTCCGCGCGGCGCGGCCGGCTCCTTCGCAAACCGCTCCTTCGCCTGCCACCGCAAAACCCGCCGGACTATCCGTACAAATCCCGGGAGTTTCTCGCGCCACTTCCGCGGTCTTCGAAAAGGAGCTGCGCTACGCTTTTCGCAGTGGACCGATGCTGCTGAACCTGTTTCTCCCTGTGCTACTCGTGGCTATCTTTGGATTCACGTTTCGTCAGCAGGGCAGAGGCGACTTCCTGCATCGCGTCCCGCAAATGGTTTTCCCGATCGCCATTGCTTACACTTTCTTGATTCAGATGAACTGGGTTTTCAATGCTTTCGCCTTCGAAGGCACCGGCATTCAATTTCTACTGCTTGCGCCAGTGCGTTTTCGCGACGTGCTGCTCGGCAAGAATCTTTTTCTCGGCGGTGTCAGTTTTCTGGATGCGTTGCTTATCTGGGCCGTTGTCAGTTGGATTTTTTCGCCGCCTGCGCTGGTCATCGTCGCCGCCACATTCGCAGCGCTGCTTTACGCGTCGCTGGCGAACTTTGCTGTGGGCAATATACTTTCCGTGTGCTATCCGCGGCGGCTCGAATTCGGCGTCTTCCGCCAGAAGCGCCAGGCCGGAGTCACAATGGCTGTGGCATTCGCTGCGCAAGCCGTACTCATTGGCGTTGGCGCTATCGTGTTTGCACTAACCCGGTTTTTCCATCGCCCCGCGCTGGCCATTTTTATTTTCCTAGCGCTCGCCGTCATCACGGGAATCGGCTACCGCATTAGTTTCAGGCGCATCGACGGCATCGCCATCAACCACCGCGAAACTCTGACTGCCGAGCTTTGCCGCCAGGAATGAACTCCGTTGTGAGCTTCCATCTGCGGACTTGTGAGGCAGGATTTCTGGAGTATCGGCGTGAGTCTTCGTGAGTCTTATCGAAAGCGGTACGCGTCAAACACGCCGCAGCCGCACCATTCCTGATCTCCATAGTTTCATCATTTTCGCAGTCCGGTGTGGCATGAACCGCGCTCCAAATCGGATCATCCAGTCGCCCGGCATTCTGCGGTTCAATTCGCGCGAGGCCTGATAAAATTCGCGAAATTCGACGCTCTCCCATCCGTAGGGACGGAAAAATTCCTCGGCGGCCTCCGGCGCAAACTGGATCGGCGCGCCCGCCGCGCGCAATTCTTTGCCCCAATGCTTGTTCGTCATTTGCCTCACCCTGGGCGAAGCGATGTCCGTCACCCAATATTGGAAATGCTCGCATGCGTGCAAATCCTTTGCCAGGGCGGCCACTTGTTCCTCCGTCAGGTAAGCGAGCAAGCCTTCCGTAATCACAAACACGCGGCTGGCGCTCGAGTTGACGCGCGCGAAAAGTTCGCGCCGCGCCGGAGCATTCGCCAAATCCATCGAAACACGCTCCAACCGGCAACGCGGCGTTTCACCGGCCAGCATTTCGGTCTTGTAGTCAATCATTTCCGGCAAATCCACTTCGACCCATCGGAGCGTGTCCGGCAGGGCCAAGCGGTAGGGTCGCGTGTCGAGCCCCGCGGCAAGATTCATCACCACATCAACCGGCTCGCCGGCAAGCGTTTTTAGCAAAATGTCGTCGAGCAGCGCGGTGCGAACGATCATCGACCACGATTGCCGCTTGCCTCCACGCAGCGCTCTTACAATTTGCTCCCCGCGTTCTCCCGCGAGCTTCCGTGCGTACGTGTCGCGGAAAAGAGCGTCGGGACGCTCCGATTCCATTGCCCGATACACGGCCACCCATCGCGCTGTGTCCGAAATGTTGCGAATGGCCCCGGTCTTCGATGTTTCGCTCAACGCACCCTCCGGTAGTTGCGCACTATGCTACAGCGAATTCGTCCGGCGCGACATCCCGCCAGCTTCAACAAATTGCACTGGTTCAGTTTGAATTTTGACTTCTTGAGCCGCGATCAAGAAAATTAAACGGACCCGCCATCCAAAAAATAATTCATTTGCGCGGAACGGCCTGGAATGTTTATCCTCGAATGTTTTCCCGTGCAAAACTTTCGGGGGTGGAAAGTGACTCACGTTCGCCGCATGAGCATCATGGCATTTATCGCCGCGATTTTCATTTCGCTTGGCTCAGCCGCATTGGCACAACAGTATCCTCTGAATTTGTACCAGGAAATGCGCTGGCGCATGATCGGGCCGTTCCGCGGAGGACGCACCAAAGCGATTTCAGGCGTGGCCAGCAAGCCCAACGTTTTTTACATCGCTCAGGTTGACGGCGGCATCTGGAAGACCACCGACTACGGCGGGACGTGGAAGCCCATCTTCGATGCGGAGCCTACGCAATCTATCGGCGCGCTGGAAGTCGCGCCCTCGGATCCAAATATAATTTACGCAGGAAGCGGCGAAGGGCTGCAGCGCCCGGACCTTTCTGTGGGTGACGGAATGTGGAAATCCACCGATGCGGGAAAAACATGGACGCACATCGGCCTTGACGATGCGCAGCAAATTGCGCAACTCGCCATCGATCCGCGCGACCCCAACCGAGTTTTTGTCGCCGTGGTTGGTCATCCCTACGGCCCCAGCGAGATGCGCGGAATTTTCCGCACTACGGATGGTGGCCAAACATGGGACAAAGTGCTCTCGAAGGACCAATACACTGGCGGCGGCGACGTGCAAATTGATCCGCAAAATCCCAACACGGTCTATGCGTCTTTGTGGGATTCAGTTTCCGGGCCTTGGGAAGATGGCAACGAATACAACGGTGCCAACAGCGGCCTTTTCAAATCCACTGACGGCGGCTCGAATTGGACTCAACTGACGGAAGGTTTGCCGAAAGATATCGTTCAGGCGTACTTTGCGATTGCTCCGAGCGAGCCCAGCCGCGTGTACGCCACCGTGGCTCATGGGCGGACGGTTGGGATTTACCGTTCCGATGATGCTGGCGCAAGTTGGACGCGTATAACCGACGATGACCGGCCGACCGGCCGGATAGGCGGCGGCGACCTCCCTGTGCCCAAAGTGGACCCCAAGAATCCGGATGTGTTGTACGTGACCAGCACCGTCACGTGGAAATCCGTGGACGGCGGGAAAACCTGGTCTGCGTTGAAGGGCGCGCCCGGCGGCGACGATTACCAGAATATCTGGATCAATCCTAATAATCCGGAAACGATTCTTCTGACGTCGGATCAGGGCGCAGTCATCAGCGTGAATGGCGGCAAAACGTGGAGCAATTCGTGGTACGCGGAGCCAACCGCGCAGTTCTACCACGTCATCACCGACAACCGTTTTCCGTACTGGGTATATGGCGGACAGCAGGAGAGCGGCTCAGTTGGCATCGAAAGCCGGGGCAACGACGGCGAAATCACGATTCGCGAATGGCATCCTGTGGGCGTCATTGAATATGGCTACGTGGCTCCCGATCCGTTGCATCCTGACATCATCTACGGCGCGGGACGCACGGACGTTTCGAAATTCAACTGGGTGACCGGGCAAGTGCAGCACGTAACGCCGATTCCCGCGAACTCGCCCAAATATCGCGCGGAACGCACCGAGCCGATTATGTTTTCGCCCGTCGATCCGCATATTTTGTATTACGCGGCAAATTATTTGTTCAAAACCATTAACGGCGGCGAAACGTGGACGACGATTAGCCCGGATCTTTCCCGGCCGCATCCCGGCATCCCTCCGAGTTTGGGGGACATGGCCGCGAATAATCCGCAAGCCGATAAACAGCGAGGCGCGATTTACGCGCTTGGCCCCTCACCCAAGAGCGTCAATTTGATTTGGGCCGGCACCGATGACGGCTACATTTGGGTCACCCGCGATGGCGGAAAGAATTGGCATAACGTCACTCCGCCGCAAATGACCGCGTGGAGCAAGGTCACGCAGATCGTCGCGTCGCGCTATGACGTGAATATCGCTTACGCTTCGGTCAGCCGTTTCCGCATCAACGACATGAAGCCTTACATCTACCGCACCGATGACGGCGGCAAACACTGGCAGCTGATTGTGGACGGCCTGCCGGACAACGAGCCTGTGGATACCGTCCGAGAAGATCCTGTTCGCAGAAACTTGCTTTTTGCCGGAACGGAAAATGCGGTGTGGGTGTCGTTCGACGCGGGAGACCACTGGCAGTCGCTGCAATTGAATCTGCCACACACTTCCATGCGCGATCTTTGGATTCATGACGATGATCTTGTCGTTGGCACGCACGGCCGCGGCTTCTGGATTTTGGACGACATCACTCCGCTGCGGCAAATTACCGACCCGGTTGCCAAATCCCGCGCGTACCTTTTCGAGCCGGCGCCGGCCTATCGTTATCGCCGCGACACGAATACCGACACGCCGCTGCCGCCGGAATTCCCGGCAGGCAAAAATCCTCCGGATGGCGCAATCATTGATTACTATCTGGCGTCCGCTCAGGCGGGGAAAGTCGCCCTTGGAATATATGATTCCGAGAATAGGCCGGTGCGCTTTTACTCCAGCACCGACGAGATGCCGTTTACCGTTGAAAGTCTTGCCAAAACTTTGCGCGTTCCAACGTACTGGGTCAAGTGGCCCAAAATTCTTTCCGCGCAGGCGGGAATGCACCGCTGGGTGTGGGACCTGCACTATACGGCGCCAAAATCTCTTATGCACGACTATCCCATCTCGGCCGTTCCGCACGATACGCCGGAGTATCCGTTAGGCCCGCGCGCGCTTCCCGGCGTTTACACGGTGATGCTGACGGTTGGCGCTCGCACGTATCACCAGACGCTAACAGTGAAGGAAGATCCGCGCGTCCATGTGGCGCCTGCGGCCCTCGAGGCGCAATTTGCGCTGGAACAGCGGCTCACCGCCAGCATGAATCATAGCTACGACGCGATACAGCAAATCAAGAAATTCCGGGATGATCTGAAGAAAAGGACCGGTGAATCCAGCGGAGTTTCCGAGGAGCAAATTCCCGCGCTCGACAAGAAAGCGGCAGACCTCGCAGGCGGCGGAGGCCCGCGCGGATTTTTTGGCGCTCAGGGAGGCGCTGATAGTTTCACGCGCCTCAACCTTGAGTGTGCGCAGCTTTACGCGCAGATTGACGGCGCCGACGCCGCTCCTACGGCAGCGCAGGAAGCCGCGGGACGCGATCTTGAGACAAAGTTGGATGGACTTCTCGCGCAATGGAAGCAGTTGCAGGTGCAATCCGCAAAGCGAAAATAGCTGGCGGCTCCGCGCGCATCAGGCTCAATGGCCGGTATGACAGGAAAGCCACTGGCGCCTGAAAAGCTCACAATGCCGAATGCGCGGAAAGCGCTGCGGGCTTTAGCTGATCCGCGCAAAGCGCGCGTTCACCGCGGTTTCTTCAAAGAAACAGACGATATTTTCCTGGGCGTCACATCGCCACAAATTCGCCAACTGGCCCGCCAGTTTCAAAGCTTGCCGCTCAACGCGCTGCGCGAATTGATGAAATCGCACATTCACGATGAACGTTCTCTGGCGCATGCGATTCTGGTGCGAAAATTCCAGGCGGGCGACGCTCGCGCGCAAGAAAAAATCTTCCACTTTTACATGCGCAATCGAAAATACATTCACAGTTGGGACGGCGTAGACGATAGCGCGCCTTATATCGCCGGTCCTTACTTGCTCCATCGCAGCAAAGCAATTTTGCACGAGCTGGCGCGCTCGAAACGCCTGTGGGACCGCCGCATCGCCATCGTGGCCACGCGGTGGTTCATCCGGCAGGGAGAAACCGCGACGACATTGAGAATTGCGCGGCAACTGCTCAAGGACCAAGAAGACCTGATCCACAAAGCCACGGGTTGGATGTTGCGCGAGGTTGGCAAGCGCGACCTGCCCGCGCTGAAGCGTTTTCTGCGCAATCATTCTCACGCGATCCCCCGAACTACGCTGCGCTATGCGATCGAACGCTTTTCGCGGGAGGAAAGGCTTATCTGGCTGCGCAGAAAGGTTTCAGTTTAAGGCCGTGATTCAGCGGAGCTGTTCGCGAATGGCGTTTCAGGCTTCCGAGGGAAGGACTCCCTTTTTCAGCATGGGCATGGAGCGGATGCGCATTCCCACCGCGTCGAAAATCGCATTGGCCACTGCCGGCGCAATTCCTACAATCGGCGTTTCGCCCGCGCCAAAGGACGGCTCGTCTTTGCGATTGACTAGCACAACTTTAATTTCCGGCTCGTCCTTGAACCGCGGAAGACGGTATTGCGCGAAATGCGGGTTGAGGATTCGCCCATTGTCGAATTCGATGGCTTCGTAAAGCGCGCCGCCAATTCCCATGGTAATCGCGCCAGCGATGGAATTTTCCAGGCCATCAGGATTCACAATCGCTCCGCAATCGAAGGCCTGCACGACGCGCACGATCTTCACTTCGCCGCTGGCGCGGTCGACAGCGACTTCCGCGAAGGTCGCGATGTGTCCGCCCTTCTCGATTCCGCCGGCAATGCCGAAACCATGCCCGGGCTGCTTCTTGCGGCCTTTCCAGTCGAATTGCTCGGCGGCCGCCTGGTAAACGGCGCGCAGCCGCGCGTGCTGCAAATTCTTCATGCGAAATTCCAGCGGATCCATTCCGCACGCATGCGCCAGGTCGTCCATGTGGGATTCGCGCGCGAAATGATTTGCCGCCGCCGCGAGCGAACGGTAGGAGCCCTGTCGCAGCGGTGCCTTCACCGGATGAAACTCGGTGAGTTGATTTGGGACTTCGTACATCGTAGCGATGGCGGAGGGCCCCGAGTTGTAATTGTGAAATTCCCATGCGGTCAGCATCCCATCAGCATTCGCGCCTGCTTTGACTTCGATCAAGCCCGCGGGACGGAAATAAGCCCAGGTAAACTCCTCTTCGCGCGTCCACAGCAAACGCACGGGACGTTTTGCGGCTTGCGCCAGCCGGGCTGCTTCCACGGCGCATTCGCCGGAGTGCTTTCCTCCGTAGGCGGCGCCCATGTCCGGCATCATTACGCGCACTTTGTCTTCCGGCAAATGGAAGGCGTCCATCAATTCCTGGCGCACTCCAAAGGGCCGCTGCGTCCCGGTCCAAACGGTCAGCTTGCCATCGTTCCACTCCGCAAGGGCTGCGCGCGGCTCAAGCGGGCAATGCGCGATGTAAGCGACCGTATATGTCGCGTCTACACGATGCGCTGCCGAAGACAATGCCTCGTTTATGCTTCCCTTCGACTGGCGGAAGCGATTTTCCTCCTGCGGATCGCTTTCGGCATTCTGCTTCAGATACTCGAAGAGCACTTTGCTCGAAGATTGCGGCGTCGTTTTCCATTGCGCCTTCACTGCCGCGGCGGCGCGTTCTGCGGTCAATTCATCGGGTGCGGCCACGCCGACGAAATCGCCATCACGCACCGCAACAACGCCAGCCATTGCTTTCGCGCCGCTGAGGTCAAGGCTCTCGAGCGTTGCTCCAAATGCGCTCGGCCGAACAATTTTACCGTAGAGCATGCCAGGCAATTTCATGTCCGACGGATATTTGTGTTTGCCAGTGACAAAATCCCGCGCGCCGATTTTGTGAATCGGCCGTCCCGCAATTTTCCATTCGCTCGCCGAAGTTACTGGGTCCTCCGCGGGAATATCCTGAGCGAGCAACTGTCCCTGCGCCAGTTCACCATAGCTCAGCGAACGGCCTCCCGCCGGATCGGTCACTTTACCATTTTCCGCTACGAGCATCTTCGAATCCGCGTTCCATCTCTTCGCGGCAAGTCCAACCAGCACCTCGCGCGCCGCATACGATACGCGGCGAAGTTGCGTGCCCATCTGAGGCGTTGTGCGGCTGCCGAATGTGCCCATATCAAACGGCGTGAGTTGCGTATCGCCCATGACCATCTCTATCGCATCCAGAGCTACGTGCAGCTCGTCGGCGACGGTTTGCGCCAGCGAGGTGCGGATGTTCTGCCCTATCTCGACTTTTCCCGTGAATACGGTAATGCTCCCATCCGGAGCGATGTGCAGCCACGCATCAATCGCGCGCGGCATCTCTTCTCGTCTGAAGCCGCCTCGCCCGGACTCTTGAAACGCCAGCGCATCCTTGGCCACGATCAGAATCGCGATACCGCCGCCAATGGACTTCATGAAGCTGCGCCGGTCCATGGCAAAATGGTGCAACGGCAGAGCGCGAGCTTCATAGCGCTCGACTTCCACAATGGTATCCTGCAACAATTCGCCGCTGGCCTTTTCGCCGCTCATGACGCCTTCTCCTTGATTCTTTTCGAGGCCAGGCTGATCGCTTCGGTGATTCGCTGATAAGTTCCGCAACGGCAGAGGTGCGGATTCATGTACTCGACAATCTCCGCATGGCTCGGACTCGCATTGTGGTCGAGCAAGCTTACCGCGCCTAAAATCATCCCCGATGTGCAATACGCGCACTGCATCGCATCCACATCAATGAACGCCTGCTGCACCGGGTGCAGTTCGCCGTTCTTTTCCAGTCCTTCGATGGTGGTGATTTTTCGCTGACCCACATCGCCGACACGCGTCCGGCAGGAATGCCGCGGATAGCCGTCGATTAGCACGGTGCACGCTGCGCATTGTCCCTCGCCGCAGCCGTATTTCGTGCCGGTAAGGTCAAGCTGATCGCGTAGCACGCTCAACAGCGTAGCTTCCGCATCCACATCGAGTGTGCGTTCTACTCCATTTACATTTAGGTGTGTCACTCGGGCCATCGTAGTTTCCTCAAAGGCAAGCGCTGGACTGGAAGAGCTTCATTCTATTCCTCGGCGATGAAAATCGTCAATGCGCCCGGTGAGCCGGAAGGTCAACGACAGTTCCTCGGCAACCGGCATGCATAAACGCACGCGGGCGGCAAATTACGCCAGATAATTCGCGACTCCACCGAGTCGAAATAATCGTACAGCAGCGGCTTCAGGCTTAGCCTGCGCAGCCGGCCATTCGAAAATTGCATTGCGTGAACATACTGAAATTGCGTCAGCACCGTATGCGGGCGCGCAAACGGAATCAAGCTATCGAAGATCTTGCGGCGCTTTCGCTCAGACATGAATCCCAGTCCCAATGACGATACCACCGCGTCGGCATGATCGTAGCCGCGCTTCCGCAGTTCCTCTTCAATGTTCTCCACGCTTTCATTGATGAGCACCAACCGAGGGTCGTGAAAATTCGCCTTCAGGTAGGAAATAAACCGTGGATTGATTTCAAATGCCAGCAATGTTGCGCGTCGGGGTAGTTCTTGGAGAAGCGCCCGCGTCATTGAGCCCGTTCCCGCTCCCAGTTCCACCGCAATCGAAGTTTGAGAAAGCGGCAGCGGCTCAACCATCGCGGACGCCAGATGGACCGAACTCGGAGAAATGGCGGCGACCGTGTAAAAGTCCGCCAACACCTCGGCTGTGAACGTTTTCAAGCTCATAGCTCTTAAGTTCAAAGCTTACCTCACATTCCTGTCATTGTCAGTGGTGCTGCGCGCCGGGTTCAATGGGCTCGAAATGCGCACGCCGCAATTCGTTATTTAATCGCGGCAGATCCGTCGTTAAAATCGCCTGCCATTTTTCCAACGCCGCGTTGGCGATTTCACTGTCCTGCGCAAAGGCGGTCGAGGCATCCGCTGATGGCGCCACATCGTCACTCTCCACCACGCGTTCAAGCTGTCCCAATTCGCCTGAAACGTAGCGTAGGGTCGAACGGTCCACCGTTACCGGCCCGCTGCTAATCGCCAGCGGACTTGCAGCCTCCGCTCCCAGAACTGCCGAGACTTTCTCCTCGATGGCCTTGATGCTTTCCGCTAGCTCTTTTCTGGATGCGGCTTTTGCATCAACTGCATTCAGTTGCTGCTGCACGCTCATTGCCTGCCCCGAAGCCGCTTCGACTTCCGCGCTTTTGGCCAGGATTTCCTCGGCCAGATCAAGCTGCTTCTGCAGGTCGTCCTGGGAAACCTTTACGCGCGGATCCATCTTGACCGTCAGTTGATTCTCAGCGGTTCCTCCGTCCACGCTAAGTTTGACAGTGTATTGTCCCGGAACCACCCAGGGTCCTCCGCCAAAGCCGAACATGGCCATCATTGCCGCCATTCCTCCTCTGGCTCTGCCGCCGCCCGCGGTCGGATAATGCAGATCCCAGATAAACCTATGCATTCCCGGCGCCGCAGAAAGCGCCTCGGGCGGATGCACCCACGAAGCGGGAATGTCCAACACCTTCGCATTTATCGGCGGAAAATGATCCGCGCTCGAATACCGCCGGACCAACTTTCCATTGCTGTCGAAAATTTCGAGCGTTACCGGCCCTCGCGGCGCCGATTTCAAGTAATAATCCAGGATTGCCCCATCCACCGGGTTCTCTCCTGCCGGAACTTCGGCCGGCAACGGTGTCCCTTCGTCGGAACCAGGCCTTATTCTCCAAGCTGTTTCGGGCTTGAAAAGATAACCCGTGGAATTTGCGATCTGCGCCGACGCTTGCCGTAAGGGAGTGATGTCGTCCAAAATCCAGAAGGCGCGCCCGTGCGTCGCCACCACCAAATCCTCTCCGTGGATTTTGATATCGCGGATCGGCACGGTGGGCATATTTAATTTCAGCGGCTGCCATTGCGCGCCATCGTTGAACGAAATAAAAATGCCCGTTTCTGTTCCGGCGTATAGCAGCCCGCGCCGCACCGGATCTTCCCGAATCACGTTGACGTAGCTTCCTACCGGAATTCCGTTAGTTATCTCCTGCCAGCTTTTCCCGCTGTCGCGCGTGACGTAAATATACGGCTTCAAGTCGTCGAGCCGGTGGCGGTCGACCGCGGCGAACGCTTCATTCGCGTCGAAATGCGACGCTTCGATTTGTGTGACTTTGCTCCACGGCGTCAGCGCCGGCGGGGTGACATTCTGCCAATTTTGTCCTCCATCAGAGGTCATCTGAATGTTCCCGTCGTCCGTTCCGGTCCAAATCAAACCCTTGTTCAGCGGTGACGGCGAGATCGTGTAGATCAGTCCGTGCCGGCCATTGCCATCGACGTCATTCGCCGTGGCGGGATCAAGATTCGGAGGCGTTCCGGGATGGGCGCGCGTCAAATCGGGACTGATGATTTGCCAGCTTTGCCCGCCGTCAATCGTTTTGAACAGCACCTGTGTGCCGAAATATAGCGCATGCGGGTCGGCTGGCGAAAACACCAGCGGTTGTGTCCACGTGTGCCGGTAGTCTCCGGGATGCGCCAGCTCAGGCGTCACTTGCTGATTTGCGCCGGTGAAAATGTTGTACCGCGACACCGTTCCGCCAAAAAGAATCCCAGGATGCAGCGGGTCCGCGGCAATATATCCGTCCTCTCCGCCAACGCTAATTGGCAGCCAGTCCCGGGCCGTTATTCCGCGATGCCGGCTGCGGCTTGTGGTTCCCGCCGCACCGCTATCCTGTTGCGCGCCATAGACCCAATAAGGAAATCGATTGTCCGTTTCGACATGATAAAACTGCCCGATCGGCTCGTTGTACCAGGAACTCCACGTCTTCGCGTAATCCACGCTGATAATCACACCCTGGTCGCTGCCCAGAATCATGCGGTTGGAATCATTTGGCTCAATCCAAAGCGTGTGATAATCATCGCCTCCCGGCGCGCCCTTAATTGCGGTGAAACTCGCGCCGCCGTCGGTCGAGCGGTACGTCGAAGTATTCATCACGTAGACTACGTCAGCATTTTTCGGGTCCACAGTGACGCCACCAAAATACCATCCGCGTCCCCAAATACGCGACTCGTTGTCGTCCAGCCGCCACGTTTTCCCTGCGTCATCTGAGCGGAACAGCCCGCCTTTTTTCGCATCGATCAGCGCGTAAACGCGACTTGAATCTGTCGACGCCACTGCGACGCCAATGCGCCCGAGCCCTTCTGTGGGCAAGCCGTTGGTTAATTGCGTCCAGTTGTCTCCGCCATCGGTGGATTTGTAAAGCCCGCTGCCGGGCCCGTTCGAAGGGGGATAGACATTCCACGGCGGTCGCCGGGTCTGCCACAGCGCCGCGTAAATCGTTTTGGAATTTTGCGGATCGAATGCCAGATCTATCGCGCCGGTGTTTTCGTCCTTATACAAAATTTTCTTCCACGTTGCGCCGCCATCAGTGGAACGGAAGACGCCACGCTCCGCGTTTGGTCCGTAAGAATGGCCCAGTGCCGCCACGTAAACCAGGTTCGCATCATGCGGGTCAACCAGAATGTCCGCAATTTGCCGCGTGTCTTCGAGGCCGATGTGCTTCCAGGTCTTTCCGCCATCCACCGACCTGTACATTCCATTGCCGTAGGAAATGTCTGAGCGCATGTCCGGCTCGCCGGAACCTACGTAAACGACATTCGTATCAGAGGCCGCCACCGCAATCGCGCCAATGGAAGCAATTTTCTCCGCGTCAAACACCGGTTTCCACACACGGCCTGTGTCCGTTGTCTTCCATACGCCGCCGCCCACCGCGCCGAAGTAAAAAACATCCGGCTGACCTGGCACGCCTGTTACCGCGACGGCGCGTCCTCCGCGAAAGGGCCCAATCATGCGGTAACGCATCCCGCTGAACAGATTCGGATCCATCTCCTGCGCGAGGGCCGATTTCGAACTGAACAACGGGGAAATCACCATCACGCACACAGCAGCGGCGATCGGTAAAATAGCGCGACGAAGATGGCTCAATTTATCTCTCCTCTTTTTTCAATATTGAAAAAGAAGCGCGAGTATATACCCGCTGAGCGATGTTCGACTACAAGACGGAAGCTGGAGTGCCGGCGTTTCCCTGTTTTGTTGCGACCTCCACGCTCGCCATTTAATCAAACTGTATGAAACTCGAATAAGGTGCGTTATGAATTTGCCGAAGCGTGCTTTAGGCTTGAGCAGCCTTGAAATCACAACCGTCGGCTTTGGCACGTGGGCCATCGGTGGAGGAGGCTGGGCCTTCTCCTGGGGCCCGCAAGACGATGCTACCTCGCTTGCCGCCATGCGCCATGCGATCGAGCTTGGAATCAACTGGATCGATACAGCAGCAGTCTACGGCTTGGGCCATTCCGAAGAGCTTGTCGGCAAATTTCTCCACGAACTGTCGCCTTCCGAACGTCCTTTCGTTTTCACCAAATGCGGAGTCGTTTGGGACAGTGACAATCGCATGGTACCCGGCAAGCGTCTGTTGACCCCTGAATCCATTCGGACTGAATGCGAAGCTTCTCTTCGCCGCCTCGGCGTCGAGCGCATTGATCTTTACCAATTCCATTGGCCGGACGAGAGCGGCACGCGCGTCGAGGATTCCTGGGCCACCATGTCGCAACTCGTCAGCGAAGGAAAAGTTCGCGTGCCCGGGGTTTGCAATTTCACCGCGGCTTTGATGGAGCGCTGCGAACCCATATACCATGTAGAGTCCCTGCAACCGCCATTCTCTCTGATTCGCCGCGAAATGGCAGAACGGCAGCTGCCCTGGTGCGTTCAGCACAAGACGGGAGTGATTTGTTACAGCCCTATGCAATCCGGAATGCTGACCGACTCCTTTTCTGCTGAGCGCGTTGCCAAAATGCCCCAGGATGACTGGCGCCGCCGGTCCGAGGAGTTCCAGCAGCCAAGACTAGGCAGAAATCTTGCGCTGCGCGATGCCCTGAATCCTATTGCTAAGCGTCACAACGCTTCCGTCGCGGAAGTAGCTGTGGCTTGGACGCTTGCTTGGCCCGGCGTGACGGGCGCAATCGTTGGTGCGCGCTCGCCTGAACAAGTTGATGGCTGGATTCGCGCCACTGGGCTCGAACTCACTTCCGCCGACCTCGATGAGATTGCCGCTGGAATCGAGCGCACCGGCGCCGGCCCTGCCAAGCCACCCGCTTCCATCTCAGCAACGCTACGCCCAAATCAAGCCTCGCGGAAGGCAAACCCGTGAACGCCAGAGTGGGACGAGGGTCACCGCCCGCAGTCCAGCCGGAAATCCTTGGGCTTAATCTTACGATCGACTAAGGCAAACGCCTGATTTTGCGCCCGCTCGCCCATCGCTAGACTGCTGAGGCCCTGGCTCACGCAGTTTACTCGGAGGAATCATCCAATGAAATTCCTGTACGCGCTCGCGCTCCTGCTCATTTCTGCCTTCGCCGCGACATCCGTTTTTGCTGACACGGTTGCCCTCAAGAACGGCGACCATCTCACCGGGACAATCACTGCGTTAGACAGTAAGGACGTCACGCTGAAAACGGACGCGGCCGGCGAAATCAAAATAAAATGGTCTTCCGTCCAAGAGTTGACTTCCGACCAGCCAATGTACGTGGCCACTCCTGAAAAGCAGACTGTCAGCGGTACGGTCACACTCGAAGGCGCCGATCTGGTAGTTCACACCGCTACAGCGGGCGACATTCACGTGCCCGTCGCGCAGCTAACCGTTGTTCGTTCCGAACAGGAGCAGCAGGCTTACGAGAAAAAGCTGCATCCCAGTTTACTTAATGATTGGGCTGGTGCAGTAAACGTTGGATTCGCTCTCGCCCGCGGCAATAGCAACACCACCGATCTGAACGTCGGCTTTGCGGGCGACCGCAAGACCCTTTCTGACGAAATCAAACTCGCGCTAACGTCTGTGTACTCCCGAACTGGAGTGTCGACCTCTGGAGCGCCTAGCCGCGTGACTGCCAGCGAGATTCTGGGCGCGGCCGAGTATGATAAGAACGTCTCCAAGCGGCTTTTTTTGTTCGCCAGCGCAGATTTTACTCATGACGCTCTGCAGGATTTGGTTTTGCGCTCTATTTATACGGGCGGCGTCGGCTGGCATTTCATCAACAGGTCTACGACAACCCTCGACGCCATCGTCGGTTTGAACTACACGCGTGAAACCTACGACAGCAGCGCGACGGCGCTCACGCCGGCTCTTAAGGTAAACCGCAATTTGCCTGGCATCACCACAGGCGAAAGCTTTATGCATAAGTTTTCGTCGAATACTGTCGTCACCGAGGCGTTCAACTTCTATCCGGACCTGAGCGATCTGAGCCAATACCGATTTTCATTAGACTCCGCCATGGTCACCAAAATCAAGGAATGGCTGGGCTGGCAAGCCTCGCTCAGCGACCGTTACGTCACGAATCCGCCGATTCCCGGCACAAAGTCCAACGACTTGATTCTGTCCACTGGGCTGAACATTTCTTTTACCCACTGAGGTCATTTCGGATTTAGCCGGAGCGCGCGACGCTTCGCCTGACCCCGCGTAAACTAGGCGCTCTTTGCCTGCTGCTTGGCATACGTGCCCATGAGCTCAGCCTCTTCTATGACTATGTCTTCTATAGCCGCTTTCACTTCTTGGGCATTCGCTCCTGCTTTAAGGCCAATTTCCTTTCGCAGCGCATAGAGTCTCGCAAAATAGCGATGCGTTCCAGAAGGCGGACAGGGACCCGTATATCCAAGTTTTCCCGCATCGTTCTGGCCCTGCAGCCCCAAATTTGCGACCTTCGCTTCCTTAGAAGTGTTCTCTTGAACTCGCGCTACAATTGGCGGAATCCCATACAACAGCCAATGCGTGAATCCCTTTAATCCGGGGGCATCGGGATCGTGCAGAATCAACGCGAATTCTTTTGCTTCTTTCGGCGCATCTTCCCACGAGAATTCGGGAGAAATGTTCTCGCCCTCACACGTAAAACGCCTGGGAATTGGCTGACCTTGTTCAAAAGCGGAACTCACGAGCCGCATAAAAGCCTCCCGGCTGGAAAATCCATCAAATTTGGAGCGAGCGTCAATGTGATGATGGCTCGAAGGGCTTAGGCGGGCAATCAGACATTCCTTGTAGAGCAAATGCTGCTAGATGTCCTGAACAACCGTGACAAAGTTCTCGATCCAGAGTGATACATAGTTGGCCCGATTGCATTGGGCCTAACGGCCCTTTAATTTCTCATGGGAAAGGATTCTCATGCCAGCAGGAAGACAAAAAAGAAAAAAAACGATTAAGAATAAGAAATGGATTGCGCAGGTCAAAACCGTTTCGACGTTTCCCCCGCCGGGATTATTCACCAAGGACGCATCCACTATCGCTAAATCCCTGGCTTCCAAGAAAGTTTCGCCGAAAGGGCCGCAATCGGGCATGCGCATGCTCAACTATTTTATTAATCGTGCTGGGCGTGGGCTCAGCGCTTCACGCCGCGCGGAGCTCGAAAGAGCAAAATCCCTGCTATCGAAACGTATTCGCGAAAAAAATCAATCCGGCCGCAAGCGCGCCGCCTAGTGATCGTCTTTTAGTTCAGTAATCCTTCAGCATGCATCAACTCCGCATTCAGCAGCGCCGCGCCGGCCGCTCCGCGAATCGTGTTGTGTCCAAGCAGCACGAATTTGTATCCCAACACGGGACATTCTCGCAGTCGGCCAACCTGCACCGCCATGCCACCGAATCGCTCAACGTCTAATCGCGGCTGCGGACGGTCTTCAGGATCCACATACACAATCGCGCGGCGCGGAGCATGAGGCAGTTCCAATTCTTGCGGCCTGCCAGCGAATTTCTCAAACGCTTTGCGTATTTCGCCACACTCTAAGCGATTTCGCAAACCCACGGAAACCACTTCGGTATGTCCATTCACGACAGGAACTCGCGTCGTCTGTGCGCTAATGCACATCGCCGCCGGCGCAAATCCATCCTCACTGAATTTCCCGAGAATTTTGCGCGTCTCGTTCTCAATTTTTTCCTCTTCGCCCGCGATAAATGGGATCACATTGCCCAGCGCGTCCAGCGATGCCACCCCCGGATGCCCCGCTCCCGAAAGCGCCTGCAGCGTCGTAACCGTAACTTTCTCCGGCTCGAATTCCCACAAAGCCCCGAGTGCCATTGCCAGAAAAATCGTCGAACAGTTAGGATTAGTCACCAGCGCCCCGCTCCAGCCCTTCTTTTTTTTCTGCATAGGCAGCGCCGCCAAATGCCGTGCATTAACTTCCGGGATCACCAGCGGGACGCACGCGTCCATGCGATAATTTCGTGCGTTGCTCAATACGATGTGCCCTGCTGTTGCGAACGTCCCCTCAATTTCTCCCGCTACCGAAGCGTCCAGCGCCGAGAAAACAATTTTCGGCGCCGCTCCCGCTTTTGGCAGTTCCACCGCGAGCCGTGCCGCTTCCTCTGGCAATGGATTCGCCAGACGCCATGGCAAGTCTCCGTAGCGCTTTCCGTTGGAGCGCTCGCTAGCCGAAATCCACGCCAAGCGAAACCAGGGATGGTTAACCAGCATGGCGACAAAATGCTGCCCGACCACGCCCGTTGCACCTAAAACTCCGACTTCGATTTTTGCTGTGCTGTTCACTGGATGCGCTACCGCGCGACCGCTACGCTAGCGTGCTTTTCGTTCCGCGCGCTTTCAACTTGCTCCAGACCTGCGATCAAGTCCGCCACCAGGTCTTTCGCGTTCTCGCATCCCGGCGAAAGTCTTATCAGCGTATCGGAAAGTCCCAGCCGCGCGCGTTCTTCCGCGGGAATCGAAGCATGCGTCATCCGCGCGGGATGGCAGATGAGCGCCTTCACTCCGCCCAGGCTCTCGCCCAATGTGAAGTAACATCGCGTAGAAACGAAAGCCGTCACCTCGTCGACTGTACCGTCAAGCTCAAAGGACACCATTCCGCCAAAGCCAGACATTTGCCGTCGCGCAATGTCGTGGCCTGGATGCTCTCGAAGGCCGGGAAAATACACGCGGCGCACAAGCCCGTGATTACGCAAAGCGTCCGCGATCGCCGCCGCGTTTTCTGCGTGACGCTGCATTCTCAATTCCAACGTTTGCAGTCCCCTCAGCGTCAGCCAGCAGTCGAAGGGCGAGGGAACCGGCCCTGTCGCATTCTGCAGAAATTTCACAGGCTCAAAAATCGCCGCGTCTTTCGCCAGCACTGCGCCCTGAATCAAATCGGAATGCCCGGCCAGATATTTCGTCACGCTGTGCACCACAATGTCCGCGCCCAGCCGAAAAGGCTGTTGAAAATACGGGGACGCAAACGTGTTATCCACCACCACCAGAGCGCCGCGCTCATGCGCTACTTTGCTGATTGCTTCAATGTCGTAAACGAGCAGCCGCGGATTCGTCGGCGATTCAATCCATACCAGCCGCGTTTTGCGCGCGATTGCCGCTTCCAGCGCGGCGGCGTCCGCAATATCAATTTGCCGAATCACGCAGCCCATCGGCTTGAACACGCGGTTCAAAATACGGTACGTCCCGCCATAGGTGTCCAGGGGAATCACAATTTCGTCTCCGGGCCGCAGATACGCCTGAAAAATCGCATTTTCCGCCGCCAATCCGGACGCATACACGGCTGCGTGCTCCACTCCTTCCAGTTCCGCGAGCACTTTCTCCAACCGCTTGCGTGTCGGATTATTCGTTCGTGAATAATCGAACCCGCGATGCTCGCCGGGCGCCTGCTGCTCGTACGTCGAAGTCTGAAAAATCGGCGCAATTAGCGCCCCTGTTTCCGGTTCCGCCTCTTGCCCCGCGTGAATCGTTCTTGTCGCAAAATCCATTTTTGCTTCTCCTCTCGATAATTTAGTTTCATTGACCCTTTGCAATTTACCTGCGGTCAACTTCCTTCATTCGCTCCAACTTCGGCCGGCGCTTCTGCAAAATCTTGCTGCTCTGGTTGCGCGTGGCGTGTAATCCAGCTTTCCGGCGCGTGCGCTTCCAGACTCCGCACCACCAGCGGCAAATCGAAACGCTCCGCCACTTCGATAGCCTGCCGTTGAACCAGTTCGCATCCCTCATCGGCCATGGCCAGCGCTTGAGCAAACGAAAGCCTTGGCAAATGCTTTGCGCCTGCGTGCAAACGCGGATCGTCCGTGAAATATCCCGGCACGTCCTTGATCAATTCGCATCGCGAAGCGCCCAGCCCCGCGGCAATCAGCACCGCCGTTAAATCCGAGCCGCCGCGCCCTAACGTCACGATCGCGCCCGCATGATCCGTCGCCAAAAACCCCGGAACAATCGCTACTCGCTTCGTTGCCAGGACATCAAAAATCGCCTTTGAATCAAATTGCGCCGCTGAAACTCCGCACTCCCGCTTTGGAGTTCGCAATCCCGTTTGCCGCACATCCAAGACTGCCGCGCGAACTCCCTCTGCCTGCAAATGCAAATCGAGCCGCGCCACGGAACGCAATTCACCCGTGGACCACAGCAAATCCAACGCCGCTTTATCCGGCTCCGCGGCAATGGTCTGCGCCTCGCGCAGCAGTGCATCCGTTTCCCCGTTCTGCGCGGAAACCACCACCACCAATTTTTCCGTGGAATTCTTCGCCAGCCGTTGAGCGATGAATCGCGCGGCTCGCCGGTAGGAAATCGGCCCCGTAAAAATCGAGCCGCCCAGCTTGATCACTGCAACGGAAGTCGATCCGCACCCAGCTTCATTTGTGCGCACTAAAAAGCCTCCTGGCTGCGCAAAGAAAAACAGCATCGCGCCTTCCAGGGCGCCCGCTCGTCGGCATGAAAGAGAATGAAGAAATACACTCGCTCCATGCGCAAAACGCGCTGTGCGCCGCGCCGGCGGAAAAACGCCAGCTTTCGCCAGCATTCTTCACCGTTGCGATTCAGTTGGGGTCAGAATCTTCAGTAGATCGGATTCGATCAGCCGAGGATCTTATCTATCCCCATCGGGCAGGAATTAGCACCTTGGTTCTCGGACCAGGTTGCTGTGGCTTCGTCGGGCCTGTCCCCTCTGCCACTCTGGATAAGCGCTGCCGTTTGGCAGCAACCGAAGTATACAATTTCGTTTTTTCCTGTCAAGGCACAAAATTTTCCACAGATTTTCTGAGCCACCTGCGCCGAAGAACGGGCATCCGTGAACCTGGGAGGTGGTTTATGACCAACTTGGTTTCTCGAAACAACTTTTTCCAGGATCTTTTCGATTTTCGCCGCGACTTCGATCAGATGTTTAATCGCATGTTGACCGGCGGTCCTGACGCTGAAACGCAGATGGCGGGTCAGCCGCGCGCGTTTGCTCCAGCCGTCGAATCCTACATCGACAAAGACGGAAAAACCTTCCACTGCCGCATCTCTGTTCCCGGGATCGATCCCAAGGATGTTCAAATCCACGCGCAAGGCAACTCTCTCACCATCAGCGGCGAACGCAAATTCAGTCGCTCCTCAAAAGATGTCGACTTCATCCACAACGAAATCTGGTATGGCTCGTTCGAGCGGACGCTCCCTCTTCCTGAAGGTGTCGACCCCAGCAAAGTGAATGCTGAATATCGCGACGGTCTGCTCGAAATCACTGCGCCCATCTCGGCGTCAGCCCTGCCGCGCCGCATTGAGATCAAGACCTCTCCTCTCACCAAACAAATGACTGCCTGAACCTTTAATGTTCAGTGATCTGGCCGGAGTCTTACCTCTCCGGCCAGCTTTTCTTTTGCATTGTTGTTGGGTTTTTCCGCACCAAGGTCTAGCTGTTTAACGTCTCGCCGTGGCGCGAAAAGAGTCTCGCGCCACGGCCTGGGCAGGATGGTATTTTCGTAGTGATTTCTCTATTCAGATCGGCGCTACCGTAGCCTACAATATCCCAGAAAGGGTTTGTTCATTGAAACTTGCGCGCAACTTATCCATCAGTTCACTCTCTCTGATTTTTCTCTGCGCCGGCACGCATGCGCGAAACGTGAAGACGCCGGCCAAAAACCAGGATACCGCCATCCTTCTTGCCGCCGGCGACATTGCCAATTGCCAGGCGCTCTCTGGTGCCGAAGCCACCGCAAAAATCATCGAGTCTATTCCCAGCGCAACGGTCGCAGCCCTCGGCGACCTCGCCTTGAAGAATGGCTCCGCCGCCGAATTCGCGAATTGCTACGACAAAACCTGGGGCGCCTTCAAATCCCGCACCCGTCCCGCTCCGGGCAATCATGAATTCCGTTCCTCCGGCGCTACGCCCTACTTCGATTATTTCGGCGCTGCCGCCGGCGATCCCCGCAAGGGCTACTACAGTTATCAGCTCGACTCCTGGCACATCATCTCCATGAACGGCGAATGCAAAGACATCGGCGGCTGCCAGACCGGCTCGCCCGAGGAAAAGTGGCTACGCGCTGATTTGCGCACTCATCCCGCCACCTGCACGCTCGCGTACTGGCACGAGCCGCTTTTTAGTTCTGGCGCTGAACACGACGACAACTTTAACTATCGTGACTTCTGGTGGGACTTATACCGCGCTCACGCCACCGTTGTTCTCAATGGACACGATCATGATTACGAACGATTTGCTCCGCAGGATCCCGACGGCAAAGCCGACCCTGCCCATGGCATTCGCGAATTCGTCGTCGGCACCGGCGGAAACCATCCGCGCCCGTTCGGCCCTCCCAAGCCTAATAGCCAGGTGCGCAAGGCCTTTACGTTTGGCGTGCTGAAGCTGACCCTGCGCGCGCACAGTTACGACTGGCAATTCATCCCGGTTGCTGGAAACACTTTTACCGACTCCGGCTCCGGTTCCTGCCAATAGCAAGGTTGACGTCTACTTCATCCCGCGAAAGCCCCTTTCTATAACTCAGGTCCCGCCGAGGGCCTTTAGCTCGGGCCGAGCGAAGGCCTTTCAAACGCGCTCGGGAATTTCGCTTGGCTTGGCTCGTCTCGTTCGGAATTCCCCCGCTCCGCCTGTGCTAAAATGTCTATTGTTCATCAGGCCCGTAGCTCAGTTGGTTAGAGCGCTACCTTGACACGGTAGAGGTCTGCGGTTCGAGCCCGCACGGGCCTACCATATTTTTCAACAACTTAGCACCCGTGTGGCCTCTACCCTGACGCCCATTAACGCCCGATCTTCGGGCTGAGTTAGTTGTTTACGCTCTTTCATGCCGAGCCTTTCGGGAACTTCGAAGCCCACGCCGACCGCATTCGCCACTTCACGCCGGAAGGCCGCATCCTCGAAACTGCGGTCATAAACATCCGACATGCTGCGAGCGGAATGCCCCATCCAATAACGGAGAAGGCCGGGTGGGCAACTTTGTTTTCGCAAATAGGTGTTTCTGAACCTCCTGAATGCATGAAAGCCGCGCTGCCGGAATCCGAGCTGTTTTAAGCTCGCGTACAACAACCGCAAGAAATTCCGGGTGCCAATCGGATGACCGCTTCGAGTCGTAAAGATGTAACCCGATTGCCGGTCGCCGATGAACCCGCGCAGCAAAGCGGCGACTGCCGGATGCAGCTCGACCGTGCGGTAGGCGTTCGCGGTTTTGGGCGTTTGGATTTTTCCCCGCCAAGCGGCCTGCTCGATTCGCAATGCTCCATCGGCGAAGTGCTTGCACTCCAAGCCGAGAAGCTCTCCGATTCGCAGGCCACTAGCGGCGAGAAGGACTACCGCCATCTGCAAGCGCCCGGTTATTTTGTTGATTAGGGTTTGAAGCTCTTCGGTTGTAAACGTGGGCCGGTTTTGCGCCGTAGGGTTGATGACCGGAGCGAATTTCTTGTTCCAGACCACGCCAAAAATCGGGTCGCCATCCGAGTTTTCCAAGCTCGCAACGACCGATTTCACGACGCCACAACTGGTTTGGATACTACTCGGCTTCAGCCCCTTCGCGGCGAGACGCTCGACCAGTGTGCGCATCGCCCCGTTTTTTACGTCACAAAGCGGGAGGTCACCGAGCACCGGCAAGACATGATTCTTCAGCACACTTTGCCGGAGCGCGATGACACCCGGTTTAATTCGCCGCGCTCGTCGCCGCTGGCATTCTGCTACCCAGACGGCGGCTTGCTGGCGAAACGTGATTGTTGTTTTCGGCTGACGGCGGTAGTCATTTACGAGTGCAAGCTCGGTGTCCATGGCGTTCAACGCCGCTCGCCGCGTAGGGAGACTGAGAAAGTCCCCCAGAAATTTCTGAACGCGGTGGCGTTGCCTCACGCCATCATTGCCGCGAATGTCTTCGTAAAAACGAACGCTGTAACCGTTTTTCACTTTCAAAAGCTGCCCTTCCTGATGCCTACGACGAGACATTTTCTTTATTTCCTCCGCCTCGTCGATGGCGCGCGGGCGCAGGCTAACACAACGCCCGCTGGGGCGAGAATTCTTTTTCTGCTTCGACATTTTCAGATCTCGTTCACTGGATTTCCCCTTTTGAGCCTGCAATCGGCTCCGCTCATGGATTTCGCGCCCCGCATTGGGGGCTTCTCTTCTTTACTAACCCTCGCCATACAAAAACTGTCTAAAATTCCACCGTTTGGCAGACCGCCCAAGGCGCTCCTGCGGCCTTGTGGAACTCGCGACAATACGGTGGTTCCGAGATGCGATCTGCCTTGACCTTTTTGAAACGGTGCCTAAAGCCATGTCTTGTCCGCTGGAAGAAAGGGGGGATGATGGTGGGAAATTGCTTATGAAACTAGGGATCGTTGCCGTTCTTGCTCTTTTCTGCTCAAGTGCTTTTGCGCAGACCGTGCAGCGCGTGAACCCTCCGTGGAAAGTGGATCAGGCGACTCCGCAGACATTTGCAGATGTGATTGCGGAAAATACCGTAACAGACGACCTGCTGGACGGCTCCATACAAATTCCGGCGCAAAAACTGAAGAGTTGGCCTTTGGTTGTAAACCAAAACATGATGAACGATGTTGAAATCGAAGGCCATGTCACTCCAAGTGGCGGTATGGGCGGGGAGATTACGCTTGCTTTGTATGCTCTGAATGGTCAAAGCCAGCCCCAGCCAATTTATACTTGCCGGGCAACGAATCGTGCGATTGATAAGAAACTTCCTGCGAGCGGAGCGTACGCCGTGGTAACGGATTCGCTGAGTCGCCGCGGAAGTCGTGTAGTAAGCAGGAGAGCGAACCGGGAACTGCCGTTACTGTGCCGGTCCCCGATCATAAGGAGGGAAAATGGGGAAATTTCTGAAATGCCCGTTGATGTCGGCAATGCTTTTGCTCGGATTCGCCTTTCTGAGTTCTAGGGCTAAAGCCCAGAATAAAAATCCATTGGACACTCTCCAACCATGCCTTGAGGCCACGCAACACTTGAAAGTGCCAGAACAGATCGTTATGGTTGACACAAATGGGGAAAAACCCACATTTACGTTTTTGTTCTCCCAGAAGGGGACTGACTTCTATGCAGTCCGTATTGTTTCAGGGATCTGGAGGGTTCTTGCTGTGTTTCAAAACGAACAGACCAGGCGGGTTCAAGCGGATTATTTTTACGCGGTCTCGGTCAATACCTCGGATCTGGTAGGCTGGGAGTTCTGGACACAGAGTCCTTATGGCCCCAACTTGCAGCTAATTGCGGACCTCAAATATGAAGTGCTCGAATTCAATTGGCTGAAAACGGACTTCCCTCCCCCAGGGCAAGAAATTCCACAACTGATCCACGCCGACTTCTACGCGCCCGCCTCATGCGTCCCATACGAATCTGATGTGGAGCGGCTGAATCCAGGTGTTCCACACACGGGTTTTATCGGGTCATACAACAATGTTAGCCCCTCTCCCCTGCCTTCCACTTCGCCGTCTTACCGAGCGGCAGAAGAGATACTGAAGATGGCTAGGAAGGCAGTAGCGAAGAAGCCAGCCCTGGATCGAAGAACACCCGGAACCGCCCGAAAAGGGACAACGGGAAAGACGCCTGTCCGGAAAAGGAATTAGGTGTTCCCACTAGGACGCCAAATCCCGTTCCCGGTCCTCGGCCAGAAGCCTCTCGACTTCCGCGAGGAGCGGCTCGATCTGAGAAAGTTCCGAGAGGCAGGCATTCAATCTGCCGCGGAGCTTTTTCCTTTTCCGCTTTAGAGCCTGCCGCCGAGTGAGAGGCTTCCGTGGTTTCGGATTGTCTGTGTTGTCCGTAGGCATGATTTATTCTCCTCACGGTCGGTCTTGTTTTTTAAGGTTCTACGTTTCCTACGTATCTGTAAGGCGAGCGGTTTGTGCTCGCCTTACGCCTCGCCGCAGGCGAGGCCCTTGCGAAATACTTCTTCTACGGCTTTTGATTTTGTTTTTCCTACGTATCTATAGTCCTACGTTCCTACGTAGGTGCGACCTTAGCGTATATACGACCTTTCTTCTTTGGTGGTCATATATATGACCTGGTCGTATATATGACCTTTTCTAGAGAAGTTCACGCCGTTCCTTGGGTGAAAAAGCCCGTGCCACTTCTCTCAACAGCGCCCTCATTTCTTCCTTTCTGAATGTATACGTTTTTTGAACGCCAACATGAAGGCGAACCGAAAAACGCCCCGGAAAGTTCTTGGAATTATTCACAACAAACTGGAGGTAGTGTTTGCCGTCATTGCTGAAAAGTTTGACACCGTATTTGTTCCGTTTGATCTCCCCGGCAGCATCAATTGCCACAACGGGGGGAGTCTTGGATTTCTTCGGCGCCTTCTCATTCTCTCCAGACTCACCGCTTCCAGATTCATCGGACGACTCGGATGACTCGGACGCTGCCTCTTCCTCCTCGCCCGTGATGGCCCGCAGCAGGGCGTTGTCCAGCTCCGACAGTTCGTCAAACGCATCAACATATTCATACTCTTTATGCCCATGCCTTCTCAGTCTCCATTGGCAGGGCCCCCCTCCGTCTTCTAGGTATTCGTATTTCTTCCCGTCATAATCGAACGGCTTCCATTTAGAATCAGCAGACGTGCCACTGCGATGATGATGATGGTGGTGGTGGTGATGCGAATGTTTGTGTTTGTGATGTTTGCTCATCGAAGCTCCTTTGTGAGAAGAAGGCACGAGCCTTTGCAGCTGGGAGCTTCGATGCCGCCCGATCTGCGCGGTTTAGAAGGGAGGCTGCTACCAACCCGTGCCGTTCTTCTCTATATCAATTTACTCGGCAGCTTAAACTTTTTTCGCACCTCGCCTTCCCGACAGCGATTTTGTGTCGAACTGAAGGCACCGGGCAGCATTTCTGCGTCGCATTGTAGACGCAGGAATTAGCTTTCTTGCGTCACAAGAACAAACGCCGGAAAGCATTCCTCGCGCCGATGGAATCGGCGCAGGCAAGCTGAAATCACGCTCGGAACGACTGAAACCACGTCTTCAAGACGAAAATCGCTAGGAACAGCTCTGAAGCGCGGCAAATAGCGTTCTGCAACGCTGATTCAATGCTCTAACGCGGCTTTCCCCTTTACCCGGCGTTGGCCGCTGTGTACCGTGCCACACCGATAAATAACGGCCCCACCGAGAAGTTTCCTAACGGCGCGGGGCAAAAGGGAGGAAAAAATGAAAGCAAAGATGCGAAAGTCGTCCACCGAAAAGCGGTTGGCCAAGTCCGAGATCGTCGAAGCCGTGCCGCTGAATTCGAGCAGAGCAATCAATAGGGGAAAACTCACCTGCGTTCTCTACCTCCGCGTTTCGACCGACAAACAGGAAGCAGAAAATCAGGCGGTCCAACTTCGCAGCTTTGCTCGAAAGCAAAACTGGCAAATCGTCCATGAATACTGCGATCACGAATCGGGCGCGAAGTCCAACCGTGTCGAGTTCCAGCGGATGTTCACGGATGCCAGCCGCCGAAAATTTGACCTTCTACTTTTCTGGTCACTTGATCGGCTAAGCCGCGAAGGATGCCTCCCGACACTTCGCTATCTGGAAACTTTGACCCGGTACGGCGTCGAATGGCGCAGTTTCACCGAGCAGTTTTTCGATTCCTGCGGACCGTTCCGCGATGCCGTCATCAGCATCATGGCAACGTTGGCCCGCCAAGAAAGAATCAGAATTTCGGAGAGAACAATCGCAGGGTTGCAACGCGCACGTGCCGCAGGGAAAATTCTGGGGCGACCTCGCCGTGAAGTTGACGTGGCAAAGATTCGCCGATTGCGCCGCTCGGGAAAATCGTGGCGCGAAGTCGCCCGAGCGATGGGCGTGAATAGTGCGACCTGTTTCTATCGGCTACGACGTTTAAGAAAGGGCCGCTGAAACAGGTCGCTGGATGGCTAGGGTTCCGAGGTCTGCAATCGAGGTGTAGGAATTGAAGGTTTGTTTGCCGGCGTAGCGCATTATTTCTTTCGGTGACATTGAGAGCTTTCATTCCCTAGCCTGCTGCATCAGCTTTTCTGCAAACTTCCGATACATCTCTCTTTCGATGTCCGTTTGCTGGATTTCCAGTTCCTTGATTCGGCGTATAGGTATGTCTTCATGTTCCCAATCTTTACCGATTTTCATAATATGGGAATTTCCACCGCAACCTGGCACCTCGGACTTAACCTTATCCATGACATAGGTCACGAGCGGAACCATCTCATCCATCGTCCAAGGAAGGCGATATGCGGGGCAGTCTCCTAAAAGCAGTCTCATTAAATTCTGAAATACGGGAGCTCCGGCTCCAACAGCCAAGAAGAAGTTCTCATCCTCTGTCTTAAGCACAAGATTCTCGTGAACGCGATAGATCGCGCGTACTTTTGGAAACTGTGCGAGAACCAGCATGTAAGCCTGCGGCCTATGGTCAGGATTTTCAGCGTACGCTCTAATGTATTTCAGAAAAAACTGCTCCGTATACTCCTTAAGGCGTTTCTCGAATATCTCGACGTTGAAGTCGTCGGGAACATCCTCCACAACATGATGGTCGATCCCTTGAATGAAAGCGGCTATCCAATCGGAATGACCAGCGCCCGCAAGCCCTATCGTTATGCGAATGTCACGATGAGCATCACAATTGGAATCCAAAGGATATGCTATCTGCCACATACGCAATTTAGACGCCTGCGCTTTTCGTCCTTCGGTAATCGTTTCTTCTGTGTCGGCGCACAATACCATCCCGTCTTGGCAAAGAATTCCAGCGGCGATAGTCACAAAGGCTCCCCTTGAAGGCCGCTCAGGCTTTGGACGCGGAATACGGTAGGACAGCGGCCTCGTGGTCACTTATACACCGCCACGCCCGCTTTTGTCGGGATTTGGTGTCCGGGCAAGGTTAGTTGACGAACCGGAAGAGGGAGAGGGCGCAGAATCCCAGTCATCGGTGAAGAAGACGAAGAAATTGAGGGGGAGGACACAGGACCGGAGCGCAAACCCGTGAAGTGCGCTCCCGTCCTCGTTTTGCGTGCTCAGTAGGAGGACTGGCACGACGCAGTGCAAAACCCTGCACGCGCTATTTTGCCGCCCATCGGCAGGAGTTCCATGGGCAGCAAACCTTTAAGCTGATTGCAGCCCCAATTCCGGATCGACGAAACTTTCGCCAGCCAGCCGCTTCTTCAAACGAATTTCCTCAGCGCCGATCTTCTCTAACTCCGCCTGCGTTTCTTGGAGTTTGCTCACGACGCTGTTGCGATAATTCACAGCGGCGGCAAATGCGTCGTTCGCTGGGGGAATTCGGCTTTTTGCTTGCTCGACTCGCTGGTTCCACTCCGCCAACTCTTTGTCATCGGCCCAGCGGCCAACGTGCTGACCACGCCGCTCCAGTAGGGCGAGAACACGGCGAATGACTCGATTCAGCCGCCATTGCCTTCGCTCTTGCAATAAGACGGCGATCCAGCCGCGCAGCGATGGGATAGCCGCTCCCCTGGGCCCAGGGTCGGGCGGCAATATCTGTCCCGGATGGGACAAATACGCTTTTAGCGTCGCCGATGAGATGTGCCGAGCGACCGCCTTGCCACAGCGTGAGAACTCTTACGACCGGATGGGAAGAACGATTATCTCGCGCTTTAATCGTTTCTTTTCATTTTCATTTGCCGCTGTTATCTCGGTCACATCTTGGTCACAACTTGGAGAAGGTCTGCATAGAGTAAGTGCCGCCGTTTCAACGCTTAGAATGAACTTAGATTAAGCTTGGGAAGCTAAATCTATTTGTTGGAGCGGCGGCACTTAGCTTCGATTTTCGGCCCTTAATTGGAAAATAATGGAAAATGAAAACTGCGCAAAGGTTTGTGGCTAAGGGAATCGGGCCAGCGGCGTACTCGATGGCTATGGCAACGTAAAGCCGAATCGCTACCTGTCCGTTTGCCAATGCCGGTCAGGACGCGGCAAAACGGCGAGTCAACAGTCCGAGGCCGAGCAGGCCGGTGCCGAGCAGGAGCAGCGAGGATGGCTCAGGCGTGGTTGTCGGCGCGGCGCTGCCCGAGGAAAAAAACGCACCGGATACCGTGCCGAAACCATTAACGTTGCAACTCCCCGTCGAAGAGGATACGGGACCTGAAACATAACAAGCGAAAGAATCGGTAGGTACGAATTCGAGGGCATTAAATCCAGACGCGTAATCGAATATAAGAAATAGGTCCCCGCAATTTGCCCCACTTGGGTCACAGGTACCGGACCCAGCTGAACCGGGTAGTTACAGCGGAAGTCCCCATTGTCCGAGGTGACTCGTCGACCAGACAGAGTCGGCCACCCGCGCGGCGCGAATTTCTCCGTATGTTGACTTGGCTGTTGGTGCGGCCTAACATGCCACCCGCAAGGGCAGGCTTACTTCCGCATGATTGGCCAAACCATCTCGCACTACCGCATCCTAGAAAAACTCGGCGGGGGCGGCATGGGCGTGGTCTACAAGGCCGAGGACACGCGGCTTCATCGTTCCGTTGCTCTCAAATTTCTGCCGGATGAGGTTGCCCGCAACCCTCAGGCGCTATCCCGCTTCCAGCGTGAAGCGCAGGCTGCTTCCGCCTTGAACCACCCCAACATTTGCACCATCTATGAAATCGGCGAGGAGAGAGGCCAACCCTTCATTGCGATGGAGTTTCTCGACGGGCAGACCTTGAAGCACTGCATTTCAGGCAAAGCGCTGCCGATTGAGAAAGTCTTGGAGCTGGGAATTGAGATTGCCGACGCCCTCGACGCGGCCCACAGCAAAGGAATCATTCATCGGGACATCAAGCCCGCCAATATTTTTGTCACCGAGCGCGGGCACGCCAAGATTCTGGATTTTGGTCTGGCGAAACTCGCCCCTGTTGCCGAAGGTGTTGGCGCTTCGAAGATGCCCACGGCAACAGCGGAAGAGCTGTTGACCAGCCCCGGTTCCACCGTGGGTACGATGGCTTACATGTCCCCGGAGCAGGCACGCGGCGAGGAACTAGACGCGCGGTCGGATTTGTTCTCTTTCGGGGCGGTGCTCTACGAGATGGCGACGGGGCGGATGGCGTTTCCGGGCAACACATCCGCCATAGTCCTCGAAGCGATTCTCAATCGCACGCCGACCTCGCTGGCGCGTGTGAATCCTGACCTACCGCCGGAACTGGAGCGCATCATCACGAAGGCGCTGGAGAAAGACCGCAGGCTGCGCTACCAGACTGCCACGGACATTCGCACCGACTTGCAGCGGCTGAAACGAGATTTGGAATCATCAAAGTTGCCGGTGGCCTTGAAGGGCGAAGCTCCTCGCATAGGAAAACTTTGGAAGGCGATTGTTCCCGCTAGCGTGGTTTCGGTCGCGTTGGCCGCTAGCGGCTATTTCTACTTCCACAGAACGCCAAAACTCACGGACAAAGACACCATCGTGCTCGCGGATTTCACCAACACAACGGGCGACCCGGTGTTTGATGGCACACTGCGTCAGGGGCTTTCCATACAACTGGAACAGTCACCCTTCCTGAGCATTATCCCTGACCAGCAAATTCAGCAGACCCTTCAGATGATGGGTCAGAAGCCGGATGCGAAGCTCACGCCCGAGGTTGCGCAGGAACTGTGCCTGCGACGGGGGAGTGCTGCGGTTCTCGACGGTTCGATAGCGCAAATCGGTACACAATATCTTTTGACCGTGAAGGCATTCACTTGTGCTAGCGGTGAACTGCTAGCGAGCACGGAGGCTCAAGCCTCAGACAAGAACCACGTCCTCGACGCGCTAGGTAATCTGGCGTCCGAAATCCGCAGCAGGCTGGGTGAATCTCTGGTCTCGGTGAAGAAGTTCAGCGTCCCGCTCGAACAAGTGACCACGCCGTCACTTCCCGCGCTGCAGGCGTACAGTCAGGCTCAAACGGCTTTTGACGAGAAAGGAGGGATTGCTCCGATTCCGTTTGCGAAGCGTGCTATTGAGCTTGATCCGAAGTTCGCAATCGCCTATACGCTCCTCGGAGTTACGTACAACATTCTCGGCGAAACGGCGCTCGCAACCGAAAATCTCCGTAAGGGGTTCGAATTGCGGGAGCATGCGAGCGAGAGGGAGAGATATCTAATTTCTGCCGTGTACTACCACTTTGGTACAGGCGAACTGGACAAAGCCAATGACATTTATCAGGAATGGCTCCAGACCTATCCACGGGACTGGATTCCTGTGACAAATCTAGGTGCGAATTATGCTACGATGGGACGGTACGAGAAATCCCTAAATCTGCTTGCCGATTCGCTGCGTCTGAACCCAGATTCCGGTGTGCAATATGCTCTTCTGATCGACGGTTATGTCGCCTTAGGTCGTCTGGGCGAAGCCAAGGCAACATACGAGCAGGCGTTAGCCCGCAAGCTTGAAACACCCGGTATACATGTCTCCCGCTACTTGATCGCTTTCCTTGAAGGAGACAGCCTTGAGATGCAGCGACAAATGGTGTGGGCGGGTGGACGGCCGGGTGCGGAGGACCAACTGCTGTCGCTTCAATCAGACACGGAGGCTTTTGCAGGACACTTTGCGAGGGCGCGGGAGCTGTCACAGTCTGCTTTCGACTCGGCTCGGCGGAATGGGCTTCGGGAGGCCGCGGCTGGCGCGTTGCTAAACGCGGCTGTCCGAGAAGCTCAGGTTGGTAATCCTACGGGGGTAGGTGAGGATGTCAGGCTTGCGCTAGGTCTAGCGTCTAGCCGCGACCTAAAGACAATCGCAGCTTTGGCGTTGGCTTGTGCCGGAGACACCAGTAGGTCGCTGGCGATAGCAAATGACCTTCGCAAGAACTCACCATTGAATGCAGTTCTCAACAACTATTGGCTGCCTACTATTCGTGCCTCGATTGAACTCGACCACGATCGGGCTCAACAAGCGTTGGAATTGCTGAAGGCAGCGTCGCCTTACGAGCTGGGGAGGGCGGGAAGCCTGTACCCCGTCTACGTGCGAGGCGAAGCCTATCTGAGAGTCAGGGACGGGCAGAAAGCAGCGACAGAGTTTCAAAAAATTATTGAGCACCGCACTGTGGTGACCAATTCTGTGGTGGGAGCGCTCGCTTACCTTCAACTTGGCCGCGCTTACGCTTTAGCGCACGACACAGCGAAGGCAAAAGCCTCCTATCAAGAGTTCCTCACTCTCTGGAAAGACGCCGACCCTGACATACCTATCCTGAAGCAAGCCAAAGCCGAGTACGCGAAACTATAGTAATCAGGGTGCGACTCTGGAAAGCAAATGAGCCGCTTGACCATTCGCAAGGCCAAACGAGAAAGTGAATTCTGGAGACGGTTATGAATGTCGCTCGGGATCTGCCCGGAAAGATGGACAATGCGGAAGTAGTCCCCGAGTCCTGATATTTTCGTCATCACTTCTTGTTTGCCGACGATACGCCCAAAACGTCGTGTAATATCCGAAGAGAGATTTTGGAGGCCACCCGTTGGAAAACGCTGAGAAAATCGTATTCATTCGTCAGTTTATCGAGGCTTGCGTGCGGGCCGACCCTGACGAGTTTGCTAG
>DATGHO010000007.1:0-196610 GCA_035307965.1 Candidatus Acidiferrales bacterium | reverse complement strand
CCGATCGTCGTCGGACTCGGCGACCACGAATTTTTCGTCGCGAGCGACATTCCCGCTCTGCTAGAACACACGCGTAGCGTTTTCTTCCTCGGCGACGGCGAAATGGCCGTACTCACGCCACAAGGCGTGAAGTTCAGCGACTTCGAAAGCCGCGCCATCACGCGCCCTCCCCAGCACATCACCTGGGACCCGATCATGGCCGAAAAGGGCGGGTTCAAGCATTTCATGCAGAAGGAAATTTTCGAGCAGCCGCGCGCCGTGCGCGACACGCTGGTGGGCCGCGTTTCCCTCGACAGCGGAAAAGTCTTTCTCGATGAAATGGACATCACCGAGCAGGAATTTCGCGCTTTTCAAAACGTAAAGATCATAGCCTGCGGCACAAGCTGGCATGCCGGGCTCGCTGGCAAATTCATGATCGAGCGCCTGTCGCAAGTCCCCGTCGAAGTGGATTACGGCAGCGAATTTCGCTACCGCAACCCTATCGTCGATCACCGCAGCCTGGTCATCGTCATCAGCCAATCCGGCGAAACCGCGGATACCATCGCCGCGCAGCGCGAAGCTCGCCAAAAAGGCGCGAAGACTCTGGCTATTTGTAACGTAGTTGGCTCGATGATTACGCGCGAAGCCGCTGGAACAATTCTCACGCACGCAGGCCCGGAAATCGGTGTCGCATCCACAAAAGCTTTCACCGGCCAGCTCACTGCGCTCGCGCTGCTCGCCCTGCATATTGGCGAATTGCGCTTCGGCACTTCTCCCGAGGAAGCGAAAACCCTGGTGCACGAAATGGCGCGCATTCCTCACAAGATGGAATGGATTCTGCAGCGCGATGATGAATACGAAGCGCTTGCGCGGCAGTTTTTCCGCCACTCCGATTTTCTGTATCTCGGCCGCGGCATTCATTACCCCATCGCTCTCGAAGGCGCGCTCAAGCTCAAGGAAATTTCCTACATCCACGCTGAGGGCTATCCTGCCGGCGAAATGAAGCACGGCCCTAACGCGCTGATTGACGAAAACTTGCCGGTGGTCATCATCGCCACGCGCGATGAAAACGACACTGCGTCTATGACACGCTATGAGAAAACGGTTTCCAATATTAAAGAAGTCAAGGCTCGCGATGGAATCGTCATTTCCGTTGTCACCGAAGGCGATCGCCTCGCACGCGAAGCCTCCGATCACGTCATAGAAATTCCCGCGGCGCCGGAAATCCTAACGCCCATCCTCGAAATCTTGCCTCTGCAGCTTCTCGCTTATCACATCGCCGTTCGCCGCGGCTGCGATGTGGACCAGCCGCGCAATCTCGCAAAATCCGTCACCGTCGAGTAGCCGCGATTTTCGATTTTGCCCGCATTGCCTTAGAATTGCTCTCATGCTCCGGCGCCAGTCCCTTCATCGCCGCTTTGGCAGAATTTCGCGCAGCGCAGTTTTCTGCGCCGCGCTTCTCTTCTCGCTATTACATTGGGCGACGGTCCATGCGCAAACTACTCCGCAAGCCAAACTCTTCGCCGTCGCTCAAAATGGCTCGCGCAACTTTTCGTCTGCGGAAGTCGCCGAGGTCGGCGGCTTACAAAAAGGCGCCCTGGTCGATCAGCCCGCCATTCAGGCTGCCGCAAATCGTCTCGCTGGCTCCGGGCTCTTCTCCTCTGTGCGTTATCAATACTCGACGGACGTCAACGGCCTCAGCGTCACATTTCAACTTCAAGACGCGCTGTTATTCCCTGTGTCGCTCGATAATATTCCGTGGGTCACGCTCGCTGACTTAACCACAGCCCTAAATCAAGCCGGCATTCCGTTCCACGGAACCGCACCCGCCGCCGGCACAATCAACGGCCAAATCGCCCAGCAGTTGCAAAAAATGCTCGAGGCCAAAGGCGTTCACGCAACCGTCGCGTACACCGTCTCCGCTAAGCCAGGCACCGATGACGAAATAATTCAGTTCAAAGCCGCTGGCGCAGAGGTCAAGCTCGCATCATTGCAATTCACCGATCCACTCGCATCCCGCGATCCGGCTGTACAAAACGGAGTTGCGAGCCTCAAAAACCAGCCCTACTCCGTCGCCGCAATCGAACGTTTCGACTTCCAGACAGTTCAGCCTGTCTATCTGGCGCATTCTTATCTGCAGGTGACATTCGCCGCGCCCGTCGTCCAACTCGCTGGCCAAGACGCGGTGCAAGTCACCGTGCCCATCACTCCCGGCCCCGCGTACCTTTGGGGCGGCGTCGCCTGGAATGGAAATCACGCCTACACGACCGCTGATCTCAATTCGCTGGTCACCGCAGCCGGACTTTCCGCCGGCCAGCCCGCTGACGGCAACAAAATCGTCGCCATCTGGAAAAGCGTTCGCGAAGCCTACGGCCATCGCGGGTACATCGACGCCACAGTCGAGCCCAAGGAAAATTTCGATGCGGCCACGCACAGCGCTGCATACATCGTGAATATCTCCGAAGGCGACCAATATCACATGGGCAAGCTCGTCCTGAGCGGGCTTTCCATCGACGCCGAACGCCGCCTGCGCGCCTCATGGAAAATTCCGCAGGGGCAGGTGTTCGATCAAACTTATTGCGATTTTTTCATTTCCAAAGGCGCCACGGACGCCCTGAAAGGACTGCCTGCGGCGCAGGATAAGATAGGGCACTACCTGCAGAAGAATCCACAGCAGCACACTGTAGACGTGATGATCGATTTCGAATAGATGATTCCGCGCTATACTAATTCCGTGCAGCAAATCCAAACGCCAATTGAAAAACAGGAAAATCTGCTCGTCGCTCTTCGCGGATTGGATTCTGTGCTCGTGGCATTTTCCGGCGGCGCGGATTCCGCTTATCTTGCCTGGGCCGCTCATCAAGCGCTCGGCGCTCGCGCGCTCGCTATCACCGCGCTCTCGCCCAGTTTTTCAGAACACGATCGCGGCGAATCGCAGCGCTTCGCCTCTGCCACCGGCATCCGCCACGAACTTGTTGAGACGGAAGAGTTCGCGAATCCGCTATACGTCGTCAATAACGCCGACCGCTGCTACCACTGCAAGCATGAACTTTTCGACAAAATGGAAGCTCTCGCCCGCGCGCGCGCATTTTCAGCCATCGCTTACGGCATCAATGCCGACGATACACACGAATTCCGTCCCGGTCATCGCGCCGCAGCGGAGCACAAAATTCTTGCGCCGCTCCTCGATGCCGGCCTGCGCAAACACGAAATTCGCGAACTTTCGCGCCGCGCCGGCCTCTCCACGTGGGATCGCCCCGCGGCTGCATGCCTTTCGTCGCGCGTCGCCTATGGAACCGCAGTCACTCCAGAGTTGCTCGCGCGCATCGAACGTGGCGAGACTTTTCTGCGCGAACTTGGCTTCCGCCAGTTTCGCCTGCGCGTTCATGGAGAACTCGCGCGCGTAGAAATCGCGACCGACGAATTAGACGCCGCGCTGAATCGCGAAATATTTCAGAGAATTTCGACTTTCCTGACGGAACTCGGCTTCACTTACGTAACGCTCGACCTCGAAGGCTACCGCACCGGATCGCTCAACGCCCTCATCAAAAAGCGCTCCGCGTGAAGACTCGCGGCGACCTGTAGAGTCATCCCTTCAAAATATTCAGAAACTTCGTTGGATCATTATCGAATCCTGGAAACACCGTGCTTAAATCGCGGGTGCCCAAATGCTTGATTAGAATTTCGCCCAGCACGCTGCGATAATCGGTGGTCACCGCCAAATCGCGATCCTGATGCAGCTGCCCGTCACTCAGCCCCGGCCATTTCGTGTAAACCTTCCCACCTTTCACTCCGCCGCCCATCACGAACATGCAATTCGCGTGACCGTGATCCGTGCCGCGATTGCCATTCTCATGCGCGGTGCGTCCAAACTCCGACATGCTCACAAAAACCACATCTTCCATGCGATCGCCAAGGTCTTGATGAAACGCCGCGATCCCCTGCGATAAATCGCGCAGCAAATTCGCAAGCTGCCCTTGCACGCCGCCCTCGTTGACGTGATTGTCCCACCCGCCGCTATCCAAGAACGCGACTTCCATTCCCAAATCCGCCTTCAGCAGCTCGGCAATTTCCTGCAAACTTCTGCCGAAGCGGCTCTTCGGATATTCCGCGCCATTTTCCGGCTGATAATTATCAAGATCGAGTTTCTTCAGCGAATCCACCGCCTCGAAGGTCTCCTGCCCCACTCCGTGCAGCGCCTGATCAACCGTCTGCGCGTACATCGCTTCAAATCCGCCCTCCGTCACTTTCGGATTGCCAAAAACTTTGAACTGCTTCAGGTCCGGAATGGCAATCGCCGATGCTTTTCCACGCAGCGTCAGCGGCAGATAGGGCCCGAAGGCCACGGCGCGAAATGCCGATTCTTTTTCCTCCGGCATTGCTTGCAAAGAACGATTCAGCCAGCCGTCATCCGTGCTGCGCACGCCCGGCGTGCCCGATTCCATAAAATCCTGCGCATCGAAATGCGAACGCGAAGGATCCGGCGAACCCACCGCCTGCACGATGGCCAGTTGCCCGCTGTGAAACAGCTGCTCAAATGGCTGCAGGCTCGGATGCAATCCAAAAAATCCGTCCAGATCAATCGCCGCTTCAGCGCCGCCGCTCTTCGGCTGCGGAATCGCAATCGTTGGGCGCATGCGGTAATAATTCGGCTCCGCGAACGGCACTACCACGTTCAATCCGTCCATCGCGCCGCGCTGGAACAGCACCACGAGCTTCTTTTTGTTCGGCGCAAGCGTATCGGCAATGGCGCGCTGCAAAAACGCAGGCATCGCGCTCATCCCAATCATCGCCACGCCGCCGCCCTTCAGAAACACTCGCCGCGAAATTTTCATTTCTTTTTCTCCTGAAGGCTTCACGTCAGCCCGCAAAGACGGCGGGCGGGACGTGAGCTACGAAGTGATATTGCTTGCTGACCACCGTCCACCGATCAACGCCTTTGAAATTCTGGCGCGCCCAGCACCAAGCCCGCAATCAGCCCTTCATTCACGTGCTTCACGGGATCGTCCAACCGCGCCTGCACAATTTGCGGATCGGACATCTGTTTTTCGAGCGTCGCGCGCGTCTGCGCCGTGACATCGCCGCCAAGGAAATCATTGAGCGAGTCCGACAGCGCCAACTCAGGATTCGCGCCGGCATCCGGGCCCAACAGCTCCGTCAAATCCACTTTTGCGCCGGGCATGTGATTAGTGGCCAGCGTAAGAGCAAAATTCAAGCGGTTCAGCAATGCGCCCGCATTCACCCAAACGTCCGCCGTTATCCGCGTATCCCGTCGGCGGCTCGCATTGATACAGCGGCTCGCCCATTCGCCCAATCCATTGCGCCAGTTGCGGCGAAACCTCCGTCTGCACGTCCAACGCCCGCGCTGCGCTCACCGCGACCTCGAACGGCGTTTTCACCTTGGCGCGAAACGCCGTACGCGACCAAAACTCCGGCGAATAAATCATCGCCTTCAGCACCGCGCGAATATCGCCGTCGCTCGACAAAAATTTCGCCGCCATCCGCTCCACCAGCGCCGGCGGAGGGTCATCCGAAACGAAATGCTGCGCCAATTCGAACGAAATGTGCCGCGCCGTCGCCGGGCTGGTCGCCAGCATGTGCAGCGCTGCGAGACCATCCTTCATCCCGCCATAGTTGAAGGTTTTACCCATCACCACTTTTGGCGATTGGTCGTGCAGCCGGCCATTAAAGAAAAATTCCGGATCGCGCCTCGGCGTGCGAATCGTCCAGCCGGTCATGCAGTCCGCCATTTGAATCACGTCCGCCTGTTTGTATCCGCCATTCACGCCGACGGTGTGCAACTCCATCACTTCGCGGCCGTAATTCTCATTCAGCCCGCGCTCCTGCTTTCTCGGAGGCAATTGTCCTTGCTGCTGCGGAGAATTGCCGCCCTGAGGGAAACTGCGCTGTTGCGGCATTTCCATTCCTGCGAACATGCCACCGAATCTGCGACGCCGAGCCGCGATTTGCGCCTGCATTTGCTGGAACGCGACCGGGTCCACGCTCAGCCAGTTGCCCAGATAAAAAAGTATGGCCGGACTTTTCGCCGTGGCTACCAGCAAATCTTCGAACTTGCCCATCGCTCGCGGACGAATCGTATTTTCGATGTAGTCGGTTATCAGCCAGCGGTCGAGGCCCTTGTTCACGTTCACGTTGAAGTGATTCGCCCAAAAATTGGCCATCACTTCGTAAAGCTGCCGGTTGCTGTAAATCGCGCGGTCAATCGTTGCCAGATCCAACTCCGCCTGAATCCGCTGCGGCCCGGGCATGGTCTCGAATTGAATCTCCGCCGGATCCATTCCCTCTTGCCGCATTTCCTGGCGCTTCGCCTGAATTTTCTGCTGCATTTCTTGGCGGTATTCCTGAACGGTCATGCCTTCGCGCTTCGCAATTTGATTCGGCGGCGGGTATTTCGAGAGGAGTTCTCCCGAAGACATCCTGAGCGTCTTGAATGCGCTCAATTTGGCATTGAGCGCGGGATCGTCGCCTGAAGTAAAACTGAGCTGCTCGTCAATCCACTTCTCCAAGCCCATTTTGCGAATGCGCTCGACGTCGCCCGGACGCGGCCCATACGCCAGGCGATCCAGTGCGTGAAGAATCGCTTCGTTTTCCGTTAGTTGCGTAATGGGCAGTTTGCCAACGAACGATTTAGGTAGCCTCTTGCCTGATGATTTTGTCGGCGCGTCGAAGCTGGACTTGCCGGCATTTGCACTCGGGGCCAGCGCCAGGAAAACCAAAAGTATGGAGAGAGCCGCAACGGAGCTGAGCAGAAGCGCTCCGCAGGCGTCTAGCCGCTTGGAAATGTGAGGCGATCGAAGGCTGCGCGATTTCAATCTGGGATGTCGACGGGAGAAACGCATTTTCGGCACGGTTTCGCTCCTGTCCTCGCATGTTAAACCCCGCCCACCGTCGAAAGTTGCGATCCCTTGCCTCCGCCGCCTACGTGTCAATAACTCGCCGCAAAACTAGCCACTTACCGGCTGTCACTGCTTTTCGGGCCGCCGCGCGCGAAAGGCTTCCATCGTCCAAACATCCTCTACTTCGTTATGGCGGAGAACGTAAACATTTCCGTCGTCCGCCAGCACTCGGAAATACGTCGCATCTGGCGAATACCACTTGTCTTCAACGCTTTGCACTTCGTAGGCGTGCTTGCCTGCGGAAAAACGCAGGGGACGCTCGTCCCCACGATGCCCGGCGTAGCATTCCACGCGAATTTCGTCCATGGCTCTGCCCTGCGCCAACGCTACCATCCCAACGCCAACTGTGCTAGCGTTACGAGGGCGAATCGGCCGAAAAGCTGTTCGCGCGAAACCTAGAAAAGGCCGAATTATTGTCGATTAGAAATGAGTCCGGTCGTGTGTTTTCAATAACTTAGCCTCATTTCTAATTCCGAAAATTGTCGATTAGAAATTGCGCAAGGCAGCAAGGGGAAACTCCGATGACTACCGCCGTGAACCAAGTTTCGCAAGCCGCTAGCAGCGACGAAATTGTCCGCAAGCATAAGGAATTTTTGTGGCCCTCGGTCGCCAATTATTACCAGAAGCCGCTGGTGGCTGACCACGCCTCGATGCAATACCTTTGGGACATCGAAGGCCGCAAATATCTCGATTTTTTTGGCGGCATCGTCACCATAGGCGTGGGCCACTGCAATCCGAAAGTCACTTCGAAAATCAAAGCGCAGGTGGACAAGCTGCAGCACACGTCCACGCTTTTTCCCAATGAAGCTATCGTCAATCTCGCGGAAAAACTGGCGCAAATTACGCCAGGGAAATTGCAGAAGAGCTTTTTCACGAATTCCGGCACGGAGGCGAACGAAGCGGCGATTCTCCTCGCGCGCATGGTGTCCGACAGCTACGATGTGGTCGCGTTGCGTCACGCATACGCGGGCGGCTCGCAACTGGCGAAGGCGGTCACTGCGCAGGCGGCATGGCGCAAAGGCGGAGTGATCAGCGTCGGCGTCGCGCACGCCGTCAACGCGTACTGCTATCGCTGTCCTTTGCACCTTACTTATCCCGATTGCGGCGTGTCCTGCGCCAACGACGTGGAAAATTTGATTCAAACCTCGACCAGCGGACGCATCGCCGCATTTATCGCCGAGCCGATTCAGGGCGTCGGCGGATTTGTCACTCCTCCGCCCGAATATTTCAAAATTGTTTACCGCATCGTCAAAAATTATGGCGGGCTTTTCATTTCTGACGAAGTGCAAACTGGCTTTGGCCGGACTGGCAAAAAATGGTTTGGCATCGAACAGTGGGAAGTTGTTCCTGACATGATTACCTGCGCGAAGAGTATGGGCAATGGCGTGCCCGTCGGCGCGACCATCACCACCGCGGAAATCGCCGACAAATTTCAGGGCCTGAACATTTCGACCTTCGGCGGGAATCCGGTAACGTCCGTCGCCGCGCGCGCGGTGATTGAAGTGATCGAAGAGGAAAACCTTCGCGAGAATACTTACGTGGTCGGCGGATATTTTCGCAAGCGCCTCGAAGAATTGAAGGAGAAGCACAAATTAATCGGCGACGTTCGCGGCATGGGCATGATGCAGGCGCTCGAGCTGGTGAAGGACCGCAAGACCAAAGAGCCTGCGCCGGAAGCGGCCAGCCAGCTTCTCGAACGCGCGCGCGACAACGGGCTGCTGATCGGCAAGGGCGGCCTCTACAACAATGTGATTCGCATGGCCCCGCCCATGAACATTGCCAAAGCCGACGTGGACGAAGGCATTCGTCTCCTCGACAAATCCCTGAGCGAAGTTCGCGCCTGAAGAGGAAACTATGGCGACAGCGGTGACAAGCGCAACAACGTGTAGGAATTTTATCAACGGGAAGTGGGTCGAGCCGAAGGCCACGAAAACTTTCGAGCGGCGGAATCCGGCAAATATAGATGAAGTTGTGGCGACAGTTCCGCTTTCAACGCGCGAGGAGATGCGCGAAGCCATCGCTGCGGCCAAGATGGCGTTTCCGGCGTGGCGCGACACGCCTGCTCCGGAGCGCGGCAAAATTCTTTTTCGCGCCGTGCGCCTCATGGAGCAGCAAAAGGAGCAGTTGGCGCGCACGCTGACGCGCGAGGAAGGCAAGGCGCTCACCGACGCGCTCGGCGAAGTGCAGCGCAGCATCAACATTCTGGAATTCATGGCCGGCGAAGCGCGGCGGCTGAGCGGCGAAAATTATCCCAGCGAGCTGCGCAAGAATTTTTCCTACTCGATAAAAATGCCGCTCGGAGTAGTGGGCGCAATCACGCCGTGGAATTTTCCGCTGTGCATACCCATTTGGAAGGTCGCGCCCGCACTCGTGGCTGGAAATACCTGCGTGCTAAAGCCCGCGGAGCTTACGCCGCTCTGCGCCGTGCGCATGGCTGAAATTTTCGCGGAAGCGGGATTGCCCGGTGGCACGCTCAACGTAGTTTTTGGCGCGGGCGAAGAAGTCGGCGACGAACTGGTTCAGAATTCCGGCGTGCGCGCGATTTCCTTCACTGGCTCGACCGAGATCGGCTGCCAGATTTACGCCAATGGCGCGCGGCGAATGCAGAAAGTGCAATGCGAAATGGGCGGGAAAAATCCCGTGGTGATTCTCGCCGACGCGGATCTCGCGCTGGCCACGCAATCGGTCCTGTTCGGCGCATTCGCGTCCACGGGACAGCGCTGCACGGCGACCAGCCGCGTGATTATCGAGAGGAGCGTCGCCGATAAATTTGCTTCCATGCTCGCGGAACGCGCCAGCGCTTTCAACGTGGGTAACGGTCTGGATAAGGATACGCAAATGGGACCGTCGGTGGACGAAACGCAAATGAATTCCGTGCTGAAGTACATCGAAATCGGACGGCAAGAAGGCACGCTGATTCTCGGCGGGCAGCGCCTGACCGGCGGAGCGTATGACAAAGGCTATTTTGTCGCGCCCACGATCTTCGACCACGTTTCGGTGAACAGCCGCATCGCGCAGGAGGAGATTTTCGGGCCGGTGCTGAGCATCATTCGCGTGAACGACTTCGACGAAGCGCTGGAAGCCGCGAATTCCTGCCGCTACGGCCTGGCCAGCTCGATTTATACGAATGACGCGGCGCGCATTTTCGAATTCATCGACCGCATCGAGGCGGGAATCACCCACGTCAATTCGCCGACCGTCGGCGGTGAAGCGCATGTGCCCTTCGGCGGCATCAAAGATACTGGTATTGGCCCGCGCGAAGTGGGTCACACGGCGCTCGACTTTTACACCGAGTTGAAAACCGTGTACATCGACTACACTGGCCGAAAGCGCGAATCGAGCATCTATTGATGGCTAATGCACTTTTACGAATGAAAGTCGCGAATCGAGTTTCGTCGCGCGGCGTTGGCGCGATTCTCGTGCTTTTCGCGTTCGCCACTTTGCCGCGCGCTTTCGCTGCGAGGAAACCCATTATCTGGAAGCCGATGGAGCGGGCGATTCTGAAAATCACGGGGCGCAAGCCGCCAAAGACCTGGAGCGTCCTGCAGGACACCAAGCAAAGCAGCCGCGTGCTGGTGCAACTCGACAATCGCTACGTGCTGCTGGACGCGAAAACGAAACAGGCGTTCGAGATGAGCCCGTCGGAAATTCGCGCGCATGGAAAAGATTTCGAGAGCATTGATCCTTCTGGCACGGGGCGCGCGCTGCCCAGCACGGATTGGGACATGCGCGACATTGGGCCGGCGGAGAGAATTCAGGCGCGCCTGACTAGTGACAACACTTTTCTCGACGTGGAACTGCCTCATCCGCTGAATCTGCGCGTTCCGTAGTGGTCAGTCGGTTGCGGTTTGTGAAACCGGGCCGGGCGAATCGGCGCCGGATTGCGCAGGCCCTTTCAATTCCGCGAGCAAAATTCCAGTGAACACGAGCACCGCTCCGACCAGCACGCGCGCGCTCAAATGTTCATGCACGACAATCACGGAAGTCAGCGCGGCGAATACCGGCTCGAGGCTAAGCAGAATTGCGGTATGCGCTGGAGAAGTGTATTGCTGCGCCCATACCTGCAGCGAAAAGCACAGCGCCGTGGCGCCGACGGCGGTAATCAAGATCGCGGCGATCAAACTTCCCGACCATTCGACGCGCGGCGGTTCCCAATTGGTCGCGAAAAGCACCGGCAGGCAAATCGCGGTGAGCGCCGCCGTAGTCGCCACTTGCAAAAAGCTCAATGCGGCGACGGAATGGCGCGGGCTGTACTTCGCGACCAGAATTATGTGGAACGCGAACATCACCGCGCAGCCTAGCGCGAGAAAATCTCCGACGTTCAGCGCGGAAAATCCGGAGCGCGGAACGGTAAGGAAGTACAAGCCGACGAGCGCAGCCACCGCCCCGCTCCACGCCCAGGGGCTGATTTTCCTGCGCCAGAAAATCGCCAGCAGCACCGGCACCATCACGACGGCCGCCCCGGTGATGAATGCCGCCTTCGACGGCGTAGTGAATTTCAGGCCCAGCGTTTGAAAAGCGTAGCCCCCGAACATGAACACGCCGATGAGCGAGCCGGCCGCGAGCGTGGCGCGATCCAGTTTGCGCAAGGCGCGCGTGTAGACCGCGCCCATCACGATTGTCGCCAGAGCAAAACGCAGCGCGTTGAAAGAAAAAACCGAGGCGAATGCGAGCGCGTCTTTGACCACCACGAATGTGGCGCCCCAAATCAGCGTGCAAAGCGCCAGCGCCAAGTCAGCTTGCAGGCGGCGATTCATGTGCGGGCGCTCAGTGGCGTTGGTAAACGATGCGGCCGCCGGTGATGGTCATATCGACGGGAGTGGTCAACAATTCGCGAGGCGGAATGCGCGTGATGTCTGTGGGATAGACGACAATGTCCGCGAACATGCCGCGTTTCAGTTGGCCTTTGCGATTTTCGTCAAATTCGCCGTACGCCGAGCCCACGGTGTAATCGTAAATGCAAACGTCTCGCGGCAATTTTTCCTGCGGTTCCCAACCGCCCGGCGGGCCGCCCTCGGGAAGCTCGCGCGTCACGCAGGAATAGATGCCGCGCAATGGATTGATTCCTTCGACGGGATAATCGGTGCCGAAGGCAAGGCGCACCCCGTCTTTGCGCATAGTATTCCATGCGTAAGCACCTTTGGAGCGTTCAGGAGCGAGGCGCGCGCCAGCCCAGCGCTGGTCATCGAGCAAATGTACCGGCTGCATCGAGGCGATGACGTGCAATTTTGCGAAGCGCGCAAAATCGTCAGGCGCGACAACCTGCGCGTGCTCGATGCGATCGCGGCGGTCGCGCGGGCCATTGGCGGCGAGCACGGCGGCGAACGCGTCCAGCGCCACGCGGTTCGCGCGGTCGCCGATGGCGTGAAAATTCAACTGAAAGCCGGCTTTGTCGCGCTCGATGGACATGCGATTCAGCTCGGCGGGATCCATGCGCAAAATTCCGCTGGTGGACGGATCGTCAGAATATGGTGCAAGCATCGCTGCGGTGCGCGAGCCGAGCGAGCCGTCCATGAACGCCTTGAGCGAGCCGGTTTTCAGCCACGGATCCGTGCTGCTGCCTCCGCGGCGCTCTTCTTCGAGCTTTGCGAGCGGCTCAGTGAACGTGAGCCATTCGGTGATGCGCAGCGGCAGCTTGCCTTCGTTTTTCAACTCGCGATAAACCAGAAAATCGTTCCAGGTGGAATAATCCTGAATGGAAGTGACGCCGTGCGATACGGCATCAGCAAGCGCAAGTTCGATGGCGCGCTTGCGGCGTTCATGGCTCGGCGACGGGATATGACGCGCGACCAGGCTCATCGCCGCGTCCTCTTCGAGCATTCCATCGGGCTCGCCGGTTTTTGCGTCGCGCACGATGTGGCCGCCGCGCGGGTCGGGCATATTTTTTGTAATGCCGGCGATTTCGAGCGCGCGCGAATTCGCGACCGCCACGTGGCCGTCCACGCGCCAGAACATCATGGGATGATCTTTCGAAACGGCGTCCAGGTCCCAGCGCGTCGGGAAGCGTTTCTCAGGCCACAGCGTATGATCCCAGCCGCTGCCTGTAATCCATTCGCCGGGCTTGTAGTTTTTCAGCGCGCCGCGAATGCGCTGCTGAAAATCCGCGAGCGATTTCGCGCCTTCGATATTCACGTTCAACTGTTTCATGCCCGCGGATGCAAGATGCGTGTGCGCGTCGTTAAAGCCGGGCATGGCGAAGCGCCCGTGCAAATCAATTACCCGCGTTCTAGGGCCAATCCACGGGCGAATTTCGTCGTTCGCTCCCACGGCGACGATTTTTTCTCCGCGAATGGCGATGGCCTGTGCGCGCGGATGCGCAGAATCAACGGTGTAAACATCTCCGTTGGTCAGGACGAGATCGGCAGGCACATCTTTTTGCTGGGCGTTTGCCGGCATACTCCTCCGCGCGCGAGGGCGGCTCGATGACGTCGCGCCGAGCAGCATAGCGCAAACCAGCATGGCGGTCGCGCACGCCGCAAGCGCACAAATATTTTTCAGGATTGCACTCCTGCAACTGCAAGAATCGTCAGCAGCGCGCGCTTCAATCCCAGTTCCCTGCCCGCAGGATCATACCATTCGTCCAGCGAATGCGAACCGCCGCCCTGCCCGCCGCCGCCGATGGCAATCGCCGGGATGCCTTGCGAAAGTGGAAGATTCGCATCCGTCGAAGAGCGTTCGAGGCGCGAGCGATTGCCGAGATAGCGATCGGCATTTTCGATGGCCGCGAGCAGCAGCGAATTTGCGGGCAGTTTTCCAGCCGGACGCACGCCAATGACAGTGATTTTGGATTTTAGCGAGCCTGGTGCGGAGGCCGCAGCCATTTCTTCGTCCACGGCATTCGCGAAACTTTTGCGCAGCTCGTCTTCCAGGCGCGACAGTTCGGCTTCCTCTTCGGAACGCAGATCAACTTTCACGGTAGCTTCTGTGGGAATGGAATTCACGGAATTTCCGCCGGAGACGATTCCGAAATTGAAAGTCGTTCGCGGATCGGCCGGGACAGAACTGCGCGAAAATTCCACGATGCCGCGCGAAAGTGCAGTTATGGGATTCGGAACGCCAAAGTCCGACCAACTGTGCCCTCCGGGGCCTGTGACGGTAATCTCGAAGCGGCGCGAACCGAGCGCAACCGTTGTAACGTAATCCGTGGCAGCGCCGTCGAGCGCAATCACCGCGCGAATTCGGTTCTTATATGTGTTCACCAATTGACGAATGCCGCGAAGATTTCCTTCGCCCTCTTCGCCTACGTCCGCAGAAAATACGATGGTAGCGTTCGTTGCCACGTTTGATTGAGCGAGCGCGCGAGCAAGCCCGGCGATTGCCGCGAGTCCCGCGCCATCATCCGAAATGCCGGGAGCCTCAAGGCGTCCGCGAACGCGCTTCACACGCACATCGGTGCCCAGCGGAAAAACCGTATCCAGATGCGCGACCACCAGCACGACGTTTTCGCCCGTGCCGCCTTCACGCTCGCCCACCACGTTTCCGGCGGAATCCGTGTGCACGCTGAGGCCGTTCGCCGCCAGTAATTTCGCCATGTACGCGGCGCGCTCTTTTTCTGAAAACTCCGGCGCGGGAATTTCCGTGATAGCGATTTGCTGCTCGGTGACCCAGTCGGTATTTTTGTCGAGCCACGCGAGCGCCTTCGCGACTTTCTTGTTCTGCGCGATGGCCTCAATCGGATTTTCTGCGCGAGCGGTAATTGTGCCCATCAGCATGAGCATACCGGAGCCGAAAACAACTTTCACGGATTTTATCGGTGCGGATACTAATCGATGGCCCGGACAGCGCGGTGCGAGGCGGCAAGCAGGATGACCAGCAGCACCATGGCCCCTGCGGAGAGGAAGGTTCCGGTGATGCTGGCCTTTAGGGCGACGCCTGCGATAGCGAGCGAAAACGGCAGGAGACCCATGGACGCAAACATCAGGACGCTCATCACGCGGCCCATCACGGCGCGCTCGACTCGTTGCTGAAACCAGGAGATTAACTGGATGTTGAGAAACGCAGCGGTGCCTCCCAGCAGGACGAGATCGGGCATCAGGGTCGTCATGCGGCTAAGGAATCCAATGGGGGCAACACAAAGACCGATCACCGCGCCGGCGAGGAGTAGAGTGCGCCCGCGACGGTGTTGCCGCACCAAACCTGCACCGAGCATCCCGACAAGACTGCCGGCGGCGAACGCCGACATAAGGAATCCGAATGCCGAGGCCGTGCCGAAGTCGTGTTTAGCGATCACGGCCAGACCGATAGCCACGGGTCCAGCGATGGCGAAGTTGAGGACGGCGATGACCAGCATGAGCGAGCGGAGAGAGACATCGGCCTTGACGTAACGAAAGCCGTCGGCAATGGACCGCATCATGCCCTTCTGCGGCGCCTTGCTGCTCGGGATCGGCGGATCGGGCAAGTTTATCAGAGCGGCGATGATGCCGAGAAAGCTGATGGCATCGAGCAGGAAGGCCCACGCGTTGCCGTATGCCCGAATGAATAGGCCGGCCGGTCCAGGCGCGGCGAGCGTGGTGATTTGCCGTGTGGACGCGGAGACGGAATTCGCCGCGGGAAGCTGTTCGGGTTCGACAATGGAGGGCAGAAAGGCGGGGCCGGCTGGGTAGGAAAAGGCGTCAGCCACGCCAAATCCGAGGGCGAGGAAATAGAGTTCCCACAGATGCAGGTTCCTGAGGAATAGCAGCGCCGCCACCGCCCCCACAAGCAGCGACCGGGCGAATGCGGTAAGCATGAGGATCCGCCGCGGAGAAATGCGGTCGCTCACCGCTCCGCCCACGAGCATGAGCACGGCGCGGGGAATCGCGGCAAGCATTTCGATGGCGCCGAGAACGATACTCGATCCGGTGAGCGAAAGTACAAGCCACGGTAGGGCGACAAGGTAGAACTGGTCGCCCGTCCAGGAGATGGTGTTGCCGACCCAGAGCAAGCGGAAAGCCCGGTTACGCAGCGGATGCTGCGTCTTCCGCGCGCCTTGGACCGCGCCCCGGCTTGTATCAGGCTGCTCCTCTATGCCCAAGTCTCTGCTCCAGCTTTCAAAACCGCAGAGGCGCCGGGCAGACTTACGCGAATTCCATCCCGTGATGAATCTTCCATGGATCTGCGCCTCCTCACGTCAATTGATTTGTTATGCGTTCAGGGCTTCGCGGAGGAATTGGGGCGGCCAGCCTTGCTCCTCAGCCGTGAAGCGAAAGCCCGGATCCACCGTGAAATATCTGGTGCGCTGGCCGTTCCTCCAACTGATGTGGACTTGGTATAGGTCGAACGGCTCCAACCCGAGAGCCCTGACATGGCGTACGAGCCCGCTCTGGATGCCCCCCAGGACCAGTAACCCATCCCGCTCCACCTTCCTCCGCAGCCTTTTTTTTTCGTATTGGTAGTGGCCCGGAAAGGCCAAGCGGGCCACTGTATTAGCGTCTATGGGGTGAGAGACACTCAGGAGAGCAGCCACGAATTTTTTCTCGAAGTACCCAATTTTCTCCATGAGCAGAGCGAAGAGGTCGCTCGTCCACTTCCCATATGCTGGGAGACCGGCGTAGGAATCAGAGGACGAACCTTCTTCCTCTTTTTGTGCGTGGGCTTTGAGGTATTTCTTGAGCGCGACTACCTCTTGCGGGGTGTCGACCCTGTACCACTCGCCTCGGAACTCAAACTCAATAGCCATATTCCTGGTCGCCGATTAACCCTTAAGGGTAGATTAATAACCTTAAGGGTCGTCCCTGTCAAGCGGAAAAGGGCACGCTTATTCGAGTGAGAGCTTCTTAATCAAATTAATGCTTGGGATTCGCGCGAGAACCGGGAGCGGCCGCGCAGAGCGCCAGAATTTCGTCGTCGCTCATCACGCGCTCGGCTTTTTTCGCCGCGTCGAAAATGCGGCTCACCAACTCTTCCGCCGCAGCAATCTGGTGCTTTTCCAGCCAGTAGATCACGTTGGAGCGGCCGCTCAGCGGGCCGATTTCGATTACTTGCTCGAGGCCAAAAAGATTCGACGGCACGCCGCTGTAGACGGAATTCGCGAGCGCAGCATCGCCTTTGCGATACGCCTTGATAATCGCGGCCGCGTGCACACCGGTCGCGGTGCGGAAAGCGTCGCGCCCCACCACCGGATAATTTGGCGGCACGGTTGTGCGCGTGGCGCGCGCTACTGTTTCGGAATATTCCTTGAGCTTCGACAAATCGCGCTCGATGAGGCCCATCAGCCGCAAATTCACGAGCATCAATTCCATCGGCGTATTGCCCACGCGCTCGCCCAGCGAATTCGCCGCGCCATGCACCTGATCCGCTCCCGCAGCAAGCGCCGCCAGTGAATTCGCGACGGAGAGCCCGCGATCGTTGTGCCCATGCCAGTCCACGCGAATTGTTTCGCCCGAAGGCTTCACAATTTCTTCAATGGCGAAGTGCACCAGATTGTACGCGCCGCGCGGCGTTGCGTGACCGACCGTGTCGCACAACACAATTGAGCGCGCCCCGCAGCGAATCGCCGTGGTGTAAAGGCTCTTCACCGTTTGCGGATCGGCGCGCGTGGTGTCTTCGGTGACGAACATCACCGGCAGACCCTCGGAAATTGCGAAGCGCACCGCCTCCTCCGTAGTGCGCTCCAGATGTTCGACGGTCCAATCCTCGACCAGCCGGCGAATCGGACTCGAACCGAGAAAAGTGGCCGCCTCGATGGCGATTCCTGCTTTTTGGGAAATTTCCGCGATGGGACGAATGTCGTTCTGATGCGTGCGCGCAGCGCAATTCGGGCGAATTTTCATCCGGCACTGCACGATTTCGCGCGCCAGAGCTTCCGTGTCGGCATACGCGCGCGGCCCTGCGCCCGGCAGGCCAATATTCACCGTGTCGATGCCGAGGTCCTCCATCAAATGCAAAATTTGGATTTTTTCGTCGATGCTGGGGTCGCGGACGGACGGATTTTGCAAGCCGTCGCGCAGCGTCTCGTCATTCAGCATGATCTTGCGGCCCGCCGGAATTTCCCGCCCGGCCACCGTGTTCCAGTCGTAGATCAAATCATTGCGATTCACTGGCAGTAATAATCTCCCTTAACGGCGTATCTCTGAGTCTAATCGGCTTCGGCTTCGCCATTGCTCGCCACTTGTCACTCATCACTTGTCACTGTTGTGTCAGCCAGCCGCCGCCGAGCACCAAATCGCCCGAGTAGAACACCGCCGCCTGCCCCGGAGTGATGGCGCGCTGAGGCTCGTCGAAGCGAACGCGCGCCGTCGTCGCGTCGAGCGGCTCGACCGTGGCGCTCGCCGCCTCATGACGATGGCGCACTTTCACTCCCGCGCGCACGGGCTCCGCCGGCAAAGCAATCGAAGCCCAATTCACGTCGCGCACTTCGCACACGGACGTGAATAATTCCTCATTGTCGCCGACAATCACGCGATTCCGCGCGCGATCCAACTCCACCACGTAGACCGGCCGTCCCGCCGCGAAGCCAAGCCCGCGCCGCTGACCCACCGTGTAACAATGTAGGCCTTCATGCCGACCAATCACCGTGCCGTCCGTGGTGACAATCTCGCCCGATTCCACCGGCAATTCCCTTCCCTGTTCGCGCAAATAGCTGCCGATGAACCGTACGTAGTTTCCTGTGGGCACAAAGCAAATTTCCTGGCTCTCCGGCTTTTCCGCCACGGGAAGCTGCGCCCGCCGCGCAATCTCGCGCACTTCCGTCTTGCTCAGTTCGCCCAAAGGAAAGCGCGAACGCGAAAGCTGCTCCTGTGTTAAACCAAACAGAAAATAAGACTGGTCCTTCGATTCATCCGCGGCGCGCAAAAGCTCGTAGCGGCCCGAATCTGCGTTCCAGCGAACGCGCGCGTAATGCCCCGTTGCCACGCGCGAAGCTCCAATCTGCCGCGCGGTCACCAGCAACTGCTCGAACTTCACGTGATTGTTGCACAGCGTGCACGGGATGGGCGTGCGTCCGCCAAGATAATCGGCGACGAATGGACGGATCACGCGCTCCTCGAACGCCTGCTCAAAATTCACGACGTAAAATGGGAATCCGAGATGCTGCGCAACGCGGCGCGCGTCGTAAACGTCGTCCAGCGAACAGCAGCGATGCGGCGCGGGCCCGTCCGTTGCGGCGAGCTCCGGCAAGCGCCGCTGATCCCAGAGCTGCATGGTGAGGCCGACAATCGGCTCGCCCGATTCGTGCAGCAACGCGGCAACCGTCGAGCTGTCGACTCCGCCGCTCATGGCCACAGCGGTCAATTCAGTTTGTGATGTCGCGGACATATCCGTTGATTCGCTAGTTCATTAGGATAGCAAGGAAGGCGCTGTTTCGCAGCATTCAGGACGCGGGCACGGCCCGGCGATACGTCGGCGAAATTTCGCGCAGGCGTTCGACAGCGCCAGGGATCATTTCCAGCGCGTAATCCACATCGGCTTCCGTGGTGAAGAGTCCCAGGCTGAAACGCAGCGTGCACTTTGCTTCGTCGCGGGGCAGGCCGATCGCGCGCAGCACATGCGAAGGCAAAATGGCGCCCGAAGAACACGCCGCGCCGGTCGAGCACTGCACGCCTTGCAAATCGAGCGCAATGACCAGCGATTCGCCCTCCGCGTGCGCAAACGTGATGTTCGTCGTATTCGCAACGCGTTGCGCACGGTCTCCGTTCACATGCGCGTCGGGAACCGCGCGAAGAATTCCCTCTTCCAATCGGTCGCGCAGCGCGGCGATGCGTTCAGGCTCGTCAACCAAACGGGCCCGCGCCAACTCCGCGGCCCGGCCGAATCCCACAATGCCGGCCACGTTTTCCGTTCCCGGGCGCCGGTCGCGTTCATGCGTGCCGCCAAAAAACAGCGGCTCGAGCGGCGTATTTTCGCGGACGTAAAGCGCGCCCACGCCCTTCGGCCCGTAAATCTTATGCGCCGAGAGCGCCAGAAAATCCACTTTCATTTCGTTAACGTCAATTGAAATTTTGCCCGCGGACTGCACCGCATCGCAGTGAAAATAAACATTCGCTTCATAAGCGATGCGGCCAATTTCGGCAATCGGCTGAATCGCGCCAAGCTCGTTGTTCGCGTGCATCACCGCGATCAAAATCGTTTCCGGGCGCAGCGCGCGGCGCACATCCTCGGGATCAACCACCCCGCCGCTCGAAACGGGCAACCAGGTTACTTCGACACCCTGCTTTTCCAGAACTTCGACGCAATTCAGCACCGCATGATGCTCGATCGGCGAACAGATAACGTGCTTGCACTCGCGGCGAAACGCGGCGACGAAGCCAAAAATCGCCAGATTGTCCGCTTCCGTGCCGCCGCTGGTAAAAACAATTTCGGAAGCTTTCGCGCCGATCAGCGCAGCAACCGACGCGCGCGCCGATTCCGCTGCAGCGCGAGCCTCCTGCCCTGCGGAGTGAATCGAACTCGCGTTGCCGTAATTTTCTGCGAAAAACGGGATCATCGCGGCGAGCACTTCGCCGTCCACGGGCGTTGTCGCATTGCAATCGAGGTAGACGCGTCGCATAGCGGTTCCGCTGAGATTGAATGCCAGAATATCGTTTCGAATCCGATGGGTCAAGGAAGCGGGAGCGTTATTCCACCGCGCGCACGCGGCGAGCAAGCCACCAGCGGCGCGCCGCTACCAGGGCCCAAACCGCTTCAACGATGCCGAAGGGCCACGCTCCTTGCAAAAAACCGTAAGCCGAGCCGAGCGCGCATGAAAAAGCAAACGCGAGAATGAACCACGCGCTGCGATGCTCGAAGGCGTAGCAGATCAGCATGGCAGTTACGGCGAATAATCCGAACATCGAGAGCAGACTCACGGCATTTCCTTCCTTTGCGGCGCTGCGGGTGAATGGGCAATCTACCACGATTCGCCGCGCATCATTACGCACTGGCAATGAATCGAGCCAGCCGCGCGCAACGTTAGCTATGTTCGCTTGCAATTCGCGTGGCGGCATAGTGAACTTTTAATCATCCGGTGCCAGGACATTACGCGATAATGGGCGGCGAAACCGCAGGTTAATCTCGCACGCATCAATGAATGCAAATCGGCAGGAGAAACTGACGATGAGGCCAGGGAAACTGTGCCACGCGGCGATGATTGCGATGTCCGTGCTTTTCATTGTTGTGCTCAGCGTAAAAGCTGGGCCGCCTTTTCAGAACGACGATCCCGAGCCGGTCGATTTCCGCCATTACGAATTTTATGTGTTTGGCAACGCGGACGGCACGGGCGTCGAGATGGACACCGTCGGGCCGGCGATCGAATTCAATTGGGGCATCCTCCCGAACACGCAATTTCACATCGTCATCCCCGCGGCGTCCGTCATGCCCGCCAACAACATCAATTATCTTCCGGACGGCGCAGGCCCGAGCGCATTCGGCCTTGGCGACATCGAAATCGGCGTGAAATATCGCTACCTGAAAGAAACCAAGTACCGCCCGATGATCGGCACGTTCACAATGATCGAAGTGCCCAGCGGGAATTACAATCTCGGACTAGGCATCGGAAAAGTCTGGTACAAGCTGCCCGTTTGGGTGCAAAAAGATTGGGGGCCGTGGACCGCCTACGGCGGCGTGGGAGAAGAAATCGTCCCGCAGACCGATTACAAGAATTTCACGTATGGCGGCTTGCTCGTCCAGCGCGACATCGGAAAAAAATGGACGCTCGGCACCGAGGTTTTTTCGCATGGCGCGGAGGGACTCGCTGCGCCGCAACTTCGCGCCAGCACTCTAGTCGATTTTGGCGGCTACTACTACATCCACAATCCGGGCTTTCAGGTCCTCTTCTGTTACGGGCACGCCGTCGCAGGTTTCCCGGAAACGTATGCGTATCTCGGTCTCTACTGGACATGGGGAAATTCCAAAGCCGAGAAGGCCGAGAAAAAGAGCGCGATGAGCCTTATGCGCGGGCCGGAGATTCCTGGAACAATGTAGCCGCGCCTCCATCCGCGCCTGTCTACAAGTTTCAAGAATTTCAAAAGAGGAAACCGAAGCCCGCCGAGCGATTGCGTTGCGCGCGCGTCTTTGCCAAACTTGCAAGCGGCAAAAAGATTCTCGGAAAGCCCGCCGCAACGGGCGTTTACGGGAGACCGTAGGAGAACAGTTTTGGCTCGACCAATCATCACGTTGACCACGGATTTTGGCTCCGCTGACTTTCTGGTCGGCTCGATGAAGGGCGTCATCTTGAACATCAATCCCGACGCCAACATCGTGGACATCACGCACAAAGTCTTTCCTTACGACTTGCTCGACGGCGCGCTGGCCATTGGCCAGGCCTACAATTTTTTTCCGCCGCGCACCGTCCACGTCGTCGTGGTTGACCCGGGCGTCGGCACCGAGCGCCGCCCGCTGTTAGTCGCCGCAGGCCAGCATTATTTTGTCGCGCCCGATAATGGCGTGCTCTCAATGGTCTACCAGCGCGAAGAATCCCTCACCGTGCGCCACATCACTTCCGAGCATTATTTCCTGCAGCCGGTGAGCAATACGTTCCATGGCCGCGATATTTTTTCGCCCGTGGCCGCGTGGCTCTCAAAAAACGGCCAGAGCCAGTCGTTCGGCGAAGAAATCACCGATTTCGTTCGCTTCACTATGCCGAAGCCCAAAGCCACGGGCAAAACAATCAAGGGTGTCGTCCTGCGCGCCGACAATTTCGGCAACTTGCTCACCAATTTCACTCCCGAAGATTTGCCGCAGGTACTCGCCGGCTCGAATTTCAAGATGCGCGTTGGCAACGCCGAAATTTCGAAGTTCGCGCAAACTTTCGGCAATGGCGCGCCCAACGAGCCTGTACTAATTCTCGGCTCCAGCGGATTTTTCGAAGTGGCCGTGAATCGCGGAAACGCCGCCAAAATCACCAGCGCCAATCGTGGCGCCGAAGTCACCCTCGAACTCGCCTAGCCTCTGTTTCCTTGCGTTTTTTGCGGGCGCCGATCAACCTTACCTTGGACGACTTTCGCCTGCAAAAGAAATGACTTGTGCTAATCTAAGCACTTTGGTAACGTAAAAACTAGTATTTCTGGTTTTGTGCCCACGCGGTTGCAGCTTCAGCGCGACCGGCTCCCGCAGCATCCAATTCCCTCTTTTCTCCTGCGAATTAACTTAGTGCCTTGAACCATAAGTCGGACGACATTCGAGTTGGTTTCGCTTGTCACTTTGTCGCGGCTCTTAATTCCTAATCGAGTTTCTATGGGAAATTAGAAGTTGCGCTAACTCATACAAAACAAAGCACCGGACTCGTTTCTAATCGAGTTTTTTCGCGATTTTTTCTGAACAATGTCCGTTTTCGGACACTCCCGTTCGAGGCCTTTGACGCGGCATTTATCTACCAGACAGATCACCGCGCCAGGTCGGTGACAATCAAATACGCCCTCGTCCGCGGGTCCATCCAGTCGCGCAGCGCATCGCCCAGCATATTGAACGCCAGCACGGCGGTCGCCACCGCCAGCGCCGGAAAAATCACCATGTGCGGCGCATCGAACAGATGTTCGCGCGCGTCATTCAGCATCGCGCCCCAACTGGACATCGGCGCCAGCACGCCCAGTCCCAGAAAACTCAGCGTCGATTCCGCGAGAATCGCGCCCGCCAGCGCTATCGTTCCTTGCACGAGCACCGGCTGAATGATATTCGGCAGCAGATGCCGCTGCAAAATCCGCCAGTGCGAAGCGCCCAGCGACCGCGCCGCCGTGACATAATCCATTTCCTTTGCCTGCAAAACTTGCGCGCGCGCCAGCCGCGCGTAACCCGCCCAGCCGGTAATCGTCAGCGCGATAATCACGTTTCCGAGGCCGGGACCTAAAAACGCCGCAAAGGCAATCGCCAGCAAGATTCCAGGAAACGACAAGAACGCGTTGATCAAGACGATGTTCACCAGGCCGTCGAACCATCCGCCGAAGTAACCCGCGAGCGAGCCGAGCGCCAGTCCAATGATTCCGGCGCCAAACACCACCGACACGCTCACCGACATCGAAACGCGCGCGCCGTAAATCACGCGCGATAGCACATCGCGCCCCAGTTCGTCAGTGCCCATCCAATGCGCCACGCTGGGCGCTTCGAGCCGCGACGGCAAATTCTGCGCATTAGGATTGTACGGCGCGAGCCACGGCGCGCCGAGCGCCAGCACGATCAGCAGGACACACAGCGCGAATCCCACCGCGCCCGGCAGACTGTGCCGCAGAAATTCGCGTAGCGCCTTCATTGCAATCGCACCCTTGGGTCCGCAAACGCGTACACCAAATCCGTCAGCAAATTCACCAGCACATACGAAACGGCAATCACCAGAATGCAGCCCTGTAGCAGTGGATAATCGCGCGCTTCAATGGCCTGCACCGCCAGCCGGCCAATGCCCGGCCACGAAAAAATCGTCTCGGTGACAATCGTGCCGGCCAGCAGCGTGCCGAACTGCAAGCCCAGGATAGTCAGAATGGGAATCAGTGCGTTGCGAAATGCGTGCCGCAGCAAAACCGCGCGTTCGGTGAGTCCCTTCGCCCGCGCGGTGCGAACGTAGTCGCTCGAAAGCTGCTCCAGCACCGACGTGCGCACCATGCGCGTCAGAATCGCGGCCAGCGCCGCGCCCAGCGTCACCGCCGGCAAAATCAAATGGGAAATCCCGCCGCGCCCGCTCACCGGCAGCCAGCCAATCAGCACCGACAAAATCAAAATCAGCAGCGGCCCCAGCGCAAAATTCGGAACGGAAAGACCGAGCAGCGTGAAAAACCCAACAGCATGGTCGGTAACGGTCGCGCGCCGTTGCGCCGCGATAATTCCCGCGGGAATTCCAATTCCGCAGCAAACAAGCAGCGCGGCCAGCGCCAGTTCGAGCGTCGCGGGATAATGCTCCAGCACCACGTGCAGCACCGGCTGCTGAAAGCGAAACGATTCACCTAAATTTCCGCGCACCACTCCCGTGAGATAATGCGCGTATTGCACCGGCACAGGCTTGTCCAGCCCGAGCGCGTGCCGCAGTTGCACAATGTCGGATTCCGTTGCGCCAGCGCCGAGCATTTGCTGCACGGGATCGCCGGGCACAAGATGCGCCAGCGCAAAAACCATGGTGATAATGAGCCACAGCGCAGGAAGCGAGTAGGCCAGGCGGAGCGAAATATAGCGCGTCATTCGAATCCTGGTGGACGCCGCGAAGGATTGCCTGCGCCCGACGCCGTTGAACCGGAACCAGCTTTCACTTTTCCAACTGGGTGCGCCACCGCGCCTACGCCCGCGGCCTCGACGCGCTTGATTTTCACGCGCGAAATCCGCCGACCCTCCATCTCCATAATCGTGAAGCGGTAGCCGTGGTCTTCAAAACTTTCGCCGCCACGCGGCAAAAATCCCAGATGGCTCAGCACAAATCCAGCGAGCGTTTCGTAAACCGAATTTTCCGGCAGCTCGATGTGAAATTCGTCCAGGTCGTGAATTTTAAGCGAGGCGTCGAAGATCATCGAACCATCCGGAAGCGTCAGCGGATGCTCGACTACGTCGAACTCATCGTGAATTTCGCCGACCATCTGCTCGAGAATGTCTTCCAGCGTCACCAGCCCAAGAATCGTGCCAAACTCGTCCACCACCATTGCCAGGCCGCTGCGATGCGTGCGCAACTCTACGAGCAGCTCGATGGCCAGCTTGGTCTCCGGCACGATGAGCACCTCGCGCAGCACATTGCGAAGCTGAAACTCCAGAGGGGGCTGGTCCTCTTCGGCGCGCTTCGCACGATCTATCAGCACCCAAATCAGGTCCTTGATGTGAACGAAGCCCAGCACATGGTCAATCGTCCCTTCGTACACCGGAATACGCGAACGCTGCGTCACTGCGATAATTTTCATGACGTCTTCGAGGCTGGCATTGGCGGGTAGCGCGTGGATGTCCGGCCGCGGCACCATGATTTCGCGCACTTGGACGTCGCCAAGTTTCATCGCACCGTGAATGAATTTTTCTTCGGCAGGCTCGAGCACGCCACGTTCGCGCGCCTGCTCAACCAAAATGCGCAACTCCTCCGCCGAGCGGATCGCCGAATGCGGCCGCGGCATCTTCACGCCCAGAACTTTGACGAATTTTCCCGCTGCGCCATTGAGCAGCACAATCGCCCAGCGGAAGGTCCTCAAAAACCACTGGAATGGCCGCGCCACCAGGAGCGCTACGCGTTCCGCTTGCGCCAGGCTCAAGCTCTTCGGCACCAGCTCGCCGAGAACAACCTGCAGCACCGTCAACAGCGCGAACGCCACCACCAGCGCCGCGGTATGCGCCGCAATCGCCGCGTATCGCCCCGGAATGTCGTGGAAAATCTGGTCGAGGAATCCCGACAGTGTTACTTCGCCAAGATATCCGAGCGCCAGGCTGGTCAGAGTAATGCCAACCTGCACGCCGGAAACCACCGTGCCCATGTCCGCGATCAGCGCCTCTACCACACGCGCACGCGCACTGCCCTGCTCCACCAGCTGCCGGATGCGCGAATGCCGCACCGCGACAAAAGAGAACTCCACCGCCGCGAAAAACGCGTTGATGGCGATCAGCACAAAAATGGAAAATAGGCGAAGAACAATCATGCTTTAGCGCCTTTGAGCCCCCTCGCCCGCATCGCTCATGTAATTGTAACAAGGCCGATGCGTACCAGCGCGTTTTCAGCGTCCCACTTGCGGCAAGAGTCATGCGCCCGCGCTGCACGCCACATCCACAAGCCCATTGTCGCCGCTCTGCCTGGTGCGATAGAATGCTTGCTCGCTTCTGCAAATGAGATAAAAATGACTGCAACTCCCAACAAAGCGCCCGAGCCGCCGCGCAAAGGCGAATTCGAGAAATCGCTTGCGCGCCTCGAAGAAGTCGTCAAGCGCCTCGAGTCCACTGATCTTTCGCTCGATGAAGCCATGAAATTTTTCGAAGAGGGCGTGAAGCTCTCTCGCGAATGCCAGAAGCAACTCGAAGAAGCCGAAGGCCGAGTTGAAATTTTGCTCAAGAAGGCCGACGGCAAAATTCAAGCCGAGCCTTTCGAGACCGACGACGAAAATTCGCAGAGTTCCCGTTGAAACGCGACGTTGATTTTCGCCGGCTTCTCCGCTTCCGTCACCCGCAATGAACGAGCATGCTACTCTTGCAGCGTTTCTTGCTGAGGACCAGTCCGTCATCGAAGCCAAGCTGCGAACCCTGCTGCCGCTTGAAAGCACCGCGCCTAAGACCATCCACGAGGCCATGCGCTACAGCGTTTTCGCCGGAGGCAAGCGCATTCGGCCGGTTCTGTGTTACGAAGCCGCGCGTCTTTTTTCGCAGAATCTCGACGCGGCCGCGACCGTGGGCTGCACGCTCGAATTCATTCACACTTATTCCCTGATTCACGACGATCTGCCCGCGCTCGACAACGATGATTTGCGCCGCGGCAAGCCCACCTGTCATAAGAAGTTCGGCGTCGCCATGGCCATTCTTGCCGGAGACGGTTTGTTGACGCTGGCTTTCGAAACCCTCGCGAACGCCGGCCTCGCTGCGGAGAATCGCGTTCGCATCATCTCCGAAATCGGCCACGCCGCGGGAACCGTTGACGGCATGGTTGGCGGACAGGTTGCTGACGTGGAAGCCGAGGGGAAAAAGATTGACGCGTCGCTACTCGAATACATTCACCGCTCGAAAACCGCTGCGCTGATTCGCGCCTCCGTTGTTTCTGGCGCGCTCGCCGGCGACGCCCACGATGAAGACGTCGCCCGCCTGCGGCGTTTCGGTGAAGCGATTGGCTGGGGATTTCAGGTGGTGGACGACATTCTCGATGTCGAAGAATCCTCTACGGCGCTGGGCAAAACGGCGGGAAAAGATCAGGCGCAAAAAAAAGCCACTTACCCGGCGCTCTTTGGCATCGATAAGTCTCGCGCGTTTGCGCGTGAACTTGCCGCGCGCGCCAACCATGAACTGGCCTGTTATGGGGAGCGCGCGGAGCGCCTTCGGGCCCTCGCCGATTACCTCATCACCCGTCGCGCTTAGCTGCGCCTGTGCGCCGCTCGCTCAAGCCATAGCAAGCGCTTCGAGCCTCCTCACCTGCGCGTCGCCTCCCAGGACGATCAAGGTATCTCCCGTGCGGATCAATGTCTCCGGCGGAGGATTGAAGACCAATAGTCCCTCCGCTGGTTTTACGCCCAGGATAATCACGTCGGCGCGCTGGCGAATCGCGGCGCCCCCGAGCGTTTTACCGACCAGCGAAGATTTCGCATCGATGCGCACTTCGCCAATTTCGACGTCCAGGCGATCGGTGCCAAAGGCCGCGTCAATGAAGTCCAGAACATTGGGCCGCAACAAAAGCTGGGCGATGCGATTACCTACGAAATAGTACGGCGAGAGCACTTGCGAAGCACCGGCGCGAAGGAGTTTGGAAGTGGCTTCTTCTTCGCTGGCGCGGGCGATGATTTTCAAGTCCGAGCGGCAGCCGCGTGCGGTAAGCACAATGTAAATATTCTCGGCGTCGGTGCCGACGGCCGCAACCAGTCCCTTCGCCGCATCGATATGCGCCTGCTTCAGATTTTCTTCGCTGGAAGCGCTCCCTACGATCACCGGAATATTTTCGTTGGCGGCCCACTCCGCGCGGTCGGGATTCTTCTCGATGAAGACAATTTTCTGGTCGTGAGCGCGCAGCTCGCGCGCCACGGTTCTGCCCACGCGGCCTGCGCCGCAGATACTGTAATGTCCGGACAGTTTTGCGAGTTCGCGTTCCATGCGGCGGCGGCCAAATGCCTTTCTGAACTCGAACTGTAACAAAGCCTGGCTGAACATCGCAATCGTGAAGCCGCCGGCTAGCACCGCTAAGACAATCAAGAAGCTATCAAAGATGCGGCCCGCTTGCGAAAGCGGGTGAATCTCGCCGCCGCCAATGGTGGTCATGGTTGTCAGCGTCATGTAAAAAGCGTCAAACCATTTCCATCCCTCAATGAAGTGAAAACCGGCCGAGCCGATGGCGATCACGCTGAACAGCAAGGCCATGCAGATGTACAAGCGATGGTTGCGTATCAAACGGGTTCGGCCGGGCGGAGGCATTTGGTTGTTGCATCCTGTGTGGCGCGGCCAGGAAAGTCAAGGATCACGTCGCGCTCCTCTCCTCTTGCGCCTCGATTGCGCGCTTCGTGCGGGCGGATGTTTCGCCGCGAACGTCCGCATTTCGCGAAGCGCCGCGGCCTGTTTCTCGTTACTTGTTGCTCGTCACTGCCTCTGTCTTCTGCTATCGTGTCCACATGATTGCGCCGAAGACTCTTGACCTCGCGCTGCTTACGGCAGTCGTCCTCGGCTCTAAACACGGCTTCGATTACGACCACATCGCCGCAATTTCTGACATCACCAACGTCGAAACCGACCGCCGCCGCGCCATGCGCATGGGTTTGCTATACGTCGCGGGACACGCCGCCACCGTCGCCGCGCTCGGTAGTTTCGTAATTGTTTTCCAAACTTCCCTTCCGCGCGCCATCGATAACTGGGCGGAGCGCGCCGTCGGACTGACCCTTGTGGTGCTCGGAATTTACGTCCTCGGAACGATGTTTCGCAGCGGCGCCAAAGCTGCTCCCAGGTCCCGGATAATCATTATGATCAACGCACTCCGCTGGACGAGTTGGCGCCTTCGCCGCCTGTTTCACGGCGACGCCGCGAAAAAGCCCGCGGCTACAAATTGGAATTACACCAGGCGTTCTGTGTTTCTCGTCGGCGTAATCCACGGACTCGGCGCAGAAACGCCCAGCCAGCTTCTGATTTTCCTGCTCGCCGCAAATCTCGGCGGCCTGCGCCGCGGATTCCTTGGCCTCGCCATGTTCCTCGCAGGACTGCTGCTGATGAACACGCTGATGACCGCGTCGGCCGTCGGCATTTTCAGCGTAAGCGCACAACGCGACCGCACCATGCAAATTGCCACTGCGCTCACTGCCGCGTACAGCCTTGTCGTCGGCGCAATTTTCCTTTTCGGCTCCGCCGCGTTTTTGCCTCCGCTCGGCGGCTGAATGCCCTTTGAAAGTTCATCTGCACTCGACAAGCGCCTTCCGCATCGCTACGCTGTCCTAGTTTTGTGAATTCGCGGCGGCTGAATCAGCGATGAAGAAATCCAAGCAGCGCATCGATGTGGCGCTCGTGGAACGCGGGCTGGCCTCCACGCGGCAGCGCGCTCAGGCCATGATCATGGCCGGGCAGGTGCTCATCAATCAGCAAATCGCGCGCAAGCCCAGCGACACAGTCGCCGCGGATGCGCAGCTTTCCGTCACTGGCGCAGAAGCCAAATATGCCAGCCGCGCTGGCCTGAAACTTGAAGGCGCGCTCGCCGATTTCTCCATCGACGTCGCGAATCGCGTTTGCCTCGATATTGGCGCTTCAAACGGCGGCTTCACTGATTGCCTGTTGCAGCACGGCGCGGGCCGCGTGTATGCCGTTGACGTAAACACCAAACAGCTCGACTGGAAACTGCAGCGCGACCCGCGCGTTCGCGCCATCGAAAAAAACGCGCGCTTTTTGACGCCTGCAGACTTGCCGGAACTCGCGGACGTCATCACTGTGGACGTTTCCTTCATCTCGGTCACAAAACTGCTTCCCGCGCTCGTCGCCCTCGCTGAACCGCACGCCGAATTCCTGATTCTCATCAAGCCTCAATTCGAACTAGCAAAGAATCTCGTCGGCAAGGGCGGAATCGTGCGCGATCCCGCATTGCACCAGCGCGCCATTGACAGTATTCACGCTGCCGCCGAGAAAGCGCGCCTTTTCGTTCTCGGCGTTCGCCCCAGCCGCGTGCCCGGCGCGGAGGGCAATCAGGAATTTTTCCTCCATGCGCGCCGCGATTCGATACAATCCTCCGAACCTGATGCGCGTGGCTAAAAGATGATTAAAATCGCCGGAATTTATTGCAAACCTCGCAAGCAGGAAATCTGCGCCGTGGTCCCGCGCATTTCCCAGTGGCTCAGTCAGCGCGGGATTAATGTGCTCTTTGACTCGACGGCGGCGTCCTGCTTCAGCCCTCCCGAAAAAGAAACCGGCTTGGAAGAAATGTCCTCGAAAATGGACTTGCTTATCGTTCTCGGCGGTGACGGCACGCTGCTCGGCGCCGCGCGCCAGTTCAGTGAGTCCGAAGTTCCCATCCTCGCCGTAAATCTCGGCGGCTTGGGCTTCATGACCAGCGTTACCGTTGAAGAAGCTTTTCCGCTTCTCGAAGACGTGCTCGCCGGCCGCCATCGTTTGAGCCCGCGCATGATGCTCAAAGCCGAATTGCTTCGCGGCGGCGAAATCATCGAGCGCGGGCAGGCTTTGAACGACGCCGTGGTCACCAAGGGCGCGCTCTCGCGCCTCCTGGATTTGGATTTATCCGTGAACGGAAGTTTTCTTGGCCGCTATCGCGCTGATGGCTTAATTGTCTCCACGCCGACCGGCTCGACCGCTTATTCTCTCGCCGCTGGCGGCCCCATTCTTTATCCGGTGTTGCAGGCGTTCGTGCTCACGCCGATTTGCCCGCACATGCTCACCAATCGTCCGCTGGTGCTGCCCGATAACGTGCGTCTGGAACTCGACTTCAACGCCCTCGAGGAACAGGCTTATCTGACTCTCGACGGTCAAGTGGGGCACGAACTGATGCGCGGCGATCGCATCATGATTTCGAAATCGCCCTATCGAGTGATGCTCGTTCGTCCGCAGGAACAAACGTATTACAAAGTGCTGCGGAGCAAATTGCGCTGGGGCCAGCGTTAATCGGGCTTTCTACACTGATTCGGAGGAAAAGATGAGAAACAAGCTTTTTTGGTGCGTATTTTTTCTGGCTTCATTCGGCTTGATGATTTCACCCGCGCATGCGCAACGCCGCGCGCGCCACCGCGTATCTCGCGGCGCAAATAATAGCGCCGCCGTCTACCCGATGCATGAAGGCTTCGTCGATGCGCATGGCGAAATGATTTATTACATGATTGTCGGACGCGGCGCGCCGCTGATGGTTGTGCATGGCGGCCCGGGCGCTTCGCACGATTACTTTCTGCCGTATCTGCTTCCGCTCGCGCGCCACAATGAACTTGTCTTCATCGACGAGCGCGGCTCCGGCCGTTCGCAGAAGCTCGCCGATCCTTCCGGCTACACCGTAGAAAACATGGTCGAAGACGTTGAAGCTGTCCGCCAGGCTCTCAACCTCGGAAAAATCACTTTGCTCGGACACTCCTACGGCGGCGTGCTAGCGCAAGCCTACGCGCTCAAATATCAGAAAAATCTTACGCACTTAATTTTGTGCAGCACTTTTCCCAGCACTTCGCAGATGAATCAGGTCCTCGCAAACGAACTGGCCAGCGCGCCAGCCGAGGTGCGGGACAAAATTAACGAAATGCAGAAGACTGGCCTTTTCGGCCACGGTCTTCCCTATCAGCAGAATCGCTACCCTGACGAGTACATGAAACTTGCCTGGGGCGAAGTTTATTTTCCGTATCTTTACCAGAATCATCCCGACGCAAATTACGATCCCATTGGCCAGGGCGTGATGTCCTGGGATTTATATCGCGAAATGTGGGGCTCCGATGGCGAGTTCGTGATTGACGGCAACCTGAAGTTCGTCGAGTACGTTGACCAGCTTCACACAATTCATGTGCCAACGCTCATCATCGTCGGCGACCACGATGAATGCGCACCGTCGCTCTCGCGGGAAATGCACCAGAAAATCGCCGGCTCGCGCCTCGTGATTTTGCCCAAGAGCGGCCACATGACTTTCGTCGACCAGCCCGATTTGTTCCTCGGCGCTGTAGGCAGCTTTTTGCATCCGGGCGAGAGATAATCGGGCGCGCCACGCGCTGCCAACTCGAGGTAGGAATCCTGTGCGAAAAACTATCTTTGTCCTACTCTCGGTGTTCTTAATCGCGTCGCAACGGAATTCTCAGACCAATCCAAATCCGTTTAACGGATTTACGGCCACGGCTTGGCCCCAAGCTGACCGCCTCTTCCGCTCAAATCCGCTCTGGCTCGGCGGCGATGCCTCCTACTCAGTCGATTTGGGCAGCGGACGCGTACTTTGGCTCTTCGGCGACTCGTTTATTGCCACGGCGCCGGGCGCGACACGCCGCCAATCCACTTTCGTCCACAACAGCATTGCCATCGAGGATGGCTACGATCCCGCGCAAGCTTCTATGACTTTCTATTGGCCAATGAAAGACGGAAAGCCGACGGAGTTTGCGCCAAACGAAGGAAGCGTGTGGCTATGGCCCGATGACGGCATTCGAATCGGAAATAGATTGCTGCTGTTCTTCAGCAGAGTGCGTTCAGACAACAGCAAGAACTCCCTGGGATTCCGGAGCGCAGGCTGGACCGCATTTATTGTGGACAATCCGGACAGCAAGCCTTCTTCATGGATCCTTCATAGGGCAAACGCGCGGCCGAACAAGTTTCACATTGATTTCGGCGAAGGAGTAGAACGCTTGGGCGATTTCGTCTATGCGTTCGGTTCGCCGGAAGGCTCCCGCCCCGGCGATTTCCTTGCGCGCTGGCCTCTCCGTGCGGCAGAGGCGGGAAATCTATCTTCTCCTGAGTGGTGGTGCGGTGCAAAAAATGGATGGCTTGTTCAAGAAAGGATGCATAACCAGGCGCCGGCCGTGGCCCTCCCCAGCGCTTCCTCGGAATTTGCCATACAGTGGCGCCCGCGGTTGCAGAAATTTATTGAGGTGGAAAGCGTCGGCTTCGGCGCCTCCGACATCGGCATGCGCTGGGCCGACCGCCTGGAAGGACCTTGGTCAAAACCGATGAAGATTTATCATCCGCCCGAATCCAATCGCCCCGATGCGTTCGTATATGCGGGGAAACTTCATCCCGGGCTTGTGGGCGCGGACGTAGTCATCACCTACGCCGCCAACAGCAGTAGTGATGGGATTCTCGTAAAAGACATGAGCATCTATTTCCCGCGCTTCGTGCGATTAAATTTCGCGAAACCCTGACCACCAGAAGATTCCCGTGGCAAAACGCCTTACGTTCGCGCTTCGCCGTGGAGCAAATCCTCGCGCGTCTCGCGGCGGCGAATGATGCGGAACTTTGTTCTTTCGACCATCACTTCCGCCGCGCGCGTCCGTGAATTGTAATTCGACGACTCCACGAATCCATAAGCGCCGGCGCTCCAAATCGCCAGCAAATCGCCGGGCTGAACTTCCGGCATCGGCCAGTCATGCAGGAAAAAGTCTCCCGACTCGCACACCGGCCCAACAATATCGACAAGCGATAGTTCGGCTCCTGTTCGCGGTGATTTCACCGGCGTAATCGCGTGCACTGCGCCATAAAGCGCTGGGCGAATCAGATCGTTCATGGCCGCATCCACAATCACAAACTTTTTCCCGCGGCTGCGCTTTGTGTACAGGACGCGCGTCAACAGCACCCCGGCGTTCCCGATCAGCGCGCGCCCCGGCTCGAGCAACAGTTCGCAACCCAGCGACGCTAGCTCGCGCGGCAGCGAATTCGCGTATTCAGCAAACGTCAGCGGCTTTTCGTTCGTATAGCGAATGCCAATTCCGCCGCCAATATCCAGAAAACTCAGCGGAATTCCCTCGCTGCGCAACTCGGTAAAATATTTCGCCAGCCGCGCGCTCGCCCGGCGGAACGGCCCCGTGGTGGTAATCTGCGAGCCAATGTGCGCGCTGATTCCGCGCCACTCAATCCACAGATTTCTCTTGTAACGCAGATACAGCCGCCACGCTTTGCCCCAGTCGATTCCAAATTTGTGCCGGTGATGCCCTGTGGCGATGTGCGGATGCCCGCCCGCCTCGATGTCCGGATTCACGCGGATGGCCGCCGGCGCAGCGCGTTTCATGCGTGACGCTTCGCTCGCCAGCGCATCCAATTCCTCTTCTGACTCCACATTGAAAAGCAAAATTCGCGCGCGCAGCGCCTCGCGAATCTCTTCTCTCGTTTTCCCGACGCCCGAAAACACAATGCGCTCGCCCGGCACGCCGATGCTGCGCAGCCGGAACAGTTCTCCGCCGGAAACAATATCGAAGCTGCTGCCCATTCGCGCGAAGGCCCGCAGCACCGCCAGATTCGAATTCGCCTTCACCGCGTAGCAGATTCTGTGCGGGATTTTCCCGAGCGCGCGATGAAATTCCCGGTACGCTCCCGTGAATGCCGCCCGGCTGTACACATACGTGGGCGTGCCCGCCCGTTGCGCAATCGTTTCGAGCGGGACCGATTCGCACAACAGCGCGCCTCGCCGGTAAGAAAATCCCGGCGTGCACTTCGCAGGATCCTGCAACTGCACCTCTCGCAGCCTATTTTTTGCCATTCGCGGGATTCTTATATCACTTTCAGGACACTTTCAGGATAACTAGAGTGCGATCATCGAAGGGATGCCTGCCGCCGGAGAAATGGTCCACTTCCACGAGCAACTTGTCGGCGAGTTCCGCTGAAGAAAGATTGGCGTTCGCGCAAATCACGTCGCGCATTCGCTTCCACCCGTAGAATTCGCCCTCCGCATTTTGCGTGTCGGTGATCCCGTCGGAGTAAAGCGCCAGCGTGTCGCCCGGCCCGAGCGCCAGCCGCATTTCGTCGTATGTCGAATGGTCGAACATTCCAACCGGGAAGCCCGCCAGCGGAATCTTCTCGCATTTGCCATTCTGAAAAATCAGCGGCTGCTCTTGCCCCGCGTTGGCGATGCGCAACACGCGCTCCGCCGGCGACCACGAAAGGAAGCACATGGTCATGAAGCGTCCCTCGATGCGACGCTCGCCGATAATGTGATTCAGCTTGTGCAGGATTTTCGCGGGCGGCAAATGCTGCGGCGCCAGGCTGCGCAAAATGCCAATCGCCGCTGCGCCGTAAAGCGCCGCCGCGCTGCCTTTCCCGCTGACGTCGCCGAGAACAATATCCAGTTCTCCCGAACCATGCGGAAGGAAATCGTACATGTCGCCGCAAAGCTCACGCGACGAAACCACGCGCGCCGCAATGTCCAACCCATATTCCGGTCCGGGAACCGCCGGCAGCAGCGCTGATTGCAGCCTCCGCGCAGCACTCAAATCGCGCTCCATGCGCGCTTCGTCGCGCGACACTTGCTCGTACAATCGCGCGTTCTCAATCGAAATCGCCAGATGCGCCGCCAGAATCGACAGCGCCTGCACGTGATCCACGGTGAAGTAATTCAGTTGCGGGCTTTCGATATCCAGCACGCCAATCACGCGATGCTTGTAGAGCAGCGGAATCGCCAGCTCCGATCTCGTTTCCGGATTCAGCGAAATGTACCGCGGGTCGAATGACACATCGGGCACCACCACCGGCCGCCGCAAAGTCGCCGCCGCGCCCACAATACCTTCGTGCGGAGACACCACGGAGCGCTCTTGAATGTGCTGTCCAAATTTCACGTTCAGCCGGTGCCGGAAAACGCGCTCCGTCTCGTCGTACAAGAGAATCGCGAAAATCTGATAATCGATGACGCGCTTCACCATTTCCGCCGCGCGTCGCAAAACGCCTTCCACGTCGAGCACCGAACTCGTCTCGCGCGCCACTTCATTCAGCAGCAGCAGCGTATCCGCCTGCCGCCGCGTGCGCTCAAACAGCCGCGCGTTTTCAATGGCGCTGGCGATGCGCGTCGCCAGCATGGTCAAAATATTCTGCTGGTCGCGCGTGAAGTAATCGAGTTGCCGGCTCTCGATGTCCAGCACGCCCACCACGCGTCCTTGCACTTCGAGCGGCACGGCGAGTTCCGATTGAACCGCGTCCAGCGCATTCAAATAGCGCGAGTCCTTGCGCACGTCGCTCACGCGCACAGGACGCCCGGTGGCCGCCGCAGCGCCAATAATTCCCTGCCCCAGCGCGATGTGCCAGTTCTCCACCACTTCTTGCCGGTGGCCGATCGAGAAGCGGAACTTCAGTTCGCGCGAGTCGTCATCCACCAGCAATACCGCGAAAATTTCATAATCAATCAGCCGCTTGATCTGCGCCGCGGCGCGCGCCAGCACTTCGTCCAGGTTCAGAGAAGCGTTGAGCTCCTGGCCGATTTCCGCCATCGTCGCCAGCACTTCGGCGGGCAACTCTGTGGTCGTAAATGGTTTCGTGGAATCCATCTCTTCCTATTGGATGTGAATTAAACACACGGCGACTCGCATGTCTCCGCGTGTTTCCTCACATTATAACAGGGGAACTCGTTTCGAGCGACCAACATACGGCGAAGTGCGAGAATCACGACGCGAACAGCGAGAATCGTCCGTCGAACGGCGAGAAATGTCTTTTGTGAGGCTGCGAAGTCCCCTTCGCCTTAGCGCGAGGTGATTTTTCGGAAACTCAAGGATTGCTGCGCCCGCTGTTTTGGAGCGCAGCGGTTGGAGAGCGCGTAGGGCAGCACAGGCTTCCGCCGATGTGCTTTTCCTCTATAGCCTGGTCACGCGTTGGCTTCACGGGCCTGCTGCATAATTTTCACACTGGCGCTCGCTCCAATGCGCGTCGCGCCCGCCGCGATCATTTTCATCGCATCTTCGTAGCTGCGAATGCCGCCCGCGGCCTTCACGCCCTTCTTCGGCCCTACCGTTGCGCGCATCAGCGCCACGTCTTCAACCGTCGCCCCGCCAGCGCCAAATCCCGTCGAAGTCTTCACGTAATCGGCGCCGGCATTCTTTGCCAGCTTGCACGCGCGTACTTTCTCCGCATCCGTCAACAGCACATTCTCCAAAATCACTTTACAAATCGCTTTGCCTCGATGGCACGCCTCAACCACGCCGCGAATATCCGCCTCTACCGCGCCATCGTCGCCGGATTTCAGCGCGCCTACATTCATCACCATATCAATTTCGCGCGCGCCCTGCGCAATGGCTTCCTGTGCTTCGAAAATCTTCGCATCTGTGGTCGACGCTCCTAGCGGAAAGCCCGCCACGCTACAAACTTTCACTGTCGACCCGCGAACAAGCTCTGCCGCCAGCGGCACATAGCATGGATTGACGCACACCGTCGCAAATTTGTAATGCAGCGCCTCTTCGCAAAGCTGCCGAATCTGCGCCGCAGTGGCCTCCGGCTTCAGCAGTGTATGGTCAATCAGCGAAGCAATATTTTGCGCGGCCATAAAAATTCAACCAAGCTGTCTAACTCACCGGCACATCCAGAACGCACACATCCTTCAAATTCCGGTAACGCTCGCCGTAATCGAGCCCATAGCCAACCACAAACTCATTCGGAATCTTAAACCCAACATAATCGGCGTGAATGTCTTTGATGCGCCGCGAAGGCTTGTCCAGCAGCGCCGCAATCTTGAGCGTCTTCGGCCGGCGCTCGCGAAGGATCCTGCACAGGTAGCTTACCGTCAGACCCGTATCGAGAATGTCTTCCACAAGAATTACGTTCAGCCCCGCGATGCTGCTGTCGAGGTCCTTGTTCAAGCGGACCTGCCCCGACGATTCCTTGTTTTTTCCGTAGCTGGCCACGGCCATGAAATCAATGGAAGTGTCCAAATCAATTTCGCGAATCAAGTCCGAAAGAAATATGCACGCGCCTTTCAGCACTCCGATTAAATGCACACGCTCGCCGCGAAAGTCGCGCGTGATTTTGCGCGCCACTTCCACCACGCGCTTCTGAATCGCCGCGTGCCGCAGCAGAATTTTCATGCCGGTTTCGCTCGGCGCGCGCACGGCCGATTTGCGCTTTCGTCTGGTCTTCAAAGGGACACCATGAGTGTCCGTTAATCTATCGCACCCGCATGAACGAAACAACCTCTGCCGAGCACGGCTGATACGTCGAGACACAGTACACATTTTGCCCGATTGCGTGTCCATCGGGCCAGCAAGCACACTGTCACCATGCGAATTGTTCCACCGGATGAATACAACGGAGCGATCGCTTTTCTCCAGAAGCACGGCCACAGCGTCAAACCGTCCGATAGCTTTTCCAGCGGGGACCCACTCGGCGCGCGCACCGAAGTGGACGGCAAATCTATGAGCGCCGAAGAAGTGGTGAAGCTCGCCGTCGAAAAGGGTTGGATTCTGCCTTAAACGCGCAACCAAAAAGTGTAGGCGGTTTTCTCAGCTAGCCCATGGCGCGTAAACGCCCGAGAAGATTGAGGATCCCCACGGAAAACCTGCTTCTTCTTCGCTTTCAGTGCATTAGGCGTAGTAGGTCTTTTGCCTGATTGACGCTGTTACCTCCCCCCACTAACTTTTCGAAATGGACACTCTTACAACACCACAGTTATATCGCGCCATCGCCTTCCTGAAAAATCGACACAGACTCGCCCTCTCGCGGGAGGCTCCCGATGGCGAGACGCGCATCTCCGTGGACGGCCAGCCGCTCCAGCGCGGTGACATCATTCGCATGGCCGAAGCCGAAGGCTGGAGCGACCGTTGGAAGCCCGGAGCCACTGACGCCTAGCAATCCACTGTCATCTCGCTTCAACATATTCCCGCATTTCGAAGCTGGATACTGCACGCCTGGCCGGTTCCATCCGGCGCGGGTGCGTGTATGATAAACGGGCTGAAGGAGCGCGCTCGGAATGCATCTTTGGGGGATTAACTGGGTTCGTTACTTTTGGGCCGCCGGCGTCATAGGCGGCGCCATTGTTTTCGGCCTGACCATTCACGCCATACTATTTTTCATCCTCCGACGTGTTGCGCGCCGCAAGGGTGACGTAATCGCAAATTCCTTGGTGCACCACGCGAACGTTCCGTCGCGCTGGATCCTCCCTTTGCTGGTTGTTCTGGCGGTTTTGCCCGAAGCGCCTCTCTCCAAAAATGTAATGGGCATCCTGGAGCATGCGGCTGGCCTCGGTTTGATTGCGGCGATCGCCTGGCTGGTGATTCTGGTCAGCCAAATCACCTCGGACATTCTGGCGCAACGGTACCGGGTGGACGCCGCAGACAATCTGCTGGCAAGAAGGGTCCAGACGCAGTTCTCGATTTTCCATCGCATCATTGTGGTGGTGGTATGCATCGTGGCGCTGGCCATTATGCTGATGACTTTCCCAGCGATTAAACACATCGGAATGAGTATTCTGGCGTCGGCGGGGCTCGCTGGGCTGATAGTTGGCATGGCCATGAAAGACACGCTCTCAAACTTAGTGGCCGGCATACAAATCGCCTTTGCGCAGCCGTTTCGGCTGGAGGATGTCGTAACCGTCGAGGGGGAATGGGGCTGGATTGAGGAAATCACCACCATGTACGTAGTGGTACGGATCTGGGATCTGCGGCGGTTGGTTCTCCCGCTTTCGTATTTCCTCACCCATCCCTTTCAGAACTGGACGCGCACCAGCGCGGAACTGCTTGGCTACGTTTATCTTAACGTTGACTACAAGGTGCCGATCGAAGAAGTGCGCAAGGAACTCCGGCGCATTTGTGAATCGACGAAACTGTGGCAGGGCCAAGTGTGCGTCCTGCAGGCTACGGATTCGACCGAGCACACCGTGCAAATTCGGGCGTTAATGGACGCCGAAGATTCAAGTAAAGCGTGGGATTTGAGGTGTTTGGTTCGCGAGAAGCTCATTGACTTTCTGCAGACGAATTATCCGGACAGCCTGCCTCGCTATCGCGCTGAATTAACGCCCTTACCGGATGGCAAGCTGACGACCAGCGACGGCTCTCGCGGCGGCGCACAGCCAAGTCGGACCGAGCAAAATATTCAAAATCCCAGCAAGTCGCAAGTCATGGATAAATAGTGGCTTGCAGCGCTGGAACAAGCGTTCTCTAGTGAGTATTAGTACCGCAGAGTTTTGCACAATCGGCAAGTATGCGGTAAAAATATCTGCACAACGAATTATCCCGCCGATTAAATAACCTACGCATTATGTAGTTTGTATGGGTTTCACTGGATCGGTCTTGGTCTTGTACATGCAACCACCGACCCCGAAAAGGGGGGTGTCACAATTATGAACAAAGCCAAGGCCCTGTACACAGCTCTTGGGTGCTTCGTTTTCCTGTTTGTGGCTAGTGCGGCACATGCGGGGATTTGCCCGTCGGTTGGCGTGGCGACGGATTGCGGCGTGCAGATTAACGTCACGTCGCAGAGTGGTGGTGCTGCCTCAGCTTTCACTGTTACGGCGACGGGACAGCCGCCGTACGATAACATCGAGGACACGTTGGTCGGCATCACCAACAACTCGAGTGCCCCAATCTATAGCATTACGCTTACCTCCTCCGACTCAGCAACGCCGCCTGCCTTCCTGTTTGATGGTGACGGCGCTTGCGGCTACGGCGGGTTGAGCGGCTGTGGCGGCACGACTGGCTACGAAGGTCCCAATATGACCTTCAATACCAGTGGCGTCGACTCCTACGGCGGCGGAACGCTAGTAATCAACTTCACTGGCGGGCTTGCGGTCGGCGCAAACACTTGGTTTTCCCTTGAAGGCACGCCGAATTCCCTTACGGGTGGCGGTGGCATCGGCGGCAACACACCGGAACCGGGATCTCTGTTGCTTTTGGGTACCGGGCTTCTGGGTTTGGCTCTGATGGCTCGCCGTATCGCGTAGTAACAGTATCTTCTTGACTCGGCCCTCGACTGCAAAGGCAGCCCTACCTCAGAATGGGCGGCCTTTGCAGTTTTTGTTTTTGTGAGTGGAGAAAAGTTCAGCATTGCTGGCCAAGCTGAGTCTCCCCTCGCCTCCGACTCTGATGACGGGCGATCCTGACTCGGCAGAAACTCTGCTAGCGCCCTCATCTCACTCCCCAGGACGAGAGGCGGATGCGAATCCCCAAGAGTCTCGCGCGCCAAAATTGCTTGCCATGCTACTTCAAACAGCACTAGCCTGTGAGCGCAGAGAAAGTTGAAGAGAGGCAGGTGAGATTCATGAATGAAGCGGTTGGATTCATTGGGCTGGGCAATATGGGGGAGCCGATTGCTGGGAATATTCTGCGCGCAGGCTTTCCGCTGAAGGTTTTTAATCGCACCGCGTCGAAGGCCGCAGGGCTGACGGCGCAAGGAGCGAAATTGGCCGCTTCGGCGGCGGAAGTGGCGGAGCGCGGCGGGATTGTGTGCACGATGCTGGCCGATGATCGCGCCGTTGAGGAAATTTGCGGCGGAGAAGACTCGTTCGTCAAGCGGCTCGGACAAGGAGGCGTGCACGTTTCGATGAGCACGATTGCTCCAGCGACGGCGCGGCGGCTCGCGACCCATCACAAGAAATACGGCGTCGAGTACGTTGCCTCACCCGTTTTTGGACGGCCGGAGGCGGCTGCCGCTGCGAAGCTGTTCGTTTGCGTCGCGGGACTCGCGTTGGTAAAGAAGAAAGTCCAGCCTATCCTGAGGGCCATCGGGCAAGAGATTTTCGATTTTGGCGAGGACCCGGGCTCGGCCAACGTGGTCAAGCTATGCGGGAATTTTTTGGTCGCGTCGACGGTGGCGGCGCTGGCGGAGATGCTGGTTCTTGCGGAGAAGAACGGCGTCAGCAAAAAGGCGATGGCGGAAATGATCGGGAAGTTCTCGCCGCTTCATTACAGCTACGCCAGCATGATGGCGGAGGGGCGCTTCGAGCCGGCAGGATTCCGCCTGGCGCTCGGGCTGAAGGACATAAACTTGATTCTGGAGACGGCAGCGGCGAGTGTCACGCCATTGCCGATTGCAAGCTTGCTACGCGACCGTTGGCTGGCCAGCATGGCGAAAGGGCGCGCAAATCTCGATTGGTCAGCGGTGATTCTGGACGTGGCTGAGAACGCGGGCATTCACGCGGCAGTTGGCGCCAGCGGCACCGCCCGAAACTGAGTTTTTTGCGGAAATTCGAGGCAAGGCCGCAACCTTGCAAGAAGTACGATCGCGGACCGATAAGTACGATCGGCCCCAACAAACCACGGTTTACAAGACTTTGCGAATTACGGGCGGGAAGATTCGCCGAGAATTTCGTATTTCACTTCGCCGCCTTTGGGCTTGCGGAGAATCAGGCGATCTTTGTCGACGCGGCAATCCACGTCCTCTCCGGCGGAGAATTCGGCCTTCTTGGAATGGCGCGTGACTTTGTAAATCACGGTGCCGATTTGCACTTGATAGACCACTTCGCCCTTCGCGGCGTGCTTGGAGAGGCGCTGACCGGTGTCGAACGACAGCACTTTGCCGTATTGATAAGGATGGTTCCCGCTGGCAAGCGCGGCGGGCGCAGCGATCGCGGCCAGCAGAAGAAGCGCGAGTGTTTTCATAATTACTGTTTAGCGCGGACCGGCACGCAAGGTCAATGCAAGCGCAAAAGCTGGTCGGCAATGAGTACACAGGATTGCAAATCGAGAGCGCGTTCAGCATAGCTTGCCAAGGATTTCTGCTATTCTTTTTGCGTGAACAGAAACATCGCGGCGGCAGTTTTGATTTTTGTTGTGGCGCTTTGCGCGCGCATACGCGGAGCCGCGCCGGAAGCGCACGCCACGAATAGTTTCCAAACCGCGCAGAGCGCCCAGCAAACTCCTGCGCAGCAGCAAAAACCGCCACCAAGCGCGCCGCAAACTAAAGCGCCACAAACTCCGGCACCACTGAATCCGCAAACTCCGCCACAGGCTGTGCTTCCGCCGCAGCAGCCCGCGGAGACGCTGCGCACTGTCGTGATTGATCCTGGCCATGGAGGCGGAGATACGGGGGCGCGCGGGCCAAGCGGCGTTGAGGAAAAAGACGTCGTGATGGATTTTGCGCGCGTAGTTGGCGATTCCTTGCGCGCGCAAGGTTTTACCGTAGTAATGACGCGTATTGCGGATGTTGACCCCTCGCTCGACGACCGCGCCACAGTGGCGAACGCGCAAAAGGATGCGATTTTTATCAGCCTGCATGTGGGTTCCGTTGGCCCGCTGGGCACGATGCGAACATACACGTACTTATATCCATCGGCTGTGGCGCCGGCGGATATACCAATTGCGGGAACCGGCGCAGTGGGCGGCCCAAATGCCCGCGCACAGGTTTCTGTGCCGGCGAATTTCGTGCCGTGGCGCGAGGCGCAAAAGCCGTTCCTGGGACAAAGCCGTAAACTGGGCGATTTGATTCAACTTGAGTTGTCGCAAAAATTCAAAGGCTCGCCGGAAATTTCCTGGAGCGCGCCCGTAGCGGTGCTGCGTTCCGTCGAGGCGCCCGCGGTGGCAGTGGAAATTTCCAGTGTCGCGCTGGATCCGCAAAAATTGCAGGATTTGGGCGGCGATCTCGCCGACGCAATCGCGCGCGCGGTGCAAGCGTACAAAAGCATTTATCCGCCGGGAGGCCAGTGATGACGCGGCAGATGCAAATCATTGTGATTTGCGTGATGGCCGCAGCACTGGCCGGACTGCTTTCGCTGCGCACCCTGCATCGCCGCGTCAGGCAACTTGCGCCCGCGCGCACGACGGAAGAGCAGGAACGCCGCGAAGTAATCGCGCCGCCCATCTCCACGCCGACGGATGTGACCACGTCCGCGCAACTTTTCTGGATCTCGCCGGCCGCCACGGACCAGCTTGCTCCTGTGACCGTTCAATTGCCGCTCTCAGCGGACCCGGCGCAACGCGCGAAGCAGCTGATTAACGAATTGATTGCCAATCCGCCCACGCCGGCACAAAGGACTCTGCCGCCCGGCGCGACATTGCTGGATTTTTACCTCCTGCCGAATGGGCAGGCCGTCGCGGATTTCTCGGACGAACTTTCCACGGAGATGCCCTCGGGAATTTTAAGCGAATGGTTGGCGGTGAGCTCGATTGTGGACACGTTAGGAGTGAACGTGCCACAGATCAGCGAATTGAAAATTCTGGTGCACGGCCATGAAATCGAAACGCTCTCCGGTCATATCGACATGAGCGATTTTTTCGACGTGCGCCCGCCAGCGCCTGCGCCGGCGCTTCCCATCACAAAGTAGACGAGAAGCTGTTCCAGGCTGGCAGGGCTGGCGAAACTGAAAACGTGCGCGCGGAGATTGACACTGGCGAGCGCGCCCGTCACACTGATGCGGTAATTTGCGCGCAGGCTTCACGCTTGCTGCAGCGAGGGAAATTGCGAGCCGACGGACGAGCGGCGAATGAAATGCGGCCCATCAAGCTGACGCCGGACTTCATCTCGACGGCGGAAGGCAGCGTGCTCATCGAAGCCGGCCGCACGCGTGTGGTGGTGACCGCGACGATTGAAGATGGCGTGCCGCATTTTCTCAAGGGCCAGGAAAAAGGCTGGGTGACCAGCGAATATGGAATGCTGCCGCGCGCGACGGACCGGCGAACTCCGCGGGAAGCGTCGCGCGGGAGGCAATCCGGACGCACGCAGGAGATTCAACGGCTGATTGGACGCGCCTTGCGCGCGGTAACAGATCTTGAGGCGCTGGGCGAACGCACCGTCTGGATCGATTGCGACGTCATCGAGGCGGACGGCGGCACGCGCACCGCGTCCATCTCTGGCGCGTTTGTGGCGCTGGCGCTGGCGTTCGAGCGCATGAAGGCGGCGGGAATCTTTCCGGCGATTCCACTGGTGGATTCCGTGGCGGCCATCAGCGTAGGCATCGTCAAAGACGAGCTGCTGCTGGATTTGGCATACGAAGAAGATTCACAGGCGCAGGTGGACATGAACGTGGTGATGACCGGAGCGGGACAATTGGTGGAGGTGCAGGCCACCGCGGAAGGGCGGCCGTTCTCTTCCGACGAAATGCAGCAACTGCTGCGCCTGGCGTCGGCGGGCATTCGCCACTTGAGCGAAATTCAGCAGGAATTGCTGCACCTGAAATACCGCGCTCATGGGCGTTAAGCTGCTGCTGGCATCGTCCAATGCGGGCAAGCTGCGGGAATATCGCGCGCTGGCCGCCGATTCGCCTTGCCAACAACGAATAGAAAAACAAATAAAGGAACGCCAAATAGAAATTGAATTGTTGCCGGGATTCGATGGATTCCCGGCGTTCGCGGAAGATGAGCCAACGTTTGCGGAAAATGCCGCGGGAAAGGCGCTGCACTACAGCCGGTTTTCGAGCGAGATTGTTTTCGCGGACGATTCAGGGCTGGTGGTGCCTTCATTAGGCGGCGCGCCGGGAGTGCGTTCCGCGCGTTACGCGGGAAAAAACGCAAGCGACGCCGAGCGCAATGCAAAATTGCTGGCTGAGCTGCGCGGGAAGACTGGCGATGAAAGGCGCGCGAGATTCGTTTGCGTGATCGCCGCGGCGAAGTGCGGCAAAATGCTGGCGGTAGTCTCGGATTTTGTGGAAGGCGCAATTGCCAGTGAGCCGCGCGGGAGCAGTGGATTCGGCTACGATCCGGTTTTTTATTTTGCGCCGGCAGGCAAGACGTTTGGAGAATTAGCGCCGCTTGAAAAAAATGCGGCGAGCCATCGCGGAAAGGCTTTTCTCAAACTGCGCGGCGCGCTGCGGACAGATCGCGAGTAAGGTGCCGCGCGGCGCCGCGCAGGTTTGCAATACGGCGTAAGGGAAAAGCTGTAGAACCTTTTGCCAAATGCGTTACATCTAATATCCCGCTGTAAAATCCGCCCGCGAAGTTGTAAAACAAATTTGTGTGCCCTCGGGGGAAACTTAATGGCTACCGCGAAAATTGCGCCTGAATCGCTTGAACCACTATTTGAGCGACTGGAGAGTGCGCGCAAAGAAACGGATGCGCTTTTTGCGCTGATTCGCCCGGAAGCGCTGTATGAGCGGCCTATTCCGGAGCGGCACCGCCTGGTTTTCTATTTGGGGCATTTGGAGGCGTTTGACTGGAATTTAATTGCGCGCGGCGCGCTCGATTATCCGAGTTTTCATCCGGAATATGAAAGGCTGTTTGCCTTTGGGATTGATCCTGTGGACGGACAATTGCCTCACGACGTGCCCAGCGATTGGCCCACTGTGAGCGAAATTCAAGCCTACAACGACCGGCTGCGCGAACGAATTGACAAAGCAGTGCGCGAGCCCGTCAGCAAATTGCCCGCAGCCATTGCCGATGGAACGCTGCTGAACGTGGCCATCGAGCACCGCTTGATGCACGCGGAAACGCTGGCATACCTGATGCACCAACTTCCCTACGAGCAAAGAATCAAACCTGAGGATTACAAGTCCGTCGCGGATTCAGCAGCGAGCGGTTCGCAGAATGTTTCCGCGCGGATGGTGCGGATTCCCGCCGGCGCGGCGACGCTCGGGATGCGCCGCGAAGACAAGGTTTTTGGCTGGGACAATGAGTTCCAGGAAAATTGCGTGGACGTTCCGGAATTCCAGATTGGCGCGTATCCGGTAACCAATGGCGAATTTTTGGAATTCGTGCGCGCAGGCGGATACGAAAACTCACAGCTGTGGCGGCCGGAGGATTGGGAATGGAAAAGGTCCGCGAACATTTCGCACCCGTTTTTCTGGAGCAATCGCGATGGCGATTTGCGCCGCGATCACGATGGTGACGGCTGGCAATATCGCGGAATGTTCGAGCAGTTCGCCCTGCCGCTGGACGCGCCGGTGTATGTGAGTTACGCCGAAGCGGCGGCTTATGCACGCTGGAAAAAGCAAGCTTTGCCGACCGAAGCGCAATGGCATCGCGCCGCGTACGGCACGCCAACGGAAAGCGAATGCGCGTATCCGTGGGGAGACGTCGAGCCGAGCCGCGAGCGCGGGAATTTCGATTTTGCGAATTGGGATCCAACGCCGGTCGACGCGCATCCCGCGGGCCAAAGCGCTTTTGGCGTAAGCGATTTGCTCGGCAACGGATGGGAGTGGACGTCGACGATTTTCGCGCCGTTTCCCGGCTTCGAACCGTTTCCGTTTTACCCGGGTTACTCGGCCAATTTTTTTGACGGCAAACATTTTGTGATGAAGGGCGGCTCGCCGCGCACCGCGAAGTGCATGTTGCGGCGCTCGTTTCGCAACTGGTTTCAGCCGCATTATCCCTACGTGTACGCAAAGTTCCGCCTTACGTAAGCGTAACTGACTGGAGGATCCAATCATGGCCAGCACAGCCAGAATTTATACGCATAGCGTTCTGGGAGATGCGCGCGCCGATTTCGCCGAGGATGTGCGCGCGGGATTGACCAAGCCCGGTCAAAAAGAATTGCCCTCAAAATATTTGTACGACGAAATTGGCTCCGCGCTTTTCGAAGTGATTACTTTTCTGCCGGAGTATGGGCTTTCGCGCGCGGGCGGGCGATTGCTGAAGCGCCACGCCGAAGAAATCGTTAACCGCCTTCCTTCGCCTGTGGCTGTTGCGGAACTGGGTTCGGGTAGCGGCGCGAAAACGCGCTGGATTCTCGAAGCGCTCTCGCGGCGCCAGCCGGTGACGTACTATCCGATCGACATTTCGCGCACGGCGCTTTCGCGTTGCTGGCAGGAGCTTGGGCGCATCGATTCGGTGAGCATAGTGGGATTCGAGCGCGCCTATTTGGACGGCCTGCTCGACGTTTCTTCGCGCCGAAAACCCGGCGAGCGATTCCTGGTGCTCTTTTTGGGGAGCACTATTGGGAACTTGGACCGCGAGGCCGGCGCGCGATTCATGGGTGAAGTGCGCCGCATTCTGCACGCAGGTGATGCCTTGCTGCTGGCGACCGACCTCGAAAAATCCGTGAGCGAACTGCTGCTCGCTTATGACGATCCCGCCGGAGTAACCGCCGCGTTCAATCGTAATTTATTGGCGCGCATCAACCGCGAACTCGACGGAGATTTTGATTTAGCCTCTTTCCAGCACGAGGCGCGCTACAACCAGCAGGAGCGGCGAATCGAAATGCATTTGCGCTCCACGCGCCCGCAAACCGCGCATATCGGCGCAGCGGCGCTCGATGTCACGTTCGAGAGCGGCGAAACAATTTGGACGGAAAGTTCGCACAAATACCGCTGCGAAGAGGCCGCGGAAATGGGCTGCAGCGCGGGATTCCGCTGCGAAGCGCAATGGGTGGACGCGGAGTGGCCCTACGCGCAGAGTTTATTTTTGGCAGCGTGATCCGGGGCTACGCGGGCAGCCCCTAAGACTTGCCGTGCCACGACATGCCGCGCCACAGCCTGGCGCTTTGAATGATTTGCGCCATCACATCGCGATATTTGTTAAACGTATCGTCAACCACAGTGATAGTTGGAATCACTGGCTGATCCGGCCTCACCTCCGCGCGGAAATGCGCGAATCCCGATTCGTGAACGCCGGAACTGCCGCGCCCCGGCGCCGGATGACTCAAATGCTCAAATGAGCGCGCGTATTTCTGAAAGCCCGCCGGATAACCTCGCGACGGAAAAACTTGATAGACGGGCAGAATGGACATAAGCGCGTCGTAGGAAAACTCGCCGACGGCAAGGGCGTGCGGAAATTTTTGCCGCAGCTCATCAACCAGCTTGCGAGTGCCTTCGTGCATGTCGGCTTTCGTGTTATTTACCCAGCCGCCGGAAATGTCCAAAAAATACGCGTCGGCGCCATAGCGTTCGATGGTTTCGGCGATGCGACCGGAGAGCCAGTTCCTCCAGGAATCGACTCCCAGATTCATGTATTCGCTGCCGCCTTCCATGTGGCGGTCATTGTCCCAATCCACCCAATTCAGGTCGAACGAATCGCCGTCAATTTGGGCGGTAGTGGCGTCCGCAAATTTCGAGAACACCGGAAACTTGGTATTAGCAGCGTTCATGCCAAACATGGGCAGAAAATGGAAACCAAGTTGGTGGCCGCGTTGGATTAAAGCACGAAAGCCCTCTGCGCCGCCGAGACGCCGGTCGGGTTTGTAGATGGGATATTCCCAATAATATCGCCCATCCCACGCGGGCAGAAACACCATTACCTTTTCCGCGGGAATTTGCGTGGCGGTCCATTCGAGAATGCGTTGCGCCTTGGCAAAATCGTTGAAGATGTATCCGGTCCAATGCATTCCGTGAATCGATAGCACCAGCGAGATATTTCGGAACCACGCCGGCACATCCTGACGCGTTTGCCAGTCAGGTATGCTGAACGCGCGCTGCACGTTCTGAAAATGCAGTTGAAAAGCAGATTCCGCGGAGGCCGCTCGGCCGGCTCGCCAGCGCGCGCCCTCCAAACGATTGCTTTTGCGCCAGCCCGGCTGCTCATAAACGAGCTCCGCGCGATAGCCCTGCTCGCCTGGCTGCAAGTAAATGCGGCTGGCGCGCACTTCGTCCAGCAAACAGGAAAGAAAAAAGAATTGCTGCGCGTTGGTTTGAATCACCGCAAGCGGCGAATCGATACTGCGCGCTACGTGGTGGTCACCCGCGCTGAATGGATAGCCGAACAGCAATTCGTTGTCGCGAGGATCGAAGAAACCGCCGCTTCCCGCGGCAACTTGTCCTCGTGGCGCGCCGCGCACGATAGCAGCGATGGATTTTATGGGCTGGCCCATCTCCGCTTCGGCGGTCCATTCCACATGTCCGTCATTTTGGCGGAAGCGCGCGCGCAAATTGCCCGCGATTTTTTGCTGGCCGCCAGCCCACACGAATTGCGAACAGCGCAACTGCAAACCGCCGGGAATTTGTTCAACGATCATGCTGGACTGGTCGAGGCCGTAAGCATTCTCGAAAGTGTACAGGCGAAAGGAGAACTGCAACCCGGCGTAAGCAACCGACGGCTCGGGAAAATCGTAGCTGAATTTGAAAAAGCTCTCGCCGCGCGGCGGAATGAAGACGTCGCTGCAAGAAGTTAGCGGCAGAATCGCTCCTTCCGCCGCGGGCGCGGCAACGGAAGCAACTGGCAATGTTGCAGCCGAAGAATCGAGTGGAACAAGCGATGAAACTCCCGCGACTAAACCGGTCTTCAGCAAGTCCCGGCGAGAGAGTCGGCTCATGTTTTTCCTCCGCTTTTCCTCCGCGCAGGCGGAACATTTTGCGCGACCGCAAAAAATGTTCGGCGCGCACCGCTAACACACTGTTCAACGTTCAGCGGCATTATTTCGCGTCTGTGATAATTGTCAACGAAGAAGCGAAGAGCGGGAACATTGCACCACAAGCAAATGTGCGGCAAAGCACAATTACAAAGAGAACCTGGGCTTGCTGGGAGGCACAAGCCCGGGCGGGGTTGAAGCATGGGCCGACAGAATCGCCTTTTCGCCTGAGTTAACGCAGCTCACAAATTCAGCGCGCGCATCCACATCAGGAGGCGCAAAGTCTCACGGTAAGGCACGAAATTCGCTACACCATAGAATCCAGCGGCCCAGCGCCAAACATTGCCGGGAAAATCGCGATCATGAGGATCGCGCAAAGTCACACGCGCCACAGGCCCTGCGGATAAGGCCAATTCGATGTTGGCAACATTGCGCATTAAGATCCTCGGTAGTCGGCAGCGCGATCAGTGTATGAGGGCCACAGGAGTGTCATGTTCGATGGCCACGACCATGGATTTGAAAATATCGACGTCCCAGTTGTCGGCGATGCGCAGGCGCAGGACGGTGTCCGTCTCGCTCACCAAGCGGCCACGCACCGGCACACGCAGGGTGCCTGCAACCACTCGCAGAATCACTGGCTGCCCCATCCAAACTGCGTAACCACCCTCCATAAGACCTCCCGAAAGTCGGATGCATCGGTGTAACGGCTATAGTCTGGACACTGTAGGGTGTTTCGGAAATGGTACGCAGGAATGCTTTTGCTGGGAGCAAAGTACTAGTAGGAACGGTGGCGCCGCTGAGCCCGGTGTAAAGGTCGTTTTTCTGCTATGTTAGTCGAGGAGCCCGATTCCGCTAATTTGGCGTGACCAATCGCACGGCCCGGACAAATGGCGCAAATCCGTATATTTTTCATCTAACTTCCAATGGCCCTCAACATCGCGGCAATTCCCTGGCGTGACCTGATTCATCGGCTGTACAACGTCCAAGATCTAATCCGTTCGGGCGGCACGCTATTAGTGTGCACGATCGTTTTTGTGGAAACCGGGCTATTTGTAGGATTTTTTTTGCCCGGCGATTCTCTGCTGGTCACAGCAGGAATTTTCGCGGGTGCCGGACAGCTCACGCTGGCGTGGCTGCTGCTGCCTGCGTCGCTGTGCGCGATTGCGGGAGACCAATTAGGCTATTTCATAGGATACAAGGCTGGCGCGAATTTGTACCGGCGCGATGATTCGCGGTTCTTCAAGAAAAAGCATTTGGAGCGCGCACACGAGTTTTACGAAAAGCATGGTGCAAAGGCGGTGATTATCGCGCGCTTTGTGCCCATTATACGGACGTTCTGCCCGCCAGTGGCCGGAGCGGCGCGAATGCGCTATGCGCGTTATCTCGTTTTCGATATTTTTGGCGGCTGCCTGTGGGTCTGCGGAATGGTGCTGGTGGGATACGCGCTTGGCAGGAAAATTCCCAATGTGCAGAGCCAGATTCACTGGGTGATTGCGGCGGTGATTGTGATTTCGCTGATTCCGGCTGCGGTTGAAGCGATACGCTTGCGGCGCAGAGAAAAGCATTCGCGGGCCGAGTCAGATTAGCAATCTAAAGGCGAAATGAAATGCAAAACGGGGAACCTTTCGGTTCCCCGTATTTGCTATTTCCTGAAAGCCCAGTCAGCGTCATTGGGCGCTTAAGGGCTCGCACCGCAAAAGCGGTGTGGATGTCATCAGGACTCTTGGCCCGGTGGACTCATACTGCTTCCTCCGTTTTCCAAGTCATCATCTCCCTAATACTCCGATGTGCGGCGGAGCGCAAGTCGCATTTTCGATGTACAGGTAATCACTGCGTAGAGCTGTGGAGAATCGATGCAGGAGATTAGCGGATGAAGAGGCCCTCGCGGAGCTGGTCGCGGCCGACGAAAGTCTTTGCCGAGCGGAAATGCTTAAAAAGTTCCAGGATTTCGCGGTTTTGAAAACCATGATTGTGGGTGACGGCAGTTCCAATGGGAATCGACTCGATGGTCTGGTTGTCTACGATTCGGTAGCGATAAAAATGCTCCGGCTTGCTGTGGAAAATCGCGAGCACCGCTCCGCCCGGCCTCATGATTTCGTAGAGGCGCTCGGTAACTTTAGGAAGCAGCTCTGCGTCGAGATGATCGAAAAGATCCCAAATTAAAACCGCATTGAATGTTTCCTCGGGATACTGCAGCGAGTGGTCGAGAAAACGCGCGGCAATTTGCTCCGGAGAAAAAGGCTCGTAGAAATCGCTCTGCTCCTCCATGCGCTGCTTCTCTTCCTCGGCCGCTCGAAAATCCTTCCAGGAACGCGCGAAATCGTCTGTGGTCACGCGAAATCCGCGCTCGATGAAAAAATTTAGCGTGGCTTGGGAGACGGCGCCGAGATCAAGCAGGCGGCCATTTTCAACGTCGCTCAAAAGCCATAGAAAATCCTTCAGGCCGTTGGAGGTGCGAAAATTCGGAGAACTGTGGCTCGCGGCGGCAGCGACGGCGGGCGCTACTTGGGATTTTCGCGGCGACGCTGTTGCCGTCGTGCCTGCCAATCGCGATTTCCCTATGAAATTCATGACCGATTAAGAGTTGCGGTTAGTTTCCACGGTGACTGGCGTTGGCGCTGATGCCTGCGTAGAAGAGCGGGCCGGCGTGGCGCTCGGTTCCGGCGCGGAAGTTGGCCGGGGCGGCGTCGTAGCGGCTTGCGGCGCGCGCTTGCTCTGATGCTCGCGAGCGTCTGCGCTCGGACCCATTTCCACGCGCCCCTTGAATCGCGCGCCTTCTTCGATGGCTACGCGCGGTGATTCCAGATCGCCGATGACGTGGCAGGAACTGCCAAGGACAACGCGCTCGCGTCCCCGCAGATTGCCTTCCACTTGTCCCTTGACGAAAATCTCCGCGGCCTCGATGTGCGCGCGAATGTGCCCGGCCTGTCCAATAGTGAGGCGCGAGTCGCCAAGGCGGATGCTGCCATCAACCTCTCCGTCAATCACGAGATCGGCTTTTCCGGTCAGCTCACCCTTGATGCGAATGCCGCGCGTCAAAACAGCGGCATCAGAGCGCGGCGCTTGTGCCGGCGGCGGCGCGGACGCAGTTGGCGACGACGCGAAAGGCGCGGGCGGTCTTTGGTTCGGACTGACATAATCGGACGCTGCTGGCGTCACGGGAGAAGAGGGCTTCGCTTCCGGTTGTTTCCGCCACATGGAAACCTCCAACGCGGTGAGATGGGCGTGTTTCCCCAAACCACGGATGATTTTGAAGTGCGAGGACTATAGTACAGAGTCCCGGAGATGTAAACCAAGCAGAAATACAAGTAGTGTTATCAAAGTGCACCACAGGCCTCTCTTTGCGGCCCATATGTCCCCATTGCAGCATCGTTTGCTTCAATTGACCTGAGGCTTTTGCGCCTGCCATCGCGAAAGCATCCGCCGTGTTTTGCGGAGCCTTCATATTTTCGTGATGCACTTCCCAAAAGGACACGACCATGCCAACCGATTCGTGGAAGAAAATTTTCAGGCCGCCGCGTGTGCGCCACCAGGATTCCGGGTCGTAGTCATGGTCCGGCGCGGCCACCACCAACACATGAAAATCCGAAGGAAAAATATGACGGCACAGATAGCGCGTGCGCCGCGTGTGATAATTCGAGGTGACAATCATCAAGCGCTTCCACCCGTGCGGCGCGAGAAAGTCGCGAATTCCTTTCAACTCCTCGAGCGTATCGGGCGCGTTATGCGCAAACGGAATGGCCGCCTTCGCCGGAACGCCGCGAATTTCCAAATCGCGTTGCTCCAATTGCGCAATGCTAAAGTACGGACGCAGCCGCCTGCCGCTGCAAACCACACGCGGCGCCCAGCCATCATGATAAAGTTCCGCGGCGCGCGCGGCACGGTCCGCGGTGAAATTATCGTCGCTCAGAATTACGATTGCGTCGCAGTTCGCCGGATGGTCGGAAACGATCCAAAATCCTCCGGCCAGGCGAAGCAGCGGCGCGCGCACCAGGTAAATCAGCACGCAGAAAATCACGAAGGCAATCAGGACAATCAGTTTCGCAAGGATGCCGCCGCGTTGTCTCGATGACGCGATGGGCCCAGCCAAATCCCCGTTCATGAACCCGGATTAACCTGACGCAGCAGTTGCGCCGCCTGCTCCGGCATGAGGCCGTTGAAATACACCTCTTTGATGACGTAGGACTTTTCGCTGGTGGGTACGATGGGAAGGATTTCAATATGCCAATGATAATCGTCGGAGATGCTCTGCCAGTAGTCGCTCAATTCTCCTTTTGTTTGCAGAGAATTGGGCGAAGTGTGAACGACCATGTGATATCCCTGCGAAATGGCCGGCAATCTGCGCAGGAAACGTCCGAGAAGCGCGCCAAGCGAAAGGAAATCCTCGGAGCCGGGCGCTTCGAATTCGTGATTATGGCGGCGCGGCAAAATCCAAGTTTCAAAGGGCACGCGCGAAGCATACGGGCAGAAGGCGACGTAGTTGCCTTGCGCATCGACTACGCGCTTCTCCTGCTTTTCTTCCTGGCGCAAAATGTCGCAAAAAACGCAGCGGTCGCGCTCGCGAAACCAATCGCGCGCGGCGCGCAATTCATAAAGCACGCGGCGCGGAACGAAAGTGGTCGCGGTGATTTGCGAATGCGAATGCGGCCACTCCTGACCTGAATTCGCGCCTTCGTTTTTGAACACGGTAATATATTTGAATCGCGGATCGCGTTTCAGATCGACGATGCGCCGCGCGTAAGCCTCCAAGACAAGCGCAACATGCTCGGGAGATTCGCCGGCCAGGCCGCGCTGGTGATTCGGCGTGTCAACCAGAATTTCATGCGCGCCGATGCCGCTCATGCGATCGTAGATGCCCTCCGCCGAACGCCCCGGCTCGCCTTCGATGCGATAAAGCGGACGAAAATGCGGAAAAACGCGCACTTGCCATGGCCCTTGCGCGGGAAATTGGAGGATAGTGCGCGTCTCACCCTCGTTGTCCGGGCACAAGGGACAAGGATCGACGGGAATCTCGACGGACTCAGAATGTCCGACGACCACCCAGCTTCGCGTGATTGGATCTTTTCGCAGCTCCACGAAGGCAATTAACCTCAGAAAGGAATGCCCTCGCGTTTATACCCCAGGCCGGACGAAGGAGCAAGCCAGCAAACAAGCGTCGGAGGAGGACATGAACACGAGAAAGCGCAAATCTGTCAGGAGACAGGGCGCTGGCTTTTTTCAATCGCTTAGTGCCTATAAGTTTTCGTCGTTGTACCGATTAGAATTGTGCAACCAAGACCGCAGTTTCAGTGCGGGATAATGGTGGAAGCGCCAGGAAGGGTCAAGGGACCGCCGAGGATGTCGGGCTTTTCATGATTGTGCAGGCGAATGATCGCCGCAGCGGCCATGAAGCGGACGGCATCCACGGGCTTAATCACGGGAGTTCCCTTTTCGCTGAGCAACGGCGCCAGTTCCGGAATAAGCGCCTGGTCATCAAATCCGCCGAGAGCTTTGGCCACGGCGGCGCGCACCGCGATATTTTTGTCGTCCAGCGTATCTACCAGGATTTTCTCCGTGTCGTGATTAGGACGCTCGCCGAGGAGCGTCACAGAAAGGGCGCGTGCGGGCGCGGAGCGATCCTTGGCCAATTCGCGCGCGATGGTAATGCCTTCCGCAAATGGCCCCAAAAACGCGCTGGACGCTTCGCCAATGCCGATATCGGCGAGCTCCATAGGGTTATGCAGTTCCTGCCACGCGGCGTAGACATTGCTGGAGACGAATCCCTTTTCTACGTGGCGGTTCCCGAGCACTACGGCATAAAAAATCGTCGCTCCATTTTCGTCGCCCATTCTCCAGAGCGCTTCGGCGGCGGCGAAGCTCACGCCAGCGTCTTTGTCGTTGGTAGCCTGCCTGAGGTGCGGAATCGCTTCTCGGGCGTTCATGTTGCCGAGCGCGGAAGCGGCGTTGCGGCGAATCTCCGCGTGCTTGTCATCGAGCGCTACTTCCAGCAAGCGTGTGGCGCGCTTGTCACCTTCCATGCTGGAGAGAGCGGCTATCACATCGGTGCGCTTGCGAAGATTTTCCGAACGCGAGCCGGCTTCGAGCAGCCTCCAAGAGTCACGGTAGATTCCGGCATTTGCATCCGGCTTCTCGGCGGGCGCGGCGGCTTTCGATTGAGGCGGCGCAGCTTTTGACTGCACCGCGGGCGGGCGTGAATACGCCGAGAGCGCCAGGAATCCGATGGCCAGCACACACGTGCATTTTGAAATGAGACTTAGCAAGCAGCGGCGCTGCGGGTTCACGCGCTTAAACAATCGAAGATGCATGAGGCGTCATACCTCCGGAATTTTCTCGAAACAGAAACACCAAGGCACAGAGCCCTAGAACGGGCGTGGCCGTTGTGTTGCAGTAGACATTGCCAAACGGGGCGCAGCTGGGCCGCCATGTTATTCTGATGCGCCATGAACAGCTTGGGGCACAAGAGCGAGGCGGGCGCTGCGGATGAAAATTACATGCGCATGGCGCTCGAAGAGGCGGCTCGAGCGGAACGCGCCGGCGAAGTGCCGGTTGGCTGCGTGATCACGCTCGATGGGCGCGTGATTGCACGCGCCGCGAATCGCACGATTGCCGATTGCGATCCGACCGCGCACGCGGAAATGGTAGCGCTGCGCGCGGCTGCGGCGGCGCTGGGAAATTACCGGCTGGCGGGAACGACCATTTACGTGACCATCGAGCCATGCGCCATGTGCGCTGGCGCGATGCTCCAAGCGCGCATCCAGCGGTTGGTTTATGGCGCCGATGATCCCAAGGGCGGCGCGGTGCGCTCGTGCTTTGCGGTGTTCGAGCATCCGCGCGTGAATCATCGCGTCGAAGTGGTTGGCGGCGTGCTGACGGACGAAGCCGCGGCCCTACTGCAAAAATTCTTTGCCGCGCGCCGATAGCGCGACTAGCTGGCGCGAACGAAAGTTGCCTCACGGCGAAGGATAGCACCGGCAGTTTATTGAAGCGTCATAGCCGGTGCGATTCTCTATCCGATACTGCTCATTTTTTGGTAGTATTCCGGAAGATCGTTCTTGGGAAAATTATCGATGAACGTTCCCTTCCAGCCGCTTAGGACACTGGTAATCGGGGCCATTCTGGTTTTTGGCGTTTTGGGCGCCTTTGCGGGAATTACAGTACGCGCGCAACAAAGCAGCGCCGCTGCACAATCGCAAGTATCGCCCTTTCGGCTAGTCAGCGCGACATCCGGCACAAAGGAAACCACGAAAAACGAACAATACGTTATCGAGGATCCGCGAAACATTTTCCATCTGCCTGCGGACAACAAGGTTATCGTGGTGCTCAATTGGGATGGTCCAACAGGGCTGCACCACTTCCAAGCGAGTTGGGTTGACCCGTCCGGCAAAGTAGTATTCATCGGCGACGTTGACATTCAGTCGCCGAGTTCACGCTTTTCGTGTTCCTGGACCCTCAATATTACTGACCCGGACAGTACCCGCGCCGGATTATGGGCTCTGGAATCAAAAATCGATGGCCTTTCGGCCGGTGCCTATACATTTCAGATCGTTGCGAGCCCGAACTCCGCCAATGCGCACGAGCCTGTCCCGACCGCAGCGGATATTTACCAGCACGTGCTCGCGGCAAGCGTGTTCATCGATAGTCTCGGCGCCGACGGGAGTGTGTTCAGGCAGGGTTCGGGGTTTTTCATCGGAAAAGGCATCGTTGCAACCGCGTTCCAGGTGATTGATGGCGCCACATCGTTGCGAATTGATTTCCCAAATGGCCAGAATGCCATCACGGACCGCGTGCTCGCATGGAATCGCTGGCAGGACTGGGCAATTCTCAAAGTAGATGACTTAAGTATGCAAGTGCTGGAGCGTGCGCCGGCTGACTCGTGGAAGGTCGGCGACCACGCCTACTTGCTCGACGCGAATCAGGGCGGTCGGACGATTCAGAATGTCGCAATCACAGGCATTCAACAATCGCCGGACGCCGGAGAGCGGGTGAATACATCGTGGTGGGGAGGGAAAAGAACGATGGGCTCGCCGCTGCTCGATGAGTCTGGACGCGTTATCGGCGTCCTCGGCGGAAGCCTGATTCCCGGGATTGAAAGCGTTAAGACCATCTCCTTGGGGAACTATGCCATTACGGGGCAGCCGTTCGTGGACTCGTTTGTTCCGCTCGTGGTCCCAATTTCTCTCCTCCCGCCGGCGGCAAGCCTGACGCAATCCACTACGCTTGCCGAAATAGCGGCAAAAGGCGATTTCCTGCAACCACTCGCCCGTGATCCGCAGTTGGCAAATGCTAGGCTGTGCAAGGCTTACAACAGGGTTGGGAATGTCGCGCTAACTCCGGTGGGTCAGACCACGCAGTTTTCGCGCTCGCGCGACTCCTTACAACTGGTGATCACGTGGGCACCGCAAACGAGGGAAAAAACCTCAATGCAAGTCCGCATTTTTGATTTGAACAATCATGCCGTGGAGGAGAGTAAGCCTGACAAAATCGACCTCGAGCCGCAGAGGACGGCATTCACGGGGGTTCGCATGACGATTGCAAGTCTGACACCGGGCGTCTACCGCGTGGACGTGCTCCTGGGAGACGCGCCGGAATGGCGCGCCTTTTTCAAAGTTACAGAATGAAGCGCGGTCACGCACCATCGCTGACCTGAGCATTGAAGCTGCGCACCAAAATCACTATACTTCGCCCGCTGTAGGCGGCACCTGCGCGACGGCGCCGATGCGACAACTCCGCAATTACGTTTGGCAATTTTGCGCAATTTTAACGGGGAGGGATTCCGATGAGCAGTTTCACTAACGGCGTTACGAGCAATCTGGCGAACACCCTGGTGAGCAACGGCACGAAAATCGCTAACAAACTCCGCGCGAAGGCGGCGCGCGTCGCATTTGCGTTTGCGTTGGCGGCATTGGGGCTGGGCCTAGCGTCAGTTGTGACGCAGGCTCAAGAAGCTTCGGCGGAGCAAAACGCGGCGGCGCGCAGCAAGGACGGCAAGAAACTTTTCGGTACCAGTGCGGCGTTGCGCGTCGCGCGCGTTTCCTCGCCGCGAATTTCGCCGGACGGTTCAACGGTAGCCTATCTGGTCGCCACGGTCGAAATGAAGAAGGATGACCCGGGAAAATCCGTGACGCATTTGTGGGTGGTGCCTGCGGCCAGTCCGGCAAGCGCCGCCCGGCAGTTTACGCGCGGAGACAAGAGCGTTTCAAACGTGGCATGGTCGCCGGATGGAAAAATTATCGCCTTCACCATGGAAGGCGAAGACGAAAAGCAGGGTCCGCAAGTTTGGTTCATGTACGCCAATGGCGGGGAGCCGTGGCAGGTGACCAAGCACAAATCCGGCGTGCGCAGCTTCGAATTTTCTCCTGACGGCAAGACGCTGCTGCTGGTTGCCACCTCTGCGCCGAGCGAGGCCTTCGAGAAGCGCGAAAAAATCAAAGACGATGCGGTGGTGGTGGATCACGATTTTCGCATGGCGCAGCTTTGGACGTGGAATATCGCCTCAGGCGGCGAAAAGGAAATCACCAAGGGCGATTTTACGGTCAGCGATCCGCGCTGGTCGCCGGACGGAACGCACATCACTTTCACCACGAATCCAACACCGCTGCTCGACGATGCGAGCGTGCAGACCGCATGGATTCTCGACGTCGCGACGGGCCAAAAGCGCAAGCTCGCGGACACCAGCGAGTACACGCACACGGCGCGATGGTCACCGGACGGAAAATGGATTGCTTACCTGCAAGATCACGGAATGGCTATTTACAGAACGAAACTTTTCGTCGTCAGCCCCGATGGCAGCGCGCCGCGCGAACTTACCAGCTCTTTTGGGTTGAACGCCGGCCAGCCAGTCTGGGCGCCCGACGGAAAGACGATTTACTTCAGCACCGACTCGCGTGAGACGGTGGAAGTGTTTGCCGCGAACGTCGAGAGCGGAGCGGTTCGCCAGGTATCCGACAAGCCTGGAGTGATCGAGCTGAGCGAAATCAGCAAAGACGGACAAACGGCAATTGGCACGTGGACGGATCCCACGCATCCGGCCGAAGTATTTCGCTCGGATCTGGGCTTCCATTCTATGGAATCCATCACCGATCAAAATCCGTGGCTTGCCGATTATGCCCTGGGCAGCGCTGAAGTTATGCGCTGGAAGAGCAGCAAAGACGGAATGGAAATTGACGGCGTGGTCACCAAGCCGGTGGACTTCGACGCGTCGCGCAAATACCCTTTGCTGTTGAATCCGCATGGCGGGCCAACCGGCGCGACCTATCTGTCGTTCAATCCGCAAGAGCAAATCATGGCCGCGAATGGCTACTTGATTCTCGAACCGAATTTCCGCGGCTCCTCTGGACGCGGCGAAAAATTTGCGCAGGCCAACCAGAACGACTGGGGCGGGGGGGATTACAAAGACGACATGAGCGGCGTGCAGGCCATGGTGGACAAAGGCTGGGCGGACCCCACTCGCATGGGCGCATTCGGCTGGTCTTACGGCGGCTTCATGACTTACTGGATCGACACGCAAACGCACCGCTTCAAGGCCATTTCGCCGGGCGCGGGCTTGCCGGATCTTTATTCAATGTATTCGCAGACGGACATTCATCACTATTTGACGCTGTTCCTCGGCATGAAAGCGCCATGGGACAATTTCCAGGAATATTGGGCGCATTCGCCGATGAAGTATGTGGAGAACGTGACCACGCCGACGATGATTCTGCACGGAATCGCGGACACGCGCGTGCCCATTCCGCAGGCCGAGGAATTTTATGAGGCGTTGAAGGAGCGGCATGTGCCGGTTGAGTTCGTCAAGTATCCGCGCGAAAATCATGGCTTCGTCGAGCCGCGGCACATTCAGGACCGCTGGCAGCGCTATTTGGTTTTCTTCGGCAAGTATCTGGACAATCCTCCGGTGACCGAAGAAAAAGAGACGGTGGTGCGCTTGGCAAAAGATTTGCCGGAAGGAAACGCGCCGGCGCAAACGCAAGTCGCCACGAGCGAGAAAGGCGGAAAGCGATAATTGCAAAAGACATGATTGCGTGACATTACTCGTTGCGGACATTATTGCGTGACATCGTTGCGTGACATTGACATCGCTGCGTGAAATTGCTCCTTGACGTTGTTCCTTGCGGGGTGCTCTGGTAATCTTTTTTAACGCACTACGGCGCGGAGAGGTGTCTGAGCGGTTGAAAGAGCCCGCCTCGAAAGCGGGTAGCCTGGCAAAACCGGGCTCGTGGGTTCAAATCCCACCCTCTCCGCCAATCATCAAGTTAACAAAGGAGTTCTAAACTGGATTGGTTCCAATCGGAACCGTGGTGAGCCACGTATTTTCCCACACCCACTGGCGAGTGAATTTCATCGGAAGCGTGAAGCTTCCGTTCATGGTTCCGGCGACGACCAACAGGAAAATTGCAGTGAGCGGACTCATTGAGTTTCCTGTCCGCGAAAAGCCAGCAATGACAACATCACCTTATGTCCTGGCCCTGCAGCGTGTCGTAGAGCGGCTGGGCGGGGCGAATCGAGTCCGGCTGGCGCGCGACAGTAATGGCGAAGATGCGGATTTTGTCGTTGTCCGGCAAAGTGAGGGTGCGTGCGCCGCGCGGAAGAGTCATGGAATATGCGAATAAGTAGGAGTAGGCGTACGGCACGTCGGCGCCGCACCAAGCTGGGCGTCAAGCGAGTAATCTGGATCCGCGGCTTCGAGGAGTTTCTTGACGTGATTCTCCAATACGGCGGCGCGCGCAGTATCACCCACTTTGCGATAAGTCCTGGCAAGATGTTCCAGGACCAACGGGCACAATGTCCCATCGAGGGGATCGGCGAATTCATTGGCACTCTTCTGAAGAACCGTGGCAGCTCCGACGCTATCGCCTTCACGTTCCAGCGCCGTTGCAAGTGAATCCGAAAGAAACATCTGTTGGGCGGACGTATTGGGCGATGCGAGAGCATCGCGCAGCTCTCGAATGGCAAGTGCGTACTGTCCTCGATTCATCGCCTCCTCGCCCAAAATGGCGGAGTGCCAAGCCTGCCGCTGCCCGACCGACAGAAGCTCTCGAATTGCAGGACTGTCGCCGCGAAGGTCCCCAATCCTCGCGTAGAGGAGGCCGATGATTCCCGGGCCGTCCAACGGCGCCGACACCGGATGCCGCCGGGCATAAGAGCGCAGGCCGCCTACGCCGTTCCGCAGGAATGCGACAAGCATGTGGAGTTGCTCGGGTTCTGCGGCGCCCTGGATCACCCGCTCCCCATCGCGCAGTTTGCCTAAAGCGAGATACGCCACAGCCAACTGGTGCGCTAGAACGCCGTCAGCAGGGCGCGCATTATCCAGGGCAGCCGCGGCGCCAGCGGCATCGCCGCGGTCGCGCTTTTCAGAGGCATCGAGATAAGGCATCCAGAAGCCGGTTAATGCGCTATCCCCGGAATGGGCCGCGATCTCCTCCGCTTTCTTGCGGAACATCTGGGCCAAATCGCTTCGCACGCCCCTGAAGCCCTGTTGCGAGTCGCCGTCAAAACCCTCCCACGCTGTCACCGCCCAATCCAAGTCGTTTGGGCGGAGCCGGAGCCCTCTTTCGAACATTGCTGCGGCTTCATCGGGTCGATTGGCGTTCAGAAGCAACATCGCCTGAACTTGCACTCCCCAGTAAAAATCGGGATACAGACTGGTCAGCAGCTCCCCATAATGGATCGCTTTGTCCAAGTCCCCAGCGTGCAGCTCGAGCCCATACCAACTGAGCAGAATGAACAATCGCTCGCGCTCGGATGCCGTGTCGGCCAGCTCGACGGCACGGCGGAAATTGCCGATCGCGCTGCCTTGATTGGGAGTGTCCAGCTCAGCCCATCCCAAGTACGTGTAGGCGGACGCAAAATCTGGGTCGAGTTGGATGGCCTGGGAGAACAATTCGGCCGCCGCTTCGGCGTCCGAGGGAATGCCGTCGGCAAGCAGGTCCGATCCGGCCGAAAAAAGCTGCAACGCACGGAGCGAGGGGGTTGTGGCCCGTTCCAACTGCCGGTTGGACCGACCGATTTCATCAATCGCCTCGCCCAGGTGTTCGCGGAGTTGCTCGCTAAGCCGATTCACGGTCTGAAGAATGGCCTGCTGGTTGTCGGCTTCGCCCGCGAAACTGCGAAGCGTGGTTCCGGTTTGCGCATCAACGAATGAGATTGCGACGAGATACTTGCCGCTCAACTTTTCAATTCGTCCCGTCACGACGGCTCCGATACCCCCGTCGCGCAGGCAGATCTCGCGCCCTGTCTTTTCGTCGACGGGCGTATCTGGCGGTTTGCGCATCAAACGCAGGGTATCCTGGACACGCTCCGGCGCAGCGACGTGCACCGCGTGCGAATTGCTGAGATCGCTCCGGAGCGCGAAATCCAACACGTTGTCGAGCTGGCTTTCGCCTGTGCGGTTATCGAAGCGGGTCACCAGCACCCAGGAAGCGGTTCTAGCCGAAGCGCGCGAGCGCAGCCCGAAACTCCCAGCGTCAATTAGGGTCGCTGCCGCGCAAAGCGACACTACCAGCGCTCCCAACGCAAGGGTCCTCCTCCAATCCAACGTGCTCGTTCGATCTGTTCCCGGGGGAGCCAACGACTTCGCGGGGTCTGCGGCGCTAACAGCGAGCCCGCTTCCTTCTACAGACTTGTTTTCCGCGGCGGCAGCTCTGATGTGCTCGACGGCGGCGATGAACCGATATCCCCGGCCGGGCACAGTTTCGATGTATTCGGGTTTGTCAGCGGAATCGCACAGCGCGTCGCGTACGCGCTTCATGGCTGAATTCAGTCCGTGCTCGAAATCCACGAAAGTGCCCGACTCCCAAACCCGGCTTCGCAGTTCTTCCCGTGTGACAAGAGTGCCGGGCGAGTCGAGTAGAGCTAGTAGGATGGCCAAAGGTTGCGGCTGTAGTCGGATCCGGAGGCCATGTTTGCGCAATTCGTCGCGCTGCGTATGGTATTCGAACTCCCCAAACCGAATGGCGATGACGCCTCGGTCGGCGGGACCGTTGCTGGGAATTGTCGCCATGGCCGATCCTTAATTATTATTTTATTGGCAAACCTACTCCCGAATCCTCGCGCGTGCAACATCAATCTCAAATCTCAGCCTTTCCCTCGCACCTGTGTAGCGTGTTTTTGCGTGCCGCGCCCTAAATTGCTTCTTTTCTCGCTACAGCGCCGTTATACAAATACGACACTCCCGTGATTTGACCAGAATGAAGCCCGCTGTTATGTCAATTCAGCCAGAGAAATACATCTTCGCAAAAGGAGAACAGCGCATGCGTGTTTCCCGTCTCATTCTCTTGTTGTTCGTGATGACGTCCGCGGTGGCCTGGGCCGTCATTGTGGAAGGCTCCAAGGCGCCTGGGCCCGTTTCCGTAACCTCATACTTGTCGGACGCCGATGCCAATGGCGTTCCAAATACGATTCAGAGTGACGGCCAGTTTGGCCCCGTCCACGCCGTTGAAGGTGAATATGATAACGGCGACCAGGGTGTCTCTTCTTTGCTTGAAGTGACCGACAATGGCACCGTGCCTCCGGGAGATTGGCAACTCAACCTGGAAAGCTCAACGCGCGAGCTCAGATTCACTCTTGGCAACAATGCGGTGCCGGCCGGGCAGCCCGGCTTCACCGTCACGCCGCAGCCCCCTTTTACGGGAACGGAGGAATTGCCCGGCAAGTTGGAGAACAAATGCGTAAACACGACGAACGGATCGCAAACTATGGACATGCTGACGATGACTGCCGGTCAGGTGGGAAGTTGTCCCGCCCCTTTTAGTTTTTTTTATCCGGTTAGCGGAAAGCAATCCAATCATTATGCGCTTGAAATGGGAGGCGCCGCCGCCGGTTTTCCCGATACCACTGAAATTCTGGTGACGTGCAACAGTGTCGGCACTGACGGTCATTGCGATGATTGGTTCATCGATCCGCAGCCTGCGACGGACGCCAACGGCAACGTAATCCCGGCGACGGGCATCGGCCGTCTGCAGCTCGACAACACGAACGGCTCAACGACGAATCTGGGCGACTTCTATCTGACGTTTCACTTCCACATCACGCGCCCCTGAGCGCGAACAAAACGCAGCAACGCTCGATTTAGAGGTCCGTCGAATCAGCATATTGGGGTGCTTGCGCTTCATTAGGTGCAATATCGCGTCGCCCGGGCGCCAGTGCATACAGGGAGCATTCAAAAAGCATCCGCAGAGCATTGAACCTCGGTCGTCGACGGAAACCGAGAAGGACCATCGCATCCGGCAGTCGGAACGAACGCTGGGGCGGAAGTCGCTGGAAATTGAAATCCCAAAAAACGTCGTGGGGGAGTGAGGTGTGGTGCGTGAATTCGGCACTTTTCCGGCCATTGCTCGCTTTCTTTTTTTCTTTGTTTCTTTCTTGCCTACCGTGGACATGTTAGCTCACCTCTTTTTAATTCCGACATGGGGGCAGTGCGAGGTGGGTGCGCGGGGTGCTGAGAGAAAATGGAATCATTCTGGTCACAAAGTGGTCACAACTGAAGGCAGGTCTGCGTAAGGTAAGTGCCGCCGTTTCAACGCTTAGGATGAACTTAAATTAAGCTTGGGTTCCATTGGTTCCAGTTGAATGCTTAGGTGGGTTGCAACGCCGCTAGAACACAGGACTTAGAGTAGCACTGCTGTGTTCAAATCCCACCCTCTCCGCCAAACTACCTAATTTGTCGTGCTTAATACAAGTGTCTTCACGAGTGAATAGAGAAATTGCTTAATTCCGGTGCTTCTTGATATAACCTGCTGCTGTCATGGACAGACGTGAGCGCAGGCGCAGGGAACGTGAGCGCAAAAGGATTGAAGAGAAAATCAAGAAAGAAACATTGCAGCCGCAGAGCCAAGAAACGCGAGCAACGCCGCAATCACCACTCCCGAAGCGATATCTTGGATTAGCCATTTCACGGACGTGGGCAGTGATAGTTAGCGTGTCTGTTTTAATTTCCCTGCTGCTCTCATATTTTGCGTTCCGACCGGATTTGTCCGTGGAACCATATAAAATGTTGGACACGAGAAATCCTTTCTCTGAGCAGTTCACGGTTCAAAATAATAGTCTATACACACTGTATGATGTTAAAGCCTCATGTGTATTTGACAGCATGCGCGCTAGAGGCAATACGTTCGAGTCTAGCAGCAATGGTATCGCAATAGTCGCCAACGAATTATCGCCAAAGGAAAGTACAACGATAGACTGCCCCGACATAATATATGGAATCGATTACGCCGACATCACCATAGCGATTCGTTTTAGACGGTGGTTCTGGCCCAAGAATAAGAGTATTTTCCACAGCTTTAGTGCCAAGAAAAATAGTTTCGGAAATGTTGACTGGTTTCACAGGCCTACTCCATCAGGCTACAAAGGCCCATTTGAGTGACACGTGGACAACCCGGGCGTTACAGGTGTGTTCACAGCCCGTTCAGCATAGCGTTTGTATTTGGCACAGCACACGCTTTTAGGGTGCGCTTGTTAGTGGATTTGGCCGGAGCCGGAGGCGCTCTGGCTGCGGCGTTCTGCGAGGAGTTCTTCGATGACGCTGAGCAGCCTGCTGCCGTTATGCGCTTTGGAAATTACGCGTTTCACGCCAACCTGCGCGGCGGTGCGCTCGAGCTGCTCCGAGCTATGCAGGGTGAACATCACCACCACCGCTTCGGGCCTGCTTTTCAGGATCTCGCGCGCGGCTTGCACACCGTCCATGATGGGCATGGCCAAATCGAGAACAATCACATCCGGGCGCAAATCAGCGGCCTTGGCGACCGCTTCGCCGCCATTTTTTGCCTCCGAGCACACCTGCCAGCCTTCGTGTGAGTCGAGCAGATGGCGCAAAACGGAGCGCATCACTTCGTGGTCGTCGGCGATGAGGATTCGAGTGGGCATCCCATAGACCTGAACCGGACGCCGAGGGCAAACTCGAATCGCCCGCCACTGGTGGACTTTCTGCTCTATCCCACCACGGAGAGCCAGATAAGAATATAGGGGCTATACCGTACCTAGATGTAAGGTCGAAACTTGGGCGCTGCGAAGCGCGAGAGTCGCGCCGGATGATTTAAGCCGCTTTGGTTTTCGTTTTCATTTTTTTCCTTCTGCCCGACTTACGCTTCTCGAAGTGCCGGAGAGTGAATCCTGTGAGAGCGCTGAATATAGCCAGGGCGACAATAGTGTAGAAAATTGGCCAGCCGTACTGCGAGAAGATGCGAATGATGGCACGGCCGTAGAGATTCGCAAAATAGGCCAGAGCTCCATAGCGGATGGCGCGCCCAAAGGTCATCGCGCCCACGAATCGCTTCGATGAGTAATCAGTTGCGCCGGCCGCGAGGATGAATGGCACGACAGGAATCGGCGGAGGCAGCACAGCCGACACAGCGATAGCCCAGAAGCGCCACTTCTTAAAAAAATCGGCTACAGCCTTTTTCCATCCGTGGCTCAGGGTTTCTTCCAGACGCTCCCGTCCCTGATGGCGCGCCAGCCGGAATGTAATGTAGCCGCCGACCACTGAGCCAATCGTGGCCATGGCCGCATAATAGGGCCACAGTTGCTTGTGATGCGCGGACAGCACGATGGTGAGCGCGTCCATGCTGCCGGGAATCGGAATCACCGAGCTGTCCACCAATCCGAGGACGATCAGTCCCGGGCCGCCAAGGTGGTACAGCCACACCCATATTTTTCGTCTTGTTGTGGGCGCCGCCGCTGCAATCAACTGCCAAGGATGCATAAATTGTTAACCCAAACTCGACACGCAATTCCAGTTTGGCACATGCCCTTGCGTTTTGCCGCTTGCATTAAGACGCATGGCAGAGATTGCCGGTGACCACACGGCAACGCCAAACTTGAAGCGCGTTCCCTTTTCGGCCTTCGCTTAAGCCAATCACGGGATTTTTCACGCAGCCAGGTAATTTCTTTCCGCTTTTCGCGTGCCTGGCCGCTTCTGAAACATGCGCTGCGCGGCAAAGTGTTTGTTCATGCGCAGGTTCCCGTTCGGAACGCGAGAAATGCCGTTTGGCGGTTCGCGTGCTCTGAATCATTGCGAGCGCTCGGGCATCGAATAGAGTGCCGATACAACACGCCGTTTGCAAGCGGCGAATGGACTGGACGGTAGTCGATATGCCACCACTGGTCTTCAAGACTCTGCAACAGGCGAAGCGCTTCCTGCGAATCCTCGTGGGATTCGCGCTGCTTGCGCTGGGGGCAATATTGATGGCCAGTCCGGCCCCGGGATGGCTGGTAATTCTGCTGGGGCTGGGGTTGCTTGCCGCTGAATTCGTTTGGGCGCGCCGGTTGCTCGATCGCATGAAGCAGGAAGGCGTTCGGCTGCGCAAGTTCGTGTTCAGCCGTGGCGTATAACCCGGCCCGTATCTTCCCACCTTCCATTTTCTGGAAATATCTACAAATTTCCGTTTTTCCTACGAATTTTCATTGTTGGCGCTAATTCGCGCCAATTGACATCTTTTTTGCCTGTTCATAGCCGCCTTTTGTGTGTTTTCATTGGCTTCTGGACGCGAGGCATGTGTCCCAGGAGGCGAGTCAGTTGGCCAGCGGAAACGGAGCTGGAGCAAAGTGGAGCGGAAAGTGGGCACTGATTACTGGCGCGAGCGCAGGCATAGGATTAGCGCTGGCCGAGGAGCTTGCGGCGAGCGGCGCAAACTTAGTAGTCACGGCGCGGCGAAAGGAGCGGTTGGATGCCCTTGCAGCGCGTTTGCAAACCACGCACGGCATCAAAGTGGAAGTTCTACCCGCAGACCTCGGAAAAGCCGGTGCGCCTGCCCAAATCAGGACTTTCACTGACGCGAAGAGCGTCGAAGTCGAGCTACTCATCAATAACGCTGGATTCGGCGCATACGGTGCATTCCATCAGTCAGACGTCGCGCGGCAATTGGAAATGATTCAGGTGAACTGTGCCGCGGTGGTACAGCTCACGCATCTGTATTTAAGGGATATGGTGGCGCGGCACCACGGTGATATCCTGATCGTCGCATCAGTTGCGGGATTTCAAGCCGTGCCGTACATTTCGACCTATGCGGCTACCAAGGCCTTCGATTTGCGCTTCGCTGAAGGCCTTGCTGCGGAAGTCCGGCGATTCGGCGTGAATGTTTGCGCGCTTTGTCCCGGATCGACCAGCACGGAATTCCGCGAAGTCGCGGGCCAGCCGGAAAACACGTTTCGCGGCGCGGAGACGGCGGAGAAAGTGGCGCGGACAGGTTTAAAGGCGCTTGCGGCGGGCAAGAGCAGCGTGATTTCCGGCTTCAAAAACATGCTGAGCGTGGAAGGACAAAGATTGGTGCCGCGCGGCCTAGTGACAAGCGTGGCGGCCAAAATGTTTGAGCCAAAATGATCTCGCGATTGAGGTTAGCAAGAGTAAGGTTGAACGGCCATGGCGCGTAAAGACAAACTGAACTCGCCGGAGAATTCAGGCAATTCGTCACTCGAATCGGCCAAGCCGCTGACCCGCCGTGAATTCCTAGCCGGTTCGGCATCGGCAATCGCGATTGCTTCGCTTCCCGCAGGCCAATCTGGAACGCCCCCGCAACAACAGCAAGCGCAGCAACAAACGGCTCCGACTTCACCGGCGAAAACTCCTTTCGCAGCCGATTTCCTATGGGGTGCCTCCACTTCCGCATACCAGATCGAAGGCGCTAGCCGCGAAGACGGCAAAGACCTCTCTGTGTGGGACGAATTCGTGCGCCAGCCCGGCGCGATTCGCGACGGCAAAACCGGCGACATGGCCTGCGATTTCTACCATCGCTACCCGGAAGATATCGGGCACATGCGCGAGATGGGGCTGAAGGCCTTCCGCTTTAGCGTGGCATGGTCGCGCGTAATTCCCCAAGGAACCGGCGAGGTAAACCAGAAGGGCCTCGACTTTTACAGCGCTCTGGTGGACGCCCTGCTCGCCGCAGGAATCACTCCGGTGGTCACGCTATTCCACTGGGATACGCCGCTGGCGCTGGTGCAGCGCGGTGGGTGGGAGGCGCGCGACATGGCCGGTTGGTTCGGCGATTATGCCGCGACGGTAGCGCGCAGCTTGTCGGACCGCGCAAAATACTGGCTGACGGTCAACGAGCCGCGCTCGTTCATTGGCGGCGGCTACGTCACCGGCGTGCAAGCACCCGGCGAAAAACTTCCTCGTGACCAATACATGCGCGCCGCGCACATCACCCTGCTGGCGCACGGACGCGCGGTGCAAGCCGTTCGCGCCAACGCCAAAAAGCCAGTGCAGATTGGGTGTCCGTGCGACGTTACGCCGGCTCTGCCGGAGAGCAATTCTTCGGCGGACGTGGCGGCGGCGCTGCAATCCACTTTTGCGAGCCCTGTCGAGCATTTCTCCGCAGAATACTGGTGGCGCGAAAATTCGTGGTGGCTCGATCCGATTTATACCGGAAAATATCCCGCAGACGCGGTGGCCGCGCTGGAAAAAGATTCGCCGGAAATTCAGCCGGGCGACATGGAGACCATACACCAGCCGCTCGATTTCCTGGCCACCAACATTTACTCCGGCTGGCCAGTGCGCGCCAATCCGCAGGGTATGCCGCCGTATCAGTATGTCGATTTCGCGGCGGGCGCTCCGCTAACCGCGTTTCGCTGGCACGTAACCCCAGAGGCGCTGTACTGGGGGCCGAAATGGCTCTACGAACGCTACAAGCTGCCGATTTTTATCACGGAGAACGGATGCTCGTTCTGCGACTGGGTTTCGCTGGACGGGCAGGTGCACGATCCGCAGCGCATCGATTTCACGGCGCGGTATTTGCAGGCGTTCAGCCGCGCGGTTGGCGAAGGCATGCCGGCGCTGGGCTATTTGCACTGGTCGCTGCTCGATAATTTCGAATGGCAGGAAGGCTACACGCAACGATTTGGAATGATTTTCGTGGATTTTCCCACCGAGAAGCGCATTTTGAAAGATTCAGCGCACTGGTACGCCAGCGTCATCTCCTCGCAAGGCGCTGCGTTGCAACGGATCCGCGCCACCGCCACGCCTCCTGCTTTACCGCCAAAACCGCCGTCGCCGCAGAAACCAGGCCGATAGGTCGACCGATAAAGAGATGTGTGAAAATTCGTGCGCTGGCGTAGTATGCGGGCCGAAGGCAATTCCCTGCTGCCTGAAATTTGGAACTGAACATTAGGAGACTGCGCTGAGCGTCGATATCGCCGCTGAACGGCCTACGCGAAGAATCCTCGGACTGGAGTGGCCGCGCGAAATCACCGCTGCGGAGCGCAATTCCCTGCTCGCGGGCGGCGTGGGATGGATGCTCGATTCGTTCGACGTGACGCTCTACGCGATGGTGCTCGCGTATTTGATGCGCGACCTCGGCATCAGCAAGGAAACGGGCGGTCTGCTGGGCTCACTGACGCTGATTGCGTCGGCGTTTGGCGGCATACTTTTCGGATTTGTCGCGGACCGCATTGGGCGCACGCGTTCGCTCTCCACTTCCATTGTGATTTATTCCGTGGCGACCGCCGCGTGTGGATTCGCAAGCACCGTGGCGATGCTGGCGGTCTTTCGCGTGATTCTGGGCCTGGGCATGGGCGGCGAATGGACCGCCGGCGCGGCGCTGGTTGCGGAAACTTGGCGGGCGGAGCATCGCGGAAAAGCGCTAGGCCTGATGCAATCCACGTGGGCGATTGGCGGAATGCTCGCAGCCGGCGTGGCATGGGCGATTTTGCCGCACTGGGGATGGCGCGGCGTGTTTTTCGTGGGCGTGCTGCCGGCGCTGGTGGCCCTGTGGATTCAGCAGCGCGTTCCGGAGCCGGAGATTTGGAAGCGGCGCGAAGCGGCGACTGGGGCGGCAGCGCATGTTCCGTTGCGCGTGATGTGGCGCAAAGACATTCGCTGGAACGGCTTGCTCGCGACGACCATGAACACGTTCAGCATGCTGGGATATTGGGGTCTGTTCACCTGGATCGCGGCGTATTTTTCGCTGCCCGTGTCGCAGGGGGGGCGCGGACTGAGCATCGCCAAAACTTATTCGTGGTTGCTGGTAATAGGCGTGGGGCAATGGCTGGGATATGTGCTGTTCGGATTCGCCGCGGATAGATTTGGGCGGCGGCGAACGTACTTCACCTACCTTTTCGTGGCGGCGATTCTCGCGCCGATTTACGGACTGGTGCGGAGTCCGCTGTGGCTACTGGCGCTGGGGCCGGTGGTGGCGTTTTTCGGCACAGGATTTTTTTCAGGGTTCGGGGCCATTGCGTCGGAGCTGTTCCCCACGGAGATTCGCGCGACGGCGATGGGCTTGAGCTACAACGTGGGGCGCGGAATTTCGGCGATTGCGCCGTTCGCGGTGGGCGCGCTGGCGATTAGTTATGGCCTCGGACGTTCTTTTCTCTTGGTGGGCGCCGCATTTTTGACCGCCGCGCTGCTCACGCTCGCCCTGCCGGAAACCAAAGGCAAACAATTGGAGTAAACTCTGCCCGCCAATTTATTCATAGCGCAGAGCCACCATCGGATCCACCTTCATCGCCCGCCGAACGGGAATGTACGTTGCCACAAATGCAACCATTACGATGGCCGCGATGGCGAGCGCAATCGTCACAGGATCATTCGGCGTCAGCCCAAACAGTAGGCGCTTAACCAGCTGCGTGATCCAGATGGAGCCAAGCAAGCCCGCTGCGATTCCCGCAGCAAGGACAATCACAGCGTCGCGCATGACCAGGCGCAGGATGGAGCTTCGCTGCGCGCCAAGCGCCATGCGAATGCCGATTTCGTGCGTGCGCAGGGTGACGACGTAGGCCATCACGCCGTAGAGTCCGATCGCAGTGAGCAAGAGAGCGAGCCCGCCAAAGAATCCCGAGAGAACGGCCATCAAGTGCTGCTGCGCCACGGAATCGTCAGCTTCTTGTTTCAACGTGGTGAATTGCAGCGATGCAAGTTTGTTCACGCTGGCCATCGCGTCGCGCACGGCGGGAATCAGCACGGATGGCGGCATTGTTGTGCGGATCTCAAACGTACTATCTTCGGCCACGTTCTTCTGAATCTGGGATAGCGGGAAATACGCTTCAGGCTGGAAGTGCTCTTGCAGCGAAGTATATTTCGTGTCTTGCACCACGCCGATGATTTCCATCGGCTGCCTGAGCATTCCTTCGCTACCGCCCATCAGATGTTCGCCGATGGGGCTTTGGCTGCCGAAGTAACGGCGCGCCAGTAATTGATTGACGATCACAACCGGAGTTGACGTTGCCGTATCGCGCGAATCAAACGTGCGCCCTTCCAGCAGAGGCGTCCGCATGGTCTCAAAATATCCCGGCGTCACCCAGTTCAAGAAAGTGTCCGGGTCGATGCCCGCTGGAAGAGGATGCCCTGGCACCGTCAAACTGTTATCCCACTGATAGCCAGAAAGAGGCGTCATCCAGCACTGGCTGGCTGAGACCACACCCGGAAGCGCTCGCAATTTCGCCAGCATTTGCCCGTACAGCGGCGCGCGAGCCGGCTCGGCGATTCCTGCATTGTGGATGTTCGTCTGGACCATGAGAACGTTGTTGCGGTCGAAGCCCGCATCGAGAGTCATCAGATTCGCGAAGGTGCGAATGAACAGGCCGGTGCCAATCAGCAAGATCAGCGACAGCGCGACTTGAGCGGCGACAATCCAGCGCAGGGCAGAGGAGTGAGAGCGCCCGCCGGTGGCTTGCGTCTGGCCTTCTTTCATGGCGGACATGGCATCGACACGCGTGGAGCCAAGCGCGGGCAAAATCCCAAATAGCAAACCGCATAGCACAGTGATAGCAATCGTGAAGGCGAGAACGCGCCCGTCCATTTTTAGATCCAAGAACACCTGGTTCTGCTGCGTGGAAACAAACCGCACAAGCAGCGCACTGCCCCAACGCGCGAAGAGAACGCCAAGAATCGCGCCGCCCCCAGAAAGCACGATGCTTTCCGTGAGCACCTGACGAATCAAGCGACCACGCGAGGCACCGAGCGCGAGGCGCACAGCGATTTCCTTCTGGCGCGCGGCGGAGCGCGCAAGCAGTAAGCTGGCGATGTTGGCGCAAGCAATCAACAGAACGAGGCCCACCACGAACATCAGGATTTCCAGCGGTTGCCTGTAATGTTGACGCAGACCATAGAAGCCGCCTGTCCCGCTGGCACCGGGGAAAATAGAAAACGTGTACTTCCGAAAGGCGTCCTGGTACTTTGCAGGCCAAACTTGCGGTACGACTGCGCCAAAAAGCTGCGGCGACAAAACTTTCATTCGGGCGTCGGCTTGCTCGATGGTCATTCCCGGCTTGAGACGGCCCATCATGGATAGCCACCAATCGTCGCGCACATCAAGGGAGGAATCCTTGCCGGCCAGAGTCGCTTCTGCGCAGATTGGTATGGCCACGTCCAGTTTTTCGCCAACATCTGTGCCAAAAAATCCCCGCTGTGCCACACCGACAATCGGAAATGAATGGCCGTTCAGACGAATCGAGCTGCCGACGGCGCTTTCGGCTCCGCCATAGTGGCTCTGCCAGAATCCATAACCGAGTACAGCAACGCCGCTGCAGTTCCGTATGTCGTCCGAAGCAGCCATTAACCGCCCGGCGGCAGGGCGCACGCCAAGCACAGAAAAGTAATCTCCGCTGGCGTAAATGCCGTTGATCTTGTTCACTTCGCCGCCGACGGAGAGGTTGAAGGTTTGTGGCGACCACGCAAACACACCGGAAAATACATCTTGATGACTGCGAACCTGCTCCCAAATCGGATTTGTGACGTTTGGCCGGGGACGCGGCGACGTAGGCGAGCGAAATTCTATTTGCGCAAGCTGCTCGGGATTCTGCACGGGCAGCATCCGAAGCATCACCGCGTCAATCAGACTGAAAATCGCCGTGTTCGCCCCAATTCCGAGCGCCAGCGAAAGCAGCGCGATGCCCGTGATCACCGGCGTCTTCCGCAGCATGCGCAGCGCGTAGCGCAAATCCTGCAGAAGCGTTTCGAGCCAACGCCAGCCCCACACGTCGCGCGTTGTCTCGCGAATGAGAGCGGCATTGCCCAATTCGCGCCTCGCCGATTGCCGCGCGTGCGTCACGCCTTCTCCGCGCGCCATGCGCTCTTGCGCGGCCATCTGCAGATGGCTGTCGAGTTCCTCTTTCAGTCCCTCCCGCTTACGCCGCCAGAAAAAGTTCATGCGTTGCTCCCTTCGCGTGGCGCGATAATTCCGGCGATAGCGTCGGAAATCTGCTCCCAGCGCGATTTTTCGTGCGCCAATTGCCGTTTGCCCGTGGGCGTCAGCCGGTAAACGCGCACGCGCTGCTTGTTCTCGGAAATTTTCCATTCCGCTTTGATCCAGCGCTGCCGCTCCAGCCGGTGCAGCGCCGGATAGAGCGAGCCCGTGTCCACTTGCAAAATTTCTCCGGAGCCGATGCGAATGGCCTGGCTGATGCTGTAGCCGTGCTGCGGGCCCCACTGCAGCGTCTGCAGGATGAGCAGGTCCAGCGTGCCTTGCAGCAGTTCAATGCGGTTCTGATAGCGTGCTTTCACCGCGCCTCTCGATGGTATGCTTGGATGTAGACGGCCTACATCTTAGCATGTAGACGCTCTACAGCCATACATAAAGGTGAGCAAGTAACATGCCGGGGCGCGCCGGAAGCTAAGTTTCGCGCTGACGGCCATTTACATGCACAGCAAGCTGCCGAATGCGTGGCGTGGCGACCGTTCGCGGGACGCTGCGTTGCGAAAACGGACACTTTGCAAGGGCCGCCAGGACGAAACGAGGGCCGGGGCCATTTCGCGAAATCACAACGTCGCGTAAACTGGCGTGGTGTCACAGCCGCAAAACGCCAATGCTTCGAAGCCCCGGCTGATGGATAACGCCTTTCTTCGCACTCTCGCATGCCCTCACGACCATACCGCGCTTCGACCCAAAGATGGCGCGCTGGAATGCGAGCTGGCGCATTCATTTGCGTTCGAGCAAGGCGTGCCGGTATTCACCGCGCAGCCGCGCCGCGAGCCGGTTCCCTTGAATATGCCGCCTATGCCGCCCGTGCTACCTGTTCAACGGCAGAAACCCTCTGCGCAGACGCCGGCAATCGATGCTTTCGTGAACGATTGGATCGTCAACACCAACGGCAATTTGTACTGGCGCGCGCGTGGCCGGCTGACGCGTTATCCAATTCCCCAGTGGCCGTTTGGCGCGGGAAACGGAAAAACGCTACTCGACATTGGCTGCAGCTGGGGACGCTGGAGCATCGCTGCGGCGCGCGCCGGTTTTCAGCCCATCGGCCTCGATGTGCATATTGACGCGCTGGCCGCGGCTGGGCGCGTTTCGCAGCAACTCGGCGCGGATTGCCATTTTGCGTGCACCGGCGTGGAAAAGCTGCCAATCGCTTCGCGCAGCATCGATTGCGTTTTTTCCTACAGCGTGCTGCAGCACATTGACAAAACCAAAGTGCGTTGCGCCTTTCGCGAATTCGCGCGCGTGCTCAAGCCCGGCGGCGTTTGCATGATTCAGCTTCCCAACGCGATTGGTCCGCTCAGCCTCGCGCAACAGCTCCGGCGCGGATTCCGCGAAGCGCGGCCGGGAAGTTTCGAAATGAGGTATTGGTCGCGTGCGGAGATGCGGCGCGCATTCAAAGACGCAGGATTGGCCGGCATTCGGATTCGCTCGGACGGATTTTTTTCGCAGAATCCGCAACTCGCAGACCTCGATTTATTGTCTCTCCCGGGGAAATTGCTGGTGCTGGTTTCCTACGCGGGGCGGAAAGCAGCCGATGCACTGCCAATTCTCGCCCGCCTTGCGGACAGCCTGTGGATTGAAGCGCGCGCGCCGGGTATGAAAGCTTGATCTTTATCCTGAGCGCGTGCGCTGCTAATATCGTTCAAATGTTTCGCGAGGACATGCGGAAGTGGCGGAACTGGCAGACGCGCCAGCCTTAGGAGCTGGTGGCCGAAAGGCCATAGGGGTTCGAGTCCCTTCTTCCGCACCAAATTATTAATTGCGAATCATCCCAGTCGCGCTGGAAAGATCCTATTTTTGCACTCTAGACGTGCGTTCGAATGACCTTCAGCGAAGGGATGCAGCGAACACGGAGCGCCGCGTTGCAGCAGGACGAAAATTGACAAAGGCGAGAGCGTCCGATAATCTTGTTGATTCGATATCCAACCAAGGAGCAATTGAATGCCGCAAGGCACACCTGTAAAGAAAAAGAAGCGCTCAAAATCAGTTTTCAAGAATATGCGGCAGACGGAACATCGCACGCTGGTGAATCGCGCCAATCGCACGCGCGTGCGCACCGCGATGCGGCAGTTTCGCGCTTCGTTGGCGGCTGGCGACGCTGCAAAGACCGCGCAAATGTTGCCACAGACGTTTTCGGAGATTGACCGAGCGGTGAGGAACCGCTCGTTGCCTCGCAACACCGCAAATCGCTACAAATCACGCCTCAACATCGCGTTGAACGGATTACGGCAAGCCAAGAAGAGTTAAGCAACTGCGTGCGCGCTGGGCGCGGTTAGGCGGGCCACCACAAATTCCAGAGTGGCGCGCGGATTCGGCGCCCCGGACTTCAATACACTATCCGCTTCAGCGAGAATCGTAATTCCGGCAAGCAACTGCTCGCGGGGAATTTTGCGCGCCTGGGCGAGAGCGATCGCCGCAGTTTCCGGCCGCATGGCCAAATCGCGCGCGGCCTGATAAGGATTTGTGCCTGAAGGCAGTTCGCGGGCCTCGACAAGCTTGCGGTACATCCACGAAAGCGCGCCAACGATTCCAGCGGGCTGTTCGCCTTCGCGCAACAAGGAATCCAAAAACTCCATAGAGGCGCGGCGGTCGCGCGCAGCGAACGCTTCCGCGAGCTTCCACACCGTATACCGTCGCGCAGAAACGACCAGCGCATCCACGTCGGCGACAGTGATTTTGCGGCCGCCAGCGTATAGATGAAGCTTTTCAAGTTCGAGGCGGATCTTTGCCGGCTCGCCGTTAACCGCATCCGCCAGTTCCGATGCGGCGTCAGGAGCGATTTCCGCTCCCAATTCGCGGGCCATTTGAATGGTGAGCGCGGCCACGTCTGCAGAGCCAGCCGTGAGTTCGACAATCAGGGCGCTGGAAGATAAAACTTTGAAAAGCCTTTTGCGGCGGTCGAACTGTTCCGCCTCGATGACAACAATGGAAAAAGGGGCGGGATCCTCAAAGTAGGCGGAGAGCGCCTCGGTTGTGCGGTCGAGAGCTTCATCGCCGCCGCGCTCCAGCGCTTCCGCGTCCTGCAGAATGAGTATCTGGCGCGGAGAGAGCATGGGCGCCATTTGCGCGCGCTCAAGGATTTCCTGCAAGCCGCCTCCAACGGCGGATATCTTCGTGACGGCCCATTCGCGGGAACCTTCCGGCACGAATTTTTCAATGAGGGCTTTGCGGCATTGATCGCGAAGGTATGGATCTGCTCCCATCAAGACAATCGCGGGGATGGGTTTGCCCTTTTCGATGCGCTGCAAAAGATTTTCGACAGTCGCTTGCGGCATCAGAAGCCCTCGAGTACGCGGGAAACTAAATCAGAAGCAAAATCGCGAGACATGCGATTCATCGCAGGACCCTCTTCCTGGAAAAAGCGGTTCACATCACTGGAGACCTGATATTCATTGCGAAAAACGAAATTGTCGTCGCGGTAGACGACTTTGTTGGATTGCTCGTCGATCAGGCTGACTTTCAGTTTCACGGTAACGAGCATGGTGTTCACGTGGCCGGAAGTGGCGTCGAAAAGCAGCGGCACAGCTTGGATGTCGGTTATTTCGCCGCGCAGGACGGCATCGGATCCCGCTGCGCGTGGGACCACGTGATATTTCGTGCGTGTCAGGAATTCATGGATCACGGCGTTGGTCACCGTCTGCTCGATGCGATACGTTGGCGTGCGATTCACAAAAATGGGCACGGCAAGAGTGTGCCAGGTGGAAGGAAGCGCGGCGGCGCGGCCCGCGACATGGTAGCCGCATCCGGCCACAATGAAAACGACTGCGAGCATCGCCAGAGCGATAGGAATCCTGAACGATTGGATGGCGCGGCGCGGAACGCTACGCTTTGAGGACAAGGAGCTCCTCCGCGATGCGCAAAGCGTTCGCTGCCGCAATGCGAAGATTGTCCGCAGCGCCCCAGAGCCAGACGCCGGAGTTCACGTTCGGATCGCGCTCGGAGCGGGCAACATGAATTTTTGCTTCACCGGCGACGCTGATGTTGGTGGGTTTGGCTTCGTCTTTTTCGACCAAATGCATTCCTGCCGCCACTAGTGCGGCGTCAATTTGACTAAGGTCTGGCGGCGCGGGGAAATCCGCATAGGCGGCAAAGGCGTAGCCGTAAAATATCGGCGCCTGAATCAATTGCACGGCGGGAGACAGGATGCGGCCACTCAGGTAGGCGTTGACGCGGCGGGCTATCTCAGCGCGCATTTCCGGAATGGTTGGACGGCTGGCGTCGCCATAGCCCGCCAGCAAATTGAAAGCGACCTGCGCGTCGAAAACGGGCTGCGAGATGGGCCGCAGCAACAGCAAATCGGCTGTTTGCTTTTCGAGTTCGTCTACTCCGGACTGCTCGTGCTCGGACGCCGGCGGAAAAAAGAGAATGGCCAGCCGCGCCGCAGAAAACTTCGCGAGCGCTGCCGCCAGCCGGCAGGCAATCATCACCGCAGGCGCAGGAGAAGAATAAATTCCAGGTTCATGCGGGCGCTGCGAGGTGGGTTCAGGAGGAGCCAAAAGTGTGTCCAGGTCGGGAATCCACGGAGCAGCGCCTGCCGCTTCGAGAGCGCCTGTCAAATCAATGGTTTCAGCTCCTGCTTGCGTCGCGAGACGCCAATTACTCTTCGCTTCCGCGGAACTTCCAGCGAAAAACACAAATCGCGCGCCAGCAAAGCTATCCGGCTCCATGGGTTTGATAAACGTAGGCTCGCCCGCAGCTTTGGTAAGCGTGCCGGGCGGAAGGCTGGTGTCCAGCAGGACAACTTCGGCGGCATGAAAGCCGGTGTCTTCGATGAGTTGCGTCAGTTCTTTGCCGCGCAGTGAGGAAGCGCCCACGACGGCTACTCGAGGAGTGTGATTTTCGCGGGACATGTCAAGCCGGATGCGCGGAAGTCCGGTGGCGCAACTTGCGAAGAGCCTCCACGACGAGTCCGTGGAGAATGTAGACGGTGGCCAGAAGCAGCAGGGTTGCTTCGGAATACCGAAAAATCGCCGCGATAATCAGCGCCATGGCCACGACCGCAAGAGAAGTGCGGCGGCGTCCCCAGTTCACGCCTTTGAAGTTGTAATAGCGGACTTTGCTGGCCATCAGAAATCCGAGAAGCAAGACGAGGAGCGCCCACACGAGCGATTTGCGCCAGTCCTCGATGGGGTTCCACATAGCATGAACAACCGCGGCAATCCCGCCAGCCGCGGCAGGCGTAGGCAATCCCACGAAATATTTCGCGCCGCCCGCCATGCCAATATTGAATCGCGCCAGCCGCCAGGCGCAAAAAATGACGAAGGCGAAGCTGCAGACCCAACCCAATTGAACGACGTGCACAGCGGCAAAAGATTGTGCGAGCATCACGCCCTTCACTCCCCAGCCAAAAGCAAGAAAAGCAGGAGCGATGCCAAAACTGACGACGTCGGCGAGGGAATCGAACTGCTTGCCGAATTCCGAATTAGTGTGCGTGAGGCGGGCAATTCGCCCGTCGAGCGCATCAAAGACGATGGCCGCGCCAATCGCTTTTGCGGCATTGTCCATGTCGCCCGCGCCGCCACGAAACGTCTCCAAAATCGCATAATAGCCGCAGAGCAGATTCAATACCGTGAACAGGCTCGGCAGGACGTACACACCACGCCGCGGGCTCCTGCGAGGAGGGCGAGACACCGGCTCGTCCTCGGAATCGTCAGCGTCGAAATTCACAGGGTCTAACTCGTGTAGTGCCATCGCGCTATTTGTGTGGCTCCTCCGGCCAGGTGCTGGCCTCGCTGCACCAGGATTTCCGCGTCTGCAGGAAGCCAGACGTCCACTCGCGAACCGAAGCGAATCATGCCGATACGGTCGCCGAGTTTGACTTCATCGCCGATTTTCGTCCAGCACAAAATGCGGCGCGCCACCCATCCGGCGATTTGCTTGAAGTGCATGTCTCCAGCCGGAGTAGCCATCACAATCAGGTTCTGCTGGTTTGCCTGCGAGGCTTTCTCCTTCCAGGCGGCCATGAACCGGCCGGGGGTATATTCAATTTTCTGGACCCGGCCCGCGACTGGCGCGCGGTTGACGTGCACATCGAAGATCGACAGAAAAATGCTGACGCGCTTGCCGGCGCGCGCACCAAACGGCTCGTCCACAATTTCAACCACGCGGCCGTCTGCCGGTGAAACTACCGCGTCAGGGTCCTGCGGGATTTGCCGCTGTGGGTCGCGAAAAAAAAAGAGGACGAACAGTCCGAGCGCCAGAAAAATCGCGCCCCACCACCAGCCAAAAGCCATTAGCGCGACGCCGAGTATCAGCGGCGGGAGCGCGAATTTATAGCCGTCTTTCACCATGCCTGAAGCAGCAGTTCCCCCGAGAAACACCGGCGAAAACACTGATGATATTGTACGCTACAACAGGCTTTCGCGCTGAGCGCGGACTTAACCGTGCGATTGCTCGCGTCTGCGATGCGCAATCAGCTGCTGCATCTGATCTTTCAATCGCAATTTCATTTTTTTTAATTGGCCTTCGAGGAGAATGTCTTCCGAACTGAGGTACGGTTGGCGGGTGAGTTGCTGGAGCTGCTGTTCGTATCGAGAATGTTCCTGGGCCAGCTTGCGAAACTCTTCGTTGCTCGACATCAGGTCCCCTGGAATATCCTGAGCCGTCAAAGGCATCCGCGCCCTCCTGTGTGATGAGTTCACATGAGCCCAAGCTATCACATTTTGCGGCGCGCCGCCAAAGTGATTTCAGGGACAGTTATTTCAGAGGATAAAGTTGGCCGGTCAATATGCGGAGGCGTGTTTTGGAGCGGATGCTATCGGCCGATTCCCGCCGGCTGCTGTCAGGTAATATTTTGCGTGACGGCCGCACTCAATGTGAGCGCCAGCAGAAGCGCGGCTTCGGCAGGATCGCGGTAGTAATTTGGGCGCATGCCTGCGGAAACGAAGCCGTGCGACTGATAGAAGCGCTGTGCGGTGAGATTCGAAGAGCGAACCTCGAGAAACACTTTCGTGGCGCCGTTTTCCGACGCATGAGAGAGCGCATGTCGCAAAAGCGCGCTTGCAATGCCCTGGCGGCGGGCTGTTGGATCAACGGCTAGATTGAGGATTTCCATTTCTTTGGCGATTTCGCGAGCAACCAGAAAACCCAGGACGCGTCCATCGCGATCTGCGACCCAGGCGAATTCATTCTGTCGAGCGCCGCAAACACTTTCGTAGGCGGCCCGCGACCATTGCGCCGCCCCTCTGCTATGCGATTGCAAATCGAAGACCGCGGGAATGTCCCGGTGTTCCATGCGGCGAGTGACCGCGCGAATCATTGCTTTTTCCAGAGCAACTCGGCATCCGAGCGGCGAATGTAGTTCGCATCGAGATGCAAGGCGTCGGTGAATTCGCTACGGGCGGCGCGTTCGAGCGCCAGTTTTCCTATGATCGGAGCAAGCAAAGGCGAAGCGGATTGGGCGATGTCCGAAATGGATGCAGACGAGCGATTGCCAACGCGTTTGGTAAGCAATTCTTGCAAGATGGCTGGCGCGGGCGAGACGAAGACGATTTCTTGCTTGCGTTGCGCAAGCTGCGCGAGAAACTCCTCAATAATGCAAACCTGCTCAGGCTCTTCTTGCACAAGCCGGGAACCGGCGCGACGAAATAAAGCGGCGTAAATCTGGCCGCGACGCGCGTCCAACACGGGCGCGATTAAACCATTCTCAGAATGCGGGTGAGCCTGCGCAGCGATGGCCTCGAGCCCGCTGATGGCGATAACCGGCTTCGAAAAAACCTCGGCCCATGCCTTCACCGCCGTCAGTCCCACTCGCAGTCCCGTGAAAGAACCCGGGCCAGCGGCGACCGCAAAGAGATCGAAATTTTGCGTTTGAAGCTGCAATTCGCTGAGGAGAATTTCCAACTGGCGAAACAGGCGGCTCGAGTAAGGCTCGTCCGAGGCTGTGGAAATCACGCCGGCTAGTTGCTCATCGCGCAAAACTGCAAGGCTGCCTGCAGGAGTTGCCGTGTCCACCGCCAACAGAAGCATAAACCTAGAGTATACTCCACCTTGCAAAGAATTCCTTTAGCAAATGAGGCTCTCGAGCGCCAAAAGAATCCGCTGAATTCCATTAGAAACCCTTGACCTTGCGCTGACGCAAGCCTACTATTTTTACTGTAGTTTCTGGGGAGGGTACAGCCTGTATGGACTTTAAACTGGGAGAGAAAGTCGTTTATCCGAACCACGGCGTAGGCGTTATCGAACAGATCAGCTATGGATACCTCAACGGCCGCTCCGAACGCTACTACATGCTCAAGATCGTTTCCAGTGGACTGAAAGTCATGGTTCCGCAGACAAACGCAACCAGCGTCGGCTTGCGCCCGGTGATTCGCTCAACGGAAGCAGGCAACGTAATCACTTACCTCGAAAAAGGCCGGTCGGCTTCGCATCATGATTGGAAGCATCGCTTCAAGGAAAATTCGGAGCGCATGCGCACCGGATCATTGATGGAAGTGGCCGCTGTGCTGAAAGGCCTCGTTTCGCTGAGCCGGACGAAACCTCTCTCGTTCCGCGAAAAGAAAATGCTCGAACGCGCCAAGCACCTGCTGGTGACGGAACTGGCCACGGTGCGCAACACGACCGAGCAGACGATGGAGACGAATCTAGTTCGCGCGCTGGCCAAGGCGCGTTTGCAGATGCCGGAAGCGCTCGAAAAGCTCGAGAACTAGCGTTCGCGTTCTGTCACGTCGCCGGCTAGCCCACCGGCGTACAGTGAGCAGCAATTAACTATCTTTAGGCGGCTCCGGCTGCTTCGGAACCGCTCACCTCATAGTTTTGACGCCAGAAATTCCTTGGAAGAAGTGTCGGTAAAGCTGGAGCAATGCCAGTGTTCACGGCGTCCAGTAGGGCTGGCCTGACTAGCTTTGCCGTTTGCTCTTTCTTCTGTCTGGCTTGCCCCAGCCGCCACCGCCGGGAGACTCGATGCGAACGATTGCTCCGGCTGGCGCATAGAAGCTGCCTTTCGCGGCAACTTTCTTCCCCCGGCGGGCAATCGAAACCTCGTTTTTTCCCACCTTCCCAGGTTTGCCGCCTGCAAGGCCGTACGGGCCAAATTTCCGCCGGTCAGACAGCATGCCGACCTGCATGGGCACAAGCAGTTCGATCTCGCGAATAATTCCGTCGCCTCCGCGATATTTACCAGCGCCACCTGAGCCGCGCCGGATGGAATACTGCCGGACGCGAACCGGATAAGCGTGCTCGAAAACCTCTACTGGCGTGTTGAGGGAATTGGTCATGTGCGTGTGGATGCCATTTTCGCCATCGCGACCGGGCCGCGCACCCATACCTCCGGCGATCGTTTCGTAATAGGCAAAGGGCGCTTTTTCGCGACCTGGCCGAGTGTCGCGGCCGCCAAACGTAAGATTGTTCATGGTGCCCTGGCTGGCCGCCGGAATTTTCGCGGGCAGCGCTTTCGCGAGAGCGCGCAAAAGTGTGTCCACGATTCGTTGCGAAGCCTCCACATTTCCACCGGCGACCGCGCACGGCGGGCGCGCGTTGACGATAGTGCCCTCTGGCGCGGTGACGCGGATGGGCCGCAGCAAACCCGAAGTGGCCGGCACCTGGTCATCCACCAAACAGCGAAAAACGTAGAACACAGCGGAATCCGCAATCGCCTTCACGGCATTGATGCTGCCGGCGCATTCTGGCGAAGATCCGGTGAAATCCACTTCCGCGCGCTCGCCGCGAATGCGAATGGCCACACGAATGGCGATAGGATTTTCGCTCACGCCATCATTATCGAGAAAATCTTCGCCCCGGTACACTCCATCGGGAATTTGGCGCAAAGTGGCGCGCATCATCTTCGCGGAATATTCCAAAAGGTAGCGCCCGTAGTCACTCGTTTCGCGACGGCCATATTTGCGGACGACTTCCAGCAGGCGGCGCTCGCCCACGCGGCAGGCCGCGATTTGCGCGGTCAAGTCGCCCTCACGTTCGTTCGCGGTGCGCACGTTCGCCAAAATTAAATGGAGCGCGTCGCGAACGATTCGGCCATTCTCAAAAATCTTTACCGGCGGGATGCGAATCCCCTCCTGAAAGATTTCGCGCGAGAGGCTCATGGAGCCCGCTTGCGCGCCGCCAACGTCAGCATGATGCGCGCGATTCGCGACGTAAAACATCGGCGCTTTTTCGCGCCGCAGATACACCGGCATGACCATGGTCAAATCGGGCAAATGCGTTCCGCCAGCGTAGGGGTCGTTAAGCAGAGCCACGTCTCCAGGCCGCAAATCGATGGCGCGAATGGCAGCGTCTACCGATGCGGGCATCGAACCCAGATGCACGGGCATGTGATCGCCCATCGCGAGCACTTCGCCAGCACCATTGAATACCGCGCAGGAGTAGTCGCGGCGCTCCTTGATGTTCGGCGAAAAGGCGGAACGGCGCAGCACGCCGCCCATCTCCTCAGCAATGGAATGGAAGATATTTTTGAAGATTTCTAGACGCACCGGATCGAAGCTCACCGTTCCTGCTCCATCAGCAAATTCCCATAATCGTCCACGCGAACACGCCAGCCGGGCAAGACCACTGTTGTGGCGCTGTATTCCGTGACGATTGCCGGGCCACGAAAGCGATTCCCAGCGCGCAGACGGGCCCGGTTGTAAACGCGCGTGTTAATCGCTTGGCCGCCAAAGAATATTTTACGCTCGCTCAGCCGCGCAGAGCCTGAATCCGCACCGGCATGAGGAATTTTGGGCAGCGCCGGTTTGGGAGTGGAACCAATTGCGCGCACACGGATATTGACAATTTCCACTGGGCGTGCGGCGTCGCAATATCCATAGCGTTTTTCGTGGGCGCGGTGAAACGCAGCGGCGAAATTGCCATTCGCGGAAACAGTCAATTCATATGCCTGGCCGGCGTAGCGCATGTCGAGCAGGCGCTCGATTCGGATTTGCGAATTCGCAAAACCCTCCTGACGAAGGTCCGCCATCGCCCGCGTGTCGATTTCACGAAATTCGTTTTGCAACACGCTCTTCGCATATCGCAACGATTGCAGCAGCAACAAAACGGTCTTCGAGAAATCCTTCACCACGTCGGCGCGCAGAATTCCAAGAGCGGAAAGCCCGCCCGGGAATTTCGGGATCAGCACGCGGGGCATTTCGAGCGCGGCAGCAAGTCCGCATGCGTGCAAACCGCCTGCGCCGCCAAAAGCGACCAGCGTGTAGTCGCGCGGATCGTAGCCCCGTTCAACGGAAATGACGCGAATGGCCTTCTCCATATTGGTTTCGACAACATCGAGAATGCCCTGCGCGAACTGCTCGGTGGTTTTCATTGCGCCTCGAGCGCGGCCAAGCCATTCGCGCGCGCGTTGTAAATCCAGCCGGAATTCGCCGCCGAGAAAACCCTCCGGTACGATGCGCCCGAGGACCAAATGCGCGTCCGTGACTGTTGGCCGCGTTCCGCGACCGTAGCAGATCGGTCCGGGGTCGGCGCCGGCGCTCTCTGGTCCAACGCGCAGCGCTCCGCCGCGGTCAAATCGCGCCAGCGAGCCACCGCCCGCGCCCACTGTGTGAATGTCCAGCATTGGAACGGAAACAGGCAGACCCGCCACTTCGGATTCATTTGTGGTGCACAAATCGCCGTCGAGCAACGCCACATCTGTGGACGTGCCGCCCATGTCGAAGGCGATGACCCGCGCGAAGCCCGCACGCTCCGCAATGTACTGCGCGCCCAGCACGCCACCTGCTGGACCGGAGAGAATCGTGCGCACCGGCTCGCGCGACGCCGTCGCAGCAGCAATAATTCCGCCATTCGACTGCATCACGCGCACGCGCGGCGCCCCGAGCGCTGGCGCGCGCGATTTGGCACATTTTTGTGCGAGTTTTTCAATTTCGCCGAGGTAACGGCTCATCACCGGAAGCAGATACGCATTTTCAACGGTCGTCGCGGTGCGTTCGTATTCGCGGAACTCCCGATAAACCTCGTGCGATGCGGAAACTTGAAAACCAGCGGCGCGCAAACGCGCTGTAATCTGCTTTTCGTGCTCGGAATTGGCAAATGAGAAGAGCAGACAAACAGCGACCGCGTCCGCGCGGCAGCGTTTCACGAGCCGCACAATGCGCTGCAATTCCCTGCTGTCCGGTCGCAGCAGAATTCGCCCTTCGGCGCTGACACGCTCCTTCAATCCGAAGCGGCGCTCGCGTGGCGCAAGCGGTTCTGGCCGGCTCACAGAAAAGTCGTAAAGATGCGGCCGCGCCTGCCTGCCAATCTCCAGCACGTCTTCGAATCCCGCAGTCGTGACCACCGCAACACGCCCGCCGCGACGCTGCAGCAGTGCGTTCGTCCCCACTGTGGTTCCGCAGGTAAGTTCGAGACCGTGATCTCTCGCATCGCCTGAAACTCCACTAGAAAGAACTTTCGCGATTGCCTCGCCAATGGCGCGCGCGGGATTGTCAGGCGTCGAAGGCACCTTGAGAATACGCACTTCGCCATCGCGCACGAAAACGCAGTCCGTAAATGTGCCGCCAGTGTCGATGGCAATTCGCATGGCCGCTATTGGCATAAGCCTATTCGCATCTCGCAGGGCGTATTGGCCGCGCGATTGTATAGAATTCCGCGGGCGCGTGCAAAACGCCAGTAAGAAATGCTCATTCCTCGCTGGAATTCGGGCGCGCCGCTGCTTCCTGCACGATGGGACAGTGCTCGTTAGTACCAATGTTCTACCGGCATTCCTCGTTTGATTCTGGAAACGTCAAATCGAGCCGCCATTACGCCGCAAAAAACATTTGTGCATACTAGTTTGGTTATCCTGAAACGGCCCCTTGGCGATCCGCGCGTCAACCTCGCGCGCAGATTTGGCCGGACCCAATGGCGACGATCAAACAGAGACGGAGCATAAAGCCCGAAGAACGCGAACTCGCGCGCAAGAGTCAGGAACAGGAACGCGTCGAAGCAGAGCTGAGTGAATGCGAACTGCGGCTGGCAACGCTTCGCGGCGAATTGCGGGCGCTCGAAGGCCGCTATTTGAATCTGGTTGGCGCGCCGTATGCAGAATTGGATGAGCTTCGCGCGCAACTCGCCGAGCGGCTGGCCTCTGAAGAGCCCTCGAACGAACGCCTGCAGCGAGCGGCACGCGAAGCCCGGGCTCGAGCCGATGAGTCGCGCTCCGCGGCGTGCGAAAAGAATGCGCCGCGACCGAAAGATTTCTCGCCTTCCCCGGAATTGAAGCGCGCCTACCGCGAAGCCGCCAAATACATTCATCCTGACTTGACGGCGGACGCAACCGATCGCGCGCGGCGCCAGGAGCTCATGGCCGAAGTGAATCGCGCCTACCAGGACGGCGACGAGCCGCGCATCGCGAAAATCCTGGACATGTACGAGGCCAGCCCTGAAACGGTGCAAGGCGAAGGGCCTGGCGCGGAGCTGGTGCGTGTAATTCGCAAGCTCAGCCTGATGAAGAACCGCCTCGGCGAGGTTGAATCTGAAATGCAAACGTTGCTGAATTCCGATTTGTACCTTTTGAAAATTCAAGTTGATGACGCCCACGAGCAGCACCGCGACCTGATCGCCGAGATGGCGGAAAAAGTTCGCCAGCGCATCGCCGATTGCAAAGAACGCATGCAGGCCGGCGCCGCGGAGCGCGTGCACTGATGGCCACACGAACCAAACGGCAATCGCAAGAGATTGTCGCCTCCGCGAGCAGGGCAATCACCGTGCTGTCTTCTCCGCTGGTGCTCCGCGGGCTGCGCGAATTTCCGCAAACTTCGGGATGGAATATCCAACAGCCGTTTGCAGCGCCGCGTTCTCATCTGGCGATTTCGTCGCTCGGCCACGTGGCCACATATTCCGCCGCAACGCGCGAATTGAGCCAGCGCATCGAAATCGCTGACCTAGAATCTAGCGCAGAGCCGAAAAGCATCTCCGTTCCCGACGAGCCATTCATCGCGCGCCCCGATTTTCCCGCGGCCTTTTCCTGGGATCCGCAAGGTAAAACGCTGGTCGCCGCATCCGGCACCTGGCAGCCGGAGTTGCACCTGTTCGATGCGCGCGCAGGCGCGTTTGCGGGACGCTTTGGACAATTTCGCGTCTATCCAACGCATCTTTGCTGGTCAGAAAGCGGCAGATACTTCGTGGTCTCGTCGGATGGTTCAACGAACGCGAAGTTGACGCTGTGGATGCCGGGCGATGCGCCCGATAAGTTTGAGCCGCTCTGCGAGATGGACAGCAATGGAGCGGCTGACCCGGCAGCAGACCACCAGGAAAGGAGCGAACAGGCTGACTTTTTTGGCTTTGGCGCCGTGGCGTTTCGGCCGGACGAAAAAGTCTTTGCGGCCGTGTTGGAATTCGACGGCGACTGGTCAGATGATGCCGTGCTTCTTGTTCGCGTGCCGACTCTGGAGATCGACGCGCGTTTTGAGATCACCGGGCGAGTGACACAGCTTTCGTGGTCGAGTGATGCGCGGACGCTAATTTTCTGCGCGTCAGGGCAAGCGTATTCTCTCGATCCTGCAAGCGGCCAGGTCGCTTCCCTTCCCTTCGCCGCGGAAATGTGCCAGTGCCATCCTTCGCGCCCCCTTTGCGCGTTTTATAATTCCTGGCTGAAGAATTCGGCGGCTGGGCGCATTTTCATCGCCGATTTACAGCGCAATGTCGTGATTGACGAATGCCACGCGGAGGGAATCGCGGACATCAGGTGGAGCAATGACGGACGCACACTCTATTGCGTGGCGCGCGACGGCGTTGCTTACCTCTTCGACTGCCCGCTTTCCTGAAAACCAGAAGCTGCCGCAGACACTCCCGTTAGCGCCATGCCCAATGGAAAATTCGGCGCCGCATTGAGGCTGGCGTCGGCGCGTTCGCCCGCAGCGAATTTTCCGAACGCCGCAGCCGCAATCATTGCCGCGTTATCCGTAGAAAGCGGGCGGCTCGGAAAAAATGCTACAAGGCCGCGCTTGGCGCTTTCTTCTTCGAATCGCCAGCGCAACGCGCTGTTCGCCGCCACGCCTCCTGAAACCAGAACGGATTGCGCAGCGAATTGTTCGCTCGCCGCAAGCGTGCGCCGCAGCAAATCCTCCACCACGGCATGTTGAAAACTGGCAATCAGATCGAGCGTCGCGGAACTCGAAAGCGCCCGCAAAGCATCGGCGGTGCGCTGCCCATTCGCCAGAGCGGATTCGCGCGCTTCAATTTCGCGCTGCATTTCAGGATGCTTGCGCAGGTGGTACAGCACGGCAGTTTTGATTCCGCTGAAGCTGAAATCGTACGCATTGCCGCGCATTTTCGCTTCGCCAAAGCGCACGGCTTTCGGATTTCCATAGGGCGCAAGCTTGTCAATCACCGGCCCTCCTGGATAACCGAGCGCCAGCATTTTCGCCACTTTGTCGTAAGCCTCGCCTGCCGCATCATCTCGCGTGCCGCCGATTCGCGCATAGCTCAATTGCCTGGCGCCATTGCCCGCGTGTTCGCTTTTGGCCGCTTCCACGCGATACAATAGCGTGTGCCCGCCTGAAACAATCAGGCACATAGCCGGCAATTTTGGCGCGCGCGCGGCGGAATGCGCTTCCAGAAAAACCGCATGAACGTGGCCTTCCAGATGGTTCACCGCGATCAGCGGCTTGTTGAGCGCCAGCGCAAGAACTTTTCCGTACGTCAATCCGACGAGCAGCGAGCCAACTAAGCCGGGACCCTGCGTGACGCCAATGGCGTCAACCTCCGCGAGCGATAAATTCGCCTGCGAGACAGCTTCCCGCACCACCGGCACGATCTGGCGGAGATGTTCGCGCGAAGCAAGCTCCGGCACGACGCCACCGTATTTGCGGTGAATATCTACCTGCGACGCGACCACGCTCGACAAAATCTCTGAGCCGTCTCTAACGACCGCTGCAGCTGTTTCGTCGCACGAAGATTCAATTCCCAAAATTCGAGTAGCCAATTTCGCGTTCCCTCTTCACGTTTCCAATCATCTTAACACAGTGACCATTGTTGGATTTCTGTAAGCAGACCGCGATGCCTGGACTTTGATTGACAATCTTCGCTGCGCCACGTAATTTGGCCGTCTGACGGATTTTGCGCAAGACAATGCCTGATAAAACAAAGCGCGTTCGCAAAGCAGTTTTTCCCGCCGCGGGCCTTGGTACTCGCTTTCTTCCTGCGACGAAGGCGCAGCCCAAAGAAATGCTTCCGGTAGTGGACAAGCCGCTCATTCAATATTCGGTGGAAGAGTGCGCAGCTTCGGGAATCGAAAACATTATTATTGTCACAGGCCGCGGGAAAAACGCCATCGAAGATCATTTCGACCAGTCCCCGGAACTGGAGCGCTTCCTGCGCGAGAAAGGCGATACGCGCCGCGCGGATTTGGTTCGCGACATCGGCTCCAAGATTCACTTCAGCTACATTCGCCAGCGCGAGCCGCTGGGGCTCGGGCATGCCGTGTTCGTCGCGCGCGAACTCGTCGGCGATGAGCCTTTTGCTGTGTTGCTCGGCGACGTCATCTGCGACGGCCCGCAGCCTGTGACACGCGCGCTTTGCGATGTTTACGAAGCCACCGGAACCGGCGCGATTGCCGTCGAAGCCGTTCCCCGCGAACTGGTTCATCTCTACGGAATCATCGAGGCGCGGCCCGCAAATGAACCCAAATGGGGCGACCGCCTGCGCCAAGTGATCAACCTCGTCGAAAAGCCCGAGGCGGACAAGGCCCCGTCGAATCTCAGCGTCATCGGCCGCTACGTTTTGCCGCCGGAGATTTTCGATTGCCTCGAACGCACCGAGCCGGGCCGCGGCGGCGAAATTCAGCTAACGGACGCCCTTCGCAAGCTTGCGCGCGAATACGGCCTGTGGGCGCTTACCACCGAAGGAAAAACTTACGACGCGGGGGACAAGCTGGGCTTTTTGAAGGCCACCGTGGAATTCGCCGCGAAAAATCCGGAGTTCGGAGACGAATTCCGAGCCTATCTGAAGACTCTGAAACTTTAGCGCTACTTTTCTTTCGTTTTTTTCGCCGGCTCTTTCGCGGAAGTTTTTGCAGCGGATTTCTCCGCAGACTTATCGCCCGATTTGGAGGCCGCGGATTCTTTCGACTCGCCGGGCTCCTTCGAACCTCCGCTGGAACTTTTCCCGCCGTAATCCGTAACGTACCATCCTGTGCCCTTGAACTGAATGGCCGGCGCGTTCACCATGCGTTCCGCCCTGGCGCCGCATTTCGGACACTTCTTAATCTCGGAAGCCGAGACGTTTTCGATTTTCTCGAACCGGTGGCCGCACTTCACGCATTTGTATTCGTAGAGTGGCACGTTATAAGTCCTCGTTAATCAGGCAACACAAAATCTTACCATGTCTGCGCGCGCGGCCAACGCGTGATGTTCCTGACAGCGCCGCCCAATATGATATTCTGCCGTCGACGCGCCTTTTGCCGCCTTCAACCCATGACTTCGCGCGAATCAGCACAAACTGCGCGTGGCTGCCTCTACCTGGTCGCCACGCCTATCGGCAATCTCGAAGATATCAGCCTTCGCGCCCTCCGCATTTTGAAAGAAGTGGACCTGATCGCCTGCGAGGACACCCGCCAAACGCTGAAGCTGCTCTCGCATTTCGAAATCCGCAAACCGCTCGAAAGCTATCACGAGCATAACGAAATGACTCGCGCGCCGGAACTGGTGGTGCGCATGGAGGAGGGTGAGCGCATTGCGCTGGTCAGCGACGCAGGCACGCCAGTGATTTCCGACCCCGGCCATCGTCTCGTTTCGCTCTGCCAGCGCCACAAAATCGCGGTGATTCCCATCCCGGGTCCTTCGGCAATTGTCGCTGCTCTTGCAGGCTGCGGCCTGCCATCTGACGAATTCACGTTTGCCGGCTTCCTGCCCGCGCGCGCTGGCGAGCGAAGGCGGACCCTGCAGCGATTGGCCTCTGGCGGCCGCACCCTGGTTTTCTATGAAGCGCCCCACCGGCTGCGCGCATGTCTCGAAGATGCGCTGGATGTGCTTGGCGACCGCGAAGCGGCCGTCGCGCGCGAATTGACCAAGATTCATGAGGAATTTCTGCGCGGCCGCATCAGCGAATTGCTTCAGCGTTTTGCCGAAAAGGAACCGCGCGGCGAAATCACCCTGGTGATCGCACCCCCGGAACCGTCAGACGAAACTGCGCAAACCGGCTCAGCGGAACTACAAACAGCCGAGATTCGCCCAGCCTCATTCGCCGATAGAGTTGCACAAATCTCCGAGGAGAAGAATCTGGACCGGAAGGCCGCCTTGAAGCAAGCGGCGAAGGAATTCAAGCTTACCAAACGCGAAGCTTACAAGCGGCTGCTTACGGAGAGAAATTCCTGACGCGTCGCTTTCAGTTTTTTGCGTCGGCGACTCCGGCGGAAAAATCCTCCACACGCTGTAATACTTCTTGCGGCGTGCGCGAGGAATGCACCTGATGCCGTAGCTCGCTGCCATTCCTCACGCCGTGCGTGAACCAACAGGAAAATTGCTTCATTTTGCCCAGAGCGTCGGGCAACTCCGCGGCGATGAGGCTTCGAAAATATCCAGAGAGCAGTTGATAGCGGTCCCATTCCGTCGGGTCATCGTATTTGCCGCTGGAAAAATATTGCTCCATCTGGCGAAAGATCCACGGATTCGTCGCTGCAGTGCGGCCAATCATCACCGCGTCGCATCCTGTTTGCTTCACCATGCGCTCCGCATCTTCGGGCAGCCGAATATCGCCGTTGCCGATCACCGGTATGGCCACGGCCTGCTTGACGCGCGCAATCAGGCTCCAATCCGCGTCACCGGAATAGCCCTGCACGCGCGTTCGTGGATGCACCGCGATGGCTTCTACGCCAATTCCTTCCGCCATTCGCGCGACGTCCACAGCGACAATGCTGGCATCATCCCAGCCAGAACGCATTTTTATGGTCAGCGGTATCTTTACAACTGCGCGCACTGCTTTGAGTACGGATTCAAGCTGCTGCAAGTCGCGCAGCAGTCCCGAGCCGCCGCATTTCACCACTTTTTTGGCGGGACAGCCAAGATTGATGTCCACCTGGTCGAATCCCAGGTCCTCGACGAGCGCGGCTGCCGCAGCCATCACTTCCGCATTCGCTCCGAAAAGCTGCGCGGCGATGGGATGCTCGTCTTCGTCGTAGTAGAGATATCGCAGAGTTTTCGCAGCGCTGCGCGTCACGCCTTCCGCGCTGGTGAATTCCGTCATAATCAGCCCGCATCCGCCCAAATCGCGAACCACCCGGCGAAAAATCGTGTCGGTAACGCCGGCCATCGGCGCCAGCAGAGTTGCCGGGCGAAGCGAGAGGTTGCGGATTTTCAGTTCGCTGGGAAACATCGCGGACTACAGATCGGCGCCTGAATGCGATGGCGCGGAAGAACTGAATTCCTTGGAGACGTGTTTCAGAAGCTCTTCGGTCGAGCCGCCGAAAAAGCTCTCGACCACTTGTGCGATGGCGTGCTCGCGCGCTTCCTGGCTGCTCAATTTGGCCTGGTAGCGCCAAGCGCGTCCGGCGCGGCGGCGCGAAACAATCTGCTTGCGCGCCAAACGGTCCATGATAGTCATAATCGTGGTGTAGGCGCGCGGCTTGCGGCTCGCCAGCGCCTCGCGAATGTCCCGCACAGTGCCTTCTTCGAGCCGCCAAAGCGCGGTCATGCAGTCGAGCTCCAGCGGAGCCAGTTCGAGCAGCTTGCGCTTCCGCGTGAAGCCGCTGCGCGCATTCCCGTTTGCAGACGCAACGTTCATTGTTTGTCCTTTGGCCCAATCGTCCGCGAAGTGGCCGCCGAATTCGTCGTTGCCGCCGGCCTCGCCGCGCCCGCGGCGCCGAACAGGCCTCCCGGCTTTGCTGCTGCTTGCGCCGATTGCGTTGTTGGCGCAACTCTGGGCGGTGCGCTCTCGCGCGGCAGCAAATACGCCGCGCTGTTCAGCAAAGTCCGGCGCAAAGCGGCATTCCGTTCTGTCCACAGCTCTTGCGTTTGAACGCCGTCCAGCGTTGCGCGCATGGCCGCCATTTTGGAATCGAGGTCATCCAGATGGTTCAGCAACACGGCCTCTCGCACCACCGGCAGCTTCGGCGAGCCAAATTCATACGTTCCGTGGTGGCTGACGATTAGATGCTCCACCAGCACCGCCAGCGTGCGCGGAAAGTCCGGAATTTTGTCGATCCGCTGCCGCACCATGCCCAATCCAATCACAATGTGGCCCAGCAACTGTCCTTCGGTCGAGTAGCTGATGGCGCGCTTGTAGCAAAGCTCTTCCGTCTTTCCAATATCGTGCAGCACGATGCCCGCGAGCAGCAAATCACGGTCCACCTCTGGGTAATGCTGTGCGACTACTTTGGCAAGGCCGCAGAGGCTCACGATGTGCTCGAGCAATCCGCCGAGATACGCATGGTGCATGGTCATCGCCGCGGGAGCGCGCTTCAGCTTCGGGCCAATTTCCGGGTCGTCTACAAAAGACAGAAGCAGGCGCTGCAGCCACGGATTGCGCACCGTCGAAATCTCATCGCGCAACTGTGAATAAAGTCTGTCAACGTCGTGCTTGGTATGCGGAAGAAAATCGTCCAGCGCGTAATCCGTTTCCACTGCCCGCAGGATTTGCTCGATGATCAGTTGCGGCTCATCTTGATAAACGTCTACGCGCCCGCGCACGCGCACAATGTCATCACACTCGAACGTCTGCGCCGGTTCCGCGAAATTGTCCCACATTTTGCCCGCAATGGTTCCCGTGCGGTCCGCAAGCGAAAGCCGCAGCCAGGGTTTTCCCGCCTTGGAAACGCGGATTTCCTTTTCGCGCACCAGGAAAAACGAGGTGACTGCCTGGTCTTTCGGCCCTTTTCGAAGTTCGGACACGTAACCGGACTTCATGGATTCCCGTCCCCCGGATCTCCTTCAGCAGGGGTAGCTTTCTTTTTCTTTTTGGGCTTGCCTTCCTCGGTCCCGTAAGGCACTTCCGCGATAACGCTGTTGGCTCCGGCTGATCCCGCGTCCGTGTACCCGGCGGTTATCACCAGGTAGCTGTCTTTGCGCAACTGCGTCAGATATTTTCGCATCGCGGGCTGAATCTTTGTCTCGTACAAATCATTCTCGATTTCGTTTTCCACTTTGCTCATAGGCTGCAAGCCCGCCTCGAAATGTTCATTCACATGCAGGATTTGCAGTCCGTCGGGCGCTGGCAGGACGTCAGTGAATTCGCCCTTCTTCAACGCAAACACAATTTTCTCGATGTTCGGGTCCATCATGCCCCGTTTGAATACGCCGATCTCGCCGCCGTCGCTCGCCGTGGAACCATCCGAAAAGTGTTGCGCCAGCTTCCCAAAATCCTCGCCCGCTTTAAGCCGCTGCTCGATCCCTTCAGCTTTCTGCTTGATCAACATCACTTGTTCCGGCGTTTTCCCTTTGGTGCTGAAGAAAATCGTGGAAAGGTCTACCTCCTCGGGCTTGACGAATTCACTTTTATGCGCGTCGTAATATTTCTGCACCTCGTCGTTCCCGATTTTGATGGTCGAGCCGACCTCCTGCGAAATCACCTTTTGCGTTAGCATGGAATTCGTGATTTGCTGCTTATAATCCTCCCACGAGATTCCAGACGATTCGACCGCCTTTTGCAGCGCCTCCATGCTCGGCAGGTGGTTCTGCTGGCGCACCATATCCAGGCGCTTGATTACGTCCGTATCAACGCTGATGCCCATGTCCTTGGCGCGCTGTACCAGTAAAGACTGATCGATCAGGTCGCGCAGCAGATTTTTCTTCTCCTCGGCCACCATCTCATTGATTTTTTCGTCGGAGCAGCCCTGGCACTCCTGCTGGGCATCCTGGCGCAAAGATGCTTCGGCCTTTTGGTAATCCGAAAGCGTAATAATGTCGTTATTCACCCGTGCGATAATTTCTTCGACGATCTTTCCGTGGGTATCTTGTGCGTGAACGAAGGCAGGCAACAAAAGCGCCGTAATCGCAGCGCCGGCCACATACATTGCTTTTTTCATGATGCCTCGATTCTATCCCTAGGTTTGTAGTTCCAGCAATACGTTTCTAACCGCTGCGGCAATCCCTTCCGGCTGGCGCTTCCATTCCAGCCACAGCGTTCCTGCCGGATCCAGCCGCATATCCTTCCGCGCGCGAATCATCTTCACCAGCCTTTCCGGCTTCACTGGCGTGTCTTCATGCCATTTAATGGCCACGCGCTCGCCGCGCCGGTCAATCGAAGCTACCAGCAGCTTCTCTGCCAGCGCTTTCAGCAACGCGTACTCCAGAAGGTTCTCGACCGCCGCGGGAGGCGGCCCAAAACGGTCGCGCAGCTCCGCCAGCACTTCATCGCGCGCTTCCTCGTCCGCTACGCCGGCGATGCGTTTATAAACGCGCAGCCGCGCACTCTCATTTTCGATGTACTCCGGCGAAATGCGGATGTCCATGCCCAAATTGATTGTCGCGCGCCGTTCGGGCTGCACCGCCTCGCCTTTACGCTCAGAGACCGCGCGTTCCAGCATGTTGCAATACATGTCGAATCCCACCGATTCAATATGCCCATGCTGCTCGCGCCCCAGCATGTTGCCTGCGCCGCGCAATTCCAAATCGAGCGCCGCGATGCGAAAGCCTGCGCCCAAATCGCTGAACTCCTTGAGCGCCGCCAGGCGTTGCCGCGCAATTCCGGACAGCGCCGTCTCCGGCGGCACCAGCAAATACGCGTACGCCCGGTAATTCGAGCGCCCCACGCGCCCGCGCAATTGATAAAGTTCCGCCAGCCCCAGCCGGTCCGCGCGATTGATGATAATCGTGTTCGCGCGCGGAATATCCAATCCATTTTCGATAATCGTCGTCGCCACCAGCACGTCCGCTTCATGCCGGATGAACTTCATCATCACCCGGCTAAGCTCCTGCTCGCTCATCTGCCCGTGGCCCACCACCACACGCGCCTTCGGCACAAGTTCTTGCACCATTGCCGCCACCGACGCAATGGACTCCACCCGGTTATGCACGAAAAACACTTGCCCGCCGCGCGCCATCTCCTCCGTGATCGCCCGCCGTATCAATCCCTTATCGAATGGCGCAACCACCGTATGAATCGCCAGCCGGTCCTTAGGCGGCGTTTCAATCACCGACATATCGCGCAGCCCCACCAGCGACATATGCAGCGTGCGCGGAATCGGCGTCGCCGACATCGTCAGCACGTCCACATTTTTGCGCATCTCCTTGATGCGCTCCTTGTGCGCCACGCCAAATCGCTGCTCTTCGTCCACCACCAGCAGTCCCAGCTCCTGAAATTTCACGTCCTTCGAGAGCAGCCGGTGCGTGCCAATCACAATGTCGATTTTCCCCGCTTCGAGTTCCGGCAGAATCTTTTTCTGCTCGCGCGGATTTTGGAACCGGCTCAGCATCGCGATCTTCACCGGGAACGCCGCAAATCGCCGCCGGAATGTGTCGTAATGCTGAAAAGCCAGCACCGTCGTGGGCGCAAGCACTGCTACTTGCTTTGAATCCGAAACCGCTTTGAACGCCGCGCGCATGGCCACTTCGGTTTTGCCGTAACCGACGTCTCCGCACAACAAACGGTCCATCGGCTGCGCACGTTCGAGGTCGCGCTTCACATCTTCAATGGCGCGGTCTTGATCGGTGGTCTCCTGAAATTCGAAGGCATCCTCGAATTCTTTCTGCCACGGCGTGTCCGCAGGAAACGCGTGGCCCTCGACCGACTTTCGTTCCGCGTAAAGCTTCAGCAGCCGCTCCGCCATGTCGTTTACCGATTTTTTTACGCGCGACTTCCGCGCTTCCCACGCTTGTGCGCCCAAACGGTCCAGCCGCGGCGCCGCGCCGCCCAGCGACTGATATTTCTGCACCAGGTCCAACCGCGTCAGCGGAACATACAGCTTCGCTTGCTCGGCGTATTCCAGCTGCAGAAATTCCCCTTTCACGCCGTCCACATCCACTTGCCGCAATCCGTGAAACTGCCCAATCCCGTGGTCCACGTGAACCACAAAATCGCCCGCCTTCAGTTCGGAGAAATCGCTGAAGAAGCTCGCCGTCTTGGCCCGCGTTCGCCCCCGCCCAGCCGCCGGAGCCAACGTCTCGAATAAATCCGAGTTGCCGAAAATCGAAAGCGTGGCGGCGACAAACTCGACGCCTTCTTCCATCGGAGCGCGCAGCAGCACCGCCGCTGGCACGCTGCCTCCGCTCGATTCATCCACCAGACGCGCTGCCGTCGCGCCCTGTCCCAATTCGCCTAAGCGAAATGGCAATTCGAATTCGTGGCACAAATCCGCGAGCCGCTCCTGTTCTCCGGTGCTCGCCGCGCTCAGCACAATCTGCTCGCCCGCGTTCAGCCGCCCTTTCAATTCCGCCATGAACGCCGGCACATTTCCGTGATAACGCGTGGTGGGCCTCGTCTGAAGCGTAAGAGTTTCATCCTGCGATTTTCCCGTCGCCAAATGCTCCAGCCCGAGCCGTGGAATCTTCTGCCGCGCCTGCGCCCACTCTTCTTCCGTCAGAACATAATTTTCCGGCGGCGCCGCATCGGGATTTTCAGCAGATGCTTCCGCAAAGCGTTCGCGATATTCTTCGAGGGTCGCCTCCAATGCATCCGGCTCATCCTCGATTACGAAAATATTTTCGCGTAGCCGAAGCAAATGCGAACCGCGCTCGCGAGCGAAAGACGCTTCGAATTCCCAGCCAGGGAAAAATGTGGCGGTGCGCGCGGAATCTGGCGGCGGGTCAACCAATTCCCGCAAACGTGCCAGTTGCTCCGTGCTGCGCGGATAATCGGCCAGCGGCAAAAGCGTGATGCGCTCCAGCGGATTGGTCGAACGCTGCGTGTTGGTATCGAATTCGCGAATCGATTCCAGCGTATCGCCCAGAAGCTCCAATCGCGCTGGCCGTTCCGCCTCCGGAGGAAAAACGTCAATGATTCCGCCGCGCACCGCAAACTGCCCCGGCATCTCTACCGTTTCAGCGGCCTCGTAGCCCACACTCGCGATGTGCGCCAGAAATTCTTCTCGCGGAATGTCCTCGCCGCGCGCCAGCGTCACCGCCAGGCTTTTGTAGAATTGCGCCTCCCGCAGCCGCCAAATCGCGGCGGTGATTGGAGCAATCACCAAATCCGCTTCCCCGCTGGTCAGCCGCCACAGCGCCGAAGCGCGCGCCTCGGAAATTTCCGCATGCGGCGATTGATGATCGTACGGCAGCACTTCATGCGCTGGAAAAACCATCACGCGCGCATCCGCTTTGCCCAGCGCGCGCAAAAAATATCGCGCCAGCGAACAGAATTCGTCCGCTCGTTCGTTCGACTCCACCAGGAAAATTGCCGGCTTCAAAACAGACTGCACCGCCAGCGCCACCAGCAGCGCCTTCGCGGGATCCGTCAAGCCTGCCAGACGCGTCTCGCGGCCTCCGCGCCGCAAACGGTCAAACGCTTCTTCCGCTTGCGGCCGGCGCCCCACGCGCGCAAGCAGCTCTGCAACCAATGGGAGAATCATGATGGAATTTTCTGAATGCGTTCGAGGATGGACGAAGTGGAGTATCCCGGCTCAATGGGAATCGAGACGACGCGCCCGCCGGCGGCTTCCACTTCTTCGCGGCCCACAATTTCGTTCGGGCCCCAGTCGCCGCCCTTCACCAGCACGTCCGGCAAAATTTTCGCGATGATTTCCCGCGGCGTGGGCTCGTCAAAGAGCACCACGTAATCCACCGCCTCGAGTGCCGCGGCCACTTCTGCACGCTCATCCTCAGGGATAATTGGCCGGCCCGTGCCTTTATTCTCGCGCACACTGCGGTCGCTGTTCAGCGCCAAAATCAGAATGTCGCCAAGTTCGCGGGATTTTTCCAGCAGGCGGATGTGGCCGGGATGCAGCAGGTCATAACAGCCGTTTGTGAACACAACTCGACGCCCAGCGGCCTTTGCTTCGGCCACCCTGCTCAGCAATTCTTCCTCGCTGACTACTTTTCCCAACAAGTCCCCAGCGCGAGATTCCTCGCGTCACTTCGCACCCCTTATTTTACCATGCGCCGATTCAATCCATAGCTCGTGCTAAAATCAAGAAAATGGATTCTCGCCCTATTCTGACATTCGACACGAGCGCCATTAACCGCTTGGCGGACGACCACAACTCAGAAGCGCTGATTGCAGGACTGAGTTCCGGATACTACATGCGGCTCACAGTCACGAGCATTTCCGAGGTTATCGCCAATGTGAAACTGGATCGTAGACGCCAGCTCGCTCGACTGTGTCAACGGCTTCTATCGTTCGGCGATTGCATCGATCCACAGAACATACTGCTGGAAAAGCTGATCAAATCGTTTGAGGAAAGCTCGTCGTTTGACTGGAGCTCAGTCGACGTTGGATTTCCCGAGGCCGCTGACGGAATCTCTCGCGAGGAGAACCCGACCGACGAGATTTCGCAACAGGTATGGACAGAGAACAAGGAAACCAAGGACAAATTCGAGGCCTTTTACGCGAAGGTGAAGCCGCTGTATGAGAGTCTCTTTGCCAGAGGCGATGCAGCGCGACCGACAACTTTCTCGGAGTCGATGGCACGGCTAAACAAAGCGGGCACTTTTGCCGCAATGGCCAGAAGCGTTTACGAAAAGGGGGCAGGACACGCCACCACCGACGCGGTCGTCCGAAAATTTCTAAACGAGTGCCCGCCCTTCTACGCCCTTATGGTTGCCTTATGCGTAAGACGGTACACCTCCTATCTCAAACCGTCGGGCGCTCCTTCTCTCAAGGCCCATGCTGCGGACACCTTCATGGCGGTTTGCCTCCCCTATTGCGACCTGTTTGTGACGGCAGATTGTGGCCAGCTCAGATGCTTCAGGGAAGTCGTGCCCTTCATAGGACTCGGCGTGACCCTGAAGTCCTATCAGGAATTCCGAGGCGGACTCGCCGTCGCAGGCTGACCGGCTCGCCCGCTACCAAAGGCGCACATCGGGTTTGCGCGGCGCTGGGTGATGCTATACTTTGGAGTCTGAACGGACGCGGCAATCTCGTCTGTACGCGGATTCCAAGCGAATGAAACAAATTGCCATTGTGGGCGGAGGGCCTGCCGGAGCTCTCTGCGCCGAAAAATTGAGCGTCGCGGGGTTCAACGTCTCTCTTTTTGACGAGCATCTCGCCTGGGAAAAACCCTGCGGCGGCGGCCTCACTCACAAAGCCATCGAAAAATATCCGTTCCTGCTCGACGGTCCCGCGGCGAAAAAGGAAGTACACAGCGCGGAATTAATTTCCAGCCGCGGCCATCGCGCGCGCTTCGAAATGTCGCGCCCGCTGGTGATCTATTCGCGCGCCATCTTGAATGGCCTGCTGCTCGACCGCGCCACTGCTGCCGGATGCACTATGCATCATGCGCGCGTCACCCGCGTAGACACATCTGGCGAACAGGTCACGCTCACCGCGGCCGGTGCGGAGCACTCCGCCGATTTTGTAGTTCTCGCCGCCGGCGCGCGCAATCAGCTTTTGCCGGGCACCACTCCGCTTCGCGCGAATGACCTCGAAGTCACGCTCGGCTATTTCATTCCCGCCAAAGAAGAAATGATCAAAATCAAATTTCTGGACCGCATGTCCGGCTATCTGTGGTCCTTCCCGCGCACCGACCATCTCTCCGTCGGAATTTGCGCGAAGATGGCGCAGTACACCACGCAGACTTTGCGCAATCTGCTCGACGGCTTCATCCACGAAGAGAAAATTCCTGTCGCTGGCGCGCAGTTTTACAGCCACGTGCTGCCATCTCCGCAATTCGGCACTCTGCGCAACCGCAAAATCGTGGGGCGCAATTGGGCGCTCGCGGGTGACTCCGCTGCTTACGTCGATCCCATCACCGGCGAGGGATTGTTCTACGCGCTGCGTTCCGGCGATTTGCTCGCGCAGTCCCTTATTGCCGGGCAGCCGGACGGCTATCCCTCGCGATTGCGCTCCGAATTTGTCGCCGATCTCGAAATCGCCACGCGCCTGGTGCGCCGCGTTTTTCGCGGGACTTTTCTTGGCGGCGCGGTCACCACCCGCATGGTGCAATTCGCGCGCCGCAGCGCCACCTTCCGCGAATTGCTCCGCGACCTTTTCAGCGGCGCGCAGGATTACCGCACTCTGCGAAAGCGTTTGTGGAAACAGTTCGGCATCACGCTCGCCGAATTTCTCAATGATTTTCTCCACGCTCCGCATTCTCCGGAGCCGTCGCCCTCCCTCACTGAAGAGGAATTGTGAAAAAACGCCCTCCGCGAAAACAGAAAGAGAAAAAAACAAGCCCGCGCGCAGTTCGTAGCGGCCACCTTCAGGTGGGCGCATCGCGCAGTCAGTCTTCCGCGCAAATTCCGTTACCGCGCTTGCCGAAAGGTCTGCAAGCTTCCGTCGAGAAAATCGTGGAATTTCAGTGGACCATCGCGGCCTACAATCCTGAGCTTCCCGCCATTTTTTCCACGCCCGCGATGATTGGCATGATGGAAGTAGCCGCCGCCGAAGCTGTCCGTCCGCATTTGCCGCCCGGAACCATCAGCGTGGGCACGCGTATCGAAGTGGACCACCTGAAAGCCGTGCCGCAGGGCACCACGATACGCGCCGACGCTCGCCTCGTCGGCAACGAAGGCCGCTTCCTGGTCTTCGAAGTGCAAGCCCGCGCCGGCGAGCTCATCATCGGCCGCGGCAAAGTCCACCGCGCCATCGTCCCCCTCCCCGGCGCCTCCGCACCACAGAAATAACTCGGCGCGGATTTGATCTTCATTTTCAGATAGCGGTCACTACGGCTGGTAGACACAAACATCCGGTCCAGGCCTGACATAACGATTCGGAACCCTCATGACCGGGCTCTCCGACATTACGCGAAGCAGATGCTTAATGTGATAGTAGGTCCCCAACCCGCCCGGATTCACGTCCACCACCATTTTTCCATTCTCGCGTTTCAGCGTGCCGCCCCACTCCCCGACATAGATTTGTGGCTGATCGCCCTTCTTATCGAAGTAAACACTATAAAGACGCGCTGAGGTCTCGTGCCGTGCATATACTACAACCTGAAGCTCGTTGGGATCGTCATCTCCCGGTGTCAGAACGCCGTAGTAGTATCGGACAAGGAAGTAACGTCTGCTTCCTCGCGGAGGACCACCTCCAATCGAGGCGAGCTTCACCTGTAAACAGTTCAGCACCTCACCGAGTTTTGCCTGCGAAACAGTCCTCCTGGGTTTCGTTTGCGGATAGCCGGGGAGCGCAACAGAAGCAAGAAAGACCAAGATCGAGATTGCCTGTCTCATTTCGTCATCCGTATGAGATCACAAACCGGCGCAGCCATTTGAATCAGCTCAATAGCCGGAGCGGTGGGAGGCAGGGGTAGCGCTGCGAGCGCGCGGGGCGGCGGCAACGGCGCGCGGAACTACCGTGGCCATTTTGCGAATCATCGCCAGCACCAGTTTTTTATCATCCTCAGTAAGCGTGGTGCTGTATTTCTTGATGTCCCCGAGGAAGCGAATTTCCTCTTCGGAAAGCTCGCCCAGAATCTTTTTCGTTTCGCGGTCCTGCGCGGTATCCGCGCCGGGGAAAAAGTCCGCCAGGCTGATTTCCATAGCTTCCGCGATTTTCGCCAGCGTTTCCAGCGACGGCACGGTGTGGCCATTTTCCACGCGCGAAAGATAGCAGCGCAGCAGGCCGGTGCGGCGCTCGATGTCGCCCTGGGAAAGCCCGCGATCGTTACGATAGGAACGGATCACTTCACCGATGTTTACCTTGGGCTTTTCTTTGGGCACGGCGCGCTCCTTTTCGGGCTGTTATCTTACGCAGCAACACCCGGCGAGCGCAAGAATTTTCTGCACCCAGTTGAGCACGCGTAATCAAAAAGTTAATGCGCCGCGCGGACCCGTAAATTATTGCGCTGGAACGGTGAACGGCGACTGCAGTTTGAAATCCAGCACCGTTTCGCTCGGCACTCTTACTTGCTGCCCCTTGGTGAGCACTTGCACCGCCGTGCCCGCGCCAGCTCCCACGCCAGCGCCGACGGCCGCGCCTTTGCCGCCGCCCGCAATCGCGCCGATAATAGCGCCCAGTGCCGCCCCGCCGCCGATACGTTCCGCGCTCTGCTTCCCGCGCGAGCTTCCGGCCACATCGTAGTCGCCTGTGCTGATAGGAACAATCGTGCCGTTGATGCGAATGCCTGTAAGCCCGAGCTGCAGTTGCGACTGGCCTTTGATGTCGCCCGCGGATTTTACCTGCTCGAGTTTTCCATAAACGTCCGCGCCTTTTGGCGCCACCACGACGTTATTCACGATGAGGTCGCTCTCGAGACTGGCGTGAAATTGATCGCCCACCTGATTCGTTGCAGAGTCCACACTGTCAATCATGCGAATAGAAATCACCGAGCCGGCTGGAACAGTCACCGTCGAGCCTTGCGCCGCGGACGCGGTGGGCTGTGGCTTTGGTGCAGGGGCCGGCGCCGCTTGCGGTACCGCGGGAGGCGCGTAGCTTGTGTCGAAAGTAAGCGTGAGCACGTCCTTCGTCGAGTAGTACTTCACTTCCCCCTTGATCATGAAGCGGATGTTGAATTCGCTGCCGCCAACGAACTTGCCGTGAATGACAGCGCCATTTTTCAGCTCCAGCGTGTCGGCGCGCACGTTCGCGGCAAATACAGCAGCGGTGGCCACAGCAATCAGCGCGAGACACGTGAAGCGTCGCGAAAAACCGCGGATCATGAGTTCTCCTTTTCGGGGATTAGAGGTGTCACCGGGCGGCTGGGTGGCCTCCGTATCAGGTTAGACATAGCGCGTTTAGAGATGGCAATGTTACGGATAGCGCGCTTGGGCAAATGGATTTTCAGATGTTGCGGCTTGGCAGCGCGAGAGAGCCGAAGGCCGCTCCATAGGACCGCCGGAGCCGTCACGAGAGCGTTATAGACATGCGCCGCGCAGGCAGAAAACGCGCGCCTGCCGAGGCGGGAAGCGCGCTGCGAAAAGTGCCAAAAATTATCGATTAGAAATTCACTTAGCCTTTGTTTTCTGCGACTTACGCGAAATTCTAATAATTTTGCACCGCGATTAGAAATTGTGCCTACTCCGGCGTCTTTCCTGGGGCAATAACTGCTTCGGGACGGTTTTCCTGAACTGTTGGCGGTTTCAGCCTTCACCCATCGCGCCCTATATTAGTTTTGGTTAACGCGGCTGACGATAGCACGCGCACAAACGAGGCGCAAGGAAAAAGCGCCCAATTTTGTCACTGTCCATAACGCCTGCGGGGGCATTCGAGGCGGCGGCCCTTAGGCATGGCGACGAGTTTCGTGGGTTCTTCCTGCTCGCGCAAAAACCGCAGATCCGCGAAAGGCGCGGTTCTGCGCTACTTGTCATTCGTAGCGCAGGGCGACCATGGGATCGACTTTCGTGGCGCGGCGGGCGGGAATGTAGCTGGCAAAGAAGAGCACGGCGGCGAGGAAGAGGCAAGAGGAGACGAGAGTGAGTGGATCGAAGACGCTTACGCGGTAAAGGAGGCCGTCATGCTGGCGCGGCACGAGGTACAACGCGCTTCCTAATACGCGGCCAAGGACAAGCGAAAAGGCGACGCCGAGAACGAGGCCGCTTGCGGCGAGCGCGGCGGAATGCTTCAAAGCAAGCCGCAGAACGCGCGACGGCGAAGATCCGAGAGCGAGGCGAATGCCGAATTCGCGAGTGCGCTGCTGGACGAAATAAGCGAGCGCGCCAAAAATGCCGACAGCGACGAGCGCGAGGGCGATTCCAGCGAAAATGCCGATCAGAATGAGATTCCCGCGGTCGCCGTGCAACGCGTCGGACGCGCGTTGGTCCATGGTAGCGATGTGGGTGATTGGAATGTCTTTGTCCACCTGAGCGATTTGATGGCGAATCGGACCGACGATGGCGCTCGTGGGCAAGGCCGTGCGCGCGACGAGAAAAACGGAGACGTTCAGGGAAGTGACCGGGACTTGCGCGGTAGGAGCGTAGATGAAATCAAAGGCGTCTTCGTTTGGGCCGAACATCTGCGTGTTCTGAACGACGCCAACGATGCGCACGCGAAAATCGCCGAGCGAGGTATCGAATCCGACGTGCTGAATGTCGAGCTGCGTTCCCATGGGATTTTGTGCCGGCAAATAATGATCAACGAAATTCTGGTTGACGACGACCACATGCGGCGAGTTCGCTGTGTCGTTTTCGTCGAAGGAGCGGCCAGCGAGCAGTGGAATCTTCAGCAGTTGAAAATAACTGGGCGTAACGCTGCTGAAAATTGCGTAAGGCATTTGTCCCGCCGGCGGAACAGGCTTTCCAATAATCGTGAAGCTCGATCCAATGCCGCCGGCAAACGGGATCTGGGAAGCCAGTGTCGCGTTCTGGATGCCCGGGATGGCGCGAACACGCTCCAGAATTTGCTGCTCGGCGAGCCAGAGATTTTGCGGCTGGGAGTAGCGCTTGTCGGAAAAGGTGAGGGCGAGCGAGAGCAGGTTGTGCGGGTCGAAGCCGAGCGGGGCCTGCATTTCGCGCACAAGGCTGTTGAGGAAAAGGCCCGCGCCGAAAAGTAAGACGACGGAAATGGCGACTTCGGCAATCACGAATGAGCTACGCAGGCGGCGATGGCCGGAGGAACTCGAAGCGCTGTACCCGCCCTGTCGAAGAGCGTCGTTCAAATCCACGCGAGAGGCGAAAAGTCCGGGCGCGAGAGCGGCGAGGATTGCGGCGGCCATAGAGATGGCAACGGCGAACGTGAGGACTCGGGCGTCGAGTTGAGGAGCAACGTGGCGGCCCAGAAAATCCTCCGGCATGAGCGCATTGAGCGCGTTCGAACTCCAAACCGCGACAAGCAGTCCTAAAGCGCCTCCGATTCCGCCGAGAAGCGCGCCTTCTACCAGCAACTGGCGAAGTAAAGTCGCACGGCTTGCTCCGAGCGTGGCGCGCAGAGCGAATTCATGCTGGCGAGCGAGGCCGCGAGCGAGCAAGAGGCTGGCCACATTGGCGCAGGCGATGAGCAGAACCAACCCCGCTGCACCAGCGAAAAAGAAGAGGCCTTGATGCTGCGGGGCAAAGGCGTCGCGCAGCAGCTCGATTTTCAGGCCGTGGTTTGCGTCGCGCTGGGGAAATTGGCGGGCGAGTTGCGTGGCGATGACGTTCATTTGCGCTTGCGCTGCGCTCAAAGACATCCCTGGTTTGAGACGCGCGACAACGACGAGGCCGGTGCCGGCACGGCTGAAGGTATTTGCTTTCGTAAGTACCAGAGGAACGTACATATCGGGATCACCGGCGATTTCCAAGCGCAGGCCAGGGGGCGCAACTCCGACGATGATGTACGCGGAGCCGTCGAGCACGAGTGTTTGGCCAATGATTTTGGGATTCGACGCAAAGTGATTTTTCCAGAAGGCGTAGCGGAGGATCACCTCGCGGTCGTGTCCGGATTGCTCTTCGCCTGGAAGAAAGGCGCGGCCCAGCGCCGGGGGCATGCCGAGCGTCTTGAAAAAGCCGGACGAGACGGGGCGGGCGGTGACCATCTCGGCAGTTTCCGCACCGGGCATGTTGTGATAGTCGTAGCCTTGATAAGCGCAGACATCAGCGAAACTGTTTTGAGCGGCAGCGAGCCAGTCAGGGAAATCGGGGGCGGTGAACAGCGTAGAGCGCCCTGGATATTTTGTGAACGTGCGCAACACAGTGACGAGGCGATTCGAATCGGGAAATGGCAACGGTCGCCAAAGCTGAGCTTCGAGGATGCTGAAGATGGAGGTGTTGGCGCCGATGCCGAGGGCGAGCGTGAGTACGGCGACGGCGGTGAAGCCCGGGGATTTGCGCAGCATGCGCAGGGCGTAGCGAATATCTTGCAGCAAAGTTTCAATGAAGTGGGCGCCGAGGGATTCGCGAATTTCCTCTTTGTATTTTTGGTAGCCGCCGAATTCGATGCGGGCGCGGCGTTCCGCTTCCGGACGAGCGACACCGGAGCGAACCAGATCTTCGGCGCGATTCGCGATGTGCGCGCAAAGTTCTTCGTCCATCTCGCGTTCCACGCGCGCGCGACGAAATAGCGTCGAGACAAAAGAACGAAGGGCGGCAACGAGTTTCATGGGTTCCTCCTATTCGCGCAAAAACGGCAGATTCGCGAAAGGCGCGGTTCTGCGCTACCTTCCTCGTTCCTAGCGCAACGCGAGCAGCATCCAGCGAGGAATGTGATTTGGAGCAAGCACTTGCCGGAATGCAGGGCAGAGACAAGCTTCATATTTCCTCCGGCTGGGCTTTCAAGGCGGAAGCGATGGCCGCGGCGAGGCGATTCCAGCCCTCCTCTTCCTGGCGAAGGCGCTTGCGGCCGGCGGAAGTGAGCTCATAAAACTTGGCGCGGCGGTTGTTTTCGGAAACGCCCCAGTTAGCCTTGAGCAAGCCCTGGCGCACCAGGCGGAAAAGCGCAGGATAAAGCGCGCCCTGTTCAACCAGAAGAGCGCCATGGGAAATTTGCTCGATGCGCAGCAGCACGCCGTAGCCGTGAAGCGGCCCGAGCGATACAGCTTTGAGGATCAGCAGGTCCAGCGTGCCGGGGAGGAGTTGCGCTTGATCAGGCATGCGGTTGCCCTCCTAAGATGGTTAGGAAGGTACGACGGCTCTCCTAAGCTGTCAAGGGAAAAGGCAGGTGCTAAGAGGCTAATGATTTGTGGCCAGCTAGAAAATAAGGAACGAAACGGAGTCGAACGGTCGAATCAAATGGCTAGCGGGCGGGTTGGGGGAGCGGGAAGCTGACGCGCTTCGCGCCGGGTTCCTTGTTGGAGCGCTTGTTGGCGTAGAGGGCATCGTCGGCGCGTTTGAGGAGCTGCTGCGCGGACTCGCCGGGCTGATAGTCGGCCCAGCCGCGCGCAAAACTGACGGAGATTTTTTGTCCAGCGCATTCAATCTGCAAATTCTCGAGACGCGAAATGACGTGGCGCACTTCGTCGGCGCGGCATTCTGGAAGAATGGCCATGAATTCGTCTCCGCCGAGGCGCACGGCCATGTCCGAACCGCGAATAGCGCGCGTGAGGCGCAGAGCAAAAGCGCGAAGCATGTCGTCGCCGCCTTCGTGGCCGAAGCGGTCGTTGCACTGCTTCAAGTTATCGAGGTCCAGAAGAATCACAGTAAGCGGACGAGCGTGACGGCGCGAGCGAGCAATTTCCTCGGTGAGGCGCTGTTCGCCGGCGCGGCGATTGTGAAGGCCGGTGAGCGGATCGAGCACGGCCAGCTTGTAGACTTCCTGCGTCAGCACTTCAACTTTGGCGACAGAATCCATCTGATCGGCGAGCTGGGTGCGAATGCGGTTGATGAGATACTGCTGATAAATCGTGTAGACGCTGAAAAGGAGGACCAGGGCGATCAGTCCGCGAACGGCCTGCGACAAAAAGAAGGAGTAGGTGCCCGGGTCCGCGTTCATCAAGGACGGAAAAGAAAACGAGGCCATGCCGATGGTCAGCAAAAGAATAATCGAAACGGCGGAAGACCACATCCACCATTGCTTGCGATCGAGGCGCTTGAGGCCGTTGCGGATTTCGTCGGCGTGAGCGAGCCAGGCGTCGCTAGATCCATCCGGATGCGAACTTTCGGGAAGGCCTTCAGAGGCCTTCGATGAAGACTCGTTTTCCATGCCGAGAGAAATTTCACCATTTGTAAGGGAAAAGCTGAATAGTACTTGGCGGCAGTGTGTTCAGGTGCTCACCTGTACTTGAGAACTGGATGTTGGTGGCGGGAAGGGGGAGGTTAGAAGGCTAGCCTGCGTGTTTAGTTTTGGAGGACTCTGACGAGGCGCCCATTGAGCGGCGGAAAAGAGACTTGCCAGAAATTGCCGGCGGGACGAAGGAATTCGACGCCGGCGGCGCATTTGTTGTCCTCGGCGGCCTCGACGTTTACCACGCGGCAGTCCTGATGCTCCTGAGTGTGGCGGTTAATCAGGCGAAGGACTTGGCCCGTTGCGACGCTTGCATTCAGAATGACCAGCCCGCCGTGAGCGCTGACGCATTGCACGCGCGCTGATTCGCGGAAAAGCTCGGTATCTCCGTCGAAGGCTGTGACTTCAACTGGAATCGTGAGGCGGAGGCGCTTGCTTCTGCGCTGTGCGCGACTCTGTCGTGCGGGAGCTGGAGGATTCATCAAGAGCGAGAGTAATGGGAGGCGGGATAGCAAGCAATGGTACAAAAGCTGGAAATTGCTGGTACGGTGGTTTTATTTTGCGAAAAAGGGGCGCGGTGAAAAATTTACGAAGAAAAAAGATGGTGCCGGAGGAGGGGGTCGAACCCTCATGATGCTAAGCACCATTGGATTTTGAGTCCAACGCGTCTGCCAGTTCCGCCACTCCGGCGCGGTTTGTTTTCAGAAGTTTAGCACAACGGGCATTGTTTATTTTCGGTTGCTTTGTCTGTACTTTGCTTTTACTTGAGTGTGATCACTACGCAGAGTACCAAAGATTTCTCCACGCGGACACCAAAAGAGCTTGCGCCATCGGCTACATGACGCCGAAGACATGCTCGCCGGGCATCAGCAAGAGATTCAAGCTGAGCGGGGATCGGAAGTTGGGGGCGGCGAGGGAACAGCGGAAGAATCGCCGCCAATGGGCCGCGTGACGAATGAAACGGATTACTTCAGGTTAGCCGACAATTGGGAAGCAATCCGGCTGCGAATGCAAGATCGCCGTGTACCTGGGCCACTCTCAACAGGAGCGCCCTCTTAGACTTTCTCCACCGGACCGCTTCAGAGCGCTGGGCCGCAGAAGTGTCGCTTGACAACGTCTTCGTTCAATGCCTCTGCACCGCCGCTCGTATATTCGCTCGCACTGATCAATACCAAAAAAATTGCAAGGACCCTTCGCATTTCTCTGAGCGAACTGTTTTGCCTAAGTTGAACCCCGCTATATACTCTGCCCTGGGCGCCAATCCCTTCGGTTTCGCGCCGAAACGGAGGCCGCATGAATTTTCTCGCTATCGTCGTCGCTTTTCTCTCGTTCGTTCCCGCCCAGCACAAACAACTTATCGTCGTCACCACCAAAAATTGGGACGCCGTCCAGGGCGTCGCCCAACGTTTCGATTGGCACGGTCGCCGCTACAACAAAGTCGGTCCCAGCTTCCACGTCGTTGTTGGCAAAACTGGCCTCGCTTGGGGTCTCGGCCTCATCCCCATCTACCCCGCTCCTGACGAACCCGTCAAGCGCGAAGGCGACGGCAAATCGCCCGCCGGCATCTTCGCTCTTCCGTACGCTTTCGGCTTTTCAAAAACGAATACTCGCTTGCCCTTCCGCATCCTCACTCCGACGGTTGTCTGCCCCGATGACTCCCGCTCGACACGCTACAACACGCTTGTCGATTCCTCAGAAGTGGCTAAGGATTGGCACAGTGCGGAACAAATGCGCAGCATCAGCGGGTATCGGTTCGGCGTTTTCGTCGCAAATAATAGCGACCCAGCCAAGCCCGGAGCCGGCTCCTGCATCTTCCTTCACATCTGGCATGACCAGTCCCACGGCACCGTCGGCTGCACCGCGATGACCGAATCCAACATCCGTCTCCTGCTTCGCTGGCTCGATCCCCGCCAGCATCCCGTCCTCGTCCAAATGCCCGCCGCCGAATATCGCCGCTACCGCAAATCGTTAGGTTTGCCCCAACTCTAAACCTGTCGCTCAGCCAGCAGTGCAGACCCCGATCCTTCGGGACAGCCTCGCGTCTTTCTCCTGCCGTCAGCAGGATGCTGTCGGTCAAGCCGAGATGGCGATGTTCGCACCAGTCCCCAGCACCAGCGTCGTCCGCATAGCCCGTTCAATCGTGTAATTTCCGAATTGCCAACGATCCGGACAGCCGTGACGAGAATTCGGTAAGACTCAGTAGAGGCGAGAGAACTTACCACGCTAAATATAGTCACCAGACGGATGAATTGTTCAAATCCTTTCAACAGATAGCTTCTGCTTCCCGGGATTTCAAGGACTGACACTCCGCTCTCGACCTCGCTGCCGGGCTCGCCAGCAGCGACCCCGCCAAGTGAGACTCGCAACGTCGCAGCGTTGGTGAGGAATAACGGCGAGATGCTTGCCGTCGGACGACCAACGAAAATTTACGATTCCCCCGGAATCAAAATGGGTCATCTATGGGGTACCTCTCGACGACGCTCCAGGACCTTAGGAGGGGCCCTGCCCGCCGCGAGCCGTACTCGTCGCCCCTCAGAAAGCAAAACGCAGGGCGAACTGCATGAATCGCGGCTGAGTCATGGTGGAAGTGTATCGCCCGAACTGGCTGGCAGTCTCGCCGAGGCCCGGCATAGCGGTTTGCACGTTAAAGCGGACCGAGTTGGTCACGTTGAAAGTCTGCCAGCTGAATTCCAGCTTGCGGGTCTCGCCCAGCGAGAAGTCCTTGGTCAAGCCCGTGTCGATGTCGAACATCCCGTCACCGATGATTTCGTTTCGTGTGCCCGATTCTCCCGGCCAACTGTGACGGAAGGCATTCTGGGCGGCGACAGGATCCGCGAAAATCTGGGCACCGTGGTTAACCACTTTAGGGAGCTGGCCATTAACGACGGGCATGGCGAGACCCTCGATGTTCCAGTTGGTCGGCCAGAAGCCACCGTTGTCGACCGACGTGGGGAATCCGGTGGTCCAGCGGAATAGCCCCGAGAACCGCCAACCACCAACCAATTGGTTCAGCCATGGACTGACGTCCTGGGCCAGCATCTGGCCTCGACCGAACGGCAGGCGATACACCCAGTTGGCATTGATTTGGTTGAAAGCGTTGAAGCTGGAGAGACCGCGCAGGCTTAACGGGGCCCAGGTGTTGATCACGATCCCGCCGCCATTGTTGTCGTTCCCCGTGCCGCCGCTGCCCTCCCAGGCGCCGACCCGGCCCGCGTCAGAAACTTCGTCGAGGGACTTTGAGAAAGTGTAATTGAACTGGCTCGTGAGATTATCGTTCCAACGGACGTTGTAAGTCACCTGCAGGGCGTTGTAGTCGGAGGTGCCGATGTTCCTCCAAGCGGTAAGGGAGCTGAACTGGTCGTGGAAAAAGGCGTACGGGCCGAACTTGCTGTTGGGGATGGAGTACCCGGAAACCGCGCTGGGTGTGTCCAGAATAAAGAGATTGAACGTCTCATTGTGCAGGTTGCAAGCCCAAAAATCATAAATGGCCTGCGTGGCGGTGAGCGCGCCGGGATCGTCGTCACCGATACAGTTGAGTTTCTGCCCATCCAAATAGCTCTGCGTGATGCTGCTCCAGCTGGGGAACAGATTCTCCCAGTAGGGAATGGGCTGAACCTGGGAAGTCGGCAAACCCTGCGCAACTTCCTGGGACAGCATTGTGGCCGCTTTGAAGTAATCCGTTCCGCTCGTTGGGTCGGTCAGGTCGGTCGGCATAGCCTCATCCACCTGCATAGGCAAGCGGCGGCCTACCGTTCCGACGTAGGCGATTTGCAAGGAGGAGCTGTGGCCGAATTCGCGGGTGAGAGTCAAATTGAACTCGTGAGCGTAAGGGGTTTTGAGCGACGAGTCCAAACCCCAGTTGATAGCGAAGTTCGAGTTGCTCGGAATGACGGGAAAGCCGCCTGGTGGCGCGGTCTCGAGGATGCAGCCGGGCGCCCCGAGGGAGGGGCATGGTGGCGGCAGGCAGGTGGGACAGGTGAAACGAGGCAGGGCTTGGACCGTGCTACCGCTGGCTCCCGCGGCGTTACCGATGACGCTGGTCAATCCGAACGAGCCGTTCTGATCGAACGTGTTGACGATGGGCATCCCAAAGTGGTCGTAGACGATGCTGTACCCGCCGCGAATCGAAAACTGGTTTTTGCGGCCGAAAATCTTCGAAAGCCATCCCCCGCCGGTGTCCGGCGACCAAGCCACCGCCAGGCGCGGCGAGAAATCTTTGTAGTCCCAATTCCAGAAGCCCGGTCCGTGATTTTTCGGTCCGCCCAAGAAGAACCCTAGTTCACCGGCATTAATGGCGGGCAACCCTTGTTTGGCAAGCTCACCGGATTTTTGCATCCAATCGCTGAGGTACTGACCCGAGCAGGTGTTGCTCGCGGTCAAAACGCAGGGAAGGACCTCCGCGCCATTGGTTTCGTATGGCGGGGCTTCGAGGACGTAGCGCAGGCCATAAGTGAAGGTCAGGTTGGGCGTAACATGCCAGGCGTCCTGGCCGTAGAATTCGTAATCGTTGAGTGCGTAATCGCGATGGACGGCAGCGCCTTGGGGAAGAGCGGTGCCCGAGGGAGTGTAGTTGTAGAAGCCATCACCTTCGGCCAGGATGCCGTATAGCAGCATGGCCGATGGATCGTAGCCGGTGCAGCCGAAATTGTGGTCCACGGCAGGAAAGCCATTGTTGGCGGGGTTGAGCGGGCTGGACTGGTTGGAGGTGCAGATGATGCCGGTGGTGTTCAAATAGGCCAAATTCATTGACGCGTCGGAAAAGGATTTGGCATAGCTGATGCGGTGATCGCGAATGAGGAACAGGTTAGTGCCGAAGCTGAAGGCGTGGTTGCCGTGAACCCAGTTCAGGTTGTCATTCAGCTCGTTGACAGGAACGATGTAGGACGTCGAGCGGGTGGTCGGGACGAATTGGCTCACGCCGGACAGGATCACCGCAGGCAGAAGCGAAGCGCCGGCATTCGTATCGGCCTGGCGGATTAAGTCCCAGTGGAATGTGTTCACCTTTGTGGGCGAAATCACCGAGGTCAGTCCAAATATCGAGGACTTGCTGCCGTCGAGCAGCGTGGTCTCTGGTGTCTGACCGGGAAACAACCGCACCCCGGGCAGCCTGTTATTCTGTGTCTGCCCCCGCCAGAACACGGTCTCCGAACCGGTGCTGGTAATGTGGTAGTCGAGCCGAGTGATGAATGTGTCGTATCGGGAATCCTGGTTGGAAGAGAAGCGGTAACCTTCGATATTCAGGCCATCGCCCACGGTGGCGTCGTTTGGATTCGGGTACTGCTGCAGCATGGATAGCACGGTGGAGTCGGCCCCGATTCCATTGGGGTCCATGCCCTGGAGTTGCGCAGGGTCCAGCGCAAAATTGCCAGCAGCGACTGGGTAGGACGTGCCGCTTATACCCGTGACGGTTCCACCGGGGCATTTGGCGCTATTGGCACACTGGTATTCGATGATGCCGTCCTTAAGAGTCGTGGTGGGCACGAGCCGCAGCTCGCTTGCGCCGACGGCGTCGCGCCGGCCTTCGTAGTTAGCAAAGAAGAATAAACGATTGTGCAGGATGGGCCCGCCGATTGTGCCGCCGAAAAAATTCTGCTTGAGCTCAGGCGCCTTGTTTGGTTGCGCGCTGGACAACTGCGCCGCCTTTAGGAATGGATCGTTGGCGCTGAACATGGTGTTGCGGTTGTATTCGTAAAGGGAACCATGAAAGGCGTTCGTGCCGGATTTGGTGACCATGACTTCCTGTGCGCCGCTGGAATAGCCCGCAGTAGCGTCGGCGTTGGCGGTGGTCACGCGGTATTCCTGGACCGAATCGATGGGGACATTCAGCACGCCGGTGAAAGCAAAGCCGTTATTCACATCATTGATGTCGGCGCCGTCGAGGGTCAGGTTGTTTTGATCGCTGCGAAGGCCATTGGCCGCGCCGCTGCGCGTGTCGGTAATCGAAGTATTGAGCTGGCTTCCCATGAAGACAACGCCGGCTTGCAGGCTGAGCAGGTTAGCCACGTCCCGGCCGGCAATGGGAAGTTCCGCCAACTGCTGCTCCTGGATCACGTTGCCTAAGGATGCATCGGTGCGGTTGATGAGCGGTACTCTGTTGCCGTGGACTTCGACGGTCGAGGTCACATTCGCCAGACCCAAAGTGACGTTGACCGTGGAAGGGGTGCTGACCAGCAGGATGATATGTTGCGCCAGGTATTTGGAAAATCCGGAAGCGGTCACCTGCAAGCTGTAGTTTCCCGGTGGTACCGCAAAAAACTGGTAGAGCCCTTCGGCGTTACTGATCGTTGTGCGTACCAACCCGGTGGTGTTGCTGGTCAGAGTGATCTTCGCGCCGGGCACCGCGGCCTCTGACGGATCGACTATTCTGCCGTTCAGGGAGCTGGCGGTTTGCGCGCGTGCCACCGTCGTGACGAGCGTGAGGAGGACCAAGCCGGCCACGGCCCATTGCCAGCGCCTGATGAGCCATGTCCCTCCGAGCGATTGGGCGCTTGTAGGCTTACACTCCGCTCCCGTACTCATTTCGCGATCACGCATTGGTTTCCCCTTTTTTAAGCCGAGACGGAAGGTCAACACCCCAAATGCCTCTCGTCCCATCGGCCACAGCCCACCCCGTGCTATGACTTCACCTAAGGCAAAACAGCTGCGCTTCTCTGTGGTTGCGATCCGAACCGACCGCAACAGCATCTACACGGTCGTCGTGCGCTTTTATCTGCTTTGAGGGCAAATACTCCTTAACCTCTGCGCTGTCAAGGGATTTTTTAATTTTTGAACTTTTCTGTGACGGCGCACACACGTGCTTCGTTTGAGTCGCGAGCGGATTGACTTCGCGGCGGTTGCGGATACAAAATCGCGCGCGTCAGAAAGGCTCAGGAGGGGACGGTGCGATCGAAATTCGCCGCAATCGTATTCTGTTTCTTGGTTTTCGTCCTTGGACCGCAGGCGCAGTCGGGGCCACGGTTTGAAATTTCATTTCCCGTTTCGGTTCATTCCGGCAGCATCACGGGGCGGCTATTTGTGTTCATCGCGCACGGCAACGAGGTCGAGCCGCGGTTCCAGTCGGGCGTGGACGAGCTGACCTCGCCTTTCTTCGGGAAAGGCGTGAAAGACTGGGAGCCAGGGCAGATTTCGGTCATCGATTCATCGACTCTTGGCTATCCCCCCGCGAGCCTGCGAGACATTCCCGCCGGCTACTATTACGTGCAGGCGCTGGTGAACGTCTACAGCGAATTCCATCGCGCCGACGGACACACGATTTGGGCGCATATGGACCAGTGGGAAGGGCAACAATTCAACAGTTCGCCCGGGAATCTCTACAGCGCGGTGCAGAGGATTTACCTGGATCCAGCGGGCTACGACATCAAGCTGAGCCTGAACCAAGTGATCCCTCCGGTGCGCGTGCCGCCGGAGACCGAGTGGGTGAAGCACATCAAGATTCAGAGCCCCATGCTGACGAAATTCTGGGGCCGGCCGATTTATCTGGGAGCAACGGTGTTGCTGCCGAAGGGCTACGACAGCCATCCGACAGTGCGCTATCCGGTGCTCTACGAGCAGGGGCATTTCTCGCTGGAGAACCCACTGGGATTCCGGACGACCCCGCCGACGCCGGAGATGACGAAACGATTACACCGGCAATTCCTACGAAGGCCGAATCCGGTACTCGAGCGGATGTACCGGGAGCATATGATGTGGGGGTACCAGCTCTATCAGGCGTGGATTTCGGATAATTTTCCGCGGATGATCGTGGTAACGTTTCAACATCCGACGCCGTACTTCGACGACTCCTACGCGGTGAATTCGGCCAACAACGGGCCGTACGGGGACGCGCTTGTGAAGGAACTAATTCCGTATGTGGAGCGCCACTTTCGAATAATCCGAGAGCCGTATGCGCGGGTATTGTCGGGCGGCTCGACTGGCGGCTGGGAATCGCTGGCGCTGGAAATCTTCCATCCGGAGTTTTTTGGGGGAACGTGGTCGTTCTATCCAGATCCGGTCGACTTTCGGCGCTGGCAAATGAGCAATATTTATATGGACCAGAACGCCTTCTATCCGGCAGGCTATCGGCCGGGCTACGACTGGATTGTTCCCGAGCGGCCTGAGGTGCGGTTGCCTTCGGGGCAGATGACCGTGACGCAGCGACAAGCCAGCAAGCTGGAGGCGGTGCTCGGTTCGCACGGACGTTCAGGACAGCAGGTGGACGCGTGGTTTGCAGTTTACGGGCCGGTCGGGAGCGACGGATATCCAGTGCCTCTCTATAACCTGCTGACGGGTTCGATCGACCGCCAGGTGGCCGATTATATGCGTGAGCACGGCTACGATCTTACTTACTACCTGAAGGAAAACTGGCCGAAAATCGGAAACGAATTGCGCGGAAAAATTCACGTGTACGTAGGGGACATGGACACGTTTTATCTGAATCTGGCCGTCTACGGGATGCAGGAGCAGCTTGACAGCGAGAAGGACCCTCCAGCGGACGCGACATTTGTTTACGGCAGACCGATGAAGCCGCATGGGTGGCAGCCGATGTCAAACGCAGACCTGTTGCGGATAATGGCGAAATACATCAAGGAGCAGTCACCCAAAGGAGCGAACAGCGCGGCATGGTGATCTTCTCCCCTAAATCTGCGCAGAAGTGTATATGATTTTCGCATTTGCGGAGAGGGGGAAAGATGTCCACGCGAAAGTAATCGGAAGTGGAGATGATCGGAGCGCTCAAGCAGATGGAGGCCGGGCGCACGGCGGCGGAGTTCCTCGGGGAACTCCACGGTCTTCCCGGTATGGACACGGACGGACGCGGGCATTGCCTTCGCTCAATCAAGTGCTGGAGGACAATGGCCTGCCGCAGTCGACTCCGCCACCAAGAGGGGAAAGAAGGGTGTTGGATGAAAAACGGCTGCATGCGTTCTACACCGAATTGCAGGTCGCTTCACGCGTGGAGGTTAACCGAGGAGGTAGTCAAATAGAAGAACAGAGGGAAATGCAAAAACTCATTTGACACAATCATAGATAACTTTGACTAACGCAAATCAAAATCAGCAAAAACCAGCTAACTAGAGCATACGCAGAAAAAGGCCATCTCAAAGAAAACGCTTGTATTTGGCTGAATCGTAAGCTGTTAGAAAAAACCTGTTTTGCTTTTTGAGTCCAACGCGTCTGCCAGTTCCGCCACTCCGGCGCGGAAATGATTATACAGTGAGCGGCGGGAAAATTCTCAAGCGGAGCGAAGGAAGATCCGGTACAGGCGCAGGAAAGTGGGCTAAAATTGCATCGTGGCGCAGGCAAGCGCGGCGCAAGTCTTTACTTCAAAAGGGGACATGATTCATGGCGGAAAAGATGCCGAAGAACGAGGCGGAATGGAAGCGGCGGCTCACGCCGGAGCAGTATCACGTGACGCGCGAGGCGGGGACCGAGCCGCCTTTCACCGGCAAGTATTGGGACACTCATGATGAGGGGACGTATCACTGCGTTTGTTGCGGCGAGCCGCTGTTCGATTCCTCGACGAAGTTCGAGTCAGGGACGGGCTGGCCGAGTTTCTATCAGCCTGCCGATGCGAGCAAAATCGAGGAGCGCAAAGATGCGAGTTTCGGGATGGTGCGCACGGAAGCGCGCTGTTCGAAATGCGGAGCGCACCTCGGGCATGTGTTTGAGGATGGTCCGGCGCCCACGGGCCTGCGCTACTGCATGAATTCCGCCGCGCTCGAACTAAAACCCCGCGAGAAGAAGTAAGGCAAGCAAACCATTTTTCCAGCGGGTTATCGGGACAGCGCTTCGAGTCCGCCAGCACGGCTTCGCTCCCATGCCTTGACATCACTCTGGTTGATAAACTAAACTAAGTGAACTTAGTTCAATCGAGGAGCGACCAGTGACGACCGTAAACATTCATAAGGCCAAGACTCAATTGTCCCGTCTGGTCGATGAAGCCGCCGAAGGCAAGCCCTTCATCATTGCCAAGGCCGGTAAGCCAATGGTCAAGGTCACCGCGCTTGACGCCCCGTCTGACAAAAAGGTCCGGCGGCTTGGCTTTTTGCGCGGACAGTTCTCGGTTCCCGATGACTTCAACACGATGGGCCGCGAAGAAATCGAGCGGCGTTTCGGCGGTAGACGGTGAAGTTACTGTTGGACACTCATCTGCTGCTCTGGGCCGCAAGTGAACCGAAGCGCATTCCTAAATCCGCGCGGACTTTGATCGAAGACCGTGAAAACGAGGTCATGTTCAGTGCGGCCAGCCTGTGGGAGATTACGATAAAACGCGGCCTCGGACGACAAGACTTCCGCGTCGATCCGCGTGTGTTGCGGCGGGCGCTGCTGGATAACGGTTATAGCGAGCTTCCGATCACCAGCGAGCACGTGATCCAGATTGAGCAGCTTCCGCCCAAGCACAAGGATCCCTTTGACCGAGTATTAGTCGCCCAGGCGGTCGTCGAAGGAATCACCTTGCTAACGAACGATGAGAAACTGGCAGCGTATCCCGGCCCCATCCGGGAGGTATAACCAGGAACTTTGAAATGAACGGGGAGAGCGCGCAGGCACAATCTCGCGTGTGAGCCTGCGTTGGTTCAGTTTGAATTTTGGCTCTTTGCTCTTTCCCACGCTTTCGGCGAGGAACTTATAACGATTTCCTGGAATCTAGAATCGTGTGCCCTTTGAATCTCGTTAATCGTGAATTGGCTGTGTTCTTTCACCACAATGACGTTCCATTTGATTGGCTTATTATCGTCTGTGTAGATGATGTACTGGTGATTCCATCCGATCCGATGAAGATTACCAGTGACGCTGGAGTCGTTCCCGCGAACAAAGAGGTATAAACCCTCCGACGTGTCACCTTGCATCAAGAAGTAGTCGCCAGCTATGGGCCGCTTAGGGGCAAACATGTCACCCCATCCCAAGCATCCCGTTAAGGGGATAAGAAGGATGAAGACGCTGATGACGCGGGTCCTAGCCAAAATCTTCACACTAGAATCATACACGTCCAGTGAATTATTGTGAATTGAGAGTCAAGACGGCGGGTATTAAAGCCGTTTCAAATCAAAGATCTGCTACTCAGGCATTTAGAAAGCGGCTGAAACTGATACTAGCGAGCGTGCGAGGTGCGCATGCGCGCCAATTCAACTTCGGAACCGACGAAGCCCCAGGCGTTCCAGGCGTTGCCGGTGACGACTTCGCGGAAAAGCGCGGTGGCGCGTTTCGTATCGTGATTGTTGTAGAGGTGCCAGTTGCCGACGCCGTAGGTGACGGTGTCGAAAGCGAGCTCGGCCTCGGTGTCATTGGGGTCGGCAGGCTTGAGCGGCAAGACGGCTTGTTCGGTTAGCGCGCCCTGATAAAAACGCTCGAGGCGCAGATAAAAGAGCAAGTGCGGCTCGGTGTTTTTCATGCTGGGAGTAATGCGCTTGAGAACTTGCGCTGCTTCGGCGGGCCGGCCGGCGCGACGCAAGGAAACGTAGAGCCAGTTGGAGCAGTCGATGACGCTGTCGTTGGTTTTCGCAAGCGCCAGGGCTTTGCGAAAAGAGTCCGCGGCGGCGGCGAATTGACCTTGAAAATAATGCGCGAGGCCGAGATGGTAGAAGGCGTCGAGCTTTTTCGGGTCGAGCGAGGCGGCGCGGGCGAGGTCGCGTTCGGCGGCGCGGAATTCGCGGAGGCCGACTTCACGATGGCCGCGCTCGATGTATAGATCAGCATTCTTAGGAGCGAAGGCGAGGCCTTTGGTGCAGGTGGCGATGGCTTCGCGGTACTGCCGCCTGCCTGCCTGGGCCTGAGAAAGGGCGAGGATGAGGCTTACGTTTTTTGGGTCGGCCGCGAGCTTTTTGCGCGCGGCGATTACCGAGGCGTCGTCCGGTTGCGCGTAAAGCTTGCGTCCCGGCAGCGAGGTGACTTCGAAAGCGCCGCGGGTTGCGGGATGCGGAGTTTGCGCGTCGAGCTGGGGCGCGGTAAAGATGCCAAGCAGCAAAAGGCAGGCTGCGGGCAATGCGGCAGAGCGAACGGATTGATTGCGGAATGTTGAGATCATTGTTGCCATGAGCATGGGCCTCGCTTTCCAAAACGCATGGTGCGTTAGGGGCTCCGAGTTAAGGACACGGAAGCAGCCATATAGTAGTACGCGCGCGAAATTTCGCCAAGAATTGCAGCAGGCAAACCACCCTTCGCCGATGCACTCAGGGCAGGCAGGATGGGCACCCGACGCCCCGCCCCAACAAGAGCGATACGACGACACCAGCAGGTCCCTCACCGCCCTTCGCGGAGAGCGCGACGGGTTCGAGATGACAAAACGCAGAACGGGCCGATGAAAATAATCGGCACCTACGAAAACCAAGGACGCTCAGAAGATGTGCAGCTTGATTTGCAGGAATTTTTTGGGGTTCTTGCGAAAGTCGCCGATAAGCAGGCGCATGTCTCCGGTAAGGCCGGTCATGTTGTCGTAAAGCTGCGGATCGGTGAAAAATTTGCCGAAGGTGCCCTGACCGCTGTTCATTTTGCCGGTCAGATCTTTGATGTTGACGGATGCGTCGCGAAGATTGGTGAAGAGCGTGTCGTCTGTGACGAGTTTGCCCATGGTACCGTGTCCGGCGCGAATGCCGGCCAGCAGCCCGTTGGAATTGTCGAGGAAGGCGCTGGTTTTGTCATAAAATGCGGGGTCATAGATCAGCTTGCCGAGACTTCCCCGCTTGGAATCGATGGCCGCGCTAGCAGATTGGAGATGGCCGGCGGTGGCGTCGAGCCTGTTGTAGAGATCATCCGAAACCACCAATTTGCCGATAGAACCTTTCCCCGCCTGCACGTTGGACACAAGAGCTTCCGCTTTAGACGCTGTTTCGTTGAAGCGATTGTACAGCGATGGATCATAGATAAATTTGCCGAGAGTGCCCTTTCCCCGGCGCACGTCATTGAGGATGTCGCCCAAGTTGGTCTCGAGAGACACGCCGCGCTCGACCATCTCGGTGATGTCTCTTCCCGGCACGCCGGGAATCGTACCGTCGTTTTGAATTTCCGAGCCTGTGACAACGCGAGAGATGGTGACGTATTTGTTGCCCAAAAGCCCGGAGGTGGCCAAGCTGGCCTGGGCATCCGTGCGGATAAATTTTTGATACCTCTTGTCAATGCTCATATCAATCTCGACGCCCTGATTCACGCTGGAAGGATTGGGGTTAATGCGCATCGTTTTGACATTGCCGATGGTGACCCCGCTTAGAGTGACGGGCGCGCCTGTCTGCAGGTCAGAAACATCGGGAAGATAGGTTTTGAGCGAGAGCTTCGCACCCCAAAAACTCACTCCGGTGACGTAAAAAATGGCGACGGCGAGAACTACCAATCCCACGAGAACGAACACACCGACGCGAAGTTCCGCCCAGGTGACCTGTTTTCCTTGCGGCATTTATCTTTCTCCTCTCATCGCTAGCGAATTCAAGACCATTTTGGTGCGCACATCTTCGAGATGCAATACCGGCGACGAATGACTCACTCCTGACTCAATCCAAAAACCGGCGGAGATAAGGATCCGCGGACTTCAGCAACTCGGTAGTCTCTCCCTCAAAATAAATTTTAGCGTCGCGAAGAACGAGGACGCTGGTGGGAGCAACATGGCGGCCATCCGCATCTTCCCAAATGGGCAATACGCGATTCGCGCCCGGCTCGAAGACGAAATTGGCGAGGCCGAAGGCGTCTTGCAGGCGATGGGTTGCGAGCAGCGAAGTGACGCCGTTCAGATCGCGGAGACGGAGAATCAACGTGATGATGGTCTGGCTGGTGACGGGATCAAGTCCGGCGGTCGGCGAATCGTAATAGACAATCGGCGGCTGATCGATCAGCGCGCGGGCGATGGAAACGCGGCGGCGCATTCCACCAGAAAGCTCGTCGGGAAATTTAGCGTAGGCGGGCTCCATTTCGACGAAGCGCAGAGCCTCGCGGATGCGGGCTTCGCATTCTTGCGGCTGCCGGCACTCTTCGTGAAGGCGAAAAGAGACGTTGTCGGCGACATTCAAAGAATCGAAGAGCGCTCCCTCCTGAAAAACGAAGCCGATGCGGCGGCGAAAATCGAGAAGGTCCACTTCCTTCATATACGTGAGATCGTGGCCCATGATGATGACACGGCCCGAATTGGGGCGCAGCAGACCAGCGGCAAGTTTCAGGAGAACCGTTTTGCCAGAGCCGCTTTCACCGAGGATGACTTTGGTTTCGCCGGCGTTGACTTCGAAAGTGATGTCGCGCAACACGTCGGCAGCTTCAAAGCCAATGCTGACGCCTTCAAATCGAATCAGCGGCTCGCCGGGCACGGCTTCGTAGGTTGCGCGTTTGGCCATTTATTCCAAGAGCTGATTCTGATTATAGATAAAAACGTTGAATTGGCTTACAAGAAAGCGCGCGTCGCGAATCATGAAACGAAGTAGTAGAGCAGGAGCTTGCCAAGGAAGAAATCCACCATAATCACCGAAATGGATGCGACCACCACAGCAGAAATCGTGGAGCGGCCAACGCCTTGCGTGCCGCCGCGTGTGCGCAAGCCGTAGAAACAACCAATTGTCGAGATAATCAGGGCAAAGATGATGGGCTTGATCATTCCCTGAACGAGGTCGCCAAACTCCAGCGCCTGGATGGCCTGATTCCAGAATTGCGCGGCGGTTTGCGCCAGCGTGAAGCGCGATACGATCATTCCACCGACAAGGCCAACCAAATCGGCAATGGCGGTGAGCAGCGGGAGGACGATCAGGGTCGCCAAAACGCGGGGCACCACAAGTTTGCGAACCGGGTCTGTGCCCAACGCCCGCATGGCGTCCACCTGCTCGGTGACCACCATGGAGCCAAGCTCGGAGGCAATGGCCGAGCCGTTGCGCCCGGTTACCAGCAGGCCGGCGATGACCGGGCCCAATTCGCGGACCAGCCCCAGCGAAACAACCACACCGGTGAGCGAAGCTGAGCCAAATCGCTGAAACTGCGCAGCAGTATTGAGAACCATGACGCCGCCGATGAAAAAGCCGGTCAATAAAATAATGGGCAATGAGCCCACGCCGATGAGGTCCATCTGCTCGACAAGGTCTCCGAAATAAATGGGCGGGGAGAGGGCCTTTGCGATCGTGTCGGCAAACAGAAGAGCATAGTCCTGGAGGGACAAAAGGATTCTTTTGATGGTGCTGATGACAAAAGGAAATACGGAGGGCTTGGAGGGCTGAGGCATTTTGGGTGCGAGCGTTGACATTATGCGAGTGAGCGCTTCGACAGCGTATCGTCGGCTATGGGTAACGTCAACGGTTAACACACAGTATTTTGCCAGGGCAGCTGCTTTACGCATGGCAAAGCGTCCGGTAGAATCGTGAGTCTTTTGAGGCATTACTGAAGCGAATATGCTGCGATTCCTTACAGCGGGCGAATCTCACGGCCAGGCGCTGATTGCGTGGATTTCCGGGTTTCCGGCGGGCGTTGCGGTCGACCAGGAGTTTGTGAACCGCGAGCTGCACCGTCGGCAATTGGGCTATGGGCGCGGCGGCAGGCAGAAAATCGAGAAGGACCAGGCGGATTTTCTCGCAGGCGTGCGGCACGGGAAGACGATTGGAGCGCCGATTGCGATTCGCATCGAGAATCGCGACTGGAAGTCGTGGGAAAAGGCGCTGCCGGTGGAGGATGCCGACGGCGCGGAGGACGCGCAGCGGAAGCTGACTTCGCCGCGTCCAGGACACGCGGACCTGGCGGGCGCGCTGAAATTCAATTTTCACGACGCGCGATACGTGCTGGAGCGGGCTTCGGCGCGAGAAACGGCGGCGCGAACAGCGGCTGGCGCGATGGCCAAACTGCTCTTGCGCGAATTTGGAATTTCTGTGCTGAGCCACGTGATTGCGGTTGGGCACGCACAAATGGAACGCGCCGCGATTTGGGATGAAATTGAGCAGATATGCGAAAACTTGGAATCGCCGCTGCGCTGTGTCGAGCGAGAAATTGAAGAGAAAATGAAGGCGGAGGTGGACCACGCGCTGCGCACGGGAAATTCCGTGGGCGGGATTTTTGAGGTGGTGGCGCGCGGAGTGCCTCCGGGGCTGGGCAGCCACGCGCAATGGGATGAAAAGCTCGATGGGCGGCTGGCGCGCGCGGTAATGTCGATACAGGCGGTGAAAGGCGTGGAAATTGGCACGGCCATCGCGAACGCGACATCTTATGGGTCGGAAGTGCAGGACGAAATCCGCTATGATGAGCAGCGCAAGCGTTTTCAGCGAAGCTCGAATCGCGCCGGCGGGCTGGAGGGCGGAATTACCAACGGCGAAGACGTGGTGGTGCGCGGCTACCTGAAGCCGATTTCGACGCTGCGGCGCGCGCTGAGCTCCGCGGATTTGAAAACCAAGGAACATATCAAGGCGGGATACGAGCGATCGGATGTTTGTGTGGTGCCAGCGGCGGGCGTAATTGCCGAAGCGATGGTCGCGTTTGTTATCGCAGAAGCGTTCCTGGAAAAATTCGGCGGAGATTCGATCGAAGAAACGGGCCGCAATTTTCAGAGCTATCAAAAGCAACTCGACGAGTTTTAGAATAGGAGACGATGACGCCCATTGTGAAATACGGAGCAGCAGTGCTGGAGCAGCCCACAAGGCCGGTTGAGAAATTCGACGCGGAGCTGGCGAAGCTGACCGAGGATATGTTCGCCTCGATGTATGCCGCGCGCGGAGTGGGATTAGCGGCGCCGCAAATTGGATTGAGTTTGAATTTGGCAGTGATTGACGTCACTTCGGGCAAAAATCCGGAGGCCAAATTAGTGCTGGCGAATCCGGTGATTTTGCATTCGGAAGGCGAGCAGCGCGAAGAGGAAGGATGCCTTTCGGTTCCGGGATTTCGCGGAAACGTGCTGCGACCGGCGTACGTGACCATACGCGCGCAGGATGTGACCGGAAAAGAATATGAAATGAAGGGCGAAGGATTACTGGCGCGGGCGTTTTGCCACGAGATTGATCATTTGCACGGAATTCTGTTTTTGACGCATCTCAGCATGTTGAAGCGCGACCTCATACGGAGGAAAATTCGCAAACTCAGCAAAACGGGAGAATGGTAGAAACACCGTGCCGCTGCGCATTGTTTTTTGCGGCACTCCGGCATTTGGACTGCCGGCTCTCGAAGCCCTGCTGAAGAACCCGCAATTCTCCGTCGAAGCAGTTGTCACCCAACCTGACCGTCCGCGCGGGCGCGGCCAGCAGCGCGCTGAATCTCCTATCAAAGAAGCTGCGGTAAAGGTAGGCATTCCTGTGCATCAGCCAGAGAAAATCCGCGCGGGCGCGACGGCGGAATGGCTGCGGCAAATTGCGCCAGACGCAGTGGTGATTATTGCTTATGGGCAAATCATTTCGCGCGAATTGCTGGAAATTCCGCGGCTGGGATGGATCAATCTGCACGGTTCGCTGCTGCCGAAATATCGAGGCGCGGCGCCGGTGCAGCGGGCGGTACTCGCCGGAGAGCAAAAGACGGGACTGACGACGATGCGCATCGATGCGGGTTTGGATACCGGGCCGATTCTGGAGCAGCGCGAGATGGAAATTCGGCCTGACGAAACGGCGGCTGAACTGATGGCGCGGATGAGCGAAATCGGCGCGCCAATGATAGTTGAAATTCTGACAAGACTCGAGCGCGGCGAAATAGCGTCAACGCCGCAGGATAATTCGCAGGCGAGATACGCTCCTCCGATCAAAAAGGAGGAAGGACTGATTGATTGGGGGCTGACGGCGGCGGAGATTTATAATCGAATTCGGGCGTTCGACCCGTGGCCTGGAACGTACACGCGATTTCGCGGGCGCCTGTGCCACATTTGGGGAAGACCAGCGCAAAATTCTGCGGTTCCGGCGAAGGCCGAATGCGGGGCAATTCGGCAGCAAGGGCAGACGGTGCTGGTTGCGTGCGGCCAAAATACCTGGCTGGAACTCGAATCCGTGCGCCCGGAGGGCCGCAAGCGCGTGACTCCGATGGAATTCGCCAATGGCGCGCGGCTCACAAACGATGAGCGCTTCACCTCACAGTAAGAACAATTCCATTCCTCAGGCAAAGCCATCGGCGCGCGCGATTGCGTATTCAGTCCTGCTGGCGGTCGAGACAAGAGCGGCATACGCCTCAGAGCTGCTGCATTCGCGGATGAGCAGCGACATTGCCGCGCGAGACGCGGCGCTGGCGACTGAATTGGTGATGGGAACGTTGCGATGGCAGCGCGCGCTCGATTTTTTTATTGCGCGATACACAGGGCGGACAATCTCAGCGCTCGATGCTGAGGTGCTGATTGCGCTGCGCATGGGAATTTACCAGCTTCGGCATCTGACGCGCATACCAGCGAGAGCGGCAGTGAATGAATCGGTCGAGTTGGTGCGGCGCGCGCGGAAAAAATCGGCTGTACCGCTGGCCAATGCTGCGCTCAGGCGCGCGGCTGCCGAGAAAAGTGAGCCGCTGACGAGTTTTCTACCGGCTGGAATGGATGCGACGGAAGCGCTGGCGATTGAGCATTCGCACCCTACGTGGATGGTGGAGCGCTGGCTGCGTAAATTCGGCGAGCCAAAAACCATAGAGCTGCTCGAGTGGAACAATCACGCGCCAAAACAAGCATGCGCGATTCTCAATCCCGCGCGGCGAGAAGAAACGATTCGCTCGCTCGAAGAGGCAGGGCTTCACGTGGAAGCGGGGCGGTTGCTGAAAGATGCGATTGTGGTGAGCCGCGGAAACGTCGCAAAGACCGCTGCGCTGCGAAACGGCTGGATTGCAATTCAAGATGAAGCTTCGCAAGCAATTCCGCTGCTGCTGGACGCGCAAGGCGGCGAATCGGTGCTGGATCTTTGCGCGGCTCCGGGCGGAAAAACGATTGCGCTGGCACAGCGCGCTGGTGCGCGCGGACACGTGGTTGCGTGCGACATTTACGAAGCGCGGCTGCGCGTGATGCGCGAAAGGCTGCATGCCACGGGCACGAATAATGTGTCCCTTGTAATTCTCGACGGCACTTCTGATTTGCCGTTCGGGAGGCGTTTTGACCGCATATTGGTCGACGCTCCTTGCTCTGGCACCGGCACGCTGGCGCGCAATCCGGAAATTCGCTGGCGATTGCGCGCCGAAGATTTGGCGGAATTGCGCGTGTGCCAGGTGAAGCTGCTGGCATCGGCGCTGGCGCACCTTGCGCCAAATGGAAAGCTGCTCTATTCAACATGCTCGATGGAGGCGGAGGAAAACGAGTCAGTGATTCAGGAAGCGCTGGCCAAAAGCCCTGATTTTCGCATCGAACCAGTGAAGGTCCCTCAAAGCATACTGGTCGAGGGCGTGCGCGCGGAAAATCTGACCGACGGCGAAGGCGCGTTTCGCACTTTTCCTCCCGCGCAGCACTCGGACGGATTCTTCGCGGCGGCGATTCGACGGAGGTAACTCACAGGCGCCGCCGGAATTGAAGCGCGGGAAATGCGATGCTAGGCTGGCTCAAGTAGAACGGAGCATAAGGGAAATGGGATTTCGCGAGCGAATTCAATGGGTCGGACGCTTGGCGCTCCTGGTGTTTGTTCTCGCATCGGTGGCGTTTCTGAGCGCGCTTATGACTATGCGCTTTGCCATTCAAGGGCGCGAAGTGACCACGCCGAATTTGGCGGGACTTCCCGTGGCTCAAGCGGAAAGGCAAGCGGCAAGTCGCGGACTTTACATGAAGATCGAAGACCGAATATACAGCAGCTTGCCGAAGGATGATGTAGTGCGGCAAAGTCCGTCAGAGGGCAGCCCACTCAAGCGGAATGAATGGGTACATGTGGTGGTAAGCCTGGGAACGCAGAAAGTCAGTATCCCACAGCTGGAAAATCGCAGCGCCCGCGCGGCGCAGATTGAATTGCTGAGCGAAGGGTTGCAAGCGGGGGAAATTTCCAGCGTTCATCTCACCGGAGATACTCCGGACATTGTACTACAGCAAGATCCTCGGGCGGGAGCGACCGATGCAACGAGCCCGCACGTGGATATGCTGGTTTCGCTGGGAAAACAGACTCCGGCATATGTGATGCCTTCGCTGGAAGGTTTGCCGCGCGAGCAGGCCGAGAATTTACTGGTTGCGGCGGGACTCAAACTGGATAAAATCACGGTACTGCCGCTGACCGGAAAGCCGTCCGGTACAGTGACGTCGCAACTTCCGCTGCGCGGAGCGCGCGTCGAGCCAGGGGATTCGGTCGAGCTTCAGGTGGCGCAGTAAAACTGGGCTTGAGGGGCGGCAATGAGTTCGGCGTGCTACAATTCCGGATGAAATGAAGAACCGTTTCCCTGTCGAGATTGCTCCGTCCATTTTGGCCGCGGATTTTACCGTCCTCGGGCAAGAAGTCAAAGCGGTAGAAGAAGCTGGCGCGGCCGCGATTCACGTGGACGTGATGGACGGGCATTTTGTGCCGAACATTTCCATCGGCGTGCCCATCGTGGAGTCATTGAGCAAGGCAACCCGCCTGCCGCTGCAAGTGCATCTGATGATTGAGCGCCCGACCGAGTATGTGCAGGCGTTTGCGCGGGCGGGCGCGCGTTTAATTTTCGTGCATCAGGAAGCGACGCCGCATCTGGATCGCGCCGTGGCGTCGATTCACGAAGAAAATTGTCGCGCTGGGGTGGCTCTGAATCCCGCGACGCCGGTGGCGATGTTGAGAGAAATGCTGGATCGAATCGACTGCGTGCTGGTAATGACCGTGAATCCTGGATTTGGCGGACAGAAATTCATCCCGCAAACGATGGAGAAAATTCGCGAGTTGCGCGATGCACGCTCACGGTATAATCTTGGCTTCCGAATCGCAGTGGATGGGGGAGTAACGCTGGAAAATACGGCGGAGTTGGTGAGCGCCGGCTGCGATACGCTGATTGCAGGCACTTCCATATTTCATACAACGAACCCGGGCGCTGCTGTGCGTCAAATGCAACGCTTTGCAACCGAGGCTACGTCGCAAAGGGTGTGATGAGCAGATTAGAGAAACGATCTTCGGTGTTGCTTTGCGCGGCGGTTTGTTTGTCTCTGCTGCCCGCTGGATGCTTTGGGCATAAGAAGATAGCTGCGGCGAACATTTCCAATTCCCAGAATGCCGAACCCGACAAGATTCTCTACGATCGGGCGTTGAACGATTATCAGCACGGGCGCTATACGGAGTCACGGCTGGCCCTGCAAACGCTAATCAACAGCTATCCTGACAGCGAATACCTGGCCAAAGCAAAGCTCGCGGTAGCGGATTCCTATTACAAAGAGGGCGGCATTGACGGGTTGACGCAAGCGGTAGCCGAATACAAAGACTTCATCACATTTTTCCCGTTCCTGCCGGAAGCGGCCTACGCGCAAATGCAAGTGGGCATGGCGCACTATCGCATGATGGGAAAACCGGATCGCGACGATACCCAGGCGAAACTGGCAGAACTGGAGTTTCAAACTTTCATCCTGAATTATCCGAAAAGTCCGCTATTGCCTGCCGCGGAACAGCGCTTGAGGGAGGTCCAGGAAGTCCTGGCAGAGGCCGACTTCGACGTAGCGCACTTCTATTATTTGAAGGGCGATTACCGCGCTTCGGCGGGGCGGCTGATCGAGGTGACGCAACGCTATCCGCTTTTCAGCGAGAACGACAAAGCTCTGGCGATGCTGGGCGACATTTTCCGCCGCGCAGCCAAGGGAGCAAAAAACGAGCAGGAACGCGTGCGACTGCGAACGCAGTCCGATGACGAGTACGCGCAAATACTGAAGGATTATCCGCTGTCACCGCTTGCCGGCGAGGCCAAACGGCAACTTTCGCAGGATGGTATGGCAATTCCGAAACCGGATCCGCAGGCGCTGGCTCGCGCCGAGTATGATGAAAAGTACGGCCACCAGCATATTGGGATGTTCGCACGCGCGATGGGAGCGATAAAGAGCTCACCTAATGTTTCAGCAGCTGCGCGTACCGGACAGCCGGATTTGAATCCGCCGGGCGAGGACAATTCGCCGCAGGACACGCTTCAAGGCGCGACCGCATCCACCGTAGGAAGCGGCGCCACAACGGGTGCCGCGGGACAAAACGTAAACGTTCAAACTGTAGCGCCGGGTGAATCGTCCAGCGCGCCCGCTAGCGCACCGTCCACGGCGGCAGACCCTCCGGCAAGTGGGGCGGCAGGCTCCAACACGGCTCCTGCTAAAGGTTCAGCGGGAACGGCCGAACCTGCAGCTAGCCTGGACAAAACGGTCTTGGACAAAACGGCCACCGACGCGGCGGCAGCGTCACTCTCAAAAGCCGATACTGCTGCGGCGACGGCTAAACCCAAGGGCAAACATGCCAAAGGGAAGAAAGTTAAAGAGCCCAAGGTCAATAAGAGCAAGGAATCCAGCAGCAAGCGAAAAAAGGGACTTCGCAAAATCATTCCCTGGTAGAGATGGGCTCATTTCCGTCGCGGCGTTCACCTCTGCCTCTGCTACATGCTAACCTCTGAGGCACGCGCCTGCGTCGTTTCCGTTGACGCGGTTTTACCCCAATGCTCCAATAGTTCGAGCAGCGCACACTGCGCCCGGCGCGGTAGCGTGTTTTAAGGGGTCAATTGTGCCTACGATTTTGGTTGCCGACGACAACAGCAATATTCAGAAGATGGTGTCCCTTGCCTTCAAGGAAAAGGGCATCAGCGTTGTTGCCGTTGGGAACGGCGAGGCGGCTTGCCGCAAAGTCTCCGAAGTGCGCCCTGACCTGGTCTTAGCCGACGTGTTTATGCCGGTGCGAAACGGCTACGAAGTCTGCGAGTTTGTGAAACAGGACCCGGAATTCGCTGGAACTCCGGTGATTTTGCTGGTCGGGGCATTCGATCCGCTCGATGAAAAGGAAGCGGCGCGGGTGGGAGCAAACGGTGTTTTGAAGAAGCCATTTGTGCCGCCGGACCCGCTCATTGGCATGGTTAACGCGTTGCTTGGAAAAACCGAGCCTGCTGCAGCGGAACCTCCGGCAAACGCGGTAAGCGAAGCGGCTGCTGAGCGTCCGAAGATTGAATACACGACGCCGCGGCCTGTGCCGCCACGTCCGCCCCAGGAGTTTTCGTTCGGGTCAGACGATAACGTTGACGTTGAGGCTGCAACCTTCGGCGAGCCGGTAGCAAAGCCTTTGAAAAACAGCGAGGAGCGCAGCGAGGCAGCCGAAGCGGACGACCTGGGCCCGGAAAACGCGTGGGCGCAGCGCAGAGCGGCGCCGGATTACGAAATCGATGCCGCAGATTCGGCTGATTTAGTCGAAAAGCTGGCGGGCGAGAACACAAACCGAGAAGGACGTGAAGCCGAAGATGCCGACATTCTGGCGAGCAATAAGCACGTGCCGTTTGCGGGCGCGAACGTTCCGGAAATTCCTCCTGCGAACTCTGCGCCAAAATGGACGGACTTGCTGGACCGCGCATTTAAGACTGCAACGCCCTCCGCGGATCTGGGTCCGCCTGCGCCACCTGCAATAGCTGAACCTTTGGAGGGCGCGGCATCTTCAAAATATCAAGGTGCGGGATCGTCCTTGGAATTCGAAGAGGCGGAATCACGCGCTTCGTCAAAACTGGAACTGGAATTGCCGCAAACTGCGAGCCCTAAGTCTCTGTCACCTACCCCAGAACCGCTGCCGGCTCCTCCAAGTCCAATTCCCTTCCATTTGGATGAACCGGCGCCAACAAAAAGTCACGTTGGCCAAGGCAGCGCTGAGGCCCCGCCAGCGTATTCTGTTGAAGCGAGCAGAGAATCCAAAGTTGTGACTTGGCCGCTGCCGAAAGAGGTGGCGAACGCCGAGGTGAAGAACGGCGAATTACCGAAAAGTTGGATGGATGCTAAACCGGAGCCAATTCTAGAAGCTCCCGGTGGCCAATCGATTTTCACGGAGCAAACTCCGCCGCCCGAGCAAGCCCTCCCGGCCAAGGAAATCCTGCCGGCCGTGCAAACGGAAGAAGCGGAAGAGGCGGCGGCGGCTGAGACGCCGAGTGCCTATTCGGCCGCGCCAATCATCGAAACGAATTTGGATGAGGCAGAGGTGGCCGAAACGAAAGTTCCCGAAACGGAGACTGCTGAAATTCCTTCCCGCGGTGAATTTGCCCCTGAAGAGCCCGCTGAGCCAGTTGCGGCAAAGCCATCCCGAACGGAGGCTGCGCAGGTGGACGATATGGTTGCTAAAGTCATGTCCAAGCTCGAACCGCAACTGCACCAAGCGCTCGCGAATGGCGTGCTGCGGCCTCTGGTGGAAGAACTGCTCAATCAGCAACGCGACAAAAAGTAGTTTCGCGTCGTCCGCACTGAATCCTGCATGTTCCCGATCAGTTTGACGTTGAATGCTCTCGCCTCGTATAGTTAATCGTTTTACGCGCACTCGGCGAAGGAAAGAGTCGAGCCGCGCAAATATTTGACTATTCTAAGATGGAAAGAAATGCCTGACGAAATCGCCAAAGCATACGAGCCGCAGGAAATTGAACGCCGCTGGGCGCAGACCTGGTTCGAAGAACGGCTCTATCATGTCCGCGCAAATGCGCCCGGAGAAATGTTTTCCATTGCTCTGCCGCCGCCAAACGTCACCGGCTCGATTCACATCGGGCACATGCTGGAGCACACCCAGATTGATATTGTGGTGCGCTGGCGCCGCATGCAGGGACGCAAAACGCTCTGGCTCCCTGGCATTGATCACGCAGGCATCGCGACGCAAGTGGTGGTTGAACGACAACTCGCGTCCCAAGGCCTGAAGCGCGAGGAACTGGGTCGCGAAGAATTTGAACGCCGCGTGTGGCAATGGAAAACGGAGAGCGGCGGAAAAATCAAGAGTCAGATGATACGGCTGGGCGTCTCCTGCGACTGGATGCGCGAGTGTTTCACGCTGGATCCTCCGATGTATCGCGCAGTAATGGAGGCGTTCCTGCGTCTCTACCGCGAGGGGCTGATTTATCGCGGGCGCTACATGATCAACTGGTGCCCGCGTTGCCAGACAGCGCTCAGCGATTTGGAAACGGCGCACGAAGCGCGAGAAGGAAAACTGTGGTTCATTCGCTACCCCATCAAAGATTCAGAGGAGTTCATCACCGTTGCGACCACGCGGCCAGAAACGCTGCTGGGCGACACGGCGATTGCTGTTCATCCGCAAGATGAACGCTACGCGAAATTCGCGGGCAAAAAAGCAATTCTGCCGCTGCTGAATCGCGAAATACCCATCATTTTCGATGATTCTGTGGACCGCGAGTTCGGCACGGGCGCGGTAAAGATCACTCCGGCGCACGATCCGGCCGATTTCGCAATGGGGCAGCGGCACAAGCTGGCCGAAATTGATGTGATGACTCCCGACGGGCACATCAGCGCCGCAGGAGGGCCTTACGCGGGAATGGAACGGTTCGCTGCCCGCGAGAAAATCGTTGAAGACCTAAGAGCGCAGGGCCTGCTCGAAAAGACCACCAATTATCCGTTGTCGGTGGCGATTTGCGACCGCTGCAAAACGGTGGTCGAGCCGCGGCTTTCCGTGCAATGGTTCTGCAAGATGAAGCCACTCGCGGTTCCAGCCATCGAGGCGGTCGAGAGCGGCATTCTGCCCATCGTTCCAGAGAACCAGAAGAAGATTTTTCTCGACTGGCTCACGAATATTCGCGATTGGTGTATTTCGCGCCAGCTTTGGTGGGGCCACCGCATTCCCATATGGCATTGCGGGAAGTGCGGCGCGATGACTCCGGCGCGCGATTCGCGAATTGAAATAGTAAACGGTCACGCGCAAATTGCCAGCGTCCCCGAGAAATGCGAAACGTGCGGCAGCAAGGAACTGACGCAGGATCCCGATGTTCTGGATACGTGGTTCAGCTCGGGGCTGTGGCCGTTCTCGACGCTCGGATGGCCGGACGACACGGAAGATTTGCGCGTTTTTTATCCGAACAGCCTGATGATCAGCGGATACGACATTTTGTTTTTTTGGGATGCGCGCATGGTGATGCTGGGGCTGCACTTGATGCGCGGCAAGCGAATTCCCTTCCGTCAGCTTTACGTGCACGGCATTGTGCGCGACCCGCACGGCATAAAAATGTCAAAGACGCGTGGCAACGTCGTGGATCCAGTCGAAATTATCGAAAAGCACGGCACGGACGCACTGCGGTTTGCGCTGTCGGTGATGGCCGCGCCGGGAACGGATATTGCGCTCAGCGAAGAACGCATCCTAAGTTATCGCGCGTTCGCCAATAAAATTTGGAATGCGGCGCGGTTTTTGTTTTTCAATTTGGAGAAAGCCGAGGCGGCGGGCTTTACACTCAAACAGCTGGCCGCACCGGAAGTTCGCGAAAAAGCGCCCTATGCATCCGCCGAATCGCTGCCGCATCGCTGGATTTTCTCGCGACTCGCAGCCGTGACGGGGCAGATCAACAGCGCGCTTGCGGAATTTCGATTCCATGAAGCCGCTCATGTGATTTACCACTTTTTCTGGGGGGATTTCTGCGATTGGTACATCGAGTGGCTGAAGCCGCAAATTGCCTCGGAGAGTCGCGATGAAGCGGTGGCTGCGTGGCGCAATTTGTTTGCGGTTTTCGAATACGCGCTCCGGCTGCTGCATCCATTCATGCCGTTCGTCACTGAAGAATTGTGGCAACGGCTACCGCAAGCCGCTGGAGCAAAATCCATTTCGCTCGAATCCTTCCCGCAGGGGAAGCCCGATTGGCGCGATGCGCCCGCCGAGCAACAAATGATGCTGCTGCAAGAGATTATCGGCATGGCGAGGAATATTCGCGCAGAGATGAAACTCGATCCCAAGAGCAAAGTCGCCGCCGAACTGTCATCGAGGGTAGAGGCGGTACGCGAACTCACGAAAAGAAATCTGGAACCGTTGATGCGGCTGGCGCGGTTATTGGAATTGAAGATTCAGAGCGAAGCTCTTCAGGAGAGTTCGGATACGGTGGTGAGCTCGACGGCGCAATTCGACCTGCGCATCGCCGCCGGGGAAACGCGCGACGTGCAAGCGGAGATTGCGAAACTCAAGAAGGAAGAAGAGCGGCTGAAGAAAGATATCGAGGTGAAGAAAATGCGCTTGGCCGACAATGCATTTCGCGAGCGCGCGCCGCATGAAATTGTGCGCGGACTGGAAGCGACCATCGCCGAGCGCCAGCGCGAATACCAAAGAATTGTCAGTCGGCTCTCGGAACTCTCGTAGAATCTGGTAACCTCTCAAGCGCCAATGTCACCCACAGCCACGCCAAAGTTGCGGGCGAAGAAGCGAATTTCCTACATGCCCGGAGCAACGGACCGGCGCATTGACGCGCTGCTGACGCTGCTCACCGAGAACCCGACAATCGTGATCAGCGGCGCCAGTATCGCGAAAGAGATCGGCGTGAAACGGCAGACGGTCTGGAAATGGATTGAGACGCTGCGCGCCGCGGGCGTGAAAGTGAAAGGTCATCCGCGCTCCGGATATCATATCGAGCGTGTGCCCGATGTGCTTGCGCCGCAGTTGATTTCGCGCCACTTGCGCAGCACTTCGTTCGGCAAGCGAATCTTGCATTTTTTCCAAACAGAATCTACCAATGATGTAGCCCTGCGGCTGGGCGAAGCGGGCGAGCCGCACGGAACTGTGATCATCGCCGAGAAACAAACGGCCGGCAGAGGCCGCGCCGGGCACTCGTGGATTTCGGAAGCGTCCGCCGGCGTTTACATGACTGTTTTGCTTCGACCGGCGATTTCGCCAATGCACTCTCCGGCGCTGACCATCGCCGCCGGGCTGGCCGCGCGCGATGCCATTGCGGAAGAAACGGGATTATCGCCGGACATTCGCTGGCCGAACGACGTACTTCTCAACGGCAAAAAAGTTTGCGGCATACTCACGGAGATGCAGGCGGAGCCGGATCGCATTCATTTTGCGGCGGTGGGAATCGGCATTAACGTCAATCAGACAAGAATGCCGGTAGAGCTGACCGGTATTGCGACCTCTCTGCGAATGGAAACCCACCGCGCACACTCGCGACTGGATTTGCTGGTGCAATTGCTGCGGCGGCTCGACCACTATTACAATCAGTTCGTCACTGAAGGCACAGCGCCGATTTTGCGTCAATTTGCGCAGGTTTCGAGCTACGCTGAAGGGAAGCGCGTGCGCATCACCACGGGCAAAGAATCATTTGCGGGAACGACGGCGGGACTTGAACCGTCGGGAATTTTGCGCGTGCGACGAGATGATGGCAGAGTGGAATTGGTGATTTCCGGCGGCGTTTCCGAGGCGAAATGATGCTGCTTGCGATGGATGTTGGCAACACAAACACAGTTCTGGGCGTGTTTCGCGGCAAAGAACTCGTCGCGCACTGGAGGCTGACGACCGCGCGGGATCAGACGGTCGACGAGTACGGCATTCTGACGCGCCAACTTTTCACCGTGGCGGGACTGTCGGCGGCGGAAATTCGCGGCGTGATCATCGCGTCCGTGGTGCCTTCGTTGAATCCGACGCTGCTGGAAATGGCCAGCCATTATTTTGGGGCAAAGGCCCTTTTTGTCGAGCCTGGGATAAAAACGGGCATGCCCGTTCACTACGACAATCCGCAGGAAGTTGGCGCGGACCGGATTGCAAACGGCGTCGCCGCATTCGCGAAATACGGCGGACCATGCGTGGTGGTGGACTTCGGCACGGCGATTAATTTTGATGTGGTATCGAAACGCGGCGAATATCTGGGCGGCGTGCTGGCGCCGGGAATCGGAATTTCGGCCGATGCGCTTTTCGCGCGGGCGGCGCGGCTGTTTCGCGTGGAAATTCGTGATCCCGGCAAAATCATAGGGACGAATACCGCCGCCTCGATGCAGGCGGGCTTGTATTACGGGTTCACCGCGCTGGTGGATGGCATTCTCGATCGTATCAAGAAAGAACTCGGCGCAGATACGCGCGTCGTCGCCACCGGCGGGCAGGCAGCGCTGATCGCCAGCGGCTCGCGCCATATCCAGAATGTGGATGAACATTTGACGCTCACCGGGCTGCAAATCCTCTGGGAACGCAACGCCGCTGACGATTCGGCGGGCGCAGCGAACATCGTTGACGCCGGCAAATCCGCCAAAAAACCCTCCATAGTTCCCCGAAAACCGGCGCGTCAGTAGCCGATTTGTGATGCCTGGGCTCAACTACTTTAATTACTTCACTGAAATCGAGGAGCACTTTTGGCGTAAGCGGGGAGCGCACCTGCTGGTTTCGCCGCTCGACTGGGCGATTCTGGAAACGTGGCAAAAGTCGGAGATTCCTCTGGAGGCGGTGTTGCGCGGAATCGACAGAGCCTTCGAAAGCTACTCGCGCTCGCGACGAGGATCGGGCGGCAGACCGCTGAAGAGTCTTGCGTATTGTGTCGACGCTGTGCTCGAGGCTGCGCAGGAAATGCAGGAGGCCGCAGCCGGAGCAGGCCCGCAAGTTTCTGGAAAAGATTCGGCGAAAGAACCGTTCTCTCATGACGAGCTCAGGCACTTTTTGGAAGACAGGCGCATGAGACTACTTGCCAGCGCCGAAAAGCACGGCGCCGCTTCGCCGCATCTGGCGCAACAGTTAAGCGAGGTCGCAGGATTCATTCCCACGCTGAAAACGCTCCTCGATTCTCCGGCGAAGCTCGATTACGAGGATTTCGAGAGACGCCTGACCGTCCTGGAAGACAAAATCGTCGCCGCCCTCAATGCCGCCGTAGATCCGGACACAATGCTCGGCATTCGCCGGGAAATGGATCACGCGCTGGCGCCCTACCGGCGAAAAATGTCTGCGGAACAGCTTGCCACCATCGAGCGGCAGTACATTCAGAAGCGGCTCTTCGAGGTTTTTGGGCTCTCGCGCTTGAGCCTGTACTATCTAAAATAGGCCACAGCGGCGTCCGTGCAAGTTCACATCGAAAAACTCGTGTATGGCGGCGAAGGCCTCGGGCATGCGAACGGCGAAGCCATTTTCGTGCCCTTTGTGCTTGCGGAAGAGGACGCTGAAGTCGAAGTCGTCGAGCGAAAGAAGAAACTCGTTCGCGGAAGCGTGACGCGGCTGCTGAAACCTTCGCCAGAGCGCATTGCGTCGCGGTGTCCGCACTTTGGAACATGCGGCGGCTGCGATTACCAGCACATTTCCTATGACGAGCAGCTTCGCATTAAAGAAGCGATCCTGCGCGAGACTCTAAAGCGTATCGGACGCATCGATTGGAGCGGCCCAATCGCCATCCACAGATCGCCTCCGTGGGAGTATCGCAATCGCGCGCAGTGGAAAGTGCGCCCTGCGGGAATCGATGGCGGGCGCAGCCATACGGACAGCGCAAGCGCCATCGGCTATTTCCGCGCGCGCTCGGCGGCGCTGTGCCCGATCGAAGTGTGTTCCATTATTTCGCCAAAGCTGCTGGAGACATTCACAACTCTTCGCGATGCGCTGGCCACAGGCAGCTTGCCTTCCACTGTGCGCGAAATTGAGGCATTCGCGAGCCAGGATGATCGCGAATTGCTGTTGAATATCACCTGCTCGTCAATGCCGCGCTCGCGCGAAACGTTGCTGCACAAATTCGCTGAGCTCATTCCGTCCGCAAAAAGCATTCTCATTCAAGACCTTGCAGCCAACCAGATGGCCCTGCGAGGCCCGGGATTTATTCAGTACAACGTGCTGCACAGATCGCTGCGCGTCGCGCACCTGTCATTTTTTCAGGTGAACCGCTTTCTGCTCGAAGAGATGGCGACAACCGTCGCGCGTCTCGCTGGCGACGGCGAATCGGCATTCGATTTGTACGCGGGCGTAGGTCTTTTCACTTTGTTGCTGGTTGGCAATTTTTCTAACGTGCACGCGGTCGAAGCGGACCCCGTCTCCGCGCGCGATTTGGAAATCAACGCTGGCGCGAGTGGTAAACACATTGCGATACACAATCAGCCGGCAAATGTGTTTCTGAATCAGTGGAAGCGAAAGCAAGCTACAGGCGCACCAGACGTCGTTGTGGTGGATCCGCCCCGCTCTGGCCTCGATGACGGCGTCGCTGAAGAACTGGCCGCAGTCGCGCCACGACGCATCGTCTGCGTGTCCTGTGATCCGGCCACGCTGGCGCGAGACCTCGCCAAGCTCAGCAGTAAAGGGTATACTCTCCGGGAAATTCACCTGTTCGATATGTTTCCGCAAACATACCATATTGAATCGGCGACTCTCCTGGAACGAGCGCCGTGAAGCTGCCCGCGCTGTGGATTGCGCTGGCATTCGCCTCAGGAATCCTCGTCAGCCGAGTTGTCTCTGGCAGGCCGCTATTCTGGATAGCCGCTTCCCTTTGCGCCATCGCGACCGGCCTTTGCGTCGCCGCATTCACAAAACGTTTCGCTATCGCCGGCTTGCTGGCGCTGCTCGCATGGTTCGCGCTTGGCAATCTTGGCGCGCGACTCGAGCGCCGCGATGTGCCGCGCAACGACGTCATACGCGCAATCTCCAGCGGCGAGTTGGACATTAACGAGCCGCTGCGCTGGTTTGGCCGCCTGCGAGAAGCTCCGGAAGCAACTCCCATCGGCTGGCAATACATCGTCGATCTGCAGGGCGTCGAAAAACTGGGGCGGATTTTGCCGGTGCAAGGCGGCCTGCGCCTCACTTATTATCGCGACAAAGACAATGACGCCCCTCCCGAATTGCACGCGGGGAACACGATTGAAGCGCTGTGTCACGCGCATATTCCGCGAGACTATCTCGACCCCGGCGCGTTTGACGAACGCGGCTTCCTGGCGCGGCAGAATATCGAATTGCTTGGCTCTCTGCGAAACACAGAGCTGCTTCGCATAACAGGACTTTCAGCAATTTCTCTGGCGCAGCGGCTGGCGCGCGTTCGCGGAGACCTGCTTGCAAGAATCGACCAGCTCTACGCTGGAAGGCCAAATCAAAGCGCCGTTTTGCGCGCGATGCTTTTGGGCGATCGCAGTTTTGTGAACACCGATCTGGCGGAAAGCTTCCAGAAAACCGGCGCCTTTCACGTTCTGGTGCTCGCCGGGCTGCACGTGGCCGCACTGGCGGCTTTTTTCATATGGATTGGCCGCATATTCCGGCTCCCGGTGTGGGTCACCACCGTGGTGACGCTGTTGGCCCTTCTTGCTTACGTGGGCGTGGTGCAAGACCGGCCTCCCATTCTGCGCGCCGCGCTGATGGCAGGAATATTTTTATGTGCGCGGCTATTCTTTCGCCGGGTCGCGCTGGTGAATACTGTGGCGCTCGCGGGACTGGTCCTGCTTGTCGCCAGGCCAAGTGAAGTCTTCGATTCGAGCTATCAGCTGTCATTTCTGGCTGCGGGAGTTATCGCCGGACTGGCGGTTCCATGGGTTGACCGCAGCAGCAGTTCGTATCGCCGCGCTCTTGAGTATTTAGGCGACGTGACGCGTGACCGCTTGCATTCGCCGCGGGCCACGCAATTCAGGCTGGACCTGCGCGCTGCGGCAAACGCGTTAGCCAAGAAAATTCCCCGCCGAGCCGCCGCTCACGCGGATTTATTTCTCACTCTGCCTGTGCGCCTCGGCCTACGTCTTTGGGACCTTTTTGTGCTGTCGTTCTGCATCCAGCTGGGAATGATGCCCATGATGGCCGCGGATTTTCACCGCGTCACTCTTTCTGGCCCGGCGAGCAACATATTCGCTGTGCTGCTTACAGCTGTCATTGTTCCGCTAGGTTTCGCGACGGTGGCATCGAGTTATATTTCGACCGTCCTTGGCGCTGCCCTCGCCAGGATCGAAGGCGTGTTCGTCTTCGTGCTGCTCGCGACGGTGCGATGGTTCAGCAGGCTGCCGCGCGCGTCGTGGAGAATTCCAGGGCCTCCTCACTGGCTGTTGCTGGCATTTATGGTCGCGCTGATTTTTTTGGCTGTTGCGGCATGGTCGCAAGCTCAACGCCGCGCGCCAACCATAGGCAATCCTTCGTCATCGCCTGTGATGCCGATTGCAGAACGCCTCGCCGCGCTGGCCCTGCTGCCACTGGCACTGCTTATCGCGATTTATCCATTCGCGCCCTCTCTACACGCTGGAAAACTTGAGGCCACGGTAATCGATGTCGGCCAGGGCGATTCGATTTTCGTGGCCTTTCCCGACAAGCGAACGATGCTGATTGATGGAGGCGGCGCAAGCGGCGCGTTCCACATTGACGCGTATCGAACGGGATTCGACGTTGGCGAGCAAGTTGTCTCGCCGTATTTATGGTCGCGCGGAATCAAGAAGCTCGATGTGGTGCTGCTCACGCATGCGCATCAGGACCATATTGACGGACTCTTCGCCGTGCTGAGCAATTTTCAAGTAGGCCAGCTATGGGTCGGACGCGACGAAAATTCCTACGCTTATCGTGACCTGCTCGCGGAGGCAAGAGCGCACCATGTCGAGATTGTCCACCAATTACAAGGAGCGCATTTCGATTGGGACGGAACGCTCGGCCAAACCATTTGGCCCGCTTCCGCAAGTGATTCGCGAGGTTTGGTTAACGACGATTCCGTGGTGATGCGAATCGGCTTTGGAGGCGTTCACTTCCTTCTCACGGGCGACGCGGAACGCCGCGTGGAAGACACGCTGGTCGATGAACACGAACCTTTGCAATCCGATTTTCTTAAAGTTCCTCATCACGGAAGCAAAACATCTTCCAGCGAGCAATTCCTGAAAGCCGTTGACCCGCGTGTCGCGGTTGTTTCGGTTGGCTTGGGTAATTCATATGGACAGCCGAATCCGGCCACCGTCCAGCGATACATTAATCTCGGCATACCGCTTTTCAGGACGGACCACGATGGCGCAGTCACTGTTCTGACGGATGGTCGCACGATAGCGCTGCGGGACTTTGCAAAAAATTGAACACTCAGGCTAGAGAGGCTGCGCTATCAAGCTGACGGTTCGTTTTCCGAAGAACCGTCGGGATTTTCCAACTCGATGCCTTCATTGCTGCGAAGATAATCGGCGATAATGCGGCGGGCCTGATCGGCTTGGGATTCGAGGACGACTACGTCTGCATCACGAAAAGCGTCGCCCGATTCGTCCATCGGAAAAGGATCCGTCGTAACCGAGCCCGGCGATTGGATGCCCGCGCTCTGCAGCAAGCCGCGAATTACCATCGCTTCCACGGCGGAGCCGGCCGTATGCACCACGACAACCTTCTCCCCGCTATGATCCTGTTTCAATTGGCATCCTTCGAAAACAACAGGCCCCATTTTAGTTAAGGCTATGCCGATAGTAATCTAATATGTGTTGCGCGGCCAGCAATGATTCTGCGCGTTCGTTGCTATGGTAACCAGCGCATTCTGACGCACAAAATGGCTAGCCCCAAAATGAAGCCGATCGCTGCCTGATACTCGCGATTTCGGCGGTAGAGTTGCCATGAAAATCTGTCGTGGGCTTCTGCATGCCCGCGAAAGCGCAGAAGCGCAGGCCAAAAAAGCGGAACCGCCCCTGCGTATTCCGCGAAGTCCTCGCCATAGCGCGCTCTCAACTCGGCCTCTTCACGCCGCATCACCGCGGGATAAAAGAGGGCGATGTACGCCGCAACAACAATTGCCGCCCAAATCGAGCCGCCCGCCACGATGAATCCCGCCGCCAGGATAACGCTGCCGAAATATAGCGGATTGCGCGTGAATGCGTACGGGCCGCTTACCGCCAGCACCTGATGTTTGCGGAGATATCCGGCGGCCCAGGCGCGAATGGCCAATCCGACGATGCCTATCGCGCCGCCAATCACCAGCAGCAAGGGCGTGGGCCGCGCCAGCGCTAGATAAACTAACGCTACCGGGTAGCCTACGCGAACGCGCCAGCGAATCCAGAAATCCGTTGCTGCGCTCATGTTTCAGTCCTCAGCCGGCGTTCGACCGCTTCGAGAACGTCCTCGACAGTAATCGCCAGCATCGAGCGCGATGGAAATTTTCCGCGCTGATAAGTAGTTTCTTCCGGCGCCGCTTTCCTGACCACAACGTCACACGGCGAATACGGGCCGTTGCGAGCGGGGTCAGTGGGGCCATAAAGTCCCACGACGGGCGTTCCCAATGCTGATGCCACGTGCAGCGGGCCGGTATCCGCCGCGACGAGGAATTTCGCGCTTCGCAAAAGCGGAACAAGTTGTCGCAGGTTGAATTGCTCGATCAATGGTTCAGGAGATCCCGCCTCGCGACGCACAATTTCCGCGAGATCCTGCTCGCCGGGGCCGAAACTGATCACGCCTCTGCAGCCATATCGCTCCGCCAGCGCATGATGCAGCGCTCCATACCTTTCCGCGGGCCAGCATTTGGAACGCCAGCCGCCGCCCGGCGACAACACAAAATATTCACCGATGCCTTTCGCGCGCAAGATGCGTTTCACTTCGTCAGCCGCTCGCGCATTTGTTGGCAAGGGGAAAGATACTTGGTTTGTTCTCGCGCCGAGGCTCTCCACCAGTTCGAGATTATGCTCCACTTTGTGCTTGCGGCGCGGCGTCACACTTTGCGTATAGAAGAGCGCGGCCCCGCGTTCGCGAGCGTACTGCGAATCGAATCCAACCCGCCGTGGAGCGCCCGAAAGCCATCCTAGAATTGCCGAGCGATAAAGCGACTGAAAATCGACGGCGGCTTGGTAATGCGTTGCACGCAATTCCCGCACCGCCGCAATCACATTCGCCCATGAATCGCGGTTCATCGCGACTATTTTGCCGACGTCAGGATTGCCTTCGAGAATCGGCATCCATTTCTGGTCGACAATCCAGTCAATCGTGGCGCGCGGAAATGATTCGCGTAACGCATGAACGGCGGGAAGCGTGTGGACGATGTCTCCGAGCGCGCTCATCCGCAGGACGAGGAAGCGCTCAGGCATGGCTGGAGCGGCGAATACGCTCGATGAGGTCGCGCGTGGAATGCTCCTTCGGATCGCCGACAATCGCGACGCGAATGCCCAGTCGCGCCGCTTCGTCGCGCTCCGGCACGCTTTGCAAGGTGTAATCAGTGCCCTTGGCGTGAACGTCGGGGCGCAACTCGCGCAGCAACGCGCGCACGTCGGGCTCGTCGAAAATCAGCACATAATCCACGGCGCGGAGCGCAGCCACCAGTTCGGCGCGATCCGGTGCGCGCAAAATAGGCCGTCCGGCGCCTTTCAAGCTTCGCGTGCTGGAATCTGAATTGATGGCGACAACCAGAACGTCACCCTGCCGGCGCGCCGCCTGCAAATATCTGACGTGGCCTGCATGCAAAACGTCAAAACACCCATTTGCGAGGACGATTTTGTGGCTCCTGCCGCCCTTGCTGCGATGCTCGGTGAGACGGCCGACAAGGTCCGCGCGCGTCAGGATTTTTGAGCGCGTGTTCATGCGCCAGCGCTCGCCTCGTTGCGCACCGCCGCTTCGAGCTCTGCGCGAGAAACCGTCGCCGTGCCGCGTTTCATCACCACGATTCCGCCCGCGAAATTGGCCAAATGCGCCGCTTCGGCGAATGAAGCGCCCGCGGCGAGCGCGAGAGTGAAAACTGCAATTACCGTATCGCCTGCGCCAGTCACGTCCACGGCCTCTTTGCTGCCGTAAACAGCGATTTTGTGCGGCGGCTTGGAGCGCTCAAACAACACCATCCCGTCTTTGCCGCGCGTAACCAGCAGCGCCTGCAAGCCGAGCGCGCGCAGCGTGCGCTGTCCTAGAAGTTCGAGCCGTTTTTCGTCCTTGCCGATTGGCAAATGGTAAAGCGCCTCGAGCTCGGGCTCATTTGGCGTGGCCGCGGTAATCGTCGCGCCGCGATAATCCAGCAGCCGATAGCGGGAATCGAGCGTCACCACTTTCGCGCGCAAATGTTTGAGAAGCGCCGGGGTGACCGAGCCCGCGCCGTAGTCCGAAACCAGAACGCCGCCCGATTTTTTCGCGCAGGCTTGCGCTTTCCTGCCAATCTGTTTGCTGACAGTTTCAGGCAGAGGCTTGCCAGCTTCGCGGTCAACGCGCAGCACTTGCTGGCGCGCCGTGTGCGACCAGCGCGCGAGGAAACGCGTTTTCGTGGTGGTGGACCAGTTTCGCGCGCGAATGATTCCCGAAACGCTGACATCCTTGTTGCGAAAATAATCAATCAACGCGTTGCCAGCAGCATCGTCTCCCACCGCGCCAACAGGAAGGACGCGCGCGCCGAGCGAGATGAGATTGTTCGCCGCATTCGCGCCGCCTCCGGGAACGATGTGCGTTTCCTGGTGGCGCAGTATGATTACCGGCGCTTCGCGCGAAACGCGGGCTATCTCGCCCGTCACGTACTCATCCACCACAAAATCGCCCAACACAGTTATGGTCTGGCGCGAGAATGATGCGATCAGGTCGAGCAGGCGCGATAGGTCCGGTGCGCCCGCGCTTGTTTTCATTGGTTTTCGGGAATTCACTTTTTCGCCGCTTGCAAAATCAGCTCGACCGCAGCCGGCAAATCTTCAACCACAAAATCCGGCTGGCGCGGCCATTTGTGACGATTCCACTGATGTTCGCCGCGTCCATACCCGGAAAGCACCAGAATCCCGGTGCAACCGGCCGCCTGCGCCATTTTTATATCGTCATAACGGTCGCTTACCAGCACCGAATTGTGCAGCTCCAGATTGTGTTCTTTCGCCGCAGTTTCCAGCATGCCGGGAAGCGGCTTGCGGCATTTGCAATTGTCATCGCGAATATGCGGACAGTAGTAGATGCCGTCCACGTGCGCGCCGCCGGCAGCAAGCTCAGCCTCCATTTTTGCGTGAATTTCCGCAATCAGCGATTCCGGGAAAAAACCGCGAGCCGCGCCGGACTGGTTGGTCACCACAATCACCGGCAATCCGGCATCGTTCAATTTGCGAATCGCCGCCGCAGCATAGGGAAAAATTACGAAGCGGCTCAGATGGTTGGCGTAGCCCATTTCCTCGGAAATTGTGCCGTCGCGATCCAGAAACACGGCGCGTCTTTTTTTTGCTTCACGCACTGCGCCGCTTCTCCAGCCACTTCGCGGCCGCGTCGCGCACCGCTTCCACCGGAACGCGCGTCATGCAGCGGTGATCGATCGGGCACTCGCGCATAAAACACGGGCTGCACGAAACAGGATGTCGCACCAGCGTTCGCTCGGCAGTCATCGGTGCAGTGCCCAGCGGGTCCGTAGATCCGAAAACTGCAACAACAGGTACTCCAACCGCCGCGGCTACATGCATCGCGCCGGAATCGTTGCCCACAAAAAGATTGCAGCGCGAAAATAGCGACGGCAGCTCACGCATGCCTGTCTGCCCTGCAAGCATTACAGGACGATGGCGCATTCGGTCAGCGATTTGCCGGCAAATTTCAATTTCGGAGCTCGTGCCGAAAAGTATCACATCGGCGTTGAATTCATCAATCAGCGCATCCGCCACAGTTGCAAAACGCTCGGGCAGCCAGCATTTTGCAGCGCCGTAAGCGGCTCCCGGCGCCAGCGCAACGCGCACCGCTCCTGAGCGCGCGCCGGCTTCTTGCAGCCGCGTTTCGGCGCGTTCAGTGGCGTCAGGCCGCAACGTCAGCGAGATTTGCGTGACATTGGGAAGCTTGTCCAGCCATCCGGCGCGACGCAGCAATTCCAAATAGTAATACGCCTCGTGCGCGGGAATTTCGCGGGTCTTTGGCACGCGAATCGCTTCGGTGAGCAGCAAACTGCGTCCGTCGCGAGCATAGCCAATTCGCCGCGGAATCTTCGCGCGCCAGGCGAGCCATGCCGCTGAGAAAGCATTCTGCATAAGAATCGCGCAGTCAAACTGCTTGTTGCGCAGGCCTCGCGCCTCCCGTCCGGCGACCATCGGATTCGCATGCGATTCGTCGAGCGGAATCACGCGGTTTGCGAACGGCTGCTCGCTATATAGTTCCGCGATTGGCGGGCGCGCCAAAATCGTAATCTCCGCTTCGGGCCAATGCTGGCGAATCGCGCATAGCGCTGGAATGGACATAATGGCATCGCCAACCCAATTTGTCGCGCGCACCAGAATCTTCATCACGCGCCTCCGCCTTTGTTCTTCTCGGCGAGCTCCTGAATTGTGCGCCACAGGCCTTCCTCGTCGTTAAATTGCAGCGCGATCTTGCAGAAAAATATAGGCACTGGCATTGCAGCGGTCGACGGCAAATCGTATGTATCCTTCTCCGTGCAAAGAAGCGCGTCCGCGCCCGCCGCAACCGCCTCTCTGCTGAGCGAAGCAATATCGTTTGGACTGTAGCGATGATGATCGCGAAAGATGCGGTGACCCAAAACCGAAATGTCCCATCTTTTGAGATCGGCGAGAAATGACGAAGGGTTGCCAATCCCGCAAAACGCAAAAAACTTTCGCCGCCGAGCCGGCGCAACGGTGATTTCGGCGTCGCCAAAAGGCTCAACTCCCAACAGCTTCGTTTGCGAAAAAAAAATCGGTGCAGCCGAATAGCGGCGGATCACCGCTTCGACCGCCGGGGCCTTTTCCGCGCGATGAATCACGATAATATTGGCGCGGCGTAGCGCCGAAATAGGTTCGCGCAATCGTCCCGAAGGCAAAAGGTGGCCGCCTCCGAAAGGGTTTGTCGCATCAATCATCACTATATTTACATCGCGCGCGAGTTGCTGATGCTGAAATCCGTCGTCCAGAACAAAGCCATTCACGCCGCGCTCTTCAAGTTCCTTGCCCTTCTCAAAGCGATTTGCGCCCACCCCAAAATGCACTCGCCTGCCCAGCCGCGCATGAAGCAGCGCAATCTCGCCGTTCCATCCCGCTGCTGCCCCGTGAACGGCGCCCACGCCCTGCAAGGGGCGATACCCGCGAGCAAGGACCCCCACTCTTCTGCCATTGTCCACGAATCGCCGCGCCACCCACGCCACCATCGGAGTTTTCCCCGTGCCTCCCACCGTGATATTTCCTACGCTCACAACGACGCCACGCAAACGCTTCTGCTGGAATATTCCCGCACGATACGTCCAGGCGCGAAGGCGCGCTCCTGCGCCGTAAATGACCGACAGTGGCCAGAGAATTGCTCCTGCGGTCGTCATAGAGAGGCTCGATGCGCGTCCAGCACTGCGGCAATTCGCTCGAGCGAACGAGCAGTTGCGCCGCGATTGGCTTCCACGAGCGCCCGCGCTTTTTCGCCCATCCGTTCGCGCCGCGCGGGGTCTGCAATCAACTCGCACCACACTCTGCCGAGCCTTTCGCCGCTGGCCACTTGGATTCCAGCCCCGGCGCTGGAAAATCGTGCCGCAATGTCTCGAAAGTTTTCCATGGAAGGCCCAAATATGGGCGCTTTGCGAAACCATGCAGGTTCCAGAATGTTATGACCGCCCGACGCGACGAGCGAACCTCCCACGAATACAGCGTCGGCCAACGCATACAGACCGGCCAGTTCGCCGATGGAATCGAGAATAATCACGTCGCAATTTTCGTCGAGCGGCGCGCTCATATTAATTTCGCTTCGCCGAACAATCTTCCAACCGTCCTGCTCGGCAATCGCTCCCGCCACCGCGAAACGGTCCGGCTTTCTGGGCGCGAGGACCATCAAGGCGCGCCGCCATTGCCGCTGAACGACGTCATAGGCGGCAAGCACCGCCTCTTCTTCGCCAGCGACGATGCTGCCGGCCACCAGCACTGGCCAGCGCTCTTGAGCCGCAATTTGCTTCGCCAGCCAATCGCCGAAAATCGATTGCTGCGGCGGCTCATGGTCATACTTCAAATTCCCGGTGACTTCAATTCTCGACTCCGGCGCGCCCATTTCCTTCAGCCGGCGACCGTCTTCGGCGCTTTGCGCCAGGAACAGCTCCGCATCGTGCAGCACGCGGCGAAAAAACCTCCCGATAAATGGTTCGAAACGCCGGAATCGCGCAAACGACCGCTCTGAGATGCGGCTGTTCACGAACACCACAGGAACTTCGCGGCGATCCGCTTCACGCAGAAAATTCGGCCATATCTCCGTTTCCGGGATTACCACCAGCGCCGGCTGAATTCGCGCAAACGCGCGGCGAACTGGCCCAGGCCAATCAAACGGAAAATAAAAAATACCATCGGCGTTTGCAATTCGCTCGCGCGCAAGCTGCTGGCCAGTCGCCGTTGTTGTAGAGACAAAGACCTGGCGCTCCGGAAAACGCTTTTTTAGCTCATCAATGAGCGGCCTTCCCGCAAGCACTTCGCCAACCGACACGGCGTGAACCCAGATCGCCGAGCCAGACGAGGCGTTGCGCGCCAAATCTGCGGGCAAGTAGCCCATTCGTTCGCGAAGATTGCCAAAATGTTTGCCGCGCCTAAGCCCTCGTATGATGAAATACGGCGCAAGCAGCACCATACCAACCGCCGTAAGCGCGCTATACAAAAAGTACATGAGGGAGGGAGCTGGCTGCCCTTTTAAAAGTTGAAAAGGCCGCGCCTGCTGCAAGGACGACATTATAGTGTCATCTGACGGCTGAACCCACAACGTTTCACGGTGTGTTTGCATCTATTGCCAGCATGAAACCAGCTCTCTTGCTGATTGCCATGCTCGCCCTTATTGCCACCGCGGCCAGCGCTCCGCCGCAAACACAGCAAACCGATCCATCGAGCTGGCCAGCGAAAGACACACACCAGGGATTCACCGTTGCTGCTGACGCCTACTCCAATGCCGAGCGCGCGAAGAAAACATTTGGCAAGGCCGATCCGTACAAGGCTGGGATTCTCGCCGTGGATGTGTTTTTCAAGAATGATTTGAAAGATCCCGTTCACGTCGATTTGTCGACGATTCGCCTCGACGTGGATGGTCCCAATGGCCAGCATTTTCGCTTGCCGGCATTGACCGCACCGCAAGCGGCGGAGCAAATCGCGCATCCCAAGCCCCCCTCTATGTCGCGCCCGCGGCTTCCCATTCCCTTACCCAGCGGCGGCAGCAAGGAGCGCGGCATCGAAAAAACACTAATGCCGTTCAGCCTGCAATCGGATGTTGTGCCGCCCAATGGCACTCTTCGCGGTATCCTCTTTTTCGATATGGGCGGGCATTTTGAACTCGTCCCGCACTCCGCCGTGTACATTCCCGACGTAAAATCCGTCGCATCCGAAAACGCCATGATTTATTTTGACGTTCCCCTCGGCCCAAAACATCAGCCCTAAAAATTCTCAATCCCTGCTCGCGATTTGCTGAATCCATCGCGCTCGGATAAACTTCAGTTTCACCACAAGGGAAATTTCCAACACCATCATGGCGCTAACCGACGAACTGAATCCCCAACAACGCGAAGCGGTGCTGGCCACCGACGGCCCTGTGCTGGTCCTCGCGGGCGCCGGCACGGGCAAAACCCGCGTCATCACCTATCGCGTAGCGCACCTGATCGAGCAGGGCGTTCCCGGACGCAATATTTTGGCGGTGACTTTCACGAACAAAGCCGCCGAGCAGATGCGCCAGCGCATCGCGGACCTGGTGCGCTCCAGCGGCCACGATTCTTCGGATATTTGGATTTCCACGTTCCATTCGTTTTGCGCGCGCCTGCTTCGGCGCGAAGCCTCGCGCGCCGGCCTCCCTCGCGATTTTGCCATTTACGATGACGATGACCAAACGCGCGTCGTCAAGCTCGCGCTTCAGAATTTGAAGTTCACTGAAAAAGAACTCGCTCCCCGCGCTCTGCGCGAACGCATCAGCCACGCAAAAAATAACAATATCTCGCCGGAAGAAATGGAAGCCGAGGCATTCGACACATTTGGCAAACAAGCTGCCGCCGTCTATCGCGAATACGAATCCATCCTGCAGAAATCGGCGGCGCTCGATTTCGACGATTTGCTCCTGCGCGCCGTCAAGCTGCTCCGCGAAGATTCTCAAGTGCGCGAGAACTGGGCCGCGCGCCTGCGCTTCATCCAGGTCGATGAATTTCAGGACACCAACGCCTCTCAGGAAGAATTGGTTCGTTTGCTCGCAGGAAAAGAGCGCAACGTCTGCATCGTCGGCGACGAAGATCAGTCCATTTACAGTTGGCGCGGCGCCGAGAGCGGCAATTTCCAGCGGTTTTTGCGCGATTTTCCGGGCGCGCGCACCATCCGTCTGGAAGAAAACTACCGCTCAACTCAGGTAATTCTGGACGCGGCGGGAGGCGTGGTCAGTCACAATCGTTCGCGCCTCGGGAAACAGCTGAAAGCCACGCTTGGCGCTGGCGCATTGCTGAAATATTACGAAGCTCGCGACGCATTGGACGAAGCCGACTACATTTGCGGCGAGGTCGCCAGGCTCCTGCGCGGCGATCCGCGCCTGACGCTCGCCGTTCTCTATCGCACCGCCGCGCAATCGCGCTCTTTTGAAGAGACGCTGCGACGCCTCGCCATTCGTTACCGCGTTGTCGGCGGCTTCAGCTTTTACCAGCGCGCCGAAGTGAAAGACGCTCTGGCGTATATTCGCCTGCTTTTTCATCCGGATGACCATATAGCCTTGCTGCGCGTTTTGAACGTTCCTCCGCGCGGCATCGGCAAAGTGACCATCGAATCGCTGCGCAATCTCGCCCGCGAACACAATGAATCGCTGTGGCAAGCGATTCCGCGCACCGCCGCCGAAAAAACCCGCGGAGCGTCAGCCCTGCTCGAGTTTCGCGAAATGATTTTGAAGCTCACCGACGATTGCGCCGCCAAGAATCCCGGGGACATCCTCGAAATCATTCTCAGCCGCACCGGCTATCTCGATTGGGCGGAGCAGCAGGACCGCCTCGACCAATCCTCCCGCGCTGACAATCTTCGCGAGCTCTCCAACGCCATCGCGGAAGCCATCGAGCAAGGCCAAACTCTCGAAGAAGTGCTCGATCGCGCCGCTTTGGTCAGCGATACAGATTCATTCGACCAGAGCATTTCCGTCTCGCTGATGACGCTGCACAGCGCCAAGGGATTGGAGTTCGATCACGTTTTTCTCGCGGGCCTCGAAGAGGGCCTTTTGCCCCATGGCCGCTCCATGGGCGACGAAAACGCCATCGAGGAGGAGCGCCGCCTCTGCTACGTGGGCATGACGCGCGCCAAGCGCACTCTCACACTCTCCCGCGCCATTTATCGCCGCTCATGGGCCAACACCGACCTCGCCGCTGCCGCTCCGTCGCGCTTTTTGGCGGAAGTGCCCGGCGAACTTGTCGAAGCCGCCAAAGGCTCGCTGATCGAGCCCGGAGAAACGCGCCGCTACGAGCCCGACCCGGAATTTTACGAATCGCAGTTCCGCCGGAGCAAAAGATTTTCCGGGCGTCCCTCAGCACCGCCATCCGCTTCACGAGCGCCGCGCCGAACTTCCAATCCGCTGATTGGCGCCCGCGTCCGCCATCCTAATTACGGGCTTGGCACCATTGTGCAAGTCGAAGACGACGGCGACGACCGCCGCCTGACCGTCAGCTTTCAGGATTACGGCACGAAAAAGCTCATCGAGCGCTACGCCCACCTCCAAATCGTCTAACGAGGAATTTGGCGGAACGGGAGTAGCTAACTGCCGCGCAAAATCCAGCATCGCAGCGGTTGCGCGCGCCAGCGGCTCCGTGTACAGTGCTGCCCTTGGATTTCGCGGCGCTAAAAAGAGACGGTGACCTTCTGACTAAATGAACAGCCAGCTTTTTCGCACCAAGAGCATCGACCAGCTCATCTCCGACTCCGAGCAGCCGGGCAAGCGCCTGAAAAAAACCCTCGGCTGGCTCAGCCTTACCGCTCTGGGCATCGGCGCCATCATCGGAAGCGGCATTTTCGTGCTGACGGGAACAGCCGCTGCTGGCGAAATCGTTCGCTATCCGTCAATCCTGCAGGCTCCGCTTCTCAGCGTCCTGATGCACGGCACCCATGCGCTCGGCATCAACGGCCGCCCCGGTGCTGGCCCCGGCATCGCCGTATCGTTTCTCGCGGTCGCGCTGATTTGCGCTCTGGCCGGATTGTGCTATGCCGAGCTCGCCTCGATGATTCCTATCGCCGGCAGCGCGTACACCTACACTTACGCCACGCTTGGCGAATTCGTCGCCTGGATCATCGGCTGGGACTTAATTCTCGAATATGCCGTCTCGAACATGGCCGTCGCAGTCGGCTTTTCCGCCTATGTAAATAATTTGCTCGGGAGTTTCGGCATTCACATCCCTGCGGCTTTGGGGACTCCTGCGTATGACCCTGCGGTTGGATGGTCATGGCATTTCAACATTCTTGGCTTCCTGATTGTGATGATTCTGACCGTCCTGCTGGTCCGCGGCATTCGCGAATCCGCTGAAGCTAACAACATCATGGTCGGAATCAAGCTCCTGGCCATTATTGTTTTCTGCGTCGTCGCCAGCAAATACATTAACCCCGCAAATTTCAAGCCATTTTTCCCGAACGGCTTTCAGGGCGTGCTCACTGGCGGCGCCATTGTCTTCTTCACTTACATTGGCTTCGATTCTGTCTCCACTGCCGCAGAAGAGTGCCGCAATCCCAAGCGCGATGTTCCGCTCGGAATTCTCGTCTCGCTCTTCGTTTGCGCGTTCTTCTACGTTGCCGTCGCTCTCGTCCTCACCGGCATTCAGCACTGGGATACGCTCAACAACGCAGCTCCCGTCGCCAAAGCCCTCGAAGCCATCGGCCTCAAAGTCACCGATCGCTGGGTCACCATCGGCGCGCTGATGGGCATGATTTCTTCCATTCTGGTTTTCCAGATTGGCCAAGCCCGCGTCTGGTTTGCCATGTCCCGCGACGGGCTCCTGCCCAAGGCGTTTTCTCGCGTCCATATCAAGTTCCGCACGCCGGATATTGCCACATGGATTGCGGGAGTCTTCGTTGGCGTATTCGCGGGCATTTTCGACATTGGAACGCTCGCGGACCTGACCAACATCGGCACGCTTTTCGCTTTTATTCTCGTTTCCATCGCGGTCTTGATTTTGCGCAAGCGCCAGCCGGACCGCCCGCGCGCTTTCCGAGTGCCTTGGTCTCCGTGGATTCCCGTCGCCTCCGTGGTTTTGTGTCTTGTTCTCATGGCCAGTTTGCCCGTCGAGAGCTGGCTCCGATTTGTCGTCTGGCTGTTCGTCGGCCTCCTTTTCTACTTCGATTTTGGCGTGCGTCACAGCACCGCCGGCCGCGCCGCGGATCCGGCAGCCCAGAGCAGCCTTATGCTGCTCTCCGATAAGGCGCTTATTGCCCTCAGCTCCGCGCTGCTCATTTTGGCGATTGCTGCCGCAGGCATCGTTCTGGGCGGCGTCATCTACGCGGACGTCCTTGAGCGCGTCGGGCTCGTTTTTTTCGCGGTCATCGCATTTATATTTTTGCTGAGAGGCCTGAAACATTACCGCGAAGATTCGCCGCTCGCCAAAGTCGCATGACCGCAGCACGCTCGACGCAATGACCGCAGCTCAATCCGAATCCGACGCTTCCCTTCTGGCGCGCCTGCCCAAAGCTGAGCTTCACCTCCATCTCGAAGGCTGCATCACGCCAGAGCTTCTAATCCGCCTCGCAGAACAACATGGCGAAAAACTCGATTACAAAGCCGTAGCCCCGCGCTATCAAATCGGCTCGTTTTTGGAATTCCTCGAATTGTTCAAGTGGGCGACGTCCTATCTTCGGCGTCCGTCAGATTATGCGCAGTTGGCCGCCGATGCGCTTCGCGAGTTGAACGGGCAAAATTGCCGGTACGCGGAAATCACTTTGTCCGTTGGCGTGATGCTCTTGCGCCGCCAGAACGTTGAAGCGAATCTCGCCAGTATTCTCGAGGCCGCGCAAAAACAGGAGCAAGCCACTCGCCTGCAAATTGCCTGGATTTTCGACGCCGTTCGCCAGTTCGGCCCCGAAAAAGCCATGGAAGTCGCGCGCCTAGCCGTGCAGATGAAATCGCAGGGCGTCGTCGCCTTTGGCATCGGCGGCGACGAAGAATCTCTCCCCGCCTCCGACTTTCACAAAGTTTTCGACTACGCCGCCGCCGAAGGCCTTCATCGCGTCGCCCACGCCGGCGAAATGGGCGGCCCGCAATCCATTCGCGACGCCATCGAAATTCTCGGCGCAGAGCGCATCGGCCACGGCATTAGTGCCATTCACGATGAAAAGTTGATGGACTTGCTTATCGAACGCCAAATCCCGCTCGAAATTTGCCCGAAAAGCAACTTGTGCACCGGCGCGCTCGCCAAACTTCTCAGCGTCAAGCAAGCGCGCATCGAAGACCATCCTCTTCCCAAATTCGTTGCTCGCGGCGTTCCGGTTACGCTGGCCACCGACGATCCGGCCATGTTTCGCACCAGCCTCAACGAAACCTACGCTCAAGCTGCCAGCAAAATGGGCTTGACGACCGCCCAACTCGTCTCCATCGCCGAAGCCGGCATTCTTCACTCCTTTTTGCCTGCCGCCGAAAAACAATCCCTGCTCGACCATTTCCGCGCCGCCGCATCCCAACTCAGTCTCCTGTAACGTCCGATGAACTTCCATCTACAGAGCCCGCATTCCAACCATTGTCATTCCGAGCCAGCCGTAGCTGACTCTGCTGCGGATGGTGGCGAGGAACCTGCTTTTCGCCTTTGTAGCGCAGAGTTTCGCTGTCGTTCTGGGTGCCCCGTCCTGAGCGTTCTTTCCTGAAGGTGGGTTTTTCTCGTTCTTTCTCATCCCGGCGGGTGCCCCATATCCGCCGCGCCGTTTCGCTGTCGTCCTAACCGCAGCCGTTTGCCAGTGCACCGCGGCCCGTCAGCGACAACCGCGCTCTGTGTTGTCCGATGCGAGGCCTTGTCTTGCCGCGGCGCGAACGTGGCGGCCACTTTTAAGCGGGCACCTTTGCTTTTTGGGAGTGCGGCGGCTCGACGCCGCTTTGCCGCCGACGTGACCGCCCGGCACACTCATCGCCTCGATTGCCTTCCGTTGTCATCCTGAGTTTACCCTCGGCGCTGCCGGAGCGCCGTCTGCGAAGGGTGGGTTTATGCCTTTGTAGGGGCCGATGTAGTCCATCGGCCCGCAACTCGACTGACCCATCGCCCAAAAAATCGTCTGCCCGAAGAAGCAAACACAATCTGCTATAATTCCCGCGCATGAAAGCTCACGTTTGGGTTATGCCAAAGACGACGGTTCTCGACCCGCAGGGTCAGACCATTCATCACGCGCTCTCGTCGCTCGGCCACTCCGAAATCAAGTCCGTCCGCCAGGGCAAATTCTTCGTCCTCGACCTCGACGGCCTCTCCGAAGACGCCGCAAAAAAGAAAGTCGAGCAAATCGCCCGCGAAGTCCTCACCAATCCCGTCATCGAAGAATTCCGCTTCGAAATCCTCAAGTAGAAATTTACTTTCTTTGCGCACATGCCCAATAAGCTAAACTTAGTACACAATCGCTAACGCGAATCACGGCCTACATCTTGAATTTTTCGGATAGGCTTTATTGAACAGGTCGACATAGCCGTCTGTCCGAAGTTCGGCCTCCCAGTCCTGCCAAGCCGAGGGCAGATAGTCGCACGGTAGGTCGCAACCTCCCCCCGGCTTTATCAGACATCGAAAGGAAAAATCGAAGGCGTGCTGCCGGTCAAGAGGAGACGCATGCGAGTCCAGCAGAACGCGAAGGTACGGCTTGCCTATTGGCGTGGGGAACCCGTAATCGGCCGAATGCATGTCGGACATATAACCCGGATACTCTGCGTATTCGTCAACGTCTCCGGCTGTCGCCTGAAACGTTGGAAAAATATCCATCGACCGCATGAGCCAGGCACCGATGTGATAAACCCGCCCGCTCTTCACATTCACCGCTGCGCCGAACCAAGCAGGTGGCTCGAGCCTGAGCGTGGACAGCCACGTGTTCGACACTGTGAACCTGATCCTGAATCCGTTGCCTTCATCTTCTCTAGAAGTTAGGTACTGGCCGTACACCTTGGCGAGTCGTTCGACGTCGGCTTCGCTCGAACTACCGACTCTGAGTGCAATGCCATTTCTAATCGCAAGATTTCGCCCTTTTTCCAAAACGCGAAGCCCATTCTCGGACACGCCGTTTCCCCTTCTGATGATGCGCCTCAGGTTCACCAAACGGCTGGCCACTCAGTTCCACGCTGCTATAATGGCTCGCTTCTCACATCGCAACTCACATGGCCAAAACGAAAGCCAAAACCAAAGCCCGAATCGTCGCCCGCGCTCAGTTGCCCACGCGATTCGGCAAATTCACGATTCTCGGAATCGAAGGCGCGGAAAAGCTCAGCCTTGCGGGCACCGCTGAGAGCGCCGTCGTTTTGCAGCATGGAAAAATCCGCCGAGGCGATGCGCCGCTGGTGCGCATCCACTCGCAATGTCTAACTGGCGATGTTTTTCATTCCCAGCGCTGCGATTGCCGCGCGCAGCTGGAAATGGCCCTGCGCGAAACGGCGCGAGCGCGCTGTGGAATTGTGCTATATCTGCCGCAAGAAGGCCGCGGAATCGGTCTGATGAATAAATTGAAAGCCTACGAATTGCAGGATCGCGGCAGAGATACCGTCGAGGCCAATCGCGAACTGGGATTCGAGGCCGACCAGCGCGATTATCAATTTTGCGCCGATGCGCTGAAGCTGCTCGGCGTGAAGCGCGTCAAATTGCTCTCCAACAATCCTGACAAAGTCGCGCAGCTCGAACGCGGCGGAATTCGCGTTGTCGAGCGCTTGCCGTGCCGTCCGCGAACCAGCCGCCATTCGCGCGCGTACCTAAACGTGAAGCAGGCAAAAATGGGCCACCTGTTCGACTAGCGAGGCTGAGAAATAGTTTTGTGAGGGCACGCCTTTAGCCGCGCCGTAAATCGCGCAGCGACAATGCGCCTTTAGGCGCTGAGGTATTTTTTGAGTTTTTGAATCCCGCGCGATTGCGAAAGAGACCGTCAGCGCGATAGGCCAGTTAGGGCCAGAAGTCAGCCGCCGCCGACGAAGTGAACAATTTCGTACGAATCGCTCGCTTCGACAGCAGTTCCGTTCCACTGCGTGCGCGGAAGGATATCGCGATTACGTTCAATCGCGACGCGCTCGGCTGCAATGCCCAAATGCTCCAGCAATTCTGCAACGGTCAGACCATCGGGAATTTCGCGCCGTTCGCCATTGATAATTACCGTCACGATTTGGCCTCTGGCGAATTTGGTTTGGGCTTGGCGCGCAGAACATAACGGATTTCGTCGACAATGCCGCCGCCTCCCCTGTTGGCGCGAATCACAAGCTCTGCCCCAGCAGAAGCGGCGCCCGGCACTGCAAAGCGCAGTTGCGCCAGGCCGTCTTCACCGGTGGTCGCGGTGAAATGCGCCTTGTCCTTCGCGGCGTTCAAATATGCTTCGACGTTCGCGCCGCTCACTGGCCGGTTATCAGCGCGCTGCAGCACTTCCACGTCGAGAGTCGCAAAGCCGCCCGCGAGCCAGGAAGTCGCGTTGCGCAAACGCACCTGAATTCCCTGCGCAGCAGGGGCATTCCCCGCCGGCGGAGAAAGCGGAACGCGAATCGCGCCGCGGCGAATCTCTTCGATGACCGAGCGGTGCTGATTTTCGACGCGTTGGCCGACCGCGCTCTCGGAATATTCAACAGCGCCGATAAGGTCCGCATAGGCAGAATTCCTGCGATGCAGAATGCGCCCGCGATGATAGACCAGCGTCACGATGCTGCATTGCGGCTGGCCATAGTTCTCCGTTTGCACGTGAAAGACGTCATCGCCGACGGTGACGTCCGAGTTGAAACCCGAGCTCATTGCAGGCGGCTCTCCTCCTTTTTGAAACGAGCGCAGCTCCATCAGCAAAAAAAACTTTGCGAGTTCATTGACCAGAGCGTGGCACCTCGTTATTATAGCAGTGCAGAGAAAATGAACGGAAGCTACCTCGACACGTACGCGCCACTACTGCTCATGTTCCTGCTCGCGGCAGGACTCGCGGCAGTTTTGATCATTGCGTCTTCCATAGTTGGCCGGCATTTGAAGTCCCGCGCGAAAGATCAGCCCTACGAATGCGGTATTCGCCCTACGGGCGACGCGCGCGAGCCCTTTCCTGTGCACTTTTACATGGTGGGAATGATTTTCATCCTGTTTGACATTGAGGCCATTTTCCTTTATCCATGGGCAATCGTTTTCAAGCAGTTGAACCTTTTCGGTTTTGTCGAGATGCTCTTGTATATTGTCATCCTGGTGGTGGGCTACATTTATCTTTGGAAAAAAGGCGCGCTGGAGTGGAAATAGCCGTCTAGCGCAGGCAGCCTGCTTGCAGGCAGGGCCTGACCGCCGGAATCAGGATTCATAAGAGTGGAAGCCGAGCAACAAAATAGCCCGCTGGCAGTACGCAAACTGAAGGAACGTGATCCGCAAGGGATCACGGAAGTGATCTATTTTCGCGGCGAGGCCACGGTGGTGCTGCCGCGTAACCGTTTATTGTCCGCGTGCGAATTCCTGAAAGCCGATCCCGAACTGAACTTCGCATTCCTTTCCGACATTACCGCTGTTGACCGTTTTCCCATCGAGCCGCGCTTTGAGGTGAATTATCACCTGGTGAGCTTGAGTCGCCGCGAGCGCCTGCGGCTGAAAGTCAAAGTGACCAGCAAAGATCCGGCGGTGCCGACGGTCACGAACGTCTGGCCGACGGCGAACTGGCACGAGCGGGAAGCATGGGATTTGATGGGTGTGAAGTTCGAGGGCCATCCTAACTTGACGCGCATTTTGATGCCTGACGATTGGGAAGGCCATCCGCACCGCAAGGATTATCCGGTGGAGGGCTACCGCTGATGGCGACGCCATCACAAGTCGCGCCTGAAAGCCAAACCATGGTGCTCAACATGGGGCCGCAGCACCCTTCGACGCACGGAGTGCTGCGTGTGATTTTGGAGCTCGACGGCGAAATTGTGCTCAAGGCCGAGCCGGTCATCGGTTATTTGCATACTGGAATCGAAAAGAATTTCGAGAAGCTGACTTATTCGCAGTGCATTCCGCTGACGGACCGCATGGATTATCTCGCGAACCTGTCGAACAATCTGGGCTATTGCCTCGCGGTGGAAAAACTGGCGGACATCGAAGTGCCCAAGCGCGCGCAGTACATTCGCGTGCTGCTGACGGAGCTTACGCGCATTCAATCGCATCTGGTCTGGCTAGGCACGCACGCGATTGACCTGGGCGCAATGAGCGTTTTTCTTTATTGTTTCCGCGAGCGCGAAGAAATCCTGAAAATCCTGGAAGCGATTTCCGGCCAGCGTATGATGACGAGTTATTTTCGCATTGGCGGGCTGGCGCTCGAGCCGCCGCCGGGATACCTGGATTGGATTTCGAAATTCCTCGATACGTTCTCGGGCCATCTTGCCGAATACGAGGATTTGCTGACCGAAAATCCGATTTGGAAGCTACGCACGCAGGGAGTGGCAGTGCTAAAAGTTGAGGACGCTATCGCCATGGGCGTTACCGGACCTTCGTTGCGCGGAAGTGGCAGCGATTACGACGTGCGAAAATATTTTCCCTATTCGAGCTACGAAGAATTCGATTTCAAGGTCGCGACGCAAACGGCTGGAGACGTTTACGCGCGGTACCAATGCCGGCTCGAGGAAATGCGCGAGAGCGCGAAGATTTGCCGCCAGGCCATCAAGAAGATTCCGCCGCAGGGCCCGTTCCGCGCGGAGGTTCGCGGGCTGGTGCCTCCTTCGCGCGAGGAAATGAAGACTTCGATTGAAGGGCTGATTTATCACTTCAAAATCTGGACCGAAGGAATCACGCCGCCGCCGGGAGAGGTTTATCAGGCGATTGAATCGCCGCGCGGCGAGATTGGATTTTATGTTTGCAGCGACGGATCGAACCGGCCGTATCGCGTGAAAGTGCGCGCGCCATCGTTCGTGAATTTGCAGGCGCTGCCGAATCTGGTGGTTGGAAAATTAATCGCCGATGTGGTGGCGAGCATCGGCACGATTGACATTGTTCTGGGAGAAGTGGACCGCTGATGCAAGTTCCTCCGAAGCTCGACGAAAAATTCAAACAGCTCATCTCGCGCTATCCGGTGAAGCGCTCGGCGCTTGTGCCGATGATGGTTTATGCGCAGGACGAATACGGCCATTTGAGCGATCAGGTGCTGGAAGAAATCGCAAACCGCCTCGGCCTGCAAATGACCGAAGTGACCGAGACGCTTTCTTATTATTCGATGCTGCGGCGCAAGCCTGCTGGAAAATATAACGTGCAAGTGTGCACGAATATTTCGTGCCAGCTTCGCGGCGGCTTCGAAATTATGGCGCACGTGGAGAAGCGGCTGGGGATTGGCAACCGGCAGACCACGCAAAATGGATTTTTTTCTCTGGAAGAGGTCGAATGCATCGGCGCTTGCTCGGGAGCGCCGGCCATGCAGGTGAATTACGATTTTTACGAGGACCTCACGCCGGAAAAAGTGGACGCCATACTCGATGAGTTCGCCGCCGGCAAACATCCGGCGCCCGTGCCGGTCATTTCCGGTTCCTTGCATGAACCGGATCCGGCAGAAGTACGCGTCATCAGCCAGCGATTCGGCCTGCGCGATTCGCGCACGCTAAAAGTTTATCAGCAGAACGAGGGTTATCAGGCGCTCGAAAAAGCTCTGAAGCAAATGACGCCTGAGCAGATCATCGACGAAATGAAAAAGTCGAATCTGCGCGGACGCGGCGGCGCGGGCTTTCCGACGGGAATGAAATGGTCGTTCGTGCCCAAGGATTCGCCGAAGCCGAAATATATTTGCGCCAACGCCGATGAGAGCGAGCCGGGGACGAGCAAAGATCGTCCGCTGATGGAAATGGACCCGCACTCGGTGATTGAAGGAATGGTCATCGCTGGAAAAGCGGTGGGCTCGCATCAAGGCTACATCTACGTGCGCGGGGAATACCGCTACGTTTTGGATATCCTCGACAAAGCCATCGAGGAAGCGTACGGCGCGGGATTCCTGGGCAAGAATATTCTCGGCACGGGATTTGATTTTGAGGTTTGCACGCACACCGGCGCAGGCGCGTACGAGTGCGGAGAGGAAACGGCGCTGCTGGAATCGCTGGAAGGCAAGCGCGGCTATCCGCGTTTCAAGCCTCCCTACTTCCCCGCGATTCTAGGCCTGTACCAGTGCCCGACAATCGTGAACAACGCCGAAACGCTGGCTACAGTGCCGCTGATTATTCGCAAAGGCGGCGAGTGGTATGCGAGCCTCGGCGTGCCGAAAAATGGCGGCACACGGCTGTATTCCATCTCCGGGCACGTCAATAAGCCCGGTATTTATGAACTGCCGATGGGATTTAATTTGAATCTCATGATTTTCGAGGTCGCTGGAGGAATTCCGGACGGCAAGAAGCTGAAAGCGGTGCTACCGGGCGGGACTTCCTGTCCGTTGCTGACCGCGGAAGAGTGCGACGTCGCGATGGACTATGATTCCGTGGCCAAGATCGGCTCGATGCTCGGTTCCGGCGGGCTTGTGGTGATGGATGAAGAGACTTGCATGGTGGACGTCGCTCGCCGAATCATGCATTTTTATGCCCACGAATCCTGCGGCTGGTGCATTCCATGCAGAGAGGGCACGGCGTGGCTGCGCAAGGTGCTGGACCGCTTCCACGAGGGCGGTGGACTTGAGCAGGACATTCCGCTGATTGATGAAGTTTCTGAGAACATGCTCGGCAAAACCATGTGCGCGCTGGGCGATGCCGCGGCGATGCCGACGATGAGCATCGTGCGCAAGTGGCGCAACGAATTCGAAGATCATTTGAAGGGCAAGTGTTCGCTCAAGCCGGCCAGCATGCTGGCGATGGCGCGATAGTAAAGGCGCGAGAAAAGGAATTATGGCGGAGACGCAAACGCAGACAATCAGCTTCACGCTGAATGGCCAGAAGCTCACGGTGCCGAAGGGCACGCTGGTGATCGAAGCGGCGAAGCGCGCGGGAATCGAGATCCCTTCGTTTTGCTATTATCCCGGTCTCGCGCTGCAGGCGGCATGCCGCATGTGCCTGGTGGAAGTGGAAAAGCAGAAGAAGATGGCCACGGCATGCACGCTCGTCGCGGAAGACGGTATGGTGGTGCTCGCGGATACGCCTGCGGTTCACAAAGCGCGCAAGGACATGCTGGAATTCGTGCTGACGAATCATCCGCTGGATTGCCCGGTGTGCGACAAAGGCGGCGAGTGCGAATTGCAGGACATGACTTTCACTTACGGAATTGATTACAGCCGCTATACGGAAGAAAAGCTGCACTACCCGGAAGAAAAATGGTCGCCGATTGTTTTTTACGATGCGCCACGATGCATTTTGTGTTACCGCTGCGTGCGCGTTTGCGACGAAGGCATGGACGTGAAAGCGCTGGGCGTCGCGTCGCGCGGCGTTACTTCGGTCATCATTCCCAATCAGGGGCCGGAGCTGGCGTGCGAAGAGTGCGGGATGTGCATTGATATTTGTCCCGTGGGCGCGCTCACGAGCGGAACGTATCGTTATCAAACGCGGCCGTGGGAGATGAAATACTTCGGCACCGCGTGCGCGCACTGCTCGAATGGCTGCAAGACCACGCTTTCGGTGCGCAACAACGAAATTCTGCGCGCGAACAATCGCGACCATGGAGGCATCAATGGCGAGTTTTTGTGCCCAAAGGGACGTTTTGGGCATGACTTCACCGCGAACGCGGAGCGTATTCGCCAGCCGCTGGTGCGAAAAGGTGGCGCGTTCCAGCCCGCCAGTTGGGAAGATGCAATTGAGGAAATTGTGCGGAGGTTGAAGCAGGCGCACGACGCACACGGGCCATCGGCCATTGGCGTCATTGGCTCGAACCATACGACCAACGAAGAAAATTATTTGCTGAACCGCTTCGCGCGCGCCACGCTGGGCACGAATAATATCGACCATCATCGCACCGCAGATTATGCGGGGCTGGCAGCGGCGCTAGGCGCAAAAGCGGAAGCGGCGATGGCCACGATGGCCGACATTGATAAGCCGGGAGCGATTTTGCTGATTGGCAACGACGCGACGCAACAGAATCCGCTGGTTGCCTGGCAGATTCGTTCTGCGGTGCGTCACCATAACGCTGCTCTCTACATCATTGACGGGCGGCCGCTGAAATTGCACCGGCAGGCGAAACAGCTTGTGCAAGTGCCCGTTGGCAGCGAAGGGCGCGCAGCAAGCTGGCTGGCGACGGGCCAGGGACAATTCGATGGCAGCGTTGCGGCGGAACTTGGAAAACTGAAAGACGCGCTCGCGAAAGAGAAAGATGTTGTGATTCTGTTTGGCGCGGGCGTGAACGGCGCGGCGGTGCGCGATCTGGTGAAATTTGGCAGTTCGCTGCAGGGGCAGACGCGCTACATGGCGCTCGGCGATTATGCGAATTCACGCGGCGCGGCGGATATGGGGATTTTGCCTGACCACTTGCCTGGCTACTCGGCGATTAGCGACGGCAACGAGCGAGCGCGCTTCGGCAAACTATGGGGCAAGGAAATTCCTTCCAGCAAAGGAATGAATGCGCGGCAAATGATGCAAGCGGCGCTGGACGGGAAATTGAAGGCGCTGTACGTGGTTGGCGCGAATCCGGTGAAAACCTTCGGCATCAAGGCGCCGGAGAAGTTCGCTGGCGTGGATCTGCTCGTCGTTCAGGATATGTTCATGACCGAGACGGCGCAGCGCGCGGATGTGATTTTGCCGGCGGCGTCGACATACGAGAAAGACGGCACGCTCACCAATACTGCCGGCGAAATTCAGATGGTGTGGCGCGCCGTGGATGCGCAGGGGCCGCGAAGTGATTTCGATTTACTGCGGATTCTGATTCACCAGCTTGCGCAGCTAGGATTGGGCGCGGCGATGAAACATCGAACGCCGGAAGCGGTACTCGAAGAAATCCGCCAGAATGTGCGCGGCTACGATGTTCCAGCGGCGGGATTGCTGACCGGCGGCATTGAAAAAGTTAGCGCTGCGCCGGCGAATGCAGATGGCGCTGCGGAAGCGGGCGCGGATTTGATTTTTTCGTCGCAGGATTTTCTGTTTTCCAGCGGGACACTGGGACGCTACTGTTCCAAACTCAACTCGTGCAAGGAAGCCAAGGAAAAACCGTGGACTTCGTCACCCAGCATCCAGTCCTGGTGGTATCGTTAATTAAAATCGCCATCGCGCTGTTCGTGGTGATGACGGCGCTCGCTTACCTCACATGGTTCGAGCGCAAAGTTGTCGCACGCATTCAGTCGCGCTGGGGGCCGTATTGGGTTGGACCGCACGGGCTGCTGCAGCCGCTTGCGGACGGCATAAAATTCCTTTTCAAAGAAGATGTGATTCCGCCCGCGGCGGACAAAGTGACTTATCTGCTCGCGCCATTTTTGGCGCTGGCGCTGGCGCTCACAACCCTGGCGCTGATTCCCATCGGCCCGGCGACGATAAGCATTCTCGGCCAGCCTACGCAGCTGGTGATTTCGCACAGCCCAGTTGGGTTGATTTTGCTGTTCGCAATTTCCTCGATTGGCGTTTATGGCGTGGCGCTCGCGGGATGGTCTTCGAACAGCAAATATCCTTTGCTTGGCGGGCTGCGCAGCTCCGCGCAAATGATCAGCTACGAAGTCTCACTGACGCTTTCCGTCGTCGGCGTGCTGCTCATCGCCGGCTCGCTTGATTTTTACAATATTGTCGGCGGCCAATCTGGCCACTGGTGGCATTTCCTGCCGAAGTGGCACGTCTTTCCGCAATTCCTCGGCTTCATCTGCTATCTGACCGCCGCGATTGCAGAGACCAATCGCGTGCCGTTCGATTTGCCGGAAGCGGAAACGGAACTGGTCGCCGGATTTCACACCGAGTACTCCAGTTTCAAATTCGCCATGTTCTTCATGGCCGAATACGGCAACATGATCACCGTTTCGTGCCTGGCGACGCTGCTTTTCCTCGGCGGCTGGCTTTCTCCCTTTCCTGAAACCGGAGCGTGGCGCTGGCAGCTTTATTTGCCCGCAGCGGGCCTGATCATCGGCGGAATCGCGCTTATCATTGGCGGACTGCGCAGCGTGCAGTGGAATGCCAAAGCGGTTTTTCCGGTGCTGGGAATTATTTGTATCGGCGTGGGCTACCTTTGCACATGGCAAAGCGTGATGCCGGTGATTCAGGGACCGTTCTGGTTCATCGCTAAGGTTTTCTTCCTGTTGTTTTTCTATGTGTGGGCGCGCGGCACGCTGCCCCGGTTTCGTTATGACCAGTTGATGGCCTTCGGCTGGAAATTCTTGCTGCCGCTGGCGCTCATCAATTTGGTGGGGACAAGTCTAGTTGAGGTTTTGAGGCTGCCACGATGAGCGTTGCAATGCTGGTGTTCTTCGCCTGCGGCGTGATGGCCGTGCTGGGCGCTATTGGACTGATTCTGGCGCGCGAGCCGGTGCACAGCGCGCTGTCGCTGGTGCTGGTGATGGTGGCGCTGGCGGTTTTGTATCTGCTACTGGGCGCGGCGTTTATCGCAGCGATACAGATTCTCGTTTATGCCGGCGCGGTGATGGTGCTTTTCATCTTTGTCATCATGCTGCTCAACGCTGGTGTGGAAGTACGCACGAATTTGAGCCGCCTCGCGCGCTGGGTGGGCATACCGCTGGCCATCGTGTTTCTCGTCGAAATGGCCTACGCGATGTCGCGAGAATATGGCGCCAGGACCGCGATGGCCGCAGGGGGCGCAGCGGCAGGCCCTGTACCCGCGTCCACTCAAGCGCTTTCGATGAAACTTTTTACGGAATTTGTGCTGCCCTTCGAGCTGACGTCAATTCTGATTCTCATCGCGATTTTGGGCGCGCTGGTGCTCGCCAAGAAGGAGGCCTAGCCGATGGTGCCGATTTCTTATTACATAATTCTGAGCGCTGTGCTTTTCGGGCTGGGCGTAGTCGGCTTCGTTTTCAAGCGCAATATCATCACGATTTTTATGTCCATCGAGCTGATGCTCAATGCCGTAAACCTCGCATTCGTGGCCTTCAGCCGCGAATTCAACCAGCTCGACGGCATGATTTTCGTTTTTTTCGTGATTGTGGTGGCAGCGGCGGAAGCAGCCGTGGGCCTGGCGATCATTATGGTTGTTGCACGCAACCGCAAGTCGCTGAATGTGGAAGATGTGAATTTACTGAAGTTCTAGACTAAGTTTCTAAATTTTAGCGAATCGAATGTTCATACTGAATCATCTGTGGATCATCATAGCCCTGCCTTTGGCAGGGTCGATTCTGACGCTGCTGGCCGGGCGTTACTGGCCAAAGAAGGCCGTCAATCTGTCGAGCGTCGGCTTCCCCGTGCTGGCGTTTGCTTCCTACTGCGAGCTGGTGCGTGAATTTTTCACCCTGAATCCAGCCGCTCCGGTAATTAAAGATTATTTCACGTGGATGGTCGCGGGAAATTTCCGCGTGGACTTCGCGTTGCAAGTTGACCAGCTAACGATTGTGATGCTCGGCGTGGTCACTTTCGTGGGCATGCTGATCCACATTTATTCCATCGGCTACATGGCGCACGAAGACGGCTATTACCGCTTCTTCGCGGAAATGAATTTGTTCATGTTTTTCATGAGCACCCTGGTGATGGCCGCGAACCTGGTGCTGCTGTTCGTAGGCTGGGAAGGCGTAGGGCTTTGCAGCTATTTGCTGATCAGCTTTTTCTTCACCAAGAAATCGGCGGCGGACGCGGGCAAGAAGGCGTTCATCACCACGCGCATTGGCGACTGGGGCTTCACCATCGGCATTCTGATGACGTTTTGGCTTTTCAAGGCAGTGGACTACAAGACAATTTTCGTCAAAGCGGCGAATATGCCCGCCGAGGGCATGCATCACTGGGGCTCGCTCACGGTGATTTGCCTGCTGCTGCTCGCCGGAGCTATCGGCAAATCCGCGCAACTGCCGCTGTACGTCTGGCTGCCGGATGCCATGGAAGGCCCCACGCCGGTGAGCGCGTTGATTCACGCGGCAACTATGGTGACGGCCGGAGTCTACATGGTGGCGCGCATGAATCCTTTTTTCAGCCGCTCGCCTGCGGCCATGCTCACGGTCGCGATTATTGGCGCAGTCACCGCTTTGTATGCGGCCACGATCGGCTTGGCGCAAACGGACATCAAGAAGGTGCTCGCCTATTCGACGATTTCACAGCTTGGCTACATGTTCCTGGCGTGCGGAGTGGGAGCGTATGCCGCTGGAATTTTCCATCTGATGACCCACGCGTTTTTCAAGGCGCTACTCTTCCTCGCAGCCGGCAGCGTGATTCACGCCACGGGCGGCGAGCAGAACATGTTCAATATGGGCGGGCTGCGAAAAAAAATCCCGTGGACTTACGGCACCATGCTGGTAGCCACGCTGGCGATTTCCGGCGCGCCGCTTTTTGCAGGATTTTTCAGCAAAGACCAGATTCTCTTCGACGCTTATGCTGGCATCAACGCCAATTTCCTGCTCTATGGACTGGGCACGCTGGGCGCGCTGATTACCGCCTGCTATATGTTCCGGCTGATCTTTTTGACTTTCCACGGTAAGCCGCGCTTCGACGAGCACAAAGTGCACGTCCACGAATCGCCGAAAGTGATGATCGTGCCGATGGTTATTCTGGCGTTTTTGTCCATCGTAGGCGGCTGGTTTGTCCTGCCGACCTATTTCGGCGGCAAGGATTATTTCCAGGCCTTCCTCGAACCGGTTTTCGCCGGATCGAACGCGCTCGCGCGGCAAATGCGTCCAGGCTATGTGGAGCCGCCGCACTCGCTGGAATACGAAATGGCTGCCATTGCGGTGGGTGTGGCCTTCCTCGGATTTCTGATCGCGCTCTATCTCTACATTTTGAAGCCGAACGCCGCAAAAAAGCTTGCCACCAGCGTGCATCCGATTTACCAGCTGCTGTTTCGCAAATACTACGTCGACGAGCTGTACGGTGCCGTGATTATCGGCCCGCTCATCTGGCTCTCGCGTAACGTGCTTTGGAAAGTGATTGACGTTGGGCTGATCGACGGCAGCGTGAACGGCCTGGCATTCCTGTCGCGCAGAGTTGGCGGAGGATTGCGGCATATTCAAGGCGGCAACGAGCGCAGCTACGCAACATGGGTGGTCATCGGCGCAGTTGCTGTTACTGTGTTTTTCGTATGGATGGTGCGTTAGTGCAGAACCAAAGCTACGTCCTGACGGTGCTCACGTTCTTTCCGCTGTTCGGAACGTTTGCGCTGCTCCTGCTGAAAGGCGACGACCATTTGTGGATTCGCCGCCTGACGCTGGTCACCTCGATCATCGAATTTGTTCTGTCGCTCTTCCTGCTGCGCGGGTTCGATCTGGGCAATGGCTCGTATCAGTTTGAGGAATTTCACAGTTGGATTCCCAGTCTGCACATTCACTATCACATGGGAATCGACGGCATCAGCCTGTTTCTCGTCCTCCTGACCACTTTTTTGACGCCGCTGGCAGTGCTGTGCTCCTGGAACAGCATTCAGAGCCACGTGAAGGAATTTTTCGCCATGCTGCTGGTGCTGGAGATGGGCATGGTCGGCGTTTTCTGTTCGCTCGATTTGTTTCTGTTCTTCCTTTTCTGGGAAGTGATGCTGATCCCGATGTATTTCCTCATCGGCATCTGGGGACACGGCCGCAAAATCTACGCAGCGTTGAAATTCATTTTGTACACAATGCTGGGCTCGATTTTGATGCTGGTCGCGATTCTGTGGCTATATCGAGTGGCGCATACTTTCGATTTGCCGGCAATTCAATTCATGCTTTCGCATGGCCAGATTTCCCTGCCCTGGAGTACCGAACTGCTGATGTTCCTCGCGTTCATGCTGGCCTTCGCCATCAAAGTGCCGCTTTTCCCACTGCACACGTGGCTGCCCGACGCGCACACCGAAGCGCCGACGGCCGGCTCGGTGATTCTTGCCGGCGTGCTCCTGAAGATGGGCACCTACGGCATGCTGCGTTTCTGCCTGCCGCTTTTCCCGGAGGCGGCGCGTCGCGCTGCGCCGGTAATCGCCGTGCTCGCCATTATTGGCATTGTGTACGCCGCGCTGGTGGCAATGATCCAGCACGATTTGAAACGCCTGGTTGCGTACACCTCCGTCAGTCATTTGGGATTTGTAGTGCTCGGTATTTTCGTTTTCAATCCGACCGCTATGGAAGGCGCCATTTACCAGATGCTGAACCACGGCGTTTCCACCGGCGTGCTCTTCCTCGTTTGCGGGATGCTCTACGACCGGAGGCACACCTACGAAATAAAGGAATTTGGCGGGCTGGCGAAACCCATGCCGATTCTTTGCGCGTTTTTCCTGTTTGCCTGCCTGTCTTCGCTGGCGCTGCCCATGCTCAATGGCTTCGTCGGTGAATTCATGATTCTGATCGGCGTGTTTGACGCGCATCATTTCGCATGGGCCACCTGGGCGGCGACAGGCGCGATTCTCTCCGCCGTTTATTTGTTGTGGGCGTATCAGCGCGTCGCGCTCGAGAAAATTACCGTCGAAAAGAATGCGACGCTGCCGGATGCTTCGGCTCGCGAGCGCGTGATTCTGATCGTCGCTTCGATTGTGATCCTGTTCATGGGCATTTTCTCGCCTCTATTCACCCATCGCATGGACGCGACCACCAACGCGCTGCTGCAGCAGATGCGCACCACCGCCAGCTACGAGGCGCGCGCGCGGCAATCGCATTCTCCAACTCCGCGCGTGGCGGCCGCGCAGCAACAAAACGCTCACCAACTTGCTATGCGCAGCGTCTCCGTGGAAAGGCGGGCCCAGCCGTAATGTTTCCTCCGCTGCAGGACCTTTATCGAATCGGGCCGGAAATTGTTCTGTGCGTTTTCGGCATGCTCATCATGCTGATTGACCCATTCGTTCCCGCGGGCCGCAAACGCTCGATGGGATGGCTCGGCTTCGCTGGCACGCTTGTGGCGCTGGCGTCGCTGCGCTGGGCGTTTTTGAATCGCGGCTCGGCTTATTCCGACCTGCTTCGCATGGACACGTTCAGCCTGTTCGTACACGGCATTGTCATTTCCGTAGCGGCCATAGCGATTCTTGGCTCCTTCGACTACCTGGACAACGAAAAAATCCAGCGCGGCGAATATTACGCGCTCCTTTTGTTCGCCACCGCCGGAATGGGTATTCTCGCTGGCGCGAATGAATTGGTCACCGCGTTCGTAGGCCTGGAGATGAGTTCGATTTCCACGTACATTCTCGCGGGCTTTCGCCGCACGGAGCTCAAATCCAACGAGTCCTCGTTGAAATATTTCCTGCTCGGCTCGTTCGCGACGGCATTTTTTCTGTACGGCATCGCGCTAACGTACGGGGCCACGCGCAGCACACGCTTCGACGTCATCAGCAACGCGCTTTCCTCGCACGCCGCAGGAGCGCTATTGATTCTTGGCCTTGGGCTGATTTTCGTCGGCCTCGGCTTTAAAGTGGTCGCCGCGCCGTTCCAGATCTATACGCCGGACGTGTATGAAGGCGCGCCCACGCCGGTCACCGCCGTCCTTGCCTCGGGGCCGAAAGCCGCCGCGTTCGCCGTGATGCTGCGGATTTTCTACACCGCGTTTGGCAGCACTTCGCATATTTGGTTCTGGGCCATATGGGTTTCCGCGGTGCTGACCATGTGCATCGGAAATTTTGCCGCGCTGGTGCAGTCGAACGTCAAGCGCCTGCTCGCGTATTCTTCCATCGCGCATGCCGGGTATATTCTCGTTGCCTTCGCCGCCGCGAGCGAAATCGGCGTGGCCGCGGTGCTTTTCTATCTGGCTGCTTATGCCGCGATGACGCTGGGCGCGTTTCTCATCGTGGCATACGTGGGAGGCACGGGCGAACGCCGCCTGGATATCTCCGACTATGCCGGACTGGGCACGAGCCAGCCGTGGATCGCCGCGTGCTTCTCGCTCTTTCTGCTGTCGCTGCTAGGTTTGCCTGCTACGGCGGGCTTCCTCGGAAAGTTCTATGCTTTTTCCGCGGCGCTGGACCAGCGCCTCGTTTGGCTGGTGGTAATTGCAGCCATCAACAGCGTAATTGGCGCTTACTATTATTTGAAGGTGGTCGTCTCGATGTATTTCTGGGAACCGAATAAGGAGTGGGCGCCTTTGCCGTTGCATGCGCCCATGTTCATTGCCTTGCTGCTCACCGCGGCGGGAACGATTTACCTCGGTGTTCTGCCGGATCGCGTCATGCAGTGGGCCCTCGCCTCAGCGCGTTCTCTGCACTAGCCTGCAATTCGCCGCACTTTTTATAATCCAACAACAACCGCTGCCCAAAAAAAGCCCGGAAGCTCGTTTGTGCGAGCCGCCGGGCCTGATGTTTTGTGCATGCGAATCTTACTTCACAAAAACAACTACCAGCGCGTACAAAGTGAGCGATTCGATAAACGCGATGCCCACGATGAATGCGATTCGAATCGGCCCGCTCGCGCCCGGATTGCGCGCCGTCCCTTCGCAGGCCGATGCGGTTGCCCTTCCTTGCCCAATGCCGCAGCCCATAGCCGCAAGGCCGAGGCCAAGAGCTGCCGCCACGTCCACCCAATCTTTCGAGCTACCCGTCGGCGCCAAGCCCGTTGTCTGCGCAAACACCGCGGGAACGAAAACCATGGCGGCCACCAGCGCCATTAAAATCCACAACATTTTTTTCGTCATCTTTTCTCCTTTTTATGAATTTGCCGTCAGGAGGTGGTTCCCGGACACCGTGCAGCCGGGCTCACGCTGCCAGCGCATAATTCCGAATGAATGATTAGTGCTCCTCCGATACCGCAAATGCCAAATAAATAATCGGCAAAATCGTGAAAATGAAAGCCTGCAATATAGATTCGAAGATATGCAGCATGACAAGCAAGAGCGGAAAGCCCACCGGCAGGACGCCGGTCACATATCCCACCTTGTTCATGTGGCCGGCGAACACTGTGAGCGCGACGGTCAGCCCGACGAAAACGAGGTATACAAGCTCTCCCACAAACATGTTGGCCCAAAGACGAACGGTGAGGGACAGCACCCTCGCTAAATGGCTGATTGTTTCGATAACCAGCATCAAGCCTTTGAAAAGTGCCGACATAGACCAGTGGAACCCCAGATCCTTCGGCCCCATGAATGTCGTTACGTACTTGGCGACGCCATGATGTCGAAAACCTTGCAAGTGGTAATAAATAAAAACCACGGTAGCGCAGGCCAAGGGCACTGTCTTCTCTGCGGTGGGCGCCATGAAACCGGGAACAACTCCCGCGAGATTGCACATCAATATGAAGAGCCCAATGCTGCCAACAATTGCCAAATGCTCTTCCGCGCCGTGCCCCACAATGTCGTCGAGCAAATCCTTGACGCCAACGCCCATCGGGTTCGATAGCACAAGTTCCATGCACTGCTGCGTCGCTCCGGGGCGCTCCGCCGACATGCGCGCGCGCAGCCACAAAAAGAAAATCGCCGCGATAGCGAAAACCACCAGATCCATCGCGAAAAAATTGGGAATGGGATACTCGCGGCTCGCTGGCTGCAAATGCAGCAGCGCAAAAATCCACAGCGCCGGCTTGGCAAACAGCCAGTTAACCAGTTTCGTTACGCCGAGAACCTGCTCTTCGCCCATGAATCTCCCGCAAAAGAATTAATCAGGATTTGCTACTGAAACGGGACCTGGCCGCAACTATAGCGCCTTCCACCGATGCTGTCCGTGCGCTATTTCGTACAACAATTCGACAAAAATCGCGGGCACCACTGCCGCAGCGCCGCACAGAAACGCAACTACAGGCAACTTCAACCAAGCGAGAATAACATACGCGACAACCAGCAGCAATAAGAGCCGCCCGAAGAATTTTACGTGAACGCTGCGCGGCACATAGACGTGTTCCGCGCCGGCTTGCGCGATTCCCAGCTGCATCAGGGCGGTCGCACCGCGCCGCAGCCAGCGAAAGTTGAGCCAGCACAGCGCCGTTCCGATGGCCACCGCTTCGATGGCGTGCCAGCCCCAGCCAATTGCGCCGCCAGCCGCCATCAATGCTCCAAGAACGACGATAAAGCGCTCGATACGCTGCTCGATCACCAGTGCTTCTGTATCAGTGGTCATTTTTCCTGTTTGCGTTTGCATCAGCCGTATTCGCGAGTTTCAATACTTCGCGAAGTCCGATGCCGAATCCCACAAGCCCCAGCACAAGCGTGAACACGAATTTAGTGTGCAGCCATTTGTCCAGCAAGAATCCAATCCCGCCGCCGACAAATACCGGCACCATCAGCGAAAACGGAATCTGCATGGCAATCGCGACTTGCTTCGCCACGGTGGAAAAGTTTTTGCCGGGTGAATTTGGGGCCATAGGTCAGCTCGGTAAAGCGGGCGTGACAGAATCAATCGTGCCGCGCCCCGTGCAACACATCCACCGCATGCGGCAGCAATTCCGCTATTGCGTCGAACGATTCCACTGCGCCGCGCGGGCTTCCCGGCAAATTGATAATCAGACACTCGCCGCGAATGCCGGCAATTGCCCGAGACAGCGCCGCCTTGCGCGTTTTCTGCACGCCCGTTTGCCGCATCAATTCCGCCAGGCCTGGCACTTGTCGCGTCACCACCGCCGCAGTCGCTTCCGGGGTCACGTCGCGAGGTCCTACTCCTGTGCCGCCGGTTGTTAGAACAGCATCCACTTTCGCTGAATTCGCCAGCGCCAGCAACTGCGCGCGAATCAGCGCTTCATCGTCAGGCACCACAGATTTAGAAATTACTTCCCATCCCAATTTCTCGCAACGCTCGGCAAGCGCTTTGCCGGAAAGATCCTCGCGGCTGCCGGACGAAACGGAATCGCTGATGGTCACGATGGAGACGCGCATTCTGCTTGCGGCGTTCAACGCGCGGCCTTCAACTTTTCGCCGCGCCCGGCTGCCCTTCTGAAACTTCCTGCTGGCTCTCGTCCATCAGCCGCATCGCTTCCATCAAGACGCCAGTGGTGGAGCGCTCAATCGTGGTGCGCGAAGGCGCCGCATTGAAGTCAATTTCGAATTCGCCGCCGGACCAGCGCACCGCTTCATACACCGCAGGCTCGCCTTTCACTTTGCCCATCTGCGCGTCCTGGCATTGCCCGCCAGCAAAATAAATCTCGCACGCGTTCCCGCCGTTGCGCACCGTCAATTTGCACGTCTTCTGGCCCATTTCAAGCGACTGCATCAGGTCCAGCATGCTCATTTCTTCCAGCCGGCCCTGAATCACACCCGGCCGCGCCGAAGTCTTCTGCAGCTTTTCGAGTTGCAGCCGGTCGATCACTTTTTTTGCGCGGCGCACCAGTTCGTGCACAAAAAACGGCTTGGCGATAAATTCCTCGACGCCGTCCACCATCGGCCGCAGTTTCTCGTCCATGTCGCTGCGGCTGGACAAAAAAATGAACGGGATTGGCCGCGACGCAAAGCGGCTTCGCAATTTTTCATAAAGTTGCCGCCCGTCCAGCACCGGCATGCGGTAATCGCAAAGTATCAGGTCGGGCGTATCGTCCACGATTTTCATCAGCGCGTCGGCGCCGTCCGAAGCGGTGCGAACTTCGCAGTGCGGCTCCAGCCCTTTTACTATCAGGTTCAGCACTTGCGCGTTGTCGTCCACCACAAGAACTTTTACGCCTTTCATCGCCGTTCTTGCGCGGACTTCGGCCGAATATAATGGCCGCTGCGCCCTCCCGCCTTTTCCATCAGATAGATTCCAGAAATTTCCATGCTGCGATCCAGAGCCTTGCACATGTCGTAAAGCGTCAGCGCCGCAACGGACGTCGCCGTCAGCGCTTCCATTTCCACGCCGGTGGGTCCAGTGGCGGTCACCTGCGAGACGATTTCCACACCATTTTCGCATAGCTCGAGCGCAACATCTATGTGCGTCAAAAGCAAAGGATGACAAAGAGGAATCAGCTCCGCGGTGCGCTTGGCCGCCGCGATTCCGGCAATCCGCGCGATTTCAAATGGATTCCCCTTTGGCGTTTTCATTCGCCGCACTTTAGTCAGCGCGCCTGCGCTGATGCGCACAAAGCCCCGCGCTGTCGCCTTACGCTCGGTGGCAGCTTTGGCGGTCACGTCCACCATGCGCACGCGCCCTCGCGAATCGTAATGTGTCAGCGAACTCTTCATGTTTCCCCAGCTTTATCTTCGCGCGTCTACAATATCTCGCGGCGCGTCAAAACGTCTACCCACTCTCCGGCAGCGAGCTTCAATCTGTTTTGATGGACTACCAAAAAGCAATTCCCATGCGCCACGGTCACCATATCACCTGAGCCCTGCCACGGCAGCGCCGTCACCACCGCTTCGCCGTTTGTCCATTCAATCATCGCCGGCAGAAAATGCGTCAACGCAGCGCGCTGCTCGACTGCCGCTTTCAATTTTGCCTTTAGCAGCGGCAAAGGACGCGGTTCCGTTCCGCTCAAAACATCCAAAGCGGTTGTGACCAGCAATTCGAACGTTACCATCGTGGACACGGGGTTTCCCGGCAAGCCAAACACGGGCTTTTTTTTGCAGATCGCAAAAACCGCCGGCCGGCCGGGGCGAATTTCCACCGCGTCAAAGATAAACTCCGCGCCCAAGTCGCGCAGTACCGGCCCAACCAAGTCATACTTCCCTGCCGAAACGCCTCCGCTGATAATCAGCGCGTCCTCCTGCAATCCTCTTTCGATGCAGGCGCGAATCTCTTCGCGGCGGTCCGGCGCATTTCCGAGTGGAACAGCTTCCGCCCCCGCGAGCGCCACCTGCGCTGCAAGCGAAGCGCCGTTGCTGTTGCGGATTTCGAACGCGCCCGGCTGCGCGCCTATTTCTACAACTTCATTTCCTGTGGACAAAATGGCCACGCGCGCCTTGCGATAAACCATCACATGCGCGCATCCGACCTGCGCCACCACGCTCGCTTCCGCAGCGCCGATTCTCGCCGGCGCCTTCAGTAGAACGTCTCCTTTATGCGATTCCGAGCCGCGCGGCACAAAATTCATCCCCGCCGTCGCAACGCGTTCAATGATCACGGTCCCGCGCCGCTCGCCTGCACGCGTTTGTTCAACCATCACCACGGCATCCGCGCCATCTGGCACAGGCGCGCCAGTCATAATTTGCACGCACTCGCCCGCGCTAACACTGCCGTGAAAGCCCGCGCCCGCGGCAACTTCGCCGACGACGCGCAGGGTTGCGGCTTCCTTCCGGCAATCCGCCGAGCGCACCGCAAAACCATCGCGCGCCGCGCGATCAAATGGCGGATATTCGCGGTCAGCATGAATATCCTGTGCCAACACACGTCCAAGAGCGCTCTTCAGCTCAACGGTTTCCGTCGAAGGAACGCGCCTTAATTCTCGGCATTTTTCGATTACTTGTGCGCGGGCATCTTCAAACGACAGCATGAAAGTTCACAGCCAGGACGCGAGTTTTGTTCCAGGAGGAATTATCGTGGCATCCCGTTCCGGCCCCGTAGAAATCATTCCGATTTCCACGCCCAGCCAGTCGGAAATAAATTTCAAATAATCGGTCGCTGCCTTTGGCAAGTCTTTGGCCTCGCGAATATGCTCCGTCGCCTGCTGCCAGCCAGGAACTGTTTTGTATTCCGGCGTCACTTCCGCGAGCGCTTCGACTTCTGCCGGCATTTCGCTGACGTTAACGCCTTTGTATTTGTAGCCGACGCACACTTGAATTTCCTTCTGTGTGTCGAACACGTCCAGCTTCGTCACCACCAGCGAATCGATCCCGTTCACCTGAACGGCGTAGCGCAGCATCACCAAATCAAGCCAGCCGCAGCGCCGCGGACGTCCCGTCACCGCGCCATACTCTTTTCCGCGGTCGCGCACCGCCTGCGCATCGAGGTCCGGCATTTCCGTGGGAAACGGCCCGCCTCCTACGCGCGTGGTGTACGCTTTCGTTACCCCGATTACGCCTGTGACTCGCGTCGGCGCAATTCCCAGCCCTGTGCATGCGCCTCCCGCAGTCGCGCTCGACGAAGTCACGTACGGATATGTCCCGTGGTCGATATCCAGCATGGTGCCTTGCGCGCCTTCGAATAGAATTGACTTGCCTTCGGCCAGCGCGCAATTCACCAGCGCCGAAGTGTCCGTAACGAACCCGCGAATTCTCCCGCCCAGCTCGCGATAGTTCTCAAAAATCCCTGCGGTATCCAGTCCCTGTCCATAACACGCGCGGCTGAACGCGTCTTTTTCCTCAATCGCGCGCTCCAGCTTGCGCTCGAAACGTTCCATGTCCATCAAATCGGCAACGCGCAACCCGCAACGCGCCATTTTGTCTTCATACGCAGGCCCAATTCCCCGCGAAGTTGTGCCGATGCGATGCGGTCCGCGCGCCGCTTCCGCCGATTTTTCCAGTTCGCGATGAAACGGAAAAATCAGATGCGCTCGATTGCTCAAAAAAAGCCGCCCATTTACGTCGACGCCGCCCTTGCCGATGCTCTCCAGTTCCGAAACTAGCGCCGCTGGATCCACCACCACTCCCGCCCCTATAACCGCTTTTTTCCCCGGCCGCAAAATTCCGCACGGAATCAACTGCAGAATGAACTTGTGGCTGTTAATGATGACCGTGTGACCCGCGTTGTGCCCTCCGCCATACCGCGCGCTGTAATCAAACGAGCCGGCAAGATAGTCCACCACCTTGCCCTTTCCTTCATCGCCCCATTGTGCGCCCACCACTGCGATTGCTTTCACGATGCGATTTCGCCCTTCTCTCTGGTTGTCATTGTTCCGGCGCGCCCAGCCGCACCCTGTCCTGCTCAATCTTCTACCTTCTACGGAAAATATTTCTGAGAGATTACAGCCAGCGCAGACTCAACATCCTACGCCGCGCACACGGATAAGGCAATAGACTTCATCGCGAACGCACACCCTCGCACCTCAAGCCACGCCGCGATGTGACTTCGCCCCAATTCGGCGACTCAATTGTGCACCGGAAATAACGCTGACTAGGAACGCGGCAGATGCCGCTCCAGCGCCTTGTCAATATTCTCTTTGGGAACCGCGCCCACAATCTGTTCAGCCACTTGCCCGCCCTTGAAAATCAGCAGCGTGGGAATTCCGCGAACGTTGTACCGCCCCGGCGTGTTCATGTTCTCGTCCACGTTCATTTTCACCACTTTCAACTTGCCCGCGCGCTCGCTGGCAATCGCGTCTACCGTCGGCCCAAGCGCTCTGCATGGCCCGCACCACTCGGCCCAAAAATCCACCATCACCGGCTGATTCTTGCTGGCGTCCAGCACCTCAGCCTGGAAATTCGCATCGCTTACCGCTGCTACGTTTTGCGCCATTTTTCCCTCAATTTGTGCGGGTTTTCTCGACTTCACCCGCTATGGATTAGATGTCGCTGCCACTGCTTGGATTCGCGACTGTTTCGCGGCCTCGTACAGCTTCACGTACTCCGCCGCAGAGGCCTTCCACGAGAAATCTTTGGCCATTCCATTCGTTTGCAGCGCGCGCCACTGCCGCAAGTCGCGGTACGCGGCCAGCGCCTCGCGCACACACTTTATCAACGCTGCGCCCACATACGCTTCGAATTTAAATCCCGTTCCCTTCCCTGTTTTCGCGTTGAACGCTTCCACCGTATCATCCAGCCCACCCGTCGCGCGCACGACAGGCACGGTCCCGTAGCGCAAGCTGTAAATTTGATTTAACCCGCAGGGCTCGTATCGCGAAGGCATCAAAAACATGTCCGCGCCCGCCTCGATTTTGTGCGCCACCACGTTATCGTACGCGATTTTAACGCCCACGCGCGAAGGATACTTCTTCGCCAGTTCCTGAAAAAGCTTTTCGTATTTCGTATCACCGTTTCCCAGCGCCACCAGCGCTAAATCCTCCTTCATCAAATCCGCCGCCGCGTCTGCGATCAAGTCGAATCCTTTTTGATCCACGAAGCGCGAAACGATTCCAATCACCGGCCGTTCCATATTCGCCGCCGGCAATTGAAACACGCTGAGCAAATCTTTCTTGCACAACCGCTTGCCATCGAGCAATTTCGCAGAATACGTCGCTACGATGTTCGTGTCTGTCTCCGGATTCCACTGCGTGTAGTCTACGCCGTTCAAAATTCCCGCCACACGATTGCCGCGCGACTGAATCACGCCCTCGAGCCCGCAGCCGTATTCCGGAGTCTGAATCTCCTTCGCGTACTTGCGGCTCACCGTAGTCACGTAATCCGCAAACAGCAGGCCGCCCTTCAGCAAATTGATTTTGCCGTAGTACTCCAGCGCATCAATGCGAAATAGCGTGTCCGGCAATCCCGTCAGCGCCAGCGCCGCGCGCGGCAAAAGTCCCTGATAACCCAAATTGTGTACCGTGAACACCACCGGCAGCGACGCCACCGACGGATCGCTCGCATAAATCGTTCGCAAATAAATCGGCGCGAGCGCCGCCTGCCAGTCGTGGCAATGCATCACGTCCGGCATCCAGACTTGCTTGGCAAATTCAATCGCCGCGCGGCTCAATTCGCCGAAACGCTCCGCATTGTCCGGATAATCGCCGGCCTTGTCGCCGTAAAGTTTTTCGCGATTGAAATATTCCGGATCATCCACGAAGTAATAGCGCACGCCCTCGAACGTGCCCGCTTCGCAAATCGCCGGAAAGCGCATCGCGCCGCCCAGCGGCACGCTCATGCTCGGCACAATCGTTTTGCTGGCTTGGTTCCCGCGATACCGCGGCAGCAGCACGGCCACTTGATGTCCGCTCGCCACTAGCGACTTCGGCAGCGCCTCCACCACGTCCGCCAAGCCGCCCGTCTTCGAGAACGGCAACCCCTCCGGCGATACAAAAAGTATTTTCATTTCTCCCCGCAAGAATTATACACGGTGACGGCAACTCGATTATCGGTATTCAGAAACGGTGATAAGCGCATTTCCACAAAAACAGGCACTTAATCGAACGAAGCTTGGTTGTCTCGACTGCAGGGTCGCATGTAATAAACGCCTGATCGATCACTGTGATGTGACCTGGAGACCGAATTACTTGCGGATATGCCTTCCTTTGGTTGTTCCCGGCTGCAGGCTCTGTGACAGCGCACGAGTCTGTTTCGACCAATTTAAATGTATACATGAGAGAATACTGCGTCGCCGGCTCATTGCATCCTCGGCAATCGAACTTTGACCCGAGGGCATTGTCCAACGCAGATTGCCGCAGCAGGAAGGGCCCGCGCGTCACGACGGCTGACTCGACACTTCCGTCTTGTCGGACATGAAGAACAATATCGACGTCACCTGTGACATGCGCGACCCGCGCTACCGCAGGATAAGTCATAGCTGGCGCCTTGGCGACCAAAGCGCCCGCCTTCGCTTCATTCGTGCCAATCGAAGACTGCGCCAGGGCAACGTTGGACACCGACAAACCCAGGATAATCGCCATCGTATAGGCAAATACGCAAAGTGAAAAGGACCGAACCATGTGACGAGTTTAGACTGCATCAATGAGGTGTCAAGACTCAAATCTCTGCTAAAACCTTGCTAAACTCTCATCATTATGTCCCGTCAAAAACTTGGCCAGCATTTTCTATCCAGCCTGACGTGGCGGCAGCGCATCGCGCAAACGCTTCCCGCCGCGCCCGATTCCACATGGATCGAGATCGGCGCCGGCCACGGCGAAATGACGGAGCTTCTCGCGCCGCGCGCGCACCGCATAATCGCCATCGAAACCGATCCTGCGCTGGCGTCGTCTCTTCGCACGCGCTTTGCGCAAACGCCCAACGTCGAAATCATCGAATCCGACATTCTCTCCGTCGACTTCGCGACCATCGCAAGTGCGCCATCGGCCAGCGATTTGCGTAAGGGCACGGTTTCAACCGTGCCGAACAGCGGCTTACTTAATGGGGCTTTAGCCCCTGAGGTTAGTCGTTCGGCCGATGTGTCCTGCGCCCAACCGCCCTCGCGCGAACACTTCCGCGTCTACGGCAATTTGCCTTACTACATCACTTCACCAATCCTCACGCATCTGTTCCGCTTCGCCGCGCAAATTGAATCCATTCACATCGTCATTCAATGGGAAGTCGCCCGACGCATCGTCGCCACGCCCGGCCATCGCGAATACGCCTATCTTTCCGCGCTCTGCCAGTATTTCACGCGGCCCGAAATCGTTCTGCGCATTCCACCGGGCGCGTTTCGCCCGCCGCCCAAAGTCAATTCCGCGCTGGTCGCCATGCGCCTCCCCGGCGGACGGGCAAACTTGAGCATCGCAAACGATCAAGCATTCCTGGAATTTCTGCAGCACTCGTTTGCTCAGAAAAGGAAAACCCTGCGCAACAACCTGAAGTCCATTTTCAGCGACGAGCAAATCGCTCACGCGCTCGCCGCCTGCAAACTCACCGCCAGCGCTCGCGCCGAAGAATTATCCCTGCGCCAGTTCGCAAAACTTTTCCATCTGCTCGCCGCCGAAAAATAGCGCATGCGCAAACGCGCTACTTCGCTGCGCCGACGCGCTCCACAACGTTGCGCAAACGGTCCGGGTAATCGCTCATAATTCCATTCACGCCCATCTCCACCAGCGCCGCCATCTGCTCCGGCGAATTCACCGTCCAGGTCGCCACTTGCAGCCCCGCGTCGTGCGCCTTGCTCACCAATTCGCACGTCACCAAATCCGCGCGCGGCAAAATCTGGCGCACGCCGATTTTCAGCGCCTCTTGCAGCACATTCGGCTCCGGAGTCTCAAACAAGAATCCCGTCAGCAACGCCGCATCCAGCCGCCGCAATTTTTCCAGCAAACCTGGATCGAACGAAATCACCACCGTCCGTGCCGGCTCCTTGGCTTCGCGCAACGCTCCAACAATCCCGTGATGCACGCCCCACCCGAACTCTTGTTTGATCTCCAAATAAAAAACGACGTCCGCTTCGCGCGCGAATTGCAGAATTTCCTCGAGCGTGGGGACGCGCTCGCCCGCGAATTTCTCGCCGTACCACGCGCCCGCATCCAGTTCCCGCAACTGCTCCAGCGTGAAATCGCGCACCAGTCCGCGCCCATTGGTGGTGCGGTCCAGCGTGGCGTCGTGTATCGCCACAAACTGCGCATCATGCGAAAGCCGCAAATCCGTCTCGATAAACGTCGCGCCCAATTCCACCGCTCGCCGGAAGGACGCCATGGTGTTCTCCGGAGCGTGTCCCGGCGCGCCTCGATGCCCAATGATCCACGGTTTCGGCATGTGCCTCACGTATCCTAGTGCGTTTCCAACTTGCCCGCATAGCATTTTCCATTTGCTCAGTAAACCAAGCAAGGGGCCGACCGTCATAGCACTGTTTTTCCCCAAGATTGTTAAGCGGAGAAAGAGAGACTGGCTGGCTGCCTCGGCTTGCACTGGCATGCAATCAGCATCACAACGCACCAGCCCTCGTTCGAAAGTGTGCAAAACTTTAGCACTTGCTCTTGATGCGCGCAGCTCAGGGGATTGCAACTCATTGAATCAACGCACGATAGCTGTATCTATAGTACCCTGCCTCCTGGCCGCTAAATTGCCCACTGTTTTTTGGTCATCCTAGGCGACCCTATGGCCCTGTTCACGATTTTGATCGTTGCGCTTGTTGTCGGCCTCACCTGGTGGGACTGGCGCAACATTCAGCGCAAATCGGGCTTCCCTCAATGGATTGGCAGCCTTGCGCTTGCGGGCATCGCTGCCGCCTGCGTCACCGGTTTCACCTCGATGAGCTCCATCCTGTACGTACATACGGTCGGCGAGCTGCGAGCGGGCTTCGGCTCGCCCGCGTTTTGGCCTGAAGCGGGATTTCTCCTCTGCGGCTTGGGCGTCATTCTGGTGGCGGTGCGCAAGAAAAGCGCCCGCACGCTGCTTATCCTCGCCAGCGTCCTGATTTTTGGACTTGTCCTCGGCCTCGCCCTGTACGCTTAGGGCCGCCGCGCATCGGCCGTGTAATTCCCACCAATCCATGCAGTTAGAGGTGTTTTGCGATTCAGAATCTGACCCTGTCCTTTCGTCCAACTGACATTAGCGACACGCTCCGGCGGCTCCCGCTTGCTCTCGCGGGAACCGCTTGCCATACTAAACTTGCATGAAACTCGCCGGCCTATTTTTCGCGATTTTGCTCACCTTTGGTGCCGCCGCTCATGCCGATGAATTGCATCTGAAGGATGGCACCACGGTCGTCGGCACCATTGTCGGCTATCAAGGCAACTCGTTCCGCGTGAAAACGAGCTATGGATTCGCGCTTGTCGAACGCAGCTCCGTGGCTTCCATTACCGTCACTAAATCTGACCCGAAACGGGCCGCAGCCGAAAAACCGCGGCGAAGTGCAGAAGAAAAACCCTTCGCGAGCAATCGAAACGCTAAAAATGATCCGTCCGACCCAAATACCGCTGCGAAAAATTCTCAAATTTCCGCGCCCGCAAAGGAGATTCCAGCGCCCGCAAAACCAGTGAATGCACAGCCCGCTCCTGCGGCTGCAGCTTCAAATACAACTCCTGCTGCAACTCCTGCTGCGCCGCCCGAGCCTCCTCCTGTGCGCGAAGAAGTGCTGAACAACTTATACGTCAACGAAACCTACGGCTTCCGCATCTACAAGCCGCCTGAATGGGAACTCATTCAAGGCGCGCGCGCCGCGCTGCCGGGGGCCGTTGCCGCGCTCGGCACGTCCGACCAGACAACCTATCTCATCATTGGGCTCGAACCGACTGGCGACACGCTGTTGGCGCACGTTGAGGCCACCAATGGGCGGCTCGCTGATTCGTTTGACGATTTCCGCCCAGGCCCGCTTCGCAAGTCGACGGTTGCGGGACTGCCTGCATGCCAATATCGCTTTGAAGGTATGGCCGACAAACAGCCGTGGTCCGGCACGGTGGTTCTGATTCGGCGCGGGGAGAATATATTCACGATTTTCGGCGTGACCACGGGAAATTCGGACCTGGTGCAAATCCAGCAAAACGTCATCGCGCGCGCCATCGCCAGCCTGCAATTCACAAATCCCCAGTAGCGCGAACCTCTTACCTGAAACTTAATCTATCTTGAACGGGCTGCTTGGTGTCTAACATGTCTTATGAGGAGACCCTATGAAAATTCGAAGTGCCATGCGGCCAGGGTTAATTGCTTTGTCCATCGGCTTACTGTTGGTTGCCCTGAGCAGTCGGCCCTCAGCTGATGCTGCAAAGCGGTCGAAGCCTATCGGCATCGGTATGATCCCGTTGCTTGCTGCCCCAGAAAAATACGGCGGCAAAGTCATTCAGACTTGGGGGTTCCTGAGCCTTGGAAGGATAAAGAACGAGGACGATTTCGTTTGGTTGCACAAAGAGGATGTGGAGGCTTCATTGTTGAAGGATGCGTTTGGGCTTGATCTCACCGATAAACAACGAGAGAAGTTCAAAATGTTTAATGGGACATATGTTGTGATTGAGGGCACGCTCCACTCCAAGGGACCAAGCACTTCGGATATGGAAAGCGGAAGAATTTCCAATGTGACCATTTTGTATGGGTGGAAACCCTATGTTCCGCCTGCGCCGAGGAAATGAGTCTCCACGAATTTTAAACGAACGTGTTCAGAATTTGGTGACTTCGGTGAAGTGGAAGTCGCGGACCTTCATCGCGGGCACGACCATGTCGAAGGACTCTTCTCCCGAGGCGCGCACCGCCGGGCCCATCATCTCCACGTTGGCGAGCATTTCGAGGATGCTTTGATTGAAGCGGAAATTGCGCACCGCGCCGGTGACACGGCCATTTTCCACGAGAAATGTGCCGTCGCGGGTCATGCCGGTGAGAACTTTCTTGTAGGGATCGACTTCGCGGATGTACCAGAGCCGCGTGATGAGCAAGCCACGCTCGGTCGAACGAATCATCTCGTCGGTTGATGTTTCGCCGCCGGAAAAAACTAAATTGAACGGCGCTTCGCCGTCTTCGCTGGGCAAAGAAAATCCGTGGCCGGTGGGCTTGGTTTTCATTTTTTTCGCAGTGGCGCGCGAGTAAACCAGATTCACAGGAATCCCCCGATCCACGAGCCGTACGCGCTGACGCGGAAGGCCTTCGCCGTCGAATGGCGGGCCGAGCTGCAGCGGATGATACACGTCGTCCCAGATGGAAATATTTTCGCCGAATAATTTCTTGCCCATGCGGCCGGTGAAGCACGAACGCTGGTCCAAAACGCACGTTCCCGCGAAATCGTAAAACAAAAACCCAACCAGGTCGAGGACTGCAGGAGGTTCGAGAATTGTCACATAGTGCCCCGCCGGAATTTCTTTTGGCTCCCGCGAATCCGAGGCTTTCTGGCTGGCGCGCTCGGCAAGCGCGTCCGCGTCGATTTCATCAATTTTCGCGGAAGTGGCTTTGGCCCAGCCGGAGGAATCCTTTTCGAGCATGGTGACCGAAAACTCCGCGCGCGTATCCTCGTAGTATTCAAAAAGGCCACGCGAATTGGCGAGCGCAAATTCGGAGAGCCCCGTCGAGAAAATCCCCGCCGTCGTCTGCTTTTTCGCGTCCGCCATTTTGCAGACGCGCGTCACGGCGCGGGCGCGGTCGGCGGGAGTCGCAGTGGCGGTCTTTGCATTAAAGCGCGCGACTTTTTGCAATTTTTGCGGACCGAGCATCGGCAGTAAATCGGGATTTCGCGGCTGCACCTGCGCAAGTTCGAGCGCAGCGGCGGTGACGCGGCGCAGCGAATCTTCATCGGTTTTATTCGTGGAGGCGCGCGCAGTGCGCCCGTCCACAACAGCGCGCACGGAAATCGTGATTCCCTGCTCCGCAACATTCTGATGAATCGTGTTATTGGCGAAGCGCGTCAGCGCGCTGGTCACCGCGCTAACGTCCACTTCCATTTCATCGGCTTCGCTCAGCTTGAAGATTTTCTCCGCGATGCGCCGCAGCTCCGAAGCGCCAAGGCGATGATCGTGCGCGGCCAAGCCTTTGTGGCCGTTGCTGACGCGCACGCGAGGCGCCGCTTTCTTTTTAGTTTTTGTCGCCATTAGTCGGATGAAGCGATGCCCACTTTCACGTTGCGAAAACGCGCCGGTGACGCTCCGTGGCCTGTTCCCATTGTCTGCATGGGCTGGCCTTTGCCGCAATTCGGCGTGCCCCACAGCGTCCAATATTCGCGCGAGCAAATCGCGTCGCAACTGTTCCAGAATTCCGTGGTGATTCCGCTGTAGCTCGGCGTTTTTATCATGCGCACGCGCTTGCCATTTTTTATTTCCCAGCCAATTTCCGTGGAGAACTGGAAATGATAACGGCGGTCGTCAATGGACCAGGAGCGATTCGTCTCCATATAAATTCCATCGTCCGTATCGGCAATCAAATCTTCGAAGCGGCGGTCGCCGGGGAGAATGCTGATATTCGTCATGCGAATAATCGGCAGGCGGTTCCATCCTTCTGTGCGCATAGTTCCGTTGGAGCGCGATTGGCCAATGGCCGCAGCGGTTTCGCGATTCGTCAAGTAGCCGGTGAAAAGTCCGTTGCTGATAATCGGCGTGCGCTGCGCCGGAACGCCTTCATCATCGTAGCCGAACGTGCCGAGCCCCGGGCCGTGGTCGAGGCGCGCGTCGGCGACGACGTTCACTATTTCCGAGCCGTAGCGCAGCGAATTCAGTTTCTCCAGCGTCAGAAAACTCATGCCTGCGAAATTCGCTTCCATGCCGAGAACGCGATCGAGCTCGATGGGATGGCCGATGGACTCGTGAATCTGCAAACCGAGCTGCGAGCTGTCCAGTATTATCGTGCGCTTCCCTTCGGGACATTTTTCCGCGCTGTGCAACGCGACGCACTGTTCCGCGATGCGCGGCGCGTGGCGAACCAGATCGAGCTCTTCGATTAATTCGTAGCCGCGGAGCATGTGCTGGCCGCCAAAACTATTGGGATACGAGCGCTTCTGAATTTCCTCGCCCGCAAAACTGGTGGCCACAATTCCAGCCCCAGATTGCATTTTCACTTGATGAATCGAAGAACCGATGCTGGAAACAAAAAGCTGGTCTATTTTCCGGAATGACATGGAGCCCTCGGCGAGCGTCACGCCTTTCACTTTGCGCATTTCCGCGTCGGCGGCGAGCAGCACGGCGATTTGCGTTTCGATGGGAATGCGGAATGGATCCTTGACGAAGGGATTTTGCCAGGTGTCCACAAAAGATTGCTCAGGCGCGAGAACCACATCGTGACGCTTGGCCAGGGCGGAGGCCTTAGCGATGGCGATGGCATCGGCGACGCAGGCTTCGATGCCCTGGGGGGCGAGGCGGTCGGTGGCGGCGAAGCCCCAGGCGCCGTCGGCGATGACACGGATGCCGATGCCGAGCGATTCGCCTTCCGAAGCGCGGCCGACCTGGCCGTTCTTGGTGGAGATGTCGCGATGGCGAATGTCCATCACGCGCGCGTCGGCGTAAGTTGCGCGGTGGGCGAGCGCCTTTTCGATGGCTAAGTTGGCTATGTGCTTCATGCGTGTGGATTTTGGGCTATTCGGTCGAGACTGGTTTCGTGTTCGGCGAGCCTTCCAAAAATCATATTCCCTTCTGGGAGTTTCTAATCGTCAAATGCAAAAAGGGCCTAAACTTATCGATTAGAACCACAACATTCGCTCATTCTGCGGGACTTAAGCGAACTTCTAATTTTTCATATTATCGATTAAAAAAATCATAGATTGACCTGGCCGACGCCTCGAAAGCGCACAGGATGAATCCTGTGCCACGCAGACTGGGGGATGAAGGCCGCCACGCTTGCACATGTTCTCTCATAAACACGAAACGCGATTTTAACATGGGCGTCAATGGGGTACTGAAGGCCCGAAGCTCGAAATTGGAGGCTGGAGGAAAGAAACCTCAGCGGCTGATGCCGGGCAGAACACGTCTGTGTGCGGCATGGTTAAAGGAGTGTCGGGTGAGGCGGCGGCTGAGTTGAGCGGTGTAGGGGGCAGAGCGGCGTCGAGCCGGCCTTCGACTACGCTCAGGACAAGCCGCAGTCCAAAGAGGAAAGGCGAGGAGGCCGGTGGCGAAGAGGAGGAGGGAAGAAGGTTCGGGCGTAGGCGTTCCAGCGAAGGCGAGGCCGGCACGGTCCGAGTGCGCGGGAAGAACACAGGAGTCGAAGGCGGCGATAGTGCCTGTGCCACTGAATCCGTTCAGGGTGAAGGTGGCGTCCACGCCAACGTTGGGGACCCCAGGGTGAGCAGGATTGTTGGCGCATGATTGGATGGTCTCTCCGGCGCTTACAAATTCTCCGGTATAGGTGAAGGCGTTCGCGGCGCCCGGATTGACGACGAGTTCGATAGAGCCGCCAGGGCCAAATTCATACTGGCAATTGCCAAGGGCATCACAGGTAAAAAACTGAAGCCGCCCGAAGGAAAAAGTGACGGCGACGGCCTCCGAGGAGTTGGTGAGGGTGAACTGCCCATCCGGGAAATCAAGGAGATTCGTGCAGCCGCACGCGTTGTTGGATATGTTCAGGTTGAGCGGGGCCGGGCTAGCGACAGCGCGAGTGGGGCCAAGCAGTAGAACTAAAACTGCAACTGCAAGCGTGCAAGTGACGTGCCGGACTACAGATCCTGAGGGCATCGGGCCTTCGTGGCTTCGGGCTGAAGAGACCGGAACCGAGCATCCGTCGCAGCAGTGGTATGCCGGCCTGCCGGACTGGCGAGTAGAAGCACGCGAGCGGCCACGATATTCGCGTTGCCGGTATTGTTCGGGAAGGAGTTAGAGCGAGAGCAGTTCAAGCGTGCTGCAAAAGATTGCATTGTGGACGGGAGAAAAGTTCAAAGATTGGGCACGGTAAGTTGGCGCGTGTGCGGGGGCGTTCGAGGCACGGCCAAAGGCGCGTCGCGTGAAGCGACGCCGAGCTGGGCGGCGTAACAAGGGAAAAGCAGGTCCCTCACCGCCGTTCGCGAAAAGCGCGCGACCGGGTTCAGGATGACAAGGAAGAGTCAGGCGCGTTCGGATCAATGGCTAAAAGCCGGGGCAGAACCCCTGCGTGCGCGGCAGGAATAAGGAATCTGCGCAATAACTGGAAAAGCTGGACTTTGCGGTGCGTGGGCCACCTTTAAGGAATCGTAGCGGCGAGCCAACCCTAGGCAACGACGCAGAAGGCGGAGTGAAGGGCGGCAGAGCGCAAAACCGCAAAGGCCGTAAATCTGGAAGCAAAAGCCGCAGATTCGCGAAAGACGCGATTCTGCGCTACCCAAGCGAGGCGAGGTTTGCGAGCCATCGGCTGCGACAATCCTCAGCGGGTGAAGCCGGGAAGAGCCCCTGCGTGTACGGCACGGCTAAAGGCGAGTCGGGCGAGGCGACGCCTGAGTTGGGTGGCGTAAGGCGGCAAAGCGGTGTGAGAAAAGCCTCACGTCAGTTGCGGCAGAACCGGCCGCAACGGGACGTGAGCTACAAAGGGGCTAGGTGCCTTTGGGCCGGGAGGCTAGGCAGCGGCCTACGTACCCTCGTTCCAGGAGGCGAGGTATTGCTCCTGCTCGGGGGTGAGCTTGTCGATTTGGGTGCCGAGGGATTCGAGCTTGAGGCGCGCGATTTGCGTGTCGATTTCCTCGGGGACGGCGTAGACCTGCTTTTTGAGTTTGGAGGCGTGCTTGATGAGGTGCTCGACGGAAAGCGCCTGATTGGCGAAGCTCATGTCCATCACGACGGCGGGATGGCCTTCGGCGGCGGCGAGATTGATGAGGCGGCCTTCGCCGAGGAGATGGAGCTTGCGTCCGTCGCGCATGACGTACTCTTCGACGAATGGGCGGATCTCGCGGTGCGACATGGACATTTTTTCGAGCGCCGGAATGTCAATCTCCACGTTGAAGTGGCCGGAATTGCACATCACGGCGCCGTCGCGCATTTTGTCGAAATGATCGGCGGCGAGGACGGATTTGTTTCCCGTGACGGTCACGAAAATTTCGCCGATTTTGGCGGCTTCGTGCATGGGCATGACGCGGAAGCCGTCCATAATGGCTTCGATACCCTTCGTAGGATTGATTTCGGTGATGATGACGTTGGCGCCCATGCCTTTGGCGCGCATGGCTACGCCGCGTCCGCACCAGCCGTAGCCGGCGACGACCACGTTCATGCCAGCGAGAAGAAGATTTGTGGCGCGAATGATGCCGTCGAGCGTGGACTGGCCGGTGCCGTAGCGATTGTCGAAGAGATGCTTGGTAAGCGCGTCGTTGACGGCAATGATGGGATAGGCGAGGGTGCCGTCCTTGGCCATGGCGCGCAGGCGAATTACGCCGGTAGTGGTCTCTTCCGTGCCGCCGATGACGTTGGGTACAAGCTCCTTGTGTTTGGTGAGAAGCTGAGTGACGAGGTCGGCGCCGTCGTCGAGAGTGATTTGCGGATGATGGTCAATGGCGGCGTTGATGTGCGCGTAATAGGTGGCATTGTCTTCGCCTTTGATGGCGAAGGTGGGAATGTTGTAATCCTTGGCGAGGCAGGCGGCAACTTCGTCCTGGGTGGAAAGAGGGTTGGAGGCGCAAAGGACGACGTCAGCGCCGCCGTCGCGCAGAGTGATGGCGAGATTGGCGGTTTCGCTGGTGACGTGCAGGCACGCAGACATGCGGATGCCCTTGAGCGGCTTTTCTTTAATGAAGCGCTTGCGAATGAGCTGCAGGACGGGCATTTGTTGGTTGGCCCATTCGATTTTGCGCTTGCCGCGATCCGCCAGGGCGAAGTCTTTTACGTCGCTGGATGTTTTGGGTGCTGAGGTTGCCGTTTCCACGATGGCATTCTCCTAAAGGATTAAAGAATCGGCGCGGCCTTCCCGGCCAAAACAGCCGCGACGCGAAAAAAAAGATAAAAGCCGCAGACCTTCGGAAGGCAAACGTCTACCTACAAAGGCAAACAGCAAAAACTAGCGGGAGGCGACGACGGCGGTGGGCAGGCCCGCTTCGCGGCGAATAGCGTCGGCGCGATCCGTCTTTTCCCAAGCAAATCCAGGGCCAGTTCGGCCGAAATGTCCGTAATTCGAAGTGGCGCGATAAATCGGCCGGCGGAGGTTCAGAGTTTCAATGATGCCGCGCGGCGTGAGCGAGAAAGTGCTGCGAATCAGTTCGGTGATTTGCGAATCGGGAATCGTGCCGGTGCCGAACGTCTCGGCCATCACAGAAACGGGCTCAGCGACGCCAATGGCGTAGGCCAACTGGACTTCGAGCTTGCGCGCAACTCCCGCAGCCACAAGATTTTTTGCGATGTAGCGCGCCATGTAGCACGCGGAGCGATCCACTTTGGTCGGATCTTTTCCCGAAAGCGCACCGCCGCCGTGACGGCTGTAGCCGCCGTAAGTGTCCACAATGATCTTGCGGCCGGTGAGGCCCGCGTCTCCCATCGGCCCGCCAGTGACAAAGCGGCCGGTGGGATTGATGTGGAAGCGCGTCTGCTTATCGATCATTTCCGGCGGAACGACAGGGCGAATCACTTCGCTGATGATGGCGTCTTGCAAGTCGTGACTGGAAACGCTGTCCGAGTGCTGTGTGGAGATGACTACGCAATCCACGCGCGCGGGACGGCCATTGATATATTCGACAGTGACCTGAGATTTTCCATCGGGGCGAAGGAAATCGACAACTTCGCGCTTGCGGACATTGGCGAGGCGCTGCGTGAGGCGGTGAGCGAGTTGGATGGGCATGGGCATCAGTTCTTCCGTCTCGTCGCAGGCGAAGCCGAACATCAGGCCCTGGTCGCCCGCGCCGCCCGTGTCGACGCCCATGGCGATGTCGCCCGACTGTTTCTTGATTGCGGAAACGACGGCGCAAGTGTCAGCGTCGAAGCCATACTTGGCGCGCGTGTAGCCCACGTCGCGAATCACGTCGCGGGCGGTCTCTGAAAAATCCACGTAGGTGGTGGTGGTGATTTCGCCGGCGACCACGACAAGTCCGGTGGTGACCAGCGTTTCGCAGGCGACGCGGCCCATGGCGTCGTCTTTCATTACCGCATCGAGAACCGCATCGGAAATCTGGTCGGCGATCTTGTCGGGATGGCCTTCGGTGACAGATTCCGAGGTGAACAGGAATTTCTCTTCAGCGCGTGTCAAGACAGTCTCCTTCAATGGATTGGAAGGCAAATTAGCGGCCCAAGAGCGCGTTGGGCGATGAAACTAAATAAAAACCGTAACATGAGGGTAAGCGGGTGTCAACGGATTGCAGCGAAATGGCTTATTGGCAGGGCGAATGGCAGATCTGGGGCGCGAATGACGAATTGGAGAGGCAGAGCCAAACGCGGACAGCGAGGTGACATGAAAAGAATTGCAGAATGGTGGGATGGAAGTACCGGTCGTGAGCGCGACCTCGCGGAGCAAAGGCAGGGTGCCGGCTGCGCGGACAGGCCGTTGGCATCCCTATTCACAATGACACCAATTCTATGACTCGGCGGGGTCGGGAGCTGGCGGAGGGACGCCGCCGGTGCGGCGGGAGAGCAAATAGCCGCGAATAAATTCGTCGAGGTCGCCATCGAGGACGCGATTCACGTTGCCCTCCTCGATTTTCGTGCGATGGTCTTTGATGAGCTGATACGGCTGGAGCACGTAGGAGCGAATCTGGCTGCCGAAGCTAATGTCGAGTTTGGCTTCGTCGCGCTTGCGCGTTTGTTCGCGGCGCTTCTCGATTTCGTGCTCGTAGAGCTGCGAGCGCAGGACTTTCATGGCCAGCTCGCGATTTTTGTGCTGGCTGCGCTCGTTCTGGCATTGCACGACGATGCCGGTGGGAAGGTGCGTGATGCGCACGGCAGATTCGACCTTGTTGACGTTTTGTCCGCCATGGCCGCCGGCGCGAAAAGTGTCAATGCGCAATTCGTCGGGCTTGACGACGATATCGATGCGGTCGTCAATTTCGGGAATCACGAAGACAGAAGCGAAAGAAGTGTGGCGGCGCGCGGCCTGGTCAAACGGCGAAATGCGCACCAGCCGGTGCACGCCGCTTTCGCCTGCCAGCATGCCGTAAGCATTTTCGCCTTCGAAGCGGATGGTCGCGGACTTTATTCCGGCCTCTTCACCGGGGCTGGAATCGAGAATCGTGGCGCGGAAATTTTTGCCTTCGGCCCAGCGCAGATACATGCGCATGAGCATTTCGGCCCAGTCCTGCGATTCGGTGCCGCCCGCACCGGGCTTGATGGTCATGATGGCGCTGAGGGCGTCGTTTTCGCCGGAGAGAAGCGTTTGAGTTTCGAGTTCGGCGATGTATTTGTCGATGGTATCCAGTTCGGCGCTGATGTCTTTGAGGACGGATTCGCGCTGCGTGGCGTCGGATTCTTCGTGCGCCATGTGGAAATAGGTTTCGA
>DATGHO010000006.1:0-32482 GCA_035307965.1 Candidatus Acidiferrales bacterium | reverse complement strand
CTGGCGCGTGTAGTATCTGGGGACTGTACACTTGCCGCACGATTCTTTCTTGCGCCGACTCAGGGATGTGGTTCGGCCAACTGCTGGAAATCAGAAACGAAAAAATTAAGCTGAGGAGGACCGTCACGTGAGACAACGGTTAATTTTGGCCTTTGCTGTATTCGCTTTTGTCGTGGGACTTGTTTTTCCGAGAGCTGCGCAAGCGCAGACGGCCGCCTCATCCACGATTGTCGGCACGGTGACGGACCAGAGCAACGCGGTCATTCCGGGCGCCACAATCAAGCTCACCAACATCGCGACAGGAGTGTCGCTGACGACCACGGCAAATGGCTCTGGCCAATACACATTTCCGACTGTCACGCCGGGCACATATACGGTGACGGTAACAAAATCGGGATTCAAGAATGCTGCCGTTCAACACCTAATTGTAGACATCGCGAGAAGCTACACCGTGAATGTGAGCATGCAGGTCGGCGCGGTAAGCCAATCGGTCACGGTTGAGGCGGGCGCGAGTGTACAACTGGAGACGACGACGGCGCAGGTGGGGGGCGTGGTTAATGACCAGGAGATGGACAAACTGCCCACGCTAAACCACCAGGCCACCGAGCTGATTACCATTCAGCCCTCCGTGTCGCCCGGAATGGGGGACAATACTTTCCCCATGCCGGAGCCGCGCTTTTCCGGCGCCATCGACGATCAGAATACGTACACGCTTGACGGCATTGACATCAGCGACAACCTGGTAGGCGCTGGAACGTGGATCCCTGTAAATATTGATAGCGTGCAAGAGTTAGATACCGGAGTAACCAACCCCAATGCCACATTCGGTCGCAGTTCGGGCGGGCAAATCAATCTTCTTGGCCGTCACGGAACGAACGAATATCACGGGTCTGTTTACTGGTACACGCAGAACAGCGCGCTCAATGCGAATTCCTGGGACAATAACGCCGCCGGAATTAAAGAACCACACCTCGTGGATAATCGCGGAGGGGTGCGCTTCGGCGGTCCGATTTTCAAGAACAAGACCTTTATTTTTGCCAATTATGAGTTGGACCGTTTCCCTCAGTCCACGACCTTTACGCGCACCATTCCGACCTCGTCGCTGACGGCCGGTATTCTGACCTTCAAAGACGCTTCCGGTAATCCAATCACGTACAATTTGGCAACGGACAGTAAATGCGGTCCGTCTGGAAATGCACCCTGCGATCCGCGTGGACTGGGAATTAGTCCAACTGTTCAGGACTTCTGGAAGTTAATGCCATCTGCTGGAAACTTTGGTGGTGTTGGAGATGGTCTAAATGAAACAGGGTTCCGAGGGACTGTGTCTACGCCTCTCGACACCGATTTTGGTGTGCTGCGACTGGATCACAATTTTACTGACAAGTGGCGTTTTTCGGGAAGCTACAGCTATTGGCGTTCGATCGGAAGCGGTGGCCAAATCAGTATTCTGAACGGTAACCCAACGGACCCAAGCAGCTCTCCGATTCGGAGCGTGGTGGCTACAGGCCAATTGACTACACTGATTTCTCCAACGCTTACAAATACCTTCCGCTTTGGTTGGGTACGCAACTGGCAGAATTTCCAAGTGGAGAGTCCCGCTGTTTCAGCGGCGCAATTCAATCTGCCAATGACCGCGACGGGCATCAGTGCTGACCCCTATGTCGCCATAAATCCGGCCGAGGGTTTGCTCGGCGCTCCGATAGACAACACATCCTCCAATGCGCGTTTCCAGGATTACTTTGAAAAAACTATCCAATTCACGGACAATTTCGATTGGATTAACGGCAAGCATACCTTTGAATTTGGCACCGATGATCGCCGTCTGCCCTTGCTGACGGATCGCGCCGATAAAGTGGTCAACGGGATCACCTCTCTCGTGACCGTAATGGACACCGTGGATGGCACGGGCGCTTTTCTTCAGCTCCCGGCGTCGGATTCGCCAGAGCCTTGCAGTGCGTCGGTGACTACGAATTGTCTGCCGCCGAACCAATTGTCGAATTGGAATCAACTCTACGCCGGCGCTTTGGGACTCACTGACAATACTTCTATTCTGGCAGTTCGCGATGGACAGCTGAACCCGTTGCCTTTTGGCACTCCGTTGAGCAACAACACTGTGCAGAACCAGTTCTATTTTTATGGCCAAGACACCTGGCGCCTCACTAACTCGCTCACGCTCAGTTACGGTCTTGCTTATGGCTGGCAGACTCCGCCGAAGGATACACTTGGCCGGCAGACGATTTTGATCGACGCTACGACGGGCAAGTTCCTCACTGCTCCGCAGTATTTGCAAAACAAGATGAGCGCGGCTCTGCAGGGGCAGATCTACAACCCAACGACTGGCTACGTGCCGGTGAACTCGGCGCACCATCCGGTCTTCAGCACGGATTGGGGCGATGTGGCGCCGCGAATCTCTGCTGCATGGAATCCAAGCTTCACGAGTGGCATGCTCGGTCGTGTTCTTGGCGACCGAAAAACAGTGATACGCGGCGGCTACTCCCTGGTCTATGACCGCGAATCGACGATTGAGACAGTTGTGATTCCGATGCTGGGCGTGGGCTTTGGGCAGACAATTAACAGTGTCACTCCGCAATGCTCAAGCTGCAGCTCGTCCACGAACCCGGCAGTTTCGGACTTCCGCGTAGGGGTGGACGGCAGTATCCCCCTGCCGACAGTTCCGCCAAGTTCCAATCCTGTGATACCCACAACGCCGTTCGGAGAAATTCTTTCTTTCCAGGATGACCCAGCCTTCAAGGTGGGTCGCTCGACTAATCTCGACCTAGATATTCAGCGCGAGCTTCCGCACAACCTATTGTTGGAGGTTGGATACATCGGGCATATGGGTTCGCGGTTGCCCAGTTCCGTGGATATCAACAACTCGCCCTATTTCTTCGTCGATCCGACGTCGAAGCAGAGTTTCGCGCAGGCCTTTGATGCGGTGACCGCGGCATTGCAGTCTGGGCAAACGCCGACAGCACAGCCTTTCTTTGAGAATCAATTGCCCGGCTATGCGGCAGCAACATGCGGAGGCGGAACGAACACAGCATGTTTGGCTTCCAGTCCGAATTTTTTTCTCAACGGCCTGACGCAAAGCTTGTTTCAGACCATGGACCTTTACCGGTTCGGACAGGGACTGCAACCCTATGACAACCTGCAAACGGTTTTGTCTGAACTGCGGACCTATGTTGGAACTTCAAAGTACAACGGTTTTATCGTCAGCATAACGAAGAAAACTTCTTCCGGGCTGACGCTGCAGGCCAACTACACGCTTTCGAAGTCGCTAGACCAGGGTTTAGTGAACCAAGACAACGCGGGATACTATCTGAACAGCTTTGATATTAACGCCAGTTACGGTCCTTCTATTTATGACCGTCGGCATTTGATCACGGGAGACTTCGTCTACCAGTTGCCGATGGGGGGCGGCCATCGATTCCATCTGAACGATAGGTTCGACCGGGCTTTGAGCGGATGGTACTGGTCGGGCATTTTCGAAGCGTATTCCGGGCTGCCTACTACTGTGGGAGAAAGCGCCGAGGTTTGGGGAGTGTCAAGCATCATCGGCTCGAATGTTCCGGCGATTCCGTTGGTTTCGTCGGCGAGTCTTAAGAGCAACCTCCACTCCGGGGTGACCGGTTCGAATGGCATCGGGACAGCGACCGACCCCAAGAATGGGGGAACCGGGCTCAATATATTTGCTAATCCTGCTGCGGCTTTCGCGGACTTCCGGAATGTGAAACTTAGCACGGATGGACGGGATGGCAGCGCCAATCCATTCTATGGAATGGGCATGTGGAACTTTGATATGTCTCTCGGGAAGTCCACGACCATTCACGAGAAGATGACTCTTGATTTCTCGGCGCAGTTCCTAAACGTGTTCAACAATGTGAATTTCCAGACGCCCGGTCAATCGGCGACCGCTCCGCTCAGCCTGCAGAGTCCGTCGAACTTCGGGGAGATCACCAGCACGTTTGTTCCAGCGAATCGCACGAATAGCGCGCGGTGGATCGAACTGGGTTTGCGCTTCTCGTTCTAGCGCAAATCCATAACGGCTTTGGACTTCAGCTTCGCCCTGGGTTCCGGAGAAAGGGCGCGAACAGCGGGTTAAATTTTCTCGGGTCGGCGTATCGCCTACCACCCTATTTCGCTGGTGCCGGTTCTGGTGTCGGTTGGCTTTTCGTTTTGCTTCGCCGTGCTGCGCGACCGTGCGCGAGCGAATCGCAGAAAGAGGCTGTCAATACAGGGGATTTTCGCTGTGCTGCGTTTTCGTGCGCATTGCTGCTAGGTGCCTCGGACAGATTTTAAGTCCCCTGCGTATGCCATTCCGCCACCCGGGCGTTGTTGTATAAACCTAGCCTATCAGCATGGCTGCTGCAAGATTACCATCACCGAGACTTGGGTACGCTGCTCGGAAATTCGGATCGTAGCGGCGCGGAGCGACGAGCTTCAGGCGAGGCGAAATTCTAGGGAACATTTTTCAGAAGAGCGATTCGCGCAGCAACAAATGGTTTTTGTTCAGCGCTGCGTGCCACCCGTGGAGGCTGAGGCCGCCGCCGTATCCGCCGGCTTGCTGACAAAATACTTTTGTTGGTAAAGATCGCGGTAAATTTTCCCGGCAACGTCGGCGGCATGCGGACCATTCACGATGCGCTGCAAGCCGCGCAGCAAAACCACCAGCACAATCTTCGGATTTTCCTGTCCCGCGTAGGAAGCGAACCAGCCAAGCCGTCCGCCCATGGTCGGGTCATTGCAAGTGCCGGTTTTTCCTAGCGCCTGCTCGCCATCCGGATCGTTGCTCTGGCGCGCCGTTCCATACAGCACAGCGGCCAGCATTCCCTGCCGAAGGTCGGGCAGCAGCGGCGCAATCGCCAACGTGCGGCGAACGCGCGGCTGAAAATTCTGCGCCGCCTCAGCAGTTTGCGGATATTGCAGGTAATACAGCGTGCCGCCATTCGCGATGGTCGAGACAATCGCGGCAAGCTGCAGCGGCGTCATGCGGATTCCTTCGCCGAAGCTGCACATGCGCTCCACTCCGCCGTAAGCTGGCGGCGCGGCTGGCAAAACTCCGGGCTGCTCGTCCTCAATGCCGTAGCCGGCGCGTTCGCCAAGCCCAAAAAGACTATCGTAATGGTGCACCGTGCTGAAGCCCAGCCGGCCGCCCAATTGCTGAAAAAATTCGTTGTTCGAATGCGCCAGCGCTTCGGTCAAATCCATGTAACGGCGGCGGCCGATGCGCACCATTGTGTCCGGCGTGATGATGTGATTTTCCAGCGCGGCAACGGCGATCACCGGCTTGAGAGTCGAGCACGGCTCGAATCCGGCGGAATACGCAAGCTTCTGATTGACGATGCTGAGAATGCGGCCATTCGAAGGATCCACGGCGACTACTGTGCCGTTTTGTTCACCAAGAGCTTCCAGAGCGGCCTGACGCACGACCGGATCGTCGAACTGCGCATCATCGCCTTTGCCCGGATCGTTGATATAGGTCGAAAGCCAGGGGCGGCGATAGTAATGATGGCGAACGACGCGGCGGCGCGCAGCAACGGTTCGGACTGTGGCGCGCCTGACCGTGGAGCGTCTTACGGCCGCGTGCCGGGTTGTCGCGCGTTTCGTCGCGGCATGCCTGGTCCTCAAAGTCGAAGTCGCTCCCTTCGAGCGCGCCGACGCGAACCATGGCAGGATCGCCGTAAGGGCCGCAAGCAGGGCAAATTTACTGAACAATTTTCCGAATATCTGGTAGCGCCTGGCCGGGTACTTGGTCATCGGGAACCCTCTGCAACCGCCATCTGGTCTCAATTTTGTGACATCGACGCCATTTTAGGTAAGTGCCTGCTTCGCCGCAACTAAAAACGTGCGAATCGCAACTCGCGTGCCGAAAACGCTACGTCGAAAAGTAATGGCACCTTCGTGCCAAACCAGATTAGTACTTCCGGAGGCGGCGAACTACTGGCCAAAAGTCCAGCCGTTCAATTGGACGTCATGACAGGTCCGTGGGTAGCGCTCGCTAGCGGGCGGATTTGGCCTTGGCCGCGGCAACTACGTGTGGGCCGGACTTTGCGGCTTCGGCGCCGGCCGCTGCAGTAGCCGCTTTGGCTGCTTCTTCCGGTGCGGGCGGCACGGCGTGCGTGAGACCCAGTTCCTTGCGCAGCGCGGCTTCGATTTTGTTGCGAATGTCCGTATTTTCGCGCAGGAAAACGCGCGCGTTTTCGCGTCCCTGGCCGAGGCGCTCGCCGCGGAACGAAATCCATGTGCCGGATTTCTCGAGCACGTTGCGCGCGACGCCCAAATCCAGCAAATCGCCTTCGCGCGAAACGCCTTCGCCGTAAAGGATGTCGAATTCCGCCTCGCGGAATGGCGCGGCCACTTTGTTTTTCACGACTTTGGCGCGCGTGCGCGAGCCGATCACGCGATCGCCTTCTTTGATGGACTGAATGCGGCGAATATCCAAGCGAATGGAAGAGTAGAATTTCAGCGCGCGTCCGCCAGTGGTGGTTTCCGGATTGCCGAACATCACGCCGATTTTTTCGCGTATTTGATTGATGAAAACGAGGCAGGTGCGCGACTTCGAAACGATGGCGGTGAGCTTGCGCAGCGCCTGCGACATTAGCCGCGCCTGCATACCCATTTGCGGGTCGCCCATATCGCCTTCCAGTTCGGCCTTTGGGACCAGCGCTGCGACAGAATCAATCACCACGATGTCCACACCGCCGGAACGGATCAGCGCTTCCGTAATTTCCAGCGCTTGCTCGCCATTGTCCGGCTGCGAAACGAGCAGGTTGTCCACGTCCACGCCGAGTTTGCGCGCGTAGGACGGGTCGAGCGCATGTTCCGCGTCAATGAACGCGGCGATGCCGCCCATCTTCTGCGCTTCAGCAATCACGTGCAGAGTGAGAGTGGTTTTGCCGCCGGATTCCGGGCCGTAAATCTCAATCACGCGCCCGCGCGGCAAGCCGCCAACGCCAAGCGCAGCGTCAATGGAAATCGAGCCGGTGGGAATCACGCTGACCGGCACCAGCACGTCTTTGTTTCCGAGGCGCATAATCGAACCCTTGCCATATTGCTTTTCAATCTGCGCGACTGCCGCGTCCAGCATCTTGCTTCTTTCGTCCGTCATTTCAGCCTCTCTCTCGATGTGACGTCCCAAGCCTTGCATGCCGTATCTTTTGATTGCTGCGGCAGTTTACCAGAGAGTGCCTTATACGTCTCTGGTTACGCCCTGTCAAGAATAAGAAGACACCAAGAAAATACCACAAGGCGAACAAAAGGCAAAGCCTATTTCGGCGCCCCACCCAATATTTGCCGAACCCATTCGTCGAGGCCGCGGCTGGATTTACGCCGGAGCCGGCCGCCTCCTTCTTTCTTGCGGACCTTCTCATCTGTGAGAATCTGATCGCACGCCCTTACACATTGATCGCAGATGTATACGCGGACTGGAGATTGCGTGGGACTCGCTATTAGGTGCCTAACTTTGCGTTTCGTTTTTTGGCAAAACGAACACCTAGGATCCTCGCTTGGTGAAACGTTCGCAGCTGGTCGATGCCTGAACATAAGATTCACTTTTCTTCAATATTTGTAAAAGCCGCGGGAGGATTTGCGGCCGAGCCAGCCGGCGGCGACGTATTTTTTCAGCAGCGGGCAAGCGCGATACTTGGGATCGCCGAGGCCGTCGTGCAGCACTTCGAGGATGTCCACGCAAACATCGAGGCCGATGAAGTCGGCGAGTTCGAGCGGGCCCATAGGATGGTTCATGCCAAGCTTCATCACCGTGTCCACGGACTCCGGCGTGGCCACGCCTTCCATCACCGCGTAGGCGGCTTCGTTAATCATGGGCATAAGCACGCGATTCGAGACGAAGCCGGGCGCGTCATTCACGGCGACAGGTTTTTTCCCGAGCTTTTCGCAGAGAGCCATGGTGGCGCTGAATGTGTCGTCGCTGGTTTGCAGGCCGCGAATCACTTCGACAAGCATCATCATAGGAACGGGATTCATGAAATGCATGCCGATGAAATTTTCAGGGCGCGAAGTTTTTGCGGCGAGCGCGGTAATAGAAATCGAAGAAGTATTGCTGGCGAGAATCACGCCGGGGCGCAGGACGGCGTCGGCTTCCTTGAGGACGCGCTCCTTCAATTCGCGCTGCTCGGGGACGGCTTCGATGGCAATGTCCGCGGCGGCGAGATCGTTGGCGTCCGTGGTGCAGAAAATCCGTTTGACGATTTCGGGCTTGTCGGCTTCGGTGATTTTCGCTTTTTTGACTTCGCGGTCGAGATTTTTGTTGATGGTGTCGAGCGCGCGGGAGAGGCGGGGCTGATCCACGTCGCGCAGGATGACTTTGTAGCCGGATTTCGCGAAAACGTGGGCGATGCCGTTGCCCATGGTGCCCGCGCCAAGGACGGCGACAGTTTTGATTTCGTTGGTTGGCATGTCAGAGGGTCACCGTTTCAAAAAAGTGGCAAAAGTTATCGATTAGAAATTTTGAAGTGGCTGATTTAGCGTGACTTACGCGATTTTCTAATTTTCGAGTGGCCCTTTTGAAGCGTGGTGGGTGCGGAGTGGCCGAAAATGGCCTCGGCATCTTAAAAAAATTGTAGAAAAACTCGATTAGGAATGACCTCGGGCGTTTGTTTTGTGTTAGTTGCATCGAATTCTAATTTTCCTGTACTCGATTAGAATTTCAAAAACGCATAAAAAGCGAAAAAGCCGCCTGAGGCGGCCCCACCCTTCACATTTATGGCACGTCTATGGCAAGCTGCCATTCAGCCTGCAAGTCTATGTATACTATACAGTTACGTAGGAGTCAAGAGGAATCGTGGTTCTAGTACGGCAGAAGATTTATTCTGGCGGGGCGGCGTTGGTTACTTGGCGGACGATTTCGCAGGCGCGGGATTCGTCTTCGGGGAGGACGCAGACGGCGAACGCAGACTCGGTGGCAGCGGCTGCGTCTGAGGTCGAGGCGGAATTGGCACGTGCCGCGGAGGGCGAGGTGGAGTCGAGGTCTGATTCCGTATCGGCATCGGGGCGCTGGATGTAGCAAGCGACGCCGATTTCGGCGAGGCAGGATTTCAGAATCTCGGCTGTACTTTCGTCGGGGCCGGACCAGACTTCGGCTGTGGCGTCTTCGGGGTAGAGTTCGCGGGCGGCGTTGTCCATGCGAACGTCGCCGAAGTCTTCTTCGCCTTCTTCATCAGGGAATGCGGCGGCTTGATTCGCGGCGTCGAGTGCGGCGGATGCGGCAGGGTCGGAATTCAAAGGATTGGCGAGGATGGATTGGAGGATGGGCTGCGCTTGAGGCAGATTGGCGACGGGCACCCAGACTTCCAGAGCGCCGTGCTGGGAAGTGAAGAGCAGGCGAGCGTCGAGTTCTTCTTTGTTGTAGGGCACATGCGCTTCATCGAGGGCGAGAGTGAGCGCGGAGAAAATGGCGCTGCTGGCGCCGCTCCAGAGGAGGGTGGGGTGGTCGAGGGTCGCGGCGGCGGTGGGCGCGGCGTGGTCGGCCTCTTCCTCGGGAGGCAAAGCGTCGACGAGGTCCACGTCGCATTGATTGCAGTGCGTGAAGCCACGGCGAAATTCGTATTTGCAAACGGGGCAGAACATTCGAGGAGAATTTTACAATGCGGCGCGTCGGTTTGGAAGGCGGAGCGGGAAAAGGCTATGGGTCAGTTTAAATTTCAACCCCTTGTGTCACGATCAAGAAAATTCAAACTGACCCATTTGGGGAAAGCCGAAGACAAGCACGAAGATTGCTGCGCGGCAAGTACTTCGCGCGGATGAAACGCGCGATAGGAAAGATGCTTACGCAATTTTTTGTCGTGGCTGAAGCCACGACCCACAAAGCTTAGCCCGCGCTATGCGTGCTCGGCAATGAGGCGGCGGTGGGGGCGGCGTGGTCGGGCTCTTCTTCGGGAGGCAAAGCGGCAACGAGATCCACGTCACAGTCGTTGCAGCGCGTGAAGCCGGAATTCGTATTTGCAAAACGGGGTAGAACATTTTTTTTACAAACCTCAACTTGATCCATCTCGCATCCTTTCAAAGTGGGCCAGTTCCCATTCCGCGATTGACAGTCCGGCTGCAGCCGAGAGTTTCCTCGCTGCTTCGACTAACGCCCAGTAAGCCTCAACTTTATCCAACGCCGTCCAGTTTATGCGGTTCGGAAGACTTAGCTGTTTAATGATTATCGAATCGAAAGGACAGTGGCAAGGCTCGGGAATCCATTCCAGAAGCCATTGATATTTGAGATAAAGATTAAGAAGCTTTTGTGAAACTCCAATTCGGAATCTGCCGTTGTGCAGGTCCTGACCAAAATCATGCGTCAAGTCGTCTGCGAATTTCTGAATGTTCTGAACATGGGCTTTTTCGGGGCAAGGCGTCGTATAGCCGGCAACAAGACTCGCGAGCTTTTCGCGAATTGCTTTCCGTATCGTGTTTTTGCGGTCGTCGTCGAGCCCCTCGCGGTAAACTTTGGAGCCTCTATCGCGCGTGGAAAGCCCTCCGCTTAGAGTTAGCAACATTACTTCGCCTTCAAGGAACGCCAGCCTGTTTTCAGAGAAGTTCCCTGTCATGCCAAACACTCCAGAACAAAACAGCCCAAACGCAGCGCAAGAAGAAAACTAGCCGAAAAGCAGGTCCCTCACCGCCGTTCGCAGAAGGCGCGACCGGGTTCGGGATGACAGCCAAAATCTACACGCGTTCTACGGCCATGGCCTGCACGGCGAGGCTTCGTTAAGCTCGGTCCACGTCACATTGATTGCAGTGCGTGAAGCCGCGGCGAAATTCGTATTTGCAAACGGGGCAGAACATTTAACCCGCCGCGGTGCTTATGCCTGCCGCTTCGTGAAGCAGAACTTTGTCAAATTCCCTCGGCGACAGGCGGCGAAACAGAGGTGTGATAACAGACCGATTCAATTCCTCACAACGTGCGAAAAAGCAAGAGTACACGTCTTCAAACCCATTTGGCGGGGGCGTTGTTCCGCAAAGGGCCGAAATAGCTTTGCTTGCGCGTGAGTCATAGATGTAGAAGCGCGCCGGAAAATGAAAATGGAGGTACTTTGAAGCGAGGGAGTGTTTGTCTTCATGGCAAATGTCACGAAATAGGCTCACGACTTGTTGGTGGGTTTTAAGGCTCTGAGCAAGGTCGCTCACTTGCGTATTGCGGAGATCCTGAAACCAATTGTCAATTGCAGAAGTTCGAATCCTTGGCGCTACAACGTCTTCATAAAACTTATCACCGACGATTCCGTCTGTTTCGCGTCGGCGTTCGATCGTGGCAGCGTACGACCTACCGATCAACCACACTTTCGCGATGATAACGTCGTCACGGTCGTGAGCAGGGTTTGACTCGCATAATCTGTACAGAACGTCATTGCCAAAATCCCAATACTTGTTGGAAATCGCTTCCTCGATCTCTCCACGCGTGAGTTCGCGGCGATTCATGGAATCTCCTGTCCGAGGAGTGCAATGTTACATGCGTTCGATGGCCATGGCGACGGCGTTGCCGCCGCCGAGGCAGAGGGCGGCGATGCCGCGCTGCAGATTGCGGCGATGCAATTCGTAGAGCAGCGTGACGAGAATGCGCGCGCCGGATGCGCCGATGGGATGGCCGAGGGCGACTGCGCCGCCGTTCACGTTGATTTTTTCGGGATTGAGCTTCAGTTCGCGGGCGACGGCCATGGCTTGCACGGCGAAGGCTTCGTTGAGCTCGATGAGGTCAACGTCTTTGTCGCGATCCCAGCCGGTTTTCTTGAGCAGCTTGTTGACGGCTTCGACGGGGGCCATCATCACCCATTTGGGTTCGACGCCGCCGACGGATTGCGCGACGATGCGCGCCATGGGCTTTTTGCCGAGGCGCTGGGCGTTGCGTTCGCTGGTGACGACGACCGCTGCGGCGCCGTCATTGGTGCCCGGCGCGTTACCTGCGGTGACGGTGCCGTCTTTTTTGAACGCGGGACGAAGTTTGCCGAGGGCTTCGAGCGAAGTGTCGGCGCGGGGCGTTTCGTCTTTGCTGATGACGATGGGATCGCCCTTTTTCTGCGGAATTTCTACGGGAACGATTTGCGATTCGAAGAAGCAGGACTTCATGGCGCGAACGGCTTTTTGGTGGCTTTCGAGGGCGTACTGATCCTGCTCGGCGCGGGAAATTTTGTATTTTTCGGCGACGAGTTCGGCGGTGACGCCCATGTGATAGTCCTCGTAGGCTTCCCACAGGCCGTCGTGAACCATGGAGTCAATGAGCTGGCCGTTGCCGAGGCGATAGCCGGTGCGCGCTTGCATCAGCAGATAGGGGCAATTGGACATGGATTCCATGCCGCCGGCGACGAGGATTTCGGATTCGCCGGTGAGCACCGCTTGCGCGGCGAGGCCGACGGATTTGAGGCCCGAGCCGCAGACTTTGTTGATGGTCATGGCGGCGACGTGATACCCGAGGCCGCCCTTGAGCGCAGCCTGGCGAGCGGGATTTTGTCCGAGGCCGGCCTGGACGACGTTGCCCATGATGCATTCGTCGACGGCGTTGGGTTCGATGCCGGCGCGGCGGACGGCTTCGGCGACGACTTTTGCGCCCAGCTCGGGCGCGGTGAGCGGGGAAAGCCCGCCCATGAATTTTCCCATCGGAGTGCGGACGGCGCTGAGAATGACGGGCTGTTCTGCTGATTGCATGATGAGGCTCCTTTAGCGATTGCGATTTGCGGGTATGAACAGAACAGTATAAGCGGCGCATATCGCTCGGTCAATTTCGCCGCGGGATCAAACGCAGGTGGAAAGAGGCGGTGTATACGCAGGTGAAGAAAGCCAGTGGCAAGTAACGCGCTCTTGCGGCTTGCTTTTGCGGAGCCAGGTAACCAGCTCGATTTTGCGGAAGGCGCGGCTGGTTAGTTGGTGTGGGCGACGTTGTAGGAGCCGCTGAAGAGGAACGTGACGGTGGCCAGCGATTGCGGAAGCCACCAAACGTGGTGTGTCCAGCCGGAACTGCGCTCGAGGCGATGGCCGAGGAAATCGAGTCCGAAGGGAATCAACTGAATGGCCGGATAAATGGCGGCGGAGCCAGCGAAGGGGCGCATGAGAGGGTCGGCTTCGACGCGGCCATTTGAAAGGGCGTAGCGCGTGGACCATGCGTCGTATCCTGCGGCGCTATGCTCGGCGGTGGTTAGGACAAACCACAGACGATGGTGACTGACGGGAAGTTCATTTGGCAGGCGGAAGGCCGGCGGCGGCGGCAAAATTGAGTCGCTGAACGACGGGCCGGTGAGAGCGACCAATGCCTGAACGGAGGGTTGGACGGGCTGGGCAGTAGAGTCTGATGCATTGGAAGGCGCGGAGGCTTCAGAAGCCGCAGCGGTGAGCGATCGGGGCTGCGGAGCGGCAGCTGAGGCGTCAAGGGCGTTTGCCGGGGCGGCCGCCAAGGTGCGCGCTGAGGGCTGCGTTGACCGTGCTGGCGCGGAAACGGCAGCTGCTTCATGTAGGACGCCGTGGGGCGCGTTTGCAGGCATTGTTACCGCAGGAAACTGAAAGAGCAGCACCGCCATGGCCAGAACCATTTGCATCCTCCCAGGGCGTATTTCAGCAGGCGGCGGCTTGGGAGGCTATGGTACAGCCGAGGCAAATGGCTAGTACGCGCGAGAGGCTTATCCATAGTACCGACGGGAAGTACTTTTTTCCCCTTCATTGTTTCGCTTGCCTCTTTCCCGGTGTGGTTTAGAATCTGGCGCGCAACGTGAAAATTGGAAGGGACTCATGCAAACCGGCGCTCACTACGCTGTAGAGATGCCAGGGGAGGGGCAAAATGCGTCACAAATTCGTGATATTTCGCAGATTCATAATGTCCGCCATATTGTTGATGCTGACAGTCTCGTTCGCAGGGATATTGGGTGGCGCGGCGTTTGCGCAGGCGCCGGCGCAGGTTGCGCCTAAACCGCCGGTGATCACCACGACGTATATTCGCGCGGGGAAGTTGCTGGACGTTCATAGCGGGCGGGTGCTGCCAGACATGGTGATCGTTGTGCACGGGCAGGAGATTGAACGTGTGACGCGCGCCGCGGAAATTTCCATTCCTGCCGGCGCGAACGTAGTTGATCTGTCGAACGCGTTCGTGATGCCCGGGTTGATTGATGCGCACGAGCATATTTTTCTGACTGGCGAGGACCATGGCCGCTACGATGAGCAGCTTCTCAAAGAGTCCTACCAGTACCGCACCATCGAGGCCATCAAAAATGCGTGGCGCGATTTGGACGCGGGGTTCACGTCGATGCGCGACTGCGAAACGGAAGGCGCAATGTTCAGCGACGTAGATGTGCGGGAGGCAATCGACCGGGGAATCATTGCCGGGCCGCGGCTGTGGGTGGCGACGCGAGCGATGTCGGTGACTGGGAGCTATCCGCTGCTGGGATACTCACCGGAAGTGACGGTGCCGACGGGGGTGCAGATTGTTGACGGCGTGGATGGGGCGCGCAAAGCGGTGCGCGAGCAGATCAAGTATGGCGCGGATTTCATCAAGGTGTACGGGACGGGGAGCTCGCGATTCACGCAGCACGGAAAAATGGTGAGCACGCCGACGTTCACGCTGGACGAATTGAAAGCCATTGTGGACGAGGCGCATCGCTGGGGCCGCAAAGTAGCGTGCCATGCTTATGGCGATCCGGGGCTGCGGAATTGCGTGGATGCGGGAGTGGACTCCATCGAGCATGGGCTGGATTTGAGCGATTACGACATTCGCGAGATGAAGGCGAAAGGAATTTGGCTGGTGCCGACGCTGTACGTTTACGTGCTGAGCGAGCCGGAGGATTTGCGAGAGTCGGACGAAATGGCGAGCCGCGCGAGCATACATGAGGTCAGCTTCAAAAAGGCGCTGGCGGCGGGAATTAAAATTGCGTTTGGAACCGATGCCGGGCCGTTTCCGCACGGCACGCAGGCGAAGGAATTCGAGTACATGGTGCAATACGGGATGACGCCGCTCGCGGCGATTCGGGCGGCGACGCTCAATGCGGCGCGAGTGATGGATCCCTACCATCCGATGAGCTTGTCGGCGGCGGAAAGCACGGGCGAAGAGCCGCGGAATTCGCAGTACGCGAATCCTGTGCTCGAAACGCGTTATTGGTCAATGCACGTGGGCGCGATTGATCCCGCGAAATTTGCGGACATTATCGCGGTGGCGGGCAATCCGCTCGACGATATCAAGCAACTCGAACACGTGAAATTCGTGATGAAGGGCGGCGAGGTTTACAAAAACGATTTCGTGCAGCCGCCGGTGGACAAACTCCAACAATAGACTGCATGGTTGAACTTTACGCTGAAGGCGCTGCGGCGACGGCGGCGAGTGATTCTTTAGCGGCGTCGAGGGTGCGCTGCAAATCGGCGTCGGAATGCGCGGCGGAGATGAAAAGGGCTTCGAATTGCGACGGCGGCAGAAGGATTCCGCGCTCAAGCATGGCGCGGAAAAAAGTGGCGAAGCGCTGGGTATCGGACTTTTTCGCGTCGGCGTAATTGCCCACAGGCTCGGACGCAAAAAACAGCGTCACCAGCGAACCAGCGGAATTCACCTGCGCGGCAACTCCTGAGCCACGGACAATGGCGCGAAGCTTCTCCGCGAAGTTGTCCGCGCGGGCGTTCAATTCCGTGTAGAAATTCGGATCCGCAACCAGCCGCAGCGCTTCGATGCCCGCGCGCATGGCCAGCGGGTTGCCGGAAAGCGTTCCCGCCTGATAAACGGCGCCGAGCGGCGCGACCGAATTCATGATGTCCGCGCGACCGCCATACGCAGCGGCGGGCAAGCCTCCGCCGATAATTTTTCCGAGAATGGTGAGGTCGGGCGTAATGCCGTGGAGCGATTGCGCGCCGCCATGGCAAAGGCGGAATCCGGTGATCACTTCGTCCAGGATGAGCAGCGCGCCGGCGCGGTCAGCGATCTGGCGCAGGCCGGAGAGAAATCCCGGCGCGGGAGGAACCACGCCCATATTCGCGGCGACTGGCTCGACGATGATGGCGGCGATTTCGCCGGTGTGCGCGGCGAAAATTTTCTCAACAGCGAGAATGTCGTTAAAAGGCGCGTTCAGCGTGAGCGATGCTAGGGCTTCGGGAACGCCGGGGCTGGATGCGATTCCCAAAGTAGCCAGGCCGGAACCCGCCTGAGAAAGAAAACTGTCCGCGTGGCCGTGATAGCAGCCCTCGAACTTCAAAATCAAATCGCGTTTGGTGAATGCGCGCGCCAGGCGCACGGCGGACATGGCCGCTTCCGTGCCGGAACTGACGAATCGCAGCTTCTCGATGGAAGGAATGGCGCGCTTGATGCGCTCGGCCAATTCGACTTCGAGCTCCGTAGTGGCGCCGAAACTTGTTCCCAGCGCAGCCTGCTTCTGAATGGCGGAAACGATGGCCGAATGCGAGTGACCGAGAATCAGCGCGCCCCACGAGCCGATGAAATCGATGTATTCGCGGCCGTCAGCGTCCCACAGATGCGCGCCTGAGGCTCGTTCGACAACTATCGGGTCGCCGCCGACGGATTGAAATGCGCGCACTGGGCTGTTGACGCCGCCGACCAGGCATTCTTCGGCGCGCTTTCGAATTTCGGCGTTGCGCGAGGGGTTTAGTTGGGATATCGAAGCCATTGCGATTTTTTGCGTACGCTCAGCAGGCTTTCAGCCAGCGCGCCAGATCTTTTGCGTGATAGGTGAGCACGATAGACGCTCCCGCGCGCTGAATGGCGGTGAAAATTTCGAGCGTCACGCGCTTCTCATCAATCCAGCCATTTTGCGCCGCGGCTTTGACCATGGCGTATTCGCCGCTCACGTTGTAGGCCGCCACTGGCACATCGAAGGCCTCGCGCACGCGATGAATTAGGTCCAGATAAGGCAGCGCGGGCTTCACCATAATGATGTCCGCGCCCTCTTCCAGGTCTTGCGTAACTTCCTTTAGAGCTTCGCGGGAATTTGCTGGATCCATCTGGTAGCTGCGGCGGTCGCCGAACTGCGGCGCGGATTGCGCGGCTTCGCGAAATGGCCCGTAAAAACCGGAGCAGTATTTTGCGGCGTAGGAAAGAATGGCCACGTCTTCGAAGCTATTGGCGTCGAGCCGTTTGCGAATGGCAGCGACGCGGCCATCCATCATGTCGGATGGAGCAACGATGTGCGCGCCAGCTTGCGCGTGGGAAAGCGCCATTTTTGCGAGCAGCTCGATGGTGGGATCATTAGCGATTTTTGCGGCGGATTTTTCGCCTTCGATTACGCCGCAATGGCCGTGGCTGGTGTATTCGCAGAGGCAAACGTCGGTGATCACCAGCATCTCTGGCCGCGCTTTGCGAATGGCTTCGATGGCGCGCTGCACTACACCGGACGCGATATAGCCTTCCGTTCCCTTTTCGTCTTTGTGCTCCGGCAAACCAAAAAGAATCACTGCCGGAATGCCCAGGTCGGCGGCTTCGCGCACTTCTTCGACAAGTTTATCCGCGGACTGCTGCGCGATGCCCGGCATGGAACTTACTTCCGCGCGAACGCCGCTGCCCGGGCACACAAACATGGGATAGACGAGGCCCGCGGCGGATATGCGGGTTTCGCGCACCAGACTGCGCAGCGCTTCGCTCGAGCGCAAACGACGCGGGCGGTGCACCGGGAAGCTCATATGGGCTTTGCTCCTTGTCGCGATGTCGCGCCGATTGTCCCGTGGCGAGGATTCTTCAAATGCGCGGCAATCGCTTCCGCCAGCCGCCTGGCATGGGGCGATGGTGATTCTATTTCACAGGGTAATCCAGCCTTGCGAATCGCCGCCGCAGTGGTAGGCCCAATGGCGGCGAAGGCAGATTCGCCAGCGATACGGCGCAGATTGTCCGCGCCGGCCGCCCTGGCAAAATTCTCAAAAGCGGAAGGACTGGCGAACACAAAGCAATCCGCGCCATCACGCATGATTTCTGCAAGCGGCGGTCCCGCGAGCGCTTTTGGCGCGCACGTTTTGTATGCGGACACGGTGGTGACATTGGCGCCTGCTTCGCTCAAGGCTTCGGTCCAATCGGTGGCGCCGCGGTCGCGAAGCGCCAAATCGCTGCGCGGAATGAGAATTTTCATTCCTGCGACGTCGCGCAAAAACGACGCCGTGGGATTTTTAACTTCCATGCCAGCGACGCTGCGAATGGAGTCCTTGAAGCAGCCGGCGAAAGTCCTTCCGGTTCCCGGGCTGGGGACAAAATCCACGGCGAAACCTTCCGCTGCTGTTGCCTCAGCGGTCGCCGGGCCAATCGCTCCAATGCGAGCATTTTTCGCGCGCTGGGCAGGATCAATTCCAAGGGCGCGCATACGCCGCGCAAAATAGCGCACCGCATTCTGACTGGTGAAAAGAATCCACGCGAAATCGCCGATGGAGCGAATCGCGCCATCAAGGGCCGCGGTCTCGTCCGGTTCGCGAAATTCGACGCAAGGCAACTCGATGATGCGCGCGCTGTTTCCGAGGATTTTCGTCAGCTCGGCGCGCAGGCTCTCATTTTGGCCCGCGGCGCGAGTGAGCACGATCCGTTTCGCTGCGGATTTGACGTCAGTGGCCACCAACGCTCCTCCCCGCCAAGCGCAATAGTCGGTCCGCGCCGGCATCGAGCAGTTCGCGGGCGAGTTTTCGGCCAATTTTTTCCGCATCAGCCGGCGAACCGCTGGCGTCGCGCTCAATGCACTCAGAACCATCGGCGGCGAGCACGCGCGCGTCCATGCGCAGCATTCCGCGTTCGATTCGCGCCCAGGCGCCGAGCGGGACTTGGCAGCCGCCTTCGAGTTCGGCAAGAAGCGCGCGTTCGGCGGTTACTGCGGCGCGAGTTTCCGGATCATCGAATCGCGCAAGAGCCTCCAAAACACGCGCATCATCTTCACGCACTTCAAGCGCCAGCGCGCCTTGGCCCACAGCGGAAAGCATCACTTCGGGCGCAAGGGTCGCGGTGACTCGGCCGCTCAAGCCAAGCCGATCGAGTCCCGCCCGCGCGAGGATAATGGCGTCCACTTCGTCAGCGTCAAGTTTGCGCAGCCGCGTATCCACATTGCCTCGCAGATCCACAACTTGCAAATCACCGCGAATGTAGCGGAGTTGCGCCTGGCGCCGCAAGCTGCTGGTTCCAACGCGCGCGCCGGCGGGCAATTCCGCCAGCGCTGCGCCTGAGCGCGAAACCAGGCAGTCGCGCGGATCTTCGCGTTTAATAATTGCGGGAAAAGAAAGGCCGCGCGGCGTCTCCGTAGGTACGTCTTTCATGCTGTGCACCGCCAAATCCACGCGGCGCTCGAGCAAAGCGTCCTCGATTTCCCTGATGAAAATCCCCTTGCCTCCAACATCTGGAATGGCGGCGGAAGCGAATTGATCTCCGGCGGTCTTGATGATAACCAGCTCCGATTCGACGCCGCATTCACGCAACAGTCGCGAGCGAATATATTCCGCCTGCCACAGAGCCAGCTTGCTGCCGCGCGTTCCGATGCGCAGCATTAAGATTTCTCCTCGTCGCCGGGGCTATCCAGGCCAAAAAGCTCGCGCAGCGCAGCCAGGCCGTCCACAGGCTTGCGAAGCTTGCGTTGTTCGCGCAGACGCGCAGCAGGAAGCTGCACAATCCGCTCAATCAATTCCTGCGTAAGCTTTTCAACATGCTGGCGCTCCGCCTGAGCAGATTGCGCGTCTTTCGCGCCGTTAAAATGCGCCGCGAGAAGAGCCTCACGCTCAGCGTTCAGCCGCAGCCGCAGCGCGTCAACCAAACCGGCACCTTCGAGGCTCGCCTGCCAGGCGATGAATTTGTTGACATGCTCATCCACAATGGCGTCCGCGCGCGGAATTTCCGCCTCGCGCGCTTTTTTATTCTGCTCGACGATTTCGCCGAGGTGATCGATGTCAAAAAGATAGGCGTTGTAAATGCCTTCGACCTCCGGCTCGACGTTGCGCGGCACGCCCAGATCGATCACGCAGATGGCGCGGCCCCCGCGAACAGGCATGGCGCGTTCCAGCATGGAGCGCGTCAGCACCGGCTCTGTTCCGGACACGGAGGTCACCACAATGTCCGGCTGGCTCAGGGCGTTTTCGAGCGCGGACCATTCCACGGCCTCGCCGCCTATGCGCAACGCCAGTTCCTGCGCGCGCGAAAACGAGCGATTCACCACGCGCAATTCTCCAATTCCGCGCAGGCGAAGATGTTCGACCACTTGCTCGGCAACCGCGCCGGCGCCAACAATCAGCGCGCGGCGATCCTTCAAATTGCCGAATATACGCTCGGCGAGCCTGACGCCGGCAATCGCCACGGACATCGGCCGCGCGCCAATCTCGGTTTCCGAGCGCACACGCTTGCCGACTTCGAGCGCACCCTGGAACAGGCGGTTCAGCACAGGCCCCGTCGAGCCGTTTCCGAGCGCGCGATTATACGCGTCGCGAACTTGCACCAGAATTTCCGCTTCGCCGAGCAGCATGGAATCCAGCCCGCAGACCACGCGATACAAATGGCGCACCGCCGGCGGCCCAACGTGCTGGTAGACGCGACCATGCAATTCCGTCAGGGAAATTTTGTGGAATTCGCCGAAGTAGGAGACCAGCGCCTCGGGAACCGCTTCGCCGGATTCTCCGGCCACACCGTACAACTCGCTGCGATTGCACGTGGAAACGACCACCGCTTCTTCGATGATTCCCAGGCGGCAGAGTTCGCTGGCCGCCTGCAGCGCTTGTTCCGGCGTGAAGGCCACTCGCTCGCGAAGCTCCACCGGCGCGCTGACGTGATTGCAGCCGATGAGCGCAATCTCGGAGCGCCTACGAAGCGAGCCCTCGCTGCGTTTCTCAAGCGAATCGCCGATTGAATCGGTGGCCATCAGAAGAACCGGTGGAAACGGGTGAAATAGAGATTCACAATCGTGTAACTGAAAAGGACAATCACAAAACTCCAGGCGCAGAACAGCGCCGCCCGCGCGCCGCGCCACGCCGGCGCATGAACAATCGCCAGATAAATTGCGTAAACCGCAAGCACCAGCAACGTGACCATCACTTTGGGATCCGCAATGGCAAAGCGCCCGGTGAGTTGATGCTCCCAGACGAAGCCGAGGCTCGTGCTGACCACCAACGCCACCAGACCTACCCAAACGCTCGAGCGGCTCATGCGCTCGAGGACTTCGAGGGCCGGAAATTTCCAGAAGGCCAGCCCCGGATGCGCGCCGCGCAGCACGCGATTTTGTATCAGGTAAATCACGCTGAGCAGAAACGAAATGGCAAAGGCCGCGTAGGCCAGAACACCAATGGTGATGTGCAGGGCAAAAAGCGCGCCATTCGCCGCCGGTTCATGGTGTACCGTTGAAGGCGCAACCGCCACGGCCACTATCAGCCAGAAAATCACGAAGGGAACCACCAGCGAGCCGACCGCGCGCTTGCGATGGTAGGTCTCCAGACCGAGATATGTGACCGCCAGCAGCCACGCAAAAAGCGACATGGAGCCGTAAAGATCGTCATAGGGAATCGCATGGATGGCGCGCGAACGCTCCAGCAGGGCGTAATAATGCGCCAGGATTCCTAATATCAGGAGAATCGTTGCGACGCGGCCGCTCCATAGGCGTCCGTGATACAGGTTGACCACGTAGAAAGCGAAGCTCACCAGGTACAGAGCAAGCGCGACGATATCCATCCAGTTCGTCATCAGATCAGCGTTTCAAAAAGAGCGAAGCGGCCGCACACTAACAACCGGCAAATCTGTGGGCGAACTGTAATCTTAACCCTGATTCCTTAGCGGCACAACGCAGGAGAGGTGAAGCGGAAAGAAGCAGGTACCGCCCGGCAGTGCTACCGAAACAAAGAGCAAATTTAACGAGCGCCGCCGTAATTTTTTTTCAGGATTGCCGCTAATATCAGCAGGAAGGCCACCAGCCGGACCACGTAAATCCATGGACTGCCTTCGTTGCTGTGGGTAGCGAAGAGCAAGGCTATACGATTCACGCCCTCGATGAGGAAGGCGATTGCAAAGGCGAGAAACAGCAAATCGCGCGTGTGCCTCCAAAACTTCAGGAAGAAGACGCCGGCAATCAGCGATGTTGTGGCGATCACTCCGAGCAGGAACGTTTCTATTGTTGGAATCATTCGCTTTCCCAGATCAATCCGTACATCAATAACAGCATGGCAATCGCCGCGGTGCTGAGGCGCCACAAATACAGATCCACGTTGGGCAGCAGCACAAGATCCAAAAAGAGAAAGAAGTTTGAGACCGCCAATCCGAGGAAACACAAACCGCTCCATAGCAGCAGGCGTTTCCGCGCGCGGGAATAACCGCGCAGCAGCAAAATTCCGCAGGCTAACGTCGTCAGAAAGCCAAGAATGTAGACGGCCGGCGCCATATCACTCTTTTTCCTTCTCTTTCGTAAAGCGGAAGGCGCGCGCGAATTCGCGGACCGCCGATGGCACCTTCCCGTGAATCATCCGCGAAATGCGAACCAGTTCCCGGCGATAGATTTCATCCACGGAGCCCATCAGCGCATCTTTTTCTTCCGATTGAGGCACATAGCTGTAGCGCTCCGGCTCCGCCTGGGTTGCAATCAATCCCCGCCAGGCCAACTCCTGCATGATTCTTTGTGCCCTATCGGGTGAAACATACAACGCTTTTGCCATTTCATCCACCGGCCACTGCTGTGGCCGGGTATTCCATAGCATTAGCAAGGCTTCGAGATGGGGAACCGAATCAATTTCATTGATAATGAATTGATCTACGGCTTTGCGGATCCACTCCTCACTCATCGCGCGCCAGCAAACCCCGAGAAAATTTCAAATGGCATGGTGCGATTCTAAACCTCTCGCGGCCCGCGCGACAATATGCGGAAAAAAGCTGTGTCTGTTAGAATAACGCGACTACATTCATGGATTCCGCAAAAGTGATTCCGGGTAAGAAAGGGATTTTTCTGCGCGCGGCTCGCGGCGAACAGCCGGAGCGCGTTCCAACTTGGATTATGCGACAGGCGGGCCGGTATCTTCCCGGCTACCTCAAAATACGAGAGCGGTATTCTTTTCTGCAGGCCGCAAAAACTCCCGAGCTCGCCGCGCAGATTTCGCTGGAGCCTTGCGAAGTACTCGATGTCGACGCGGTAATCGTTTTTTCCGACATTCTGATCGTCGCGGAAGCCATGGGCGTGCCGCTCGAAATCAACGACGAAGGCCCCAAACTTGGCAGGACGATTACGGATGAGGCGGCGGTCGACGCACTCAAGGATTTTGATCCCTCACGCGAAACGAAATTCGTGGGTGACGCAATCCGCGCACTGGTCCATACGCTTGGACAGGATGTTCCGGTTCTAGGATTTGCCGCCGCGCCCTGGACGCTTGCCTGCTATCTGGTGGAAGGGCGCACGCGCGGCGAGTTGCCCGCCATCAAGCGCATGATGTATTCGGAACCTGCTTTGCTGCACGCATTGCTCGAAAAGATTGCCAGCGTCACCGCTCGCTACCTGAAAATGCAGCTCGAAGCGGGCGCTACGGCTGTGCAAATTTTCGATACCTGGGCGGGCGAGCTTTCCGCGCACGATTACGAAGTGTTCGAGCTGCGCGCCACGCAGAAACTCATCGAAGAAATTCATGCGGGCTCCGCGCCGGTAATACTCTATGCCAAGAACGGCGCGCACCTGCTGCCTGCGCTGGCTCGCGCCGGAGCGAATGTGTTAAGCGTTGACTGGCGCACGGACCTCGCGGAAGCTCGCGCGAAGCTCGGTCCACGGATCGCGCTGCAGGGCAACATTGATCCCGCCGTGCTGCTTGGTTCCGAGGAGAATATTCAATACGCGGTGCGCGAGGCGATTTCGAAAACCAATGGCACGGGCCATATTCTAAATCTTGGCCATGGGATTTTGCCGGTGACGCCGGTCGAAAACGCCAAGGCATTCGTTCGCGCCGCGCGAAAATTCTCTGCGGCCGGGCCAAAACTGGCAGCGAATCGCGCAGAATAAGGCGGCGGTTCAATGGATAGATGGATAGATTGATCATGCAAACTGAAAATCAAATTCCGGCGCTGGAAGTCAGCGAAGATTTTCTGGCGAAATATAATCGCCCCGGGCCGCGCTATACCAGCTATCCCACCGCTCCGGTATGGGACGAAAAGTTCCAGCAAGCTGATCTGGAAAAGTTTTTTGCCAATGCGAACGACGCCGCCACGCCCATTTCCCTTTACATGCACTTGCCCTTCTGCGAGAGCCTGTGCCTTTTCTGCGCGTGCAACGTGGTCATTCAAAAAGACAAGAGCGCCGCGATTCCCTACCTGGAATCTTTGAAAAAGGAAATCGCTCACGTCAGCCAGTTTGTTTCTCGCGCGCGCGAAGTGGTGCAGTTCCACTGGGGCGGCGGCACGCCCACGTATTTGAATCCCGCGCAGCTTGAAGATTTGTTTGCGTTCACGCGCGAGCGCTTTAGCTTTGCGCGCGAAGCGGAAATCGGCATCGAAATCGATCCGCGGGTCACTTCCTCCGCGCATCTGGAGACGCTGCGCAAACTTGGATTCAACCGCCTGAGCATGGGCATTCAGGATTTCACGCCGCTGGTGCAGCAGACCATTCATCGCGTACAGCCATTCGAATTAACGCGCGATTTGATTCACGCTGCGCGCAAGCTGGGCTTCGACAGCATCAACGTGGATTTGATTTACGGCCTGCCCTATCAAACCGCCGCGTCTTTTTCGGAAACGGTGGAGAAAATTTTGCAGATTGGCCCGGACCGCATCGCCATGTTCAGCTACGCGCATGTCCCGTGGCTGCGCAAACAGCAGGGAGCGTTTCAAGGGCATTTGCCCGAAGGCATGGAGAAATTTCAAATATTCAAAGCGGGAATCCGGAAATTCACGGATGCGGGATATCTTTACATCGGCATGGACCACTTCGCGCGGCCGGCCGATGAGCTTGCCGTTGCGCAGCGCAACCGCACCTTGCATCGAAATTTTCAGGGCTACACCACAAAAGCCGGCGCGGACCTCTACGGCATGGGCGTGAGCGCCATCAGCAGCGTCGGCATGGCTTATGGGCAGAACAATCGCAAACTTGCGGAGTATCAGGCCGCCGTGGACGCGCGCGGCTCTGCAACGATGCGCGGTTACCGCTTGAATGACGATGACGTTCTGCGCCGCGCAGTCATCACGCGGCTGCTGTGCCACGCGGTAATTTTGAAACGCGAAATTGAGAATGAGTTTCATATTGGTTTCGACGCCTACTTCGCGGAGGAACTTGCCGAGCTTGCGCCCATGCGCGACGACGGGCTGGTTACGCTATCCGCCGACGAAATTCGCGTGACGCCGCTCGGCCGCATTTTCATTCGCAACCTCGCCATGCCGTTTGACCGTTATCTGCGCGAGCAGAAAATGAATGAGCGCCCGCTGTTCTCCAAAACCCTGTAAACTGCTTCCAGCCAATGAACGCGCCACGCCAGGCCATCGTGATCGGCGCCGGAATTTCCGGCCTTGCTTGCGCTTTGCGCCTTCGCGAACTGGGCGTCGGCGTTCGCCTCCTGGAAGCGGCAGAAAATCCCGGCGGGGTTATTTCCACCGTTCAGCAGGATGGTTTTTTGTTCGAAAGCGGTCCGCAAAGTTTTCTGCTGACGCCCGAATTACGCGACTTGATTCGCTCCGTCGGCCTCGAATCGGAAATCCTCGAAACCAATGCGCAAACTCCGCGCTACGTTTTGCGCAACGGCAAGTTGCGTCTCGCGCCGATGTCGCCTCCCGCTTTGCTTACGACGTCGCTGCTCAGCGTCGGCTCGAAGATGCGCGTCTTCAGCGAACCATTTCGCCGCTCGGAACCCGCGCCCGCACCCGACGAGTCGTTTGCCGATTTTGTGCGGCGCAAATTCGGCACGGAGATTCTCGAGTACCTCGCGGGGCCGTTCGTATCTGGCGTGTTTGCGGGCGACCCTGAGAAATTGAGCGTGCGCAGCGCGTTTCCGACGATGGCGCAGTGGGAAGTAGAATATGGCAGCGTCATTCGTGGCGCGATGAGGTCCCGCGGCTCAAGCGACCATGTCCGGCCAACACTGGCTACACTGAAGCGCGGCGTGGGCAGCCTGCTCGACGCCATTGCCGCAAAGCTGGGCGACTCGGTAAGCACAAGCGCCGCCGCAAATTCCATCGCTCCCACGAGCACGCAAACCGCCGCCGGCGGATGGACGGTTCACAGTTCGAGCGCGGCGCAGTCCAGCGAACTGTCTGCCAGCGCGATCGTCTTGGCGACTCCCGCCTACGAAGTTGCGAAGCTGCTTGGCCCGCTCGGCTCCGCTCATCTTGCGCCAACTCTTGCGGGCATCCCGTACGCGCCAGTGGCCGTGGTGGCGCAGGCATACCGTCGCGAACAGGTAGGCCACACGCTCGAAGGCTTCGGCTTTCTTGTGCCGCGCACTTCAAAGTTGCGCACCCTGGGCGTCATTTGGAATTCTTCGCTTTTTCCGGGGCGCTGCCCTGCCGGCACGGTGCTCATGACCAGTTTTCTCGGCGGGGCCATGGACCCTGAAATTGTCAAAATAGATGAAACTGAAATCGTCGCGCAATTGCAGGAAGACATTGGCGGACTGCTGCAAATCACTCATCCGCCCATCGCGCAACGCATCTGGCGCCATGCGCGCGCGCTGCCGCAGTACAATTTGGGCCACGCACAGCGGGTCGCGGCGATTCGCGACGAACTCTCAAATCTCCCGGGAATTTTTATTGCAGGAAATTATCTGGACGGCCCGTCCATCGGCAGCTGCGTTGCGCAGGCGTTTCAAACAGCAAAAGGCGCCGCAGAATACCTTGCGCGTTAGCAAACGCGCGCGAACCCGCCAAACAAAACACTTCTATTCCGCAGGAGGGCGCTTGAAGCGATGCGCCAGCCGGATCTTGCGCCGTTCGCCGGCCTCTTCCCATCGCCGGCGGTCTTCTTCCGTCTCCAAAATCAGCGGCGTGATTCTGTGCCGTTCCATATTTTCGTCCACAGCCACGTAGGTAAGATAAGCGCTCGAAGTGTGCAGGCGTTCGCGCGTCAAAATGTTTTCTGAGAAAACTTTCACGCCCACTTCCATCGAAGTGTCGAACACGCGATTGACGCTGGACTTCAGCACAATCAAATCTCCGATGCGGATGGGATTGCGAAAATCGAGGTAGTCCACAGACGCGGTCACCAAATAGCTGCCCGCGTGGCGATGGCCGGCAATCGCTCCCGCAAGGTCAATCAAATGCATGACGCGTCCGCCGAGCATGTAGCCGAGCGGATTCGCGTCGTTCGGCAGCACCACCTCGGTCATCTCCGAGCGCGAACCGCTCACCGGCTTTCCCGCGGGCTCAAATTCCTCGGCGAGGGCAGCGCCCTTTGGCCGCGCGACCACTTTCAGATCCGGTTTTTTCTTCAACGAAATACCTCAGCCTTAAATTGGCATGCGCGTATCTGACCGTTATAATACGCCACATCATGGGCGCATCCCAACCCGCCAGCAAGCGCAGGCAAATGCTGGAGCAGTTTGTGCAAAAAAATCCGAACGATGCATTTGGGCGCTATGGATTGGCGATGGAATGCGTGAATGAAAAGGATTTTCCCGCTGCCGAAGCGCATTTCACGGAGCTGGTCGCCACGCATCCCGAATATGTCGCTGCGTATTACCAGTTCGGACGCATGCTCGCAGCGCAAAATCGAATTGACGAGGCGCGGAAAATTCTCACTGAGGGCGTCGCTCGCGCGGCACAGGCCAACGACGCTCACGCTCGCGACGAAATGCAAGCTGCCCTTGACGAATTAGGCTGAGTTAAGCTGCGTCGCGCCAAACCTGCACTAAAGCCTGTAGCGTTGCGCGCTGTTCCTCTTTCGCGGCGAATTGCGCGGATTCTGTTATGCTAGTGGCCGTCCCTTCGTATGAAGCCGAAGCGCATTCCGCTCTTCCCGCTCGATGTGGTTCTGTTCCCTGGTTCTTCGCTGCCGCTGCACATATTCGAACCGCGCTACAAATTGATGATCCGGCGCTGCCTCACCATGAAGCTGCAATTCGGCGTGATCCTCGCGCAAAAGCAGGGCATCGCCACAGTCGGCTGCACAGCGGCGATCACTTCGCTGGCGAAGCAGTACCCGGACGGCAAAATGGACATCCTCACGCGCGGCGAATTTCCTTTTCAGGTCAAGGAAGTCTTCGACGACAAGCCGTATTACGAAGCCGCGATTGAATGCCTCGAAGACGCGCCCGAAGCTTATCCAGCGGCATCGCAGGACTTAGTCGAAACCTACGAGCAATGCTACTGGCTGCTCTACAATCGCGGGCCGGAGATAACTCGGGCCGCCGGAATTTCGCCTGCTTACACCATGGCCGATTCCCTGCCGTTGCCGCTGGACGAAAAGCAAGTGCTCCTCGAAATGCGCGATGAAACGCAGAGGCAAGCGCAATTGTTCAGCCAATTAAAAGAATGGCTGCCGCAGCTCGTTTTCCTGAACGAACGGCGCCAGCGCGCTCGCGGTAACGGTCATTCGCTAAATTAATTCCCGGGAAGCGCATTAGCGCAGACAACGCCAGCGGTCTATAATGGCGTCAGAAGTTAAAAACGGGAGACCTTCCTTTGAGCACAGAAGCGGCACGCCGCAGTTCCGAAAAAAGTTCAGAAAAACAATCCGAAAAGGGCCTGGATAAAATGGCGAAACCAAATTTGCTCGGCGAATTGCGAAAAAGCGGATGGAGCGAAGCGCGCGTTGCCGAGCGCACCGTGAAAGATGAGCTTCGCGACAACCTGCTGTGCAAATTGAGCGCCGGCGAAGAACTTTTCCCCGGCATTCGCGGATACGACGATACGGTGATTCCGCAAATCGTCAACGCCATACTCTCGCGCCATCATTTCATTCTGCTCGGCCTGCGCGGACAGGCCAAAACGCGAATTTTGCGCGACCTGGTGAACTTTCTCGATGCCGAAATCCCTGTGGTTGCCGGCTGCGAAATCAACGACAATCCCTATCGCCCGATTTGCCGCGCCTGCCGCGAGCGCGCCAAATCCGAAGGCGAAGCGCTGCCCATTGCGTGGCTTCCGCGCGATCGCCGCTACGTCGAAAAGCTCGCCACGCCTGACGTTACCATTGCCGACATCATAGGCGACGTGGACCCCATTCGCGCGGCAAAGGGCGGCCGCGACCTCTCCGACGAATTGACCATCCATTACGGCTTGCTTCCGCGCGCCAATCGCGGACTTTTTGCCATTAACGAGCTGCCTGACCTTGCCGGAAAAATTCAGGTTGGCCTTTTCAACATCATGCAGGAGGGCGACGTGCAGGTGAAAGGCTATCCGGTGCGCCTGCCGCTTGACGTGCTGCTGGTTTTCACCGCAAATCCCGAGGACTACACCGCGCGCGGAAAAATCATCACGCCGCTGAAAGATCGCATCGGCTCGGAAATTCGCACGCACTATCCTGCAACCATCAGCGAAGGCATCGCCATCACTTCGCAGGAATCGTGGACGCGCCGCGACGGCCACACCATCGAAATTCCGACTTACATTCGCGAAGTGATCGAGGAAGTCGCCTTCCAGGCGCGCGAAGACAAGCGCGTAGACCGCCGCTCCGGCGTCAGCCAGCGCCTGCCGATTTCCTGCCTGGAAAATGCCGTCAGCAGCGCCGAGCAGCGCGCCGTGCGCAATGGCGAAAAAATAGCCGTCACGCGTGTCGCCGATATTTACGGCGCGATTCCCTCGATGACCGGAAAATTCGAGCTGGAATATGAAGGCGAACTGCGCGGCGCGGAAACCATCGCGCGCGAGCTGATCCGCTCCGCGCTGGGAAAAACGTTCACGAAATATTTCAGCGATACGAATCTGCAAGCGGTGGTGCAGTGGTTCGAAGGCGGCGGCGAATTGAAGTTTGCCGCCACCGGAAAAACCAGCGAGCACCTCGCAGAGCTTCGCAAAGTCACCGGCCTGTTCGACCACACGGCGGCGCTCGGCGTGAGCGCCAAAGACGATCCCGGCATTCAGGTCGCCGCAGCCGAATTCGTTCTCGAAGGATTGTGGGCGCACAAGCGCATCAGCCGCAGCGAAGAGCGCGGATTTTTCGCTGAGCCGCGCAAAGCGCCAGAACCGCGCGACGTGCAAAGCCGCATGCCGCGCCGCCAATTTAATTGATGCACTGACAGATTCGAGCTGCCTCATGAAATACGTTCGCTACAAAAAATATACCGGCCAGGAAGCTGACGACATCGACTTGCAGGAGTTGATGAATCGTCTCTCCGATTTTCTGCTGCAAAGCGGCTTCGAATCGCAATACTACGGTTTTCAGGAAATGGACCCTGAGCGTTCCATGGAACAGCTCCGCCAGGCCATCCTCCGCGCGCTCGAAGAGGGCGACCTGCTCCCGCCCGAAATGATGGAAGAGTTGCTCGAAAATCCCGACCTCGCGCAAAATCAAAAGCTCCGCGACATGATCGACCAGCTCATTGAGCGCATGACGCAGGAGGGCTACATTTCTCCGCAGCCGCCGCAGGTCACGCCGCCTCCGCAGCAAACTCCCGGCGGGCAAATCGGCGCGCCCGGGAAGCAGGAAATTCATGCGCGCTTCGAAATCACGGACAAGGCGCTCGATTTTCTGGGATTCAAAACTTTGCGCGATTTGCTGGCCTCGCTCGGCAAAAGCAGTTTCGGCCGGCACGACACGCGCGACCTGGCCACTGGCATCGAAGCCAGCGGTTCATCGAAACCCTACGAATTCGGCGACACGCTCAATTTGGACATTCCCGACACTCTTTTTCACGCCTTGCGCCGCCAGAGCGCCGAACATCCTGCCGGCCATTCGCCAACCGTTCCATTGGACATTGATTATCAGGACTTGATGGTTCACCAGTGCGAATATCAAAGCTCCTGCGCCACTGTGCTCTTGCTCGATTGCAGCCACAGCATGATTCTGTACGGTGAAGACCGCTTCACGCCCGCCAAACGCGTCGCGCTCGCGCTTTCGCATCTGATCCGCACGCAATACCATGGCGATTCGCTGCATTGCGTTCTGTTTCACGATAGCGCCGAAGAAATCCCTCTTGCCCATTTGGCGCGCGTGCAGGTCGGCCCGTATTACACCAACACGCGCGAAGGCCTGCGCATGGCCCAGCGCATTTTGAATCGCCAGAAAAAAGACATGCGCCAGATTGTCATGATTACGGACGGCAAGCCTTCCGCGCTCACTCTCGATGATGGCCGCATTTACAAAAATGCTTTTGGCCTTGACCCGCTCGTCGTCACGCAAACTCTGGAAGAGGTAGCCAAATGCCGCCGCGCCGGCATCCTGATAAACACTTTTATGCTGGCCAGTGACTACAGCCTGGTCCATTTCGTCCAAAAAGTCACCGAACTCTGCCGCGGAAAAGCCTACTTCACCACCCCGTATAATTTGGGCCAGTACCTGCTGATGGATTACCTGCAGAAAAAAACCAAGCACCTCCACTGAGGTCCTCTTAGTTCATTATCCGGTGTCGTTAGCGAATCAAAATGTCCGCGTTTATGCGCTGATTGGTCCGCCGTTTCCGTGTTGCTCGGGGTGGTGAAGATGGCCCGCCGCCGAAGCGGTGGGAAAGCGGGAATCCCGCCGTGGGGGCGGGATTAAGCGCCGGCGAAAACCTGCGGTTGGTTTTCCCGGAGCGGCTTTTCCACCGCTTTTGCCGCACCGGAGGACTCGGCTTCAGCCCAGCCGTAACAAAATCGCCGCCATCCCTCCCGATTCGCGCCGCCTTCTTTCGCGAACTTGCCTTTGTAAGGGCACGGTTTCAACCGTGCCGATAGAACGCTCGTGCATCCGCTTCCTATCGCGCCGCCTTCTTGCGCGAACTGTCGCCTTCGCCTTTCAGGAGGTCGGAGCTTCAGCTCCGCTGTAACAGAATCGTCGCCGCCCCTCCCTATTCGCGCCCGCCCTGCGCCCGAAGCTCTTTGTGGGTCGCGGTTTCAACCGCGACATAATGCTCTGTCCCTAAGGTCCCTTCCTTTCGCGCCCGCCCCGATTCTTTTGGTCGGGGCGCCTTCATCCGCGCGATGTCTTCGTCGTTAAAACGCGGCCCTCATCGTTCAGCTTCCTATTCGCGCCGCATTGCGCCTGGCCCGATTCCTTGTGTCGGGGCGCGATGTACTCGTCACGTCCAGGCATGGCTTTTTATCCCGACGCGGGAAGGGTTATCAGTGACCGTGGATTGAAATGGAATTATGGGATTAAAACGTGGAGCGCGCTATTCGTATCTCAAGGCAACCATGGGGTCGACTTTCATGGCCCTCCGCGCAGGAATGTAGCACGCCATCAGCGCGACAAGCGTCAGCAGGATGCTGACCACGATGAACGTCACTGGGTCTGCGGGGGAAACGCCGTAGAGCAAGCTTGACAGGGTCCTTCCGAACCAGTAGCTCATCGCGATGCCCGCCATAACTCCCAAACCAGTCAGCAGCATTCCCTCTCGCAACACTAGCCGCATCACGTCGCCGCGTTGCGCTCCCAGCGCCATGCGTATCCCAATTTCATGCGTTCTCTGCGACGTGTAATACGAGATAAGCCCGTAAATTCCCACCACGGCAAGCAAGAGCGCCAGAGTCGAAAACGCCGTCAGC
>DATGHO010000005.1:0-11797 GCA_035307965.1 Candidatus Acidiferrales bacterium | reverse complement strand
GCAGTCAAAAAGCTTCAGCCAGGAATGAAAGGTCCGATTTTGTGTTTCCTCGGGCCTCCAGGGGTGGGAAAAACATCGCTCGGCAAATCCATTGCGCGCGCGCTGGGACGGAAGTTCGTGCGCATCTCTCTCGGCGGTATGCACGATGAAGCGGAAGTTCGCGGGCATCGACGCACGTACATCGGCGCGCTCCCGGGGCAAATCATTCAGGGGATTCGCCGCGCGGAGACAAACGATCCGGTGTGCATGCTTGACGAAGTGGACAAGCTAGGGCGCGATTTTCGCGGCGATCCTTCGGCGGCATTGATGGAAGTGCTCGACCCGGAGCAGAACGCCACGTTCCGCGATCATTATTTGGACGTGCCGTTCGATCTGTCAAAGGTGCTGTTCATCGCCACGGCCAACTGGATGGACCCGATTCCAGAGCCGCTACGCGACCGCATGGAGATTCTTGAACTGCCGGGTTACACCGAGGACGAGAAAATCCACATTGCCAAGCGGTTTTTGATTCCCCGGCAGTGCTCGGAAAACGGGTTGAAAGCGGGCGAGCAGATCGAGTTTTCTGATGAAGGGCTCCGCGAAATTATCCATGGCTACACGCGTGAAGCCGGAGTTCGCAGTCTGGAGCGGGAAATCGCGACACTGGTGCGCAAGCAGGCGCGGCGAATTGCGGAAGGCAAGCTCGAGAAATTCGAGGTGACGCCGGAGAGAGTTCGCGAAGTGCTCGGCGTGCCAAAAATTCACATCGAGCGCGAAGTGGAAGAGCGCGTCGCGCGCCCCGGAGTTTCGGTGGGATTGGTGTGGACGCCGGCGGGCGGCGACATTGTGTTCGTCGAAGCCAGCAGCATGCGCGGTGGAAAGCAATTCACGATGACTGGGCATTTGGGCGAAGTGATGCAGGAGTCCATGCGCGCGGCGCTGTCGTGGGTACGCGCCAACGCGGAAAATTATGGTATTGATCCCGACTTCTTCCGCAAGCAAGACGTTCACATTCACGTTCCGTCGGGTGCGATTCCGAAGGATGGACCTTCGGCGGGCGTGGCAATGGTCACCGCGCTAGTGAGCCTGCTGAGCGGGCATCCAATTCGCCCGCGCGTGGCGATGACTGGAGAGATTTCGCTGACCGGAGTTGTGTTACCGGTGGGAGGAATCAAGGAAAAGGTGCTTGGAGCGAAGCGAGCGGGAATCGAGGAAGTGATTCTGCCCGCTGAGAATGAGCCTAACGTGAAGGAAGATTTGCCGGAAGAGTTGCTCGGAGGCCTGAAGGTGCACTTCGTGCATACGGTGGACGAGGCGCTGCGCATCGCTCTGAGCGATAGCGACGCGTGGCATAAGCCGGTCGCGCCGGTGCACCGCGAGCAGCGGCCACCAGCAACGCCGATTCATTGATTGAAGGCAGGATAATTTCTGCCATAGGCAAGTAGATGTATGATGAGAAGCCCGGCGGGATTCCCGCCGGGTTTTTTCATTTGTGAGTGAAAACGGAGACACAGGTTGGTGAAGCGCAAGAAAAAGCTCAGGAAGAAAATCAGAAGCGCTCGGAAAGCGAGACGCGCCTCGAAACGCATTATGAAACGCGCGGCGAAACGCGATCGCACAAGTATTCACAAAGGCTCACGGCAAGCCGCACGCTCCCGGCCGCTTCGTCGAACGCGAAAATCCCAGCGCACGGCGGCTATTTCTCCGAGGCAAGTGGCGGTGCGGGCACAGGAGACCGCCTTTCAGCTTATCGCGTCCATGGATCGCGGTGAGGTGGTTCCAAAGTTCCTTCGAAGATATGCCAGTGAACGAGGACGGCCGGGGCGCATTGCGGACCCAGGTCGCTTTCGCGAGCTTGTGGGGACGATTCGCCGTGAAGCCTTTCTGGTGCTTGCCTTGAAAATCGAAGCGGAAGCGGCGCAGCGCCTGGGCGGGCGCGCCCGCGGCAAAATCAGCCCTGCAGAATTCGATCTGGTGAAATTGTTTCGCGACGAATTTTATATCGCACTGGGAAGAGGGTTGGATTATTCGGACGAGGAGTTTAACGAATTTTGCCGCGACCTGGAGGTCTATCGCACACTGCGTGAGAGTGCCGGCAATCCGCAGCCGCGCGCAAGAGCCCTTTCCTCCCCCAAAGGGCCGTTCGTGGACCGCTGCGGCTTTCTGCTGGATTCGCCGATGCTTGACCAGGGCCGCCAGGCCGCGGCGCAGTTCGAGCTTGAGCTAATAGCGGCGGCTACCGCGGCGCTTAGAAAAGTTTTTGCCTGCCGTGCGCGCCTTTAGTCAGCGGTTCAACGTCCCTGTCTGCTACGGATTAAATTTGTCGCTCGGCATGGCCTGATGCTCGCGCGCAAGCTCAAGTACGTCCGGCCCAGTTTCCGACGAGCCCAGAAGCCATTTGCAGAAATAATTGGCGCGCATCCAAAAGACATATTCGGCGTCGGGCATGTAGCTGTGGCGCAGGCCGGGAAAAACGAACATGTCGAAGCGCTTGTCAGCTTTGATGAGCGCCTGCGCCAGGCGCATTGTATTGGCCATGTGAACGTTATTGTCCATGTCGCCGGTGGTAAGCATCAGATGGCCTTTCAGATTTTTGGCGAGCTCAGAATTTTTCTCGATGTTGTATAGAAACTTCACCGTGCCATTTTTTTCGTCCACTTCCTTGATGCCACTATACTTTTCACTCCAATATTTGTTGTAGACGTTGTTTTCATGATTGCCCGATTCCGACCAGCCGACTTTGAAGAAATCAGGATACTGAAGCAGGGCCGCGGCAGTCATGAATCCACCGCCGGAATGTCCCCAGATGCCGACGCGATTGATGTCAATGTAAGGATGGATCGCGGCGAGTTCTTCGGCTGCCACTTCCTTATCAGCGAGGCCGTAGTCGCGGAGGTTGCCGTAGCCGTAGCTGTCATACCATTTATCGCGATTGGGGCTTCCGCCGCGATTTCCTACTTCGATAACGATGAAACCAAGCTGCGCGAGCGCAATATTCTGGTCCTTGGGATTGAACGAACGCTGCACGGATTCGGTTTGCGGCCCCGGGTAGACGTATTCGATCACGGGATACTTGCGCGACGGGTCGAAATCGAAAGGCTTGATCATCACGCCATATAAATCCGAGATTCCGTCGGCGGCTTTGACATGGAATGGTTCCGGATATTTGTATCCGGCGGCGAGAAGGCGCGACACGTCGGTAGTTCCGAGATTAACAAGCGCGGTCCCCTGATCGTCATAGAGCACGGATTTGGGCGGCGTGTCCACGCGCGAAAAAGTATCGATGAAATATTTTCCGGAGTCGGCGGCGCTGATGGAGTCATTAAACTTTCCAGGAGTAATCAGTTTCAGTCCGGTGCCGTCGAGGTTTACGCGATATAAATGTTTGTCGTAAGGATCTTCGCCGGATTCGCGGCCATTCGCGGTGAAATACATCACGCGCGTCTTGTCATCGATGGACAAAATCTCATCGGCCATATATGGACCGGAAGTAATTTGGTTTTTCAGATTCCCAGCGGAATCGTAGAGATAATAGTGTCCCCAGCCATCGCGCTCGGACCACCAAATCAGTTCGCGTCCATTGTCAATCTGGCGCAGCGGCTTAGTGTCCATGTCAATGTTCGAGCGTTCTTTGATGAGCACTTTGGAGACACCCGTCGCGGTGTCAGCCACGCAGACGTCGATGCGATGCAAGTCGCGGCTGGAGCGGATGAAATACAGTTTATCCGAACTGTCGGAAAGCCAGGATCCCTCCATGCGCCCGCCGTATCCCCCGAAATCACGTTTTTCGCCTTGCAGTTGCTGCAATTCATGTTCGCGATCGCGCGCAAGAATCCGGTCCGTCGCGATGGTAAGTGATTGATCTTTGAATCCCGCCGTTTGCACGAAAACGTGCTGTTTGCTGGCCACATCAAAGACAAGCAGCTCGAATTGCGGAACATTTACATCGCCGGCCATGGCGTAACTGTAAGTTTCAAGAATCGGGCGCGGATTCGCCAGCGTATGGATGACCCACAGGTCGCCGACCTTGCGTTCATCGGCGCGAACCAGCGCGAATTTCTTGGAATCTTTCGACCAAAAAATCGGAACGGCAGGCCAGCGCGGGCCGGCTTTGTTGGTGTCGCCCTTCTGAAATTTCTTGAGTGCGTCAATTTCTTCGGTGATCAGATGGCGCGCATAACTGTATTTTGCGACGCCGTCGGTGGTGAGCTGGGTTTCGACAACGGATTTGTCGCCCGGATTTTTGGCAGCTTTGGCGTAGTTTGCAGCGTCCATCATGTAAAGATTGTCGCCTCGTGCAAAGACGACAGTTTTTTCGTCCGGCGAAATGGAAGCCCAAATCGGTTTTACGGGCGGGGCTTCGAAGGCGTCTAGCCGATTCAATTTCCCGGAGGCGAGGTCGTATTCGAAATAAATCTTACGAGTCTTTGGCTTGGCGGGCTCTTTCGCTTGCTGTGCCTGCTCGCCTTGCTGATTTTGCTGTCCCTGATTGTGATTGACGCCTTCCTGAATGGTCTCCTCATCATTTTCCTGCCTTTTCGGCTCATTCGGAATCACAGCGTCTTTTGAAACCTCGACATCGAATTGCACCGCCGTATCTTTCTTCACTAGCTTCAAATTTTTGATGGGCAAATGTTGCGCGTCGTAAGGATAACCAGTGAGCACAGACAGCTGGGCAGCGAGCTTGGCGTTATCGAAGAGCGGAGTTTTCAACCTGCGCACAGGATCCACGATCCAGTAACGAGCGCCTTCGGGAGTTTCATAGCTGTACCAGAAACGGTCGGAGAGTTCGAACCAGTGCGGCGCGACGGCCGTGTCGAAAACGAGCTTGCTCACTTGAGACGGCACGAAGCGCGCGGCAAGAGTGTAATTGGGCTTGACAGGACCCAGAGCGGCTTCAGCCGGTGTCGGCGCCGCCGCATTCGCGGGGAATTGATTCGGGTGCTTTGGGGAAGCGTGCGCCAGCGCTGTAAGCGCCGACGCAGTGAAAACAAAAGTTACAAGACAAAGCATGCTCCAAAGAAGATGGCGGATGGTAGCTTGCTGGGCTGGTTCCTTCATTCTGATTTCTCCTTCCGCAATAGCGGCCACGCTGAAAAGTAGCGCCGCCGAGAGCCGAACCGCGAATCATAAACTAAAACTGAGAATTTACGGAGTGTCGTGATGCAGTTTGCAGGGAAAAAGGCGGTTCGGGAAGGCCGCGATTTCAGTGTCCATTGCGGGCGCGCAGGAGAACCATAGAGCGTTCGATCAAGGGAATGGATTGTCCGGAAGTCACCGGCACGGTGGCTTCCTCGAAGGCGGACTTCTTCGTATCGAAGACAAATTCCCAGTTGCGGTCACTTTCGAGCTCCGGGAGAAAGAAATCGACCGGCTCATAATGGCAATTCAGCAAGATAAGAAAATCGTCGTCAGTGACAGGTTGGGCGCTCGGACTGACATCGGCCAGTTTGCGGCCGTTGAGGAAGACGCCGATGCAACGCTGCCAGCCCTGTTCCCACTCCTCATCGGTCATTTGCTTTCCGTCCGGGCGAAGCCAGATCACGTCCGCATCGTCGGTACGTCGAATGCTGCGGTCCTGAAAAAACTTACGGCGATGAAAGTTGGGGTGTTCCAGCCGGAATTGAATCAGAGCGGAAGCGAATTCGAGCAGAGCTTCCTTGCGTTCGTCGAGATTCCAGTCGAACCACGTGGTTTCATTGTCCTGGCAGTAAGCATTGTTGTTGCCGTTTTGCGTCCGGCTAATTTCATCGCCGCCATGGAGCATCGGCACGCCTTGCGAGAGAAAAAGTGTGGCGAGGAAATTCCTTTTTTGGCGTTCGCGCATCTCGATGATTTTAGGATCGTCAGTGGGGCCCTCTGAGCCCATGTTCCAGGAATGATTCTCGTTCGAGCCGTCGCGATTTTGCTCGCCATTGGCTTCATTGTGCTTTTCGTTGTAACTAACCAGATCATTCAGAGTGAAGCCATCGTGAGCGGTCACGAAATTGATGCTAGCCGAGGGACGGCGGCCGTCGCGCTGGTAAAGATCGCTTGAGCCCATAAGCCGGTAAGCGAGGTCGGAGAGCTGGCCGGCATCTCCCTTCCAATAGCGGCGGACAGTGTCGCGATATTTTCCGTTCCATTCGGCCCACAACACTGGAAACTTGCCGACCTGGTATCCGCCTTCACCGACGTCCCAGGGCTCCGCGATTAGCTTCAATTGTGAAAGGGTAGGATCCTGGTAGATCACGTCGAAGAAAGCGGAAAGACGGTCAACATCGTGCAATTCGCGGGCGAGCGCCGCGGCCAGATCGAAACGGAAACCATCAACGTGCATTTCCGTGGCCCAGTAGCGCAGGCTGTCCATAATCAAGCGCAGCACCTGAGGATGGCGCACGTTCAGCGTGTTTCCCGTGCCGGTGTAATCCATGTAAAAGCGTGGATTTTGGGGCGTGACGCGATAATAGGTCAAATTGTCGACGCCACGAAAGCTGAGCATTGGCCCCAGGCGGCTGCCTTCGGAAGTGTGGTTGTAGACCACGTCCAAAATCACTTCGAGCCCTTCGCGATGGAGGGTTTTGACCATGGATTTGAATTCGGCGACCTGACTGCCTGAATCGCCGGAGGCGGAATAGCGCGCTGCAGGCGAGAAAAAATTCGTAGTGTTATATCCCCAATAATTTTTTAAGCCTTGATCGACGAGATGTTTGTCGTCCAGGAAGTCGTGAATAGGCATCAGCTCGACTGCCGTGATTCCCAGCGATTTCAAATATTTGACGCTCGCAGGCGACGCGAGGCCAGCGTACGTGCCGCGAAGTTCAGCGGGAACATCCGGCTTGCGAAAGCTGAATCCTTTGACGTGAAGTTCGTAGATGATCGAGTCGCTAAGAGGAATTCGTGGCGGGCGGTCGCCTTCCCAATCAAAATGCGGATGCCCCACAATACATTTGGGCATACCCCAGGCGCTGTCACGTTTGTCAGGCTCGGCGTCACCCGCAGGGCTGCCTGTTCGATAAGGGAAAATCGGCGCCTTCCAGTTCACCTCTCCGCATATGGCGGTGGCATAAGGATCAATGAGCAGCTTGGCGGGATTGTATCGCAAGCCTTTGTCCGGTTCATAAGGTCCATACACGCGGTAACCGTAAAGCTGCCCGGCCTGGATGCCCGGAAGGTACCCGTGCCAGACAAAAGCCGTTTGCTCGGGAAGTTTGACGACCTCCGGATTCCTGTCATCCTTCGACGCGAACAGGCAAAGCTCAACCGCTGTGGCGGTCTCCGAATAAAGCGCGAAATTGACACCCGAACCGTCCCACGTGGCGCCTTGCGGATACGGTTTTCCCGGAAGAACCGTGCGAGCCATTTCTATTTCAATCCTGGCAAATCTGTCACAACAGTGGCGTCCTATTCTGATAGAGGCTGATGTTTGGAAAAAGGGGAAAATCAGTCCAGATACTTTTCATCACTCGCAATTCGTTCGATGATTTGCGTGGCGCGCCAGTCACAGCGACAAAATAGCGCCTCGGAAGGTTCCAATACCGGGCCGAGCAGAGCCGCTCTGTGCGCTCGCACCGTTCAAGATGTCGTTGCCGGAGCAAAATATTTGCAATCGCTCCCCTATGTCGACCCGCAGAAAATCGGTTTATGGGGCGGGTCATCTGGCGGCTATTTGACGGCGATGGGCTTGGCGCGGAATTCCGATATTTTCAAGGCGGGCGTGGACTATGCCGGCGTGCATGACTGGAGCGCATTTTTCAGCGGCGGCAGAGGCGCTGGTGCTTCCGACCAAATGAAAAACGTAGCGTACCAATCTTCGCCCATCGCCTCGATCGACAAATGGAAATCGCCGGTGCTGTTAATCCAGGCCGATGACGACCGCAATGTTCCCTTCGCACAGACGGTCAACTTGGTGCATATGCTTCGCGCGCATCACGTTCCGTATGAGCAGGTCGTCATTCCTGACGAGGTTCACGACTCGTTGTTATGGCGGACATGGGTGCGGGTGTTTGAGTTGACCGGCGACTTTTTCGACCGCACGCTGGTGAAAGGCGAAACGATTCACACTGTACCGCCCGAAAACTGAGGCATCGCTCGCTATCGCGGTCGCCACGGCTCATGGCGCGATCGCTAATTGCAAATTGTGCGATTTCAGCACCGCGTTGAATGCCGGCAAGTCTTTCTGCTGGAACTGCCGTAGGGCATTCTGGGACTGCGCCATCCAGTCGCGAAAATAGTTGTTGACGCCAATATCGCCAGCGGTCGGTCCCTGATCTGCCTCGTTCTTGTCATAGAGAGCCGTCAGCTTTTGGTAGAGTTCGCTCGGATGGCGGTTGAGATCCTCGTTGCCATCGGTCAAGTAAACATCAATCAGCTTGCCTTCGATGGCAATTGCGCGGTCAGCGAGAGTTTTGGCCGCGTCCACGACGGGCTTTTCCGCCGCGTCGTCGCCATAGCGCGAATCAATCGACGCGAGCTGGCGACGCGTCCACTCGAGATGCTCGATCATGTCGGAGACTTGGTCGATTTCCGCGAGCAACTCGGTCTCGAAGGCCGATTCGGCGCGCAGCGACGCTGGAGTACCAAGCGAGTGGGGATCGGCCAGGACCGTCAAAGGCGCGGTGAGTTTCTGCTCCCCAGCTGTCAGCTGCACGGTGTAAGTACCGGGCAGGATCAAGGGCCCACGCACCACTTGGGGAATCATGATGCCGGTTAGAATGTGGTAGCCTTCCGGTCCGTTTGCGACCCACGGCGCGTCCGGCGGCGGCACAAACATGTGCGGCATGCGGCCGTTCTCGCCGCGCAAATCCCACCACACGCGATTAATCCCCGGCTCTCCCTTGACTGTCAATTTGCGCACCGCTTTGCCGTCGCGTCCAACAATAGTGATTGCAGCGTGTGGGTCCGCTGCGGGTAAAAAGAAATTGATATCCGCGCCATACGGCGGATTCTGACCGACGATGCGCGCACCAGGCTCCGACATGCGTCCATCGCCGACCTGGCGGAAGCGGTAGGCTGGCCGTGGCGAAAAAAGCTGCGCGTTTTGTCGCGTCGGATCATACGCGCGCAACGGCGTGATGTCGTCGAGAATGTAATCGCCGCGACCGTACGTGGCGATGACCAAATCGTTGAAGCGCTTCTGAACCGTCAGCCAATAGACCGGCGCGGGCGGCAAATTGTTATTCAGATTCGTCCAATGCCCGCCATCATCCCAGGAAACATACACAGCGTTGTCGGTGCCGAGATAGAGCATTCCTTTGCGGACGGGATCTTCGATCACACAATGCGCGGAGCTGTTCATGGAATGCGGAATGCCGCCGCTGATGAATTGCCATGACTGCCCATAATCGCTGGTCTTATAAACATAGGCGTTGTAATCGCCCATCTGCTCCAAATTGACGGTGATGTACGCCGTGCCCGCGTCGAAGGGCGATGGCTCGATGTTCCAGATCGTCCCCATGGGAGGCAAATCGGGAATATTCTTGGTGACATTGCTCCAGTGGCCGCCATCGTCGCGGCTCACGCTGAGTTGTCCGTCGTTTGTGCCGGCCCAAATGATGCCGCGCTTCACCGGCGAAAGCGCGATGGAATAAATTATCGCGGCGTCGTAGGTGTAGAGATTGTCAAACGTGATGCCGCCGGAATTGCCTTCATGGCTTTTGTCATTCAAAGTGAGATCGGGGCTGATGGTTTTCCAAGTCTGGCCTCCGTCCGTGGTTTCGTGCACGAATTGGCTGCCGACGTAAACATGGTTTGGATCAAAAGGAGAGAGGGCGAGCGGAATCGACCAATTCCAACGGTATTTCACATTCGCCGGCGCCCAGCCGTCACTCACATCGGGCCACACGCTCACGTCGCGGGCCTGTCCGTCGCGAAGGTCCATGCGGCTAATCACGCCTTCGTAGCAACCTGACCAGATGACATCCGGATTTGTCGGATCGGGCGTGGCGAAGCCGCTCTCGCAGCCGCCGACCGATTGAAAATTCGCCGCGTGAATGCCGCCACCGAAAAATCCTGACTGCAGACTGTTGCTCGGGCCGCGGAAAGAATTGCTGTCCTGAATATTTCCGTAAACGTTGTACGGAATTTGGTCATCAGTGGTGACGTGATAGACCTGCGCAATAGGCAGGCGGATGGACTCGAAGCTGCGGCTGCCGTCGAGGCTGATGGACGCGCCGGCGTCGTTGGCGACCATGATGCGGTTGGCGTTCAGCGGATCAATCCACAGATCGTGATTGTCGCCGCCAGCGCTCGCAAAACCGCCCGTGCGCGGGCGAAGGAAACTGTGCCCGCCATCGAGAGAGATGACGTAATTGGGGCTGAGAAAATAGAGACGGTTTTCGTCCGTCGGAGAAACGCCGAAGCGGTCGTAATACGAATCGCGCTGCAACATCAGATGGTCGTGGCTAACCAGCGTCCATGACGCGCCCGCGTCGTCGGAACGATAGAGTGACGGCTGCGTGTCCTGAACCAGAGCGTAGACGCGCTGCGGATCGCTCGCTGCCACGGCAACCGCAACTTTGCCAACTGGATGGTCCGCGGGCGGCATGCCGTGCCCCACGGCTTTGTGCCAGGTCGAGCCGCCATCGTGGCTGATGTAAACACCACCGGCCGTCCCGCCGCTATCCAAATTCCACGGATGGATAAGCAGCGGCCACATGCCTGCATACAGCGTGTTCGGGTCTCCGGGATCCATGGCCAGGTCAGAGCAGCCGGTATCCTCGTTGACGAAAAGCACCTGCTGCCAGGTCGCGCCGCCGTCGAGCGTGCGGAAGATGCCGCGCTCATGCTGTGGCCGGAAGGCTTGTCCCAGAGCGCAGACAAACACCCGCTGCGGGTTGTGCGGATCAATCACAATGCGGCCGATGTGCCCGGTCTCTTCCAGGCCCATGTGCTGCCAATGGCCACCGCCATCGGTCGATTTATAAACGCCGTCGCCCATGGGATAGTAGGCGCGAATCAGCCAAATCTCGCCCGTGCCCGCCCACACGACGTTTGGCGCGGACTGCGCAACGGCCAATGCCCCAACAGCGCTAACTTTTTCATGATCGAAGACCGGTTTCCACGTGACGCCTCCGTTTTCTGTCTTCCAAATGCCTCCCGACGCAGCGCCGACGTAATCCACCATAGGATTCCCCGGCGCACCGGCAATAGCGGCGGCGCGGTTGCCGTTGGGCCCGATGAAGCGCCACCGAAGTTGTGCCAGGGGATTGTGTTCGCCATGCCCCGTTTGCGCTGCCGCCGCGAAAACCAGCCCAACAAGAGCGCCGAGCAGCGTTATTGCTGGCAGAATGCGGCCTGGCGTGCAGCAACGGATCGCGTTCAGAGTTCGCGCAAATCTCTCCTGGCTCATGTTCGCTCCCTTTCGAATTGGTTTGCCTTATCGGAGGGGGAGTTTGTCGCAAAGCTGCCGCGGCTGTCAACTCGGCAAATCCCTGCCACAAATTATTTTCTTGAGGATGTATGGTGCCCAAGAGAGGACTCGAACCTCCACGACCTTGCGGCCACTAGACCCTGAATCTAGCGCGTCTGCCAATTCCGCCACTTGGGCAAAGCGAAAAGCGGGGCAATACAGGAGAATTCATTGTGCCGCTGGGGATAGGCTTTGTCAACGAGCCCAACGATGCCGCTTGAAATCTTGTGCCGAAAGTGCGGAAATCGATGCTGCTCGAAAACAACACTCCATGACACACTGCCGCCGCTGTTGTTAGCAAATCAAAATGTCCGCGTTTATGAGCAAGTGATTGGTCCGCCGTTTCGGTGTTGCTCGGAGTCGTGAAGATGGCCCGCCGCCGAAGCGGTGGGAAAGTGGGAATCCCGCGGTGTCGGCGGGATTTCCAAG
>DATGHO010000004.1:0-16795 GCA_035307965.1 Candidatus Acidiferrales bacterium | reverse complement strand
CTCGGCAACCATGCTGCGTTCACTCATGGAAGAACGCGACGACGAGTAGGCGTCGAAGATCGAATGGCATCGCGTGGTCGTTACGCGGAATCTGACGCTTCGACAAATCGTTGAGCAAGTCTGATAGCAAAGCAGGTTCGTTACTTCTGGATTGCCCGTGACTCGCCAAGAACCAAGCGGACTACAGGTGCGGATAGTCAGCTACAGAGCACGTAGCTTCACCGATCCATCGGCACTACGACCTTGCCCGCATACGGTACGAGCTTTGTTCCTCTGAAAAGAACTTTAGTTATTTCTTCAGCAGCGCCGGCCAGTTCGTCAGCAACGTCAGTGGCGAGGAATGGTCAGCAGGAAGTGAATTGATGAGGAAACGGCCGTCGGGGGCGACGTCGTACTGCGTGCCAACAAAATTTGGAGCGATGATGCGCGTCTGGAAAAGGACGCGGGGGGCGCTGACGGTGCCTTTCTGAGGGTCGAAATCGACTACCATCATTTTCTTGTCAGACGAGATGAAGAAAAGATGCTTGCCGTCGCGGCCCCAGACGGGCTGGGCGGCAGGACCGTTGGAAACCTGGATGCGACCTCCAGGACCGGGGAAGGGGGTCACGACGACGCCGGCGGAGGCGATCCATTTGCCGTTGGGAGAGAAGCGGCATTCGGCAGCTAGGGAGGGCATGCTGACGATTTGATGGTTTGATGAGGAATAAACCTCGGCCCTAGGCGCACCTCCAGAAAAATCGGTAAACACGAAATGGCCGTCGGGCGACCAATCGCCGAATCCGGCCCTTCCGGCGCCGCCGAGCAAAGGCTGCGGGTGGCCTGAGCCATCAGCGGGAATTTGAGAAATGCCGCTGGAATTGCCAGGCCCTCCTGAACTATTGCCATAGGTAATCCATTTCCCGTCCGGAGTCCAGGAAGGCTGCTCCTCGGTGCCGCCGTTGGTGATGCGGGTGGAAATGCCGCGCTGCAAATCGATGACGCGAATGTAGACCTTGCCATTGCGATCATCGTCGGAAGTGACAGCGAGAAAGCGACCGTCGGGAGAGAGCCGGGGATCGCTGTACCCAAGTCCCGGAATCTTCCCCAGCAGCTTGCCCTGCGCGTCGAACCATTCAAGCCTAGAAGATGTGTCAGCCAGCGACTCGAATATCAGCACGCCATTCTGCGATGCTGAATACGCCGATTCCGAGAATGCCGGGTCTGTCGGCAGTTCCTGTGAGGCGATTGCGGCGCCGGGTCCGGTAGTTTCCAAGCGTCCGGCGTCAAACGGCTGCGCTATCAGGCTGCGGTCACGGACGTATAACAACTCACCGTTGGCATACTCCACGTTTCCCGCAAGATCTTTGGAGACGAGTTTCGGCGGCCCTCCGTCCAGCGAACCCACGTAAATGCCGTTGGGTTGGGCATTTTGGGGATTGCTCCAATCGACGAAAAACAGGAAGTGCTTGCCGTCGGGAAGGAACCAAGGCCAGCGATGCGCCTGGGCGCCTGCCGCGGAGGAAATTTTTGTGACAAGCGCGGGAACGCCGCCGGCAGCCGAAATGCGGTAAAGAGGGCCAGTGGCTGAGGGAGCGAAGACAATGGTGCCGTTGCGATTCCACGTGCCGCCGCGGCCGAAAGGAGCGTCACAAAGAATTTGCACCGCACCGCCCGCAATGTTGATGGTTTTGAGCTTGCCTTCAGCGAAGAAGCCGACGCGGCGACTGTCGGGAGACCAGAATGGGTATATCGCGCCATCGGTGCCGTTGAGCTGTTGCGCACCTGAGGCAGAAAGCGAGCGGATCCAAAGAGTATCTTTGCCGTTCGAGTCGGTGGCGACGAAAGCCAGGCGCGTACCGTCTGGCGACACCGCGAAACTGTAGGACACGAATGATGTCCCGGAAGGCGGCTCAAGCAAAGATCGGAACATCGCCGTTGGCTGCGGCGCGCGAAGAAAGTAGCCGACGGCAAACAGCGCCGCAACGATGGTCAGTAACGCCACCGCGGCCCACGCTATGCGCTCGCGATTTTTGCGATGCGCGGCGACCGGCGCAGCCACACCTCCCTGCGAACCGGCGTCGCGAATCCATTCCAGTTGCAGCTTCACGTCATGCGCCGACTGGATTCGCTCGTCCGGGTCTTTCGCCAGGCACAGCTTCACCACGCGGTCCAGTTGCGGCGGCGACATCGGCTGCAAACTCGATATCGGCGGCGGCTCGCGTTCCAGTATCGCCGCAATCACGCTCGTCTGCGACTTCCCTTCGAACGCGCGCCTTCCTGTGGCCATCTCGTACAGCACCGCGCCCAGCGCAAAAATATCCGAACATGCGTCCGCTTCTTTGCCTTCGAGTTGCTCCGGCGACATGTACTGAAACGTGCCGACAATCGCCCCTTCCGCCGTCACCGGCTTCGCCTGTTCCATCGCCCTCGACGAAGTCGGCAACGCCGTCAGGCTCGCCGCTGGCGCCGCTTCCAGCGGCTTCGCCAATCCAAAATCCAGCAGCTTCGTTCCTGTCTTCGTCAGCATGATGTTCCCGGGCTTCAAATCCCGGTGCACCACGCCGGTGCGATGCGCCTTTTCCAGCCCTTCGCAAACCTCGACGCCGATTTTCAGAACTTGCTCCGGAGCGAGCGGCCCTTTGGCCAAACGATCCGCCAGCGTCTCGCCTTCGAGGTACTCCATGACCAGAAAATCCGTGCCGTCCTGATGCCCCACGTCATAGAGCGTGCAAATGTTGGGATGCTGCAGAGAAGAGATGGCCCGCGCCTCGCGCTCGAACCGCTGCTTGACGTTCGCCTTGGCGGTCAAATGCTGCGGCAAAATTTTGATCGCCACCGTGCGGTCCAGCCGCGTGTCCCGCGCGCGATACACCTCGCCCATCCCGCCCGCTCCAATCGCGGTGAGAATTTCGTAGGGACCTAGTTTTGCGCCGGACGTGAGGGACATAATGCACCGGATTATAGGCCCGTGAGAACGGCCCCTGCAAAATAAACGATCGCTCGCGGACACGGCTTGCGGAAACAATTTGCAGTTTGGCCTTGGCTGGAGGCGGGAGAAACTCGGCGCTTTCCGGGTGTATGGTCGGCAACCCTTCCCTTACCAGATTACGGAAGGGTTGCCCGTCATCCGCGAGGTATCGGGAATGGGCCCAATTGCCGACTCTGCGAGGACATCTGGCTTTCGAGCACATCACGGAACTCCATTGCGCTATCGGCCTCCGAGCGCGGTCTTCCGTTGAGGTTGGCACCGGGTTGCTAGTCAGTTAGGGCGATTATTGGCCCAGCTTGGCGTATTCGGATTTGGCCTGGATGAGGATGGGGATGTTGGGGTCGGCGTGCTGCCAGAGGGCGAGGAAGTCCTGATAGGCGCGGCGAGCGTTGGCAAGAGCGGTGTCTGCCTCGGCACCGTGTGCGGATTGGGCTTCGAGTGCGTAGGCGCGCGCGATTTCCAAATGCGCAAGTGCGCCCATGGGCTCGTTGAGCACCATGCCCCGATGATCGAGCATCTTCTGAAATTCGGCGGCGGCTTGGGAGCCCTGATGGGCATCGAGATAGGCTAGGCCGCGAATATATACGGGGTATAGATTATTCAGAAATGGCGCCGCCGCCGGGGACCCCAATTCATATTCGGAAGCGGGCTGGAGAATTTCTATCGCTTGACGGGGACTCTTTTCGTCGAGGGCGACTGCGGCGCGAATTGCAGGAAGATAATTAAATTGTTCGATGGTGTCCTCGGGATAGCGTTTGGAAAGGCCGTCGGCGACCACCCGAGCGCGCGCGGAATCTCCGGCCAGAGCCAAAGCGAGTGCGGCGAGCGGGGCACCATCATGGCCAGCGCCAGCTTTTAGGGCTGCTTCGGCATCGCGTCTGGCCGCCGAGTCATGGCCGAGCAGGGCTTCCCGCAAGGCGGCATCGGCTTGAGCAAACCCTGCTATCTCTGTTTCGCCTGCTTGCCCAGCGGAAGCGATTGCGCGCTGGGTGAGTTGATTGGCCGTGGCAAGCTGGCCAGAGTAGGCGGCGGTATCTGATTCTGCACGGAGAAAAAAGGTTTCCTCGCCCGGCTTGTCCGCAGCCCAGGCCACCTGCCTCGACATGTCCGCAGTGTCGTTCTCCAGAAAGGCAATCCAGTAGAGATCCTGGTGAAGATCTGGCGAATCGAGATTCTTGGACTGAGCCTGCCGTATGACGGCCTTTCCTTCGTCCAAACGGTCGTTAGCGACGTAGGCCCACGCCATCTCCAGGTACGGCAAACCGTAGTCGGGCTCAAGATCGAGGATTTCGCGAGCCGACGGAATCAGACGGTCCAGCCTGCCGGTTTGAAGATAAATCGCATTCAAGTTTATGAGCGGGGTTGGGTCGCGGGGATAGATTTGGTGCCACACTTTAAAGGTCTGCGCGGCTTTATCCAAGTTGCCAACTACACCCCAATAGTAGAAAGACGATATCATGAGCCGCTCGCGCTCGCTGACCCGATCTCTGAGTGCGTAAGCCTTTGCGATGTTCTGAGCGGCAAGCTCGGTCTGGCCGGTGTTCAAATAGGATATTCCGAGGCCGATATAGGCCATGGCGAAATTCGGGTCGAGCGAAACGGCGCGCTGGAAGAAGGCGATGGCGGCATGCTGGTCCGCATTTTCGCTGGCCTTACCGCCCTGGGTATATGCTTGAAGAGCTTCGAGAGAAGAAGTGGAGGCTTGCTCGACGGGCATATTGAACTTCTGGATGGTGCTTAGAGATTCGCCAAGTTTGGCGCGCATGTCGGAAGCGGCTTTGCTGAGGGCGTCGAGAACGTGATTTTTGTCGGGCGCGTCGGCTTCGGCGCTGGCGATGGAGCTGTCATCCGCGCAGTCGATAGCCTTCAAAATTAAATCGTATTCCGTGCCGATTTGGGCGATGGAGCCGTCGAGGACTGCAGCGCTGGAGGTGCGCTGGCAGACTTCTCGGGCGATTTCGGGAGTGAGGCGGACATCGGCGGGCTGCTCCATGAACTTGAGGGTCTGTTGAATGCGGCCGGCGGAAAGAATGTTGAGAAAAGGCGACTGCTGGAGCTGGACCTCGAGCGCCTGGCGCAACGTGCCGTCGAAAACGGCGTCGCCGGTGGTGTTGACGAAATCGGCGAGGACGATGGTGTCTTTCGAGGTGAGCTTGGGCGCGCGATGGAGGAAGGCGTAGAGGCCGTAGGATGCGGCTCCGGCGAGAACGAAAATAACGATCAGCGTTGCGGCGAGGCTGAATTTGTGTTCACGAGCAACGGCGACGACGGAGGAAGGGCCGGATGCGTGGGTGGCGGCGCTCGCCGCTGGTGAAGAGGCCGCGGTAGAAACTGAAGCGCTGGCGTCCGGCGCGATGCGCAGCCATGAAGAGCGACCCGAATCTGTGTCGCGTTTGAGGCGCTTCAAATCGGCACGCAGCTCCGCAGCAGATTGACAGCGGACGTCGCGGTCTTTTTCGAGCGCCTTGTTGATGACGTGTTCCAACTCGACGGGAACGTCCGGACTCAACCGGGCTATCGGCGCGGGTAGCTTTCCCAGAATAGCGTTGAAAATGATGGCGCTAGTGTTGCCGCTAAAGGGCATTCGCCCAGTGGCCATTTCGTAGAGCACGGCGCCAAACGAAAATAAATCGGTGCGCGCGTCAAGCTCTTCGCCGCGCGCTTGCTCGGGCGACATGTACGCGACCGTACCGACGGCAACGCCGGGACTGGTGATGTGCTCGGGAATTTCGTCCAGAGTGGCTTGCGTCACGGGGAACCCGGCGGCGGCGTCTGTGATTTTCGCGAGACCAAAGTCCAAGATTTTGGCGTGGCTGCGCGTGGTGATGAAAATATTCGATGGCTTGATGTCGCGATGGATGATGCCGCGGGAATGGGCGGCATCCAGCGCGTCGGCGATCTCGATACCCCAATCCAGAAGCAGGTCGAGCGGCACGGGCTTGCCTTCGATGCGATGCTTGAGCGTCGCGCCGTCCAAGAATTGCATGGCGATGAATGGCTGGCCATCCGCTTCGCCGATGTCGTAAATGGTGCAAATGTTGGGATGGTCGAGAGCGGAGGCGGCGCGCGCTTCGCGCTCGAAGCGCTCCAGCGTTTGCTTGTCGCGGGCCACGCCTTCGGGAAGGAGCTTCAGCGCGACGAAACGACCGAGGCGCGTGTCTTCGGCTTTGTAAACGACGCCCATGCCGCCGCCGCCGAGCTTTTCGAGGACGCGATAGTGCGAAATGGTCTCTTCGATCACTGAGAGGGCTGCTCCTGCCGACGCATGTTAGGCCGCGCTCAAGGGCAAGTCAACGCCGGGAGCGAATGCATTCTCGCTTCGCACTTGATCGCGATTATTTACCCAGACATTCAACTCCCGGATGGTCGGCAATACGGAAGTAATTAGCCTGAACGGTGCTTCAATCTAGCGGACCTACAACGGAAAGTTGGCCAACTTGGCCAACTTTCCGCTCAAAGAGCTTAGCCCGCGAAGGCTGCCTAGTTGGCTCAAGTGTTGGGATTAAGTTGATTGGGACAACTGGATTTGAAGCACCGACCTCCTGGTTCGCAGCCACAAGGTCGTTTAGGATTTCTGTGCGTTGTAAGTTGCTGCACCTAAATAAATTGGTCGGGGCGAGTGGATTTGAACCACCGACCTCCTGGTCCCGAACCAGGCGCTCTAGCCAGGCTGAGCCACGCCCCGACTTAGTTTGTTTGATTATTCTAGCATTGAAGGAGCGCTGCGAGCCACGCCGTTCTCTTTATCTTCTATATTCACTGACTGCGCCGACTTCCAAATTTTCAAAACGCGCTTCCACCGCACATGGCTAACCGTCCGGCTAAAGGGGGGCTTCTAAATATTTTGGAATTGTCTTGGCGCGAACTGCAAAACGACGAAAATTCGGCATGTGCAATTCCGTTTATTATTCCTATTAGGTGGCATAAATGCGGCAGAACAGATGAATCATGAATCTCCGCGGTTCATCCTACTCGTGGCGTAGTGCGACCATGGGATCGACGCGCATGGCGCGGCGAGCGGGAATGTAAGACGCTGCAAGCGCAACGGCGAGCAACGACATGGAGACGCCGGCGAATGTCAGTGGGTCAGTGACGCTGATGCCAAAAAGGAGGCTGGACATTAGCCGCGTCAGCGCCAGGGATGCGCCAATGCCAATGGCTATGCCGGTGGCGGCAAGTTTGAGTCCATGTGCGAGGATAAGGCGCATCACCTGTTCCGGTTCCGCGCCAAGCGCCATGCGGATACCGATTTCGTGGGTGCGCTGCGCCACGGAATATGAAATCACGCCGTAAATTCCCACCACGGCCAGCAGCAAACCGAGCGCGCCGAAAATTCCCAGCAAGAACGTCTGAAAGCGCGGCGAGGCGTTCGACTTGGCGACAAGTTGGTCCATTGATTCGATGTTCGTGATCGGCTGGTCCTTATCAACCGACCAGATACGATTCTGTATAGCGGAAACCAGGGCGAAGGGATTTCCTGCCGCGCGCACAACAAGAGAAACGGCGTTGCCAGCGTCGCTGGAGCGTACTGGTTGCTCATAGGGCGCGAAAAATTCCGGCTCAGGCGATTCTTTCGGTGACTGATCGCGCGTGTTTCCGATTTCTCCAACAATTTCGCCCCACTTGGGTTTGTGTTTCGCATCTTCTTGAATCCACAGTCGCTTGCCAATCGGGCTGGCATTCCCAAAAAACTTCTCTGCGAACGCCTGATTCACAATGTAAACGTCGGGAGCGCCGACCGCGTCTGCATTCGTGAAATCGCGGCCGCGCAACAGCGGGATTCCCAACGTCTGGAAGTATCCCGGCATCGAGCGATTGGCCTCCGCTGTGGGCGCTTGCGCAGCGTTTTGCGGGGTCGTCTCGGTGTGAAATACCGATTCCCCTTTTGTGCCAGAGAGCGGCGCATAAAGAGAAGCAGAGGCACTTTGAACGCCCGGGATTGCGCGTGTGAGCGCCACAATCTGGCGCACATAAGCGATGGCCTGCGCAGAGTTGGGAAATCTTCCCGGCGCGAACGCGACATTCATGGTCAGCAGACGAGCTGAGCGGAAGCCGAGATTTACGGCCCGCAAACGACCGAAGCTGCGCAGCGCCAGCGTTGCCCCGACCACGAGCATCAATGCGAGCGCCACCTCGCCGGTGACCAGCACGCGGCGCAAAAAACCATGCCGGGAGCCGCCGGTGCTGCTCTGCGCTCCCGCACCCTCTTTGATCACCGCATTCAACGCTTGTCGCGAAGCGAGAATTGCGGGTGCAAGTCCAAACAGAATCCCGGCAAGCACAGAAGCGCCGAGCGTGAACCACAGCACCGTCTGATCAATGCCCAAATCCTTGACACGTGGCGTGTCCGCCGGCAGCAGGGCGCGCAGAAGTGGCACGCCCCAAGTCGCGATAAGCAAACCGCATGCGCCGCCAATCAGCGCCAATGATACGCTTTCAATCAGCAATTGCCGTACAATCCGTCCGCGCGTCGCGCCCAGCGTCGAACGAATAGCCATTTCGCGCCGACGCGCCCAGCCGCGTGCAAGAAATAAACTTCCCACGTTGGCGCACGCGATCAACAGCACAAATCCAACCGCTCCGAGCAAAACGAGCAGGGGTGCGCGAGCATCGCCGACAAGATCCGACTGCAAAGCTACAGCGCGGAAGCTCCAGGTCTTATCGGCATCTGGATAGGCCTTGGCGAGCCGCGCCGCGATAGCGTCGAGTTCGGCTTGAGCCTGCTTCACTGTGCGCCCGGGTTTCAACCGCGCTACGGCGGGTATGCCATGACTTCCGCGCGCGGCAAGTTGATCTTTCGTTGGAGCGAGCGGCGTCCAGAATTGGACGTCGGTGGCATAATCCAGATGCTGCTGCGGAGGCATTACGGCGATGACGGTATAGGGTTTCCCGTCAAGCGTGACGGTTTTTCCGACGGCGCGCGGGTCGCTGCCGAATTGCTTTTGCCACAGCGCGAAGCTCAGGATAACTTCGCGATCTTCACCGGGCTGCATCTCCGCAGGATTGAAAATTCGCCCGTACAGCGGCTTCATGCCGAGCAGCGGAAAAAAATCAACAGAGGCTTCCGCCCCATCGAGCGCTTGCGGTGCGCCGCTGCCGGTCAAAGTCATGCTCGAATAATTGTAAGGAGCGACGGCGGAAAAGACGGTGTTCTGCGCGCGAACGTCGGCAATGTCCGGCCAGGACATTCCCAGGTTCGGAAAATCGAAGAGCGTGCTGTGAGCCCAGAGGTCCACCAGTTGCGCGGAATTGGGGAATGGCAAAGGGCGCAGCAGGGAAGTGTTGACCACGGAGAAAATCGCGGTATTCGCGCCGATGCCAAGCGCGAGGGTCAGCACGGCGATCGCCGTAAATGTCGGCGACTTGGCCAGCGTGCGGATGGCGTAACGCAGGTCCTGCAGCAACGTGTTCATCCTTATTATCTCCTCCCGCAGCTATTGGCCATGACCGAATCCTATGAGCATGCTCCGACACCCGTGTGCTGCTGGATACATGTGGCATCTCAGATTCCGCTTGGGCCGAACACATTAAGCCATGTAAATAGAATAATATAGAGCTCCTATCAGAAGCCGCATACTATGTGGTTTGTTCGCTTGCGGGGAAAATGCATCTCACAAACGGACACTTATGCAGGGGTTCAAAGACCCCCGAGTTGAAAGTGCATTCTGGGTGCCGCGTCCGTTAGGGCAAGCCTCGCCCCGCCCCGGGCATGCCACAGGTAGGGTTCCCCCTACGAAGCAAATGCGGGCCGTGGAGCTATTGTGATTTTTGCGGCGGCTCGAACTTCGAGTCGTCCGCCGAAACATTGTCCTTCACACCGGTAATCGTGTAGCTGGTGGTGCGACCGCTCACGTACCACACCGTTTTGTACGGAATTTTGACGCCATCCACATCGCGGTAGTCGGAATAATCCGCTTCCACAGGAATCGCGCCGAAGATCGTGCGGTAGCGAATCATGCGGCGGATCAGCAAGCCGGACTGCTGATCGAAGAAGTCCAATTCGAGAGAACCATCGGGCGCAGTGGCGAACACGACATAAGCAGACGCGCCGCCGACCTTGGCCGTTCCAAAGAGGCGCTTCGGTTTGTAAGCAGCGATTGCGGCAGACGGATTGATTTGCGCTTCCGTGCGGAGGATTTCTGCCTCAGGGCCGCTAGCCTCACGCGTCCCTTCGCTTGTCGAAGTCCATCCGCGGGTTCCATCGAATCCCATGGTCATGCTTCCGCGCGGCGTGGTCATCACTGCATACATTTTGCCGGGCGACTTTTGATACAGCTGTGCGGTGGAAGTCTGGTCGCCGTGATTTACCTGCATGGTAATCGCGCGCGTGTTGACCTTGTCCAGCGCATCTTCCCCGCCTTGCGCCTGGGTGAATTTGTCCAGAACAGCGGTCAACGTGGGCGCGCCGGCGGCGAGCCGCGAAAATTGTGGCTCGGTTGCTTCCGCGGGCAACGCGGGAACGCCCATGGGCTCGTGATGTCCCTGATGGCAGGTGAAGCAACTGACTTGCGGCCGACCGTTGAAATTATCTTTATTGATGGCGAAAAGCATGGTCATCATCTTGCGCGCAGTCTGTTTGGGCTGTTTGTCGTCCGACGGGAAATTGCCCTGAACGTGGCAGTAACTGCATTCCACGCCGAGAGCGGTGGTGATATAGCGCATTCCGGGTATGAGTTGCGAGGCGGGAACGTCCTTAAGCACCTGTATGTTTTTGTAATACTCGCCGGCGGTCTTGCCGTCCATTGGGCCGGGCTGAGGAGACTGCTGCGATTGCGCGGCCACTCCAATAGCGAGCATCAGCGCGGCTGTTGCGGCAATAAAGGTAGGGCTGCTGAGCTTTCTCATCGTCCGTCTGACCGCGCTTCTTCTAATGAACGCATTGCCATTCGTTGAATCATCCGGCATCGCGACCCTCCACAATGGATTTCTCGAGCGCCAAGGTTTGCGCCTCTGCCCGGTTCTCTCGGAGCAAAACCCGCGAAGGCAAATGGGCCGCAGCGGCGCGCGATAATTCTACCTGCTTACAACGATTCTGTGAATGTTTCTGCTGGATTCAGGGCTGGTAGCGGCTTCGTGAGAAAAGCTTCGACAGCCTGCGGTGCGGGTCTGTCCACACTTGAAATTATGTCTGGCTCGAGGTTGCTTGGGAAGAAGCCAGTTGCGGGTAGAGCGCCAGGACCGCCGGCAGGATCACGCGAAAAGTGCAGCCACCCTCCGGGCGGTTGAAGCCGAAAATTTGCCCGCCATGCTCCTGAATAATGCCGTAGCAAATACTCAGGCCGAGGCCTGTGCCTTTGCCGACGGGCTTGGTGGTGTAGAACGGGTCAAAGACACGATCGGGCTCGCGCAGGCCAGGACCGGTATCGGAAAAATCGAGGACCACGCTTCCGCGCTCCGTACGCATGCGAACAAAAAGAGAGCCACCACCGACCGCTTCCATAGCGTCCACAGAATTGTTGATTAAATTAAAGAAAACCTGGAGCAGTTGGTTTGGGTCGCCACGCACGGCTGGAAGAACGCCGCAAGGTTCAACTTCAATGCGAATTTTTTTGTCGCGCAAATCGAGTTGTCGAAGTTCAATCGCGCTGTTGACCACGGACTTCAGGTCCAACAACTGCTTTTCAGCAGGCACCTGGCGCGCGAAGCTGAGCAAATTGGTGACCAGCACTTTTGTACGCCGCGCCTGATCGCGGATTTTTTCGCTAAGGCTGCGCGAGCGCTCTGAGGCAGTCGTGTCTGTGTGAATCAGGTCAGCATAGCCGAGAATCGCGGTGAGAGGATTGTTGATTTCATGGGCTGCGCCGGCCGCTAGCTGGCCAAGCGAGGCGAGCTTCTCGGCCTGCACGAATTGCATTTGCAGTCGCTTGAGATTCTCGATGGAATCCTGCAAACCCTTAAGCAGCGCGAGGCGCTCTCGATCCACAAGCTGCTGCCGGAAGAAAACGAGCGCCGTGGCAAGAATTATCGTAGCCAGCGTAATTACCAACCGGAAATGGCGTACCGGTGCGGGCGCCTTACTAAGAAAAAAGCCCCAGCCGGCCATGAGCGGCATAGAGAGTATGCACAGGATAGCCAGGCGTCCAAACCATTGCGAATCGCGCATTTTCAGATTTTGCGCCAGAGCAGGGGCGGGCGAAATGCGGTGGGCAACAATCCCTGCTGTGCCAAACCAAACGAAAGCTGCCATCACCGGAACGTTGAAGAAACTGCCGGCTAAATATGTTCCGCGCAGGACGGAATGGGAAATCCACCAGATACCGGCGATATATACAGCGGATGCGCCAAAGAGGTTCGCATATACCGCGCGCCAGCCCTTATCAGCATGAAGAGCGAAAACGCCGGTACCGACAACAAAGACGAGGTTAGCGAGGCCATAAACTTGCAAGTCTCGGATGCGTTCAAGGCCGGCGCTTCCAGGATCTCGCGACCATGCCACCACAACAAAGAGATAGAGAAAGAGCCACCACGCGGCGAGAAGCAGCATGTCCAGTTGGCCGTAGCGCAGGACCTCGCGCATTTTCCGCGCGTGCGGAGCCATCGCCAGCGCAGCGATGAGCGGAACCGTATGCAGGAAAAAAATAATGTCCAAAAATGCGGGAGCATAGCTGACGTGGTGCAAGACGAGCGCGTGGTAGGTCCAAATGAGCTGGCCAGCGAGCCACAGCGTGCAGCCAAAGGCAAGCAGCATCCAGAAATCGTTCTGCCGGCGATAGGGCGAGGAAGCATTCCACAGCAAGCAGGCATTCGCAAAGAGGGGTACCAGGCAAAGGGCAATGTCGGCAATGGCAGCGCGCGCCGGACTGGGAGGCATCAGCAGCGAAATCAGTGTGAATCCGCCGACGAAGACAATCCAAGCGATAATAATTACCCAAGTTGATCTTGCAAATCTCATGGGCTGAGCTGAAGGAGCCTTCGATTAGACTAGCACGACCGCACCGGCAAATGTGGCGCATAGCCCAATCAATAAATAGGGCGTTAGAGTCAGCGGTTCAACCGCTCACCTTGCAAAAATCTATCCTCGAGCGGTGAGCGCGCGGCGCCCGGGAAACGATGCCGAAGCGCCGAGTTCTTCCTCAATGCGCAGAAGTTGGTTGTATTTCGCGATGCGATCGGTGCGCGAGGCGGAGCCCGTTTTGATTTGGCCGGTTCCCATCGCCACCACGAAATCCGCGATAAAAGTGTCTTCTGTTTCGCCAGAGCGGTGGGAAACGACCGACGAATAGCCGGCTTTGCGAGCCATTTCGACCGTTTCGATGGTCTCCGTGACGGTCCCGATTTGATTCAGCTTAATTAGAATGCTGTTCGCGATTTTCTTCTCAATGCCGCGGGAGAAAATCACAGGATTCGTGACGAAAATGTCGTCGCCCACCAATTGCAAATTGCTTCCCAGAGTCTTGGTGAGCAATTGCCAGCCGTCCCAATCCAGCTCGGACATTCCATCTTCCAGGGAAATGATGGGATATTGGCGTGCCCAGCTCTGCCAAAATTCAACCATTTGTTCTGAGGTGCGCTGGGATTTGTCCGATTTCTTGAAAATGTATTTCTTCGAAGCCGAATCGTAAAATTCGCTGGCAGCGGGGTCCAGAGCGATGGCGATCTGCTCGCCGGCTTTGTAGCCAGCCGCGCTAATGGCTTCCAGGATGCGCTCAATGGCCTCCTCGTTGGATTTGAGATTGGGCGCAAAGCCGCCCTCGTCGCCTACAGCGGTGGAATAGCCATTTTTCTTCAGCACTGTTTTCAAATTCTGGAAGACCTCGACGCCCCATCGCAGAGCTTCGCGAAAATTGGGCGCGCCGATGGGCATGACCATAAATTCCTGTGTATCCACAGAATTGTCAGCATGTGCGCCGCCATTCAGGATGTTCATCATGGGAACGGGAAGAGTGTTTGCGGAGTTCACCGAAGAAAAGCGGCTCAGGTATTTGTAGAGCGGCAAACCGCTATCCGCCGCAGCGGCGCGAGCGGCAGCCATGGAAACAGCGAGAATGGCGTTAGCACCGAATTTGGATTTGTTTTCCGTGCCGTCGCCGTCGAGCATTTTGCGGTCGAGGGCGCGCTGGTCGCTCGGGTCCATGCCAGTCACAATCTTGGCGATGGCGCTGTTGATGTGTTCGACGGCCTTGCGTGTGCCCTTGCCAAGGTAGCGGGACTTGTCGCCGTCGCGCAGCTCGATAGCTTCATGTTCTCCGGTGGAAGCGCCCGAGGGAACCGCCGCGCGGCCTTTGAGCCCATTCGCGAGAATCACGTCGGCTTCGACGGTCGGATTGCCGCGCGAGTCGAGAATTTCGCGCCCGATAACATGCGCAATCTTAGCCGTCACTCTTTTTAATCTTGCATCGAAAATCTGATGCCCTTTAACTCCTGCGGCGACAGTTTCTACGATGTTCTTCCTGCTGCGAACCATTGCTTCCTCCTTAATGCGGCGACCGATTATTGTATGACGGCACGGCGGAATTCACGAGAGGAGAGCGTTTGGAGAAAGAAAAGCTCAACGTTTTCGCATAAGGATAAGCGTCGGGCTCAAGTCCACAGGAATCATATCGCCAGCTGCAGCCGCAGCGAAGCGCGATTCGAGACCGGCCCAGTACGCTTCAGGCTCAGCAAGAGTGAGTGCGTAGGCGCTGCCGTAGGACGTCGAGCGCCAAAAACCGGCGTAATCGCGCGGCGACATTGGAAGAACATAGGAAAACTTCGTTTCTTCGACAAGTTCAAAGCCTGGCGCCTCCCGAACTTCGTTTTCCCAGATAAGATCACGTTTCAAACGCGGATCGCGATGCGGCTTCCACGGCCCGCGCAGTTCTGCGAGAACAATGGCATCAATTGCCGGCGTGGCTTTAGGCAACGGGCGATCATAAACGGCGAGAATTCCGTCAGCGCGAAGCCAGTTGTGTACATTTCCTAACACGCGCGGCGCTTCCATCCAATGAAACGCATTGGCGATGGTAACAAGGTCCACGCTCGCGTCCGGCTGGACGCAGGCTTCCGCAGTAGCGTTGCGCACAATGGCCCGGGGAATTTCTTCAGTAAGTTTCGCGGCCATGCCCGGATCCGGTTCGACCGCAATAACCTCGGCAAAATGCGGGATGAGCGCGCGCGTCGACTTTCCCGTGCCCGCACCGAAGTCCATGGCGCGGTCGCGGCGCTCGGCAGGCATTACGGCGAGTATGTGCTCGAAAAGTTCATGCGGGTAGTCTGGGCGATAGCGCTCGAATTCCTCTGCGGCGTGTCCAAAACGAGGCTGAAATGCAGATGGCACGATAAGCCGCTACTCTGGTTCTTCGAGCATGGATTCTTCGCGAACAACGACCACAATGCCGTTTTCGCTGACGTGATAGCGCTTGCGGTCCTCTTCGAGGTTGTAACCAATCTCGGTGTATTCGGGAAGCATCACATGGCGGTCGATGATGGCGCGCCGTATGCGCGAATGCCGGCCGATACTCACGTGATTGTAGATAATGGAGCCGCTCACCTCGCAGAAACTGTTGACGCGAACGTCGTAGCCCACCACCGAGTGCCTTACGCGGCTTCCTGAAATAATTGACCCGGCTGCGACAATGGAATCGAGCGCCGTTCCAGTGCGCTCTGGATCGGCAAACACGAATTTGGCCGGAGGGTATTGCTGTTCCCAGGTTTTAAGCGGCCAGCTCTTATCGTAAAGGTTGAAGACCGGCGAAACGGACACTAAATCCATGTTGGCCTCGTAATAGGCGTCAATCGTGCCAACGTCGCGCCAGTAGAGATTCCCTTTCTTATTTTCGTCATAGAAGTTGTACGCGAAAACGCGAAATTTGCCGATGATTTTTGGCAGAATGTCGTGGCCGAAATCATGCGACGAATTGGGATCCTCCGAATCTGAAATCAGCGTCGGCAGTAGAAACTGCGTATTGAAAATGTAGATGCCCATGGATGCATCCACTTTGCCCGGATGGCGCGGCGAGAGCTTGGGATCAGCAGGCTTCTCGTAAAACGCCAAGATGCGACCCTCTTTGTCGGTCTCGATGACGCCGAATTTGTTGGCAGCCTCTTCCGGCGTCATTTCCACAGTGCCTACGGTAACGTCCGCTCCGCTGTCCACGTGCTGCTGCAGCATTTTTTCATAATTCATTTTGTAGATGTGATCGCCCGACAGAATGATGACGTAACTCGATTGCTCGCTGCCGATGGAATAAATGTTCTGATAGACGGCGTCAGCTGTGCCGAGGTACCAGTGCGCGGAAACGCGCATCTGCGGGGGAAGAATTTCTATAAAGTCGCCCACACCCATCAGCGAGGACCATCCTCGGCGGATATGGCGATTGAGGCTGAGCGCCTTGTATTGGGTGAGAACGAAGACGCGGCGCAGGTCGCTGTTGAGGCAGTTCGACAAGGTCACGTCAATAATGCGGTAAATTGCGCCGAACGGTACTGCCGGCTTGGCACGGTCGCGCGTGAGCGGCCACAACCGCTCGCCTTGACCGCCTGCGAGCAAAACGCCAATCGCATTTTTCATCAGCGACATAAGGCGACACCACCCATGCTGCTCGTCCCATTCTAACAACTTCCAAGCGCCAGCGGGACACGAACCGCGCCAGAACAGAGGGGCCTGGCGCGGCCTGCCTTCATTTTCGCCTTGCCTATCTGGTTACTTTATTAGGAGAATAGAAACAGACCGCACCCGGCGTGCGAGCCTCTTCTTCAAAAATTAAGTGCTGTTGTTAGCAAATCAAAATGTCCGCGTTTATGAGCAAGTGATTGGTCCGCCGTTTCGGTGTTGCTCGGAGTCGTGAAGATGGCCCGCCGCCGAAGCGGTGGGAAAGTGGGAATCCCGCGGTGTCGGCGGGATTTCCA
>DATGHO010000003.1:0-191914 GCA_035307965.1 Candidatus Acidiferrales bacterium | reverse complement strand
CAGCCTAACCGGCGGCCTTCGATTCCTCCAGAGGCGACCCGCCGGCCCTCAATTCGGGCTCAATCCCTTGCGGGAAGCAAATGTTCACCCAAAATAGCATTGTTTGCTCATGCATATAAATCAGTCTGTATCAGACAGTTGCGTCGCAGACTGTGAACGTCGTGAACATTCTGAACATCGAGGCGTAGGACTGGGCCAGGCCTGATACTTTGACCGCGGTTAAGCAGGTCCCGCTGCGAAATATCGCAGGATCGAGCGTAAGCCAAAGGTTTGATGGGCCGGACTTCACGCAACATAAACTAGCTCAGTTCCTAACGGGTCCGCGGGAGGCAAAATTACAAAACGAACTGACTAAATACCAGAAAAAAAGGAGCTTGGTATTTCGGGGGCTGCAAACCTAGCCGATTCTGGGCCGATTGGTGGGCAGGCAGAAATAGTCACCGCCCCTGGCGAGCCGTTCGGCATGGCGCGACATTTGCCAGCCAATGGGTGAACATGGTGAACGTCATGCACGTTGAAATGGGATATGGGTAATTCGCCGTTCACCGCGAGAGAAGGCGGCTTGCGGCTCCGGGAAGCTTCCGAGTGAGCCGTCAATCGCGGGCGATGGGGGACTCGGCGCTTCCGGCGGTCAAACGGTCTACAGACTACTTGGGAGCGCTTCGTTCAGTCGCGGGATTTCCGGGGCGCATCCGTATCGGCTGGGGAGCGCTTCATATCGTAGAGTGCGCGATCCGCTGCGGACAGGAGTTTTTCGATGGTCTCACCATCATGGGGGAATATGGCACAGCCGACGCTCACGGAGATCGGCGGACGTTCCTCATCACAGGCCACGCGTCTGCGGATTCTTGCCGCAATCTTCCGGGCCTGCGCTGAATCGGTTTCGGGAAGCACCACGGCAAACTCGTCGCCCCCGTATCGCGCCGGCGTATCGATTTCCCGGCAATGGTCTCGCAGAATGCTGGCTAATCGACACAATGCGCGGCTGCCTGCCACGTGGCCGTGCACGTCATTAATCTTCTTCAGTTGGTCCAAATCCAGGAGCAAGACCGCAAAGTATCGCCTGGTCCGGTCAAAACGCTTTATCTCCGCATCGAGTGTGTCGATCAGCTTGCGGTAATTGGCCAGACCCGTGAGGGGATCGCTTATGGCCAGACTCCGGATCTCTTCTTCCGCAGCCTTGCGCGCGGTGATGTCCACTATGGCGCTCAAGACCATGAGCCCTTCCTCCGTTTCGATGGGGTTGAGGCCAATCTCGACGGGAAACTCGCTGCCGTCCTTGCGCACAGCATACAGGTCTCGGCCGGCGCCCATGGGTCTGGCTTGCGGCTGGGCCGAAAAACCGGCGCGGTGCACTGGGTGTCCGCCACGAAACCGCGGAGGGACGAGCACCTCGGTCAACTGCCCTACTAGCTCCTCTTCCTTGTAGCCAAACATTTTCGTTGCTTGAGCGTTGACCAAGACAATTTTGCCCCTTTGGTCGGTCATTACCATGGCATTCGGCGCTGATTCGACGGCAAGCCGGAATCTCTGCGCTGCGCGTTTGCGTCCGGAAATTTCGGCGGCCAGCGCCAAACTGCTAATGGCCATAATGCCGATGAAGACTTGCGCCAGCAAAAGAGATGTGTTCGGGTCGTCCGCTGCAAATGGGCCAAAGCCGTGCACGGTGCCCCAAGTGGCAATTCCGGCCAAAAGGCAATTCGCGGCCGCGGCGTTGCGAGGGCTAAAGCGGAAGGCCGCCCAGATCAAGAATGGGATGCAGATATATTCCAACGAATCGTGCTTGAGCTCAGATTGAAAACGCTCTCCGAACACGACCCAGGCCGCCAAAAACAGTCCCAGAAACAGGAGCGTGCCCTCAGCGACGTGTTCACTCTTCCAATTGAACGGGCGATTTTTTCTCCAGAGAAGAACCAAGGGCGCGATGACCACCGCGCCCACTCCGTCTCCCAGCCACCAGGTGCGCCAGATTGGTGCGTACATTGGCCAATGAGCGAATCCGGCCAAGGACAGTGTAGTGACACCAATCGTGGCGCTAATGGCTGTGCTGACCATTCCCGCAAGGAACGTAAACCTGAAAATATCCTGAGCCCGCTCAAAGGCGCGGTGGCCATGGGCAAAGCGGTTGACCAGGTAACAGCCCACCACGCCTTCCAAAGTGTTTCCCGTGGCGATGCCGAGGGAGGTGAGGACAGTGCCTGCAGTTGTTAAGTTCGCGAAGAACGCACCCAAAAAAATGCCCGGCCACACACGAACGCCGAAAATCAGGAGGCCCGCCAGGGCAATTCCGGTGGGCGCCCACACTGCGGTGGCGCTGGGGTTGACAAAGGCAAACTTCAGCCCCAGCTTCGCTGCGCCAAAATACACCGCGGCGAGTGCTGCGGCCGTGGCCAGTTCCTTGCGCTTTATGTTCATCTCTTGGCCCGGGCTGGATCTTCCCTTATTGCTTAAATCGTACGACCCGCATTATTGATTTGTCCAGGAATTAGCCCGCCAAGAACCCGTAGGTATCAACTGGACCACAGCAAGGCCCGCCTGACCTTGCGACCAGCATCGCCGCCGCGCACAGAAAGGCCAGTCGGGAATCGTGCGAGCCAACAACAATGCGCGCAAGTACACAGTCTTCTCTCAGCATCCTGGCACACCACGACCGTGCGCGGCGCACTTATGTGTCTTGCGCCGGCGTTATGGCTCGATTGCCGCCGCGACGTGCTCCTTCTTCAGCGTGGAATTGAACGCCGGCGTCTCGGTTTGCAGGAAACGTTTGAACTGCGCTTGGATTTGTGCCAATTGCTGCTTGAATTCGTCATTCACCGCGATTTGCTGTTCCGTGGGCGCCAGATCGCCGCCGCCGCTGCCCGAGCCAGGCGTGCCGACCACATCTCCAATCATCCAACTGATGCGCTCGTAAAGCTGCACCGGCTCGCGGAAGGCATCCTCGCTGCGCCCGGTGTTCCGCACGTCAATCAGTTCGCCTTCGAGAGCCACCGCTTTTTTCTCGAAGTCCTTGGCAGCGCTGATGGCCGCGGAATACCTGTTTGCATTTTCGCCGGCCGCTTCAGCGCCGGCTGGTTTTCCGCTCGCGGTGAGCATGGTGATGAGGTCCTCGTCTTGCCGCCGCGTCCATTCCAGATGATTAATCATGTCCGCCGCCTCGTCTTCTTCGCCCATCACTTCTCGCGCAAACTGCACCTGCGCGCGAATGCTTTGCTCCGTGCCGCTCGAGTGCGGGTCGGGCAAAACGGTGAGCGCCGCGCTCCCTTCATGCGAACCAGCCTTCACGTGCACCATATAATTTCCCGGCGGCACAACCGGCCCCGGCGGCGGAATGCGCGTGCCGTACGCCGCGTAATGGCGGTGAACTTCGGCCCACGGAGCATCGGGAGGCGTGGTCTGCATCAGAATTGGCGACCCGGGCTCATAGCGCAAATCCCACCACACGCGGTTGAGCCCCGCGTGGCCTTGCACTTTCAGCGTGCGAATCGTCTCATTCCCGCTGGTGATAGTTATCTGCATGTCCTTCACCGGCGCTGCCAGCCGGAAGTTGATGTCCGCGCCGTAAGGGGCGTTGTCGCCGGTCACGTGGCTGCCCACGTCTGCTTCGCGCGCATCGTCTCTGTTCCGGAAGCGATATGCCGCACGCGGTTTGAAGAGATAAAAGTCCTGCCCCTGCGCCTTGTCCCAATTCCGCAGAGGTGTGATGTCGTCCAGAATGTAAACGCCGCGTCCGTACGTGCCCAGCACCAGATCGTTGAACTTCCGCTGAATCTTCACCGTGTACACCGGCGCGGGCGGGAAATTGTTGCGCAGCCGCGTCCAATGCTCGCCGTCGTCCCAGCTCACATACAGTCCATTATCAACGCCCAGATAAAGCATGCCCTTTCTCACCGGATCCTCGGCAATCCAGTGCGCGCTGCTGTTCATGCTCTTCGGTACGCTCGCGGTGATCAGCTTCCAGCTCGCGCCGTAATCGGAGGTTTCGTAGGCCCGCGCGTCATAGATGCCTACGTGCTGCAAATTCACGGTGATGTAGCACCTCCCCGCGTCGAAGTGCGAAGGCTCGACGTTCCACACCGTGCCCCATGCGGGCAAATCGGGAATATTCTTCGTGACGTTAGTCCAATGCAAGCCGCCGTCCTGCGTCACGTTCACTTGTCCATCGTCGCTGCCCGTCCAAATCACCCCAGCCTTCACCGGCGACTCCGCAATGGAATAAATTGTCGCGCCATCAAAAGTGACAAGGTCATCCGGCGTGATCCCGCCCGAGTTTTGCTCGTGCGCCGGATTGTTGGCGGTGAGGTCGGGACTAATCACTTTCCACGACTGGCCGCCATTGGTAGTCATGAAAACTTTCTGCGCGCCAATGTAAACGCGATTGTGGTCATGCGGCGAAATGGCGATGGGCGTGACCCAATCCCAGCGGTATTTCATCTTCGCGGGCGGCCAGCCATAAGAAGTGATCGGCCACGCGGTCACGTCCCGCGCCATGCCGGTGCGGAAGTCCATCCGGTACATGCGGCCATTGTCGCAGCCCGACCACACAATATTTGCATCCGTCGGATCCGGCACTGAGTAGCCGTCCTCGCAACCGCCCGTGCCGGTGATATAGCCAAGCGAGAATCCGCCGCCAAAAAAACCGCCGGAGAGAATGCGGCTCGGCCCGCGGAACGAACTGCGATCCTGCAAATTTCCCATCACGTGATACGGAATGTCGTTGTCCGTGGCAACGTGATACACCTGCGAAATCGGCAGCACAAAACGCTGATACGTTGCTCCGCGATTGTTGCTGATGCTGACGCCCGCGTCGTTGGCTACCAGAATGCGATTCGCATTCGTCGGATCGATCCAGATGTCGTGATTGTCGCCGCCCGCGGATCCGACGCCCGTCGCCGGAGGAGGGCCGGTCCTGGCTCCCTGCAGGCCGAAACCGCCGGGTCCAAAGCTGGGGATAAACACGGTGTTGCCGCCGTCGCGCGACATGCTGAACGACACGCAAACAAAATAGAGCAAATTTTCATCGTCCGGCGACACCGCAAACCGCGTGTAGTAAGGCGCCCGTTCGTCCGTGACGTGCGTCTGGTTCACCAGCGTCCAATTTTTTCCGCCATCGTCAGAACGATACAGCCCCGGAGTCGTGTCCTGCATCAGCGCATACACGCGCTCTGGATTGTTTGCCGCAATCGCCACCGCGACTTTGCCGATGGGATGATCCGCCGCCGGAAGCCCATGCCCCGAAATTTTGTTCCAGGTGTTCCCGCCGTCGCGGCTCACGTAGACGCCGCTCGATGTTCCGCCGCTGTCCAAATCCCAGCGATGAATGGCCACCTGCCACATTCCCGCGAAAAGCGTATTGGGATCAGCCGGATCCATGGCCAGTTCCGAGCAGCCGGTGTTTTCATTCACGAAGAGCACTTGCTGCCACGTCTTCCCGCCATCCGTAGTGCGAAAAATCCCGCGCTCATGTTGCGGGCGAAACGCTTCCCCAATCGCGCAGGTGAAGGCGCGATCTGGATTGTGCGGGTCGACAACAATTCGCGCGATGTGTCCGGTCTTCTCCAGGCCGATGTGCTGCCAGCTTCGCCCCGCGTCCGTGCTTTTGTAAACGCCGTCGCCCATCGCGTAGTACGGCCGAATCAGCCACGGCTCGCCGGTGCCGGCATAAATCACGTTGTGCGCGGAGGGCGCCATGGCTAGCGCGCCTATCGCCGCGGCGTTTTCATGGTCGAAAATCGGTTTCCACGTTGTCCCGCCGTCGTCAGTTTTCCAAATTCCGCCGTCAGCCGCGCCGATGTAGATGACGTTCGGATTTCCGGGCTCGCCGATAATCGCGGAAACGCGATTTCCTTCCGGCCCCACGAATCGAAAATGCAAAGCGGCCAGCCCGTCCGGGCCGCCGCCTTCGTTCTGAGCGCGCTCGTTTTGGCTGTTAGCTCCCAGAGGCAAGAGCAAGCAGACAAAAACAATCAGAAATGAAAAAAGAGAAGCCTTCGTCGAAAACTTACTCACAAACTTGTGCTGGATCATTGCCGCTCTCCTTGCGCGCCTGGCGAGACATGCCCTCCAATAGCGGAGCGCAGCGTGCGCGCTGAAAATCGCAAATTGCCGCGCTAACTTACAGCAGCGCAACGCCTTCGTTCAAGAGGAATCTCCCGCGTTTCGAAGCATCGGGCTCTTATGCTAAGTTTGCCGTGGGAATGTTCTTCGTCCGACAAAGTGGACGTGGCAGGATTCGCGCTGTGGCGCCACTCGCTGCGGCATTCGCCTCCTGCGCAACTCTTCTCGCATTTGTTTTCGCCGCGAATTTTGTAAACGTTCTAGCGTCTTCGCGTATTGCCGCAACGCCCCCACATCCACTCGCTCGTTCCGCTTCAGCCCCGCCCACTTTTTACAAAGACGTCCTCCCGATTCTCCAGCAGCATTGCCAGGCATGCCATCGCGCCGGCGAAATCGCGCCCATGCCGCTCGTGACCTACGCGCAAACGCGCCGCTACGCCAAGAAAATCAAAAACAAAGTCACGCGCCGCATCATGCCGCCATGGTTCGCCGATCCCTGTTGCGGGCATTTCTCGAACGACCCATCGCTCACCGCTCAGCAAATCGCCACGCTCGCTGCATGGGCTGACGCAGGCGCTCCTGCAGGAAATCCCCGCGATGCTCCTCCGCCGCGCCACTGGGCCGCCGGATGGATCATCCCGCAGCCCGACGACGTGGTGAAAATGCCCGCGCCCGTTCACATTCCCGCGCGCGGCATCGTCGAATACACTTACGAAATCGTGCCCACGCATTTCAAAAAAGACCAATGGGTGCAAATGTCGGAGATTCGCCCGTCCAGCCGCGCCAACGTTCACCACGCGGTCGTTTATGTTCGCCCGCCCAATTCGAAATGGCTCGCGCACGCGCCTATCGGCGTGCCGTTCACCGCGTCAACGTTGAAAAATCCGCAGGATCGTCGCGACGCGAAATGGACGGACAGTTCCGTTCTGCTCGTCTACGCGCCTGGCAGTTCGCCCGATGAATGGCCCGCCGGAATGGCGAAATTCATTCCCGCCGGTTCAGACCTCGTTTTTCAAATGCATTACATCACGCGCGGCCGCGCCGCTACCGACCAAACCAGCATCGGCCTCGTTTTTGCGAAACAGCCGCCCGCTCAGCGCGTCCTGACGCTGCAGCTCACCGACGATTGGTTTGTCATTCCGCCGAACGATCCCGACTATCGCACCGAAGTTCACGGCACGATTCCCAACGACTGCACGCTTCTCAGCTTTTTTCCGCACATGCATCTGCGCGGCAAAAAATTCGAGTACAACATCATTCATCCTGATGGCACCGTCGTCGAGACGCTGCTGCGCGTGCACTACAATTTTTACTGGCAATTGAGCTACCGCCTCGCCCATCCGCGTTTTCTCAAGGCTGGCACGGAGTTGCAGGCCGTCGCATGGTTCGACAATTCCAAAAATAATCCGCACAATCCAGACCCCGCCGTCGCCGTCCGCTGGGGCGACCAAACCTACGACGAAATGATGGTCGGCTTCTTCGACGTCGCCGTCCCCGCCAACGTCAACAAACAACAATTCTTCATCCGCCATAAGGAGCTCTCCAAACGGGCGAATCCAAGGTGACGCGACCTGCGGGTACCGTTGTCACGCCATGCGTTTGCATGTACGATTTCTGTATCTCACTATGAAATTACTGCTGATTTTCGCAGCGGTCCTTCTTACGCTTTCACCTGCCGCCAGAGCACAAGCCGGTGCCAGCCAGGCAAGCGAAAATGGCCGTACAGCAGCAGCTACTCCGTCAAGCAGCTGAGGTTCAGTCCTTCGCTGGCTGCTACGAGTTGCATGTCGGACGCCCGTGGCCCTGGGGGCGTGGCGTCTGGTTGCCACGGCGCATCGAGCTACTGACCCAGCGCGGCACAATAGGGATCGAAAAAGGCCACCCTCTCATCCGCCCGATACTTCCCAAAAGTGTGGATTCTCAATGGCGGGAATTCCCCCTCTCACCCTTCTGGGTGGCGCGGTCGTCCAAGAGGGTTAGACTCGTGTGGCCCGGTCCTTTTGGGAGGGACACCCTTAACCTCCACAAAACCCGATCGGGATTGAGCGGCTGGGACCATAGTTCGTCCGATGTTGCGTTCAGTTGGCAAATCACGCATGTCGCGGCTCGCCGCATCCCTTGTACCGCTGCGTCCGCGACGAACTAGGCGTTTCCCTCCGAAACATTCGCCGTGCGTTTTGCGTATTGACATACGAGCCAGCGCGTTTCACAATCCGCGCAAAATCGCGCCCCGCGGAATGCTATGAATATGCGATTTGCGACGAAGTGTGGAGCAATCAGTTTATCCGTTGTGTTGCTGGTCTTCGCTGCAGGCCCCAGGCTCTCCAAAAGTGCTCCCAGGAGTTCGAAGCCCATCGTTATCGGCATGATTCCTTTGCTTGCCGCTCCACAAAAATACGACGGTAAGGTTATTCAGACATGGGGCTTTCTCAACCTACGCTACGAAGGCGATAGTCTTTGGCTGCATCGAGAGGACCTTCAGGCTTCATTGTTGAAAGATTCCTTCGCGCTTCAGCTGACGCAGAAACAACGAGAACAGTTCAAAGGCCTGAATCACACGTATGTCATGGTTCAAGGAACGCTGCATTCGAAAGGGCCTGACGATGATAGTTTGGACAGCGGAACGATTGCACAAGTAACTCTGGTACACGGATGGACACCTTTTGTTCCGTTTGAGACCAAGAAGAAATGAGATTAGATGATGCCGTCATCCGTGGCGGATTGAATGGCTATGCGAATGCTGCATGCGAAACATTCGCGCCGCTTTTTGCGTATTGACATACGAGCCAGCGCGTTTCACAATCCGCGCAAAATCGCGCCCGCGGAACGCACACAGTGATAAATTAGCGCTGGCCCAAAGCGCGCTCGCAACGCCCGGCCACTCGAAAAACGGTTCACAAAAATGCTGCGCCTCGAAAATCTCACCAAGGAATACGACCTGCCGCCCGCGAAGGGCAAGCCCGCCCAAGTGGTCGCCGCCGACCGCGTCAATCTCCAAATCGCCGACCGCGAAATCTACGGCTTCGTCGGCCCCAACGGCGCCGGCAAAACCACCACGCTAAAAATGATCTGCGGCCTGCTGGTGCCCACTTCCGGCACTGTCGAAGTCAACGGTATCGACGTCGAGCGCCGTCCCGAAGACGCCCAGCGCTTCATCGGCTATCTCGCCGATTTTTTCTCGCTCTATGACGACCTGAAAGTCTGGGAATATCTCGACTATTTCGCCCGCGCCTACAAAATGCCCGCCGCGCAAATTCCCGCGCGCGTCACCGAAGTGATTGGCTGGGTCGGCCTGGAATCCAAGCGCGACGCTTTCATCCAGGGTCTTTCGCGCGGCATGAAGCAGCGCCTCGGCATCGCCCGCGCCGTTCTCCACGATCCGCCGGTGCTCGTTCTCGACGAGCCTGCCTCCGGCCTCGATCCCAAAGCGCGCGTCGAACTCAAAGACCTGCTGAAAAATTTGCATCGCGAAGGCAAAACCATTCTCATCAGCTCCCACGTTCTTTCCGATCTCGAGGAAATTTGCACCTCCGTCGCCATCATGGAAAAGGGCCATCTGCTGCGCGCCGGAACGCTCGCTTCCGTCATGCAGGAATCCACCGGCGAAGCTCCCGCGCAGCGCCGCCTGCGCATTCGCGTTGCCGCCACCGGCGACGAACTCATCTCCTGGCTCTCCGCGCGCGATGGCGTTTCTGACGCCCATCCTTCCGCGAACGTTCCGCGCGGCTCCTCCAGCGTGGATTTTATTTTTGCCGGCAGCGACTCCGATTTGGCCGCGCTCGTGCACGATTTGGTGCTCGCCGGCGCGCCCGTCTGCGCCGTGGAAGGCTCATCGGAATCCTTCGAGCAAATTTACGCGCGCCTTTCCGGCGGAGAAGTGATGTGAACCCGCGACCATGAATTTATTCTCCAATCCCGAAATTCTGCGCAACGCGCGCATCCAATTGCGCCCGCGCAAACTGCTCATCGCCGCGGTAATCTGCGCCGCGATTTCCCTCGCCGTCGGCTACGCCTTCGCAGAAAGTCCCGATGGCCTCGCCGGAAAGGACGGGAACAGTTTTCTCCACATCATTCTGATCATTCAGGCCGTCGTTCTGGTCATCGGCGGAGGCATCGCCTGCCTTCACGCCATCCAGCGCGAAAAAGATCAGAACACTTTCGACTTTCAGCGCATCACCCGCCTCTCCCCGCTCGAACTCACTCTCGGAAAACTTTTTGGCGCGCCGCTCATGCCGTTGTTCGTGTTTCTCTGCTTCCTTCCCGCGGCGGCCGCTGGCGCCAAAGCAGTCGGCACTCCGTGGACGATTCTTCTCGCCGCGTACGTGCTCATGGTTCTCGGCGCGATTGTCTATGACGCCTTCGCGCTAACCATCTCCCTCTATTTGCACCGCGGCGCCGTCACCTGGGCCATCTTATTTTTTCTTCTGTTGGTCGGCGCTACCGCGCAGACTGGCATCCCGGGTTTCGCCTTGGGCCCTGTGAGCCCGTTTGTTAGTGTTTCGCTTGCTCAGCGGACCACGTGGAGTCTGGCGCAGGACCTCCCTAGGCTCTATATGGATAACGCTCCTGTTTCTTTTCGTGATCTGTTTTTCGGAATTCCTGTCCACCATGCGCTCGTCCTCTTCATTCTTTACCTCACCGTTCTTGCCTGGCTTATCCCGGCCATATCACGCAATATCAAGCGCGACCCAAATAACTACGAACTTTACACGCCAACCCAAGGACTTGGGTTTCTCTGTTACCTGAATCTCATCCTGATTGCGTTCTGTCAATTCAACACTCCAAGATTTCTCTTTGCCGAGAATAAAGCGAGCTTTAAAACGGTGGGACTGCCTCCTCTCGATGTGCAATCTGCTCTGCTGAGCATCAACGTCCTCTTGTTTTTCATTTTCGGCTTCATCCTGCTCCGCAATCGCAACCAAATCCGCCGCGCGCTTCACGGCGCCAATCCCGCCGCCATAGGACGCCTCGAACTCTGGCCCGCTCCTTATCTTTTCCTCGGCGCGCTCATCGTCGGCCTCGCCATGATTCTCGTGATTCAATGGAAGCGCGACCCCTTGCTCGAATGGAGCCTCGCCGTCGCCATTTTCCGCGTCGCCTTTTTCGCCTTCTGGCTCATCTGCGATTTTCTTTTCCTGCAATGGATGAAGCTCCGCCGCGCCGGCCATTCGCTGCTTGTCGGCATCCTTTACTTGGCGGTGTACTATTTCTGCGCCAGCATCGTCATCAGCGCGCTGCATCTCACGCACAATCCCTTCGCTGCGATTTTCCTGCCCACGCCGCTTTTCGTGTTGAACACCGCTCTGTGGAACGCGCACGAATCCATCTGGTTCCTCGCCCTCGCTCTGCAAATCGCCGCCGGAATCGTTTTCGTCTTCCTCCAGCGCCGCCGCCTCGCCGAATTGCATCCGCATCCCGCTGCGCTCACAGCTGCCTCCGCCCCCTCGCCGTGACCGTCACAGTCCTTCGCTTGCACACTCGCCAGCGTATCGGAACAGGAGTAGAGTTGGGGCGCTTATCTCGAAGGAATCTCAATTCAGGAGGAAAAGATGGCCAGACGCGAATTCTTGGCTCAATTGGCGGCTTTGCCTTTTCTGGCGCTGGGCCGCGCGCAGGCCGCGGAAACAAAAAAGCCGCTGAAAATTATGATGAAGAGCGCATGGGGTTCCGATGATCCCACGCGCGCCTCATTTCCCTTTCTTCACGGGCTCCTGCTCGCGGACGCCGGCCACAACGTGCAGATTTTCCTCACGGGAGAGGCCACTTACCTGATGCGCAAGAGCACCGCCGATGCGATCTTTCCTGTGGGATGGCCGCCGCTCAGCGAAACGCGCGAAAAAATTCTCGCGAAACACATCCCGGTGTTTTCTTGAGGCGCTTGCTCCCGAGCCCGTGGGGTCACGGAAACGGATTTGCTTAACTGGGGAGCAAAATTCGGCACCCCGGCAATCTTTGTCTCGCTCGTCGAGTGGTCGGACCGGATCATCGTCGAATGAACACTGCCCTGCGCGGCACAAAGCGGCGCACAACACAAAAGGGATTCTTCACAATGCGCCACGGACTTCGCGAATACGCCCGCCGCTCCTTGCGTTTCGCGCTTTTGGAGCTTATGTGGCAACGCGAGAATCTCTGCGGGCCGCGGCTTCAGAGTCTGTGTGGCAACCGGCAGTCTTTATAATGGCACGGTTTCAACCGTGCCGTAACGCCGCAAATCAGTCCGGCTTTAGCCGCTGAGGTATGTATCTTGAAGGTTACCACACGCACTCTTCAGCCACGACAAAGCGCCGCACAACAAATTCTTCCTTTCGCGCGCTTTATCCGCGCGATGTATTCTCTAGATTTCCTCCGATCCACCGGAGGTATTGCTCCATGATGCGCGCCACTGACTTCGAATTTCGCCACCGTTTTTGGTTCATCGGCGGAGTTTTCTGGCTGGGCTTCGGTTGCTACAGCATCGACCACCAAAACGCCGCCATTGCTCTTGCGCAACTCATCTGGCGGCGCAACTTCGATCCCAACTCGCCCGCCGCCGCCCACCCGCTGCGCCTGATTTTCGCTTTCGCCGCGCTGCTCAGCGTTCTCGCTGCCGCGCTGCGTACCTGGGCCGCCGCGTATCTCCGCAGCGAAATTGTTCACGACCACGCGCTGCATTCCGAAGGCCTGGTCGCCGACGGCCCGTTCCGCTTCATGCGCAATCCGCTTTATGACGGCGGAATCCTTCTCGCCGCAGGGATGGGCTTGCTCGCCAGCCCGCTCGGCTGGTTCGTGATGACTTTCGGTCTGCTGATTTTTTATTACCGGCTGGTGCTTCGCGAAGAAGCCGCGCTCACCGCTTCGCAAGGCGAATCTTTTCGCGCATACTGCGCTGCCGTTCCGCGCTTTTTCCCCGCGTTGCGTCCGCGCGTCAAATCGAGCGGCGCGCGCCCGCGCTGGGGCCAGGCGTTCGCCGGCGAAATTTTCATGTGGGGCTTCGCCGCCTCGGTAGTCGCTTTTGCCATCACCCTGCGAATCAAAACTTTTTATATTGTGCTGGCTGTCAGCCTCGTCGGATACATGCTCTATTGGATTTCCCGCCGCCGCACCCGCCAAAAACCGCCCGTCACTCCATGAGTTGCGCGGTCCGCTCCGCCACGCACGATTTCAGATTCGCGCTTGATTCAATCGCCTGCTGAATGCCACAGTAGTCATCGGCCGCCGCGCCTGCATCTTAAACTTTTTTGGGAGTGCGCCGGCCTCGAAGCCGCCTCCGCAAAAGAAAGGCATCGTGAAATGAAATCCTTCGCTCGATTCGCAATAATTTTCCTCGTAGCTTCGCTGATAATTTGCGCCGCACATGCCAGCGTATATCTTCCTCCGCCGCCAAAACCCTCTCCCGCAGTCGAGCGCGCCATTCACGCCATGTTCGGCGTGCACGAAATTTCGCAAGCCGTGATTTCCCCGGACGGCCAGCGCGTCGCCTGGGTCGAATCGCTCACTGGAAAAAATGGCGCGCCTTCGCCGAATTCCGCCATCTATGTCGCCGACTGGAAGTCCGGCGCCGCGCCGCAGCGCATCACTGCCGCACCCGCTGGCGCATTTGCCGCGGAGCGCGACGTCGCCTGGTCTCCGGACAGCACCCACCTCGCATTCTTTTCTGACGCCGGCCACTCCGGCCAATTGCAACTTTACGTCACCTCGCTCACCGCAACAGGCAGCGCTCTGCGCCAACTCACCCACGTCAGAGGTGACGTTTCCAGTCCGCTCTGGTCGCCCGACGGGAAAACTATCTCTTTCCTCTACATTGAAAACGCGCCGCGCGCCGCTGGCCCCCTCGCCGCGGAAACGCCCGATGAAGGCATCGTCAGAACTGCGACTTACGAGCAGAGCTTGGCGCTGGTGAACGCCGCAGGCGGCCCATTGCGCAAAATCTCTCCGGCCGGCATGTATGTCTACGAATACGATTGGTCGCCCGACAGCAAAAGAATCGTGGCCACCGCCGCGTACGGCAATGGCGATGACAACTGGTACATCGCGCAAATCTACATTTTCGACGCGGTGCGCAACGCCCCGCCCCGTTCGATCTACAGCAGCCACATGCAAATCGGCACGCCGAAATTGTCCCCTGACGGAAAAAATATCGCCTTCATCGCCGGCCTTATGAGCGACGAAGGCTCCATCGGCGGCGACATTTACACCGTGCCCGCAAATGCACCGAGCCAGACCAGCCATGCGCGCGACATTACGCCCAAAATAAAAGCGACGCCAAGTTCTATCGAGTGGTCCGCTGATTCGCAGCACATTGTCTTCTGCGAAATCGTCGACGGCAAAAGCGGCGTCGCTTCCGTGAATTTAGATTCCGGCGCCATCTCCACTTTGTACACCGGCGCGGAACGCCTCGGCTCGAACGGCTTCGGCGTCGGCGTTTCGCTTTCGCGCGATGGCAAAATCGCCGCCACCGTGCGCCAATCTTTCACCCAGCCGCCGGAAGTGTGGGCTGGCCCCATCGGCCAATGGAAGCAAATCACCCACATCAATCGCGATCTGCATCCAGAATGGGGCAAGGCCGAAAGTCTCCACTGGCATACGGACATCGGCGAAGTGCAGGGATGGCTGCTCTATCCTGTGGACTACAGTCCCGCGAGAAAATATGGCCTGGTCGTCACCGTGCACGGCGGCCCAGCCGCAGCCAACATGCAGAGTTGGCCGAGCCGCTGGTCGTATTACGCGGCTTTGCCCGCCGCGGGATATTTCGTGCTTTTCCCCAACCCGCGCGGCAGCTACGGCGCAGGCGAAGATTTTACGAAGGCCAATGTGAAGGACTTCGGCGGCGGCGACTTCAAAGACATCATGGCCGGAGTGGATGCCGCGCTCGCTTCGCTGCCTATTGATCCTGCGCGTCTCGGTATCACTGGCTGGAGCTATGGCGGATATATGTCCATGTGGGCAGTCACGCAAACGCATCGTTTCCATGCCGCGGTTATCGGCGCTGGCCTCTCCGACTGGCTCAGCTACTATGGCGAAAATCGCATCGACAAATGGATGACTTTTTATTTCGGCGACAACGTTTACAACGATCCCGGCGTCTACGCCAAAAGCGCGCCCATTAATTTCATCAAGAACGCCAAAACTCCTTCGCTGATTGTGGTCGGCGATAGCGACGGCGAATGCCCGCCGCCGCAGTCCTACGAATTCTGGCACGCGCTGGTCACTTTCGGCGTGCCCACGGAATTCGTCATTTATCCCCATGAAGGCCACGGATTCTCAAATCCTGCGCACAGCCGTGACGTCCTCGAGCGCGCCGTCGCCTGGTTCAACGAGTACCTGAAATAACCTTCAGCCGGCGTCGCGCAACCACGACAGCGCTTTTTTCTTGCGTCTCGCTCGGCCTGATTCTTTGTCGCGTAAATGTTGTAGCCGCATTTTGCCTCTCGTGAACGCGCGAAAATCCCGCTAACCCGCCGCAAATCAGCAGAAAACTCCGCCTCCCACGGCGGTGACACTTTTTTGCCTGTCCGCAAGGGTAGAGCGGCGGCACACGCGCCGCATAGAACCAAAACTGTACCCTTGGACGGTAGCCACGCTATGCCCCCAGGGGCTAGGCTGTGCGCACTTGCGTGGCTCGTGAATTTCGCGAAAAACTCGCGCCAAAAAGCGCGAGCGAAAGGAAGTGGCGATGGCTCCTTCTGCGGCAATGGCAAATTCAATGGCAGGACCAGCGCCGGTGGATGCCGGAATGCTGGAATTCAAGGAATGCCTGAAACGCATGCGCGACGGTCACCCCGAAGACGCTCTCGGGCATGCGCGACGCGCTCTCGGCGCGGCGCCGAAAAATCCCTTTTACCTCTCTTACACTGGCCTGCTGGCAGCCATGGCCGATCGCCGCTTTGGCGACGCGGAAACGCTCTGCCGCGAAGCCCTCAACCTGAAATGCAATCACGCCCAGCTCTATCTCAACCTGGCGGAAGTCTACAACCAGGCTGGCCGGACCTCCGACGCGATCGAAGTCCTCGAAAAGGGCATGGTTTCCGCGGGACGCGATTTTCGCATTCGCCGCGCCCTCGAGAGGCTTGGAGTGCGCCGCGCTCCTGTGCTCGCTTTTCTGCACCGGAGCAATCCGCTGAACGTGGTGCTCGGGCGTTTGCGTTACCGCTTGACCGGCCCGGCGCGCGCATTTTAAGTGCGGCGAGGCCGTCGGCCCAGAGCGCGCATTGAATCAGCGCATTTACAAAAATTTATCGAGTTCCCCAAGCAGCCAACCCACAGGGAAGCCCGGGGCGAGTTCCCCCCTCGCTCCGGGTAGTTCTTCCAGCATGAATTGCCGATTCCCCGAGTTTGCCCTTACAAAAGCTGCCCGTTTGGCTGCGCCGGCTCGTTAGGCCGTGGGAGCGAGGATCCAGTTAAAGCGCAGAATCCGCAGAAGTTTCGTCTTGGACGCTTTGCCGCGCCAGCCACAATTTAGGCTCGTGCAGGCCAGTTTTTCGTCTCCGAACAGCTTCATGGCTTCCGCTTCGGAGAGCGCCGCATTAGCGCACTTCTTCTGTAAGTTGATGTTATGGTGGCCCTTAGGGCACTCAAAGATAAGTCTGTAAGCTAAGCTCATGTGCGCATTATACCACACCCCTCCGAATTCCGCCCATTACTCGCGTTGGACGTTGCCATGTGGCTAACATGCGCTGAGTGCCACAGGCTTGGTCGCGCTTTTGCCTTTTCTCGCCACTAGCCACCGCTTCTCCGATACCACTTGATCATCTCTGCAATTTGATCAACGATCCGATCCCTTGAGCACTCCCGAAAAAATGGCATCGCCCCTGACGCGCCGTAGCTCGGATTCGAGCGAAGGCGGTTCGCCTGCACTTCCGTCCCCCGCCTTCTACGACCCGCGCCATCACATCAAAATCTTCCACGGCGACTGCCTCCAAATCCTCGCCGCCCTCCCCGCCGAATCCATCGACCTCATCTTCGCCGACCCGCCCTACTTCCTCTCCAACGGCGGCATCACCTGCCACGCCGGACGCATGGTCTCCGTCAACAAAGGCTCCTGGGATCGCTCTCGCGGCGCGGAAGCCAATCACGCGTTCAACACCGCCTGGCTCGCCGCCTGCCAGCGCGTCCTCAAGCCTGACGCCTCCATCTGGATCTCCGGCACCTCCCACGTCATCCACTCCGTCGGCTTCGCCCTCCAGCAGCTCGGCTTCAAGCTCCTCAACGACATTTCCTGGGTCAAGCCCAATCCTCCTCCCAACCTCTCCTGCCGTTATTTCACTCACGCCACCGAAACCATCATCTGGGCCGCGCGCGACAAAAAGTCCCGCCACAAATTCAATTACAAGCTCATGCGCCAAATCGCCGGCGGCAAACAAATGAAGTCCGTCTGGACCATTCCTCCTCCCGAGCCTTGGGAGAAAAAATTCGGCAAGCATCCCACGCAAAAGCCTCTCGCCCTCCTCGAACGCATCCTCCTCGCCTCTTCCTCCGAAGGCGACCTCGTCCTCGACCCTTTCCTCGGCTCCGGCACCACCGCCCTCGCCGCCATCCGCCGCGCCCGCAAATGCGTCGGCATCGAGACGGAAACCAAATGGATCAACGTCACGAAACTAAGACTCGAAGATCCTCCGATGTTCATGAACGTGAAGCAGGAACCGAAATACGACGCACCATTGATCCCAATTCGAAGAGAGGAACCGCGTGCCAGGCGGGCGTAATGCAGTAACAAGCGGCGACGAGCTCGCCAAGGCTATCTGTGAGCTGGGTAGGACTCTCGGTCTAGAAGTTCGCGAGCAGTTCAAGCTGGCGCGTCGACTATGGGGAGCGGAACGGCGAATCGACGTCGTTTTGAAAGATCCGAAAACCTCAAAGACCCTTGGCGTGGAATGTAAATTTCAAGGGGTCGGCGGGACAGCTGAAGAAAAAATTCCCGCCACTGTGCTCGATCTCGCAGCCTGGCCGATCCAGGGACTCGTCGTATTTTCGGGGCCGGGATTCACACAGAACATGAAGTCCTATTTGATTTCTACTGGCAAGGCAGTTGAGTTAACCGACCTCGAGCCTTGGCTGCGATTATATTTCGGCCTGTCGCTTGAAGCTGAATAAAGGGATTTCCTAAATGGGTAGCGATGAAAACCAGAAAAAGGTATTCGAGTTTCTGGCCGAGCACTTAGACTCGCAAGAGCCGTTTGCCACGGGCGAGTTGGAGAGCATCACCACATGGCGAGGAAAGACTTTCAAGACTTATTGGTCCAAACAGCTCGCACAATTCGTTACCCCATCTGGCGGCAACAAATACCGCGTTAGCGAATCCTTTCGCCCCTTCACAGATTGGGGCAAGTTCCAGCAGCACGTCACACAGGTTCGCCGCATCGCCTCGGATTATAGAGAGCTAACTTACAAGAACGTCCTCACATTCGAGTTTTTCATGCCGCTCTCGAACGAGGCCAACCTGAAAACTACCCTGGACGCCCTTTTCTATAAAGACACGATCTTGGCTAGGCTCAAGGCGCATGACGAAGCCGAACTCCATGAGCACTTCCCAAAACAGACCAACGAGAACAAAGAAGCCTACCTAAACAGATTATGCGAATGGCTCGCGACGCAATTCGTAGGCTACTCGACCACCCACGTGAATGGACGCTTCCGCGCGGGGAACCTTTGCACAAAGTCAGAAGTAGCAGATCCCTCCTTTAGGAAGCGATATCTAATCGATGAAACAACGGCGGTAACGAGATTCATTTTCCCCTGCGAGGATCAGAGCGAGGCCGAGCAGATCCGGTGGTTCTTCGAAATCCTCTTTGTGAACAGCATAATTCAGGTCGTCAACGGAGAAGACGAAATCTGGATGGTTGAGAGTGGACTTCAGGACCGTGTCTACATTTGGCGGATCGATCGAAGCGAAAGTGAATAATGCAAGCGAAGGACACAGCCCGCGAGTGGCTCCGGGCTAACGGCTACGAACAAATCGCTCAAACGATCGATGAGATCATGGACGAATGGAAAGCTAAGGGCCTCGCAACCCGACGAAATTGGTGGGAAACTCTAGCGGGTGACAGTCGTGGAAACCCAAGAAAAGTGGCAGGCCGTACATTTCCAATCATACGAGCAGCTAGGCAAAGACAGGCGTTACCGGATAGCGACAAGGCTCACAGCAACGTTCCAACCGAGGCCGCACCCGAAATAAGATCGACTCCACGCTGGCCAACACGCCGCAAACCGAACAGGCGTAAGCGCAAAATCCGATAACCCCGTCCCTCTCGACCACTCGCGTTTCATGTATGCTTGTTTTTACAATGACCCTATATAGCTACCCGATCACCGTCGAGCGCGAAGGCAAACGTTACTACGCCTACAGCGAGGACTTTCCGGGCGTCTACGGCCACGGTAAATCCATCGAAGAAGCCAAGAAGAGCATCCTCGAAGCCATGCGCCTCCACATCCAGCACGTTGCCCCATCCTGAGCGCCTTCGGCGAAGGGTGGGTTTCTGCCTTTTCACTAGTCACTAGCCACTAGCTCGCCGCGCCGCAGCCTCTAGCGAAGGCGGGCCTCTGCTTCCGCAACCCCTTTCTTTCCGTTTTTTATTTTTCACCAAAATGCATTTTCCCCTTGCAATCTCATTACCGCTTTGATAAAATTACTCTAAGATTATCGGCTTCCGCCGCAGTCAGAGCGGCCCGGAAGCCACCCTCTGACGCAAGTCTAATCAAACAATCCAATTAAGGAGATTCACATGGCATCCAGCTCTACGCACGACTCTGTCCGCTCACCCGAACTTCAGAAACAAATCGATGAAGTCCAATCTCGCCTCCGCGACCGCATCGAAACCCTCCGCCCAGCTCACGAAGCCAATCTTCGCGCTGCCGCTCTCGAACCGGGGCTAACTCCGCCCACAAACCCCGAAAAATCGCCTCAAAAACCCTCCCGCCCCCGCCGCCGGGCATCGAGGCCCAGGCAATCAGCTCCTCTCAGCAATAGCGAATTGGCGGCCCTTCCACCTCTCGAACGCCACAGCCGTAAATGCCAGATCTGCCGCCACCCTGAACGCGAAGCCATCGAAGCCGACTTCATCGAATGGCGTCACCCCAACCAGATAGGTGATACATATGACGTCGGTTACGATGCCCTCTACCGCCATGCCCGTGCCACCGGCCTCTTCGAACTCCGCCGCGAAAACGTCGCCATCGTTGTTCAAAAGGTTCTCGAAGAAGTGGAGGAAGTCGAAGCGCCTTCCGCCTTCGCCATCCTCCGCGCCGTCCGCACTCTCGCTTGCCTTAATGGACGCGGCCAGTGGGTCGAACCGCCCACCACGCACGTCGTCGTCAACGCCACCGAGCCGCCGGCCCAGTCCGTAAATCCAACCACTTCCTCGGACGCCCCCGCTCTCGTTGGCTCGTCGTCGGTTTCGTCCAGCATCGAGCCTCAAGCATCCAGCGTCCAGAACTCTAATCGCAAGATTTGTGGCCCTTATGAAAAATTAGAACTCGACATAACTCACACAAAACAAACACCGCAGGTCATTTCTAATCGCAAGAATTTATGACTTCATCCCAAAGCGCGCAGTTCGCATCCCGAGCGCAGCGAGGGATCTGCTGGCTGCAGAAAACAAGCGACGCTAGCGCATGTTGACGAGGCGGGCGAGGAAGAAGGCGGCGGAGGCGGCGAGGCTGCCGACGAAGGCGGTTTGCAGGGCGCCGCGCCAGGGCTTCACGTCAGTGAACCTGGCTTTGACGTAGCCGAAGGCGAGCAGGGCGCAGAGGGTGACGCCGACGGAGACCCACAGCGCGGTGAAAATCTGGCCGATGAGCATGTAGGGGGCGAGGGGGATGAGTCCTCCGACAATGTAGGAGGCGGCGATGGTGGCGGCGGAGCGCGTGGCGCGGGAAGGGTCGGGGGGTTCGAGGCCGAGTTCGAAGCGCATCATGAAGTCGACCCAGCGCTTTTGGTCGGAGGCGATGGCGTTGACGACGGGGCGGATGTGCTCTTCGGAGAGGCCATAGCCGCGAAAAACTTTGGCGACTTCCTCTTCTTCCTGGTCGGGGATTTCGATGGTCTCTTCGATTTCGCGGCGCTCTTCGGAGGCGTAATGCTCGTTGTCGGTTTTGGCGGCGAGGTATCCGCCGAGGCCCATGGCGATGGAGCCGGCGACGACTTCGGCGAGGCCGGCGGTGACCACGATGCGGGTGGCGGCTATGGCGCCGGTGATTCCGGCGGCGAGGGCGAAGGGCACGGTGAGGCCGTCGGACATTCCAATGACGATGTCGCGCACCGCGGCGGTGGCGGTGAAATGCTTTTCGAGATGGGCGGTGACGGGCATGCGTTCACTCCTTTTTTACGATGCTGGGCGACGTTTTTGGCGACTGAGGTTAGCGCAGAACGCGGCTGGGATGAAGCGTGAAGTTCAGAAAGAGACCCGGCTTAAAAAAAGCTTTTGAGGCGTTAGGACGGCACAGCGCGCGCGGAGTTGCGCGGCGAAAATCGGCGCAAAGCAAAGGCGCGAAACGCAAAGCTGCTGAACGAAACTGAACGGCGGAGTATAATGCGGGCGCTTCGAAACGAGCCGCTGAAAAACGCACAAACGAAATCCGCGCGCGCAGGAAGTTTGGCGGCGCGATGACTGCGGTTTTGTGCGCCAAAGCGAGCGCGGGCGCGGTGAAGCAGGCGGAAAAATCTGATGCTGAGTAGTGGAAGCAAGCTAGGGGCATACGAAATAGTGTCTCCTCTCGGCGCGGGAGGAATGGGGGAGGTGTACCGGGCGCGGGACACGCGGCTGGGGCGCGACGTGGCCGTGAAAGTTCTGCCCGCAGTATTTTCCGCCGACTCTGAGCGGCTGCGGCGATTCGAGCAGGAAGCGCGGGCAGTCGCCGCGCTAAACCATCCCAACATTCTGGCGGTCTACGATATTGGCACGCATGACGGCACTCCTTACCTTGTCACCGAATTGCTCGAAGGGGAGACGCTGCGTGAGCGGCTGCGTGGCGGGCCGTTATCTGTGCGCAAGGCTCTCGACGTTGCGATTCAGGCGGCGCACGGAATTTCTGCGGCGCATGAAAAAGGAATCATTCATCGCGATTTGAAACCGGCGAACATTTTCATCACCAACGATGGACGGGTGAAGATTCTCGATTTTGGTTTGGCGAAACTGACGCAGCGCGACGCTTCGGGGTTGAGCGAGACGGAATCGCCGACGCGAGCAGCCAGTCCAATTACACAAACGGAAGCGGGCGTGGTGCTGGGCACGGCGGGGTATATGTCGCCGGAGCAGGTGCGCGGGAAGCCGGCGGATGCCCGCTCGGACATCTTTGCGCTGGGGACGATTCTCTACGAGATGCTTTCGGGGCAGCGGGCGTTCGAGAAAGATTCTTCGGCGGACACCATGGCGGCGATCTTGAAGGAGGAGCCGCCGGAGCTTTCGGGCGAAGGGAAGAAGATTCCGCCGGCGGTGGAGCGCATTGTGCGGCACTGCCTGGAGAAGAATGCAGCGGAACGGTTTCAATCGGCGCGCGACCTGGCCTTCCATCTCCAATCGCTCTCGGACCTCTCGACCAGCGCCACAGCACTCGTCGCAAGCAAAGCACCAGCGCGTCGAAAGCGCCGACTAGCTTTCGCTGCGGTCGGTACCGTGGGGCTGGTCCTTTGCAGTCTCGTCGCATACTTTCTGGGCCGGAGTGGCACTAAAATCGCACAGCCTACGTTTCACCAGCTGACTTTCGGCAGGGGAACGATTTACGGCGCGCGGTTCGCCCCTGACGCGCAGACTGTGTATTACAGCGCGAGCTGGCGGGGTGAGCCCATACAGGTCTACTCAACGAATCCGAACAGCCCGGAATCGCGTGGCTTGAATCTGAGCGATGCAACGTTGCTTGCCGTTTCGCCCGGTGAGATGGCCATGGCGCTGGGCTGCAAGCAATTGCTCGTCGCTCATTGTGAAGGCACGCTGGCCACGGTTCCGATTTCCGGCGGGTCGCCGCGGGAAATTGCGGACAATGTGGTGGCCGCGGACTGGGCACCCAATGGCCAGATGGCCGCGATCCGTGAGGTCGGGCGAAGGTTCCAGGTGGAATTCCCTCTTGGGAAGCCGATCTATCAGAGCATCGGCTGGCTCGACTTTTTGCGCGTCTCGCCAGATGGTGACATGGTTGCGTTCGCGGATCTCGAGCTTGGGAGCGATGTGGGGCGAGTGGTGATCCTCGACAAGACAGGGAAAGAGGTTGCGCGGTCGGCCGTATTTCCCAGCGTGGAGGGAGTTGTCTGGGCACCGACGGGAAACGAGGTGTTGTTCTCCGCTACGCGCAATGAGGCTTGGGCAAATGCCATCCACGCTCTCAGTCCCTCCGGCAAGGAGCGCGTCCTTCTTCGGCTACCAGGAATTCTGCGGCTTTGGGATATTTCTCGCGACGGACAGGTGCTTTTATCAAAAGAATCGTGGCCAACCGGCCTACAATTTCGCGCCCCGAAAGATATCAATGAGCGCGACCTGTCCTGGCTCGACTCAACCATCATCACCGATCTTTCACCGGATGGTGCCGCTCTGGCCTTTGAAGAGGCTGGATCCGCGGCGCGCAGCGGGGTGTACCAGAGCTATTTGCGCAAAACAGACGGCTCCGCTCCAGCGGAACTGGGCCAGGAAAACCTTCCCGTACTTTCTCCGGATGGTAAGTGGGTATTGGCTGGCAATTTCCCTTTTTCAAAGTTCGATCTCTTGCCTACGGGTGCGGGTCAAACCAGAGAACTCGATGCCAACGGGATGAAAGAAGCCACCTCACTTGGCTGGATGCCGGACGGAAAAGAGATCTATTTCGCGGGGAATGACGGCCACGAATGGCGAATATACGTTGAGAGAATTTCAGGCGGTACGCCACAACCAATCACGCCACCTATCTCGGTTAAGGTTGAATACATTGAGTCCGATCTGATTTCCCCGGACGGGAAATTTGTTTTCGCGCGCGATTTGAGCGGCAAGGGTTGGCTGTATCGGCTCGACAGAGCCGAGCCACAGGCCGTTCCCGGGCTGACGCCGGGAGATATTTGGACGAATTGGACAGCGGACGGCCGTTCAGCTTACATCTATCAGGATAAAAAGACTTTGACCGAGCTGTATCGCCTGGATCTTACGACCGGGAAACGGACGCTTGTGAGAACACTAGCCCCCTCCGATTCCGCGGGATTGACGGACGTGCGGCCGGTGAGAATCACGCCTGATGGCAAGACCTACGCTTATTCCTACGATCGTGCGCTGTCGGAACTGTACCTCGTCGAGGGAGTGAAATGAGCCTAGCAACGGGGACAAAGCTTGGGCCGTATGAAGTTACCGGCGCGATTGGCGCGGGCGGGATGGGTGAGGTGTATCGGGCGCGGGACACGCGGCTGGGGCGCGACGTGGCGATTAAAATTTTGCCCGAGGCCTTTGCGCGCGACGCGGAGCGCATGGCGCGTTTAAGACGCGAAGCGCAGGTGCTAGCTTCGCTGAATCATCCGAACATTGCGGCGATTTACGGCTTCGAGGATTCGAGCAACGTTCATGCGCTGGTGATGGAATTGGTGGAAGGACCGACGCTGGCGGAGCGAATTCGGGGTGGCACCGGAGTTCCTGCCAGGGCCGACCTGAAGGTCGCCGCTACAGAGAGCGTTCGAAGCAGCGCGATTCCCCTCGAAGAAGCGCTGCCGATTGCCAGACAAATCTGCGAAGCGCTGGAATACGCTCACGAGCGCGGGATTATTCATCGCGATTTGAAGCCGGCGAACGTGAAGGTCACGCCTGATGGCGCGGTGAAGATTCTCGATTTCGGATTGGCGAAGGCGCTGGAAGGAGAGGCGGCCGCGGCAGACATCTCGAGTTCGCCAACGATCAGCCGCATGGCCACGCAGGCGGGAATTATTTTGGGGACGGCTGCGTACATGTCGCCGGAGCAGGCCAAAGGAAAAGCGGTGGACCGGCGCACGGACATTTGGGCGTTTGGTTGCGTGCTGTACGAAATGCTGACGGGGAAGATGGCGTTCAGCGGCGAGACGGTGACGGACACGCTGGCGGCGGTGATTCGCGCGGAGCCGGACTGGACGCTGCTGCCGAAGGATACGCCGACGCACGTACGGGTGCTGTTGCAGCGCTGTTTGAAAAAAGACGCAAAGCAGCGACTGCGCGATATTGGGGACGCGCGGATCGCGCTGGAAGAAGTGCTCTCCGGCGCGGCGAAAGAACAGATGGCGTCGGCGTCGGCGTCGCGGCCAGTTTGGCGGAGAGCGTTGCCGTGGGCGGTGGCGGCGCTGTGTGCGCTGGTGGCGGCGGGGCTGGCGGCGTATTTGTATTTTGGACGAGCAACGGGCGGCAATAGCGGCAATGTGACGCTCGATGTTTCATTGCCGGATGGCGTGAGCGTGCTGACGCGAGATGCACCTAGTGTGGCGCTGTCGCCGGACGGGAAAGAAATCGTGTTCATGGGAGCAAAGGGAACTGCGTCGCAATTGTATCGCCGCTCGCTGGATGAGCCAGACGCAAGGCCCATCGCGGGAACGGAGAATGGCCTGAGCCCGTTTTTCTCTCCCGATGGGAAATGGATCGGCTTCTTTGCGGATGGCAAGCTGAAGAAAATTCCGGCTGACGGCGGCACGGCACAGATTCTCGCGGATGCGCCGAATCAGCGCGGAGGAAGTTGGACGCCGGACGGCACAATCATTTTTTCTCCCGAATACTCGGCCGGCCTAATGGAAATTTCTGACTCGGGCGGTGCGCCAAAGCAAATCATCGCGCCGGACCAATCCAAGGGCGAGCGAACGTATCGCTGGCCGAATGTGCTGCCGAACGGCAAAGGGGCCATTTTTACCGCCGGGATGTCCAACAGCGCGGCGAGCTACGATGATGCGGAGATTGCGGTGTATTCCTTCAGCACGAAGAAAATTCGCGTGCTGACGCATGGAGATATGGCGATTTATTCGCCGGCGGGATATCTGCTGTATTACCGGGCTGGGGCGCTGTTCGCCGCGCCGTTCAACGAGAGCCGGATGGAAATCACGGGCGAGGCGGTGCAGTTGCCGGAGCACGCAGGCGATGATCCGACGAGCGGCGCCACGTATGTTGCGGTCGCGGAGGATGGCACGATGGCGTACTTGCGAGGCGGGACGGATACGTCAGCGCGGTTGGTGGCAATTACAGATCGAAAAGGCGAGCCGCACGTGCTCTCGCTGCCAGCGCGCGGCTACTCGATTCCGCGATTTTCCCCGGATGGCAAGCGGCTGTTGCTGATCGTCAACGGAACGAGTAACAGCATGGTAAGCGGGCAGGGCGACCTATGGATATACGATTTTGGGAGCGGCGGGCTGAGCCGGCTGACATTTGACACCGATAATGATTACGCGGCGTGGTCGGCGGATGGGACAAACATTTATTTTGACTCGAGCCGCGGGCAAGGAGGCAATCTGTATGTGAAGCGCTCGGACGGGACGGGAAATGAGCGTCCGGTTTTGAGCAATGAGGGCGGTGGATTTTTCGATCCGGACTCCGTATCGCCCGACGGGAAGTTCATCGCTTTTACGCAACCCGGAGGGGCGTTGGGCACGCTGGGAACAGTGACTCTGGGAGGGACGCCAGCCGCCAAAATTCTCAAGAGAAATGCAGGGGCGGCCGTTTTTTCCCCGGACGGACATTACATTGCGTACGGCTCGTATCAATCGGGCGCGTATCAGATATTCGTAGATACGTTTCCCATGGGCGGCGGGGAGTGGCAGATTTCGGTGGACGGCGGCGCGTTGCCAAAGTGGAGCAAAGGAGGGCGCGAGCTGGTGTATTACGACTCGCCGCAAAATCGCATGATGGCGGTGGATGTGCAACTGAAGCCGACGTTTCACGCAGGGCCGCCGCGGCCGCTGTTCAATCTTTCGGCGGCGGAATTCGCTGCGATGCAAACCAATCCGGAGGTGGATTACGATGTGAGCGCGGATGGGGAAAAGTTCGTTTTTCTGCAGTCGAGCGGCGGGGCGGAGCATCCGACGGCGACGCTGAGCGTGAGGCTGAATCTGCCGGCGGAGATTCGCGCGCTGATGCAGAAGTAGGTTTCGTGGCAGAGCACATCCGGGCAAAATTTTGATGCGGCGATTCGGCCAAGCGACGAGAAGCCCGTTCTAACTAAGCCTCCGCCGCCGGCCTTAGCTGTATCTGGCGCATGACGATCATCAAGACTTCAACTGTTTATTTCGCCTGCGCTAGCCCCGCAACAACTGCGGCAATTTTATCGAGTATCTGATTCCACCCCTCGAGTTGACCGCTGTTTTTCGCGCTCTCCATGGGCTCATTTCCAATGAAGGTGAGTTTCGTCTGGCCGTTTCCAAAATCCTCAAAAATGACCACGTCGTGCGCATCGTCTATGGCCTCATGTTCTATTCCATAGTGCGCAGGCTCAACCTTGTTTCCCTTCGAGTCGGAAAAATACATGGAGGAAACGATCTTCTCGTGCGGAACAATCTCGTGGTATTCGCCAGCATTCCAGAACTCCTGCCCATCCGGGGCTCTCATGCAGCAGAGAAATTTTCCTCCTACGCGAAAATCCATCTGGCAAAAAGGCGCAGTAAAGCCCTTTGGCCCCCACCACTGCATCACATATTTCGGGTTTGTCCACGCTTCCCAAACCAATGCGCGCGAGGCATCAAAAACTCTAGTGACAACCATCCGGTCTTTCTCGCTAACCGTGTTTTTTGCCATCTCTGACCTCCGCTTTTTTCATTTGATTCACAACTGCATCCAACTTGTCGAAACTCTCTTCCCAGAATCGGCGATAGCTAATGGCCCAGTCGCTGACTGTCTTTATCGCCTGTGGCCTAAGCGTGCACACGCTCTCTCTTCCACGCTTCGTCTTGATCACAATCCGCGCCCGCACCAGATAGGCAATATGTTTTGAAATCATCTGCTGCGAGAGTGCAAACGGTTGCGTCAATCCATGCACAGAGGCAGGCCCGTGGGAGAGACGTTCGATCATCGCCCGGCGGGTTGGATGAGACAGAGCAGCAAATGTTGTACCTAACCTATCCACAACCATATAGTAGTGAATTATCCGTCGATGTCAAGTGTGAATTTTGGAGTTCCCGATTTGTGTCTCCTGAGCAGGTTCCTCGTCGGATGCTGGTCGCATCCTCGCTCGAATGACAACGTAAAAAACAGGGCGGGAAAATTTGGCGGCTTTACAGGGGCGCGCGGGGCGGGAGTATAATTGTGAGGTACGGAAGGAATTTGAGGAGGAAAAATGACAGACGCACAAGCGGCCGCACAAGCGGCGGGATTCAAACTGCCACCATTGCCTTACGGATTCGACGCGCTGGAACCTTATATCGACGCGAAGACGATGGAAATTCACCACGACAAACATCATGGCGGGTACGTCAGCAATTTGAACAAGGCGCTGGAAGGGCACGCCGATTTGCAGCGGCTATCGATCGAGGAGCTGCTGCGCGGAATCGACAAAGTGCCGGAAGCGATTCGCACTGCGGTGCGCAACAACGGCGGCGGACACGCCAACCATTCGCTGTTCTGGCCGAGCATGAAAAAAGGCGGGGGCGGAGAAGCGAAGGGGGAAATAGCGGAGGCGATCAAGTCGGCGTTCGGGAGTTTCGCTGAGTTCAAGACGAAATTCAACGAGGCGGCGACGAAGCGGTTTGGGTCGGGCTGGGCGTGGCTGGTCGTGAGCGGCGGAAAGCTGGCGATTGAGTCCACGGCGAATCAGGACAGTCCGCTGATGGAAGGAAAAAAGCCGGTGATGGGGCTGGACGTGTGGGAGCATGCGTATTATTTGAAGTATCAGAACCGGCGTCCGGAGTACATCGAGGCGTGGTGGAACGTGGTGAACTGGGAGCAGATCAATCAGAATTTCGCGCAGGCGAAGAAGTAGAAACACAGTCGACAGTTGATAGTTTAGAGTTGAAAGTTGAAGCGAGGAGCCGGGCGCACGAGTGGTGGAGAAGCGTTCCGGAACGGCCCAAGCCTGTCCTGCTTTACTGAGGTCATTGCGCTGACAACTTGGGCCGCCCCGCGGGCTGTGAGTTTCAGTCGATTGCAAAGCGCCCCTGAGTACGTTTGACGGTCCTGCACTGCGACGAGAACAATTCGGTTCGTGTTCGAGAAACTTGGATGTATACACCTTATCAAGGTGTCGGACCCCTTGCAGGCAAGGAATTGAAACAGGAGGAGACTTATGCGCACGTCGAAACGACTCCTTGCGCGAGCGTTCATCCTGACCTGCAGCGCGGCCATGGCAATTGCCGCCGAAGCGCAGCTTCTCCAGCCGGGGCAGCAGCAGCCGCTGAGGCGCATGCAGCCGGCCGAGGTGCGCGAGCTTCCTCCGGAAATGGGCCGCCGCTTCTCGAATTTTCACGCCGCCCTTCAACCTTCCGCCCGCGCGTGGGTGGAGCAGGCCCGCATCCAAGCTCAGAAAGGGACGCCGGACGTGCAGGGGCTGGAAAGCGCGATCCACGGCCGCTTTCCGCAACTGAAGGGCTCATCGGGAGCGATGACCGGGGGCACGTTGGGCACCAATTTCGGCGGCGGCGACATCGAGGCGATGGTTTTCGTTGTGCTGATGGACGCAACTAAGAATATGGACCAGGACCTGAAAACGCTGATGGGGCAGGTCAACGCCATCAAGTCGGCGAAGGATTCCTTGCGTTCGCTTCAATCGAGCGTACAACAAGAGTCGGCGCATTCGGGAGGCAAGCCCAATACTCCCTGCCGCAGTCCTTTCTGTCTGTCCCTGTCGGCGCGGCTCGCAGAATTGTCCGCAAGCACCGCCAATCTGCCGCGTCCCGTCCGGCTACAGTCGCCGGCCGAACCGACGTACGCGAATCTTCAGGTGCTTCAGAATTCGCTGAAGTCCCAGCTTGATTCGATGAGTGAGATGAGCGATACGCAGTCGCTGCTCCTGCAGATGAGCATGGACCGGCGGTCTAAGTTCATGGAAACACTCTCCAACATCATGAAGAAAACCAGCGACACGCAGTCCTCCATTCTCTCGAATCTGAAGTAGTTGCGCCCGCGGCTCACTCCTGGAGCTGCGCTTCCATGCATGCTCACTGGTCTCACAATCGCGTCCTGCCGCGTTCCAAAGAGGTGTCCGAAAATGTGGCAGTGGGTCAGTTTGAATTTTGACTGCGCTTTTCGAGGTGGCGTTTCAGATGGCTACTTTGACGTTGGCGCGCTCGGCGTCTTCGGCGGCGAACATGGTGGCGGGGGAAAAACCGAAGATGCCAGCGAAAAGATTTCGCGGGAAGGTGGCCTGGGCGGTATTGAACTTCATGACTTCGTCGTTGTAGAACTGGCGGGCAAAGGCGATGCGGTTTTCGGTGGAAGTGAGCTGCTCCTGCAACAACTGAATGCTTTCAACGGCGCGCAATTGCGGGTAGTTTTCCGCCACTGCGAATAGATTTGATAGCGCTCCGCTTAATGCGGATTCGGCTTGCGCGCGATCGGCAACGCTTGCGCCGGTGGAGGCGACGGCTCGCGTGCGGGCTTGGGTGACGGCTTCGAGCGTGGAGCGTTCGTGGGCCATGTAGCCTTGCACGGCGCCGACCAGATTCGGAATTAAGTCGTGGCGGCGCTTGAGTTGCACGTCGATGTCTGACCATGCGTTCTGCACGCGAACGCGCAGCGCGACGAGCGAATTGAAAATAGAAATGAACCAGATGAGCAGCACGGCTGCGAGCAGCCCAATGATAATCAGTGATGAGGTGGACATGGTCATGCACCATACTTTCTAAAATGCGTGGCGCTAATGATGCAAAAACATGACAAATAATTGGTGAATGAAAGCCATCCAGACCGCGAGAAACGCGAGACTCGAGAGCATCATGATTCCAATGAGCAGCAGGAGGAGCGCCGCGGCGAGCAACGCGAACGGTCCGAGCAATATCGAAAGGACCGCAACTACGATCCAGGTCTTTCCGCTATCCGATTCGAGTTCGACGTGCGCGCCCATGCGATCGAGACGCTTGAGGCGGCGCTTGAGCGAGGGAAAGAAGCCGGCGAAGTTGCTGCTGGAATTGTCCGCGGCTGGTTTCGCATCGCCGTCATCAGAGCCGCCGGCGTTCATCTTTTTTGTGAATTGCGCGAGGCGCTGCATTGCTGCTTTGTCTCCGTGCTGCGCAGCAGCAATGTCCGCGAGCGTGGGCATTTCATCGACCGGCCGGCCGAGCGCGGTGGCTGCGGCTTGACGAAATGCGTTCATTCGAGCAATGGAAATCTGGTCGCCGGAAATGGCGGCCTGGCTGGTGGCGATGATTTCGCTGGTGATGAATGGCAAGCGCGCGTTTGCCGGCGATGGGGCGGGTGAAGATGGCTGTGCAGTATCGGCTGACGCAGACGCGGCCCACATTTGCGCGAGCATCTGCTGATTTGCCGCGTTGGCTTTGGGATCGTTCATGCGGTCGCTTCCCGCCGGGCTGACCAAGAATAAATGCGAGGCCCATGAACCGCCTGGGATGGGGCCACGAGCGCTGTTGAGTTTGCGCAACGCTTCGGCGAGGCCGTCGGGATTGCGCGTGAGCTGCACCGCGGAAGCATCGGCAAGATATTTGCGCTTGCGCCACAGCAGGGCCATGCTGGGTTCGAGCATGGTGAAGCCGAAAAACCACAGGGAGAGCTTGATGGCCATGTTGGTGAAAAAGATAGGAAACAGCAGGAAATTACGAATGGAGCGAAGGATCGATTTCTTGGATGAATTTGCGCCAAAGACATCGTCGATGTCGTCCGTTTCGAGTCCGGCGCTATGGGTGAGCAGCGCAGCCACGGCAGCGGCTTCCTGAGAACTGGCCTCCGTATCTTTTTTGCCGAACAATCCGTAGCGAAGGATGCGCCAGAGGGTGCGGCGCGAACGCGAGCCAAAGGGAGCGTTGATGACGGCGACCAGCAGGCCGCAAGTTTCGAAAACGCTGGTCACACGGAAGGCGATGCGCAGGTCGCCATTGCCAATGGAGGCCACCAAGTGCGCGAGGGCGCCCTCGAGTTCATCGCGATTGAGCTGTTCGAGGAGTCCGCGCGAGACAACAATGCGCGCGTCATTCGGCGAGGTGCCAATGGCCGCGGCATTTGCGGCGGGAGCGTCAATCAACATGATGCGCGGAGCGGGCAGGCCCGCGGCGATGGCCATTTCCTGTACTACGTCGGACAATTGCAATTCTTTGAGGTCGGAGGGATTGGGCTCACGCGCTTTCAATGCGAGTAAAGCGCCGCCCACGCCCGCGCGGCGGAAGAGCGCATTCACTCCGAGCCACAGGCCGACGGACAAAATCGCGCCGGGAAGAAGCAGCGCCGCCGCGCCGAGAGCCAGCGCCTGCGGATTCGCCGCTTTGCCCTGCGTTATCCAGTCGAGTACAGCCATCCCGTAGCGAGCAAGGTCGTTGGCGTGCTGCCAAAAACTCGGCGGCAGCGGCGTCCAAATGCTCACGACGTCAGCGATGATTAATGCTGCGGCGTAAAGCAGGGGCGTGATGGTCAGCGCGAGCGGAATGCCCATCACCACTGTGGCCAAAACGGAGACGACGGAAAGGCGCCAGGTGGCGCGGCGGTTGCGGCGTTGCGCTTCGAAGAAGCTCTCGCGGTCGCGCGGCCCGGCGAACGGAATTTTGGAAGCGGCGGTGGCCATGGCTATTTCGCAGTCCCTGGAGCGTTTGTCAAATCAGTGTTATGCATGATTTCGATAAGCCATGCGCCGTCGGACTGCCTGGCCATGACCCAGTTCAGCAGGCCTTTGCGATTGGGCATGGGAGTCCCGTTCGGAAAGTATGGCTCCGGTCATTTGCCAATCCACATCCACGGTGGCCAAATGCGGAGTGAGGAATCGAATGCTGCGGATTTGCGCGGTCTGATGGCTGTCCTTGAACAGAGTCGCGAAGACACGCGCATGAAAAGTTTCTACGTTGGCTCGGCCGTGCGCATGGACCCCCGCGACATTCGTGAAGTCGGCGTCTTCGGTGAAGGTCATGGCAAATGCGTGGGCGTCATGCTTGTTCCAGGCGTCGAGGAAGCGCTCGAGAGTGTGCTCGATGGCGGCTCGGTCTTTTGCGTGGGCGTCAGTGGTTTGGGGCTGATTCATTGCGGGCCTCCCTGAAAAAAGTAGCGCTGCAAGCATCGCGAGCAAGATTTTTGTCGGTCGCATCAAGGGTCTCCGTACAGTTCAGCGCGCTGCCGAGCAGGCCGCTTTCCACTGCGAATAGGTGCCTTCGTGCAAAGTGACTGGAATGTCTTCGGCTTCCGCAGGCATGAAACGCGAATTGTTGGGCCGCAGCGTGCCGTCGGGCAAAAAAGCTTTGGAGATGGTTTTGCGATCGTCGGCGACCAATTCACCCTGGCCCCAATGGCCATACAGTTCAAAACTTGGGCGATCGTCGGGGCTGAAAGTCCTGTATTGGTACATGTAAATGTGGATCGATTTTCCCAGCGAGTTGACGTAGTAACCCCAAGGCATGCCGCCGCCTAGCTTCAAATAGAAGCGCTCGCCCTTGGGCGTACAGAGATAAGCGTCGCCCTTGACGGCCTCGCTAGGCACGATTGTGCTTCGGCTGCGCATGTTTGGGTAAATGGTCACATAGAGAAAATAATTTCCTGCTGTTTTGGAATGGATGGGGCCGTAGCCCTGCCAATAGCCGAGGGGATGAAAATTTCCGCCCATAAAAAACGCCCACGGATTCAAGACAGCGTAAAGCGCGCCCACCAAGATCAGGAGGAGGAGGACGATGAACCATTGCTTCTTTCCGCTGGAGCGGGGCTTCGGGCGTTTAGGGGCTTGCGCGGCCAAATAATCTTTGATTGCTTGCGCTTCCTGCTCTGGCAGCATTTATGTGCTCCCTTCGTTTAGCGCCTTGCGATGAATCCGAGTTGCCGGATAGAAACGCTTATACATCAGGCACCGGCTCTCGATTGGCTGCAAATTCAAACGCTAGCGCTTGGTTATGTTCTCTTCGTAATGCTCCCTTTGCACGGTGCCATCGTTGTTATGCTGCTCAACATCCAAGACGAACTTGACGGGACATCCTTGCTGCGTGACCCAGGCCGCGCCTTTCACGAAGCCCTTGTCTCCGAGCATGCTTTTGATGAGAGAGGAGTCGGCCGGCGTGTCCTGCGAAGTATCTATCGCGTATTTAATAGTGTCTTCGCCGTTCACATTTTCCGCGCCCGCGCGGGTTGTGGCGGATGAGTTGTCCACCAGCGCAAACGTGCTCGCGGGGAGCGGGCCGGTTAAGACCAGCACGGCGGTGTTCCAACCCGTGCTATCGGAGCGCACGCCGTGAATTGTCCGCGCGCCGGCGCTATCAATGAGTGTGCCGGCGATGGAATCCGCGGTCACGTTGGCCTCCCAATCCGCATTCGTGTCTGGCGTGACAACTTTTTTGAACGACCAGTGAAACGGAGCGGGAGCGTTTTGGATATGGTTTGCCGCGCATTGCAGATCAATTCCTGGATTGTTGCTGCCGGACGACGCGGCAATCGAAGCCACAGTGGTGGCCGGAGCGTTTGCAGAAATCTTTTCCGCGGCGCCGGGAGAGGACGAGTTGCATCCCAGAGCCATTACGATTGCCAGAGCAGCCGCTGTCGAGACAAGTAACCGCAGCCATCGAGCAATTCTCGAGTTCATGGCGTTACTTTCTTGCGGCGAGCGGCGACACACGCTGAGCGCAATTTGAGCCTCGCTAGCGCCGCCGCACAGGGACGAAATTCGCTCCGTCACGGCGAATTTACCGCTCCGCGCCTTCAGTTCATGCCGGCAGGGCAGGTTGCCGCGAGCCACTTTCCGGTATAGTCCACAGTGTAGCTCATCGCTTGACCGTTGAAATTTATAGAGACCTTCATTGTTCCTTTGCCGTGCTCTGAATCCAGCGCTTGGATGTTCCCGTGCATTTGCATGCTCGCGCTCCCTTCATTGTTGCTCAGACTGCATGTTCCTTGCACTTCCATGTAGGTGCCCGTGGAACTTACGGCGGTCCATGTGCACCTTTTTTTGTCCGTCCCGTTACTCCAAGGATTCACAACTAAATCCTTGGGCTTTACACACGATTTGTAGCTCATGGGCACGCCATTCTTTATCATCGGCGCGAATTGCGGCGGAACATTCTCCGACGACGTGATCTTTTGGGTCATTTGCCACAGACCTGTTTTCACCTTTAGCGGCTGCAACTTCGCCGTAGCCGCGAAAGCGACGGAAGCCGCCAAGCCAATCAATCCCACTGCAAATGCTTTTCTCATCTCACTCCTCCTTAAGAGTTTTGAATCTCGCTTGAAATTCGTGGCCCGTACTGTAATTCAAATTCGCGCGGCAATCGACGCCGCCAAATCTTTGGTTTGCTTTTCATTTGCGGGCTCAATCGAGACGTAGTAGCGCACTTTGCCTTTCAGCACATGAATCGCGCCGTGCGCATCGAGGTAGGCAGAGTCGCCGATCGCAGGCTTCGATTTGGGGGCGAACCACATCGCTAATTTGTCGAACGTCTGCTTGGCTTCTGCGGCGGAGGCGTCTACGTAGACGATGAAGGTCACCTTGGTATGGGCGCCTTTTTGCGAAGCGTATTGGCAATTCGAGCCCCACGGCTGCTGGCCGTATGCCGGCGGCCACTTGCTCTCTGAAGGCGCGCCGAAGGGCTGCCCGAGCACCTTCTGGATCTGCGCGGGGGTGAGCATCGAGCACCCGGTCGCCTGCGGCGCAGCGTAGGCGCTTTGCGCACTGCCCACGCCCGCAACGAGAAAGGCTGTGACAATCAGCAAAAGCTTGAATTTCGAATTCATTTTTTTCCCCTTTCCTTTCGAGTTTTGCGCGTGACTTCGCGGTACTCAGGAAACGTTACAGCTTCGCGAGAATGTCTTTCGCGAGCGTTTTTTCTTTGGCCTTGACCTGGTCGAGCGGAAAGCCATACACCCGCACCTTGAATGCGAAGTTGCCCTTCTTCACACTGAGCCCAGTACCAAATCCGGGTGTGGTCATGTAATGGGCCTCGTCGCCGATACCAGCCGCTATTTCCTCCTTGATGCCCTCGAGCGGCGTCTTTTCCTGAGTGAACATACTGACGTTGATAATCGCGACTACGACCCTTTTTGCCGCGCCTGCACCGCCATAGCCGCACAACTTAGGACTTGTTGGCACAAGGCGCTCGCCCGGTCCGACCTTGACATCAAGCACGGCGCTTACCTGCGCGGTCGTGAGCAGCGAACAAGCATCGGTGGGCGGCGCTGCGCAGGCCGTCCGAGGGCGACTCATAGCAACGAACACAACGAGCGCTGCGATTGTCAGAGCAGACTTTAGCTTCGAATCCATTTCATTCCTCCTCAAATTGGATTGCACGACGTGTGCACCTCAGAGCTTCGCGAGAATGTCTTTCGCGAGCGTTTTTTCTTTGGCCTTGATTTGATCATCTGGAAAGCCGTTGACGTGAACGACGAAAACCACATTGCCTTTCTTGACGGTCAAGACTGTCGGATATCCGGGAGTGGTTCCGTAAACTGCGTCATCGCCGATACCGCTGACAGGAACCTTGACGATCCCGTGGCCAACGGGCATTTTGGCGTAGGTAAACGCCAGCGGATCTTGAAGCGTGAGCATGACTCCCTTCTTCGTTGTTCCTTTAGCCAAAACGGCAGCAGCGCCCCAGTGGCAAAGTTTGCTGTTACCGGGAAAAGACGTTCCCGCACCGACCTTGACACCAAGCACGGCGCTCACCTGCGCGGGAGTCAGCAGCGAACAAGCATTCGCGGGCGGGGCGGCAGAGGCGGCGGCTCCATTGCCCAGAGTCAACACGCCGAGAATGCCGAAAGCTAATGCGAATTTGAGTTTCGAATTCATTTTGTCAGCCTCCCTATCGAATTTTGTCGATGCATCGCGGTGCGCGGGAAACGTCAGAGCTTCGCGAGGACGTCCTGCGCCAGCGTTTTTTCCTTCGCCTTGATTTGGTTGGACTGGGTCCTCGGGAACCCTTGAATCCTGACCTGAAATACGGAATTGCCTTTTTTGACAGTGAGCTCTGGGGCTGAGGCGCCTCTGATGATATACACTGCGTCGTCGCCGACACCGCTGAGAGGCGTCTTGATGATGCCCTTGACCGGCAGGGGCATTTTTATGGTGTTGAAGCGCTGCGCTGGCGTAAGAGTGCCGACTGGTCCAAGGATGTGCAGCAAGAGCCGCACACCGCGCACCATAGTCCAGCCCGGTTGGTCCCATTCGCAATCAAATTGGCCTTCCTGCTTGGCGGCGCCGACCGGAACGCCGAGCGCTGCGCTCACCTGCGCCGGTGTGAGTAGCGAACAGGCATCCGTTGGAGGCGCCGCGCAACTGTCCTTGGCACTGCACAGCGCCAAGATGCTGAGCGCGAGAACGCCGATCGCGAACTTAGATTTTGAATTCATTGGAATCTCTCCTCTTGGTCGTTGTTCCGGAAGCACGACCGGTGACGCTCACAATTTCGCAGTGGCCTGCTGCGCCAACTTCTTGGCCATCGCTTTAACGTGACCAGCATCGTTATCGGCGAACCCGCCGATCGTGATGTGGAAAATTGAACTTCCCTTCTTTACCCACAGGTCAGTCAAATTCTTCATAGCCACGTAGTAGGCGGCATCGCCAACGCCACTCACCGGGATTTTAGTTCCTCCCGGGCCGAGCAGCGGATGATCGAAGTTGTATGACGGGTCCACTAATTCGAGAACTACTCGCTTGGCCCCGATCCACGATTTGCCCTGCTGCCACCAGTAACAGTCGAGCTTGTCGAGGGGCGGAGGTGGCGCCGGAATCGAGGGGTCGTTCGTGTGTTTGCCGGGACCGACCGTCACCCCAAGCGCACCGCTCACCTGCGCTGTAGTGAGCAGTGAACAGGCATCCGTCGGTTGCGCCGCGAATGCGGCCGGCGAAGAGCCAAGTGCGAAAACAAAGACTGCTGCTAAGACCGCCACGATTGTAGATTTCCAGTTCATATCGTCATCCTCCTCGAGATCAGGTGCCTATTTCGCTAACGCGACTTCGACGCGGCGGTTTAGCGCTCTGCCGTTGGCGGTTGCATTGTCCGCGACAGGGCGCGTCGAACCAAAACCCTGAGGCTCGAGACGATTCGCCGCGACGCCGTGGCCGGTCAGCCAGGAAACAACGGAAGCGGCACGTGCTTTCGAGAGCGGGATGTTGAGCCTGTCGGAGCCCTGATTGTCAGTGTGGCCGGCGATTATCCAGTTCGAGCCGGGGCGGCCTTTGATCAGGCCGAGAACGGCTTGCAGCGCGGGCAAGCTATCCGCGCGGAGCTTTGACGAGCCAGTGTCGAAGTGAATGCCATAGATTGTCGCAGTGCCGGTCTGGGCGATGGACTGCTCGAGAGCGGCGGTGCTTTCCTGATGGCGGTGCAGTTGAATGTCAGCGCTTCCGTTTTGCCCGGCCGGCAAATCCACTGGCACGGAATTTTCGTCGTATCCCGGCGCACTCGCCGTTGCAACCACGAGGCCCGCGGGAAGTCCGGTTAGCTGGCATTTGCCCTGGCGGTCGGCGGCAGCAGATGTAAGGCCGGCAGTGACCATCGCGCCGGTAATGGGCTTATGTGTGTCCGCATCCGTCACTGTGGCGGTGAGCGACACCTCGTATTTGAACTTGTGCGGGTTCACCAAAATGCGGACGAAGTCAACGGCATAGCCATCCGGTTCGTGAGTCGTTGGATCATCGATCAGCAACTTCACGGTTCCGGACTTCAGCAATGGCCAGTACTCCGGCAGGAGTTCCAAGGTCAGCAGCTTACCGATGGGCCCGCTCTGGTCCAGTGAGTTGATGGCATATTCGAACGTCGGAATGCGCGTACCATTCAAACTCACCTGGAAGTGCGAGTGTATTGCGCGGGGCTGAAAATCGTCCGCGAAAATTTGGACGACAACGTTGTTGATTTTGCTCGGTAGCGCACCAACAGACAGGACAATCGGCGTGGGCATCGTTAATTCGCGCTCGCGTATACAGTTCGCGGCAAACTTGTTGAGCACGCTGGGCGTCTGAAGATAAGCCATAGTCGCCAGGTTATCCCGTATGAAAACGCAATCACTGAGAGAGCCGCTGTACCCGTCGCCCCATAGCGGCTTTAGAGCAGAATCGAGCACGACCCGGTCCGGCTGACCTGCCACGTGTTGTATGCTCAAGTGTATGGGCATCACACTGGTGCCAATCATGATGCGGTCGGTTCCGGGCGGCGCGTTTGGCGGAATGTGATTGATGTCTGGCCATCGGTGGCTCGGCGTTGACTGCCCAGAAAACGGATCAAATCCTTTCGGCCATCCAAAGCCAAGATTGTTGATGTCGCCCGTGCGTACGACGAGATCCGCCTCTGGTCCTCCCACAGTTCGTTCATATTCCAGCGCCCAGTCTTTGGCCTGGTTTCCTGTAGCGGCCACAGGCACGATTGGAGCAGGCTTGGGAAGCGGCGGAGGAATTAGCGCGGCGTCGGCGGCCGCGGAAGCAGCGGCGATGGCGGCGGGAGATCCGGGCGCAGGAGTGGAAGCGGAAGTCGAAACGGATGCGGCCCCGGCAGTCCCGGGAATGGCATTCTGCGAATTCGCGCCAGCCTGTTTCTGCGCGTTTTGCGCGAGGGCATTTGCAGCGTTTGCCAAGTCGCTGATGCTCTTGTTGATGTCCGACGACGACGGGCTATTCGCCTGGCTATTTCGTTTTGTTGCTGCAGCGTTTCCCGATGAAGCAAGATTTTCGAGGCTCTTTGCGAAATTCTGCGCTGCCTCGGCTTCCTGCGCTTTTTCCCGCACACGGCGCGCCGCACTGATCATGCCAGCGATCACCGCGACGATGAGCACCAGCACGACAACTCCAGCACCGATCAGCGCGATTTTGGGGATTCTTTGCGGTGATTTTGCCGCAGGCGCTCCCGAAGCTACCGGTGGCGGCGGGGAACCAGCAGTCGCGCGGGAGGTTGCGGCCGGAGAGCTGGACGCACCGGCGCTCGACGCCGCTGATGCTGGAATGGCTGTTGAAATTCCTGCCGGCGCGCCGCATTTCGTGCAGAATTTGGTCTGTGCCGTGAGAGCTGCGCCGCATTTTGTACAAAAACGTTGCGCCGCAACTGAGTTTGCCGGCTCGCTGCGCGGTGCGCCGCACTTGGTGCAAAAAGCATCGCGTTCGGTGAGCGCTGCGCCGCATTGATTGCATGAAATGCTCATGGCCATCTCTCCCCGCCTGTTACTTCTTGGGCATGCATCCCTGAATCGATGGGATTGCCGATACTCCTGTCTTCTTGAAAACCTCGACGCCTTTGTCCGGCGGTATGGAACCGCTGATGGAGCCGAGCATGTCTTTGTCTATGCCTGCTTGAACTAAGTAGTTCTGGTAATACTGCTGGCACGGAACCGGACTAAAGAGGCCGGCGCCCATTAGGCCCTGGCCGGCGTAAGCCACTGACGCGACCCACTGGACGTAAGCTGCGCGCGGCAGTTTGAAGTAATCGTCCGGCTGAGGGTACTTGACGTTAACGTTGTGTTTACTGGCGTATGCCGCGCTCAGTTGCCCTTCCAGGCCGTCTGCGAGGTCCGCGCCTTTCATATTCAACGCGCTGGGCAGCCGGTTGGCTACGGCCCAAAGGAAGCTATCCTTGCTGAAGGTCATGGCAAATTTGGGCGCGTTGATGGCCACGACTGCGCCGTGTGGAGCTTTAGCGGACGAGGTTGTGCTCGATATGTCCGGCGTTGCGTCGAGCGAATTGTTTACTGCCGAGGAGCCGTCTATGCCTCCCTCGCCTTTGTAAGTGATCTGAAAATGACCCTTGGCGGCGGCCTTTTCTCCAAAACCGGGCTTAAAAATGAAATTGGCGTAGATCTGGAAAAGGAAAGGAATGTCGTCCGCCTTATCGTCCACCAAGCCAGAATACAAGGGCGCCATTCTGAGGCGCGATTCTCCAATGCCCTGGCCGGAGGCGGTAGTCTGGGCCATCCATTCAACGTCCAGCGTGCCGTCAGTTGGGACCGTGAAGGTTGCCTGCTGGAGCTTGTCGCTGTGGATTACGACAAGAAAGTTGTAGCCGCCGTCCACCTGGCCCTTGGCGGTAACGCTGGCCGATAATCCATTGTTTTCTTTGAACGCGGTGAAGGAGTAGCTGCTCGCCGAACCAGTCGTACTATATTTCCATGGCTGCTCTCCCGGTTTCTGCTCGTGATAGGGCTCGGCGGTATCCGCCCAGGGATTGCTGGCGCTGTTCGAGCCGCCTGGCTCCGTTGCGGTCTGTGGCGTTTCTTTAAGGATCTGCAAGGTGCCGTCGTTTATGAAATCGGTGAGCGAGGCGGAACTCACACCCACCGCAACTTCTGGTGAAGGAGTCTTTACTTTTTTGACCGCCCCAACCTTGAGGACGCCGAGTTTTTTGATATACATGACGTCTCCTGCGGCCAAGCTGTTAGCGCAGACGGAGGGTTTGAGGACAATCACCTGCGCATCGTGGCTTACACCCAAAATCGCGTACGGGTCGATTCGAATCGTGTTGCTCGTGTAGCGGCTGGGCTTGCCGTTATTTTGACCTACCGTTACGCTCGCATGGGCCGACGTTTCCCACGTTGCTGTGACCGTTGCGGTCACCGGGCTGCCATTACCCATTGAGCAGGAAGATTGCTGCGGAGCAGTCGCTGTGAATTTCGCCGAGCTTTGTCCCGGCAGGACCTTCACCGTCTTCGGCACAGTTACGCTGCTTCCACTCAAGGTGACCGTCACTCCACCCTTGCGCACGGTTGTCTGCATGAGAGGTGGTTTGCCTTTCGGCGCTATGTTTTTTTGATAGGTGACGTCTTGCGGCGCCGCGTGCTGTAGTGTCACGGTACCGCTCGCCGAGCCTCCCCAGTTCACCGTTGCCGGTTGCACGGAAACAGAGGAAACACCGTTTGGGTTCAACGTGAGATGGAAGGGTGTGGTGACCTTGTTGTAGGTGGCGAGTATCGTAATCACGGTGGTTTTGGAGACAGGTTTGGTGATGGCCATGATTTTCAGCGGACTGCTCGTAGCGCCCGCCGGCACTGTTACGCTTGATGGCGCCAGCGTCACAAGCGGCTTATCCGCCGGGGCCGCCGCGATGCTGACCTTTCCGCCTCCACTCGGCGCCGGTTGGGCCAGGAGCACTTGCCCGTACGCAACATCCCCGCCCACGACCGGAGCGTTGCTCCAATTTAGCGTGACGTTCGAAGGAGTAATTCCGCCCGCAGCTCCGGCTCCGCCGCCAGCTCCTCGTGCGCCGGCTGCATTCGCTCCTTGCGCCATTAGAAACACCATGGTCGCCGCAGCCGCGCCGCGGAACATGCTCGAGGACCAACGCTCACTTTTATTGCGCCACATAATCCTTCCTCCGTTTTGCTTTACCATCACGGTGCTTCTGTTCAGTGTCCTCGACTATTTCTGTTTCTGTGAGCCAAGACTCGCCGCCACGCCTGTAAAAACTTAGTGCACTTGCTTGGCGGCAATGTCGCCGATCCAGGGAATGCGAAACTCGCGCTCGCTGTAGGCCTGAAACATCATGAAGAGCCAGAGCGCAAAAATTCCCAGGCCAAAGAGCCAGTCGAGCGGCAAAGCCACGGTGAGCACCCAGAAGCCCGCGATGCTCACGAGAATTGACACGATGATGCTCCAGACAATCGCGACGGCGACGATTGCCACGTTGAGAATGATGGATTGAATGGCGTGGAACCGGACAAAGCGATTGTCTTTGTAAGGCGCCAGCACCAAGAAGAGCACTCCGGTAATCGCTCCCAGTGCATAGGAGAGAGCCGCCGCGAGATTCATCGTGAGCCCGGGCGCGCTCACAGTTCCGGATGCTGTGGCGCCAGGAACCGGGCCGCCAACGGCCATCGGAGCGGCGGCAACCGAAGCAGTTGCAGGCGCTACCGCGCTCGCCTGTGTCCTGGGCTGTCCGCACGCTCCGCAGAACCCGCTGTCTTCCGCTACCGCTGCACCGCACTTCGTACAATTCGCCATCTCGAACTCCTTTCTGTTGCTTCGTTTTTCTTCCCCGAGTGTGGGCCTCTTGCCGAAATTTGAATTTCTAAGAAATCCCCGGCCGTTATCGCGGCAGGGAATCAGCGCTTCGTGACGTTGCCCTCGAAGTGCTTTTTTTTGACGGTTCCGTTTTTGCCGTCCTGCTCGAAATCAATTGCGTATTTCACCAGGCATCCGGTATCGGCGGTCACCCAGGCGGATCCCACGATTGAATAGTTCTTGACCGCCATAAGCGATTCGAAAGTGGCCTTTTGCGCGGGCGGCTCGTTCGCCGTGTCGATCGAATATTTAATCGCGTTGTAGCCATTGACGTTTCCTGCGCCCGCGGGTTTCGCAGCGTCTTGCGCGGCAACCAGTTCTCCGTGCCAGGGCACCGGGCCCATCACGTCGAAATCAAGCTCCATTTCCGACATCTGCGCGCGGGCCAGATGTTTCGTACTCGTGGACGATTGCCCGGCGCTCATCTCGCGTTTTGTATAGTCAATCGTGGCCGGGGTTACATCCGCCTCGACGCTCGATGCGTCCCGCTGGGAGGACTTCTCCGCGAACGATAAATGGAAAGGCCCGGGCGGGTTCTTGATCATTTGCTGCAGGCAGATGCTCGCGTCCGTGGGGCTAAACTTATTGGAACTGGCCCGGCTCGCTGAAACAGCGCTCGTGGCGCTTCCCGTGGGCGTGTTATTCGGGCCGAATTTGCAGCCTGATACGAACGCCAGCGCTGCGCCCATCGCCATGCCCATCGCGCACCTCAGAAATTGAAACTCCCGCTTCATCGCTGCTCACTTTTCGCGCAAGAGTGCTCTTACGGATTTGTCCGCTGCTAGCGTTCTGCCAGCGACAGGCAATCGCCCGTGCGCTTACCGCTCACCGTGAACTTCAGCGAAATTCCCTGGTTCCCCTTGGGGATCACCGTTCGTACGACCGAAAACCCCCCGCCGGTCAGAGTCCCCTCGACGTGCACAGTACGGTTCGCGCACTGCGCGTCGTACGAAATTTTCCCGTCTGCGTTCTTCAGATCCTTCACGGAACACGCGTCTTTCTCTTTAGGCGTTGCGGCCACCTGGTCATCGAAAATTTTTTCCGGATTGTCCAAATCCGCGGCCCGAATGCAGCGCGTGGCGCTGCGGGACTGGTTCTGCCGCTGATCCTGCACCTCATAGGTGACTGTCAACGCGTACTTGCCGGGCTTGAGCTTCAAATCCATAGTGGCCGCCGCAGCCAGCGCGCCGAATAGAGCAGCGAGCGCAATCACAATGGTCATTTTGAAAGCGCTCTTTCGCGTCATAACTCCGCGGTCCTTCATCGCCGCCATTCTTTCAATGAACCTACTGCGCGGTGTCGGATACTTGAAACGTCCATACTGTGTCGAACATCAGCCCGGGGCCTTGCCCGCGCGCGACGTCACCGCCGGAGAATTTTTCGTTCTTCGAAAGCGGGCGCAGCACGACCGCGTATTCTCCCGGCAAAAGCGCCGTCTGCGGTGCGATCTGGTATTCGCCTTCCGCGGTTTTTTGCAGCGTGACGGCGACGCGATCCTCGACGAAACCTGAATAAATCTCCCAGTCGGCGGCGTCATGCGAACGGGCATCTTCTTTCCCGCGCGTAGCGCCAATCAGGCGGCAGGTATTCTGCGCGGGGGTTAGCTTGACGATTTCCGGCGCGAACTCGCTGGGGTTCACGCCTGGCGCTTTGGCGAAGTTGACGGAAAAGGATGGCGTGGCGGTTTGCAGCACATTGGCCGATGCGGGTCCCGGGACGCCCCAGACGTAGGTTACCGTGGGCTGGCGCCGCGCCAGCATGCCTCCAAAAATGCCTCCCGCTTGCACGACCGCGGATCCGCCCACGCCGTTGTTTATGTGCGACGCGGCGCTCCAGGACGCATCGTTGACACCCGCCTGAATTCCTTCGGTTACTGCCGAATCGCCCGCCAGACTGGCGAGCGATTGCGGCTTGTTTTTTGTCTCCGCCAGTTGCGTTTTTTCGAGCGGCAGAGGCTGCGAGGCCCCGTTTTGGACAAGCGCCACCGTGGGCATTAGCCATTTCGGACCGGGCGCTGCAGCGGGCGCCGCAGTGCCGCCTCCGGCGTCAGCATTCGCTGGAGCGGCAGCGGTTCCGGCTGCATTGGCCGCCTTCTGCGCCGCCAAGATGGCATCCAATTCATTCTTGGTAACGCCAGCTTTCTGGAGGGCAATCAAGCCGTCCGGCGAAGTGTCGTAGTTGGCAGGACTGGACTGGATCGCGGCAATCACCACCGATTCTGAGAGCCCCGCCTGCACCATCTTGACCACGCCGTCATTCGTCAGGGGCTTCTGCGCTTGTTGGGCACCGACCACCGGCACAACGGCAAGCATCACCGTCAGAATTGCGAGCCGCGCTGCTTTTTTCACGAGCATCACTTTCTCCTTTGCTTCATCGCATCCCGTCGCGGAGCAGAGCTAAAACCGTTTTCAGAGGTTCTCCGTCTTCGACTTAGTTTTAGTTTTAGTTCAGAAGTTTGAAGAAGAGCCCTCCCTCGTATCCGTAAATCACCGTCTGACCGTCGGCGCGCGTCACCAGAAGCTGGGCAGGAAAAACTTTGCCGGGCAATGAAATGCTACCGCCATCAAAAGTGGCACTGTGGTGGAAGATTACGACGATGGCATTGTCGCTCCAGGACTGAATGCTGGCATCCACGTCCAACAAACTCATGTTGGGAGGAGTCATCCAGATGGAAACGTTATAGTGGTTTGGCTGAGCTGCGAGCGACTGCGGCGAGCTCACCGGTGTGGTCCTCTTAACCAAAGGAGGGTTGCCGAACGAGCAGCCAAGGATTGTATATTGCTGCTCGACCGTCAGCGTGACACCGCCGCTACCGCCGGAAGTGGTGCCGGATACGCCCAACACCCGGAACGTGGGATCCTTTGCGCAGGCGCTGGCTACAATCACGGCATTGTTAACAGACGCGAATGGGGCGCGTACCATGGCGGCGGAGGCCGGTGCTACCGCGGTTGTTCCAGCTTGCTGCGTAAGCGCTCCTGAGACCGGAGTATTCCCCGGGGAATTCATGGTTTGGCTTGGGCCAACCCCTGCCGGGGACGCAGTCCTCTGGACTGGCACTTGTGCAGGGACCGTGCTTGTGGTGTCCAGCATGGTTTTTTGTGAGCCCGAAGCCGGAAGCATTGCTTTCGGGGGGTACGGCTGTGGGCTTAAATCATCCGCCTTAGCTGCCCCTCCAATTCCGGATGGTTGGGCGCCCGGGACGCTGACCGGACCGCTTCCGTGCCTTATCATCTCCTGCTGGACTTTCGGACTCACTCCTGCTTGCTTCAGCGCAATGAGTCCGTTCGGGGATAGATCGAATTTGGCCGGGTTCACTCGAATGAAAGCGATGATCCCCGACTCTGGAACGCCGGCTTTCACCATCCGCACCACACCATCATTCGTGAGCACGCTCGACTGCACGGCACCAAGAGCGCCCGCGCCGCTGCCGCCCCCTGTCATGGGCCGGAGGCCAGAGCCTCCAGGGTTAAGTGCAGGGTTCAGCCCAGAGCCGGTACCACCACCGGAACCGCTGCCACCGTTAGCTGCCGACCGTCCGGTACCGCAGGCGTTCGCCATCACTTTCCGGCGGATGTGGATGACAAGGTCTGGATTGCTGCCGGTGAAACGGTGGAAACCGTAAGTTGCGATTCTGAGGCCCACGCCATTTCCAAGCGCCGAGGCGACCAGGCCGGACATATCCCAGTTATCAGGCGATTGAAAGGCCTTTGCTATCTGGATCGGTGCTGCTGGAGTAGCCATAATCCCGTTCTCAAGGCTCTGGGCGTTAAAGCCGCCGTCAGCGATGTGAAACAGCCTGATTGCCCTGATCTCGTCTGGTGAGACTGGGGGTTTTATGGGGATGACCACCATGTGCGTGCTATTGTTTGGCCAGTTTGCGCTGCTGTTAACATTCAGCGCGACTCGAGGCTTGGCGTCTGTGAGATAAACCAAGACGTTCAAGTTATCCTGGCCGCCGCGCAGGTCGTCGCCGCCGGTACCAATCCGCAGCCGAATTTGCGTCACATCACACGCGTTGCTGTTTCCGCCCGGCGCGTTTCCACTTTGGCCGTAAACCGCGCCGACGGTGTTCATCGCCGGCTTTACCTGAGAGATTGACGGCGAGCCATTGTTGGGCGCTTGGCCAGAATTAGCCCAGTTCGCAAAGCCCGTGTCTTGTGTGACGCCGCGTTCCGCCGTTATCGGCTCATACTGGGTCCGTCCAGGCACTTTTGGTTGAATGGGCGTAGGCCCTGCGGAAGTTTTCTTCGGCGAGGACTGCAGGGGAGTCAAATCGCAGGCGCCCTCTCCTCCACGACCGTTCGTTTGTTGGCAGATCACAACGTTGACCATGGTGTCCCAGACGTGCTTAATTTCTGTCGCCCACGCGCTGGTGGGCACACCGGGGTGTTTAATTCCGGCGCACGCTCTGTCGAAGCTCGCTCTGGCTTGATTGGACACGTCAAACGTGGCCGGATGGTTTCGGATCCTGTCGAGGATGGCTTGCTCGGAGGTGCGAGCGCTCAGCAGGTTAAGGACATCCGCATTCGTGAGAGGCTTCTCCAAACCGCTGGCCGAGCCGGTGCTTGAGCCGCCGCTTGAATTCCCACGCGGGATGAGTGGCTTAAGACTCATGAGACCCGTGCCACCAGAACTCGTATTGGAACCGCCACGCGGCATAAGCGGCTGTAAACTGGAGTTAGTCCCGGCCGCGGAGCCACCTCCAGACCCCGTGTTCAAGGGGCCATTCGCTGCCAGCGAGTTTGGCGCAAGTGTCCTTGAGCCGCCTTGGTTGGTCCCGCCGCCAAGCAATACGCCGGTACCGGTCTTCGAGAGTGAACCTGGCGTAGTCGTTTGGGGCTGAGTTGCCAGCTCGCCAGCGCCGTTGGGGCTGCCCTGGTTATTCCCGCCGGCAACCAGCACACCGGTGCTCGGCGAAGGCGAGCCTGCTGGTGCAGCGATTGCCTGAGACGGCGCAAGCACTCTCGGATTAGCTGCGTTACCAGTCGCGCTCATGGGTTGGCTCGCTCCAACTTGGGGTACCGCGGCCGGTTGAATGCCGGCTGTGAACGTCGAGTTAGTGATTGCAGTCCTGGACTCGCCATTTAGTGCACCCTGTGACTGCTTACCGCCGTCGGCCAGTAGCGGGTTTGCCTGCGCGGCCAGCATCGCCTGCTGCGCGCCAGCATTCATAAGCGGTCCAGTTTGTTGCACCGGCGTTCCTGGCGCGACACGCACCGGCCCTGCAACCCGCGAGGGCAACAACCCTCGGGCGGGCACGAGGACAAAGTTCACATCCTCCGCGTAGCCCGGGCAGGTCTGCCAGTTCCCCAGCAATTCCGTCTGCGAAGGAACAACAGGCCCGAAGCACATTCCTCCTGCGCCGCCCATGATGTTGACGGTCTTGCTTTGTTCCGGCAGCGCGGCGGGGGAAAACGCGCCCGAGGCAACGTCCACTCCGACCTGCAAGTCCAGCCCTTGTGGCAGCGACTTCACGGCATACTTGCAGACGGCGTAAGCGCCGACGGTTTGCATGTAGGCTATATTGCCGGAGGACGTGCCCACGATCGTGCCTCCTCTAGCCACAGTCACGTTGACGCCGCTGCAACTGTTGGCCGGGGTGTGCTTAACCGCGCTCGTATCCCAGAACACATAGCCCGCGAGAACGCCATAACCTGCCGGGCGCCCACTATTCGGTCGGTGAGCTTGCTGCGTTTGCAGCGGCGTCACATTAGGGGCGATTGGCACCGTTGTCTGCGCGTGAGCCCCGGTCGCCACAAACGCCGCGCAAACCATCATCAACATGGCTCGGCCCAAAGATTTTACGGTGCTTCGTCCGATCCGCTTTTTCATCGTCGAGCCTCCTTACGACAGCGCGTAAGAAAATCTCCGCATCTGAATGCGATGAAATACCGGACAAGGGCGGCGCCGTCAAAGGACGAGCTTGCGACGTTTTTATGACCTGCTAATCGGCAGAAAATGCGCGACCTGTGACGCTTTATGACTCGATGTGCGCTTCGAACATTGTTGTGTGATATACTCCGCGCCAACATTTTCAGGCTCCGCGAGGCCCTGTGAGCATTCGCGCCACATCCCGGCTGTTTCGATTTGGGCTTTTTGAAGCAGATTTGGAGAACGCCCGCCTGACGCGCAAGGGTGTGCGCATTCGCCTCCAAGAGCAGCCATTCCATATTCTCGCCATGCTGCTGGAGCGCTCAGGGCAAATTGTGACGCGCGAAGAGCTCCGGCAGGAGTTGTGGCCAGCGGGAACTTACGTCGATTTTGATGGCAGCTTGAATGCGGCGCTGAAGCGATTGCGCGCTGCGCTCGATGACGACGCTGATAATCCACGTTTCATCGAAACGGTTCCCAAGCGCGGCTATCGCTTCATCGCGCCAGTTATGGTGGAGGATTCTCCGGTCCTCGTCGAAACTGAAATTCCTGCCGCTGTTCCGGCGCCAGTTGCAAAAAATAATTCTCCTGGCAGCGTGCAGCCACCTTCGCCTGGAATTTCGCGCCGCCGCTGGCTGCATCCGGTCGGAGCGGCCGTGGGGATTGTCGCCGCCGTTCTGTTTTTCGTTTTTCTCAAACGCCCGCCTGTTGTTCGAGCTCCTGCCGCGCCATCGAATGTTGATGTTGGTTCCCTGCGCCGATCAGTCGCAGTGCTGGGCTTTCAGAACGCTTCCGGGAGAGCTAGCGACGCCTGGCTTTCCACCGCGCTCGCTGAAATGTTGCGTACTGAACTTGGCGCAGGCGGCAAGCTGCGCGTTGTCCCCGGCGAAAATGTGGCGCAATTTCGCATCGGTTCGCCCTGGTCGACGACTGATTCGCTAAGCCAGCAAACGGCCTCGCGCATCGGAAAAGCGCTCGATAGCGACCTTCTGGTGCTGGGCTCTTTCGCGGCTCTTGGAGACCCGCAGGACGGCAGCGTGCGCGTGGATTTTCGTTTGCAGGATGCGCAAACCGGCGAAATTTTGTACGAGGGCGAGGAGACGGGCAGCGAGAAACAATTCTTCGGGCTTGTGGCCAAAGTAGGTGTCGCGTTGCGGGAGCGTCTCGACTTGCCCATGATCAGCGAATCGGAGGAAGTTAGTGTGGTCTCGTCTCTGCCTTCCGATCCCGATGCCAACCGTTTTTATTCTCTCGGACTGGCCAAATTGCGGGACGCCGATGTCGTAGCTGCCAAAGATCTTTTCCTGCAAGCGGAAAAGCTTGCACCGCACTTTGCGCTCGTTCACCTGATGCTTTACAGAGCGTGGGCTGGCTTGGGTTATGATCAGAAGGCCAAAGCTGAAATCAAAACCGCTTACGAACTTTCTTCCGCTCTTCCCGAAGTGGATAAATTGCAGATTGAAGGCTCGTATTACCTGAGCACTCAAAACCCGGACAAAGCGGTTAGCGCCTATCGTGCACTCTATTCGCTTTATCCTGATAGCGTCGATTATGCCGAACAGCTGATCATTGCACTCAATAATCCCGCTCACCGCGATGAGGCCCTGGCCATAATTCAGCAGCTCCGGAAGCTGCCGCCGCCCGAGTCTGAAGATCCGCGCATCGATTTTTGGCAGGGCCAGTTTAACGCCTATTCCGGAGGCGCGAGCGCGGCGCAGCCGTTTTTTGAGAAGGCCGCCGCTGAAGCCGCTTCCCGGGGACAAAAACTTCTCTACGCTCACTTTCGGCTGACCGAGTGCATTAACGTGGTTTACGGAGCACATCCCGAAGGCGGCGAAGCTTATTGCAAAGAGGCTTACGATATTTTCATGGCCGCCGGCAATCATCTTTACGCCGCTGACGCGCTCCGCACCATGGGCGACCGGCGCGGCTCGCTTGGCGACCTTGAGGGGGCTCGCGAGCTTTACAAACGCGCCCTGGCGCTGCTCACACCCTTAGGCGAACACGAAAAAACCGGTGTGGTCCTCAACAACATGGCCATCGGCTATGAGAACCAGGGCCAAATCGCCGAAGCCGAAAAGCTCTACCGCCAGGCCGCGGCAACCTGGACCGAATGCGGCGACCTGCTGCACGCGGGTGCAGCGCTGAGCAATCTCGCCGATATCTTCGTGTTCCGCGGCCAATTGCACGAAGCCGAAATCCAGTACACGCGCGCACAAAAGCAGATTGAAGTTTTCGATCCGAATGGGATCGCATACGCCCTCTACAGCATCGCCTCGCTCCGGCTGTATGAAGGCGATGTTGCCGGCGCGAAGCATTACACCGAGCAGGCCATGGAGATAGGACGCCGCACGAAAGACGTCAACGACATTGCCAATGACGGCATGGTCATTGGAAGTATCCAGGTCGTCTCCGACGAACTTCCCGGCGCGCAGCAGAGCTTTCAGGAGGCTTTGAGCATTTTTCAGCAGAAGGGCAGCAAACTCTCGGTTGCGGAAGCAGAAGCGGCGCTGGCGCAGGTTTCCATTGAGGAAGGAAAATTTTCGGCGGCCGAGCAGGCGCTGCGAAAAGCTCTAACGGAATTTCGTGCGGAAAATGCGGTGATGGACGAAGTTCACGCAGAAACGGATCTGGCCCGTGTGTTGCTCCGCGAGGGCAAACTCGCTGACGCGCGCCAAACCGTCTCCGAGGCAATCGCTCTGAGCGCCAGCAGTACTGATCCGGACCTGAAGCTGCCCGCCGCAATCATGGATGCGCGCATCGAAGCGGCGGAAATCGCGGCGCGTGCCAAGGCTGGCACAAGGCCAGATTTCGCGGCGCCTCGCCGCAAACTCGAAAATGTCCGCTCCGCGGCGCGCCAGCTTGGCTACTACAGCATCGAGTGCGACGCGCGCCTCGCGCTCGGCGAACTGGAAATGCGCGTCAACCCATCTGCCGCGCGCGCGCACCTCGGCGAGCTTGCTCATGAAGCGCATGAACATGGCCTGAACCTCGTTTCCCGTAAAGCCAGCGAGATGCAGCGCGGCTTGGCGGCAAAATCGGCGTCGAAGCTCTGAAACTGAAAAATCAAAAAAAAATAGTTACTACAACGCTCACCTACAACACCCTGCGTTTGGGCGTCCTACGATTCTCAATCATAGCCCCACGATGATCGGCTACGCCGGGTTCTACCTGCTCATCGCGCTAGTGATTGCGATTTACCATTTTCAGGTGCGCGACCTGTGAGCGAGCTATAGAACGACGCGGACGGCGCGCAGGCGCTCGGCGACGCTGGCGATGTCCGAGCGGCGGGAAAGATCGAGCACGCCAGTGTGAAATGGAATGGTTTTGAATCGCAGGCCGAGGTTGGCGATGCCGGACTGCACGGCTTCTGGGAGCTCGAATTCGCCGCGCGGCGAGCGGGGCACGGCTTCGCAGGCGCGAAAAATGGCGGAATCGAATCGCCAGCAGTTCATGCTGATGAAGACCTCTTCTCCGGCCCGCGCATCGGACAGCAGGGCGCCAGGCTTCTCGATAATCTTTTCGAGATATCCGGAATCGCTGATGCGCAGCAGCGCGTAATCGCGAACTCGCTCTTCCGGAATGTTGCTCTCTCGCAGAAGAGCTTCGCGTTCAAAGGCCGGCAGCCCCGGCTCCTCCAGAGAACGCAAGGCCTTGTAAACCTCGACGGGATAGTAATTGTCCGAGTTGAGAGTAAGAAATGGATCGTTTGCGGTATATGCGCGCGCTGCGAGCAGGGCATTGGCGGTGCCGATGGGATGCTCCTGAATTGCAAAATGGATTTCGATGCGGCGCGGCGCGAGCGATTTGTAGTATTCGCGAATGGCTGTGTGCTCTGGACCGACAATCAAACACGCGCTGCTGATTCCGGCGTCTGCGAGGGCGCTAAGAACAAAATCGAGGAAGGGCCGCCCAATCGGAATCATGGCCTTCATTCCAGCATCAGCAGCGTGACGCTGTGCGCCTGGGAGCGACGCAGCGGGATCCGCTTGACGCATTCTTTTTCCAAGGCCGCGCGCAAGAATCACCGCCTTTTTCAACTCTTTTGGCGCTTTTGGCGAGTTCGTCATTCTCATTCCGTCGAAAAGCGATGGCTGCAAAGCATTTGCATCTGCCTGCAAACCGAATTTGCTATTGAATCATATGAGCAGCGGGCGAGCGAGATGGTATTATCTGCGCCTTATGACACCAAAACGTTTCTTCATCATTTTCGCGGTGATTTTAGCGGTAGCCTTCCATTTCCAACCTGCTTCCGCGCAAACTGAAAATGAAACCGCGTCTGCGCGCGCGATCGTTCTTCACGCAGCGCGCCTGTTGGACGTCGCTTCCGGGAAAATGCTTTCTCCGGGAGAAGTGTTGGTGCGCGGCGAGCGCATCGCTGAAGCAGGCACTACGGTGACGCATCCTCCTGGCGCTGAAATTATCGATCTCGGCGATCGCACGCTGATGCCAGGAATGATAGACGCGCATGTGCATCTGTTTTTGCATCCGGGCAACGAAGGCATGCAGACGGTGCGCGAGTCTGTTCCGCAACGGACCATTCAAGCCACGCTTGCGGCGCGCGCCGATTTGATGGCCGGATTCACCGCAGAACGCGACATGGGCACGGAAGGCGCAGGAGATGCGGCGAGCACAGCGGTGCGTAACGCGATCAACGATGGTTCCATCCCGGGGCCGCGTCTGCGAGTTTGCGGGAACGCGATTTCCATTCTCGGCGGGCACGAAGACGCCATCGGTTTCAATCCCACGCAACACGTGTTCTCGAACGCTGATTATGCGAATGACACGGAACAACTGATCGAAACCATTCGCGAGCAAATCAAGGAGGGCGCGGATTTCATCAAAATTTACGAGACTGGCCGCGATTCGCTGCGCGACGGCGTTTTTCATTCGCCATATCAATACACGGAAGACCAATTGCGGGCCGCGGTGCAGGAGGCCGCGCGTTTGGGAACACGCGTCGGAGTGCACGACATGGGCGAGCCCGGAACGCTTTACGCCGCGGAGGCTGGAGCAGAATCCATCGACCACGCCTTTCAGCTGGGCGACGAAACTATGAAGCTGATGCGCCAGAAGGACATTCCGGCCGTCCCTACGTTTACGATTTCAGAGTATTTCGCAGATTACGCGGCATCGCCGGCGCAGGCCAAGTACGAACATGCGATGCTCGATTATCACGTGCAGCAATTCAAGAAACAGATCGCGGCGGGAGTGCCGATGGCGGTTGGCTCCGATGTAGGGCCCTTCCCACACGGCACGCAGGCGCGCGAACTCGTTTTGATGGCGCAGTACGGGATGTCGCCGCTGGCGGTGCTGCAGGCGGACATGCTCAACGGAGCTAAAGTTCTCGCGTGGCAGGATGAAATTGGGCAATTAAAACCCGGCTATTTCGCCGACATTATCGCCGTGCCCGGGAATCCTCTGGATGACATTAGCGTGGTGCAAAACGTGTCTTTTGTCATGAAAGGAGGAGTTATATACAAACGCTAGAGCACGTTCCGCCTGTTAGCGTATTGGTGTTTGTGAATCCTTTAGAACGCACTAGGATTTAGCACTACAGCGATTACAGGATAGCTTCTGCCCTTCTGTTCTTGGATTCTAAGAACGTGGGTCATCGCGTTCCGCAGCGCCCCACTGAAATGCCAGCCGGGTTAGCCACATCTATCACATGCTCGGGCAAGCCTCAGCAAGCGAGGAGCGTTTCGCCGGAAGCCGCAGAAAATCGCGAATGGAAGTGCTGCGGCAAAGCTGGCGCGGGTTTATGGCCGATGATTGCCTCGATGTCGCCGCGCAAATGTCATTTTTTTTCGCGTTGTCAATATTCCCATTTTTGCTGGTGGTAGCTTCCATTGTGGGATGGCTGCCATTCACAAACCTCTGGCAGACCTTCGCGCAATGGATCATCACGTACTTGCCGATGGATTCGCGACACTTGCTATTCTCTACCATCTTGGATCTCACACGGGGATACAAGAGCTTCTTCTCGCTTGGCGTTTTGGGAATGGTGTGGAGCTCTTCCGCAGGATTTGTCAGCCTGATGGAGGGCTTAAGCAAGGCGCATGGAGTTCCTGACACACGCAGGATTTGGAAGAAGTATGGCATCGCCCTTATTGCGACGTTTGTGGCGGCTCTCTTCTTCATCGCCAGTTTTGCAGCTTTGACGCTCGGCCACTGGATGCGGATGGCGCTCAGCAATTCGCTGGCATCCGCAGGCATTCTGCACTTCCCATGGGGGATCCTGCGGTTCGCGCTCACCCTGCTGTTGATGTGCCTCGGATTCGACCTCATCGACCATTTTCTGCCGGATACCAGGCGGCCGTGGAGGTGGTTTCCAGCCAGCAGCATTATCGTCTCGCTTACGTTCGTGGTGGCGACAGAAGGGATGAACATTTACGTGCGCCACAATGCGTCAATTTCGAAAGTTTATGGAGCGATTGCGGGATTCATTGTTTTCCTGCTTTGGATTTACATCGCCAACCTGATCTTGCTGGGCGCGGCGGAGGCGGAAAAAGCGGTGCGAATCGTTCATGGAGAAGGAGTAGCAGCGTGACACGCCGCGCAACGAGGCCAGCCGTTTTGCGCGGCATCAGCCGCATCAGGAGGTTGTGGCACCTGACACCGTTCCTGGCGTTCTTCTTCGCCGGCGCTTGCCTCGCGTCGGCACAACAGCAGCAGCCAAATTCATACGCTGGATTTCAGGGGCGCAAAGTCGGGACGGTCGACGTGTCAGCCACGCCGCTGATGAACACTGACACATTCCGAAAGATGATCCTCCAAAAACCGGGGCAGCCTTTTTCGCAATCCGCAGTTCGTGAAAGTATCGAGGCTCTGCAGCAAACCAAATTGTTTTCACAGGTACTCCTGGTGGTCACGCCGCAAACCAATGGTTTGAAGCTCGTGTTTGTTCTGGAACCTGCTTATTACATCGGGCTCATCTCTTTTCCGGGCGCTGTTTCGGCATTTCCCTACACCCGGCTGCTGCAAGCAGTGAATATTCCGGCCCAGTCGGCATTCACCAACGACCTGCTCACACAAGGACAGAAGGCGCTGCTGCACTTTTTTCAGACGAACGGATATTTTCTCGCTGCGGTGACTCCTCAGGCGCAGTGGGACCAGCAGCACAAAATCGTAAATTTGGTCTTCGACTGCCATCTGAACAAGCTCGCTCGCGTCGGGGAGATACGCATCGAAGGCGTGACGCCGGCTGAAGCAGCAAAGCTGCGCGGCGCGATGAACTCACTGTGGGCCAAGCTGAAGCGTTCTTCGCTGCACAGCGGGCAAAAATATTCCATACACAGAATTTACCAGGGCGTTGCCCGCATGCGCGGCGAACTTACGGAAGAGCGCCGCCTCGCGCCGACCATTCGCTTCGTGTCCGCTTCCTATAATCCCAGCGACAATCGCGCTTTGCTTACCTATCAAGTCGCACTGGGGCCGCAAGTCTCGATTCGCATCACGGGCGCACATTTGTGGAAGCGCACGCAAAAAAAACTGATTCCTATCTATCAGGAGGGCGCAGCGGATGAAGAGCTGATTTACGAGGGCCGGCTCAATCTTTTGAATTACATACAATCCAAAGGATTTTTTGACGCCAGCGTACACGTGCAAACCGCACGGCAGCCCGGCGAAACGTCCATTGTATATGCGATTGATAAGGGCAAGCGTTATCACGTGGCAGGCATCAATTTTCAGGGCAATCGTCATTTTGATGAAGACAAGCTCACCGCGCTTGTCGCAGTCAAAAAAGGCCACTTCATCTTCAACATTTTCAACTTCATTTCTCACGGATCTTTTAGCGATGAGCTGGTAAGCAAAAGCGTTCAATCCATCGAGGCGCTTTATAAGAACGCAGGGTTCGAGAATGTTTCTGTTACGGCAGAAGTGCGCAAGACCAACGCCGTTAAGGTCACGTTCAAGATTGACGAAGGGCCGCAGTACACAGTCGCGGCGTTGCACATCGAGGGAGACACTTCGAAACCTGTGCAGGCCAGTTCGCTGAATCTGGCGAAGGGCAAGCCTTATTCGGCGCACCTGCTGCAAATGGACCGCAACACGATTCTGGCGCGCTATTTCGATGACGGATACCTGAACGCGCAATTTAAATCCAGCGTCACCAAAGAGGCCGGCCATCCGCATCGCATGGACGTGACTTACCAAATCAAGGAAGGGCCCCAGGCGCACATTCGCGATGTGGTGTATCTGGGGCAGAAGCAAACGCGCGAATCGTTCATCGAAAGCACAACAAAAGCAAACGTCAGTCCGGCGCAACCGCTGAGCCAAGGGCACTTTTATCAAGCGGAGAACGAACTGTACAATCTCGGAATTTTTGATTGGGCCAGCGTGCAGCCGCGCCGTCCGGTCACCACTCAAACGGAAGACGATGTGCTGGTGGAAGTCCACGAATCCAAGCGCAACACCATCGAATTCGGCGGCGGCGTGGAAATCATTCCGCGCAATGGCAACCTGCCGCTGGGCTTTGTTGCTATCCCAGGGCTGCCGCAGATTGGATTAGGCAGCAAATTCAGCGTGAGCCAGAAGAGCATTTTAACCCCGCGAGGTTCATTTGAATTTGACCGGCGCAATATTTTAGGGCGAGCGGAAACTGCCTCGATCGCCACCATACTTTCGCGCCTGCGCCAAACCGGGTCTTTGAGCTATTCCGACCCGCACTTTGTTGGCTCTGGTTGGAGCTCACTGGCCTCGCTCTCCGGCACGCGCACCACTGAGAATCCCATCTTCACCGCGGTGCTGGGGCAGGGGTCTTTTCAGGTTGAAAAGCCGCTTGACGCGCGGCGCTCGAAAGACATTATTTTCCGGTACGTCTATCAGCAGACCAGACTAAGCAACCTTCTGATTCCGGACCTCGTTTTGCCGCAAGATCGGCACGTTCGCACTTCGACTGTGGCTGCGGAATACATTCGGGATTCGCGCGACAACCCGCTCGACGCGCATCGAGGAATATTTCAGACGTTCGACTTTGGAATCACTCCTAGCGCGTTTGGCTCCAGCGCGGATTTCGTGCGCTTGCTGGGGCAAAATGCGTTTTACGTTCCGGTGCGCCCATGGCTCACCTGGGCGAGTAACGTTCGTTTAGGCTTCACTATTCCATTCGCCGGCAGCACTGTGCCGCTCAGCGAGCGCTTCTTTTCCGGCGGGGCGGATTCTTTGCGCGGATTCCCGATCAACGGCGCTGGCCCTCAGCGACCGGTTACCATTTGCAGCAATCCCACCGACGCCAGCACGTGCACGCTCATCAGCGTTCCAGTGGGCGGGAACATGCTTTTCATATTGAATTCGGAGGCGCGCTTTCCGCTGCCGATAATTAATAATCTCGGCGGAGTATTCTTCTATGACGGCGGGAACGTGTACAGCCACGCCAATTTCAATCAGTTCGTGAGCAACTACACGAATACGCTTGGCGCCGGCCTGCGCTACAAGACGCCTGTAGGGCCAGTTCGATTCGATATCGGTTACCGGCTCACTTCGGTTCCCGGAGTGAAGGCCCTGCAATATTTTATAACTTTGGGGCAGGCATTTTGATGTTGTGGGGAATTGTTTCAATGCAGCCGGGTGAATCATGAACATCAAACGAATTGCCGGACGCACAATTGCGATCCTAATTCTGTCAATTATTATCCTCGTTGGCGGAGCATGGGTGCTCGTTCATACGCCTCCGGTCAATCGTTTTCTGCTGGCGAAAGTCACGCAGAAGGCTGAATCCAGCCTCGGTTCCAAAGTTCACATCGGATCGATGTCGCTCGCCTGGACGCGTTTAGGTGTGAACCTGCGCGATGTGGTTATTTTTGGACGCAGCGGAGCGGCGCAGCCACCGTTTTTTTCGGTTCATCGCGCTGCCGCGCAGATCGATTTTCTTCCATTGTTCAGAAATAAAATCCACCTGGCGTTTGTCACATTGGACCAGCCGGTAATCCATTTTTTGGTGGACAAAAATGGGGACAGCAACATGCCGCATCCGCCAAGCAAAAACCCAAACAGCAGCACCGTGCGGACTCTGCTGAACCTGGAAGTCCGGAAATTCACGCTGCAGTCCGGAGAGCTCGATCTGCGCGACCAAAAAATTCCTCTTTCGGCCGAGTTCCACGATTTGCGCTCGAAAATCGGCTTCGATGCAGCGGATCAGGCATACTCCGGAGCTTTGCAATATCGTCAGGGGACTTTTTCCAGCGATACGCTCGCGCCCGTTCAGCACAGCTTGCAAGCGTCTTTCACATTGACCGATTCAGTGTTTGATTTGCATCCGTTGAGCATCCATTTCGGCGGCTCTTATCTGTCCGCGGACGGACAGTTGACGGATTTCTCGTCGCCGCACATTGACGGCAGGTACAGCGCCGAGCTGTTAACGAATGACCTCGCCGATGCGCTTCACAGATCGCTCCCGGTGAGCGGAAAGCTCGCTACGGCCGGAAAATTCGTATATCACCATACGCCCGGCGCAACGGTTATGGATACTCTGGAGGTGACCGGCGACTTTCGCAGCAAAGCTCTTGCGATTCAGTACCGGCAAGTTGCGTCCAATATGCGCTCTCTCGAGGGATATTACAGTCTGGAGCGCGGCAACCTTCATGTGTGGAAAATTTCCGCGCAGGCGCTGGGCGGTTCGCTCTCTGCAAATCTGGAAATGGCCCACGTGGCGAGCCATCCTCTTTCGCATATGAACGTAAATCTACGCGGAGCTTCGCTCTCAACCTTGGATCAATTCGCCAAAACACAAATTCACTCAATGCAGCGCGTCCGGCTGCTCGGCGTCACAAATATTTCAGTGAACGCGGTTGCCAGCAGCATGCGCGATTTTCAAGCGCACGCGCTCGTCGAAATTCGGAACCCGTCGCATCGGCTCCCGCGCGGCGCGGAAATTCCGCTCGCGGGCCATATTGACGTGAGCTATGACGCTGCGCGCGACGTAGCTACCTTTCGGCCATCCTCGCTGCAAATCGGCGCTACGCAGTTTGCGCTTGCGGGAACGCTCAGCCGCAACGCGCAACTAAGTGTGCGCGCCACCACGACCAATCTTCATCAACTGAGCACACTTGCGATAGGAGTGGCGCGGCGTTTTCGGTCTTCTCCAAGTAACACAACCACTTCTGCCGCCAGCGCCAGCCTTTATGGATTGAATGGAGCATTACAATTTACTGGCGCGGTTTCAGGACACGTAAAAAGCCCGCGCGTGCAAGGCCGCCTCGCCGCGCAGAATCTTCAGATCGACGGAACATCGTGGCACTCACTTCAGGCGCGCCTCGCTTTAAATTCGTCGCAGGCGGCCATTCACAACGGCATCCTGGAAAATGGTCCTCACAACCAGATCACCTTTGATGGCCAGATTGGATTGCAGCAGTGGTCGCTGACCGCTCGCAGCGCGATTCAGCTCCGCAGTTCTATGCAAGGCATTTCGCTGGCAGAGGTCGAGCGCGTCGCCGGAAAACATTACCCGGTTAGCGGCTTTCTCGGGGCAAATGTGAATTTGTCCGGCTCAAAGAGCAAGTTAAATGGCGCGGGTCATTTTCAAATCACCAAAGCATCGCTATGGAATCAGCAGGTCAAATCGCTGGGTGGGAACCTGCAGTTCGCGGGAAGATCCATCGCGGTCACGGTCAAAGCGCAAATGCCGGCTGGAAATATTTCCGCCAAACTCGCTTACGCGCTCAACACGAAGATCTATCAGGCCAGTGTCAGCACGCCGGGTTTAAATTTGGGCCAGATTCAATTGGCCAAGCTTGAGAAATTCGGCGTCTCGGGCACAATCAAAGGCTCTGCGAGCGGACATGGAACGTTGCAGCGGCCTTCGGCGACCGCGATGTTGCAGGTTGTCAACTTTCAAGTACGCGGCCAGTCCATTTCGCAGGCGCAAGCCCATTTCGACCTGAACGGGAGGCAAGCGACATTTTCCGTCACCGCCAGCAAGGCGCGGACACAGGCGCGTTTGGCTGGCAATATCGAATTAAGCGGACAATATCCGATCCACGCCACGTTGGATGTTCCGTCATTGGCGATTGGCCCGTTACTCGCTTCTTACTTCCCGTCAGCCCGCCAAGTCGAAGGGCAAACGGCGCTGCATGCGACGGCGAACGGGCCGCTCAAGAATATTGCGGCACTCAACGCCCAGGTGGATATTCCCAAGTTCACCATTGCGTACCAGTCCGTTCACCTCGAATTGGCGCGTCCGCTGAGAGTTGATTACGCCGACGACATTGCGACGGTTAACCCCACCGAGTTGACGGGCACCGGCACTGACCTCAAGATTCAGGGGCGCATTCCAGTGAAAAACGGCGGCGCCTCTGCAAGTCTGGCCATCAATGGCGCCGTGAATCTTGCCGCATTGCAGAGTTTTGGACCTTCCGTGCAAAGCTCCGGCAGAATTGAAATCAACATCGCGGCCAAAGGGCGCATGCGCGCCCTCGCGTCGGGCATGCAGGGACAAATTCGCGTCGTCAATGCGTCCTTTTTCACCGAGAGCAGCCCTGTTGGGCTTGAGAATTGGAACGCGGTATTTCAACTCACTGGCGAACGGATTGATATCAGGCAATTCCAGGCGCAGATTGGCGGAGGCACACTCTCCGCGCAAGGCTCGATCGGATTTGGAAAAACCACTTCCTTCAATCTCTCTTTTCAGGGCGACCGCATGCGCATTCTTTACCCGCAAGGCATTCGTTCCGTTCTCACCGCCAATCTGCAATTCAACGGCACCACCGCAGCGTCGCAGCTTTCCGGCCAAGTGCGGCTCGACGAACTTTCTTTCACGCAACAATTTGACGTAGCGACGCTCATGAGCGGGTTTTCCGGTAGTTCTGGAGTTTCCAGCCCCTCTCCTTTCATGCAGCATATGAAACTAAACGTTTCTTTGCAGTCTACGCGAGAACTGCAGCTCGCGAGCAGCCAGGTAAGCATGGCCGGCTCCGCAAATCTCAATGTCATCGGAACCGCAACCGATCCGGTCATACTCGGCCGCGTAGCTTTGACCGGCGGCGACATTTTCTTCATGGGTAAGCGCTACCAGGTGCAAAGCGGGACTATTTCGTTTGCCAATCCTGTCCAGACCGAACCTGTGGTGAATATGTACGTCGAGACCACTGTGCGCCAGTACGACATCACTCTGAATTTCGTCGGCCCCATCCAGCGCCTGCGAACCAACTACACTTCAGTTCCGCCGCTCTCGCCGTCGGACATCATCAATTTGCTTGCCTTCGGAAAAACCACGGAAGAGGCTGCCGCCGCGGGAAGCACGCCCGCAAGCGTTGGCGCGGAATCGGTGCTGGCTCAAGGCGTGGGCAGCCAGATCAGCGGGAAGCTGCAAAATTTGACGGGCCTTTCGCAGCTGACGATCAGCCCGACAGCGGGCAGCAATCAATCCGGGCCTGGCGCGCAGATTGCCATCCAAGAGCAGGTCACCGGGAGCCTGCTTCTGACGTTCAGCACGGACGTGTCCGCCACGCAGGACACCGCTGTTCAACTACAATACAGCGCCACGAAGCACTTCTCCGTGTCCGTGCTGCGCGATCAAAACGGCGGATATGCGGTGGACATTCGCGTGAAAAAATCCTTCTGACCGCCTGCCCGCGGCGCAAAACACTTTCCAAAATCTTCTCTGCCACGGTGGATTTGGTGGGCCCGCTAGGATTTGAACCTTGAACCAAGATTTGGGCATACATGCAGATCTGCCGGCACACTCACGGCGTCATACGCTTCACTTCATTAATCTCCGTTCAATCCCTTCTGAAATTCAAAAAAACCGCGTCATGCTTGGGGGCCGACCTCAAGGCCGAAACGCCTTCAAATTGGCCTGCCGTGTTGTTTCTAGGTGGTCGATCTGTTTCTTCACGCGCGCGATTTCCCTTTGTGGAGCGCCGTCGCGTTCCTGTTTCAGTGCTTCGGCAATTGTCGCGTTGGCTTGGCTGTTCAGTTGTTTTGAAAACAGGACAAGCTGAAACGCACTCGAGAAAGAAGAACGGGAAAGGGTCAGCGAGTATTGAGCGTCCTCCCAGAAAGCGATAGCTTCCGCGGCGCTGCTGTCGGCCGCGATGTTTGGAGCAACTGTTGCAACCGGTGTCGTTGCAGTACCGTATTTCGCCGAAACGGCCCTCACGACGTCTTCAGCGGTTAAACCTTCCGTTGCGGAACTTTCATAAGTCACCGTGATCTTGTAGAGGGTGCCGTTGTAGAAGGAGAATAGAATCTCCTGGACCGATGCCGCCGTTGCAGGGGATTGGTAAGGTTGCACGGGCCACCACATCAACTGCTGAATCAATGGTGAACCTTGATGGACGACGCTGGCGTCGGCCGGGGTTTCGTTAACCTGCTTTGAAGCATCGGTTAAATCCATGCCCAACGAAAAATTCCGGTACTTCGAAAGATCCTGGGCAAACATCACCGGAGTGGAAAGCAGGAGCAGTGCAAGAGCGATCATCGATTTGCGCATCATTTTCATTTGGGCATTCCTTTCAAACAATTACAGACTCGCCGTGGTTGCCGTGCCGGACTGCCAGCTCGTTCCTTCGGAAGCAAGTTCTTTGGGGCTCGTGGGCTCCGTGCTTTGACCCCGAGCGACAGTAAAGTTTGTTTCGCCCAGCTTCCGGCTGCCTTCTGCAGAGAAAAGAAACAAACCTTCCTGAATGTGCCGTGATTGCGCGCCGACTCTCATGTAGGGCACTCCGAGGAAGCGTTTTGAGGCCATTCGAGTGATCTCCAGGGAATTGAATCCCTCCGACCTTGGGCTGGCCAGGATCCGCACGATAGCCCTGCGCACCATCTTTTGTCTGTCAATACCGAATACAGTCATCTTAATTTGGCCCGCCAAGAAGAAGAAATGCCATCCTGCTTTCCGAATGTCTCGATCCAATCGATATCCGTCGAAATTCTTGACGAGCCCCCAGCCCGATATGAAGGGTTCGGCTTCGAGATGCAGTTCTTTGGGCAGGAAGGTGTAATCCTTGATTAGGATTGTCCCCGTGGTGATCTCACGTGCCACTGTCGACTCCTCGCTCTTTCGTGGTGCCATGCGTCATTAAACTCATGTTAAAAGTGACTTGTTTGAGGCAAACCGCATCCAGCCATCGCATCATCCTACAGGTGCTCAAAATGGGAACGATGGGCGTGTAATACCAGGAGCAGCGCCGCAGTGGAAATCCGCTCATGATTTTCGTGGCCATTTAAACGCCTTGCTTCCCTTCGTTCTCGATCGAGTAAGTTCTACCGTTTTGCGTCGGCGTCAACTGGAAGGGGCAGAATCTTCCCACCCCTGCCCAGAGCGGTTTCTTTAGTTCTTGGCCGTCGCTGCAACAGCGGCGACATTGTGGAAGGTTGAGTTGGAAACCTCGTAGCTATCAACCTGGGGAATTCCCTCGACGACTCCCGCGAGCAACTTCGTCACTTCGGCGTAGGGTCCGCGGCCATAAGTCTCCGCGCTCTCTTTGTTTTCCCACAAGCTCAATCCGAACGCTTCCTTGTGCCCTGTGGTAACGCAGGTGATCTCGTCCTGAAAACCCTTCTGTTTGCGGAGCAGGGGAAGAATGTCCTTTTCCATCCTTAGGGTGAATTCCGCACCGCTATTGGGCTTCAACTGCACAGAAACTTTGCGTGCATACATGACAACCTCCTTGGTTGTTGTGGCCAAGGGCCTATGACAGATAACCCCATTTAGTTTAGATTACCTTAAGACTCCCTCAGTACATTAACCACCATGAGTTAATTAACTTGACTTGTCAAGTACAATCTGTGAATATTTGCATCGGTTAATTTATTTCAGTGAACTCTGGCGGAGGCGTTCCTTGGATGTTTGTCTAGCGGTGAAACAACGGTTGGAGGAATTGAGGCTGGATCAAAAGGACTTGGCCGTGGCCGCCGGCGTTACGGAGTCTTATATTTCGCAGCTGCTCACGCGCAAGAAGTTGCCTCCCGCACCGGATCGAACTGACATTTACGAAAAGATGGGTAAATTCTTGAAACTTCCCGCTGGCAATCTATCCGGGCTGGCCGAGCACCAGCGCAAGGAGGAACTGAGGAGAAGCCTGGCCGACCCGCCCGCGCCCTTGCATAAAGAAGTTCGAGAGTTGATTCTTCGCAAATGCGCACGCGACCGGGAAAGACAGGTACGCGCAATTTTTGAGAAACAGCCTTTTGGGGAATTGGAGCGCCTGGTCACTCAGAAGCTCCTGGATGTGGTCAAGAGAGTGGCCAAAGAAGAATTGGAAAGTGAAAACTGGCTGCACCTGGTGGCGCGACTGAGTGGCCGAAGCTACGAAGAAATGCGGGTCATTATCCTCGAATTTCTGGACACGGATCTCTTCCATGTGTCCGCTCAAAACTGCGTTACGTTCCTGGATCCGCTGATTGAATTCTGGGATATCGACCTCGGAACCTTTGCTATGGAGATTGTGCTAAACCGCAGATTGGCTCCTGGGCATCCCAAGAGATTCGAGTTTGTTGAAAAGGAAGCCGGGCAATCCTCCGGGGAGGAAGCTGGCTTCAAAGAATTCCTTCGGAACTCTTCGCTAAGCGGCGATGCAACTGAGGAAGAACTGGAATTCCTGAAAAAGCTGTGGCTCAAAGGAAAACATCCAACTGCGCTCTACTATTACCGGGAACTGCAGAACCTTCGGGACCCGCTCAGTTTTCAACCGCTCACAATCCGTAAGACGCAAACGGTAACACGGGGCCGGTCGCAACCGGAGGGCTCAATTGCGCCGATGCAAAAACATCGGGAGGTTAATGCCTTCGAGAAACAGCTTCAGCTTGACGGCAAGAAAAGGGCGACACGGCGCTGGACTGGAAGTAAAGACGAGCAGGGTAAAAGGCACAAATCGACGTCGTAGTGAGGTCTATGCCCGCATTGGGAGACTGTCCGACTGTTCTCTTTTGTACAGTCTGGCGGCACTCCTTCTTAGTAGGCTGGACGGGGTAGCGGAACGTCCACAGGGGAGTTGGTGACGCAGTCTAATTATGAAACGACAAAAGCTAAAAAATAATGGAAGCATTGATTCTTTTGATCCGCAGGTTTTTCTCGATACTGCAGGTGTGGCGAGAAAGGTTGTTGAATATCGGAGAGGCGAAACAATCTATTCTCAAGGCGATGCTGCCGAGACCGTCATGTATATCCAGACTGGCGGCGTGAAATTCACCGTGGTGAACGGATCTGGGAAGGAAGCTGTGGTTGCGATGTTCGGCCCAAATGATTTTTTCGGCGAGGGATGCATGGCCGGTCAGCCTCTCCGGATGGGCACTACTTCGGCGATCAAACCCACTACGGTTCTTGCCATCCAAAAAAAAGAGTTGCTGCGGGTGCTGCACCTGGAGCATGAGTTATCCGATCACTTCATCTCGTATATGCTCGCGCGCAACATCCGCATCGAAGAAGATCTGATCGATCAACTCTTCAACTCCAGCGAGAAGCGCCTGGCGCGCACACTGCTGCTGCTCGCGCGCTACGGGCAACAAGAAGAACCTGACCGCATACTTGCGAAAGTCTCCCAGGAAACTCTGGCGAGCATGATCGGCACCACGCGTTCGCGCGTGAATTTCTTCATGAACAAATTCCGAAAACTGGGCTTCATCGAATACAACGGCAAAATCAAAGTCAACAAGTCATTGCTAACGGTCGTTTTACACGAATAAGGCGACGCAGTCCGCAGGTCTGGACTCTCCGGAAACCGAATGTCAGAAACGAAAATAACAATGTCTCTCACGGAAACCGTGGCGCTGATCGAAATGCAATCTCCCGTGTTGGAAGAGAAACCCATCACTCTGACATCAGCACCGCCGCGCCAGGTACTCCCCAATAGAATCGCAGTCGTGGGGAATTATCTGCCGCGGTGCTGTGGAATCGCTACGTTCACGACAGACTTGTGCGACGCCATACACGCGGAATACGGCACGACGGAGCTGCTGGCGCTTCCGGTTAACGATACCGAAGAGGGCTACGATTACCCCGCCAGAGTGCGGTTCGAACTGGCGGAGAACAGCCTTGCTTCCTACCGTCAAGCTGCGGATTTTCTGAATTTCAGCAATGTCGATCTGGTGTGTCTGCAACACGAGTACGGAATCTTTGGCGGCCGTGCCGGCGGACACATCCTCGAGCTACTGCGACGCCTACGGATGCCGTTCTTGACCACGTTGCACACCGTCCTTCGCGAGCCAGATCCGGACCAGTACGCAGTGATGATGGAAATTGCGGAGCTATCCGATCGCTTAATCGTCATGAGCCGACATTCTGCAGAGATCCTGCAGGAAGTGTTCCACGTTCCCATCAACAAAATTGACCTGATTCCGCACGGTATTCCCGACCTGCCGTTCACGGACCCGAATTTCTATAAGGACGGATTCGGCACGGAGGGAAAAGGCGTTCTGCTGACGTTTGGATTGCTATCGCCGAATAAGGGCATCGAGAATGTCATCCAGGCGCTGCCAGAAATCCTCTCTCGGCACAGCAATGTTGTATACATGGTTTCCGGCGTGACGCATCCCCATATCTTGCGCCACGAGGGTGACAAATACAGGAATTCCTTGCAAACCCTGGCGAAGGAGCTGGGTGTTGAGGCCAACGTTATCTTTCGCAACCGTTTTGAGAGCCCTCAAGGACTGGTGGAATTGATTGGCGCGGCTGACATCTACATCACTCCGTATAGGCACAGAGCGCAAGTTGTTTCCGGTACCCTTGCGTACGCCTTGAGCGCCGGTAAAGCGATCATATCGACGCCGTACTTGCACGCCATTGAATTGCTGGACGGCGAGCGGGGCGCGTTGGTTCCTTTTGATGATCCAGGGGCCATCGCTACAAAAACAATTGCACTTCTGGATGACGAAACGGGAAGGCATGCCATGCGGAAGCGCGCGTATTTGTACGCGAGAGATATGGTATGGAAACGGGTGGCCCAGAAATACATGGAGAGCTTTGAGAGCGTCTATAATGAACGCTTGCGAAGTCCGCGTGCTACTTTTTCGGCCCAGAACACGGTAAAAGCGTTCGACCAGCTTCCCACCATAAAGCTGGACCACCTGCTGCGAATGACGGATCAGACGGGGATAGTCGAACATGCGGTTTTCGTCGTGCCAAACTATCCAGAAGGTTACACATCAGATGATAACGCGCGCGCGTTAATTGTAACCACGCTTCTGGAAGAGACGGGAATCCGAATGCCCGTGGGTTTTCCCGACTTAGCTTCCCGGTACCTGGCTTTCTTGTGGCATGCGTTTGATTCAAACACTAAACGGTTTCGAAATTGTCTGAGCTATGAACGCCAATGGCAGGAGCCGGAGGGTTCAGAAGACGGTCATGGGCGGGGCCTATGGGCATTGGGAACGGTGCTCGGTAGATCGAAGAACGCTGGGCTGCGAGGAGCTGCGGGGCGCCTGTTTGAACTCGCGGTTCCTGCAACAGTTGAATTCAAAAGTCCGCGCGCGTGCGCTTTCGCATTGCTGGGATTGCAGGAATACCTCGATTCGTTCCCGGGCGATTGCGCGGCTCTTACTGCCGCCGAAGCGCTGGCAAGCCGGTTGTTCAATTTCTATCGCGCTAATCATTCCGTTGATTGGAATTGGTTTGAGGACGGGCTCGCATACTCAAACGCCCGATTGCCGCAGGCCCTGATTCGGGCCGGGATCCGCGCGGCGAATGAAGAGATGCTGTCAGCGGGACTGGGAGCGTTGAACTGGCTGGTTACCATTCAGCGTTGCGGGGAGAAGGGTCATTTCGTACCCATCGGATCACAGGGTTTCTATTCGAAGAATACCGAGAAGGCCCGATTCGACCAACAACCGGTGGAAGCTTGTGCAGTCGTCTCAGCCTGCTTGGAGGCGTATCGCGCAACAGGAAGCGGTCTCTGGCGAACGGAAGCGTGGCGGGCTTTCAACTGGTTCTTGGGAGGCAACGATCTTCAGATTGCACTCTATGATCCGGATACTGGCGGTTGTCGAGACGGCCTGCACCCCGACCGAGCAAACGAAAACCAGGGAGCTGAATCGACTTTGTCGTTCCTGATGGCCCTCCTCGAGATGCGTCAGATGGAGGAAGCAGGGGGCATAAGGAAGAAGGTTTGAGCGGTGGTTGTTTTATCACCTAAGCCGAGTTTCGGAAAGTTCTCTCCGTTATTTCCGTGAAAGTCTCCATGAAGGCTACGATAACACAATACGAGACGCTATTTCTCCGGCATCCTGCCAATCCGGTGCTGACGCGAAAAAATTGGCCTTACTCGATGAACAGCGTCTTCAATGCCGGCGCAACCCTGCTCCAGGATGGCACAACCCTTTTATTGTGCCGCGTTGAAGATCGCCGGGGACTCTCGCACTTGTGCGCCGCGCGTTCGGTGAACGGCGTCGACGGCTGGCAGATCGATCGTGAACCAACTCTGCTGCCTGATGTCGAGCGATACCCAGAGGAAGTATGGGGCGTCGAAGACCCGCGTATTACCTATGTGCCGGAACTCAAGAAATTTGCGGTAGCTTACACCTCCTACTCTCGTGGTGGTCCGGGAGTGTCGTTAGCTCTCACGGAGGATTTTCGGAAATTCGAAAGATTTGGCGTGGTCATGCCGCCTGACGACAAGGACGCCGCGCTGCTGCCCCGCAGGATTGGTGGGTTCTGGGCATTGATCCATCGTCCGATGACACCTCTCGGAGCGCACATCTGGATCTCCTACTCCCCGGATTTGCGCCATTGGGGCAACCACAAGCTCATGTTGGAAGCCCGTCGTGGCGCGTGGTGGGATGCCAATAAAATTGGTATATCGCCTCCCCCAATTGAAACTTCGAGGGGTTGGCTGATGATCTATCACGGCGTTCGCAGGACGCCTTCGAGCTCTATCTATCGGCTGGGTCTGGCTCTCTTTGATCTTCAGCAGCCGGACAAATGCCTGATCCGCGGGGATTCCTGGATGTTTGCGCCCGAGGCGGAGTACGAACGCCACGGAGATGTTCAGGACGTCGTATTTCCGTGCGGCTACACCGTGGCGGCAGATGGGGACACCATCAATCTCTATTATGGTGCCGCTGACTCAAGTATTGCTCTGGCGTACGGTAGCATCCGCTCGCTCCTGACCTGGCTGGACGCCAATGGCCATTCGGAATATAGTGGCGACCGGCGTCACGGATGACTCTTAAGCAAGGGATCGGAACACGGCAGATAGGGCAGCCGGAGCCCGCGACGCACCGCATTAACTCGCGATGGTTGTTTTTCGCATGAGAACGCTGCTTTGCTCAGTCAATTCTTTTTCAGCGGTCAGCCAATCGTTGAGCTCTTTACCGTCCGCGCGACCTCGTCCTGAGTAGATTTCGTAAGCCCTGACGCGAATCTGTTCTTGGAGTGCCACCATTTGATCCCTGTCGGACATGTTCTCTCTCCTTTCTCGATGACATCGTTAGTAGGTTGCATAAATATTGGAAGACCAAGAAATATCGTCAGCTTTCATCCGGTCCCGTCCGACGCTCGCCCTCAGAGCGGGCCATGCCCCGACAATAAACGGGTGGCGAGTTTCGACGGTCCCTCCGCTATGTGCAGCGTGACAGGGCCCGAAACTACGACGTAATGTTCGGGCCCGCTTTGCTACTGGTGTGCCGATTCTTTTGATTCATTGTGCGGTGCATTTTTCTGCAGCACAGCAACCAAATGACGGCCGGATGCAGGAATTCCAATCTTTCCGCCTAAGACGATTTCTCTAGCCGTGAGTTTGCGCCCATAGACATCTGCGGTGGCGTCGCCATCAGGGCGAAGCGTGGAACCCTCCAGTGAAATGCCAGCAAAAAGGCCGCGCGAACGCGAGTAGCTGAGAACCTCAGATCGGAGATACGCATCCGTGTCAGCAGATGCATCACGTCCGACGGGGCCTGCCGCAACAGAGGCGTCGGCTCCTAGTTTAACTTTGCTGCTGAGAATCGAACTCGCTCCCCTGTCATTCATAATCAGTAGAATGAGATCGGTTGCTTGCCCGCCGATTTGAAAGCCAATGCTGCCCCCTTCGAGTGCATACATCGCAGGAGCGCCCCACGGTCCCTTGAAATTCTTGCCTGTTCGGCACACCATCGCTCCGCGACCATAGCTTCCACCGATCCCGAACGCCGCCTTGAGGACAGAGGGAAAAACAATTACGCAATCCGTCTTCTCCAACACCTCTTGGGGGATGTTCTCGGGGGTGCCCATGATTTCCTGCATCACGGTCCCGCAACTCTCCAAGCGTTTTTGTTCCTTGTTCAATTGTGCGGCGTACACTACACCTGCTGCAAGCGCGAGACACGCTGCGCTTATTAAATATCGTTTCATTGTTACCTCCATGGCGAGAAATTCTTTGCGTGATTATGTTAGATGGGCCCCGGAAACTAGTCTGTCCACTTAAGCACACATTTTAGAATTACTTGCAGGGGGCGCCCTCAGCGCGAGCCATATGGCAACGGGTTCAAATGAACTGCAGAGCAACAATAAGACTCAGTTTGCAGGGCTCCCACCAGCAACCAGGCTTGGCGTAACCAACTTCAACTGGGCAAGAGACGACAGCACACTTTGCCAGCGAACAGTGTCATTTTTCGTTTCGATGGGGGCAGAAAGGTCGGAATAAAAATGCAGAATATTGTCGCGCAGGTCTGCGGATGTTAGATCGAACTTTTGGCCGGCTAACTGACCCAACAACTTCGCATAGGTTTCATCAGTCAGCGTGTATTCCGCTGGCTCGGTTTCCTTGCCCGTGTCCAGATCACGGTTGTCCAGTTGGAGCGATCCGGAGCGAATTTGTTCGAGAAAGGCGCGGTATTGGTCGACGCTCGCATTGATGCTTTTGAAATACAGATCCTCTGTCTGCGCTGTGGGATTGTTGAACGCCAAGCTCCTGAAGGGGCCAATTTTCGGCATATATCGCAAGAGCATGGAAAACAGGCGGGTCTTGAATCCGTCCTTCTTGTAGTCCTTACCCCACTGCCTTTCATAATCGGAACGCGACAGGCGGTAGAGGAACTTGCGTTTTGTGAAGTTCGGTGTTTCGCGCATCAGGTCCTTCTTATGAGTTCGCAGGGCGATCTTGGTCATCTCCGGAATCATCCGGCTCACAGCCCAGCGATAGGAACCGATGGTAAGATCCTCGCGAGGCAGCACCTCTTCCAACTTTACGCCGTAAACAACGGGGAAGACCCGTTCCAACAGCGGTTTAGACACTTGGAATCCAATGAAATCGTGATATTGCTGAGAGGCATAACGATTTTTTGCCACTTGCACCATGTCGAATCCGAACTCGGTTTTCAAATGTGCGCTGTGATTCTCCGCGTACTCGACGGATTTGCCGTATTTGGCTCGGAGCTTAGGATATTCGATGGAAACGGCCCGGTTGACGGCTGGGTGGCCGGCGATATCTGAAGCATAGTGCGCCAGCGCGCCCAGGGCGAAGGCGTACTCGTTCGCATCCTGGCTCTGCGACAGCAGCTCTCGAACGAAGTCCCCGCTGCGAACGTAGTGCACCAAATCGCTGAATTCCACGCTGCCAAAGGGATAGTAGCCTAGGTCTTGGATTACCGCGCCGCCATAGGCGTAACTGTGTGCCTCTTTGATCTGCTCATCCGTGAGCATTGGAAATCGCTTGAGAAGAAGCGGGCGGATCTCACTGGTCCACAAAAGGTCAACGATTTCCTCATGGGTGAGGACGGAATATGCAAACGAAGCACTGCTGCACATCATCGCCAGCAGGAGGAGGGTGACGATGCGAATGCCCCACGGGCACCAGCCACTTAGAGCGCCACTCGAAGACGCTCGCGGTCTAATTCGGTGTTCGGAGTTCATTTATAAGCTTCTTCGCTTCCTTTATTCTTTCTTTGTAGAATGTCGGACTGATCAGAGCTTTCTTCTCTCCTACTTGTAAGTGTTCCTTGATGCCCTTCTTCGACAAGAATAGAGAGAGCGCCTTATAGGTTTTGATTTCTTTCTCGAGGAATCTAACTACACGCCGCCTAGACTCATCCATCGCCCACCTCCGCGGTTGGTGCAAAATCTAAATGCGACCAAGAAGCAAGAGAATGACAACAATGACGAGTACGAGTCCCAAGCCGCCGGTCGGCCCATAGCCCCAATTTCGACTGTGAGACCACCGCGGCCATGCTCCAAAAAGTGCCAAGACCAAGACGACAATCAATATGGTTCCAAGCATGGTTTCTGTCTCCTTTGCGCACTTACCGCCGACCTCAGGCACCCTGCCTCAGCGGCGGTCTAATTCTCGAGAAGTTTCCGCGCTGAGGCTCTGGGTTGCTTTAGTTCACCGTCCTTCGGTGAACCTTAGTTCACGTAGACACTGACCGCAATTCGATCCCGCGGATATCTGGTGTCGTACATGTAATAGCCGTCTCCGGAGTACTCGATATAAACTTCATCGTTCTCGTACCAGTTGTTGGACCAGTATTCCGGCCATGGGTCAACAAGACTGAACCAAAAGCCGTCGTACTGAAAACGTGGGTATCCCCCGACCACCATCACAGGGTAACTGTAGATGCGAAACGCGTGATCCCGACCGAAGTAGCCATTATAACGGTCGTCCGGAATACGGTAGCCGTTGTAGCCGCCGCGCTGCTGCCAGGTGCGGTGCTCAGACTGCCAGTTATTTGCGCGATGCTCTTGCCAGGCGCCCTGTTGCTGTTGTTCCTCCTGGCGTTGGACCTGGGGAGTTTGCATATTGACTCTCTGGACGCGGGATTGTTGCCCTGTGCGCTGTTGCGGCTGACCTTGCTGCCTCCTGGCTTGTTGCTGCTGTCGCTGGTCATTCGCATTGGTCTGCTGTTGCTGCCTCTTGGCTTGCTGTTGCTGGTCGTTGGCCTTGGTCTGCTGTTGTTGCCGCCTGGCTTGCTGCTGCTGTCGCTGGTTGTTGCCCTTGGTCTGCTGTTGTTGCCGCCTGGCTTGCTGCTGTCTTGCGGGCTTGGCTTGCTGCTGACGCTTTGCGGGTTTGGCTCGCTGTTCCTGTTTCGGCGGTTTCTGTTGTTGGTCCTGGCGTGCGTAAGCTGGCGCAGCAACTCCCAGGAGCAGAAACAATGCTGCTGTGCTGATGACTCCAATTCGTTTCATGATGTTGCCTCCAATTTCTGCGTGCTGATGCACCCGCTGCCTTAGCTCGCGGATGGTCCCCGACTGTTATCAGACTTGTAATCTTAGAGTTCCATTCAACGTTCATCCAGACTTGCCTACGCCCCAACGTGGATGCGCGCGAGAGAATGGAACAGTCCAAATACATCCAAAAGCCACAACACCACGACAATGACCACTACTGCGTTCAAAATCGACTTGATGGTTCGCTGCATTGGTATGAAACGGTTAATCAGCCAAAGCAGAACACCCACTACGATCAGGGCTACGATAATTTGAATGAGAGGCATGGCCTTTTCCCCTTCCTTTGTCTACTGCGAGACACTTCTAGCTTGGCTCATCTGGCACGGAACGTAATTAAACCGCTTTAACGCGACGGAGGACTGGAGTTTTTATCCAGACAAGCCGAGCGATTAACGTTTTGTTCGCTGTCTTCAGCCCTGGTGCGGGCCGTGGAAAATGAAGCTGAAGCGGATTGACTTGCCAGCACAACAGTCCTTTTCTACGATGTCATCTTGGACGTTTCCGAGACGCGTGTCTGTTCACTTCTATACACGTCCCGCGGGTTTTAGCGGCCCGCGATAAGGCGAGGAAGTTGAGCCCAATCCCAAGACAGCAGTTCTGCCACGCACTAAATCAGGTTGTCTTTCTGTATCACGGGCTTACATGTGCCCGCAAAACTTCGACGCCAGATGGCAGGGTCACGCTTTCGCTTTGCTCCGCGGTAACGAAAACGTCGAAATCCTTTGAGGTTGTGACCACATTCAATTCGCCTTTCAGGCTGTTGTTCACCCCAATAGCCCCCTCCTTCACTGCCGCCCCGCCGCTTGGACGGACCCAAACGATGTAGACGTTCTCTGACGGAGTCAGGCGCGTCGGATCAGCCAAGTTGTTCACTTTTATATTCATGTTGATGTTTCCATTGGCCTTATCTTTCTGAGCTTGAACAGTCCCGCTTGCGGCCGGAACACTGGCGTCGGCCGTCATGCGATATTTTTTACCGGAAGACCAGGGCCACCATAATACGGTAAGCAACGAAACCACTACGAATAAGCTTTTCATGGACGCTATCCTCCCCGTGCAATCAAGCAGGCTTTAGACTCTTGCGCTCTCACCCTAGGCGTTGCACGGACGTGTGTCTGTTCAGTTGTGTACACATCACGCTTTAGCAGACCGCGACGGGCGAAGAATTTCAGCCCAACGCCAAAACAGCCGCGTTGCCACCCACTAAACGAGGTGTCCCGAATTGAACAGACGGCTCAACACCCATGCGTGTACCGTTCTGCCCTTCTAATTGTGCATACAGCAAATCTGAATCATTTGCCCAGAAGACTGTTCAGTCCTTCGGGAAGGAGAACAACATGGCTCAAGCTCTTGCTCAGCAACTACCGACATCAGAAACGCAGGTTCTCAGAATGCTTTCCCAAGGCGCACCGATGATGGAAGTCTTGAATGAACTGTGCAACTTCATCGACGCTAAGTCGCCCGGAGTAATCCCGACAGTTCTCTTGTCGGATGACGATGGGACGTATCTACGGCTTGCGGCCGGGCCGAAAGTTCCGGAGATCTGGGCCGCGACGTTCGACCGCTTGAAAGTACCCTCCTACACCAGTTTCTCCAGCACCGCCGGACACCAGGGAAAAACTGTTCCGGTTGCCGACTTGCGAAGCGATCCGTCGTTTGCGAATTGCTGGGATTCGGCGCTTAGTCAGGGCGTTCAAGCGGCATGGTCCGTGCCTATTTTGTCGAAAGACAAAGAAATCCTAGGAGCTCTGATCTTATTTTATCCAACACCCCAGCCGCCCGGTGAGCGAGACCTGGATCTGATGGAACAGGTGATTCATATGGCGGCAATCGCGATCGAAAGTCACCATAAGGAAGAAGAGCTGCGCGAGTTTTCCAGGCGGCTTTATCAGTCCCAAGACGAGGAACGGCGCCGCATTGCGCGCGAACTGCACGACAGCACCGGGCAAAAGCTGGCTCTGCTGGCGATAAATCTGTCCATGATCAAGGATGAGCTCCCCGCGGAGTCGCGCAACAAGATCCTCTTGCAGAGCGAATTTCTCACCGGAAGCATTTCAGATGAGCTCCGCACCCTTTCCTACCTGCTCCACCCACCGATGCTTGACGAATGCGGCCTGAATACGGCGATTCAATGGTATGTGAGCGGAATCAATCAGCGTCCGGGGCTACATGTCGAAGTGGAGATAAGTCATGAATTGCGCCGACTCTCGGAAGAAGCCGAACTTGCAATCTTCCGCATTGTGCAGGCGAGTCTCACAAACGTTCATCTCCATTCGAAAGCCAGCGAGGCCAAGGTAAAAATTGAGCAGAATCCGGATGGCCTGGTCGTAACGATTCGTGACAGCGGTCAAGGGATCCCGCATGGAGTGCTGGATCATTCGTCGCGCACAAAGACGGTTGGGATTGGCATCACAGGCATGAGAGAAAGAGTTGCGCAGCTCGGCGGCCACATGGAGATTGAAACGGGTTGCAATGGAACAACTGTGCGAGCCACAGTCCCCAGGCGCCATCTTCGGACTGCCTTATGAAGCAACACCCAGACCAAACAGCAGGCACCGGCAGTTTCCGCGATCCAACTACAAACGAAGTGTTTTCCTGATAGGGAGCACGTTAACCACAGCGAGCGGGTCGTCGGTATAAGTGACCAACCCCGGCGCGAATGACAACATTTATTGGGTGATGGGCAGTTCCGCAATTCTCGGTACAACCACTTCAATTATCGGAAATATCATCGCTGCGGACATCTCGACACTGGCCCTACCATTAATTGCGGAAGCGCTTTGGCGCTCACCGGTGCGGCAACCCTAGACGACAACACCGTCAGTCGCTGCACTTCCGCGGCCACAGGAACCAATAGCCAGCGGGAAACGCCGGATGTGCCTTACTTGACTACGTTCCAAACATACAAGAAAGTTGCGTCGCTGGCAGTCGCAACCTTACGGCCAGCTTTCCGAGTTGCGCGATTCAGTGCGGAACGAACTCTCTCCTTTGATTCCGCCAATTCCGCTAACGGGACCTTAAGCGCAGAATCAGCTTTTAGACCGTCGAGGTCATTGAGGATTGTGGTGACAATTTCTTTGTGTTTTCCGTTTCGGCCTTGCGGCACATCCGCTTGCACCATCGTTCTAAAGTGACTAGGTGGCATTTTGGCTTGAGTGCGTCCCATATACTCCTCCGGGCGATAACACGCTAAACAAACGGGCCGTTATCGTATCTCATCGTAGCGAGTCCTGCAAGTAAAACGAAGGGGTCGTGGCCTAATCGGAGCCCCCCCCCCCCGCGCGGCGACGGCTAAGAGACGGCTTAACCCGCGACTAACGCGTGAATGTAGTTTTCCAAACGATGTGACCCGTATGGCTTTTGGCCTGTTAGCATCCAGCTGGATCTAAGGAGTGGTCATGCGCAAGCCGAAGACCCATTTCGAGCAGGTTCCACTCGGACTGGTTATAAGAATCGTTGAAGAACAAATCCGTCGCGCAAAAGCGGCGGCCGCCTTGCCTGAATTCGATCGAGGAGAGGTATGCCCAAAACAGGCGCCCGAAAGACCAGACTAACTCCCAAGAGCCAATCCAATTTCGATTTGCGAGTTTTTCTTGATACGGCTGGGGTGGCGAGGAGAGTTAAGGAGTTTAAGAGAGGGGAAGTCGTCTACTCCCAGGGCGACGCAGCCCAGAACGTAATGTACTTGCAAGAAGGCGGCGTGAAGCTCACAGTCATTAGTGAAGCCGGCAAAGAGGCAGTGGTCGCGATTCTGGGGCCGGGCGATTTCTTCGGTGAAGGCAGTCTGGCAGGCCAGTCGGTTCGCATGGGGACAGCTACCGCGATTACTCCTACGACGCTGCTCGTCATTGAGAAGAGTGAAATGCTGAAAGTACTTCACGAGCAGAGCGCCTTCTCCGACCGGTTCATCGCTTTCATGCTGGCACGGAACATCCGAATCGAGGAAGACCTAGTCGACCAGCTATTCAACTCCAGCGAGAAGCGGCTGGCCCGCACTCTTCTATTGCTTGCCCGCTACGGTAAGGAAGACCAGCCGCACGGAGTGCTTCCCAAAATATCGCAAGAAACGCTGGCGGAAATGATCGGCACAACGCGTTCGCGGGTGAATTTTTTCATGAACAAATTCAGAAAGCTGGGTTTTATCGAGTACAACGGCGGTCTTCAGATCAACACTTCTCTCTTAAGCGTCGTCCTGCACGAGTAACCCAACTTTTCATGCGGTCGAAAAACGCAATATGGAGAGCGAACGTTTACACCCTCGCTCGCCTGCCTCGCATGAAATGCAACACGAGCAATATCAGGCCCACAATCAGGGCAACATGAATGAAAGCGGTGGTTATGTGAAATGCGAAGAATCCAAGCAACCAAAGGACGATCAGGACAAGAGCAATTGCCGCGAGCATATTTTTATCTCCTTGCTTCTGAGCGCGAAAGACAGCGCCATTGCATTTTGTGGAAACCAGGCTGATGTCTCTTCGTGTGCAGAAGAACGTTACACAGACAGCAGAGTAGTCCCAGGGGAAGGTGGGTGTCTGTCCCATTGTGGACACTTTCGCATTCTAATTAACCGCGGATGAAAACCAGCCGTTCGAGCAGCCGTTTTCGCGCTGGCCGATTCTGAGGCACGGCAGGATCACGTTGATCACCTGCCTCCATGCCGCGTTTGATGGCAAGGCCGGCCAGATACTTTGCCCGTTCAATCCATTGGAACTCGCTGGCAGAGGGTCTTCGCGGAATGCAACAGTACATCTCCAAAAATCCAAGCAGTTCTTCATCGGCGACAATGCTTTCAGAGCAGAAAATATGCAAGCCGAAGCGCACCGCGCTCAAGGCAATCCCGACACGCTTGCTTGCGTCGTTCCCTGGCAAGGAAATCAGCGAAACCACGTCGCCAATCCGGCAATCAAGAGTGGCGCAGATTTTGTTCAGCACTTCCGGCAGGGGCGCATGTGCAGAAATCGATTGAAGGAGTTGCTCTTCGGCGCTCGGCAAGAACTGGATTCCCTCGTCGGAATTCGAATCCGTCCGGCGCTCTTCCAGCCGATTGCTCCCGTGGGTACTATATTCATCCATAGGGATTCCTCCTTAGTTAGGCCATATACATCGTGGATCGAGTGGATGCTGTTGGCTGCTTGCCTTTCATTCTATAGAGGGCCCTGTCCGCAGCGTAGAGAAGGGTTCCGATGGTCTCGGCGTCTTTCGGATAACTCGCAATTCCGATACTCACCGAGAGCGCTGGCTCTTCAGCTTCTTTCTTGAGAAGTTCGCAAATCCGTCGCGCTAGCAAAGTGGCCGCGCCTGCGCCCGTCTCAGGGAGGACCACAGCAAACTCATCCCCGCCGTGGCGCGCTGCGGTATCTATGGACCGGCAGCAGTCTCTAAGAATTTGCCCAAGCCTGCAGAGCGCGCGGTCCCCCGTCAGATGAGAAAACCGATCATTGATCTGTTTCAATCCATCGAGGTCCAAGAGCGCAAGAGAGAATTCCCGGCCAGTCCGCTTGGACCGGCAGATTTCCGCGTGGAGCGCTTCGACCAGGCGGCGATGATTGGCCAAGCCAGTCAGTGAATCAGTCGATGCCTGGTGGCGTAGCTGGTCCTCAAGCGTGCGTTGCTCGGTGATGTCAACAGCGATGATTTCATGTCCAGCAAAGTTTCCATGGTCGTCGAAAACAGCGCGTCCGCTGATTCTGGCTTTCAGCATGGTGCCGTTTTTGCGCTTCCACTCTGTTTCGACAGGGTCAATTTGCAATGTTTCGCGGGAGCGCCCTGCCCAGGGTGAGCCGGCACCGAAATGAGAAAGGAGTGCGGTCAGCTCATTCTCCGTCAACAGTTCCTCTTTCGTTGAGTAGCCAAGCATGGTGACCAGAGCCTGGTTAACCTCGACAATTTTTCCTTCCGCGTTACATCGGTATATTCCGTATGCGGGATTGTCCACTAGCGCTCGATAGAGCGATTGCGAATGCCGCAAGGATTTCCGGGCACATTCCAACTCCTCGCGGAGCTTCTTTTCATTCAGGACTTGGCGGACAGCCAACGGCAATTGCGCGACATGCTCTCGCGCGATGCAATCGAGAGCGCCATGAGCGGTTAGCTCCGCCGGTGATTCACTCTCTGGGACAGTAGTCACAAAGAGAAGAGGAGTCTCCTGCACCGTCTGACGGAGCAGCCGCAAGGCCTGGGAACCTTTCCAACTCGGGCTGGGGTATCCAGCCACAACGACATCATAAGAGTGGGAGCGGAGTTGTCCCGCGCACTGCTCTATAGTCAAAATGATATCGGCGCTGACGATAAATTGAGCCTTTTTCAGCTCTTGCAGACAGTCGCTGACAACCTCTGCATCGTGGTGGATGAAGAGGACACGAATAGGCCAGCATCTGTGAGACGCCGTGCCCTCTGTCCGGAAGGCCGGCAAATCAGGCCGACCGTTCTGCGCCACGTTTGACATGAAGTCCAAGTCCCCATCGACCCTCGTCGCCGTCCCCGCATATATGCGAGTGACCGGCTGAGAGGTCGCCCCTTCGTACTCACAATATGTCGGTAAGGAAACGAAGTCTGTTCAGTTTTGAACAGGGCCATACTCGTGAGTTGGATGGAAACCGTGGGCAGTGAGTGCGGGGAATGTGGCGCTCCGGGAGACGCGAATTGCTTACGCCCCTAGTTCTTAAATCGGCCGATGGCTACTTGCTCGCGGAGTATGGTACGGTCGCGAGCAGGTAGTCTGAGTACGTAAGGATACGGTCAATGTCGAGGCTTTTGAAGAAAAGGATTCTCGCGCTTGCGCGCACTTCAACGCGTTTCGGCACCCAGACACCATCACCCATGCAGGTTTCCTCCAGTGTGACATGCGAGCCGCGCTGCACGCGGGCCACGAACAACCCCATTGAAAATGCTCTCGTTACGTGGCCGTCGACCTTGATCCAGCCGAAATTCTGCTTGTCGATCCAAAGCTTGCCTTCCACCTTGGAGAATATCTTGCCGTACTTGCCGCGCGCCCGATAGCCCGGGTGCGGCGTTACGCGAAGTACGTAGGCGGGCCTGCCCGCGGCTACCCCTTCACCGATGAGCTGGAAGTCAAAGGCCTCGACCACGTCCCGGAGAAACGACTTGCTTTCTTCCTCCTTGCCGAGCCGGATAATTCGCTCCTGCGGTGTTTCGTGCTCCAAATTGTAAAGATTCTCACTGCTCTTGCTCTGTTCCTCAGCCGATGGAGGGCGCCCATTGTGTTCTACGAGTTGCGCAAAAGGAGCGCCGTTAACGACAATCGTTTTCGTGACGTCCACATTCTCTGATTTGACGTGCCCGAGCGAGTCCAGGCGCTGGTCCTCATCACGCTCGATATATGTGTAATCGTCGCGCGCGTGCCAATTTCGCTCAGTGGCTGCAACCGACAGTTCCACGATTTGGTGCGCATCCAACGCACTGGCATGACTCTGAGGCTTGGCCGGGGAATTCCCGCCAGCTTGGCCAAAGAGCGCAGATGAACCGGTAAGCGCGATCAAGAACAGCACGGGAAATTTGGTCAGGATTCCCACTTTTGACTCGGTAGGAGCGTTCAACACTCCGGAGGATCAAAATTCCTCAACAGACTAATACGTTGAGGGATTGAGGGCTGTGCAAAAAGGAACAGGTCTGGTGTGCGTATTAGAACAGACGGCAAGTCCGCGATTTAATAAAATGGTTTTGTCAGCAGCGAGCGATCTACGCTTCACTTCCGCGCTTACCGCGTGGGTCAAGTCAATTTCAGGCATTCGGTCGCATCAGGACGAAGGGCTGGCCAAGGTCCAGCCCGTATTTTTAGGCGTTAGGAGCCGGTTCTCCGCTAACAGAAGGAAGTGATGTACAAACAGTTCATTCTGCTGCTCGCCATGGTTCTGTGTTCCAGTGTGGCATCAGCACAAATATTGGCGCCACAAGGTGTCTCGGCGCAAGAGCACATTGCGCCTAGCGTCATGCTTCGAACGGTACTCTTTCTGCGGCCGACGAATCCCGAAAAATCCACCATCCATTTCAGTTATCCAGTCCGAGTTTCTTACGGGCGTGGCAGCGGCCTGGAGGATCTGGAGAGCCTGTCATCGATGCGCGAGGTTAAGACTTTGTTTACCACCCGGTCGAGCCTGCCGCTCGTGCATCTCTGGGGCGGACGTTTGCGGCTCGATGGCTTTACAAGCACGCTTGACATGCAGAACGTGCAGCTTGGTCCTTCCGGCGGTGGCAATCTGCAGGATTTTCGTCTCCGGCGGCAAAATTATCCCGGTGAACCGCGTTCGGTCAGTCTCGCCGGCGTCAGTCTGACCTTTCACTTTGGGCGGGACGCACGGATCGGACGCACGGTACAGGTGTGGCGATGCCTCGCACGGATTGTTAGCGCCGTCCGGTAGCCTGATGACTGCGACAGTCGGCGAGAATGCAAAAGCTTCAAATTCGGGCTTGGCCACCAAGGAATGAGATTCCCAAGTGTCCAAAATGAGACAGACACAAAGCTCCCCATGCCACAGTATGTGAATTCAGGGTTTCGCATCAGGGAGCTGCCATGGTGAAGTGTCCGTTTTGTCACAGTGAACAAATCCATCGGTCAAGGCGCAGGGGCATCGTTGAACGAGCGATTCTCGCGATGGTCTTCGTACGGCCTTTTCGTTGCGAAATATGCGACTTTCGATTCTTCCGTTGGTCAATCACCGCGAATCCCAATTCGTCGCAGTCGGCGACCATCTCGTAAGCATGGCATTGAGATTGGCAAAATTGGCTACCATTTTCGAACGTGACAGAACGTTTTCCGAACCGGTCAATTGGCCTACTACTATTTTTATGGTTGCCTTCCATGTGGGCGCCATTGCGGCGCTCTTTTTCTTTACATGGAAAGCTCTCGCGCTGGCGCTCGTGCTGTGGTGGGTCGCTGGGAGCCTCGGCATCGGAATGGGTTACCACCGGCTTCTGACTCATCGCGGCTATAAAACTCCCAAATGGCTCGAATACTTCCTGACCGTGTGCGGCACACTTGCTCTCGAAGGAGGACCAATCGGCTGGGTAGCGACACACCGCGTTCATCATCAGAACACCGACAAGGAGGGCGATCCGCACTCCCCGCAAGAAGGCGGATTGTGGGCTCACATAGGCTGGATCATGACCGGCAAGACGATACAAAACCCCTCGCGCGAGCTTCTTTGTTTTGTCCCTGACCTTCGCAAAGACAAATTTCACGTTTGGATCAGCAAATGGCACTGGCTTCCTTTGACCGTCATCGGTCTGGCGGTTTTTGCAATGGGCGGATGGCCGTTGCTACTTTGGGGCATCTTTTTCCGCACGGTCATCGGTCTCCACTCCACTTGGCTCGTGAATTCCGCAACACACATGTGGGGATCACAGCGATTCTCCACCGGCGACATGTCGACCAACAGCTTCTGGGTCGCTATGCTTACCTTCGGAGAAGGCTGGCACAACAATCATCATGCGGCGCCGCAGTCGGCGCGTCACGGCCTCGCCTGGTATGAGCTCGATCTGAACTGGTACGGCATTGTGGCACTTCAAAGGCTCGGCCTCGCGTGGAACATCAAACTCCCACAGCTCAAGCCGGCAAGGGAAACGCGAGTTGTCATCCCCGCCAGAGCCGCCAAAGCGAACACCGCGGCTAGCGACACTCTTCAGTGATCGTTGAAAGTCTCCAAGATGTCCGAAAATCGGTCCAACTCGGTTCCGCTTAGCGCTCACCGCATCTCAAACAACGGATACTTCTACATCGATTTTTCCAGGGGAAGCTCATCGGCATGACATACTCCGTTAAAATTCCTTACTGGCAACAAGCGGTGCTTCAGACTTAACTTAGGGAGAACCTGGTGGGCCCGCAAGGATTTGAACCTTGAACCAACGGATTATGAGTCCGCTGCTCTAACCGTTGAGCTACGGGCCCTTCGCTAACACCATACTACAAATGACACTGAATAAGGCTCGCACATCATTGCCGCAATTTCATTATGAAGTGCAGCCTTTCCTGCTTGTCCTCGCGAGTGACGGCGACAGACCGGGCCGGACCCGTTTGGGTTCGCGTTTCGCCTCATTCTCTTAATCCCAATCTTCTCAAGCAAAGGGACATTCGCGGGAATTATGGCACCATCCAGGCGAGCCAGTGAGCCTGGGCGAAAGCAAGAACGCTGATGAAAGCGGCCAGGAGGATGCTATGCCAGAAAGTTGTGCGGAGGACTTTGCCCTCTTCGCCGATGAGGCCCACGGTGGTAACGCCAATGGCGATATTTTGCGGTGAGACCATTTTCCCGGTGATGGCGCCGGAGGAATTGGTGGCCGCGAGGAGCAGCGGATTCAGATGGAGTTGATGCGCAGCGGCCACTTGCAAATTGCCGAAGAGCAGATTGCTCGCGGTGTCGCTGCCGCTGAGAAAGCAGGCGGCCCATCCGAGATAGCTGCTGAGGAGCGGGAAAAATGCTCCAGCAGATGCAGCGGCGGCGCCCAGAGTGAAGGCCATTCCGGAATAATTGTAAAGATAGGCGAGAGCGACGATCAGCAAGACGGTGAGTCCGGGGATGCGAAGCTGGCGAAGAGTTTTCGCGCCAGCCTGCAGCAGAATTGCCGGCTTCACGCGAAGGCAAATCGCTGTCAGCAGGGCGGCGAAAACGGCGGCGGTCCCGGTGGCCAGCGGCTGAAAAGCGTAAATGGCGGCGTAAGGCTTTCCATAGAGCGTGATAAGCACGGCGTTATGCAAGTGCGGAATGGCAAAGCTGATTTGCCATTTTTGAAAAAGCCGCAGATAGGACCACAGCACCATTACGACGGACAGAAGAATCCAGGGCAGCCATGCGGCGAAGGCCTGCGACGCGGAAACGGTATCGAAATTTTGCTTAGGCACGGAAGAGGCTTGTGTGTCCGCTATGCTGCGCGGCCTCCAGAATCGCAGGAGAAGAACTAACGCGGCGATGGAGGCAAGAGCTGCGATGATGTCCGCAGCCCATGGTCCCCAATAGTTGGAAACGAAAAACTGCGCGAGAGCGAAACTTCCGCCGGCGACGAGAATAGCGGGCCAAGTACGCTTGAGGCCCTTTATTCCAGCGACTACGCAGACAATGTACGCGGGAAGGAGAGCCGAGAGAAACGGGAGCTGGCGACCCTCCATCGCGGAGAGCTTCATCAGATCGAGGCCGGTGACGCCGGCAAGCGCAACGATGGGAATGCCGAGCGCGCCGAAGGCGACGGGGGCGGTGTCCGCGATCAAGGACACGAGGATGGCGCGCCGAGGATTGAATCCCATTCCGACGAGCAGAAACGCGGTGATAGCCACAGGGGCACCAAAACCCGCGGTGCCTTCGAGGAGCGCGCCCAGGCAGAAGGCTACAAGAATGCCTTGAATGCAGGGGTCTCCGGAGGCGTGCTGCTGCATCCAGCGGCGGAGCAGATCAAAATTTCCGGTGGCAACAGTCAGATTGTAGAGCCACAGCGCGGCAAAGACGATCCACATGATCGACCATGCGGCATAAAGACAGCCGTAGGCGGCGCTCCAAAAAACGAGGGTGGCGGGCATGCGCCAGACGAAAATCGCGAGAGCGCTCGCGGCGGCTAATCCGCATGCGGATGAAAATAATCCGCTCTTGCGGAGCCCGCCCATAAGAGCGAGCACAACCGCCAACGGAATGATTGCCATCAGAGCGGACAGCGCGAGCGAGTGCGCTGGTCGCAGCGGTTGGGGCCAAATCATCAGGGCGGCGAAAACCATGCGTCACGTCCTCGGCAGCGCGGCGCGGCGGATTCTAGCATCAAGTTTGCCGATGTAGGTGGGCAAACAGCGCACCGACGGGGCGGTGATGCGGAGCACGGCTCGGTTTCGTTACAATGCCAGCAGTGAATGACATGACCAAGCTTGCGCCGTATGCGATGGACGTGCAGCAAACGCGAGGCCGGCGTTATAGCGAGGCGCCGCATCCCTACCGCAACGATTACGCGCGGGACCGCGACCGTGTGGTGCATTCGCGGGCATTTCGCCGGCTGGAAGCCAAGACACAAGTTTTCACCACGCGCTTTTCCGATCATTTTCGCAACCGGCTCACGCACACATTGGAAGTGGCGCAAATTGGCCGCACGGTTGCGGGCGCGTTGGGATTGAACGGCGATTTGGTGGAGGCTTTGGCGCTGGTACACGACATTGGGCATCCGCCATTTGGACACGCAGGCGAGCGGCAGCTCGACTTGCGAATGCGCGAGCATGGCGACCATTTCGACCACAATTTGCACGCGCTGCATATTGTCGAGGAGTTCGAGCAGCGCTATTTGGACTTTCCGGGGCTCAATCTGACGTTTGAGGTGCGCGAGGGAATCATCAAGCATTCACGGGATTATTCGGCGGCAGAATTTCTGGAGCTGGCGGAATATTTGCTGGACGAGCGCGCGCCGCTCGAAGCGCAGCTCATCGATCTGGTGGATGAGATTGCCTATAACACGGCGGATTTGGATGATGGATTCGAGGCGCGGCTGCTCGACCTCGAGGAATTGCGGCGCGCTGTGCCGGCCTTCGAGGAATTTTATACGGAGGTCGAGCGGCGCTATCCGCAGGCGGCGCGGAGATTGAAATTCAATGAGGCGCTGAAGAACATGCTCGACAAATTCTCAACCGACCTAATCGAGAGCACGCGGGAGCGTGTGGAAGACAGTCAAGTGCGAAGCGTCGAGGACGTTCGGCATCATGCGAAGCGGCTGGCCGGTTTTTCCGCGGAGATGAACGCGCAGAATTTGCAGCTGAAGAAGTTTCTGAAAGCGAAATTGTACGACCATCCGGGGATCGTTGAGGATCGCGAGCATTCGGTGGCGGCGCTCGACGAGCTGTTTTGCTTTTACCTGGCGCAACCAGAAAAAATGCCGCGGGGCTACACGGAGCGGGCGCGCAGCGAGCCGGTGCACCGCGTGGTGTGCGATTACATCGCAGGAATGACGGATCATTATTTGTTGCAGCAGAATAAAGTCAAGTGATTCGGCAGATGGTAATGGGTCAGTTTGAATTTTGGCCCCTATTGTCACGATCAATAAAATTCAAACTGACCCACCACCGGCAGATGTGGTTAGTGCTGTCTGGACAGGTTATCTGACGGTGGAATAGCCGGGCGCATAGCCGCGACAGGAGAGCACCGGGAGACGAGGATATTTGGGAAAAGTGGGATCGCTTTCGGAGAGTTTGCAGAGAAAAAAGATGGAGCCGCGCTTCGATTGGATTTGTCGCGAATGTAAACAGTCGGCGCAGAGTCCGATGGAGTCTCGCTGGCTGTTTGCCGTAACCGTCATATAAGCAGGATACCTCAGGATAATAGCGATGATGGTGCCGTAAGGGGGAAAAACTGCTTCTCAGCCCTCGTCGAGGGATTCGCCGTGGGCGTTCTAGCTGCGGTGAGATGCAGCTTCAGATGCCCACGCCACGACGCGGGCGATTTTCGCGCACCCACAGCGTGTCCTGAGCCGGCTCGTTTTCGCATTCGACTTCGAGCACCGTCGCCAGCGGGTCGGGAGGATGGTCCGGCAGGCCAGTGAACTGCACGCGAAATTCTCCCTGATTGAATTCCACAGGCTGCTTGGTGGTGTACATGTGCGCGCGCAGTACTTTGGTGCGGAGTCCGCCAATGGCCAGCGTATTCCCCGGCCAAAAATGCACGTGGATGTACAGGGTGTTGCCTTTGCGGGTGAAGCCGGCCATTTCGGAATGAGTCACCTTGCATCGTTCCGATTCGTAGATGGTGGGACCGTGATCGTCCATCCAGCGGCCCACGGCTTCGAGAGTGGCGATGGATTCCGAAGGCACGGAGCCATCTCCGGTGGGCCCGATGTTGAGGAGGTAATTGCCGCCGCCCTGGGCGCATTCCACTAAATTGCGAACGATGGTCTTCGGCGATTTCCAATCGTTGTCGGCGCGCTGATAGCCCCAACTGTCGTTCATGGTCATGCAGGATTCCCAGGCACGGCCCGCGGCCGAGGCTTCGATGGTTTGTTCCGGCGTGCTGAAGTCGCCGGAGAGAAGATTCCGATTGTTAACGATGATCTCCGGCTGTAAGCCAAAAACCATCTGGTTCATTTTGACGGATTGCCAGCCTTCGGCATCGAGCGGCCAGGCCACGTCGTACCAGAGCACGTCGATTTTGCCGTAGTTAGACATGATTTCGCGGATCAGACCGTGCGTGTAGGCGACAAAGCGCTCGCGGGCGGCGGGATCGGTGGCGCAGCGGGCACCGTCAGGATGGTGCCAGTCCATAAGCGAATAGTAAAAGCCCACGCGCAGGCCCTCGGCGCGCGCCGCTTCGACGTATTCTCTGGCGAGATCGCGGCCAGGACCCTGGTCCGGCGCGCAATAGTTGGTGAGCTTTGTCGCAAAATTGCAAAAGCCTTCGTGATGCTTGCTGGTCATGACCATGTACTTCTGGCCAGCGCGTTTTGCGAGCCGCGCCCATTGGCTCGCAAAGCCGGGACGCGGATGAAAGCGGCGAGCGAGCTGCTCGTACTCGGCGACGGGGATTCCTTCTTCTTCCATGGCCCATTCGTGGTGACCATAGACGCTGTAGAGACCGAAGTGAATGAACATGCCGAACTTCGCGGCGTGCCACCAGGCCATGCGCGCCGCACGTGTTTGGGCTTCGCGCTGCTCTTCTTCAGTTTGGGCTTGGCTTACGGCGATTTCGCTCTGCTGCGCGGCCCATGCGAATTTTGGCAAGACTACGCGCGCTCCGGTTGCGGCAGCGCCTGCGCCGAATAATTTCAGAGTGTCGCGGCGGGAGATTGTGCGTGGAAACATGGTTTCCTCCAAAGAAAGCGCCGAGAGCCAATGCGCGCTGACGAACTTTATGACGACGCTCGTGTGGGCGTCAATCGTGTTAGTTTTCGTCGAGGGGTTCGGGGTGGATAGTGAGGCGGTAGATTTGCGGGAATTTCTCTTTCACGCGGTCTTCGACGGCGGCGGTGACGTCGTGAACTTGCGTGATGGGCAGATTGCCCTCCATGGAGCAGTGGCAGGAGACCAGAATTTTGTGTTCGACGAAGCGGACGTGCACATCATGGCAATCCGCAAGCTCGTGAAATTCGGCGGAGAGGCCGTTGATGAAATCGCGGACGCGTCCGGCAAGCTCTTTCATTTCTTCGCCGCCAGCGATGTGCGCGCCGAGCGGCTCGATGTGAATGTTGATGGAGGCGCTGGCGCCGGCTTCGTGGAGCAGATCCTTCTCAAGTTCCGTGGCGAGGCGATGCGCGTCGCGAAGGCTGGAGCGCTCGTCCACTTCGAGATGGAGTTCGATGAACAGCCGGCCATCCACTTGATGCGCGGATAATTCGTGGACGGCCAGTCCGCGGCGCTGAGCGGTGGCGCGAATAGTTTCGAGAAAATTTTCACCAGAACGCGCGCGCGGTTCCATGTGAACGACCACGTCAGAGGGGACAATTTCGGCGATGCGCTGCTCAACGAGGTCGCTGGTGGCGTGAGCTTCTTCGAGGCTTGTGGTGCGGGGGACGTTGACATTCACGTCGATGAAATAGCGCTGGCCGGCGCGGCGCAAGCGGACGCGATCCACGCTGAGCACGCCCTCGACGGCCTGTGCAGCGGCCGTGATTTTCTGTTGTAAGCCCTTGGGCGCAACATCGAGAAGCGCGTCGAGGGTGCGGCGGCCAAGGCGCCATCCCACAGAAATAACCACTCCAGCGACAACAAGGGCGGCAAGCGGGTCGGCGTAGCGCAGCCAGGGAATGGATAAAGACTGGCCGAGCCACACGGCGACGAGTCCGAAGAGAACGGCGCTGGTGCTCCAAACGTCAGTGGAGAAATGAAGCGCGTCGGCTTCGAGCGCTTCGCTGGGAAAGCGCTGGGCGACGCGTGAAACGGCGCGCGTGCGAGTCCAATCAATGCCCACCATGATGACCAGCAGCACGACGGCGAGCACTCCGGGGCGCAAAGATGGAGCGCGGAACAGCAGGCGTTGCACTGCTTCCCAGATGATGTAGACCGCGGTCGCCAGCAGAAGCGTGGTTTCAACGAAAGCGGAGAAATTCTCAAATTTGGCGTGGCCGTAAGTGTGGTCCGCGTCTGCGGGCTTATCGGAAATGCGCACAGAGAAGAAAGTGATGATGGCAGCGATCAGGTCGAGGCTCGAATGGAGCGCTTCGGAAAGAACGCCGAGGCTGCCGGTACGCACGGTGAGAAAAATCTTCAACGAAACGAGGATGATGGCGCTGCCTACGGAGGCCAGCGCTGCCATTTTTTTCTGCCGGACAGCGTCAGGGGAGATGTCCATGAAGAGATTCGAACTGATTATACGATGACAGCAAGGAAATGCGCGGTTTGGCCGAATGCGCGGTGGCCGTTATAGTGGGAGATTCGCCAAGTGGGGAGAACGAGCTTTGCCGGAAGACGGAAAACAGCAATCGACAATGCAGCGGCCATGGTGGCGGCGGCACATTATCTTTCTAATCGCCGTCGCGGTGGCGACCGCGCTGGGCATCGACGCGTTCGTCATCGAGCCGGATAACATTCAAGTGACGCGATACACGATTCACGCGAACATTCCGGAGACGCTGAAAATTGCGGACTTGAGCGATCTGCACACGCGCGGATTGGGACGGCCCGAGAGGAAGGTGCTGGCGATACTCGCCGCGGAAAAGCCGGATGCGATTGTGATCACAGGAGATTCGCTGGCGAATCCGTTCGGGGATTATCAGGCCGTGCTGAAAGTGTACAAGGCGATGGCTGCGCTGCATCCGCCGAGGGGAATCTGGTTCGTGCGAGGGAATTGGGAGATATTGCGCCCGGTGAGGCATGAGCGGGAGTTTTATCAGGAAGCGGGAATCCATTTGCTTGTGAATCAGAATACCGAACTGGCTCCAGACGTTTGGCTGATTGGGCTGAATGATACGCTTATGGGAAACGTGAACCTGAGCCAGGCCCTGCGTGGCGTTCCGCCAGACGCCTATAAAATCGCGGCGTTTCACGAGCCATTCTTCTTTCCGGAAATCGCCGGAAAGGTGAATCTGGCGCTAGCTGGACACACGCATGGCGGACAGGTACGAATTCCATTCGTGAAGCCGTTCTGGCTGCCCGCGGGAAGCGGCCCGTATTTGGAAGGATGGTATTACGAGGGGAATTCGCGCATGTACGTGAACCGCGGGATCGGGATGTCAGAGTTTCCCGTACGATTTTTGTGCCGGCCGGAAATGACCTTCATCACGCTCGCACGTTAACTCCGTTGACACGGTTCTGCAGATTAATTCAGTCGTTTATATTCCCACTATGTACAATCAGCGGACTCTCGAGGAGGCTCCATGCGCAAAGTGCATCTAGCCTGCATTGTGATTTCCTGGATACTGATGACCGCTGGAGCGTGCCGGGCGCAAAGCAGTGCTGGTGCAGAACAAGCAAACGCCGCGGCAGCGGCATGGAACGCGATACAGGCGGCGCCGTTCGACGCCGGACGGATGGCGCACGTGGAGAATCTGACATTAGTCCGTGACCGCATTCGGATCACGCTTGTGGAGGGAACCGTTCAGTTCACGGCGCCTGCAGCGGGAATCGTTTTCGGTGCAGCATTCAAGGGGCGCGGAAAAATCGAAATCGCGCCTCCGAATTCTGCCGAGGCGCAGCAGTTGGAGCTGTTTACCAAGCAGAGTGCGCTCGACATAGACTTCAGCGAGGCGACATTCAGCTTTACGGACGACACTTTCGAGGAAGTCAGTAAGCAAGTGAAGTGGGTGAGCGCTGCTGATAACTCGCTCGCGGGGCTATATCAAAGACGGCAGCGAACCCGCGAAGACCTGGACGCGGAAATGGCGCCGCGGATTTTTGAGGGGGTGCTATCCGGCGATCACAAAGGCTCGGCCTATTTCGCCGCTGATATGAAGACCGGCGGATTTGGCTGGGTGCTGGCGAAATACGACGCGCTTGAACCCGAAGAGATTAGCGTCGGGCGGTATGAATCGCGGGGCACGCCAGCGCTATTGTTCGATACATGGATGAGTTTTCCGGCGGGAAGTGCCAGCGCCATTCAGGTTGACCAGAGTCCGCTTGCCAAAGACGTTTTCCTGGCGCGTAAATACAACATCGATGCGACAGTTACAGGCGGCGCAGACCTCAGCGCAACGACGCAGGTGGATTTGCAATACCAGACATCCGGCGAGCGGGTGCTGGTTTTTTACCTGAGCGCGAATCTGCGCGTTTCGTCGGTGAAGGACGAACACGGAGCAACGCTGGCATTTTTTCAGCCGCGAGACCCGGAAGACCACGTCCCCACCTATGGCGATTATGTCGCAGTGGTCCTGCCGCAGGCGACCACGCAAGGGCAGGAGACAATCCTGACATTCCAATATGCGGGGAAAGACCTGATTCAGAAGGTAGGCGCTGGGAATTATTTCTGTCCGAGTTACGGATGGTATCCCGGCACGACAGACGAATTTGCCATGCGCGCGGATTTTCAGATGACCTTCCACGCGCCCAAGAATCTGATGCTCGTCGCGACTGGCGACAAAGCAGGTGAAAGCACGGACGGAAAATGGACAACCACAAAGTGGAGCAGCCAGATGCCCCAGTCCGTGGCGGGGTTCGCCTTCGGTGATTACAAAGTTTATCAGTCGAAAGTCGGGGACATCAGTGTGGAGGTCTATGGCAATCGCAACCCGGACGATTTCCTTAGCTCGGTCCAGGCGTATAGCCAAGGCGATCTGCCCGGGCAGACCACGGGGCAGATGGCGCCAATGGGCAGCCTGGATCCGGCGAGCATGCTGAAAACGACGGGCGTGGAAATCGGAAACGATTTGCGCGTGTTTCAGGATTATTTTGGGCCGTTTCCTTATCAGCGCCTGGCGGTGACGAATATTCCGTACACTTACGGCCAAGGATGGCCTATGCTGCTCTATCTTTCCGTGTTTTCATTTATGGATGAAACGCAGCGGCACTTTCTCGGAATAACGGATCAGGTGCGAATCAGCGACTACTTCCGCGCGCACGAAGTGTCGCACCAATGGTGGGGACACGAAGTGGGATGGAAAAGCTATCACGACCAGTGGCTTTCCGAGGGATTCGCGCAATTTTCCGGAAACCTGTATGTTGAGCTGCGCGATGGCCAGAAGAAATTTCTGGATCGCTTGCATACCGATCGAAGTGAGCTTTTGGGCCGGAACAAGTTTGGCCACCGCTACGAGGATCTGGGCTCTGTGTGGATGGGCCAGCGGCTGGCATCTTCAGTGGCTCCAGACGGCTATAACACTGTGATCTACGACAAAGGGGGGTACGTCCTGGAAATGCTCCGCGCGATGCTGCAGAATCCGCGCAGCAAGTCGCCGGATGAAGGGTTCAAGGCCATGATGCAGGATTTCACGAAGAGCTTCAGTGGAAAGGCGGCTTCGACCGAGGATTTCAAAAGTGTCGTGGAGCGGCACATGACTCGGGCGATGGATGTTGAAGGCAATCACAATATGGACTGGTTCTTCAATGAATATGTCTATGGAACAGGCATAGCGCAGTACCATATGGATTATACAGTTCAGAGCCAGCCGGGAAACAAATGGTTGCTTAGCGGAACGGTTACGCAAGCGGGAGTGCCGGATGGATGGAAGGACATTCTGCCATTGTATTTACATATGGGAGGGAAATCCGGGCGAATAGGCTGGCTGAAAATCGTTGGCAAGAGCACGCCGTTCAAAGTGGTGCTGGGTTTTAGGCCTGACAAGGTAAGTCTGAACGACAATTCGGAAATTTTGGCGGAGATCAAGTAGACGCACAAAAGCCGGATCAGTGCGACGGAGTGAGCGGAGGAATCGGCAGAAGAGGAAGGCGGCGAGGCTCGCCGTGGTAGCCGCGAATCTCGACATCTTCGAGAAGCAAGGAAGGAGCGACGAGGGAACTGGGTATGCCGCCCTCGACGGAGCCAAAAGTATCGAGAGCAGTGCCCGCGAATCCTCCGGCGCCGTTCTGCATGAAATTATAGACGGAGAAGTCGCTGCCGATCCCAGCAATCGAGCGAAAACTTCGGAGATTCAGCCCTTGAATACGGGCGCCACGAACCAATTCTTCATGGCCATCGTTGACATCCACACGATAGACCAGCAGAGGCAAGCGAGCGCCGCCGCTCAAGCCCTCCGCGACACTTGAAATGATGTCCGAAAAATCGCTCTGCGATTCCGAAGCGAGTTCGGGATTGTCCATGCGCTTGACTTCCAGGCACCACTTCTGGCCATCCGCGCGGCAAAGATCGAGGAATTTTTTGCGCAGGTCTGCGGGAGAAAGAGTATTCGATGCTTGAAAAAACAGATTGCTTGAAAGCGGCACTGGCCGCGAAAGCAGGGCTGAGCGCGCGTGGCCATTGGAAAGCATGAAATCGGGGCCAGGCCGGCGAGACATCAGGAGATTTTTCAGGATACCGTTTTCAACGATGGCGACACGCTGCGCGCGCACACCTTCATCGTCAATCGCGTAGCCGCCCAGAAGCGGCTGGCCCTGAAAATCCTTTGCCGACGGATCATCCACGAGAGACACATTCAGCGGCAGGACGCGCGAATTGACGCGGCCGGTCCATTCGCTGTTGCCACCCGCCTGCTGCACCATTTGGTCATAGGCAGGAACGCTGGAAAGCGGCGGTCGCGCGCCGGAAAGCGAGGGCTCAAGAGCCTGCGCGAGGACTGAAGCGGCGGCGGGAGCGTCGAAGAGCACGGGACCTTCGTAATCGCCCACATTTGGCGTGGTGCGCAGGCCTTCCAGTTGCTGCGCTGCTTTAATTAAGCCGTTGCTAACGCCGGCGGGTTGTGGCAGTCCCGCAGGTGTTGCCGCGCAATCGGCATAGAAATTGTGAAGCGGCATGCCATCGACGGCCTGAGTGTTGAGGCTGGCTTCGACACCCGCAACGCTGTGAGAAATGCGCAGCTTGGTGCCTTCGCTCGTCAAAAGGTAATATGTGGTATAGACCAGGTAGTAGTGAACGCGCGAGCTGTACAAATCCGGAAAACCGCGCAGCGCCTGAGAAGCTTGCCGCGCCTCATCCTGCCAATTGCGGGATGTCCAATCGGAAGGCATGAGCGGCTCGACATCTACGACGGCAGGCTCGGTCGAAAAATCGGGAATTTCCGGCGGGCGCGCAAGGCTATTGAGAAAAGCTTGTTTATTGGAATATTGCACCAGCGCTTGTTTGTAAGCCGCATCGGTAGCAAGCCACAAGTCCTGCCGCAACGAGTTGTAGTCACGATCAATTCCCACCTCGCCCGCGGGACCGATAGAACTCTGGAATTCATTCTGAGTAATGAAGTTCGAGCTATCGAGCTGTGGCGTACCTACGCGAACGCTAACATCCATAAAGCGATTGCGCTGGTGCGTGCTGGAAAAAAGAGTGCCGAACGACGCGGTAATGGCGCGAACATCAACGTCGAGAATGCGATATTCGATGTAATAGGGCTTTTGCTGGCTATCGAGCTGCAACCGCGCGACGGAACGGTTCAATTCGTCCTGCATGGCCTCAAGCGTGTGATCGTTGTCGCTTTGCGCAGCAGCGGGCAGAGCAAAGGCAAGAGCAGCCACAATGGCGACGAAGCTGGAACAGATGATATGAACACGGCGCGGCATCATTGATTCCCCTGAGGGTTGGCCTCGGTCTTTTCTTTGGCCAGCGGGTCATGCGCGGGTGGCGGGAGAATCGGCGGTGTGTCGGTGGAAGTCTCCTTCTTGGAAACCTCCATTTCGGAAATGAGAATTTCCGGCGCGACGGCGGAAACGGGAACCGAGCCGGATTCAGCTCCGCAGTAGCCGTTGAAAACCTCTGGCGTATCGCCGGTGGCGATGATCTTGGTAATCGAAATCAAAGGAGTGCCGACAATGTTAACCCCGCGAACCAGTTCATCGGGCCGGCCATCGGCGAAAACTTTGTAAACAATCAATGGCTGAACCTGAAACGCCTGGGGCGCGGCCCGTCCGGTAAATGTGAAGCCTCCCGCGATATCGTCAATCAACAGGCCAAAAGGCTTGCCCTGCTTGCGAATCTCTTCGATGAAAAGCTTGCGCAACGCCGCATTGGACATCGTTTTGTCGCTCTCGACAATAGTGTTGCCCATGCGCGCGATGGGCTGATAGCCAAGCTGGCGGCGGCCATGGCCGTTGGAGTGCGGGAAATTGACGAGCGGCGAACGGCTCAGCAGAAAATTCTTCAGGACGCCGTGATCGACCAGCGTGACGTTTTGCGCTGGTATGCCTTCATCATCGAACGGGTAATAGCCAAGCAGGACTTGGCCGCGAATTTCTTTTGTTGTGGGATCATCACGCACAGTGATGAAGCTGGGAAGAATCTGTTGTCCCACTTTGCTAGTAAAGGTTTGGCCCTCGCTGACGTCCTTCTGCCGAAAACCCTCGAGGCGGTGACCGAGCACTTCATGGAAGAACACTGCGGCGGCGCGGCCAGTAAGCAGGGTAGGCCCTGCGAAGGGTTCTACCAGAGGGGCTTTTTCCAGCGCGGCGATCTGCTCGCTAAGAATATGGACTTGCTTGAGGACCGTGGCATCCGTAGGCGCCTTGGAAGGATCAACCCAGTCGTAATTGGCGTAACGCTGCAGGTCCATGCCATCGGGCGCTTTGCCCTGCACAAAAAGCTCAAGGCGATAATGGATTTGCCCAAAAGCGATCTTCGAGCCGTCGCTATTGACGAAATACTGGTTCACCAGTCGCGCGGTGAAGGTCGCGATGGAATTCATCACCGCCGGAGACGCGCTAAACGCCGCCGTATATTCACGAACGCGCGCTTCCCAGGGCTTGCGGTCTACATGGAAAGATAACGGAGTACCGATGGAAACGTGCGGCGGCTCATGAGAAAAATCAGGGGCGCGTTGCTCGCTGGATTGCGCCTGAACTTCCTTGCTGGTCTGCACGGCAATATACGCCTGCACCGCGGCGCGATATTGTTTGTCCGTTTCCAGCCAGATTTCACGGCGGAGAAGAGGGACGTCATTATCGAGAGTTGCTTCGGTCCCCGGACTGTACCACGCCGAATCGCGGCCTTCGATTTTGTGCGTGTTATCGAGGTCGTAGCTGCCCACGCGGGTTTGAACTTCGAGCCAGCGATCGCGGGTCTCGTCGGAAGACAGAAGCGCGCCATTTGAGCCGGACACTTCCACTGAGTCCAAATCGCTAACGGTATAGCTGATGAAGTAGGCTGGCGGGTTCGCTTTGCCGTAAGCGTCTACCGAACGCTGAAGTTCCCGCTGCATCGCCTGAAGAATCGGAGACTCAGGCGTTTGAGAACTTTGGGCGTCGCGAGAGGGCGTAGCCGCAAAACATACGCTCGCTGCTGCGAGCACAGCAGCGGCTGGCCAAAAACGAAATGCGCGTCGGAGAAGAATCATTCCCTGAGTTAAGTCCTATAGTGTAAGCCAGCCGGCGAGAAATCCCAAATCTCGCCCGGGTCGTGTTCCTGAAGCAAAAAACTTTGATGCGCCAAGTGGCTGCGGCGGGTACACCATTTAATTATTTTTTCCTTCTCTTTCGAGAGACCAGAGTGGTTGACACCTCGCAGTTCAAGACTCTCGACCCAGCGGACGGGGTTGCGGCGCTGGGAAATTCGGGAAATTAGGGGCTGGCCGGCCTATTCATGCAGATGATAATTGAGTCTCAGTGAGCCTCGCGTCCATTTGGCAATAGTACAGGAGCGACCTATGCGAGCGTTGATGAGCTTGATCGTGATGATTATCGTCGCGGGAATCGGTTATTGGATCTACATTTCGAATCTGAAAGCCCGCGGAACAAATGGCTCGCCTGCTCGGGCAATCTCGACTGTGGGCGTGAAGAGCGACCTGCTCTCGATGGCGCAAGCAGAGCGCATGTACCAGGCAAATCATGGCTCTTACGCTTCGCTTGACGAGCTTTATTCCAGCGGAGCGCTCGCGGCTCGCAAACCCGGCCGCGCCGGATACACCTATTCCTCCGGCATATCGGCGGACGGCTTCACCATCACTGCGCGCTGCCAGCCTCAAGCGGCGGGAGCGGCGTGCCCCAGTTTCTCGATTGATCAGACCATGCAAGTGCAACAGATCCCTTAGCTCGCACGGAACATTCCCAAGGTTTCAGGCGTATCTACTCTTGCAAGCTGCAGAGATGCAAGCGGCGCGAATCGGCGCCGCAAGGCGAGAAGAGAAGAACATGCCTGACAATGTGATTGGATTTGCCGCGGTGGTTTTGGCGCTGGGATTCCCGATCGCGGTAGTGTGGGCCTGGGCGTGGCAGCGAGGCCGAAAGCTGCGTACCGAAGAACGGCTGGCGGCGATTGCGCGCGGATTGAATGTGCCGTTCGAGGCGGATTTGGCGCATCCGGCGGCATCGCGCCGCGCGGGCATTTTGCTGGTGGCTGCGGCGGCGGGCTATGTGGTCACGTTTGCATTGCTATCGCGATGGGAACCGGACGCCATGGAGGCTTCCGTGCTCGGATTCATTCCTTTCGCGCTTGGCATCGGATTCTTCATCGATGCGTATCTGATCCGCCGCGAGTTGCGCGCGTCGCACTAATTGCGGGCGTAGCGGATTCGTGAGCTAAGCCCTTGCCTGCGATAGTCTAGCATGAGGATTGCGCCTTATCTGTGAGCAGGCAGCTTTGTCCCGCAATAGCCGCAATTGACCCATGCGGGTTCGAGGGCCTTGCCGCACTGCGGGCAGACCGGCCGCGTAGCCGTTCCGCAATGTGGGCAGAAAGCGAATTTCGCAAACACCGATGCATGGCAGCCCGGGCATTCCGCCGGAAGAGGATCGCGGAGAATGAAGTACAAGATAACGCCAATCAGGTCCGGAACAAAAATGGCCAGCAGCGTCCACATGACGTAGCGCATGCCGCGCCGCTTGGCGTCTCCGTAGACGTAGCCGATTAGCGCAACCAGAGCCACCACGAACAGGAAAATTCCGTAAACGAACAGCGCTTGTCCCCAGCGCGGCCATTTGCCCATATCCGGATCCGTCGGTACAGCAAAGAAGAACAAGGGCGTCGTGAAGCATGCGTAGATGAACCATCCAACGATCCACGCTGCCTTTGGAATCACGCGCAATTCTTTCGTGAAGCGGCTCATGCCATCCTCTTTTCCCGCTGCTTGCGCGCCGCCAGCAAAATGGCTGCGGCGGCCCCAGCGACCCAGCACAACGCGGTGAATATGGCGAAATTTTCCCAGCCGGCCTTGAAGCCGGAGCCGACCAGGGCCATCCAGCCATGCCCGAGGAATTGCGCCAGGGGCCAGCTCACCGCCACAAATATCCAGGAAAATACGAGGACCACAGCGATGATTCTGCGCTCGGCGCGGCGATCGGACTCTTCGATCAGCCGATTCTGCGCCAGCAAGATCGTTCGTGCCACGAGGGAAGCCGAGGCTTGTGGAGTGGGAATGCGGCGCAAGTCGGACTGAATTTCCTGCCAGGAGCTGAGGGCTGCAGCGCAATCCGGACAGATTCTAAGATGCGCAGCGAGCCGCGATTCTTCGGCGGCATCGAGAGCGCCAGCAGCAGCCAGCGGAAGCAGTTCGCGGATTTTCTCGTGTTCGTTCATGGACTTGTGATTCATTGCCGTTGCGCGCGAGGATAACGCGCGTCGAGAACTTCCCGTAAATTTTCCAGGCCGCGCCGCAGACGGCTTTTTACCGTGGACAGAGGCGCGTCGAGCACTTCGGCAATTTCCTCGAGTTTCATCTCTTCCTCAAAACGCAGCGCCAGAACTTCACGATACATCGCCGGCAGTTCTTCCACCGCTGTCGCAACGAAATGCGCACGTTCGCGCGCAATCAGGGCGTCAATGGCCGGCGGGGCGGAATCACGAAGAGCCGGGGGCGTCACGCTGAATTCGCGAGAGTCCCATTCATCCAGGCTGTCTGGACGCACGCGCCGCAAGTGGTCAATCGCCAGATTTCGAGCGAGGGTGAAAAGCCATGCGTCGAAATTGCGGCGAGGATCGAACCGGCGGATTTGACCGGCGACGCGCAGCCAGGTTTGCTGAAAGAGATCCTCCGCTTCGGCGGGCTGGCGCACCAGGCGCAGCAAGTAGCGATAAAGGCGGTGCTGGTAGCGCCGCACTAAAACTGCGAGCGCATCGAGGTCTCCCCGTCGAAGCCTGGCAACTTCGGCATCGAGACCCACTGGCACCTCCATCGAAATGGCTGCCGCGCCTATCATACTGCTCTGTATACGGGTGAACAGGCAAAAAAGACGCATCGTGCTGACGCCAGCCGCATCCGCCAGTGTTTCCGCAAGTTTCTTCGCGAATCGCGAATTCGCCGGGGCCGGGCTTTCCTGACCTGAGCAGGACGATGTGCTAGAATCAACTCGGTGAAAGAAATTCTCAAAGAACTTCTGGAATTGCAGGACGTGGACACACGTCTGGGCGCCGTTCGCGCGCGTCTGGCAACATTTCCCAAAAGGCTCGCCGAAGTGAATGCACGTTTGCAGGCTAGTCAAATAGCGCTCGACAAGGCGAAAGAGTCACACTCGACTACGCAGAAAGACCGCAAGAGGTACGAACTCGATGTGGAGCAGTGGAAAGAGAAAGTGAAGAAGTACAAGGACCAAGCTTATCAGGTCAAAACGAATGAAGCCTACAAGGCCCTACAGCACGAAGTGGAGACAGCGGAAGCGGAAATCGCGAAGGCTGAAGACCGGCTGCTCGAGCAAATGGTTTCCAGCGAACAGTACGACCGGCAGGTGAAGGCGGCGGAAAAGAATTTCAAGCAAGTGGAAGAATCGACGCGCGGCGTGCGCGCGGAAATTGAAGCGGAGAAAGCGGCGACAGAGAGAGAATTATCGCTGCTCGAAGCGGAACGCGCTCGCGTTGTGAAAGGCATTCCCGAAGATCTGCTCGACCATTATCAGCGCATCGCCAAAAAGCATGGCGGAGTGGCTGTAGCGCAAGTTCGCGGGGAAGCATGTTCGGCTTGCGGCGCGCACATTCGCCCTCAAGTTTTTCAGATTCTGCGCCGGGAGAACACCGCAGACCTGTATCACTGCGAGCTTTGCACGCGCATTTTGTACTACGTGGAACCCTCCCCGGGCGAAGCGGCGGCGGAAGCAGCCGCTGCACAAAACGGCAAGGCCTGAAACGTTGCTTTTCGCCGATTTTCTCTATTGCCATTCGGATTTACGCAGAAGGCCCCTTCTATGACCCGCTCCACAAAATCAGCTCCTCCTTCGAGTGCGCGGTTATTTCAGGAATCGCATGCAGCGCCGCCCACGGGCGTGCATGTTGCCAATATTGATGGCGCTTCGCGCGGCAATCCGGGGCCGGCGGCATATGCTGTTGTTCTGCGCCAGCCGGATGGAGCAAAGATCGCCGAAATTTCAAAATGCATTGGGCGCGCGACGAACAATATTGCTGAATACTACGCTTTGATCGCGGCGCTCGATTACGCCGCGGCAAATTCGATTCAAGCTTTGCGAGTGCGCAGCGATTCGGAATTGCTGGTGCGGCAGATGCAAGGCCGCTACAAAGTGAAGAGCGCAGAACTCAAGCCGCTGCATGAGCGGGCGCAAAAGCTGGCGCGCGGCTTCCATCATTTTGTGGTTGAGCATGTTCCGCGGGAGCAGAATAGCGATGCTGACGCGCTTGCTAATCTGGCGCTGGATTCCGCGCGCCACTCCTCAGAGACAAAACACACGGAGCGCGAGGTACGATCAGAAAAGCCTTCTGTGCCGCTGCGAATCCACGCGCACTATCGCGACGGCGCTTTCATTCCAACTTCACGCATTGAACTGCCCGAGGATTCCAAAGTGGAGTTGGAAATCCGCCCGCTGCGGCATACCTGAAGGCAAGCTTGTCCCCGCGGCATCCAGGACGATTCCCGCCTCTTTTAATATCGGAGCTATTTCAAAGCATACGAGCGGTACAGAGTGTCGCGTTGCGCGGGGATATAACCTGCATCGGAAATGATGCGGCGAAGTTCTGCTTCGTTGGTGCGATTGCGAACGCCCGCGGCGTAAACCACGTTTTCCTCAATAAGAATGCTGCCTACATCGTCCGCGCCAAATTGCAATCCGACCTGGCACACCTTGATGCCCGGAGTGAGCCAGCTGGACTGAATGTGGTCGATGTTGTCAAGGTAAAGCCGGCTGATCGCCAGCGTTTTCAAATATTCGACTGCGGTCGCTTCGGGAATTCGCTTGCCCAGCGGCGTATGCTCCGGCGCAAACATCCAGGGAATGAATGCGGTGAAGCCGCCGGTATCCTCCTGAATGCGGCGCAAACGCTCGAAATGATTTACGCGATGGCGATATTCTTCACCGCAGCCGAACATCATCGTAGCGGTTGTGCGCATGCCGAGCGAATGCGCGGTGCGGTGCACATTTTCCCATTCGTCAGCCGTGCATTTCAGCCGCGAAATGCGGCGGCGAACTTCATCGTCCAAAATTTCCGCGCCGCCGCCGGGAATGGAATCCAGTCCGGAGTCGGCGAGGCGCGCGATGGTGTCGCGAATCGATAAGCCTGACACTTCCGAAATGCAGATAATCTCCGGCGCAGAGAAGCAGTGCAGGTGCACTTGCGGGTAGCGCTGCTTCAGCGACCGGAGCAAATTCTCGTAATAATCCATCTTCAGATCGGGATGCAGCCCGCCTTGAAGCAAAATGCCCGTGCCGCCAAGCGCCAGCATTTCGTCTATTTTCTTGCAAATTTCCTCGAAGGAGAGGATGTAACCTTCCTGGGAACCCAGCGGGCGGTAAAACGCGCAAAACGAGCAGTATTCCGTGCAGAAATTGGTGTAATTAATGTTGCGATCGATCTGATAAGTGGCGATGCGCGGGTCGTTTTTCTTGCGGCGCACTTCGTTGGCCGCCATTCCGACCGCCAGCAGATCGTCGGAGTTGAAGAAGTCGAGAGCTTCCTGCTGCGTGATGCCCATTTCGCTAAATTCCTTTTACTTGCGTTCCTTGAAACGAATAAACCGGATCGCCTTGGCGGACGATTCCTTCGCGCAACACCGAGCCATAAACGCCAAAGCAGTTGCCGTGCTTTTTCGCGACCAGTTTGCCAATTTCGGGCGAAGCGACCGCGGTCGCGGGGTCCAAAGTGATGATAGCGCACCGTAAATTGTTCTGCACCACGGTAAACGTGAATTTCTCGCCGATGCGCAAGCTCGTGCCAACGAGAGCGTCTTCGTAGTAGGGCTTGCGATTTTCCCACTGAATGTAGAAGTTGGCGCGAAAGCGCGTGTGCTCCAAAGGCACTCCTGCTTCCTCGCTGAGCGCCTTGACTGTATCGAGACCGAGCAACGAAACAGGGCAACCGTCCTGCATGGCGCGTTCGGAGAAGCGCAGTTCAAGTTCGCGCCCAAAACGCTTTTCGAAATAGGGCGTAAACGCCGGATCCGATGGACTGAGTTTTTCGCCTTCTGGCGTTGTGATTTCCGCAGTAAACGATGATTGCGCAGGATGCTCATTCGCAGGGTGCGGCCCCTCCAGATAACGCGGGCGAAATAGCAGCATTTCATGGCGCTGGCGCGCGGTCATCCACGGAAAGTTAGAATGATTGTTGCGGTCCACAAAGGCATACGCGCGGTCTCCGGCCAGTCCTGCATAGCTGACGAATACCTCGTTCAGATCTTCTCCCGCCATGCTTTTGAATGGGTAACGCCGCAGAATGCGCAGCGTGCCGAGCTTTTCCCCCGCAGCAGCGCCGGCCAACTCAGGCCCCTTGGCGCGCCGTGCTTCCAGCCAGCGCGGAAACGAATTCGAGAGGACGAGCGCGAGGAATAAGTCCTGCAGCAGCGCATTTTTCGAAATAGACGTTTAAGCCACTGAGGTTCTCTTCATCAAGAGAAAAATCAATGTTGTCGCGGAGATAGGATTCGAGCGCTGACGGCGGAATGTCCAGTTTGACGGAGGCGGCTTCAGCGATCTCGCTGATATGTTCGAGGCCAAATTTCTTGGAGGCCTGAAAATCCGCGAGAACCTCGGGCGTCAGTTTCCCCTTTTTTCCGGCCCAGATTGCCAGTACGCAGGGTTTGCCGGTCATTTCCTGCCACTGAAAGGCCACGTCGTAAACAAAAAGCGCCGGATATCCGGGCACCGGGAGTTCATCGGGATCGCCGCTGCAGCATGCGCCTTCAGGCGGCTTCTTGCCAAACAGATAATCCAGTTTCACGGAGATCCTGAGCGCCGGATCGCCAATGATGAGCGCAGCGTCGGCCTGCGCCAGCATCGCGACAGGATCGGGCGGCGCGTCAACAAATTCGGGCTCAATGCGCCAGCTCTCCGCCGCCAGCAAGCGTACCAGAGCGGCGGAACTGCGCGAACTGGTATCGAGAGCGATGCGTTTCACGCGATCGATGGGCTTCTTCGACACTACCAGGATGCTGCGTACTTCCCGCTTCGCCGCAATGGACATCCCCGGTAGGACCACGAGATTATCCATCCGCTGATACTCAATAGCGGGAATAATGGCCACATCAACTTCACCGAAGCGCAAAGCGTCGGCGCATTTCGAAGGCATGGTGAACGAGAGTTCATACTTGCCGGCCAGCGGCCCCTCAGCGAAGCCCCACACCAGCGGCGCTGTATTCAGATATTCGACGATGGAAATCCGGAGTTTGCTCATGAGCTTTGCAACAAACGCGAATTTTCAATATAGCACAGCTGCATTTGGTTCACGTCTCGAACGAGGCGGTTCTAAGCCGCGGTCGGTTCTGGCGCTGTGGCTGCGGAGGATTGTTCTGGCCGCCTTTGCGGCAGCTCGCGGCACTTCCCATGGCAAATTGCCGCAATCACCACCGCCACAATAGCGAGGCCCGCGCCAAATTCGCCGATAAGATATTTTGTCGCCAGCGCAGGGCGCGTCAGCGGATCAAAGAACGCTTGAATGAAGATGTTGTGGCTCGCGTGCAGCAACATCGTAGTCCAAACACTTCCTGATTTGAGCCGCAACCAGGCAAACAAAAACGCCATGCCGATAACCATTACCGTGAAACACAACAGCGAATACCACGTAGGCCCTGCGCCGTGATAGTTGGCCATCAGAATCAGCGGGTAATGCCACAGCGACCAGATGATCCCGCTCGTTAGCGCGACGCCGCCAAAGGGCATAATTTTTGCCAGTTGCGGAACCAAAAAGCCGCGCCAGCCGAGTTCTTCGCCAAGCGCCGACATGCAAGATTGCGCCATGCCGATCGTGGCGATGAGCAGGAAGTAGCTCGCCACTGATCCATGAAGTCCGAATCTCTGTGTAATCCTGCCGATAATGGGAGCGTGAAAATTGGCGAAGCCGGCCAGCCAAAGTGGAACGTAAACAACAGAGGCATAGGCCAGTGGAATCCAGTAGCCCGCGAATTGATATTTCGTTTTGCCCCAGCCCCAGCCGTGCCCACGCAGATTCCCCTGAAAAACCAGGCGTGTAAGCAGTCCAGCCACTCCCGGCGACCACATCAAGCACAGTACGAAAAGCCCGCCATGCGCGCTCAACGCTCCATTTCGAATAATCAGACGGTAGAAAACCGCGCTGAACGCGAAGGTCAAGACCAGATAGACGAGAATGGACAACTTGATGCGGTTCGCTTCTGTGCTTGCCATAGGCTGAACGCCTCCTCGCACTCCAACCGGCACGATGAAACCAAGCTCCATAGCAGGTTGGCTGCCGGCGGCACTATATCCGAAAGCGCCTCTTATACGCGTAAAAAAAATGGAAGCGCAGCTCCATCGCTGCGCTTTTAATCTGAATTGCGTTGCCTGAAAGCCATCGGAATCAGGGATGTAACCAATATGGTATAATCATCCTTGACAGCACCTGAAAGCCTGCGTAGGCTCACCGGCGGACAATCAAACCTTCATGGGGCCCGACCAATACTTGGGATGGTTGGCGCTGGCGCTTACGCCGGGCCTTGGCGCGCGCCTGACCGGCAAGCTGTTGCGCGAATTTGGCAGCCCCGAGGCGATTTTCAATGCTTCACTTACGGCGCTGGAGGGGCAGCAGATTCCTGCCGCAGTCGCTCAAGCCATTCACTCGCGCCAGGCGATCAGCGCGGCCGCGAAGGAGCTTTCCCAGGCCGAAGCAGCGAAATGCTGCATTATCACCTGGGATGAGCCAGTCTACCCGCAACTGCTTCGAGAGATTTACGACCCGCCGCCGCTTCTGTATGTCAAAGGAAATACGGATCTTCTGAACCGGCATGCGATTGCTATTGTTGGCACGCGACGCCCGACGCCCTACGGGAATCAAATGGCCGAGAGGCTGGCGCGGGATTTGGCTCTCCGCGGGCTCACCATCGTCAGCGGATTGGCGCGCGGAATCGACGCTACTGCCCATAAAGGCGCGCTTGGCGCAAATTCAGGAGGAACGGTAGGGGTTCTCGGCTGCGGCATAGACGTTATCTATCCGAAAGAGAACCGAAAGATTTTTGCTGAAATTGAGAAGCGAGGGGCCATCATATCGGAGTTCCCTATGGGGGCCTATCCTGCGCCGCAGAATTTCCCGGTCCGCAACAGAATCATTGCGGGAATGACGCGAGGAGTGGTGGTAGTGGAAGGGGCGCAGTATTCGGGCTCGCTGATCACCGCGAGATTAGCGATGGAATGCGGCCGCGAAGTGTTTGCGGTTCCCGGCTATGCAACGCAGCCAGCGAGCTTCGGGCCGAACCAGCTGATTAAGGAGGGCGCGAAGCTAGTGACCGGCTGGGAGGATGTCGTTGAGGAGTTGCCGACTCCCATCCGCGCCGAGCTTTTGCCGGTGGAGACAACGGACGGCGAGCAGCGGGCATCGCTTGTTACAGAAAGTCTCGCGCCCGCGGAGAGAACGCTGTACGCGATGCTGGAAGTGGATAAGTCCAAGCAAGTAGACGAGCTCGTCGAGCAATCGAAGATGAATTCGTCGGAAGTGCTTTCGGCGCTATTCGAATTGGAGATGAAAGGCCTGGTGCAGCAATTGCCGGGCAAGCAATTTTTGAAAGTGATGCTGTAAGCCGCGCCAAGCGGAGCGAAGAGGAAATCTAGCGAAATTATGGGACGTTCTCTGGTAATCGTCGAATCGCCAGCTAAGGCGAAAACAATCAACAAATATCTCGGACGCAACTACACCGTCCGGGCGTCGTACGGCCACGTGAAGGACCTGCCCAAAAAAGAATTGGGTATCGACATCAAGAAAGATTTCGAGCCGACGTATACAGTGCTCCCGGGCAAATCGAAAATTTTGAACGAAATAAAGAAACTGGGTAAAGAGGCCGACGCAATTTACGTGGCCACTGACCCGGACCGCGAAGGCGAAGCCATTGGCGCGCACCTGGTTGAGTTCTTGACCGGCACGGAAACCGCCGTCGAACCGGAAGAGACCAGCGGAAACGGCAAAGTGAAAAACGGTGAAAAGAAGGCCAAGAAGCCTTCAGCCAGGCCCAAATCCAGCCGCAACAAAGTGGACCGGAAAAAAGTCTTCCGCGTGATGTTCCACGAGATTACGCCGAAGGCTATCAAAGCGGCCTTCGAGCATGCCGGTGCGCTCAACACCAATCTGGTTGACGCGCAACAAGCCCGCCGCGTGCTCGATCGTCTGGTGGGCTATAAGATTTCTCCGCTGCTGTGGGACAAAGTGCGCCGCGGGCTTTCTGCCGGGCGCGTGCAAACTGTTGCTCTGCGCTTAATTGTCGATCGCGAACGCGAGATTCGCGCCTTCGTTCCCAAAGAATACTGGACCATTCACGCCATGCTCGCCGGAGCGGAGCCTCCCGCCTTTGAAGCGAAATTGTGGCGCTACAAGGGCGAGGAAGTCGAAGTACCCAACGAAGCGAAGGCCAAGGAAATTGTTGATAGCGTGGAGCGCGCCTCCTGGGAAGTTGCCAGCGTCACCCAGAAGGAAAAACGCCGCTGGGCGCCGCCGCCGTTTACTACCTCCAAATTGCAGCAAGCCTCTTACAATCGCCTGCGCTTCTCCGCCAAGCGCACGATGATGCTCGCTCAGCGACTCTATGAGGGCGTGGATTTGGGCGATGAAGGTTCGGTCGCGCTGATTACTTACATGCGCACCGACTCTGTGAACGTGTCGAACGAAGCGATTGCGCAGGTCCGCGATTTCGTTAGTTCCAATTACGGGCCAAATTATTTGCCGGAAAAGCCCAACTACTTCCGATCGAAAAAGCAGGCGCAAGAGGCGCACGAAGCCATTCGTCCGACGGATGTCTCGCGTTCTCCCGAAGACGTCAAACGCTATTTGGACGAGGATATGTTCAAGCTCTACCAGCTCATCTGGCAGCGTTTCGTCGCTTCGCAGATGGTGCCCGCGGTGTTTGATCAGACCACCATTGATATCTCCGCTGGCGATTACACCTTCCGCGCGAGCGGCTCAATCATGAAATTTGACGGTTATCTGAAGACTTATTTAGCCTCGCGTGACGACGAAGACAAGAGCGAGGCCGCCGATGCCGCACCGGGCGCGGCTCCCGCCGCCGAAGAGGATTCTGACGCGGAAGGCCGCACGCTGCCGCGCGTGACCGAAGGCGAACGCCTGAAACTCGAGAAGATCCGTCCTGACCAGCATTTTACCGAGCCGCCGCCGCGCTACACTGAAGCCACGCTCGTGAAAGAGCTGGAAGACAAAGGCATTGGCCGTCCTTCTACTTATGCGGCCATCATTTCAACAATCGTTGAACGTGAATACGTCAACAAGGAACAGGGGCGCTTCACACCCACGCTGCTTGGTGAAAAAGTCAGCGAGCTTCTGGTGAAGAGTTTCGAAGATATTTTCGACGTGGGATTCACCGCGCGACTGGAAGATGAACTCGACGAAATCGAAGAGGGAAAACTTCCGTGGCGCAAGTCAGTGAAAGTTTTCTGGAAACATTTTGAAGACGACCTCGAGAAGGCCGAAGGCGAAATGGAGTCCTACAAAGCCGGGATTCCCACAGATGAGATCTGCCCCAAATGCGGCAAAGGCAAGCTGCTCGAGCGCATCAGCCGCCACGGTTTCTTTCTCGGCTGCGAACGTTATCCTGATTGCGATTACATTCGCGATATCGCCGACGCCAGCGAGGAAGTCGAAGGCGAGAACACGCTTGAGTATTGCCACAATTGCGGGCGCGAAATGGTCATCAAGCGCGGGCGCTTCGGAGCGTTCCTGGCATGCTCGGGCTATCCGGATTGCAAAACCACACGCCGCCTCGCCGCCGGCACAAGAAAAGCGCGGCTGCCTGACGAGCCGCTCGATGAAAAATGCCCGCAGTGCGGCGAACAGCTTCTAAAGCGTCATGGCCGTTTTGGGGAATTCATCGGCTGCTCGAAATATCCCAAGTGCAAGTACACGCGGCCAATCACTCTTGGCATCAAGTGCCCCAAGTGCGGTGAGGGCGAATTTGTGCGCCGCGGCACGGCGAAAGGCCGCGGGCGAGGCAGAATTTTCTACGGTTGCAGCCGCTATCCCGACTGCGATTTCACCACGCCGCATGAACCAATCGCCGAACCCTGCCCGAAATGCGGAGCGCCGTTCACCGTATTGAAGCGCAGCAAGCAGGGCGTGCTGCACGCCTGCCTCAACGAGAAATGCGATTGGGAAGTTCCAGCGGCCAGCGAATCCGCAGCGCCTGCTCCGGAACCGGTCGAAGCCGGCGCAAAAAGCTAGGAGAAAACTGGCAAGCTACATGGGCACGATTAAAGACGCCATCGCAAAATTTCTGCATTATCTGCAATACGTCCGCAACGCGTCGCCAAAGACCACCGTAAACTACAGAATTGACCTCGAGCAATTTCTAGCTTACGTCACGCCGCCGGGCGAAGAACCGCTCGCTCTGGCTTCCGTCGATCATCTGGTCATACGCGAGTTCGTAAATCACCTCTACGACCGCGGCCTCGAAAAAAGCTCGATCGCGAGAAAGCTGGCCGCCTTGCGTTCCTTTTTTCGTTTTTGCGTGCGCGAGAATGCGCTAAAGCAGAATCCCGCCCGCCTGGTTGCGCGCCCAAAGTTACCCAAGCGCGTCCCTCATATCTCCACGCCCGAGGAAATGAACAATCTGCTCGATCGCATGACTCCCGAAGTCATCGAGCAGGCCACTCCCGCCAGAAAAAAACCCAAACGGCGGTCCGCGCGAGCCGCTTCGGTTGCGGCCGATCGCGCCATTCGCGACCGCGCGATTCTCGAGATTTTATACGCTTCCGGCCTTCGTGTGAGCGAGCTCACCGGCCTGGACATATCCAGCATTGACGCCGCCGAGCAAATTCTTCACGTGTACGGCAAGCGGCGCAAGGAGCGCCTGGTCCCTTACGGCGGCAAAGCGCGCCAAGCGCTGGAAAATTACTGGCCCGCGCGCCAGAGAATTCTCGAACGGGCCAAGCGTCGCGGCTCGATGAAAGCGGTGTTCATAAATCGCGACGGGGGACGCTTGAGCAAGCGCATGATCCTGAATATCGTTCGAAAATATACCCGCCTGCTCACCACAAATATGGACCTGCATCCCCATTCGCTGCGCCACGCGTTCGCGTCCCATCTGCTCGCGGATGGCGCTGATCTCAGAGCCATTCAAGAGCTTCTGGGCCATGCTTCGCTCTCGACCACTCAGCGCTACACCCATGCCACCATCGACAAGCTGATGGAAATTTACGACAAAGCTCATCCCCACGCGTGACCAGCCGATTGCGCCAAGGGTCGAAAAAAAACCTGCTTTTAAGCCCGCCACACCGTCAGGGCCGTGATCGGCAAGGGTTGACGTTTCCTCCACATCCCCCGCAGCTATCTATTGCCCACTGAGGGCAAATTCGTTAGCCTGACCATTGATGTCACACAACTCCCGTCCACATCGCCTGAAAGTGTGCCTGCTTTCGCCGCATCCGCTCGTGCGCTCGGAATTCGAGCGCGTCCTGCCGGAAGCGGCTTTCCAGATATCATTTCGGCCGCTGGCTCAGTCCTCTCCTTCCGAAGTCAAGCAGATGGCCATTCCCAAAGCGCCGGTATATGTGATAGACGGACAGGCTTCTCCGCACGTTCTCCATGCGCTCATGGAAACGATCCTTGAACGTTACCCAAAGGCCAGAGTACTAGTTCTCGCTTCGAAACATTCAGACGCTGGCACATTTGACCTTCTCAAGCTGGGGGTAAAAGGCCTGCTGGCATATGGCCAAGCCGAAAAACAGTGGCAGGACGCGTTGCCGCTTGTGGCGGCAGGCGGATATTGGGTGCCGCGGTCGGTGCTTTCGCGTTTCGTGGAATCGATTATCGCGGCGCGTAAGCCCGGAATGTCCAGCAACAAGACTCCGGGCACTTTGAGCCGGCGGGAGCGGGAAGTGCTGGAGTCTTTGCTGCAGAACCTTTCAAACAAGGAAATCGCCAGCCAGCTTAATATTTCCGAGCGCACCGTGAAGTTTCACGTCTCGAACCTCTTGCAGAAACATGGCGTGAGACGGCGCGCTGACCTGATCGTCATGCGCTTCCAGGAAGCGCAGCTTCCCAACTGACTTTCGCTTGCACCCTGCCTCCACTTTTGATTAGAATCACTCGCCTTCAGCTTGCCCATGATGGCCCTTCCAATTGGCAGGGGTTTTGTGCCAAGTTGCGCCTTACTTGAGTCTAAAATAGCTGGCCGGTCATGCCGGTTAAGCCGCCCCACGCAGGGTCAGTTGCGGCCTTGCTGGAGGGCGTACTGGTACTTTTGGGGGATTGAAACGTATCCGAATGGACATTGCAGCAATTCGAAAAAAACTGCTAGAAAATGTGATGGAAACCATAGTTCAAATACATGAGCACATTGACTAACACGGTACCGGCTGCCCGCCCTGCTCCCAAGAAAGCGCTAAAGCCCGGAGCTCGTCTGTGGGCCATCCGCGTTCTGATCGTCATCGCGCTGGTTTTTACCGTGCGGTATTTCTATTGGCGCGTGACCGCGACGATGAATCCTGCGGCAGTGTGGTTCTTCTACCTTTTCCTGGTGGCGGAGATGCTGAATTTCGTCGAAGCGGCGCTGTTTTACTTCACTACCTGGAAACCTACGAACCGCTCTGCTCAACCTATAATTCTCGACCGCACCGTCGACGTGCTGATCACCACGTATAACGAGCCAGTGAGCTTGCTCCGCGAAACCATTCTTTGCGCGGTGAGCCTGGAATATCCTCACCAGACATACGTGCTTGATGACGGCAACCGCCCCGAAGTGGCGGAAGTCGCGCGCGAGCTGAATTGCACGTATATTGCGCGGCAGAATAACTTGGGCGCTAAAGCGGGCAACCTGAATAATGCGCTCAAACAGACAAAAGGCGAATTCATCGTTACGCTGGACGCTGATCACGTTCCCATGCCCGGTCTAATTGGCGAGCTCATTGGTTTTTTTGCGGATCCCCGAATTGGCGTCGTTCAAACTACACAGGATTTCTACAATCTCGACTCTTTCCAGCATCGCACTCACGTGGAAAAGGAAAAAGCCTGGCAGCAGCAAGAGCTTTTCTTCAGCGTCATCCAGCCCGGCAAGGACGGGTACAATGCCACATTTTACTGCGGCAGCCCGGCAATGCTGCGCCGTACTGCTCTCGATGAAATCGGCGGATTCGCCACGGAAAGCATTACCGAAGACATGCACACTGGCCTGCGCCTGCAAAAGAAGGGGTGGAAGGTAGTTTATTACAACCGCACCGTGGCGCGCGGACTGGCGCCGCAAACCTACCGCGGTTTTGCCACGCAGTGGAACCGCTGGGGCCAAGGCGCCATGCAGGTGCTCCGGAAGGAGAATCCGCTTTTTGGCCGGGGTTTGAGTTTTGGCCAGAGGCTGAATTACTTCGCGTCCTTCTATTTCTACTGGATGAGTTTTCAGAAGTTTATTTATATAGCCACGCCCATTTTCTGCCTGGTGGCTGCAATTTTTCCGTTAATCGCAACTCCAAAAACTTTTGCCATCTATTTCATTCCGTATTTTCTCCTGAACATCATCGCCACCGCATTGCTGCAAGGCGGTTTCGGCGGGTTCTGGCTGAGCGAAGAGTTCAATCTGATCAAAATGCCGGTTTTGATGTCCACCATTGTGGGATTTTTCAGAAAGGAAGTTGCCTTCAAGGTGACACCAAAAGCGCGCGACACCTCGGCGCGGTGGACCGAGGTCTGGCTGCAGAGTTTGCTGCTGATCGGCGTGCTCGTTGCGGTTGGCTTCGGCTTTTGGCGGCTGGCTCACATCGCGTGGTACGGATATTATTTCTGGGCTATCGTTGTAAACATTGTGTGGGCAATTTTCTATATATTTCTGCTCATTCCGGTCATCTGGCGAGCTTCTCGACACAAAGAGCTCCGCGCCGTGTATCGTTTTCCCAGCCACCTGGACGTTCCGGTTCTCTTTGGGTACAACGATAATGGGGGGCACGTGGTGGGCCGGGGATTTGCGCGCAATCTGAATCGCAACGGCTTTTCCATCACTCAAAAGGGACCAGTTCCGCTGGGAACGACCATGGCCGTCGAGCTCAGCCTTCCCAATGGAACCATTCACGCGCACGCTCGCGTCGTGAGAAGCCGTGAGTTCTTTCGAGGGGAGAACAAGCGCGTCTCGACCGGCCTTATTTTTGAACAGATTGAGGCCGCAGATCAGGACGCCATCTCCAAGCATTTGTTCTGGGAAGTTGCGCCCCGGCACGGAAGCATTCTTAAGCTCACACGCCGTAGCCAGACGCGGGGAGCGCAGACGTGAGTCGTACGGCATTGCCTGCAGCGCTTCTCTTTTGCCTTGCCCTCTTGGCTCCGTCGCAACTTCACGCAGTGCCGCAAGTTTCTGCGCTCGATCAAGCCAAAAGCGAGGCGGCGGCCGGGCATTTCGACCGCGCGGCACAGCTTTTTCAACAAGCGCTGAATGCTGATCCAAACAACGTGGATGCGCTGCGCGGCCTCACTGACGCGCTGGTCGCAGAGGGCAACTGGCGAGCCGCGATTGAGCCGTTGCAGCATCTGGATCAGCTCCAGTCCAACGACGCTGCTCGTATTTTTCAGTTGGGCCAAATGGAAAGCTGGCTGGCAGGCCATCGCGACCAGGCGCTCTTGCTCCTAAAACGGGCCTATGAGCTCGAGCCGTCGAATCTTCAGTATCAGCAATATTATGCGCAAGTCCTCAGCTGGAATGCTGCAACTCGTCCGGAGGCCATCAACATCTACCAGCAAGGCCTTCATGAATCGCCAAATAACGTGGATCTGCTGCTGGCCTACGCTGAGGTTCTTTCCTGGAATAGCGCCACGCGCGCGCAATCCATGCAGTATTACAAGAAAGTCCTTGCGCAGGATCCGCATAACGCGCGCGCGCTTGTGGGGGAAGCGCAACTGCTCTCCTGGAGCGGCCATTCCAGCGACGCGATGCAGATTTATTCCGATGTTCTTTCGCGGGACCCCAATAATGTGGCGGCGCTGCGCGGCAAAGCGCAAATCCTTGGCTGGCGCGGTGAGCATCGCCAAGCTCTCAACCTGGCGCAACAGGCGCATGGGCTGGACGCTGCTGATTCTGCGGCAACCCTCGAACTCGCGCAGGCGGAATATGACTTGAGCGATTACGCAGATGCGCGCAACGATCTGGCGCAAGTCACAGGTATCGACACGCCTGACTACATCCAGCTTAAGCGCAATGTCGATCACGCTCTCGGCGCGTATTTCGAGCTGGGATATGCCATGCGCCGTGACGGCAAGAGGCTTGATTACGACGCCGTAGACGCTCTCGTTTCCACGCCGCTCGGTACAGCGAATCGCTTGAGCGCCATGTACCAGCCGCTGCTCTATCGCACGCAGCAAAGGAATTTCAATTCGAACTATTATGCGTTGATGCTCGATTCGCGGCCTTCCGAATCCGTGACCACCCATGCCCAAATCGCAGGGCGGACTTATCCGGGCGTTCCTTCGCAGATTGAAGGCGGATTCGATGCTGCATTTGCTTTGCGGCCGTCATTCACCCTTCAGATGGGCTTCGAACGCGCCGCCGACCAGGAGACGCTCGTCTCCACTCTTGGTGCCGATGTGAACGGAATCTTTGTCGGGCAAGTCGAGACGAATCTCGGCTCCATCGGTGGCAGCTACTCAAATTCCACGCATCACTATGACGCTTCGGTGACTTATACCGATGGCTTTTATACCGGCCAGAATCTCGCTTCCAACCGTCGCTGGAGCGTTGACGGAAATTTCGGCAAGTCGCTTCGCGGAGACCATCCTTACATTCGGGCCGCCTATGGCTTCACCTACCTCAGCTTCGATCACGACGCCGAGTTTGAACCCGGAAGCGGCGAACCTCCGCGCGTCACCGGTGGCTATTACAGTCCCACTCGCTACCTGCTGAATTATGCGCAATTGTTCTTCTCTGGGAATTTTGGCGCACGCGCCAAGTGGGATTTCAGCGGATTCGCCGGTGCGCAAAATGCAGAAACCGCGTTCACGTCCTTTTCGAATCCGCAATTTGCCTCCACTTTTTCGGCCCATTTCACTTGGGATGCCAGCACCAATAATGAATTCCGGCTGGGTTACGATTATCTGAATACGTTCAATGCATTCCATCGCCACTTGTTTTTTGCCACCTGGCGGCATTACTTTTAGCTGTGCCCACCTCAACCCTGTTCCCTTCCGCTGATTCGGCGAGCAACAAGTCTTATGCACCACCGAAGCGGGCGTTCTCGTTTTGGAGTTCAGTTCGCAAATTTCAATGGCCGCTGGTCGCAATCGTCGCGGTCGCCTGGTACCTGCGCGCGCGCGACCTGCACTACTCCAGCGCCTACATGGACGAATCCATATATATCCTGTATGGCCGCATGTTTCTCACGCGGCATTTCCAGCCGCCCATTGATCATCCATTGAATTTCAGTTTCGGCTGGTATTTGTGGCCAATTCTAGCGGCATGGGCCGACCGAATTGCGGGCCTTGTCGGCGTTCGCGAACTCGCTGCCGCGATGGGCGCAGGAATCGTCTGTGCCGTATACGGTTTCGCGAAACGTTTTTTCTCGACGGCTGTGGGACTTGCCTCAGCGCTCGTGTTTGCACTTCTCGGTCCTGCGATTCTCGTGTCGCGGGTGGCCACGCGCGATATTGGTTCTCTCTTTTTCTTCGCCATTGGGCTCTGGCTATTCATTCGTGCCTGGCAAAGTGACACCTGGCCTACATGGCTTTCCGCAGCCTTTTGCCTGTTCGCCGCCTTCTTATGCAAGTATTTAATCGCCATCTACTTTCCCTTCTTGGTCATCCTGGCCTTTCGCAAAAACCGCCGCGCCATCCTTGGTTATTTCCTGCCTCTCGCGGTTCTATGCGCGTTTTATGCCGGATACTATTACTCCTCACTCATCGCTCTCTTGCGCTATGGCCGCGCGTATGGCTCACTCAAAGCCCCCGCCGCGCAGGCCTGGCAAATCTATTTCAGTCATCGGCTCGATTTCTGGATTCTCGTTTTGCTGGCGCTCGCGGCGTTCTTTTCCATTCGCCAGGGGGGAGCGTGGAAGCTCGTGCTGCTATGGTGCGGCGCCGCAATCATGCCGCTCTTCCAAGTCCTCTCTCGCGCCGATTATGACTACTGGAAACACGTCAACTATTCGCTGATTTTCCTGGTTCCGTTGGCAATGCAGGGCCTGTTGTCTGCGCTGCAGCGTCTCGGCTCCAAGCCCTACAGGTTTTCTGCGCCCGTGGCCGTCGCTTGTTTTGCTGTCGGCTTTGCTTGGATGGGCAACGCGTGGCACATTGACCGATTCGTTTTCTGGCCAAATACAGAACCCATCGCCGCATACTTTCAGGGACGCCTAACCAGTTCCGATCGCGTCCTCGTGGACGACACTGTGCTTCGCTACAGTTTTTCTCCTCCTCTGCCGCAATGGCAGATCACCGACCCTTTTTATTTCCATTACGATTCGAAGACCGGCGCGCCCGCATATTCCGCAGCGGTCACTAACGGACTATTCGACTACATTGTTCTTGACGGCGGCATCGGCGACGACGCTCAACGCATGGCCAACGCGATACGGCCCGCTCTCTCGTCGCGTTACGCGCTCCAGCTGGAAACGCCCGAACCCAATCTGGACCAGGAAATTCAGATATACGAACGCCAAAACCCTCCCGCGGCGGTCGCGTCAGTTTCGGGTCCCCAGATTCAAATCGTCTCGCCCGCTTCAAACGCGGTTGTACAAACCGATAGAACTGCAACGACGCTTCAGGCGCAGGTGAAAGGTATTTCCGCGGGCGACTATGCCATCGCCGACGTCTTCACCAATCGCTGGTACACGCAGACCGGCAAAATGCGCCCCGGCGCGCCGGACGGCAAGCTCAGCGCCACCATTTATCTTGCTGGCGAAGGCCGCGAGCAATGCCATCACATCGTCCGCGTGCGTTTGTTTGACCCCGCGGGCCATTTCCTGGCCTCCGCGTTGAGCTTCAACGTGGCGCGCGCCAATGCAAATGGCGCTGTTCCGTCTTGCCGTTAAATCCCGCGCTATCGCGTTTCGGGCCACATTACTCGCCGCTTGATGCTCGCGGAGGCATTGCCAGCGCACTGCCGTGTTATTCTTTTAGCAGTACGCAGTTTGCCCAGCTTTAGCTGTTTCAGGAGCCATAAAACCGTCGTGAGCGCCACCCCCAATCGCGCCGCCGAACTGAAAGCGATTTTCGACCAGCGCATCGCCATTCTCGATGGAGCGATGGGCACCATGATCCAGGCACGCAATCTTACGGAGGCGGATTATCGCGGCAAGCAATTCGCGCAGCATCCTCGCGATTTGCGCCTCAACAACGACCTGCTGAATTTAACTCAGCCTGAGATCATCGAGTCCATCCACCGCCAATATCTCGAAGCTGGCGCCGACATTATCGAAGCCAATACGTTCAACTCCAACGCCATTTCCATGGCGGAATACGGGCTTCAGGATCGTGTCTACGATTTGAATAAGGCCGGCGCGCAACTGGCCCGCCGCAGCATCGAGCGTTTTCTCGCTGAAAATCCTGCCGCTGGCCCTCGCTTTGTCGCTGGCTCGATCGGCCCAACCAGCCGCACCGCCTCCATGTCTCAGGACGTGAACAGCCCCGCGTCCCGCGCCGCCACTTTTGACCAATTGCGCGCCGCATATTCCGAGCAAATACGCGGGCTCCTCGACGGCGGTGTCGATGTGTTGCTGGTCGAGACCATTTTCGACACGCTCAATGCCAAAGCCGCACTTTTTGCCATCGAGGAATGCTTCGAAAAATCCGGCGCGCGCGTGCCGGTAATGGTCTCCGTGACCATCACGGATCGCAGCGGACGCACTCTTTCCGGCCAGACTGTTGCCGCGTTTTGGATTTCCGTTTCGCACATGAATCTGCTGAGCGTCGGCATCAATTGCGCTCTCGGCGCAAAGCAAATGCGCCCGTACATCGAAGAACTTTCGCAAATCGCGCCCATTTACATTAGCTGCTATCCCAATGCGGGCTTGCCCAACGCGTTTGGCGGATTCGATGAAACGCCCGAAAAAATGGCCGCCGACCTGCGCGAATTCGCGGCCAGCGGCTGGTTGAATATCGCCGGCGGCTGCTGTGGCTCTACCCCCGCGCATATTCGCGCCATCGCCGCCGCCGTAAAGGGCCTAAAACCGCACGTACCGTCGCGGCCCGAGCGCTACACGCGATTCAGCGGCCTCGAGCCGCTAGTGATTCGTCCCGATACAAATTTCGTGAACATCGGCGAGCGCACTAACGTCACCGGCTCGCCCAAATTTTCCAAGCTCATACTTGACGGCAAATACGAACAGGCCCTTGCCGTCGCGCGCCAGCAAGTCGAAGGCGGCGCGCAAATCATCGACGTCAACATGGATGAAGCCATGCTCGATTCCGAGCAGGACATGACCACTTTTCTTCATCATATTGCTTCCGAGCCGGACATCGCGCGTGTCCCCATCATGATTGATAGTTCCAAATGGAGCGTCATCGAGGCAGGCCTGAAGTGCGTTCAGGGCAAAGGCATTGTGAATTCCATCAGCCTCAAGGAAGGCGAAGAAGTTTTCCGCCAGTGCGCCCGCTTGATTCGCCGCTACGGCGCCGGCATGGTGGTAATGGCTTTTGACGAAAAAGGCCAGGCCGATACCGTCGAGCGCAAAGTCGAAATCTGCGGCCGCTCTTACAAACTTCTCACGGAAGAAGTCGGCGTTCCTCCCGAGGACATCATTTTCGACCCCAACATTTTGACCGTCGCCACCGGCATGGAGGAGCACAACAATTACGCCGTGAATTTCATCGAGGCCACGCGGCAAATCAAAGCTAAATTTCCGCGCGTCAAAGTCAGTGGCGGCATCAGCAACATTTCTTTTTCCTTTCGCGGCAACAATGTGGTTCGCGAAGCCATGCACTCCGCGTTTCTCTATCATGCCATTCGCGCGGGCATGGACATGGGTATCGTCAACGCCGGCCAGTTGGCCATTTACGAGCAAATCCCCAAGGACTTGCTCGAGCTCGTCGAAGACGTTCTGCTGAATCGTCGGCCAGACGCCACCGAGCGCCTGCTCGCGTTCGCCGATTCGGTAAAGCAAAAAGGCAAAGCTCCCGTAGAAGAAAGCGCTTGGCGACGGGCCTCGGTTGAAGAGCGCCTCAAGCACGCGCTCTTGCAAGGCGTCGTGGAATTCATCGAAGCGGACACCGAAGAAGCGCGCCAGAAATACGGCAAGCCTATCGCGGTGATCGAAGGCCCGCTGATGGACGCCATGAACGTGGTCGGTGATCTCTTCGGTTCAGGCAAAATGTTCCTGCCGCAAGTGGTCAAGAGCGCGCGCGTGATGAAAAAATCCGTGGCCTATCTCCAGCCGTTCATGGAAGCGGAAAAACGCGCCAACGGCGGCGGGCGCGCCAAAGGCCGCGTCCTGCTGGCCACCGTGAAGGGCGACGTTCACGACATTGGGAAAAATATCGTCGGCGTCGTGCTTGGCTGCAACAATTATGAAGTGATTGACCTTGGCGTGATGGTCTCGAGCGACAAAATTCTCGCCACTGCGCGCGAAAAACATGCCGACATGATTGGCTTGAGCGGCCTCATCACGCCTTCGCTCGAAGAGATGGCCCACGTCGCCAAGGAAATGCAGCGCGAAGGGTTCAACGTGCCATTGCTTATTGGCGGCGCTACCACGAGCCGCATCCACACTGCCGTGAAAATTGCGCCGATGTATCGTCAGCCGGTAATTCATGTGCAGGACGCTTCGCGCGCGGTTGGCGTTGTGGGCAGTCTGCTGAGCGACGACTTGAAAGATCGTTTCGTCGACGAAAATCGCAACGAACAGGAGAAGGCTCGCGAAAAACATCGCGGTCCGCAGACGCAACAGTTGCTCTCCTTCGCGGAGGCGCGCGCTCGCAAACCCGCTTTCGATTGGGCGACGTACACTCCGCCGCAGCCTTCTTTTTTGGGCGTGCGCGTGTGCGCCGTTCCCGTTGCGGAAATCGTTCCGTATATTGACTGGACTCCCTTTTTCCACGCGTGGGAATTGCGCGGAATCTATCCGCGAATCTTCGAGCAGGAAGGCGTTGGGCCAAAGGCGAAAGAATTGTTCGACGATGCGCAACAGTTGCTCGCCCGCATTGTCAGCGAAAAGCTGCTCGCGGCTCGCGCCGTTTTCGGCTTTTTCCCCGCCAATAGCATCCTTGAAGATATCGAAATTTATGCCGACGAATCCCGCTCGCGCGTTCTCGCCACTTTCCACACGTTGCGCCAGCAAATCGCGAAGCCCGAGGGGGAATCGGATTACGCTCTCGCCGATTTCATCGCGCCCAAGGAGAGCGGCCGGCGAGATTATCTGGGCGCGTTTGCGGTAACTGCGGGGCTTCAAATCGAGCCGCTCGTCGCGAATTTCGAAAAAGCTCATGACGATTACAGCGCGCTAATGTCCAAGGCTCTCGCTGATCGCCTCGCCGAGGCGCTTGCCGAGCTCGCTCACAAACGCGCCCGTGACGCCTGGGGGTTTGGCCGCGATGAGAATTTAACCGCTGAGGATCTACTCCGGGAAAAATATCGCGGCATCCGGCCCGCGCCGGGCTATCCCGCATCGCCCGACCACACCGAAAAGCAACAACTATTCGACTTGCTCGAAGCCGAAAAAAACGCCGGCATCCGCCTCACCGAAAATTTCGCTATGTATCCTGCGGCGTCAGTGTGCGGTCTTTACTTTTCGCATCCGCAATCCAGATATTTTGCCGTGGGCAAAATCAGCCGCGACCAGGTTGAAGACTATCGCCGCCGCAAAGGGATGGACCTGCGCGAAGTCGAGCGCTGGCTCGCGCCCAATCTGAATTACGACCCCGACGTGTAGGAAGTCGTTTCAGGAAAGAGCTGCCAATCGAATATGGCTACATTTTTCATCCGCAATTTTGGCTGCCGCGCCACGCAGGCCGATGCTGCTGCGATTCGTCAGGATTTCCTCGCCAAAGGATACCGCCCTGCCGAATCTGATGCCGACGCCACTATGATTGTCCTCAACACATGCACCGTCACCGCCGCCGCGGATGCCGAGGCTCGCGAATCCATTCGCCGCATCCATCGTGAAAATCCCACCGCTCGCATTATTGCCACTGGATGCTATGCGCAGCGCGCTCCTGAAGAACTCGCCGCTCTTCCCGGCGTCACTCTCGTCGCAGGCAATTCCCATCAACGCGCGCTCGGCGAGTTCCTCGCCACCTCAGCGAATTTTGTTCCTGCAACCGAGTTAGCCGCCGGCATGCGTGCGCCTCTTGTTTTGCGCGACGAAATGCTCGGTCGAATGGCTCCCATCGCCTTCCCTCGCCATTTCGCACACGCTTCTGCCGATCATTGTGACGATGTTCGCGACGACGTTCGCACGCGCCCCACACTGAAAATCCAGGACGGCTGCAATCATCGCTGCGCCTATTGCGTGATTCCTATTGTGCGCGGACGCAGCCGCAGCATCGAACCCGCGCTGGTCATCCAAGAAATTTCGCGTCTCGCCGGCGAAGGCGCGCAGGAAATCGTCCTCAGCGGAATCGACCTTGGCAGCTACGGCCGCGACTTGAGACCGCGCTCATCGCTCCATTCACTTGTGCGCAAAATCGTCGCCGAGACGCCGCTCGCCAGCCTGCGCCTCAGTTCCATCGAGCCAATCGACGTCACCCAGGATTTCATCAAGCTTGTCGCTTCCGAACCGCGCATCGCTCCGCACTTTCATATGCCGCTGCAGTCCGGCTCCGACAAAATTCTGCGCGCTATGCATCGTTGGTATCGCGCCGCACACTACGCCCGCCGCGTCGAAATGATTCGCGAAATCCTGCCCCATGCGGCCATTGGCGCCGACGTAATTGCCGGCTTCCCCGGAGAGACCAGCGAAGATCACCTCGCCACTCTCGATTTTCTCTCTGCGCTGCCGCTCAGCTATCTCCACGTATTTTCCTTTTCGCCGCGCCCCGGCACAGAAGCAGCAGGCCTTCCCGACGCTGTTCCAGAGCGCGTCATTCACGCACGCGCAGGCGCGCTTCGCGCCATAGGGCAAAAAAAGTCTCGGGAATTCCGCGCTTCGCAAGCAGGCAGAAGAATTCGCGCGCTTACATTGGACCGTCAGCGCGATGGTTGGACCAGCGCCATCACCGGCAATTATTTGAACGTCCGCGTCGCCGGCTCATGGCCGCGCAATCGCTGGCTCGAAGTGGCGCTCCCCGCAAACGATCTGCCAGCCGCGCCAATCACATCCTAATCTTCCAAAATCACCTGTGCCAGCGCGATGTTCCCGCTGTGCGTGATGGAAACATGAAAATGCCGCGCGCCCAGCCGCGCCGCGTGCTTTTCCGCTTCGCCCGAGAAATGAATTCCGGGTTTTCCGCTCGGCGCATTTCGCACTTCAATGTCACGCCAGCGCACGCCCTTGCGCCAGCCCGTGCCCAGCGCCTTCATCGCCGCTTCCTTGGCCGCGAAACGCGCCGCGTATCGCTCATATTTCGCTTTGTGCCGCTCGCAGTAGCGAATTTCCGTCTCCGTGAACACACGTTCGAGAAACGCGCGCCCATGCCGCTCAATCGCCGCCGTAATACGATCCGTTTCCGCAATATCTAGACCGAACCCAACGATCATTTTCACGTCCCTGCTGCCTGGCGATTCATCACGCGAATCTTTATCCAGCCCGTGCATTATACCTATAATGTGAAATACTCCTGACGAGCCCGGGAGCGAAATGATATGCCACTGCGTGCCGCAAAAACGAAGACGAAGACTGGCCGGACGCGCGCTCCCGCCAAACTGCGAACGCTCCAATGGGACCTGCGCCGCTCATCAGGCCTGCAAATCCTCGAAGCGTCGCCGCTCAAACAATTCGACTGGCTCGTTCATGGCTTCAGCACGCGCGTAGGGGGCGCCAGCATCTTACCGTCGCAAGCTACGCGCGAGTCGCGCAGCGAAAAAGCCTTAAACCTCGGCTTCGCAGAATGGGATGTTTCGCGCCGCATCGAAGAAAATCGTCGCCGCTTCGTAAAAGCTGTGACGCATCGCCAAATGCCGCTCATCACGTTGCGGCAAATACATTCTGACGCCGTGCGCGTCGTCGCGACCCCTTCCGATCAACCACAGCAGGGTGACGCACTCACCACTTCCACGCCGGGGCTGCTTCTCGCCATACAAACCGCGGACTGCATTCCCATTTTGCTGGTCGATCCGCGCAACCGCGCCATAGCGGCTATTCACGCAGGGTGGCGCGGCACGCTCGCGCGCATAGCCGCAAAAACACTTGGCCGCATGCAAATGGAATTCTCGACGCGCCCGGATGAAGTCGTCGCCGCAATTGGCCCCAGCATCGGCCAGTGCTGCTATGAAGTGGGACCTGACGTTGTGAAGGAGTACGCCGCAAAATTTCCTGAGGCGCAAAATTGGTTCGAAGGTCCTTTCGAGGCCCTCGCGTCCGGCGAGGATCCCAACCCGCTTCCCTGGCTGACCATGATGCCGCCCGGGCACCAGCCGCCTCCGCCGCGCTGCCATTTGGATTTGAAAGCAGCCAACGCCGCGATCCTTGCCGAGGCCGGCGTTTCAAAACAAAATATTGTTGTCGCGGATTTTTGCACGTCCTGCCGCGCGGATTTGTTTTTCAGCTATCGCCGCGACAAAACCACTGGGCGCATGTTGTCCGTGATTGGAATTCTTTAAGCGTCATGCAGCGGCAAACCGCCGCTGATGCTTTCCACTAACGCCAATTGCCCGCACGCCGCCATCACGTCCTGTCCGCGCGAATACCTCACAAAAACAAGGTGCCCTTTATCCGCCAGAAATTTGCGGAACGCCTCAATTCTCTCCGCATTGGGGGGCCGATACGGCAATTCGCCCGGATTCCACGGAATCAAATTCACCTTCGCGCGCAAATTCGCAATCAGCTTCGATAATCTTCGCGCATCATCAACACTGTCGTTGAATCCTCCCAGCAACACATATTCTAAGGTCAGCCGCTCCCAGGGCCGCAGCGGATATTTCCGGCACGCCTCCAGCAGCTTCGCGATTGGATATTTGCGGTTGATCGGCATGATTTTATCGCGCTGCTCGTCGTTTGAAGCGTTCAGCGAAATCGCCAGCTTCGGCCGGACTTTTTCCTGTCCCAGCTTTTCGATCCCCGGCACAATACCGCTGGTCGAAAGCGTCACGTGTTTTGGCGAAATTCCCATTCCTTTGGCGTCCAAAATAATCCGCAGCGCCTTCATCACCGCGTCATAATTCAGCAGCGGCTCTCCCTGCCCCATCAGCACCACATTCGTCTGCGGCTTCAGCGCCTCTCGATTGTCTTCGAGCGCCACCAGAACCTGCCCCGCAATTTCTCCTGCGCTCAAATTGCGCAGCAAACCCAGTGTCGCCGTAAGGCAGAATTGGCAATTCACCGCGCAGCCCTGTTGCGTCGAAACGCAGATCGTCTGCCGTTTCTCCTCCGGCATGAACACCGTTTCAATCATCGCCCCGGGTTTGCCGGCGGATTCGCCGTTTGATCCGCGCTGCGCTTCTCCCCATCGCAAAACGTACCGCACCGCTCCATCCGCCGAAGCATGCCGCCGCACAATTTCCGGCAAACCCATTCGCGAAACTTCCGCCAGCCTCCGGCGCATCTCCGCTGGAAGCACACTCATATTCTCGAGGCGCGTCTGCCGCTCCGCATAAAGCGCGCGATACAACTGGTCGCCGCGATACGCCGGCTCGCCCATCTGTGCAGCCTGCTCGCGCAATTCTTCCAATGATTTTCCGATCAGGCTGGCGCGATCTTCGGCTCGCGGCGATTTCGATGCAGCAGGTTTCATTTCATCCATACTACGCGAACGTCCCGTTTTTTTCAGCGCGCAAGCGCGCTCCAGGCGCTATACTCCATTTTATGCGGGCCCCGCGCGCTACAAGGAGCGTTCTATGGAGCAAACAACAGTAGAGCAACTAGCCATCGATGACTGGGTTCGCAGCCTTTCCGCCATCCACCGCGAACAGTTCACGCTCGAAAACATCGAAAGCTACCTTCAGCTGCATCAGATTCGCGCCGCCACTTTGCAGCCGTACCTTTTTTACGCCAACAGCCATTACACGCGGAACCTGATTTTCAAGTGCGATCTCTTCGAAGTCATGGCCATTTGCTGGGAAGTGGGCCAGGCCAGCCGCATTCACAATCATCGCGGCCAGAATTGCTGGATGGCTGTGCCCATTGGCAAGTTGCGCGTCCAGAACTTCCGTGTGCAGGAAAAAAATCGCGACCGCGGCACCTGCCGCCTTATTCCCAGCACTTTTTATGACATGGACTATGCTCACCCCGGCACCGTGCAGCGCGAAGAGCCTGTCCATCAGGTTCTCAATCTTCCGGAGTTCAATCAGCGCGCTACAAGCATTCATGTCTACTCGCATCCCTATTCGAGTTGCGAAATCTATTCTCTCGACAAAGGAACATATTCCGACGTGCCCTTGCACTATACGAGCGAATACGGCAAACTCAATCCTGACGAGAAGCTCTTTTAGCAAGTGCGTTGCGATTTTCGGAATCATGCCGGCATTTTCTCTCGTCCTTTCACTTACATCTTGAACTTTCGCGCCTGAAGGGCGCTCCTTAAAGGGAGATTCATGGCTTTCGAAAATGGCTCCGTGCAACAAACCACCCTGCCTAATGGCCTTGTCGTTGTTACCGAGCCGATGGCCAACGTGCATTCCGTTTCCGCCGGCATTTGGATACGCACTGGCTCGCGCGCTGAACCTTCCGAGCGCAGCGGAATTTCCCATTTCATCGAGCATATGGTTTTCAAGGGCACCGGACGGCGCAAGGCTGAAGATATTGCCCGCGAAGTCGATTCTGTCGGCGGAATGGTTGACGCTTTCACCGCTAAAGAAATGGTCTGCTTCAATACGCGCGTTCTCGATGAGCATCTTGAAGCTGTTTTCGACGTTCTGGCGGACATGGTCATCGATCCGCAGTTTCCGGCAGAGGAGATTGACCGCGAACGCTCCGTCATCCTCGAAGAAATTCGCATGGTCGAAGACAATCCGGAAGATTTGGTGCATGAAATGTTTTCGAGAAACCTTTGGGGCGCTCACGCGCTTGGCCGCCCGATTCTTGGAATCGCGGAGACCGTCGAAAAATTCGATCGCGACACGCTCCGCGCTGCTTTCCGCTCCTGGTACGCGCCAAACAACATGGTCATCACCGCTGCGGGCAACATTTCGCATCAACAATTACTCGATTTGGTCGAGCCGCGTTTTGGCAGCCGCGCGCCTGTGCGGAATGGCCACGCAGACGCGCCGCCCGCTCCCGCCGCTGAAATTATTTCTCGCTCCAAGAGCGAACTCGAGCAGGTGCACATCTGCATCGGCGTTCCGGCGTGTTCGATGACCGATTCCCGCCGCTATGCCGTCGCCTTGCTGAATAATATTCTCGGCAGCGGCATGTCTTCGCGCCTGTTTCAAAACATCCGCGAAAAGCAAGGCTTGGCCTACGCCGTGTTCAGCGAGACCAATCACTATCACGATGCGGGAATGCTCTGCATCTATGCCGGAACCAGTCTGGAAACGGTCGAACAACTAATCGGCTCAGTCACCTCTGAACTGCGCAACCTTAAATCGAATGGGGTTACTGCGGACGAGCTGCGCCGCTCCAAAGCCAACCTCAAAGGCGCCACCCTTCTTTCTCTGGAATCCACCGGCTCGCGCATGAGCGATCTTGCGCGCCAGTATCTCTACTTCGGCAGTTACATCTCCCCCGCGGAACGCATCGCCGCCATGGAAGCGGTCACCCTTGAGGAAATCCAGCGCGCCGCCCAGGAAATGTTTCAGCCGTCGCAAGCCGCCGCCGCCGTCCTTGGCAACCTGAACGGCTTCAAGCTCGCCCCGTCGCAATTTTCCTTTTAGCAGACATGCCAGCGTGTTTATTTTTCCGCCTCTATTCCATTGACGAACTTTCTTCGCTTTGTCATCATGCACGCAAGTCGCTTTTCTCATCGCGGCTGGCGAGGGCTTATCAGCTTTCGAGTTTCCATCTTGGCTTCTGGCAGTTCGGGCAATGCCACATTGCTTGAAACGGAGCGCACTTGCCTCCTCGTGGACGCTGGCCTCGGCCGCAAAGAAACTTTTCGCCGTCTCGCCGCCCTCGACCGTGCGCCCAGCCACGTTGACGCCATCCTCATTTCTCACGAACACACCGACCACTCGAGCGGCCTTCCGCAGCTTTTGCGGCACTGGCGAGCGACTGCCTATTTGACGGAAGGCACTTACGCCGAAATCGTCCGCTTCCTGCCCGAAGCGTCCACCAAAAAGCTCGAGCGCATCGAACATATTTGCGCCGGCGAAAAATTCACTATCGGCGACATCGAAATTTCGCCATTTTCCGTTCCGCATGACGCCGCTGACCCGGTCGGCTATTCCTTTCGCGCCAACGGCGCCAAAGTCGCTATTGTCACCGACCTTGGCTATCTGCCCGAACTCGTTAAATTTCATCTCCGCGACGCCGACTGCCTTATCCTGGAATCCAATCACGATCTCGAAATGCTCAAAGTCGGCCCGTATCCCTGGTACGTCAAACAGCGCGTCATGAGCCGCACCGGTCACCTTTCCAATCACATCGTCAGCGAATATCTTTCCGACAGCGAGGGCTTCGACGCACGTGCCCGCTTCCTCGTGCTCGCCCACGTTTCCGAAACCAACAACAATCCTGACCTCGTCCATCTCTCCGCAGCGGAAGCCCTCAAGCGCCGTCCATCAGAATCCCCCTTTGAAGGCGAACTGCTCGTCGCATCACAACGCACCCCTCTCGGTCCACTAAATCTGTAGTTTTAATGGACTTATTTTCCTCCTACCATGCTTTCCTGACACGAAAAAATTACCGCCATGGTGAAAATTCCTCACAATTGGGCCTACAGTGATGACCTTAGGCCAATGTGGTAAAGGCCTGATACTAGTACTTTTACTATTTTGCTGTAATCACGGCACATAACTTGCATTTTTTGCGACCGGGGCCGGGACAGCATATATCGGTTGAACCGGATAAAAAACTGCTCAAGAGCAAATTCTGCTGCTTCGAAAATCGTGTCTTTTCGTTTTTCGAACTGTGACCAGTTACGGCCCGCTTGATTCTTGAACGCGAAATTTCTTCAAAAGGGGGCAGCCATTCTTAGAAAAACCAAGAAGTTCCAGCAGCTTTTTGGGGAATCCAAGGACTCTATACGGCAACAAACGCTACTCCAGGGCGCGGAAAAACTCGTGTTCTGCCACAAAAACAACGGAACCCCAAGGTTCCAAGTCGAAATGAGCGGTGACAGGGAAACAGCCTTAAGCCGCGCCGCAAGCTTGCTGGCGCTGGGCTGTATGGCCAGCGGAGAGTCGCCTGCCGATTACGCCGTGCTGGTGCCCGCCGACAATTCCTTGATCGATCGCATCGCCAAACACGCGGAAGAGCTTCTGCACGTCGGCCGCAGTTTCTCCGCCGGCGTTGAGCTCAGCCCACGCGAGCACGAAGTGCTCAAGGAACTCCTCAATCATCGTGTGAACAAGGAAATCGCGGACAGCCTCTGCATTTCTGTGCGCACGGTGAAATTTCACGTCTCTTCGCTTCTCGCGAAGTTCGGCGTGGGCAGCCGCTGGGATTTGATTCAAAAGGCGCGCGACATGTTCTGCACCAAACATGTTGCCGAAAGCTTCGCCAAGGTCCAGAGCGACGCTGCGCCAAATGCCACTCCTCCAGCACCCCGCAGTTCTTCGCAGCGGGAAACCAGTCCGACCCGCGAATCAAAAGACCGCAAACATCAGGGACACCAAAATCGCATTGTTCCGTTCCGCAGTGGACAGCTCCGCACCGCCTGAAAATTTGTTCCTCACCGGATCGCGCTTTCGCCGTCGTTTTCGGCGAAGGCGCGTTTTGGTTCTCGCCGAACGGCGGGCAGGGACCTGCTCTATTGTTTGGCTGCTTTCATTTTCGACGCGGGCGCATTTTCGGTTATCATGTCCTTGGGAACGTTCTCCCCTGAACTGAATCCATCAGCCTGAGCTTTTCACTTTTTTTGCCGGCTCGGCCTGGAGAAACGTGTGATACCAAGATACACGCGCCCGGAGATGCGCCAGCTCTGGACCGACGAAAACAAATTCCAAAAATGGCTCGACGTCGAACTCGCCGCCGCCGACGTTCTCGCCGAAGCGAGTATTGTCCCGCGCGAAGCTGCGCTGCGCCTGCGCGAACGCGCCCGCATTGACGTCCCGCGCATCAACGAAATCGAATCGAAAGTCCGCCATGACGTCATTGCCTTCACCGTCGCTGTCGGCGAATCCGTCAACGATTCCGAAGCCGCCCGCTGGCTGCATTACGGCCTCACTTCCAACGACGTTGTGGATACCGCTCAGGCCTTGCTCCTTCGTGAAGCCTCCGAGCTGATCACAACCAGCCTCGCGCGCTTTGGTGAAATTCTCGAGCGCCGCGCCTGGGAGTTCAAAGACACGCCGCAAATCGGCCGCACTCATGGCGTCCACGCCGAGCCCATCACCTTCGGTCTGAAAATCGCCAACTGGTATGACGAAAATCGCCGCGACCTCGCGCGCTTCGAAGCCGCCGCAAAAGACATCGCCGTCGGAAAGATCGCCGGCGCCGTAGGCACCTGCGCTCATCTTGGCCCGGAGATCGAAAAGAAAATCTGCCAGCGTCTCGGCCTCGCCGTTGCGCCCATTTCTTCTCAAGTGATCGAACGCGACCGCCACGCGCATTACGTCTCGACGCTCGCCATCATCGCTGCGTCACTCGAACGCATCGCCCTCGAAATTCGCCACATGCAGCGCACCGAAGTCCGCGAGGCCGAAGAACCCTTCGGCGGCGGACAGCGCGGCAGCTCCGCCATGCCCCACAAGCGCAATCCCGTCGGCTGCGAGCAGATTTGCGGACTCGCTCGCGTGGTGCGCGCCAATTCCACCGCGGCGTTCGAAAATATCGCCCTGTGGCACGAGCGCGACATTTCCCACAGCTCCGTCGAGCGCGTTATTCTTCCCGATTCCACCACGCTGGTGGACTACATGCTCGATCGCATGGCCTCGATCGTCGCCAACATGAAAGTCTTTCCGGAGCGCATGCGCCGCAATCTCGATTCCACGCAGGGGCTGATTTTTTCCGGCCAGCTTTTGCAGGACCTCGTCGAACACGGCGCGGCCCGCGAAGACGCTTACAAATGGGTGCAATCCCACGCCATGGCCGCGTGGGAATCGGAGTCCAGTTTCCAGGACTGCGTCGCCGCCGACCCCAACATCACCAAATTCCTCGATGCTAAAGGCCTAGCGCATACTTTCGACTTGCATCGCCAACTCAAATCCGTCGACGCCATTTTCTCCCGCGTCTTCGCCAAAAAATCCTCCGCCGCTCTGCAGTAGCCTTCGCCTCTGTAGCGCAGAGGTCGCGCCTCTTAGCGTCTCTGCAGCTTTCGAAAATGAAAGGAGAGAATCAGGCAAGACTACTGATCTACGTCCACCCACTCCACGGCCAACGCCCGCGAGATTAGACGCGGATGTAACGGCCTCCGGAGGTGTTCACCTTGACGGGGCCGCCGTGTTGATGGAAGGGGAATGTTTTATTCGTAGCGCAGCGCAATCATGGGATCGAGACGCATGGCGCACCGCGCGGGAATGTACGAAGCCAGCAGCGCGACCGCAGATAAAATCACAGCCACAATCACAAAAGTGAGCGGATCGGTGGCCTTCACGCCATAAAGCAAGCTCGAGATCAACTGCGTTGCTGCGAACGACAGCGCAATGCCAATCAGGAGGCCCATCACCGCCAGCCGCGCGGCTTCGCCCACCACCAGACGCAGCACGTCGCTTCGCTGCGCGCCGAGGGCCATGCGAATGCCAATTTCCTGCGTACGCTGCACCACAGAGTTGGCGACGAGACCATAAATGCCCACAGCGGCGAGCAAAAGCGCCGCGCCGGCAAAAACTCCCGCGAGAAGCATCAAGAAACGCTTCTGGGCCGTCCAGCCGCCCAGGACTTCCGCGAACGTGGTGAATTCCACCGGAATATTCGGATTGAGCTGACGAAAAATTGCGCGCACTGAAGGAACGATGGCGCTGGGAGACGACGCGGCGCGCAAAATGATGGCCGGCGAACTGTTTTCGCCAAAGCCGCGCTGGCGATAGTCCACAAAAATAACCGGACTCGGCGGTTGTTCGAGCCCTTCCGCGCGAATGTCGCCGACGACGCCGACAATGGTGAGCGGCTTCGTGATGCCGTCCATGTTGCCGAAGAAAATTTGCTGGCCGATGGGACTTTGATGCCGCCATTTTTCGCGCGCGAGCGTTTGCGTGATCACCGCCACGTTCGGACTGTCGGGGCCGTCCTGAGCGTTGAAGAGACGCCCCCTAATGATGGGAATCTCTGCTGCCCGGAAAAATTCGCCGCTCGCAACCGCGTAATCCGCGGTACCGGTCTGTTTGGGATTTTGCCACATACGGTTCAACGCGCGCTTCAGCTCATCGATGTTCGTGGGCAAAGACTGACCGTTGAGAATCACAAATAAGCCGTCCGGGAAGTTGTTCTCACCCGATATAGGAAGGTCTCCTGTTACGCCCGCCGATTGAATGCCCGGAATTGAGCGTATGCGCGCCAGCGCTTGCTCGAGGAACTGGGTCTGGCGCACCGTTTCCGCCTGACTCATTCCAAAATTCTGCGCAGATTCTGAGAGTGGAAGCGAAAACTTCGCGACCAGTAAATTTTGGGCATTGAAGCCGGAATTGACCGAAAGTAAGTCCAGAAAACTCCTTCCCAGAAGCCCTGCTCCTACGAGCAACATCACGGTTGCGGCGATTTCACCAATTACGAGGACGCTGCGAGCCTTGGGGCTGCCGCCGCTGTAGCTTCGCGAACCAGCGCTCAGAGCGTCATTCAAATCCACGTTGCCCGCGCGCCATGCAGTGAAAAGACCAAGCCCGATCGCCACTGTTAAAGTGGCAGCAACCGTGAAAAAGAGGACGGTTCCATTGACGGTGATGCCCTGTTGACGCGGAAGATTTGCGGGAAGAATTGCGGGAAGCAGATCCGTTGTCCAAAGCGCAAGAAAAATTCCAAGCACACCGCCGGCAACGGCCAAGACAAGGGATTCAGCGAGTAATTGCTGCACAAGACGGCCGCGGCCGGCTCCGAGAGCAGCGCGGACTGCCAATTCCTTGCGACGCGCGGAGGTGCGCGCCAGCATCAATCCAGCGACGTTTGCGCATGCGACCAGAAACAAAACGATGACCGCGGCGAAAAGTGTGAGCAAGGCGGGACGAACCTTTCCGACGATGTCGTCGGAGAGCGGAATTACCACGGCGTCTGAAATGAAAAAATTGGGATTTTCGCCCTTCCCATATTGCTCATGGATTCGGCGGGCGATGGTCTCCAGATCGGCGCGGGCCTGCTCGACAGTCACACCATCGCGAACGCGCCCGATGCCTTCGCCATCGTGAGACGTGCGGCTGGTGTTTAAGCCATAACGCTCGAACGAGACCCAGGCTGAAACGCCGGCGGGAAAATCGAATCCTTGCGGCATGACTCCGACCACTGGAAAAACAGTTCCATCCATGGTCAGGTGGACGTTTGGTAGATCGCTCGCGCTGCCGAGAAAATCGCGCCAGTAGTTGTAGCTGACAATCATCGCTGCAGCGCCATGGACAACATGCTCATTGGGCGCAAAGGCGCGTCCGCGAAACGGTTCGACGCCGAGGGCCTTGAAAAACCCCTGCGAAACGATGCCGATGTTCACGCGTACCGGTTCGCTGCCGCCGGATATAGCGTCGGGACCCGAACTGAACATGGCCAAAGCGGTGAGCGTGTGATTTTGACTGCGAAAATCAAAAAGGTTCGGATCAGCTAAATGGGAACGCTGGCCGCCTCCTTCCCTTTCATAGACAGCGACAAGCTGTTGAGGGTGGGGATAGGGAAGCGGGCGCAGCAGCACCGCATCGACGACGGAGAAAATGGAAGTGGACGCGCCGATGCCCAGCGCCAGAGTCAAAATAGCGACCACAGCGAATCCCGGATTCTTCGCCAGCGTTCGTGTTCCGAAGCGGAAGTCTTGCCAGAAATTATTCATGTTCTCCCCCCCCCGGTAGATTCGTGCGGACACACCCCGGCCGTTCAAAAAACTGCCGGGGAAAAAAGTCCCGCAAAATCTCTTGCTAGACGGTTTGCGTGCGCGCGTGCATGGTCTCTTCCACGATGCGCCCGTCGAACAAATGAATCGAGCGATCCGCCACGCCCGCGAAGCGCGGATCGTGCGTCACCATGCAAATGGTGGCGCCTTCGCCATGCAGTTGCCGGAGTAAATCCATCACCGCTTCGCTGTTCTTGGAGTCCAAGTTTCCGGTGGGCTCGTCGGCCAGCAGGATGGAGGGCTGCCCGACCAGCGCGCGCGCCACAGCGACACGCTGCTGCTGGCCGCCAGAGAGCTGCGAAGGATAATGCTTCATGCGGTGCGCCATGCCTACGCGTTCTAGCACTTGCTGCACGCGCTGCTTGCGCTCCGCCGAAGCCATGCTGCGATAGGTGAGTGGCAGCTCGACGTTCTCAAACACGGTCAGGTCGCCGATCAAATTGAACGCCTGGAAAATGAAGCCAATTTCGCGGTTGCGAATGCGCGTGCGATCCGAGAGGGAGAGATTTGCGACTGGCTGATTGTTGAGCGTGTAATTGCCTTCGGTAGGAGAATCCAGCAAGCCCAGAATGGAGAGCAGCGTCGACTTGCCGCAGCCCGACGGCCCGGCAATTGCCAAAAACTCGCCGACTTTGATCTCCAAATGCACGCCCGCGAGCGCGTGCGTTTCGATTTCGTCGGTGAAGAACACTTTCGTTACGCCGTCCAGATGAATCAATGCTTGGATGCTGTTCATGCTGTCTCCTTCATCGCAATATCATACGCTCATTTAATCCGTATAAGGTTGAAATTGTCATCGGCGGACATATCCGAGAGAATAACAACGTCGCCCTCGTTCAGTCCGTGGAGAATTTGCACGTTACTTACGGAAACCGCGCCAATCTCCACCTGCACGCGCTCTGCCTCGGTGCCGCCGTTGATTTCCTTGAAGAGACTGATGGTGCTGTTCGCGTCTCCGTGCACCGGACGTCCCACATAGAGCACGTTGCTGAGTTTCTGGATTAGGACCGTGCCTTCCACGCTCAGATTGGGCACCGCGCCCGGCGGCAGTGGTCCATCGAGGTGCACGTCCACCGTTCGTGTGCCATTGGTGGCCTGGGGATCGATGCGTTCGACGTGGCCCGGAATAATTCCATTGTGGGTGTCAATTTGCGCGCTCTGATTGAGCTGAATATCTCGCGCCTGCGTTTCCGCGATCTGCAAGGACGCTTTCAGTTTGTTTTGCTCGACCACTTTGCAAAGCTCCGCGCCAGGCTGAACTTCCGCGCCCACGTCAATATTCGGTCCGAGTTCGGTAAGAACTCCGTCAATGCCGGCGCGCACATTCAAATCGTCCATTTCGGTTTGATACAAAGCGACCTGAGCTTTGTCTGAATCTACAGTCGCTTCATCAACGGCTAACTGCGATTTCATGGAATTTGCATAAGTGGTCACTTGCTGTTGGGCAAGCGCATCCTCGACCTTTAAATTCGCCGCCCCTACGGCGGACTTATCTGCGATGACTTTCGCTACCACGCCCTGCTTGTAACCGACCGAGTCTGCCTCGGCCTGCATTTCCGCTTGCTTATAATTTGAGCGAACGGTCGCCGCCGTGGTTTCTAGGCCCGCAAGCGTGTTCTGAACAGCGGCCTTCTGGTTGTCCAGCGCGGCTTCATCTGATTTCAACTTGTATTGCGCGGCAGCAAGCTGCTGCGTAAGCGTGGGATTGGTCAACACCATAATCAGGGTGTCGGGTTTCACCCTGGCACCCGCAAGAAGCAGGCGTTTCACCACGCGGCCCTCAGTAAGCGCCGGAATGGTGACGATGTTCTCCGGTACCAGCGTGCCCAAGCCTTGGACGTCAATGATCATGTCCCCGCGCTTGACCGTGCCTGCGTAAATCACTGAGCCATCCACAGAAGGAGGCGCCGGCTTCAACCTGGAAAGTCCATAGGTCACTAGCGGCAGCAGAATTAAGATGGCAACGATATAAATAATCCTGCGAACGCGCTTTTTTCTCTTAACATCAGGCCGGACGATATCCAACTGAGCTCTCCTCCGCGTGCATAACCGCAATTCCTATGCCTATAGGGGCCGCCGCCTAACTTACTGTGGCAGAGTAGTTTAGATGCATTCTACTCTTGTTTCTTTGCTCGTGCACGCCCGATAGTGGGACTGGCCCGTCCCACTACCGGACACCATAGACACACGATTCCAGCCTTCATAGGCCTCCCTTCGCAACATTTGCAGCCGTAATGTTCAACGGAGGTTTTTACGCGCTGCATCTCGACTCTGCTGGCGGGTGCTCGAGGCTTCACTGCATTTAGCCGACCTTCCGCAACTCGGGGGCGTCGCTGGTGTTAAATTATTTGGGGCAGGAGGGGCGTGCGCGAAATTCGCCTACATCCTCCGGCCACCATTCTGAATCTAAGCCGAACGATTGCGCCATCTTCCTGGCATTTTACGGTGGGGTGCCTGTTTTCACATCGGCAGCCGTTTTGAGCATTGTGCAAAACAACTGAAAACCACATTCTAGCTAGAATTTCTCGACAACTTGGGTCTCCGCGAGGAGGGACGAAAAGTGTTCCTGAGCACAAGGAATGGCGGCCGGATTCGACCGGCGATTGGGCGCGTTTGGAAGCTTGTTGCTGCGAATAAGTTCAGCTTCGGCCTACCGCTGGCGGCGGTGGCGCTGGCGCTTTCCATAATGCCACTGATCGGGCAAGGACCCGCGCGGGAGCGCTCGGAGCGCGAGAAAGATTCCGCGCAGCTAATCCGCAAGCGCGCGCAGTGGTTCTTTCATCAGCGCGCTTATCCGCTCGAGCACATTCCGGCGGGCGCACGAGTCCGCGCCGTCCAGCACCTTGAACGCATGCGCGCATCGAGCGGCACTTTCATGCAGCGCTTCCTTGCAAAAGCCAATCTCGAGAATTCCACCACTCTCATCAATTCCGGTACTCAGGCCAACGCTCAGCAAATTTCCATTAACATGAGCAATTGGACGCCGATTGGCCCGCAGCCCACATCTAGTTTCTTTTTTGGTTTGACTTCCGGCCGCGTGACCGCTCTCGCTGTAGATCCCTGCGATGCCAGCGGCAACACAATTTACGCAGGCGCGGCGCAAGGCGGCCTCTGGAAGACCACCAATGGCGGCGGGACTTGGACAGCCCTGACGGATAGTCAGCTCTCGCTCGCCAGCGGTTCCGTCGCTGTGGATCCGGTGCTTGCCGATTGCACCGGCGGCCACACGGGCTCGATTTACTACGGCACCGGCGAACAGAATTTCGCCTTCGATAGTTTTTATGGCGCGGGCGTGCTCATTTCCCACGATGGCGGCAGCACCTGGACGAAGGACAGCACGTTCGTGAACGTCACACCGGGAACTCCGTCGACCATCACGCCGACAAATCCTGTGGCGGCGGGCCCATTCATTGGCTCGATTGCGGTGGATCCCGCGACCAGCGGATCAAGTCAGGTTCTGCTCGCCGGAGTCCAAGGCGTAAGCAGCCCAATCAATTCCGGCATCTACCGCTCGACCAACGGCGGTTCAACTTGGACGCGCGTGATTCCGACCAGCAACGCCACCAATTTCCCCGGGCCGAATGATTTTGGAACCGGAGTGGTATTCGATCCCGCCGATTCCACCGGCCAGACAGCTTACGCTGCGCTCGGCGTCCCATTTTGCACCGGCGCTCAGGGCGCTTGTGACCTGTCGGGCGATGAGGAGTTGGACAATGGCGTTTACAAATCCACCGACGGCGGCCAAACTTGGACTTTGCTCTCCGGTCTGGATTCCGCAGCGAACGCCGTTGGGGGGCCTGCGGATTATGGCCGCATCACCATCGCCATTGGCCCTCCCGCTTCCAGCGGCAAGCCCGGAGAGCTGCTCGTTTCCATCGCCAATATTCTGAATAGCTCAAGCAATTTACTTGGCGTGTTCAAGAGCACCGATGGCGGCGACACATTTACTCTGCTGATGAACGATAGCGGCAGTACCGGCTTTTGCGACAAGCAGTGCTTCTACGACATGTCCATCGGCGTCAGCCCGAGCAATCCCAATTTGATTTTCCTCGGCGGAGGCCCAGCCGCGAATGGAAATTCCACAGCACCGTGCGGAATCTTTCCCGCGAATCAAGGCATTTCCACCGTGATTCGCTCGACGGACGGCGGCAATTCCTGGGCCGACGTCTCCTGCGACAATACGAGCGGTTCATTCATCCACGTGGACACGCATGCCTTCGCATTTAGTCCCAATGGCAAGCTTTACACCGGAAATGACGGCGGCATTTGGGCGTCCTCTGACGTCATCAGCGGCTCGGCCGGCGCGCAGACGTGGTCTGACCTGAACACCACTCTCAACTTGACGCAATTCTATCCCGGAAATTCCATCCACCCGTCGAATCCGCAAATCGCGTTCGCCGGAGCGCAGGACAATGGCACGCAAATGTTCACCGGCAGCTTGAACTGGAATGATACCGACGCTTGCGGCGACGGCGGATGGACGGCCATCGATCCCAGCATCCCCAGCACGGTGTATGCAGCGTGCGAGGCGTTTGGCGCTACGGGCGAGGTGAATAAAAACCAGCTAGACGGGGTGGGTGGCGCGAGTGGCAACAATTGGATCGCCCTCGATACGCCCGCTATGGACAACGACAACGCGAACTTCATTCCGCCGTTGGTTCTCGACCCCAACAGCCCGCAAAACCTATATTTTGGAACTTTCCAGGTGTGGCAGTCCACAAACGGCGGAATCTCCTGGAATATTCTCGGGTCAACATCGGCCTCAGGCCCGAGCCCTTTGTGTGCGAGTGGAAACTGTGTGCTCACCACTCTTGCGGTTGCGCCGAACAGTTCCGATACGGTTTATGCCGGCTCAGATGTCGGATTCATCTGGGCATCGACGGATGCGACCACCGCAACTCCAACCTTCAACCGAATCGATCAGCCGAATACGCCTTCTCGCGTGGTCACGCAAATCGCCGTCAGCCCAACGAATGCACAGATTGCTTTTGTCGCTTTCTCTGGCTTTTCGGGCTTCACCGACCCGAACACCGGAACCACTGACACCGTCGGGCACCTCTTTGAAACCAGTGACGGCGGCACAAGTTGGACCGACATCAGCTGCCACGTTTCAAATTGCGGCACGCCGGGAACGACTGATCTGCCCAACACGCCGGTAAACGACGTCGTGGTGGACCCAAACGACCTCACCAACAGCACGCTTTACGTGGCCACTGACGTCGGCGTTTTCGCCACCAGCAATGGAGGCGCAAGCTGGGCCGAACTAGCCGGCGGCCTTCCGCATGTGGAATGCACTTCGTTGAAGCTTGACAACACTGCACGCGTCCTACAAGTAGGAACCCATGGGCGCGGCGTTTGGGATTTGCAATTGCCCGGCCTGCCTGCTTCCGCGTTGACCGCAATTTCCCCCACCAGCACCATGGCAGGCACATCGGGAATCACTTTGACTCTCAGCGGCCAGGGCCTGCCCACCAACGCTACTGTGAATTTTGGCAGCACTCCGCTCGCTTCAACTGGCGGCGGTACGCAACTCACCGTCTCTGTTCCCGCGTCCGCGCTGGCGGCGTCCGGCGAAGTAGCCGTGAGCGTTGCTGGTGTGTCTACGCCGCCGCTGAATTTCGGAATCGAAGGACCCGCGCCGACGATAACCGGCGCATCGCCCACTAGCATTACCGCCGGAAGCAACGCCACACTGACCATTACCGGAACTAATTTCGCGTCGAATTCCGAAGTGATTTGGACGCCGGTATCTGGCGCCAATCAGGGTGTTAGCACAGCGATCGCGCAGGATACCGGCTCGCTCAGTTGCACGAACGGCGCGTGCCAATTCACCGTTACGGCGCCCGCGAGTTTGCTGACCGCGACCATCGGCAATGTGGTTCCCGTGGGCGCGCCACGACGCGGCCCGCAAGACCCCGCATTTCCGTGGCTCCTTGCAGCGCTAGGCGCCGCCGTTCTCGGAATCGCCATGCTGCTTGCTTTCCCGCGCAAGCGCCGGGCCCTTATCGGCGCAACCGTTGGCATGGTTTTGCTGCTGTTGGTGATTAGCGGCTGCAGCAGCAACAACTCCAATCCGCCGCCGATTAGTCTCGGAAGGCAGGTTACCGTCTCCATCAACGTCAATAATCCCGGCCCGGGCGGAGGCCTTTCCGGCACTTCAAGCTCCGTCACCGTGTATCCGCAATAGCGCGCTGCTTCCGGAAAAAGCGCGGCAGGATTGGAATTTCAGCTTTTGTAATTCTGATTCGCCGCGCTTAGGACATTTGGCGCAGCACGTAGTGCAGGATTCCGCCGTGCTGGTAATAAGCGGCCTCGACCGGCGTATCAATGCGCACGATCGCGGAAAAACTTTTCTCTTTGCCCGCATCATCGCGCGCCGTCACGCGCACCGTTTTTCGCGGCTTGAACTCCTTCGCCAGCCCTTCAATTGCAAAAGTCTCGTGTCCGGTGAGGTTCAGCGATTTCGCCGTGTCGCCATTCTGAAATTCCAGCGGTAGCACGCCCATGCCAATCAGGTTGCTGCGGTGAATTCTCTCAAAGCTGACCGCCAGCACCGCGCGCACCCCCAGCAGGAGTGTTCCTTTGGCCGCCCAGTCGCGCGACGAGCCTGCGCCATATTCCTCACCGGCGATCACCATTAAGGGCACGGGTTCTCCCCGATATTTTTCCGCCGCGTCGAAAATCGTCATCTTCTCGCCGCTTGGCTGATGCAGCGTCCAGCCGCCTTCCGTTCCCGGCGCGAGCTGATTCCGCAGCCGGATATTCGCGAACGTTCCGCGCATCATCACTTCGTGATTCCCACGCCGCGCTCCATAGGAATTGAAGTCCTTGGGGTGCACGCCGCTGGCAATCAGATATTTCCCCGCAGGACTGTCCGCGGGAATCGAGCCCGCCGGCGAAATGTGGTCCGTGGTCACGCTGTCACCCAGCAGCACCAGCACGCGCAGCCCCTTCAAATCTTGCAGCGCCGGAGGCTTTGCCGGCATGCCTTTAAAAAAAGGCGGTAGCTTGATGTACGTGGATTTCGCGTCCCACGCGTACAAATCGCCCTTGGGAACGGGCAGCGCCCGCCAGCGATTGTCGCCGGTAAACACATCCGCATATTCCTTGCGAAACATTTCCGTCGAAACTGCCGAACGCATCAGCGTCTCAACTTCCTGCGGCGTCGGCCAGATTTCGCGCAGGTAAACCGGCTTGCCATTCTTGTCCGTCCCCAGCGCGTCTTTCTCCATATCGAAATCCATGCGGCCTGCCAGAGCGTACGCGACGACCAATGGCGGCGAAGCCAGATAGTTCGCGCGGCACAGCGAATTGATGCGCCCCTCGAAATTGCGATTGCCGCTCAGCACCGACACCGCCACGAGATCATTTTCTTTGATGGCGTTGCCGATCGCCTCCGGCAACGGCCCGCTATTTCCAATGCACGTGGTGCATCCATAGCCGACCAAATTAAATCGCAACTCGTCCAAAAATGGTGTAAGTCCCGATTTTTTCAGATAATCGCTCACCACCATCGATCCCGGCGCAAGGCTGGTCTTCACCCACGGCTTCGATTTCAATCCGCGCTCGACCGCCTTCTTCGCCAGAATTCCTGCGCCCAGCATCAGCGAAGGATTCGAAGTGTTCGTGCAGCTGGTGATCGCCGCAATCACCACCGAGCCGTCCGCGATTTCGAAGCGGTCGCCATTATTTTGCACGCTCACGCGCTTCGGCGCTGCGGTGAGCGATTTTTCGAATACGATTTTCGCCTGCGTCAGCGGCACTTTGTCCTGCGGACGCTTAGGCCCCGCGATGGTCGGCACTACGTCAGCCAAATCTAACTCCAACGTGTCGGAGAATATTGGATCCGGCGTCGCATCCGTGCGGAAAAGCCCTTGCTCTTTCGTGTACGCCTCGACCAGCTTCACCTGCGCTTCGTCGCGGCCCGTGAACCGCAAATACGCGAGCGTCTCCGCGTCCACCGGAAAAAATCCCATGGTCGCTCCGTATTCCGGAGCCATGTTGCCGATGGTCGCGCGATCCGGCAGGGTCAGGCTCGACAGGCCCGCGCCATAAAATTCCACGAATTTCCCCACCACGCCTTTTTTCCGCAGCATCTGCGTGACGGTCAGCACCAGATCCGTCGCGGTCGCGCCTTCGTGCAACCGCCCGTGAAGCTTGAAACCCACCACTTGCGGAATCAGCATCGACAGCGGCTGCCCGAGCATCGCGGCTTCCGCTTCAATCCCGCCCACTCCCCAGCCAAAAACTCCCAGTCCGTTCACCATGGTGGTGTGCGAATCCGTTCCCACCAGCGAATCCGGATACGCCAGCTTTTTGCCGTTTTCCTCGCGCCGGAAAACCACGCGCGACAAATATTCCAGATTCACTTGATGGCAAATCCCTGTATCCGGCGGCACCACGCGAAAATTCCGGAAGCTGCTCTGCCCCCAGCGCAAAAACGCATAGCGCTCGATGTTGCGCATGAATTCCATTTCCGAGTTGAACGCGAATGATTGCGCCGTGCCGAACTGGTCCACCTGCACCGAGTGGTCAATCACCAGCTCCGCCGGAAACAGCGGATTGATTTTCGCCGGATCGCCGCCGAGTTTGCGCATCGCTTCGCGCATTGCCGCCAAATCCACAATCGCAGGAACGCCCGTGAAATCCTGCAGCAGCACGCGCGACGGCAAAAATGAAATTTCCTTCGACGGCCCTTCTTCCGGCTTCCAATTCGCCAGGGCGCGCACGTCGTCCGCGTGAACGAAAGGCGTCCCTTCGTGCCGCAGCAAATTTTCCAACAGAATTTTAAGCGAAAAGGGAAATGACGAAATTTTGCTTTCGCCAGCAGCGGCAACGCGGAAAATTTCGAAATTCTCGCTGCCAACTTTAAGTGTGGAACGGGCGTTGAAGGAATTCGAGGCTGCGCTCATGCGAGTTGTAGGCTCCCTGTCTTAACTTTATATGATAGCGCAATCGCGCCTCTGCATTTTCTGATTTTCCCGCGAAAGCGTTCCCGCCGTTTGTGCGCCACCTTCGCGCATGCCATAATTTTCAAGTCACCGCCTGCGTCTTAAAAACGGTGTAAAAGCACATGGAAACGCAACGATGAAAGTTCTCCTCATCGCCACGTACGAACTCGGGCGCCAGCCTTTTGGCCTCGCCTCTCCCGCCGCATGGCTGCGCGAGACTGGCGCGGAAGTCATTTGCGTGGATACTTCGCGCGAACAGCTCACCGAAGATCACATTCGCGGCGCCGCGCTTATTGCTTTTTACGTCCCCATGCACACCGCTACGCGCCTCGCCGTCGAATTGCTTCCGCGCGTCCGCGAAATCAATCCGCAAGCGCACATTTGCTTCTACGGGCTCTACGCGTCCGTGAACGAATCCTGGCTTCGCCGCCTCGGCGCGCAGACCATTCTCGGCGGCGAATTTGAACAGCGCCTCGCGCACCTCGCCGAAACAATCTTCGCCAAAACGCCGCACGCGCCCGAAAATGTTGCACGCGAGCGCGCTCCTGACAGCGCCGAGCCGGTAATTTCGCTGGCGCGCCAGAATTTCAAAGTTCCCGATCGCGCCGGCCTTCCGCCGCTCGACAAATATGCCCGCGTTGCGATGCCGAACGGCGAAAAGCTTGTCGCCGGCTACACCGAGGCCAGCCGCGGCTGCAAACATCTTTGCCGCCACTGCCCCATCGTGCCCGTCTACAACGGTGTTTTTCGCGTCGTCAGCGCGGATGTCGTTCTTGCCGATATTCGCCAGCAAGTCGCCGCCGGCGCGCAGCACATCACTTTCGGGGATCCCGATTTTTTCAACGGTATCGGCCACGCCATTACGCTGCTGCGAGCCTTCCACCGCGAATTCCCGGCGCTCTGCTATGACGTCACCATCAAGGTCGAGCATCTGCTGCAGCATTCCAAGCATCTTCGCACCCTCCATGAAACCGGCTGCCTCTTCGTCACCAGCGCCGTGGAATCTGTCGACGACATCATTCTCGAAAAGCTCGAGAAGCATCACACGCGCGCCGATTTTCTCGAAGTCGTCAGCCGCTTCCGCACCGAAGGCTTGGTTTTGCACCCCACGTTCGTTCCTTTCACTCCATGGACCACGCTCGATGGCTATCTCGATCTTCTCGAAGTCCTTCGTGAAAATAATCTCGTCGAAAACGTTGCGCCTATTCAACTCGCCATCCGTCTTTTGATTCCCGCCGGCTCGCGCCTGCTCGATCTCGAAGAAATTCGCGACAGTGCCGCGCCATTCGATGAAGTCGCCATGGTTTATCCGTGGAAGCACTCCGACTGGCGCGTTGATTCTCTCTGCGAAGAAATTCAGCGCATCGTGCATTCCAGCGAAAAAATGGGCCGCTCGCGCCCACGCACTTTCACGCTCATCGAACAGGCCGCGCGCCGCACCGCCGGTTTGAGCGAATCCGCGCTCGACCGCCAGCAGCCCATTCTCGCTTCCCGAGCCGCCACTCCGTATCTCACCGAGCCTTGGTATTGTTGAGCGGAACCAACCGGAGACCAGTTGGCCTCCATCGCCGATGCCAGAAAATCTTTGCGCCAGGCGGATGCATTCGTCTGACGCCGCGCAACCGTTCACGGAATTTTATCGATGGATTCTCGGCGCAAAAAACTTCTGATTCTCGCGAGCAAGCTGGGCTACCAGACGCGCGGATTTGCCGACGCCGCCGCAGCTCTCGGCATCGAAGTGCAATTTGGCACCGACCGCTGCCACAAACTTGAAGATCCCTGGAGCGATGGCGCGCTGCCCCTCAGTTTCGAAAAGCCGCAAGAAGCCGCCGCTGAAATCGTCCGCTGCGGAAAATCGAATCCGTCCGATGCCATTCTCGCGCTCGGAGATCGTCCCACTCCCGCAGCGGCATACGCCGCGCACTCTCTCGGCCTCGCCGGAAACAGTCCGCGCGCCGTCGAGCGTTGCCGCAACAAACTCGCGCAGCGCGAAGCCTTTCGCGACGCCGGTCTGCCCGTCCCGCAATTTTTGTCGTTTCCTGTTGCTGAGCCGCTCGATGACGTTTTGCCTCGGGTGAAATTTCCCTGCGTGCTCAAGCCATTGTCGCTCGCCGCAAGCCAGGGCGTGATTCGCGCCAATGACGCGCAACAATTTCGCGAAGCCGTCGCCAGAATCGCAGGGCTGCTCGCCTCGCCGGCGATTCAAGTCACTCGCGACGGCTCTCTCGACAGATTGCTCGTGGAAAGTTACATCCCAGGAAAAGAAGTCGCCGTTGAAGGTCTGCTCGACAATGGCCGCCTGAAAATTCTGGCAATTTTCGACAAGCCCGATCCTCTCGAAGGCCCCTACTTCGAAGAAACAATCTATGTCACGCCTTCGCGCCTTTCTGAGGAAGAACAGAACGCGCTCGCCGATTGCGCAGGCCGCTCGATTCACGCGCTTGACCTCGCGTATGGACCGATTCACGCCGAATTTCGCATCAACAAGGCTGGCCCGTGGCCGCTCGAAATCGCGCCGCGCCCGATCGGCGGATTATGTTCGCGCGCGTTGCGTTTCGGCCCGCGGAAAATCTCCCTCGAGGAATTGCTGATACGCCATGCTCTTCATCTAGGGGGAACAGAAATCGAACGCGAGCCGGAATCGTCCGGCGTGATGATGATTCCCGTGCCCCGCAGCGGAATTTTCGAAAGCGTGGAAGGTTTGCAGGAAGCGATGCGTGTCCGTCACGTCACCGGCGTTGAAATTACCGCGCGCTTGAAAGATTACGTGGCGGCTTGGCCGCAAGGCTCGAGCTACTTGGGATTCATTTTTGCGCGCGCCGCGCAGCCTGCACAGGTTGAATCTGCATTGCGCGAAGCTCATTCGCTGTTGCATTTCAATTTTTCGCCGCGCTTGCCCGTGCAGCATCCCGTCACCGGAAAAATCCCAGCGTAAACGCGGTTCGCACATCAGAAATCCACGCGCAAAATTGTTCTGAGAATAAGAGATCGTAAAGTACGCAGGGAAAGAAACTGACTCAGCCTTTGGACTTCTCCGGAACGTATCCCGGCGGCAGTTGCGCGCCCTCGCCGAAGAAAAACTTCTCCATCTGCTCGCCGATGATTACCTGCGACTGCGGATCCAGCGGATTCAGCCGGTACTCGTTCATCAGCATTTTGGAATATTCCACCCACATCTTCCACGCTTCTTTTGAAACGTTCTCGTAGATTTTCTGCCCCAGCTCTCCTTTCCACGGCACGCGATCGAGGCCGGGCATTTCGCGTCCGAATTTCACGCATTTCACCATGCGCACGCTCGCAGTTCCTGCCGCCGCCTTGTCTTTCTCTTCCGCCATTCATTTCCTCCACACGCCGCGAACTCAATATTTCTAACTCAATATCGAAGATACTGCATCTTCGCGCAATTTCCTAGCCTCGGCGCCGTTTACCTTCGGGATTCGCCCCTTCGGGTCACTCGTTGCCTTCGCCATGAATCGCCGCGAAACCCTCATCGCCCGACTCTGCCGCCAGGAAATAGCTAAGGAGCGCGCAATTGAGCTACAGAAATATTCTGACCGAATTCTTTGCTGGGGCCGGCTCCGAAGCGCGCCAGCACTGGCGCATCCAGCCGCATTTCCGCCGCCTGAGCCAGCCAGATCGGCTGTCCATGTCGCCAGCGGAATTGTTTTTCCATTCGCGCGAGAATCGGCCCAAAGTTTCCACGTGTAAACATCCATTCGTATCCGCGCGTCCGCGCCATCTCGTACTTTGCGCAGGCGAACTGGCTCATTTGATTCTCAAAATTCCGTATCATGTTGCCCATGCCGGAACACAGGTAGTAACGCATCACCAGACTGCTGTTGTAATCCACCACAATGACGCCGCCTGCGAGCACCGACGCGTGGATGTAGTTCACCGCCTGCGCCATCCGTTCGCTCGCTTGATCTGACGGGGAATGTAACTCGGGGGCTCCACCCGCATGGTGCAGACGAGCAACAGCGCGACCGTGGCGACAATCCCCGCCCAAACAGCTTTTCTGCTCAGCCATGCGATACTGGTGGCGATTCCCGCTACGGCAAAAGGTGCCAGATACGCTACGTGTCGCGAACCGCCGTACGGGTAAAGTCGCAACAGCGCGCCAGCCCAGCCGATGGCGAAGGGCAGAAGCATAAGCACACCGAACATTCTCGTCGAACAGGCCGTTGGCTGGTTGCCGCCTGCGCGATTGGCCAGCAGGAGCGCCATCCCGAAAACGAAAAACAGAACGAGGGCGATGGGGATAACGACGCTGAGAAGAAAAAGTGCCACAGAAATTTCCGTTTGTCGCGTCAGCAGATATAAAAACGCGTGCGCTGTTGCGCGCATTGCAAAATGAAGGACATTTTCTCGGGGCTGGAAGTATTCGGTGCGAAGCCAGCCATTTACGGCGACCGACTTTATCGCATCGTTACGCAATTTAGAAATATGCGTAACCCACAGAAATCCCAGCAAGATCAGCGCGCAGACTTGCGACGTTATCCACCCGAAAATCGCGGCCTGCTTCAGCTCGCCGAGGAATATTCTCGCCAGCGCATAGATTCCCATCGCGATCGTGGTCCAGATAGCCGAATAATGCGTGAAATTTGCGAGACACAAAAACGCCCCGAAAAGCAGCATCGCGCGAGGAGAGTTTTTCTCGAAACCTCGATCCAGACTCCACAGCGCCGCAGTCAGGAACAGCAGCAGAAACGCATACGGCCGTATTTCCGCCGAAAAAGTGATGAACGCCGGGGCAAACGTCAGCAGCAGCAGAGCCAGGAATGCTGTCTCCCTTCCCAGTCGTTTCAACCACAGAAAGGCAAACCACGGCATGACTGTTCCGGCGATTACCGAAGGGAACCGCAGCATCAGTTCGGAACTGCCGAAAAAACGCGAGTAGTACAGCACGAAGTAGTATAGCGGAGGGTGCGCGTTCGTCAGGCTGGCGCGGTACGCCTCGAGTGCCGAGCCCTGGTTGACCAGCAGATAATCCAGCGCTTCATCGCCGACCAAATAGCGGCCGCGTGCAACCGCGAGTCGCACGATGAATCCTGCAACAAGCGCCAGCACCGCGAGCAGACCGATGTGCGGTTCAAGCCACGCGTCAACGCGCGCGTGCAGTCGCGAAGTGATGCTGCTGGAAACAGCGCTCTCGGCCATGCCTAGTTAAGATTCGGCCACCGGTCGAACAGTCTCTCCCTTCCGCCGGAAGAGAAAGGCACGTCAAAATCCTCCAACTATTTACTATTCTTCCGCGCCAAAATCTGCTTCAACTTCTCGATGGGCAGCGCTTCAATCACGTGCCCATCGCGCCCTTTGACCGTCGTCGCGCGCAGCAGCGAATTATCAATCGCTTCTTCCGTCGCTTCGCCCACCGCCTCGAAAAGCGGCGAGAGCGCTTCCTCGGACAGCCTCGTCCCACTCGGATTTTCCTGCCCTTCGCTCGGAACTTTGGCCGTCGTCGAGAACGCAATTACAAAATCGCCGCTCCCGTTACTCCCCGAAGATCCGCTGCGCGCCAGGCCGAAAACCGCGCGCTTCGCCAGCCGGTGCAATTGCCGCGCATCGAGCGGCGCATCGGTCGCTACCACCATCATGCACGAGCCATCCGCGGAATTTCGTTTTTCCGCGTTCGCGCTCATCTTGGCACGCGGAGGTTGCAATTCCCGGTATACCGGCACGCCCGCAATCGTCAGATTGCCGCCAAAATTCGTTTGTACCAGCGCTCCCACTGTGTATCCGCCCGCGCTTGCAGGCAGCGCTCGCGAACTCGTGCCAATCCCGCCCTTCCATCCGAACGCCACCATGCCCGTCCCTGCGCCCACGCTGCCTTCTTCCACCGGTCCGCCGCGCGCCGACTCCAGCGCCTTCACCACGTCCGCCGCTTTCACGTGCCGCCCGCGAATGTCGTTCAGCCATCCATCATTTGTCTCGCCCACCAGCGGATTGATCGAACGCACTTCTTGATTTCCCGGCAGCGCCAGCATCCAGTCCGTTACCGCCGCGGCCGCGTCCCACACGCTCAGCGTGTTCGTCAGCACAATCGGCGTTTCAATCTGGCCCAGCTCGTTCACCTGCGTCGAGCCCACCAGCTTGCCAAAGGCATTGAACACGTACACCGCGCCCGCCACTTTTTCCTGAAACATGTTTCCCTCGTGCGGAAAAATCGCGGTCACTCCGGTACGCACATTCTCGCCGCGGATAATCGTCACTTGCCCCATGCGCACGCCGGCCACATCGGTAATTGCATCGAGCGGCCCCGGCTCGTACACGCCAATCCGAAGCCCAAGATCCCGCGCCCGTGGCCGATCATTTTTTGCTGCATTCGGCGAATTTTGGGCCGCCGCAGTTCCAACCGCCAGCACGGCCATCAAATTCAGAATCGCCGCCTTCGCGAACGTCCCGGCTACTTTTGTCATCCCCACCTCCGTGCCCGATTCTACGCCAACGCGCATCGCTCACAATATTCCAGGCGTCTAAAGACTTGCAGCCGCCGCGCCCCCTGCGTTACATTCGCGGTTTCGCGCATCCGCTTTATTGCGATTGCGCCATCTCTCATGTCAAATTTCAATTTGCGCGTCCAAATCGTTCCACGAAGAAATCAATTCAAAGGAAGGCCAGTCATGATAAGAAAGTTTCATTTTTTGATGCTCGCCGCAATGTTTGTTGTATTCCTCGCCTGTAGAGTTTCGTCCGCCTTCGCGCAATCCAGTCCCAGCAAAGTTTCTGGTTCCATGGCCCAGGACATGCGCGCATTCGTCGAAACGCCCGCGATTCCCGGATACGAATCCGCGCTCGCCGCCAAAATCCGCGAACGCCTTAGCGCCTTTCATCCAAAAACCGACAACCTCGATGACGTCATCGTCACGCTCGGCTCCGGCGGCCCCGTGCGCCTCATCGTCGCCCCCATGGACGAGCCCGGCTACGTCGTCAGCAACATCACTTCCGACGGGTATGTTCAACTGCAGCGCCTTCCGCAGTTCGGGACGCTGCCGCTTTTCAATGACCTCTATTCCGCGCAGCCCGTCGAACTCCAAACGCCCTCAGGCAAGTGGATCCCCGGAGTCGTAGCCGGACTTTCAATCCATCTCCTCCCCGGCCGCGCCCATCCGCCCGACCCGAACGACATTTCCAACATGTACGTGGACATTGGCGCCACTTCCGCTGCGGACGCCAGCCGCCTCGGCGCGAAACTCCTCAGCCCGGTGGTCATTGATCGCACGCTTTATGACCTCGGCCCCGGCTTCGAAACTTCTCCCGCCATCGGCGACCGTTTCGGCGACGTCGCTCTGGTCGAACTTCTTCGCGGCCTCGACCCTTCCAAAATTAACGGCACCCTGGTTGTCGCTTTTGTCGCCCAACAATGGGCCGGCGCGCGCGGCCTCCAGCGCGTTCTCGATGAAGTTCATCCTGACGAACTGATTTACGTTGGCCGCCTCACCGGCAGCCCGCCCAATCCCGCCGAACCAACGCTCCGCCGCGCCCCGCGCCGCGAACTTGGCTCCGGCGTCCTCGTCGGCGACCAATCCGCCAGCGACGAATTTTCCGGCTTCGCCGCTAGCTTCAAACAGCTCGCCGAGCAAAACAACATCCCGTTCGTCAAAGACTATTCCGCTCCGCTCATCCCTCGCAGCTATCTCGCTCCGCCGTCAATGCCCGGTAAAACCGTCCACCTCGGCATCGCCACTGCCTGGCCCGACACGCCCGCGGAAATGATCAGCACCCATGACCTCGCAAATCTCGCCAATCTCCTCGAAGCCTACGCCCAAGGCTCCTTCACCTCATCCCCGCAGCCAGTGGAATACTCCTCACGAGTTCTTGCCCCTCCGAAGGACACGCCGCCCACAAACGAAGAAATTCTGTCGCGCCTTTCCGACACTTACGGCGTGAGCGACCACGAAGCCGCTGTCCGCGAAATGGTCAAGAGCTCGCTCCCCAAATGGGCCAAGCCCGAAACCGACGACGCTGGAAATTTAATCCTGCAGCTTGGCTCCGCGCCCGCTTCCGCTAGCGCACCCAGCATGCTTTTCGTCGCGCACATGGACGAAATCGGCTACGAAGTGAAGGAAATCCTCCCCAACGGCCGCCTCGCCGTCGCAACCAAAGGCGGCGGCATGCTCGATTATTACCTCGGCCACGCTGCGCTTGTTCACGCTCCAAGCGGCAAAGATATTCCTGCGATTATGGAATTGCCCGACGGCTGGGACGAGCCCGGCTTCAAATGGCCGCGCGGCCGCGCGCTGATGTATCGCGTTGACATCGGCGCGCGCTCGCCCGAAGAAGCCGCGCAAATGGGCGTCGCCGTCGGCGATTTTGTGACCATTCCCAAAACCTATCGCCGCCTCGCCAACGACCGCGCCAATTGCCGCAGCTTCGACGACCGCGTCGGCGACACGTCGCTCATTTCAGCGGTATGGGCGCTCGGCCCCAATTTCAAAGGCCGCAACGTCACTTTCGTCTGGTCCACCGGTGAAGAACTCGGATTGGTCGGCGCCGGCAAACTTGCCGCGCGTCTCGCCGCCGAAGGCGGGGAAAAAGTCCCGCAATACGTTTTCGCCATCGACACGTTTGTCAGCTCCGATTCGCCGCTCGAAAATCCGCGCTTCGGCGACGCCAAGCTCGGCGACGGGTTTGTGGTTCGTGCCGTAGACAATTCCAACGTGGTGCCGCGCGACTTGGTTGAAAAAGTGGTGCGCATCGCCCACGTCAACAAGATCCCCGTGCAATATGGAGTCACCGGCGGCGGCAACGACGGCTCGGCGTTTCTGCGCTACGGCTCGATTGACGTCGCCCTCGGCTGGCCGCTGCGCCACTCGCATTCTCCGGGCGAACTGATTAGCCTGCACGACGTGGACGCCCTGGCGCACATCGTCGCCGCGCTTTCGCGCAGTTGGTAGCTCATTTGGTATCGCAGGAGCAACTCGGCGGGTGATGTATCTCGGCGCATGTTGTCGTCGAACCCTCATCATCCGCCGCCGAGCACTTTGTTATAATGCCGCGTCCATGCCTGAGCCCAAATTCAAACCTCCCAAATATTTCGCCATCGAAGGCCCGATCCGTGTCGGCAAATCCACCCTCGCGCGCATCCTCGCCGACCGCCTGCATGCCCGCCGCATCTTCGATTGCGACGACAATCCCTTCCTAACCGATTTCTACGAGGAAAAAGCCGGCTCCGCCTTCCGCGCCCAAATGTTTTTTCTAATGGAGCGCCACCAGCGCCTTCTCGAAGTCGACCGCGACGCTTCTCCCTCGCCCATCGTCAGCGACTTCCTTTTCGAGAAGGACAAGATCTTCGCCTACGTCAATCTCGACAATGAAGAGCTGAAACTCTACGAACGCTATTACGAAATGCTCGCCTCTTCCCTCGCCGTTCCCGATCTGGTCATCTATCTGCAAGCCAAGCCTGAAGTCCTCAAGCAGCGCATTTCCAAAAAAGGCGCCCGCGAAGAATCCAACATCTCCCCCGAATATCTCGAGACCATCGCGCAGGCCTACGAGCATTTTTTCTTTCACTATTCCGCGTCTAATCTCCTCGTCGTGGACACTTCCGACATCGACTTCGTCGAACGCAACGCCGATTTGCAGGAACTCCTCCGCCGCCTAAAACAGCTGGTCAAAGGCACCAAGTATTTTTTGCCCCTAGGCCCTGAGTAGCGCTCATTACACGGCAATCCAATGGCAATCCGAGCTGTGCCTCCCACGCATGTCTTGGCTTCGTGCTAAGAAAAATGCATCCATGTTTCGCGTCGCTGGAAATTTACATTGTTTTCGAGCCTGCCATTGTGACCGGGCGCGTCGGATATAATCGGCCCAGGTCGTTTCGTGAATTCGCAACTCTACCTAGGGCTGGCCGACGCGGCTCTGTTCGCGCATCTGCTGTATATCGCCTGGGTGATTTTCGGCGCGCTCTTCACTCGCGGACGCCCGCGGCTAGGGGCGCTCCACCTCGCCACAATTATCTGGGGCATCATCACTGAAACCACTCCCGCGCCATGCCCGCTGACCACAGCTGAAAATTGGTGCGAAGCGCGCGCTGGCGTCATGCCCTTTCGCGGGCCATTTCTGCTGCACTATTTGGACGCGACCGTTTACCCCAATGTGCCGGCGGCGCTGCTGGTCACCGCGGCGGTCATCGTCTGCGTCTTAAATTTACTGGTCTACGCGCGGCGCATCAAAAATCATCGTTCGCTGGGATGAATCGTGCGATCGGCTCCGAGGCTCTGGCGCGTCACGCGCGTTCCGCTCATAATATCCCGTGGGTTTCTCAGTCTGGAGGCAGCCATGTCGGACAACATTTCGGATTTCGAAAAATTCCGCGCGGAGATGAACGAAGAAATCCTAGGCTGCGGCCATCTGGGGATGAAAAGGTTTTTCGCGCTGGACCATCAAGCATACGAATCCGGGGCGCTGCCCGTAAAAACAAAAGAGCTGCTGGGACTGGTGGCCTCCGCGGTGCTGCGCTGCGACGATTGCATCACCTATCATTTGCTGCGTTGCGGGGAAGAGGGATGGAAGCGCGATGAAGTGATTGACGCGCTCAACGTCGCGCTAATTGTGGGGGGTTCGATCGCCATTCCGCACGTGCGCCGCGCCTTTGCGCGCATGCGCGAAATTCCCGCGCTCAAGCCGTAAAGTGAGCCGAGGGGCGCGAATATTTTGGGAACAACTGGAGCAGCACATTTCCTGAAGTTCAGTCGAGAGGGAACGCGTTGTCCGTTTCGTCGATGAAAACCACGCCGACGCCGCACCGGTCTTTCTCGCGGCCAACATCGCAGTGCATCACCGCCGCGCGCAGTACGATAGGATTCGGACGGTCCGGCGTGCCACAGTCCACGCGAATATCCATTTGCGATTGCAGTTGCGGCAAATGCGAAAGCCACAGGTAGCCTCCGCGCAAATTCATTTCTTTGAGCACCGCGTACTCCTGGAAGCGTCCGCCCTCTTTGGCCTGCCCGCTCACCGTGGCGGAAAAATGCACCGGCCGCCGCTGCCCAATGCGCGAAGGCCGCAGTTTGATTTCCGCGCAGCCATCGCGCAGCTGCACGGCCATCCCGTCGGTAGCCGCCCAGGTATTCGGAAATTCCTGCCGCGCTGCGTACAAATAGCCATCCACGGTGCGGTCGTTCGAATCGGGATCGTGGTGAAATAGCACCAGGTTTTTTGCTCCGCAATCGCGCGCCAGTTTCACGCTTTCGAGCCAGCTCGAATGGCCCCAGCCTTTTCGCGAAGATGCGAGCTGTTCGGGAGAACATTGCGCGTCATTGATCAGCACGTCAGCGCCGTTGGCGAGCTGCCGCAAATTGTCATCGAGTTCCGGAACGCCGGGCTCGTTGTCAGTTGCGTAAACAATTGTGCCAGCGGAAGTTTCGAAACGGTAGCCCAGGCAGCCTTGCGGATGATTGAGCCAGCGCGCCGTAACCTTTGTGCCGTTAATTTCGAATTTGTCTCCGCCAGTAATTTCCGAGAACTGGCGGCCGGAAGGCATCAGCGTCAAGTCCACGGGAAAATACGGACGCGCGAGCTGCGCTTCGAGCACTTGCTTCAAACTTTCCCGGCCAAGATACTTCGATTGGAAACTATAAAAGTGAAAATCATTTTGCGGCAAATAAAACGGCCGGAAAAACGGGATGCCCTGAATGTGGTCCCAATGGTAATGAGTGACGAAAATGTGCGCTTGAATGGGACGGTCGCCTTCGACATTGGCCCACAGGTTGCCCAGCGTCCGTAATCCAGTTCCGCAATCAAGAACGAAGTGCGTGCCATCCGCCGCAACCAGATCAAGGCACGGCGTGTTGCCGCCGTAGCGCCACATCCCGCGATCGAGCGTGGGAATGGAGCCGCGCGCCCCCCAGAAAGATAATTTTGCGCAGTTAGGATGCATCGAAGGTGATCTCATTGGAGTCCCTTGCTCCAATGAATCCCGCCCCAGTGCGGCGAACGATCACTTCAATCGTAGATTTGCAAAATGGCGAAGTCAAACATGTTGTTCGAGGCGGTGTCGTGGTGGTGAGCGTAGAGTGTGCAACCGAAAACACGAAACCAGGCGCGGAAATCCGGCGCAGCGAGTTTTTTATTAGGTAGAATTTGCTTATGCATCTCCACCCGCACGGCGCAGCCGAAGGTCATGCGCACAGCCATGCCGCGAATTCGTCCGGCGTGCTGGGTGGCGCGATGCTGGCGACGCTGGCGTTGGTGATTGTGGAGTTCGCCGCAGGCACGCTGGGACACTCCATCGCTCTGGTCAGCGACGGCGTGCATAACCTTACGGACGTTCCCACGATTTTGATTTCGTGGATTGCGGCGCGATGGTCGGTGAGGCCGCCCACCCCTGAAAAAACTTACGGTTATCAGCGCTCCGGCGTGCTGGCCGCCTTTGTAAATGCCATCTTGCTGGTACTGGTGGCGCTCTACATTCTTTTCGAATCGTACGAGCGGTTGTTGCGGCCGGTGAAAGTGCGCACCGAACTGATGATTATTGTCGCGGTGTTTGCGCTACTCGTGAACGGCGGCATCACCCTGGGCCTGGTGCGCAACCGAGAAGACCTGAACCTGCGCAGCATTTTGATTCACAACTTCGGCGACGCACTTTCGAATGTGGCCATCATCGTCGGAGCGCTGGCGATCCGCTGGGCCGGCGTGAATTGGGCGGATCCAGTGATCGGTATGGGTATCGGATTAATGGTGCTGTGGAGCGCGGTGGGAATTCTGCGTGAGAGCAGCCACATTTTGCTGGAAGGCTTGCCGAGAAATTTGAAGCTGGAAGATGTGGCGCATGCCGTGCTCGAAGTGGAAAATGTGCAGGAAGTTCACGACATTCACGTCTGGACGATCGGCTCGGAGCTGCAGGCGCTTTCCTGTCACGTGTGCATTCCGGATATGCACATGGAGCAAAGCGAGAAAATTCTCGCGGCCATCCGGCAGCGATTGGCGGACCGTTTTCACATCACGCATACGACCATTCAGTTCGAGCGCGCTGGCTTGCCCTCGGAGGCGGGCTACTTCATGCCCGAGCCACTGCCACCAGAAACGAAGCCACAGAGAAGCAGGAGGTAAAGGGCTACTTCGTCAGCCGCACAACGCGGACAGAAACGGCTTCGGCGATGATCAGCCCGATCGCGGCCATGTTCAAAGCCACGAACATGCTGGCCCACAAATTCCCATTGTGCAAAGAGTGAGCGACGAGCGGGGCGTGAAGCACGGCGACCCAGATGAGAAACATGAGCGCCAGCAGAATGCCTGCGAGGCGCGTCAGCTTGCCCGTTGCGAAGCTGAGTGCGGCCGCGAGGAAAGCTGTGCCGGTAAAATACGCCAGGAACAAACGCGCCGGCATCCACGCAGGAATCAGCGATGCGATGAAGTCAGGACCCATGAAGTGCTGAATACCGAATATGGCCAGCGACCCGGCGACAAGCAACCTTCCGAAATTTGCCGTCGCGTCGATGGGCTCGCTCCAAACGCCGGATGACTCCGCAGAAAATGTAGCGCCCAGCACAAACGCCGCGCCGGCCATAGCCAGGGTTTCAAAGCCGCGGGTGCGAATGTTGCCGTTGTGCAAGTTTGCGACGATCCTTGCCGCATGAAACACCAAAAAATCGAGAAGCAGAGCGGCGCCCAGCAGACGCACACAAAGCGCCGCTTTGAATCCGCTGACGATGCTTACAGCTGCGATTATTAAGCCCGCGCCAATTAAATAAGCGGGGAAGGCCCTGGCCACCGTGTAGGGCGGGATGTTCGCCAAGTCAGAGGCGCGGTGCGCATAAATGAAATACTGAACCCCGAACGCGCCCATCGAAACTGCGAATAGATAACGACCCACGCGGAGAACGCCGCTCATTGCGTTCTCTCCGCTAGCAAAGTGTCTCGTTGATATTCGAGCGGGCAGAGGCAACGCCAGAGCAAACATAAGCCCGCAGTTTTCATGATGCGGGATTCTACACTTATTGGGTGCTGGAGGAATACAGAATCAGGGCCCGCCCGATGCAAAAAACGGCATGGGTGGCGGCGACACAGATTTCTCATCAAGTGTCGGCATTCTTCGCGGAATGACGAGGCAGAAGAAGACGGCGAACTTAGAGTGAAATTTTCAGGGGGGTACCGTGGTGCTGATTGAGCTGCTCGGTCGCAGCAGTATCAAGATCGGTGACCGGGAACGAGCCGCGTATTCCATCTCCGGTGATGTAAACGATGGAATCGGACTGGCGTGTGAAGGCCACCGCCTTGATCTGCTTTCCGCTGCGAAGCACCAAAACAAACTCGCCGACGGGCGGCAATGGAGGCTGCTCGGCTGCCGCTGGCGGAGCAGCGGTTTCTTCTGGAGTAGGCTGCGCTTGCGGCGCAGGCTGCTGAAGCACAATGACTGGAGGCTGCTGCTGGTAGACAGCGGGTTCGGAGTACCCCTCGCCGTAAAACGGCACAAAAGCGGAAGTTCCAACGCTCCGTTCGTCGCGCAGCAACTGTTCGGCGATGGCGAGTTCGTGCTGCGTGACCGGATCGATGATCGCGCGCACGCCGAGGTCATGGTTCAGTGCAGCAAGATGGGAGAAATCGAATCCGAGGCCCGGAACATTGTTCAGCAGCTGGCCAAGATCGGAAGACGCTCCGCCGGCCAGAGAAAAATCGGGAGCGAAGGTTGATCCACTTGAGAATACTTCCCCGCGCAGCGACGCCTGTTGCGAATTTGTTGTAATAGCGATTCGTTGCACCGCCGGAGTTCCCGGAAGACGCACAATCACTGGACGGGCCACGGGAGCAGGCATTGGAGCTTGCGCTGCGGGAGTTCGAAGCACTGGACGGGTACCGGCCATTCGCGCTGGCGGCGAATAGAGTCGCACATGGCTGAATCTATTTTGCGCTGACGCGGCTGCGGAGATCAGAAAGATGCCAACCAGAAGCTCGAAACTCGCCCGGCGGATCATTGGAAGCTCCTCGCGTGTTCCCTGATGCCGTGCTTTCTACAGTGGGTGATGCGGCTTCAGCGACGCTGGTTGTTTCTATTCTAGCGCACTTGCAGCCTTCCGGCGCATTTTTCACTGCGCGCTTTTCTCGGGCACTACCTTGCGGCTACGGAAAACTGAGAAGCACCGAGGCCCGGATTTTTTGCGCGAACGCCGCTTTGACGCAAACACTGGATATGCTATAAACATTGGGCCGATGGGAGCGGAAGAACCTGCCAAATCGTTTACTGCCTTGCCGACGGGAGAGGAATGCAAAAGCGCTTCGAAAAACGTAACACACCAGCCGGCAAATGCTTCGACGTATTGTCCAGTATGCTTTCGAGCGCTCGAGCAGCACCGATGCAAATTGATTTGCAACTCATGCGGCTACTATATGTCCTGTTCGGATTATTACTGAATTTTGGGGACACAGGCTTCTCGCAGCAGGGGATTTTGCAGAACGCGATTTCAGGCAATTGAATTCGAATTTGCCAGGAGGCGAATAACGTGGCGTTGAGAATGACGGATCGAGAAGTAAGCGGGGTCACCGTGGTGGACTTGGATGGACGGATTGTGCTGGGCGAGGAAAGCAACGCGTTCCGCGAGCGAGTAAAGGGGCTGCTCGCCAGCAATCACAAGAAAATTGTGCTGAACATGGCGAACGTGACCTATATCGACAGCGCGGGATTGGGCACGCTGGTGGCGACGTTCCATAGCGCTCGCTCGCAGGGTGGCACACTGAAGCTTTGCAACCTCGGGCAGAAGTTTAGGGAAGTGCTGCAGGTCACCAAGCTCATGACCGTTTTCGACGTGTACGATAATGAGGCGGCGGCGATTCAGAGCTTTGCGATGTAAGCCTATAATTAACTGTGATTTATATGGGGGCATAACGCCCGTCAGGCCCAAACTGCGGGCTTTATGCCGTGCTAGTACTAGAACGTCCTTGCGCTAGACCTATTTTTCTTGTAGCATAAATGCAGTACCTTCGTCCCCGCGAAGGTGGTTCGTGAGCATTATTTGGGATTTTGTTCAGCAGCCCGAGTCTCCCGAGCGGCGTGATATGGCAGAGTTCCCGATCAAGCTGGTATCTGAGCGGCGCAGGAGCTCCCGAGTTAGTTTGTACGTACCGTTGTTTGTTTACGGATACACCTCAACGCAAGAACCCTTCTACCAGGAAACCAACACACTCGAAGTGAACGCGAACGGAGGTCTGCTGCACCTTAACGCTGGCGCGAACGTGCGTCGCGGGCAGAAGCTGCTGGTGCTGAACCGGCTCACCAAAGAAGAGCAGCAGTGCTATGTAGTAACGCTGGCGAAATGGCCGAAACGCGCAGAGTTGCGAGTGGGAGTCGCGTTTGTGAAACCAGCCCCGGAATTCTGGACGCGTCGCAAAGAAGAACCGGTCCGGCGAACTTCCGCGGCCTCGCGTTAATTTCTTACAAGCGGCAATCGCAAACGAGCCTCGCATCCGTGTCCTGAAGTGATGTTCTCCAGGCTCAGGCTGCCGCCATGCGCCTCCGCAATTTGGCGACTGAGCACCAGCCCGATGCCCGAGCCGCCGGGCTTAGTGGTGAAAAACGGGACAAAGAGATTGGCGGCGCTGGGTATGCCCGGTCCTTCGTCGCGAACCCACACTTCCAGGAAACTATCCTCCGTGTTCCAGCCCACGCGCACGCCACCGCCGGTTTCGCTGGCCGCATCCACGGCATTCTTAACGAGATTGATGAGCACTTGATCCAATTGGTCGGGATCCGCTTGTATGGTGATCTCGGGACCAGCTTCGACCGGAATGCGCATGCGCGGATCGAGGCTGGCCGCGCGCTGTACCCAGGTGGCCACGGGCATCGGCTGCAACTGCGGAGCTGGAAGCCTCGCGAGGCGCGCATAGGCGTTCATGAAGCGCGCGAGCCCGTCGGTGCGATTGGCGATGACTGCGAGGCCGCGGCTCATGTCGTCTTTCCAATCCGCAGGCTTCTGGGGACGCGACATCATGTCGGAAAGGCTTTCAGCGACGGATTTGATGGGCGCGAGAGAATTGTTGAGCTCGTGCCCAATCACGCGAATCAGCCGCTGCCAGGCCAGGCGTTCCTCTTCGCGGAGTGCCTGGCTCAGATCGGACACCAAAACGAGTTGATGCGGCTTGCCACCTTCGCGGAAGCTGCCACGATGAATCTCCCAGCGGCCCATTTTCCCCGGAAATGCAATTTGCGCGACGTGCGGCGTTTCGACAGTCAGGCAAAATTCGACGCCAAGCTCTTCTGCGGTGCGGCCGATGGCGCGTTCGGCAGGGCGATTGAGGATGCGTTCGCCAGCGCGGTTCAGCAGGCGCAGGCGAGTCGAGGAATCAAACGCGAACACAGCGATATCAATTTCCTCCATCACTTTGCGCAAAAGCGCGGTAGCTTCCAGAGCGCCGAGACGTTGCAGGCGCAGAGTTTCACCGAGAGCATTGACTTCGCGCATCACTTCGCCCAGCGCGTCGGAATGCTCCGCGCCGCGTGCGCGAATCGAGAAGTCCCCTTCGTGCAGCGCGGCGAGCATGTTGGAGAGCGTGCGCAACGGAAAAGTGATGCGGTTCTGCGCGCTGAAAGCAAACCCGAGCCACGCGGCGGCTATGATGATGGTGAGCGTCCAGGCCGTTTTGGCGTCGTGCTGGCCGGTCCACAGGAGAATGATCGCGGTGACAGAACCGAACAGCCCCGCGAGAAGCGCGCGGATGAGGATGCGGCGTTCGTAAGCGAGAGGCTTCACAGCCCGTATTTTTGCAACCGCCTATAGAGCGCGCTGCGGCTCAGGCCAAGCGTTTTGCTGGCATGACTGACGTTTCCGCCATAACGGCCCATGGCTTTTTGAATCAGCGCGCGCTCGACGTCCTCGAGGCTCATATCTTCGATTCGGGAATTTCCTTCGCGCACCTGCCGCAACCCCAAGTCGCTGGCCCTCACTTCGGAGCCTTCGGCCATCAGCACAGCACGCTCGACGGAGTGGTCCAGCTCGCGAACATTGCCCGGCCAGGGGTGCTCGAGCAACAGTTTCATGGCCGTAGGCTCGAATCCAGACAAATTTTTGCGATAGCGTTGCGCGGATTGCCGCAGGAAATGCATGGCCAGCAGCGGAATATCTTCCTTGCGTTCGCGCAACGGCGGCAGATGGATTTCAATGGTGTTCAAGCGGAAAAGCAGATCTTCGCGGAAACGGCCGGCCTCGACTTCATTCTGCACGTTGGCATTGGTGGCGGAAAGGATGCGCACGTCCACGCGGCGCGTGCTCGAAGAGCCTACGCGTTCGATCTCGCCGGTTTCCAGCGCGCGCAGGAGTTTGGCTTGCAAATTCATCGGCACATTGGCAATTTCATCGAGAAAAAGCGTGCCGCCGTCGGCAAGCTCGAAGCGGCCCACGCGATCGACTTTCGCATCGGTGAACGCGCCTTTCACGTGACCAAAAAGCTCGCTCTCGAAAACGCCCTCGGGCAATCCGCCGGCGTTCACCGTAACCAGCGGCTTTCCCGAGCGAGAGGAAAGCGCTTGCAAAGTCCGCGCGATCACCTCTTTTCCCGTGCCATGCTCGCCTGTGATTAGCACGTTGGCGTCGGATGGGCCGACGCGTGAAATCAAGTCCAGCACAGGCCGCATGACCGCCGATTCGGCGATGAGCATCGGACGGCCGTCGGCGCGCAGCAGGCGGTTCTCCGCTTCCAAGCGTACGCTCTGACGAATCGCGTGCGCCAGCTCGATTTGCGTGCGCAAAATGGCAAGCAGGCGCGCATTTTCCCACGGTTTCTGAATGAAATCCTTCGCGCCACGGCGCATCGCTTCAACCGCGAGATTGAGGTTGCCCCACGCGGTCATCACAATCACCGGCAAGCTGCCATCGCGCGTGCGAATCTCGGTAAGCAGGTCGAGACCTTCCTGCCCCGAAGTGGTATCGCGCGCGTAATTCAGGTCCATCAGGATGGCATCAAACTCGCGCGTGTCCAGCGACGCAAGAAGCGCGCTCGGCGATGCGACAGCGTCAATCTCAAACCCTTCGCCCTTGAGCAGCAGGCGCAATGCTTCGCGCACGTCGGGCTGGTCGTCAGCGACCAGCACGCGCCAGCGATGTGAATTACTGGAACCGGTCATAGATATTTAGCCCCTTATGAGTGCCATTCAAATCAGCGAAGCATTCCTCAGCATTTCGTAGTTCAGCTCATGTCGCGCGATTTTCTTTGTAGCTCACGTCCCGTTGCGGCGACTTTCCGCAATAACCGCGCGATCGGGACATGAGCGACAGAAGTCATTCATAGCGAAGCGCGACCAGCGGGTCTACTCGCGCCGCGCGGCGTGCCGGAATATAGCAAGCGAGCAACGCCACTATGCCAAGCGTCACGGCGACCGTCGTAAGGACAATAGGATCCGCAGGCTTCACACCGTAAAGTTGCGACGCCAGGAAACGCGTAGTCGCCAGCGCGCCCGCCACTCCGATTGCGACACCGATTCCGGCGAGAGTCATGCCCTGACGAATCACCAGGCTGAGCACATCTTGAGGACGCGCGCCCAGCGCTATGCGAATGCCGATTTCATGCGTGCGCTGCACCACAGAATACGCGATGACGCCATAAATTCCCAAAGCGGCGAGAATCAGCGCCAATCCCGCGAAAATGCTCATCAGCGTCATTGAAAATCTTTGAAAAGAGAGCGAAGTGGAGAGAATCTGCTCCATGGATTCGATGTGGCCAATGGGTATATGCGGGTCTGCGCTGCGGATGGCGTTTTCGACAGCGTGGCTCAGACTGAGCGGCGGCTGCGCCGTGCGCACGATGATAAAGACAGGTATTCCGAACATCTGAAATTCTTGGATTAGTCCAGGGTCCTGCGCAAGTGGAATAAAAACCGTTGGAGGTGCAGGCTCGCCGAGATCGGATTTGACATCGCCGACCACGCCGACGATTTGACGAGCGGTTCCATTCACGTTGAGGCTCTGGCCGACAGGATCGTGACGCGGGAATTTCTCGCGCACGAACTCTTGATTGATGAGCGCGACTTTGCTTGCTTCCGGAGAATCAGCATTCAAGAAAAGGCGGCCTTGCAGCAACGGAATTCCCATCGTGCGGAAATAATCAGGGCTGATTGAGCGAAAATCCGAAGAGAGGCCGCGGGATTCGCCCTCCGGGGGAAGCCACACGAACACGTTTCCGCCTCCCTCAAGCGGCAAGCCTCCCCCGACAACAGCGGCGCTCTGCACGCCAGGAACTGCCCGAACCTTTTGCAAAATCCCTTGATAAAAGCGGGAGATGGCTGCTGAATCCAAATTTTTGTGGAAAAAATTGGAGGCCGAAGGTGTGGCGGCGAACTTTTGGCCGGTAGTCCAGGTTTCTAGCGCGAGAATCGGATGCGGATCAAATCCTGGATTGGTGTGCAGCAGATTCGTAAAGGTATCGATGAGCAACGCAGCGCCGGTAAGCAGAACTAGCGAGAGTGCAATTTCCCCGACAACCAGCGCGCTGCGCAAACGGCTGCAAGAGAGTCCCGCAGTTGCGCGGCCAACGGATTCTTTGAGCGAATTGTTGAGATCTGCCTTGGAGGATTGAAACGCCGGGGCGATGCCGAAGAGCACACCAGTGAGCAAAGAAACCAGCGCGGTGAAAGCAAGCGCCCAGCCATCGAGCGAAATGGCGCGCGCGCGCGGCAAATCCGTGGGCGCGAGAACCAAGAGCAGTTTGAGTCCCCAATTCGCAATGAGAAGCCCCAGTGCGCCGCCGGCGATGGCCAGCACAAGGCCGTCGGTGAGCAGCTGGCGGAAAAGCCGCATGCGGCTCGCGCCAAGCGCGGTGCGGATGGCGAATTCTTTTCCTCGAGATGCGGCGCGCGACATCAGGAGGTTCGCGACGTTCGCGCAAGCGATGAGCAGCACAAATCCAATCGCGCCAAATAACACGAGCAGTTTTGTGCGGTAGCCGAGCGAAGCCATGTGAATCAGTGGCTCGGCGCTGAAGGCGGCGTGGTGCCGAGGCGAAAATCTTTGCGATGGAAATTGTTTTGCGAATTCCTTCAAAGCGATGGCCAGGTAACTATCGGCTTGCTCTGTCGACACGCCCTCCTTCAACCGTGCGATGACCGTGTAATTGATTCCTCGGCCAATCGAACTCGCAACCTGGCCGATGGTTGTCCATAGCTCGACGCCAGTGTCTGAATCGCCGCGCAAACTTATATTTTGAAAACCAGCCGGCATGATTCCAACGACTGTGTACGGCGCCCCATCGAGCGAAATTGTTTTTCCGACGAGGCCGGCATCTCCGCCGAATTCCGATTTCCAAAGGCCATAGCCCAGAATGGCAACGTTCGGGCCATTTGCGCTGTCTTCATCTTGCGTGAATTCGCGGCCAAGCGCCGGCTGCACGCCCATCACGCGGAAATAATCTTTTGAGACGCGAAGCGCGTGGACACGCACCGGCAGGTTGCCGCTGGAGAGATTGAAGCCGACGCCGGTTGTGGCCGCGACCGCGGCGAACGGTTGATTGTGCCCCTGCCAAAATTTGAATTCCTGCGCATTGAATCCGGAATAGTCAAGCACGCCGTTGTAGCTGACGGAGATTTGCGTGATGCGATCGGGGTTAGGATAAGGCAGTGGTCGCAATAGGACGCCATAGACCACGCTGAAAATCGCGGTATTCGCGCCGATACCCAGGGCCAGCGTAAGCACGATTACCGCGGCAAAGCCAGGCTGCCGGGCCAAGGTGCGAATGCCATAGCGAATGTCCTGCCAGAGGTTTTTCATCGCGGAGTACCCAAGAGCATTATCGGGCACGTCGTTTGCCGTAACCCGAAATCAGCAAAGTCCGTGTTTTGGAGAGATTAGCACAGCGGGGAGATGTTTGCTTGCGACCGCAGTGTCCGAATTCGGACAGTTACTTGCCTAGAATGAACAGCCATAAGCGCTTGCCGGAGTGCCGCTCTGCAGCTACTCGTAGCGCAGCGAATTGAGTGGATCGACCCGCGTGGCGCGACGCGCTGGAATGTAGCAGGCGGCTGAGGCCACAATCGCGAGCACCCCGATAGCGGCGAGCGAAGAGGGAATGTCGACTGACTTCACGCCGAAGAGCAATCCTGCGAGGACGGTGGTCAGCGCATAGGATCCAGCGACTCCCAGGACAATGCCGATCAGCGTCAGCCGGACTCCATGGCCAACAATTAATCGAATCACATCGCGCGGCTGCGCGCCCAGCGCCATGCGAATGCCGATTTCATGGGTGCGCTGCTGCACTCCGTAGGAAATCACGCCATAGATGCCGATGGCGGCGAGCGTTAGGGCCAGCAATGCGAAAAAAGTGAGCAGCTTGGCGTCAAGCGCCTCCGTCGAAACCGATTCTGACAGCAATTCATCCATGGATTTCATTTCCGTGACAGGCTGATTTTTGTCCACGGAAAAAACAGCCTGGCGCGCTGACGGAGCAAGCGAATCGGGCGGAACAGAGGTGCGCGCCACGATGCGCATGATGCGCGACGGCGCTTGCGTGTAAGGGAGATAAAGCAGGGGTGGCGGGCCATCGCCAAATTCGCGATCGCGCACATCGGCAACCAGACCCACAATGGTAATCCACCCATCACTGACCGCGGGACGATATGGCGCGGACTTCGATTGCTCGACGTGGGCGCGGATGCGCTGCCCGATGGGATTTTGATTCGGCCAATATTTGCTTGCGAGCGCCTGACTGATGATGGCAACACCTTGCGCATTCTCCGTATCTGCATCGGAGAAATATCTCCCCTTAAGCAGGGCAATTTGCATGGTCTGAAAGTACTGCGCGTCAATCACGCGGTAATGGGCGACGAATTCCTCTTTCGGCGGAGGCGCAGGCCGGCCGGCGATATCCAGAGTCGCGAAATCCGTCCACCCGGTGAGCGGCAAGAAATCAATCGCGCTGGCGAATCTCACCCCAGGAAGAGTGCGCATTTTGGCGATTGCCTGCTGAAAAAAGGCTCGCGCTTGCGCCATGGCCGGATAATTTGAATCAGACAGCCACACCTGGAAAGAGAGAACGTTTTGGGGATTGAATCCCATGTTGGCGTTCAGAAGTCCATCAAGGCCGCGAAGCAAAGTGCCCGCGCCGATCAGCAGGATCAGGGACAGCGCAATTTCGGCGACCACCAACAAGTTGCGCATTACGCGGCTTTGCGTGCCGCCGGTGGAGCTGCGGCTGCTCTCCTTCAACGCCTCATTCAGATCGGCTTTGGACGATTGGAACGCGGGTGCGAGGCCGAAAATAATTCCTGTTAAGCCGGCTATGCCGATTGTGAACCAGAGCACCGGCAAATTGATTCCGATCCAACCCGCGTGCGGAATTTCGCCGGCCGTTCCTGGCGGTGGAGCAATCAGGGGCAAGAGGCGCAAGGCGCCATAGGCGAGCAGCAGTCCGACCGCGCCTCCCAGCAATCCGAGCAGCACGCTTTCTGTCAGCATTTGCCGCACCAGCCGGAAACGCCGCGCGCCCAGCGCGGAACGGATAGCCACTTCGCGCTGCCGGCCAGCGGAGCGGGAAAGCGTCAGATTTGCTACATTGGCGCAGGCGATAAGCAGCACCAACCCCACCGCCGCCAGAAGCACAAGCAAAGGGTCACCGATACCGCGATTGAAGTCTTCATGCATCGAAACCACATTCGTGCCAGTTCCCTGATTTGTAGCGGGATATTCCATGGAGAGCCGGTGGGCGATGGCGCTCATATCGGCGTTGGCATGCGCGATGGTCTCGCCATTTTTCAGGCGCGCGAACACGATGAGCGAAGGATTGTCACGGCGAATTTCACTGGGTGCAAAAGAAAGCGGCATCCACAAATCGAGCGAGGGGCCGGATCCCCACAATGTGAAACCTGCGGGCAGTACTCCCACGACCTTATAGATTTTATTGTCAATGGTGACGCTGCGATTGATGACGCCCGGGTCGCCGCCAAAATGGCGCACCCAGATTCCATGGCTCAGAATCACAACCTCATCGTGGCCGGGCTGCTCTTCATCGGGACGAAAACCGCGGCCCAGCGCCGGCTTGACGCCGAGCATTGAAAAAAAATCCGGCGAAACGTGCGCGCCCCAAAGCTGTTCCGCTTCGCCCGCGCCGGTGAGTGTAAAAAACCAGACTTGATACGCGGCGATACTCTGAAAAACCTGATTTTGCGAGCGCCAATCGAGGAAATCGGCAGGCGGCGCCGTGCCATGCATAATCTTACGATTCGCGTCCGTTTCCCATACGAGCACCAGTTGCTGAGGATTTGGAAATGGCAAAGGGCGCAGCACAACCGCGTTGACGATGCTGAATATCGCGGTGTTGGCGCCAATGCCCAGCGCCAAAGTGAGTATGGCGACCAGCGTGAATCCCGGGCTTTTGCGCAGCATGCGCCCGCCATACTGCAAATCCTGCCAGAGTTTCCCCATATGCCGTCGTCGTAGCCGCCGGGAGTGCGCCTAGTATGCCTGCAGGAGCGGCGTGCCCCTTGTTATACATCATTGTCTTTACCGTTTCACTATTCATCTTGCAGAGAAATTGGGGCTGGCCAGCTGGCCGCGTGGCCAGGCGAAGGACCACGGGGAACGGTCAATAGTTGAAAAGTCGAAAGCAAAACGGCTACCTCTAACTCTCAACTATCAACTCTCGACTATTCGTACCGCAGCGCCACCATGGGATCCGCTTTCATCGCGCGCCGCGCCGGAATGTAGCACGCCGCCAGCGCAACGAGCGTAAGCAGCAAAGAAACGCCAACGAACGTGAGCGGGTCTTTGTCGCTAATACCATAGAGAAAAGTAGCGAGCACTTGCGACAACGCGAGCGCCGCCGCAACGCCAATCGCGACGCCAATCAGCACCGCGCGCATCCCCTGGCCAATGACCAGACTCAGTACGTCGCGCTCCTGCGCTCCAAGCGCGATGCGAATGCCAATTTCATGCGTGCGCTGCACGATCACGTAGGCGAGCACGCTATAAATTCCCACCGCGGCGAGCACCAGGGCCAGCACGCCGAAAAGTCCCAGCAAAATCGAGCGGAAGCGCGCATCGCCTTCCGAATCGGAGATAAGCGAAGTGAACGGGTGCACGTCCTGCACCGGAAGGGCCGAATCGAGGTCATGGATTTGCGCCCGCAATGCGCCGGTAAGCGAGGATGGTTCCCCTTTTGCGCGCAAGACGAAGCTCATCACCCACCACGGCTCCTGCGTGTAGGGAAAATACATCATCGGCGCGGGCGCATCGGTAAGCGCTTTGTCTTTCACGTCGCCGACAACGCCAATGATGCGTGCATTGTGGTCGGGGCGCACGCTGTGGATGGTGAGGCTCTGGCCGATCGGATCTTTGTGCGCAAAATACCGGCGGGCGAGCTCCTGGCTGATGATCACAACGTCGGCGGCGTTAAGCGCGGTGTCGCTTTCGTTGAATTCGCGGCCCTGAAGAAGCGGAATACGCATTACGCGAAAATAATCCGGCGTCACGGAATGCGCGGCAGCGTCCAGCGTCTGGCCCGGCGGAAGCGGCTGCGCTCCGACGATCTCGAAGCTGTAGCCCAGATTCGATCCGCTGAATGGAATGGGCAGCGCGGCGGCGGCGTCTACGCCCGGGAGAGATTTGAGGCGCGCGACAGCCTCGCGAAAAAATCCGTTCCATTGCTGCGGCGTGGTGTATTGCGATTTTGGCAGCGCCACGTCGGCGGTGAGAATGTGCTGGGGGTCGAAACCGGGGCTGGCTTGCGTTAACAAGTAAAAACTCTTGAGAAGCAGGCCGGAGCCGATCAGCAGCACGATAGCGAGCGCAACTTCCACGACCACGAGGACATTGCGCGTCCAGCGGCGTTTCGTTCCGCCGGTAGAGCTGCGGCCGCTTTCGCGCAACGCTTCGTTCAAATCGATTTCCGAGGATTGCCACGCCGGCGCGAGGCCGAAAAGCACTCCGGAAAAAATCGAAAGCCCTAAGGTGAATACCAGAACCGAGCCGTCCACGCCGATATTGCGCAGATGCGGGAGCTGATCGGAAGCGAGTGCCTTGATTCCCGCAACACCCCAAAACGCAAGAAGCAGGCCGGCGACGCCCGCGCAAATTCCCAGCAGTACGCTTTCGGTGAGGAGCTGGCGGAAAATGCGCGCGCGTCCTGCGCCGAGAGCCACGCGCACGGCGATTTCCTTGGCGCGTCCGGTAGCGCGAGCGAGGAGCAGATTGGCTACGTTGACGCAGGCAATCAGCACGACGAGCCCGACCGCGCCGAGCAGAATTAGCAAGACAGGTTGAACGTCGCCGACGATGAGCTGCTTGAGATTCGCGAGATGCGCGACCCGACCGGGAATCAGATTGTACTGCTTGGTGAGGCGCTTGATGATCAGGTTGAGTTCGGACTGCGCTTGCGCAGTTGTGAAGCCCGGTTTCAACCGGCCAATCACGGAGAGAAAACTGGATTGGCGGTTATAAAGAAACGATGCGTAGTCGGGGCTCTGTGCGATGGGAATCCAGTATTCGCTCGGCGGTGTTTGGTCGGGATAGCGGAAACTCTCGGGCATGACGCCAACGACGGCGAACGATTCGGAATCGAGCTCGAGAGTTTTGCCGATGATGCGCGGATCGCCGCGGAGCGAGCCGCGCCAGAGATCTTCGCCGATGACCACCACGCGCGCCGCGCCTTTGATGTCGTCCTGCGGCTCGAGCGTGCGGCCGAGAAGCGGCGCGACGCGCAGCGTGGAAAAAAGCCCGGAGGTTACAACCGCGCCGTAAATGACGGCGGGCTCGCCGTATCCAGTGAGGGTCATGCTGTTGTCTTCGTACCCGCCCATCGCGGAGAAGGATTGTGCCTCGCGTTGCCAGTCGAGCAAGTTCAGGTAACCTTCGCTGCCCTGAAGGATGGCATTGGCGGGAGTATTCGAAGGCACTTCGCTCACGACCACGAGCCGATTGGGCTGCGCATAGGGCAGCGGCTGCAAAATCACCGCATTCACGACGGAGAAAATCGCGGTGTTCGCGCCAATGCCCAGCGCCAGCGTCAGCACGGCAATCGCTGTGAATCCCGGCGCCTTCAGCAGAATGCGGACCGCATAACGAATGTCTTGAAATAATGTGTTCATCGTTTGCCCCTCTTGGATTTCATTATGAGGGCAGCTGGCTAGCCCACTGCCAAAACGATCAGTGTTGCATCATCTTGAAATTTGCCACCGGTGAATTTCGCGACGCGCGCCAGCACCGAACTTTGAATGTTCGCGGCTCCCAGCGCCCGGCTCTCGCGCAGAATCTCCAGCAAACGCTCTTCGCCGAATTCTTGCTCATCCTGTGAATCGGCCGCTTCGGTGATTCCATCGGTGAAGAGAATCAGCCGGCCGCCTTCCGCCAGTTCGACCGTATCTTGCTCGTACGACTGTCGCGCGGAAATTCCCATCGCCTGCCCGCCGCACACAAGACGCGCAATCTTTCCATCACCGCCGAGCACGATCGGCGCATTATGCCCCGCATTGGTGTACATCAGCCGGCGCGTTTGCGCGTCGAAGACTGCGTAGAAAAAAGTGATGAAGCGGTCCGGCGCCGTGTTATTGCGGATGAAGCGGTTCACGCGCTCGGTCAGCTCCGCCGGTGCGAGATTCTGCGCCGCCAGGTTGCGCACTGTGGCTTGCAGATTGGACATCAGCAGCGCCGCGGCGATCCCTTTGCCGGCCACATCCGCGATGCAAATGGCAAATTGATCCAGATCCACCTGGAAAACGTCGAAATAGTCTCCGCCGATTCCGTGAACGGGAAGCCACGCGCCGGAAAATTCGCAGCCGGGAATCTGCGGAATTTCCTTGGGCAAAAAACCTAGCTGCGTGCGCTGCGCTTCTTCCCAATCGCCATCGCCGCGAGCGATCTCGCGCGCGCGATTTTCCGCCTGCATTTTCTGTTCTTTGCGCGCCAGCCTTCCCTTCGCGATTTCCGTTCGCACAATGCGCAGCAATCGCGTGTTGTCCCACGGCTTGAGCACGAAGTCGCGAACGCCTTCGCGCATAATCTCGACCGCCAGCTCGATGCTGCCCCACGCCGTCATCGCCACAATCGGAAGCAGACCGTCGATTTCATGAATCTGCGAAAGCAGGTCCAGCCCTTCGCGCCCCGAAGTTGTGTCGCGCGCATAGTTCAGGTCCATCAGGACAAGGTCAAACGACCGCCGAGACAAAGCCGCAAGCAGCGCCGCGGGAGAATTCACTAACTCCAGTTCGTAGCCCTCATTTTTCAGCAGCAGCCGAAGAGCCTCCAGCACGTCTGTCTGGTCGTCAGCAATGAGCACTCGTAGCTGGTTCGACGCCTGCCAGCCTTCCCTTGAATCCGCATGCCCTTGGGCTTTCGATTGCGCTGCAATTTCCCAAACCACGGTTCTACCTCGTCTACGCCTTCTTGCGCCGCTCTTGGTTTGCGCGGTCGAACGCACGCAGCCCAGTACGCCAACTCTGCGTCGCAGCTAGAGCGCCATTCCTATTGTCGTTAAGTATTGTTGTAACTTTGGATTAGAGGGACAAACGGTCCCTGGCGGGATTCCCTACGCCCGATTGCGGGATATGCTGTTGCGATTTCGGACACTCATGCCTTGCTCGCCTGCGCCGCGCCTTCGACAATCCAACCATCCGCAAGCTGGATAATGCGGTTACCGTATGCCGCCCACGCTTCATTGTGCGTAACCTGAATAATCGTGGTGCCTTCGTCATTGAGCTTTTTCAGCAGGTCCATGATCATTTTGCCCTGGCTGGAATGCAAACTTCCTGTGGGCTCGTCTGCGAGAATCAGTTTCGGATTTCCAATCACTGCGCGCGCCACCGCGACAAGTTGCTGCTGTCCACCCGAAAGTTGATTGGGATACAGTCCCTTTTTTCCCACAATTTGGAAGCGGTCGAGAACGTCCGCAACCATGCCTTCACGCTCGGATTTTTTAAGGTCGCGATAGGAAAGCGGCAAATCGAGATTTTCTGCGACGGTGAGATTGTCGAGCAAATGGTATTGCTGAAAAACAAAGCCGATATATTTTTTGTGCAGCTCGACACGCTTGCGATTGTCGAGTTTGTGGACTTCATGATCGGCGAAATAAAATTGGCCCTTCCACGCGCCGTCGAGCATGCCAATGATGCCCATCAGCGTGGATTTGCCCGCGCCGGAGGGACCCATGATGGTGATGAATTCGCCCTGGCGCACGTCCAAGTTGATGCGCCGCAGCACCCACGTCTTGCCGGCGCCTGACTCGTAGAACTTCTCGACATCCATCATTTGAATCACGTTTAATCTCCAAAAACGCAGAAAGCTACTCTCGTTGAACCGTTAAGCCTTGCAAAGTTATCGATTAGAACGGGGCCGGTCCTTTATTTTCAGCAACTTAGGCCAATTTTTAATTCCGAACATTGTCGATTAGAAAATCACGCATCTCAAGCTAAGCATGTCACCGCCCATAAGCCTAACATCTCCAGCTCCGTCGGCAAAGTCGCGCACTCGATGTACCAGGGCTGGTGATGAGGCTTTGCGCACCTTTCGGCCAGCAACTGGTTGGCCAAACGCCAGAGCAAGCCCGATCGCCAGCCGAGTTTGTCTTTTTGTAAGCTTAGAAGCGGAAGCTCGCCTGCAGGTAAATGATCCGGTTCGCCGCTGCGGAGGAAAATGGTCCGCCGCCCAGGCCGTTCGATTTGCCGAAAAATGGCGAGCCGATCACGCCAGTCGGCGTGGACAAATTCACGTGGTTAAGCACGTTTCGGCCCATCACGCTGAACGTCAGATTGTAGCGTCCGCTCGGTCCCTGCCGTTGAAATGGCCCTCCACCGCCGAAAACCATCCCCCGGCCGCCGCGTCCGCCACCTCCCCGTCCTCCTCCACCGCCTTCAAAGGGACCCCGCGGGCCGCCAGGCCCTCCCCCCTCCTTGCCAAACGTGAACGTCTTGGTCAGTCGCAGATTCAGCGTGAAGTGGCTCGGCCCTGTCCCGTAATTTATCGGTACCAGGGTTTCCCCTGGCTGCGGCACCGTATCGAAAACTCCGAGTGGCGTCACCACCGCGTTTGGTTCGGTGGGCGAACTTGCGAACGAGGGCCGTTGGTTGAATTGCGAACTACCAATCAAATCCTGCTGAATAGTGATGTTGTAGGGCTGGCCGGAAGTGAAAATCATGAACGGACTAAGGCGCAACCCCCACGGCGCTCCGATCGTCCCGACGAGAATCGCCCGATTCCGCACGTCAAACGCCGCTCGCCCGTAATCCTCGGAGATGTTGTATGGATTCGACGGAAAGCTGTTCGCCCCATCTGTGTCGGCGTTGGCATAATTTAATGCGTAATAACCAAAGAGCGAAAGATTCGGCCCAGTGTTCACCCGCACGCTGGTAATCAGTTCATTTTGCCGGTACACGCCTTCCGATTGGAATTCGTAAATGTTGCCTGGAGAGCCCGAAGGATAAACGGGTGCGTTCGGATAGGTGCCGGGCAAGGGTGTGTTGATGTTATTGGTGAGCAGTTGGTCCCAGCCGCGCGAATTGATATAGCTGACGGAAACCGTCGCGATTTTCGTCACCTGCCGTTCGACGCTTACTGCGCTCTGCAACATACCCGGCGCGCGAACATTTGGCTGGATGCGGTAAACGGTCGACAGCAGCGAACCGCCGGGGCATTGCGACTGAACCTCCGCCAGCGTGACCGGTTGCTGCAGCGCGGTCGCAAAAAAGCACGGTACGCCAGGGGAACTTCCGGGGGGAGGGGGAGGCTGAGGGGGAGGCGGAGGCTGCAACACATATTGGTGCTCTGTGACGCCGTTCAGGCGAGCCACTTGTGCTAAGAGATCTTCCTCGAAGCGATCGTAGAAAATCCCCGTTCCTGCGCGAATGACCGTTTGAGGGTGGCCGGTCTTGCCGCTGCCGATTCCCCAAGCGAACGCGAGTCTCGGCGCCCAGTCTGCGTGGTCGCTGATTCCCGATTGCGTTTCAAAACGCACGCCCGGGCTGATCGTCAGATTCGGGCGCACGCGCCAATCATCTTGGATATAGAAAGCTGCATCCGTCCACGAGACAGAAGCGAGCGGCGATCCGATGGTGATTGAAAACTGATTGGCACCGCCGCAATTCGTTTGACCTGGACCCTGACAGGCATTCGCTGGCTGACCCGCGGCAATGTTTTGCTCCGTAATCTGATATTTCTGCAGCGATCCAAAGCTGAACATGCCGGAAAAATCGGAAGTGGCGCTGCTGTCATCCGTTACGCGACGTATTCGCCCTCCAAAATTCAGCGAATGCTTCCCGAGATCCCAGGCCGTGTTGTTCTGCAACTCATAATGATTCGCCCTGTCCAGCACTGTCTGCGAATTGTTTCCGCCGGCATTGAATGCCCCAAGGACGTCCACGGTCGGCAGGTTGCTTCCCGGAATCTCGCTGCTCGATTCGTGCAAGTATTGGAAACGCAAATCGTTGACGATCGAGCTTCCGATAATCTGCGAATCGGAGAGTTGCACGGTCTGCTCAGTGTTCAGTGAATTCGATGACTGGGTGGGAACATCCAGCGCTCCGCCCAGGGTATTCTGGGCGTCATTCCGCCAGTACTGATAGCGCGCCGTCAGCGTGTTGGCCTTCGTGAGCTGATAATCCACGCGAGGGCTGATATTCGACATCGTCCGCGGATTCGGAATCGACGCGGTAAACGGAGTCACGCCGGAGATTGTCTGCAGGCTGCACGGGCTCGTGCCTCCCGCGCGCGGCGTTTCCGTCTGATGCGTCGCTGCAAACAACTGCGGATTTGTGTCGTTGCTCAGCACGCACGCGTTGAGCACCGCAACATCATTTATGTTCCTCCGCATCCCGCTCACAAAAAACGACGCCTTCTTGCTGATTGACCCGCTCAAACTCCCGTTGAACATCACCGAGTGATACGGTGGCTCGCTGACCGCGAAGGGATTTTTCGAATTGAAGATCGAGTCGTTGCCCATGATCATTCCCGAGCCGTGGAGTTTGTCTGTGCCGGGTTTGGTGAAAATTTCGATTCGCCCGTAGCCCAGCTTGTCGTATTCCGTAGAAAACGGATTGCTGTTGATGCGAATCTCGCGTATGGCGGACTTTGGCGGCAATTGCCCGGCGGTGAATCCGTCGATGTACATTTGCCCGCCATTCGGCCCCGCCGAAGGCCCCGCCAGCGCTTGTAAATCTTGAGACAACTCGTCCGGATCATCCGGCAGCGCTTCCAAATCCTTGCCCTTCAAATCAATCGCGCCAGCATTATTCGCGGGATTTACATCCAGCGTCGGCGCCGAAGCGTTCACTTCCACCTTCTGCTTCGTGGTTTCAATCACCAGCGCAATGTTCTCTTCTTGGACCTGCCCCGGCTTGATTTCCACGTCGTCTTTTTCGAATAATGCAAAACCCTTCGCGATGGACTGCAGCTTGTACTTTCCGGGCGCCAGGCCTTTCACTTCGTAAATGCCTTCGCGGTTGGTTACCGCAGTCACAGATTCGCCAGACGCCGAGGTAACATATACCTCCGCTCCCACCAGCACCGCGCCCGATGGATCCGTCACGCGGCCTCGCAGCGTTCCTGTGCCGCTCTGCGCCAGCGCGATACCTGCCGTGAAAACAATTAAAAATCCGATAATCGCTATGCGAATCCGCATACAGTGCTCCTGTCTGACTATTCCGCGTTTATTCGACAAAAGTTCCAGGAATCCTGCGCGGCACGGAAAAAACCGGCCAAACTAGTTACTGTCTCCTTCGCTCGGCGCGCTCAAGCTCCATGGCGAAAGCGTCATGGCCTGCTGTCCCTTGGGCGCAGCCTCCAAAATTGGCTCCACGCCGCCTAGCATGGTGATTGCCGTCACTTCTCCGGGAACCGCGCCCTGGGTGGACACAATCATCACGGCCTCGTCCTTCTGCAAATCAGCCACTTGCACTGCGGGCAGCCGGCTCAGCATCTGCTGCAAATCGCCCGGAGGCCCTCCTGCACCATTTCTCATGCGCTGAAATCTTCCCGGCTGACGCGCACCCTGGGCATCGGCCGGCCGATTGCCTTGTGCCGCTCCGCGCCCGTTCTCGACGCCGCCGCCTTGGCCGCCGCGCAGGCGCATCGCAATTCCTCGCGCCATCATCGGCGGCAGTTGCCGTATTTCAGACTCCGGCGTGAACTTCACCACAACTTCCTTCTTTGCGATCAGATCCTTCACGCGAATCGTATTCGCAGCCGCATCGATCGCAATAATCGTCCCTGCGATATTGCGAAACGCTCCGGAGACAATTTCCTGCGCAGTGAATTCCGCTCCATCCGCGCTGGCCGTTCCGCGCGCCCGCAATTGATCCCCAGGACGAATCTGCGCGAACGTTCCGAGCTTAGCCTCGTCAAATTTCACTGAATCCGGCGCGTATCGCCGCAGAATCGTGCCCTTTGTCGTGTGTATGGTCACTGTTTTCGTCCCGCCCAGAGCCGACACATTGACAACAATCGACCCGCTCGGCGCATCCGCGCTCTTCACCAGCCCGCCGACGCCATGCTGCCATGCTTCGCGCTCTTGCTGCTGCTTCGCCTCCAGGTCCGATTTCTTCATCACGATGATGGTCGTCGCGTCCACCGATTTTCCGTCGCTCGATATCTGCCCGCTCACCAAAATCCGGTCGCCCACCTGCAAATCCTGCGCATGAATCACCGCGGCCTGCGACAAATCTTTCTGGCCTGGCTCGATGCGCAAAATTTTCGTGGAGTCCCCGGCCATGACGCTCACCTGCGCGCCCGCGTCGGTCTTCAGCACGATAAGGTTGCCGACGATCGATTGGATGGTTCCGATGGGTCTGCTGGAAGCGCTCTGCGTGGCAGCTTGCTCCGGCGGGTATGCCGTGTGCAGGTTCGACGCTGCTCGCGCACTCAAGCCAGCGATTGCGATGCAGCCAAATACCACCGCGGTCAGCGCGCCGGTAATTCTTCTCCCTGAATGCATAAATCTGCCCCTGTTTTTCTAATTTGAGGCCATCCAGGTGGCGCACCCCACCGCGATTTCCTCTACACTTCTGTAACTCTTAGACGTGCTCAGCTGTGCCGCGTTTCGTCGAATTCTGAGAAGTTGCCGAAGTGGATCGAGCCCTTCAGGAAATATTCAGAATGGAGACCGAGCGGCTTTTCTCTGGGTCAAACCTGCTTCGACAGACAGACAACGTGTCAAGATTGAATAACAGGGGCAGGGATTTCAGGCTTGGGAGTTTCGACGCCGCGCCAGCCGACCGGGCGGCCGTGGATGGCCTCCTTGATCGAGCGGAACAGGACCACGTACATCATTTGCCGGTAATAAAAACGCTGGATGAGGATGGGGAGAAGCAGCGACCAGTCTTCGTTTTTCTCGAGGGCGAAGGCGATGACGCAGGTGAGCAGGTCAATGAGCATGAATGCCGCGAAAAAAATGAGCGAGCGAATAACGTCGTCGCTCGTCCACAAAGCAGGCATGTGAGTGATGCGGAACTGCGCGAGGCCCCAGAGCAAAATCGAGAAAAGAAACAGGAAGTCTATGACCGGAGAAACCAGCGGAAGCAAAATCTGGAACAGAAAGACATTGGGCAGAGTAATCCAGCCGAGCGTGCCGTAGCGTTTGCGGCCAATGGCGTCGCGATGTTTCCAGAAAGCTTGCAACGTGCCAAAAGTCCAGCGGAAACGCTGGCGAATGAGCGCTTCCATGGTGTCAGGAACTTCAGTGCGGCCGATGGCGTCTTCGTCATAAAGAATCTTCCATCCGTGACGGCGAATGGTGAGGGTGAGGTCTGTGTCTTCCGCCACGGTCTCCCCGGCAAAGCCTCCGCAACTGCGCATGGCTTCGGCGCGCCAGGCGCCGACTGCGCCGGGGACCACAGGAATGCAATTCAGCAAATCGAAGGCGCGCTTTTCCAAATTTTGACTGGTGATGTACTCGAGGGCCTGCCAGCGCGTGAGCCAGCGATTACGGTTCATGACTTTCACGTTGCCGGCAACGGCGCCGATGTGTGGGTCGGCGAAATGGCGGACGAGGCGCGGAATCGCTTCGGGATCAACGGTGGTGTCCGCGTCGATGGTGATGATGACCTCGCCGGAAGCTTCGGCGAGAGCGTGATTCAGTGCCGCGGATTTTCCGTAATTGACCTGATGCAAGAGGCGCACACGAGGATCATGGCCGAAGGCTTCGAGGACGCGGGCCCCAGTTTCATCGGTAGAACCATCGTCGACGACGATGACTTCGAGCTTGGGATAATGCGAGGCGAGGGCGGAGCCGACTGTGTCGGCGATGACGTTTTCTTCGTTGTAGGCCGGAACGAGAACACTGACGAGCGGCTGATATTCAGGATGGTCCTTAGGCGCAGGGCGCAGTTTTTCGGCAAGAGCGAGCAGGCCTATGAAGAGAGCGCGCCCGCTGACCAGAGCGATGCCGGCGATGAAAATGAAAGCGATGATGAGGCGCAGCCAGTGGACGATATTGAAAATGAAGGAATCGGCGCTGGCGAAGATGCGCTCTTTCGTGGATAGCGGAGGCATGACCTCGGCGCGATCCTGGTTGAGAAGCTGCGAAACGGTAACGAACTGATAGCCTTTGGCTTCGAGCTGATCGATGATTTGGGGCAACGCGGCGACGGTCTGGCTTCGGTTGCCGCCACCGTCATGCAGCATGATGATGTTGCCGGGCACTTTTTCCACTTGGGAAACGACTCGGTCGACGATAGTTTGCACGGGAGGAGGAGGCACGCCGCCCTCTTCGCCCCAATCGTGCGGGTCAATGTGTCCTGCGACAAGCAGATAGCCCATAGACTGGGGGATGGGCAGATTCGAGACTTCGGCGGCGGTTTCCGGCTCTTCGTCGATGCCATAGGGCGGCCGAAACAGGAGAGTTTTCACGCCGAGGTCACTTTCGAGCAGGCGCTGCGTCAAATTCAGCTCAAATTCAATTTGCGTTTTTGAAGCGGAATCGAAATCGGGATGGGTATAAGTGTGATTGCCGATTTCGTCGCCGTCGGCGTATTCGCGTTGCACAATGCTTGGATAGCGGTCAACCTCCACGCCGATGACAAAAAAGCCGGCAGGCACGTGTTTTTGTTCGAGAACGCGAAGAATTTGCGGAGTCCAAGTGGAATCGGGCCCGTCATCGAAGGTGAGTGCGAGCAGTTTGGGATTCGCGCCCCCCATGCGTTCGATGCGCCACGAGAGCGGATATTTTGTGAAATGCTCATCAGTGAACATATCCGTGGAAGGGTCGTACTGAAAGGCGCGCTCACCGCTTTGAGGCTGGCCTGTAATGCGCCAGAGATCGCCGGCTCCCTCAAGAATTAAGTCGTAGCCTGGTGGAATGGTCTGAAGATCGGCGCGAGCCTGTTCGTTGGCATGGGCGGCATTCCAAATATCCCATATTGAGGGATCTTCCGAGCCGAAGCGCCAAAGAGCGACGCCTTGCAGTTGAGCGCGATCGGCGGCGCGCAGTTCGTTATATGCGGTGAGGGCATCGAGCATCCAGACGTTATGGACATTATTGTTTTCGTCTTCGTAACTGTAAAACGGGCTGAGCGATGCTGGGTCAAATTCAATGCTGGCATCGGATTCGCTCGCGCGCACACAGGCGGACTGGAATGAAAGCGCATCGGCGACGGGATGGGGATTCTGTTTTGTGGGCGAAGGCCAGTCGTAGGCGTAATTAGCTATGCCCATGACAATTTTCTGCGGCGGTACCACTTTGGTGATCGCGTTGAGATTTTTCAGGTACCAATCCTGGGAAACGATGGGCCCGGGCGCAGATTGTGGCCAGTGGAAGTCATAGTTCATCAGAACGATGGCGTCGGAATACAAGGCGATGGATTTGTAATCGTAGGTCCAGTCCGCGGCGGGCAGCGCGACCATGAGTTTCAATTTGTCATTGTGAAGAGCGCCGCCCAATTCGCGGATGAATTCCGTAAAGTCTTTCTGGCTCTGATCGGGGACGTTTTCAAAGTCTACGGCGATACCCGCGTCTTTGTGGGAGGTGGCGTAAGCGGCGAGCGACGCGCTAAGGCGCTGACGGGAAGCCGCGTTAGCGAGCATTTGCGCCATAGCATCAACCTGCCATATCTGGCCGTCGTAATTATTCACGAGCGGCATTTGAGGAAGCTCGATATTGATGGTCTTCAGCCAGGCATCGAGCTTGGGATCGTTATCCACGGCAAGCGAACCATCAGCGGTGAAGGCGTGGAGCTCTTCAGGGACCAGCAGGTCGATATCGCGGTAATGGAGCTGGAGCGAGGCGAGGCTGTTGGATTCCCAGTTGACGTAGAAGCCCACGCGAAGCGGGTCATATTGCTGCGGAATATTGCCAATGGCAGCCACTTTGCGGAGCCGGATGGGGCGTAAGCCGGCGCGTTTCGGCCGGATGCGATGAAGTTTGGAAGAAGTCACCGGGCGGTACATGGGCCCGCGTTCCGGAAGCAGAAGCTCAGGTAGATTGGGGCGGCGGAGGATATTGAAGAAGAAAACAACAATAACGATGGTGAATAACACTCCCGCGATTTCCAAAACGCGGCGAGTGCGGCGCCAGCGCCGGCGTTCTTCGTCATAGAATATGGGCTTGCTTTTCACCATAAGGGCAATTCAAGCTAGCTGTCCACGGAAATCGTGTCAATGAGTGACTCTACTAAGATGCGCTTGCAGGTCACTAGCGCTGTACTCATGGCGTTTGGTTTGAGGCTATATTTTATATGGCAATTTCCTTTTTATAGCGCGGGGGATACCCCGATTTATCAAGAACTTGCGCGGAATTGGCTGAAACACGGGATTTACGCGCTGGAGCTATCGGGGCGGTTGGTGCCGGTGGATATAAGAATGCCAGGCTATCCGGCGTTCCTCGCGGTGATTTATTCCCTGTTTGGCGAGAGTGCGCGAGCGGTGATGATTGCGCAGGCCGGAATCGATGTGCTGGCGTGCATTCTCGCGGCGGGAATTGCGGCTATCATTGCGCCGACGGCGAGCCGGTCGCGCGTGGCGCTGGCAGCACTATGGCTGGCCGCGATCTGCCCATTTACGGCGAATTACACGGCGGTGGTGCTGACGGAAACGGTGGCGACGTTTTTGACGGCGCTGGCGCTGCTGGTGCTGGTCGAGGCGATACGAGAAGAAAGCGGCTCTGAAATCAAGGAGCGGCTGGGATGGGCTGCGCTGGCACACGACCCAATGTCTGCGTGGATGCGCTGGCTGCTGGGCGGAATTGTGGTGGGATTTGGGACGCTAGTGCGGCCAGAAACGCCGCTCGTCCTGGCAGGCGTGGGAGCGGCGCTGGTGTTTATGTGGCGGCGTCCAGCGAATTGGCTGAAACTGGCGCGCGCCGTGATTTTGATGGCGGTGGGACTTGCGTTGCCATTGCTGCCGTGGGCGGCGCGGAATTGGCGGGTGCTCCACGAGGTGCAGTTTTTGTCGCCCATGTATAGTGAGCTTCCCGACGAGTACGTTACCGCCGGATTTTCTTCCTGGGAAAAGACGTGGCTGTGGCGATTTGGTGACGTTTTTTTGGTGTCGTGGAATTTGGACAGCGACGAAATTCATCTGCAGGATTTGCCGCGCTCGGCGTTCGACTCACCGGCTGAGCGCGCGCGAGTCGCGAATTTACTCGAGCAATACAACGACACCAAAGAAATGTCTCCCGAGCTGGACCGGCAGTTCGCGGAGATTGCGCGCGAGCGCACCCAGCGGCACCCGTTGCGGACCTATGTAACTGTTCCATTTCTGCGGACGCTCACCATGTGGTTTACGCCACGCATCGAAATGCTGCCGCTTTCCGGGAAACTGTGGCCAATTGGGAAATGGTGGGAGGACAGCGAGTCTGAATACTGCTATTCGCTGGGGCTTTTTCTTTTGGGCATCGCGTATGGCGCGACGGCATTTCTTGGCGCGTGGCGATGCAGAACAAATCCGGCGGCGCTAGCACTGGTCGCGTTCATTGTGATTCGTACCGCGTTTCTGACGACGATTGAAACGCCGGAGCCACGCTACGTACTGGAATGTTTTCCGGCAGTGTTTGCGCTGGGAGCGCAACTGTGGGCGAAAAGAAGCACGGCGACGGCTGCGAATTAAAGTTCGAGATCCCAGGTCTCCGCGACCAAATCGAGGCTGAAGCTGTGATGCGGCTGCTTATGGACAAGGCGAAAGCCAGCATTTTTGTAGATGCGCCGCGCGGCGGCGAGATGGCTTTGCGTCAACGAGTGGCGCGAAAGATGGGAGGGAAAAATGGCAACCGATACAGCAGTGAACAAGGCAGGAACCAGCGAATCAAAGAAAGCTTCGTACATGCGCGAGGGATTCCGCACGATTACGCCATACATTGTGGTTGGTGGCGCGGCGAAGTTCATCGATTTTCTCGTTGAGGCGTTTGGCGCGGAGGAGCGCGGGCGCGTGCCGGTGCCGGGCGGAAAAATCATGCACGCGGAGGTGAAACTGGGCGATTCGACGATCGAGATGAGCGACGGGAATGAGCAATTCGTGCCCACGCGGGTAACGATTCACCTGACGCTGCCGGATTACGAGGCCGCTTATCGCAATGCGTTGAAGGCGGGAGCGATTTCGCTGTACGAACCTGCAATGCAATTCTACGGTGAGAATGAAGCAGGCGTACGGGACCCGTTTGGGAACGAATGGTACATCACGCCGCCGGCGGAAAAGTATTCCCATCCGACAGTGCAGCCCTATCTGCATTTGCATGGCGCAGAGAAAATGATTTCTTTCATCGAAGCGGCGTTTGGCGGGCGCGCGGAAGGCGTGCACAAATGGCCGGGAGGGGCCGTTGCACATGCGACGGTGTTCATCGGCGACGGGCAGATTGAGATTGACGAGGCGTTTCGCGCGAACCGGCAGTCGCCATGCCATTTGCACCTGTACGTGCCGGATACCGACGCTGTATATGCGCAAGCACTGCGCGCCGGGGCGACGAGCATCGAGGCGCCAAGCGATAAGCCCTATGGCGACCGCAGCGCAGGCGTGCGCGATGCGTGGGGGAATAGCTGGTTCATCGCCACGCACGTCAAGGACGTGGCGTTCTAAGGCGAGCTCGTACAGTAAGCCGTTGCGGAGCACCCATATTTCATCCCCTGCTTCCAAACGGGAGAACTCCTAGGGCAAATAGTTGACAAAACGGTCTCTTCGTTAACGTGTTTCGGAAATAAAGTTTTGGTAATGCGGCAATCTGGAATGCAGTCGGCGGTCAAGATTGTCTGTTGTACATAAACCGCGTTAAGCTCAAAACCGCATGCCACAGCCTCCTGTTGCCCTCATTCTCCTCTCTGCGCCGCTTCACTGGCTTCCGATCGTCATTTTTCTTATCGCTTATATCTTCATCGCCATCGAAAGCGGACGCGGCAGCCGTCTGGACCGCACCGCCGCCGCATTTTGCGGCGCAGTCGCCATGGTGCTCGCCGGAGCTGTCTCACTCGACGGCGCTTATCAGGCTGTCAGTTGGGACACCATCATCTTCCTCCTCGGTATCATGATCCTGGTCGCTCATTTTCAGATCGCGCATTTCTTCGACTGGATCGCCGAGCGCGTCGCGGCCATGGCCCGCACTCCATTTCAATTTCTGGTGCTTCTGATTTTCACGTCGGGCATTCTCGCCGCGTTTTTCGTGAATGACACCATCTGCCTTATGTTCACTCCCATCGTTCTCGCCGTCACTGAACGCCTGCGCCTCCCTAAAATCCCGTATCTCCTCGCCCTCGCCACCTCGGCCAACATCGGCTCGGTCATGTCCGTCACCGGCAATCCGCAGAACGCACTGGTCGGCGTGACCGCGCACCTCACCTTCTTGAATTTTCTCGCGCACCTCGCGCCAATCGGGATCATCGGACTGATTCTTGACGCCGCCATCCTCACACTGTTTTTCCGCAGCCAAATCTGGCACGCGCCTCCGCTGGCACGCACAGCCACTGAAATTCCCGTGGTTGTCGACCGTTCCTTGCTCGCAAAAAGCTCCGCCGCTGCGTTACTCGTCCTTGTTTTGTGGATTATGAACTTCCCATTTCCTCTGGCTGCCGCCGCCGTCGGCGCGTTCATTCTCATCATTGGCCGCGTGAAGTCCGAAAATATCTACCGGCGGCTCAATTGGGAGCTGCTTCTCTTCTTCGCGGGATTATTCGTATTAATGCAGGGATTCGAAAACTCAGGCGCTATTGCGTATCTTATTCAATTGTTTGCGCCCGGCCTCAAGGAGCATGCCATGGTTCAATTGTTCTCCATCAGCGGTGCAATGCTCGTGCTCTCGAATCTCGTCAGCAACGTTCCCGCAGTGCTGCTGGTCCGCCCGCTCATCGATCAGTTTCCGCGTGCGCATTTTCTGTGGCTTTCGGTCGCCAGCACCAGCACACTGGCCGGCAACGCTACGCCCATCAGTTCCGTCGCCAACTTAATCGTTCTGCAACAGGCCGCGTGGAAAACGAAAATAAAATTCTCGGAATTCGCCAAAGTCGGCGTAACCGTCACCATCGTCACCACACTTGCAGCGATTGCCATTCTCGCCGCCGAAGTCCATATCTTCCCGCAACCCTGATAGCGATTTTGTCAGTCGGCTTCCGCTCTTTTTTCAGGCGCACACGCGTGCTAGAAAGTTTCAGAAAATCTTGGGTCGACTTTAACGGCTGTGTTTAGGAGCTGGCGGCGATTTTGGCGCGGATATTGTCGATGGATAGCTGGGAGAGGGGAAGAGCGAGAGTACTGTGGGTAAGCGGGTGGTTGAATAGAACCAGGTCTTCGCCCCAACCACGCTGGAAGCCACAAAAGGTGGCGCCGGCGAGCTCCACTGTCTGCGTTAAACGGCGCATGTAATAGCTAACAAGAGGCTCAGCGGGGCGGGCGCTCAACGTAGGTGATTCACCGTCCATGCGGGGGAAATTACACACCATCCTCGGGTAGTGGAATACATGGAGCATATTAAAGCAGGCGGTGAGATTCTGTAGGGTGTGCCAAAATGAGAGGCTAAAGCTTGCCGTAGCCTCGGGGATGGCGCTGCTTCCACTCCCATGCGGTGCGAATGATGGCGTCCAAACCGGGGAATTTTGGCGACCATCCCAACTCTTTGCGAATTCGTTCCGAGCTAGCCACCAGAGCTGCGGGGTCTCCGGGGCGCCGTTGTGATTTAACGCTATTGATCCGGCTGCCTGTGATTTTGGCGGCGGTCTGGATGACGTCATTTACAGAAAACCCGTCACCGTTCCCTAGGTTATAAATTCTGCCAGCGAATTCCGAGATGCGTTCGACGGCCAGCGCGTGCGCTTGCGCAATATCGATTACATGGACGTAATCACGAACGCACGTGCCGTCCGGCGTGGAATAATCTGTTCCGTAGATTTGAAAATTCTCGCGCTCTCCCGCCGCGACTTGCAGAAGGATCGGTATGATGTGCGTCTCCGGGCTGTGATCTTCGCCGAATTTTTCCGAGGCTCCAGCGGCATTGAAGTACCGCATAGTGATGCATTCCAGACCGGCGCTCGAACGAAATTCCGCCAAAACACGCTCGAAAAGCAACTTGGACGCGCCATAAGGGTTCACGGGCATTGTGGAATGCGTCTCCGGGATGGGGGTAGTTTCCGGCTCGCCGTAGGTGGCCGCAGTCGAGGAAAAAATGAGCTTCTTCACGCCGTGGCGGAGCATAGCATCGAGCAGATTGATGCCTGCCGCTACGTTGGCGCGATAATATCTGGCGGGCTCGCGGACGGATTCTTCCACGAGGCAAAGAGCGGCAAAGTGCATCACCGCGTCAATTTCGTTAGCACGGAAAACCTCGTTGAGCGCTTCGAAATCATGCAAATTGACACGACAAAGTGAAGCTCGCGGATCTACCGCCTCGCGATGGCCTTCGGAGAGATCGTCCAGCGCAATTACGCTGTGGCCGCGCTCGAGGAGTGTCTCTGTGCAGACGCTTCCGATGTAACCGGCAGCTCCGGTCACCAGTATTTTCATGACATCACGCCGGTCTGCGATGCAGGCATCACGGGAATACTACTGTTTTGCAAAATTCGCAGAATACCACTGCCATGTGCGGCGCAGACCTTCTTTAAAGTCCACGCGCGGTTCGTAGCCCAGGATCTTCCGTGCGAGCTCAATGTTAGCCTGGGAATGCAGGATGTCTCCCGTGCGCGGCGGGTCGTATTTTGCTTTTATAGTTTTGCCCGTAATTTCTTCGAGTGACCTGAGAACCTCATTCAACGTAATGCGTACCCCAGTACCGCCGTTAAATACCTTGCCGGAAGCGTTTGGAGCTTCACAAGCCCGCAGCGAAATGTCCACAACATTGTCGACATAAGTAAAGTCGCGCGACTGCTCGCCATCGCCGTAAACAGCTGGGGAAGTGCCTTCGATGATCGCCAGCATGAAACGTGACAAAACTCCCGAGTATTGCGAGGTCGGGTCCTGGCGCGGGCCAAAAACGTTGAAGTAGCGAATCGATGCGTTCTCCAGTCCATAGGCTCGTCCAAAGACCTGCGCATACATCTCGCCGACCAGCTTCGTTACACCGTATGGCGAAATCGGTTGCGGCGGCATGGTTTCGACTTTCGGGAGCATCGGAGTTTCGCCGTAAGCAGCAGAGGAAGCGGCGTAAACGACGCGGCGAACTTTGGCGTCGCGCGCGGCAACGAGCACGTTCAGCGAGCCATCGATGTTAATTTTGTTTGTCTCGACCGGATCGACCACGGAGCGCGGAACAGATGTGCGCGCCGCCAGGTGCAACACGAAATCCGCTCCTTTGCAGGCTTCGTGCGCTGTATCGAGGTCGCAAATGCTTCCGCGAATCAGGCGAATCCGTTTCAGAGCGCGCACGAGATTTTCCTCTTTGCCCGAAGAGAAATCATCAAGCACAGTCACGTCGTGCCCGCGGCGCAACAGCTCATCCACGATGTTTGAGCCGATGAAGCCGGCGCCTCCTGTTACCAGATAGCGCATGGCAAGGTCCCTTGTTTGGATTTTGCGGATGCCACGAATGGAATTAACAGTGTACGACCTTCTGGCGATTATTTTTTACGTGCCGCGTAGCGTTCCGCGAGTCAACGACGAGTTTCGAATTTTCCACAATTTTCTCGTAGTCGTAAGAAGAGTGATCGGTGGCGATGAGAACACAGTCGTAAGCTGCCAATGACTTGGGACTGATGTCGACTGAGCGCATCGCGGAATAGTCATAATGCCTCATTTTATGGAGCGCTGGAAAGAAAGGATCGTTGTAGTCGAGCTTTGCGCCGCGCTCGATGAGCAACTGCATCAGCTTCAGAGAAGGGGATTCGCGCAAGTCATCGATATCTTTTTTATAGGCGACGCCAAGCAGCAAAATGCGAGAGCCTTTGAGACTTTTTTGCCGTTCATTCAGCGCCTCCGCGACGGCGTCGACCACGTGATAGGGCATCGAAGTGTTGATTTCCCCGGCAAGCTCGATAAAGCGCGTCGCGAAGTCATACTCGCGAGCCTTCCACGAGAGATAATACGGGTCCACAGGAATGCAATGTCCGCCCAAGCCGGGTCCCGGATAAAACGGCATGAAGCCGAAAGGCTTGGTGGCCGCGCTGTCAATCACTTCCCAGATGTCCATATGCATTCTCTGGCACAACAGCTTTAGTTCATTCACCAGCGCAATATTCACACAACGAAAGATGTTTTCGAGCAGCTTCGCCATCTCTGCCGCGCGCGTCGAACTCACCGGAACCACGCGCGCCACAATCTGCGCATAAAGATTTGCCGCCGCTTTGCCGCTAGCGGAGTTGATTCCCCCGACCACTTTGGGGATTTGCGCAAGCCCAAACTGCTTATTGCCAGGGTCTTCCCGCTCCGGCGAAAATGCCAGATAAAAATCTGTGGATTCCGTGCTTGAGTCCTCGGCCTTTTGTATCGGACAGCGCAAACCGTTTTGCTCGAGAATCGGCAGGACCAGCTCTTCCGTAGTCCCAGGATAAGTGGTGCTCTCAAGAACAATCAACTGATCGCGCTGCAAATGTGGCGCAATCGAGCGCGCTGTGTTTTCGACATAAGAAAGGTCGGGGTCCCGTCGTTCATCGAGCGGCGTGGGCACGCAAATCAATACTGCGTCCATTTCGCGGAGCCGCGCAAAATCGGTGGTCGCGGAAAAATGCTTGTTGCTGACGTGCTTGGAAATTTCTGCGGCTGAAATATGCTTGATGTAGGATTCGCCACGGTTGAGCTTCTCAACTTTTTGAGGATCGGTGTCGAAACCCATCACAGAATGGCCCTTTGCGGCGAAGTTCAACGCCAGCGGCAGGCCCACGTATCCGCAACCGATGATTCCGATCTTCAGATCGTGCCTTGCAAAATGCTCCGGCGTTCTCCGCGTCATCTGCGCAAGTTCTCCCTAGAAACGCAATCTCACATCATACAGAAAAGAAATGGCAAAATAAATATTTGGGCATTCATGTCGTCGGACATGCAGGACAGAACTTGCGGATTTTGCGATCATGCTTGCGCGCGAACGATTTGAACAAAATGGTTTCTGCGAAGGATGGACTTCGCGCCAGCCTCCTGCTGACGTCCTCACAGCAGTCCCCTGAGCGCAGTATTCAGTATCTTGCCTCTCGAAGTATTGAAATGATTTAGAATCAGTTAGTTACGGCTGCGCTCGAAATGCCGGGGCGTTATCGCTGGTGAGGCTGGGAGTGAGGATGCGGTCGAAAGCGCGTTCAAGCCAGTCCGCCCTGCCTCAAGGCACCGCGCGCTTCATAACCCATATCCCATTTCAATGTGCACTATGTTCACCATGTTCACCCATTGGCTGGCAGGTGTTCGCGCCACGCCGAACAGCTCGCCAGGGGACGATGACGTATTTCTGCCTGCCAATCGACCCGAATCGGCAAGGTTTGCAGTCTCTGAAATACCAAGCGCCTTTTTTTCTGGTATTTAGCCAGTTCGTTTTGTAATTTTGCCTCTCGCGGTCCCGTTACGAACTGAGCTCCAGCTTGATGGGCGGAGGGACGATCTGGCCCTTGCGAAGACGCTGCATGCGCTCGAACTGGCTGAGGGTACGGTCGAAGCTGCGTTCGAGGCTTGCCTCGTACCGCATCAGATGATCGAGCGCCGGCGTGTCGGGAACGCTTTGACGGAGCTTTTCGATCTCGATTCTTGTTATGCCGATTTTGAATTGCTTCTCTTTATACTCCGTCAGTCGTTTGATCTCGAAATCAATCGCCCGAAGCATTTGTCTTTTCAATCCTTTGGGCGATGCATATCCATGCCCCGGTTCCTCTTGCCCCTCTAGACGACGCCATTCAGCGTAGTTGTCATAAAGAGTCTCGCTGATATGTTCCTGAGTTGGAGACCCATAGATCTTCTCGAGAATCGATGTAGCGTCTTCTGATTCGGACCAAGGCCCGTGGACTTCAATCTGCTCCCGAAACCTACTAAGCAATTCCAGGCACCGATCCACGATCTCTGAATTTTCAATGTGCCAGATCAAACCTTCCTTGTTAGCGTCAGCTGCGCTGAAAAAGTCCGAATCTTCTTTCGGTTTTTCGCGGGCCTGTTTCTCCGCCTCCCTGCGCTGCTCGTGCTCCGCATCCCACTCGAGGAATTCCCGTTTCTTCCGAATCTCTGCTCCCTCGGCGCAAATAAGCCGACGATGACGCCAAAGCAGATTAGCGAGCTTCTCAACCAGGATCTCCTCCAAGGAACCCACCGGTTGAAGTGATTCTCGGAATCCACCGAGGAGCGATTCGTAATCGGGCCGAGACTCATCCGGCAACACGACTACGCTAGAAAGGATCCCATGTTTGCTGGCGTTGCTTTTAGAGCGATTTTTTCCCTGAGGAGTGCGCGGACCAGTGGCCGAGTTGGTAACAGAAAGTGCAGCTGTAGTTTTTTGATGAGCAGACTTAGCAGCAGACCTCTTATGACGCGCCCCATTTGCCTTAGGTGCAGCTGGAGCCGAGGCGATTTCAGAAGAAGGCTTTGGCTCTTCTTGAGAACTGTTGATGGGATCCATGATCCGCGCTCCTAGAAATCAAACGTAATTTGCTATTTACGGTGTGATGCCATCAAGGGGGGTTAGGTCGCATTCGCTGGATTTTCCCACGCGGCAACGACTGCACCATCAAGCGCAGAACAGTGACATGCTCGGTTCCGAGCGACCGGTCAAGATGGCCGTCATGCTAAATTGACTCGGCACCGACCGTGGACTAAGGATTGCAAGGCTTGGCAGGCTGAGAGCAATAGAACCAATTCACGGCTGGGGAGATCGTTCCTGATTCTTCTTCGCCTTTGCCCAACGGGCGCGCGCAGCTTTGATTGCAATACTTCGCCTTTCCTCTGGGGTCAACTTATGAGTTCGCGCGTTCCCGCCTAGCCGCCCAAGATAAACAGCATGCGGATCCTTATCCTTTTTCATTGCCATTGTTGAACCAACGTTAATCCCCGGGCCATGCAAAATCAACAAAGCACTTGATTATGCTAACCGCTAAGCATATACTTAGCGCTTAGCATGTCATTGGAGGCATTATGAAGAAGATTCAACTTATACGCGCAAATTTCAAAGTTGCGCGGGCTGAGTATGGCGAAATCTCGCGAGCTCAGTTGAACGAGCTTGGAGAGTTAACCAGTAGGGATCACGTATCTGTTGCGATGGGTGATGTCCGCCTTCTTGATCGGAGGTGGTACGTCACCCACGCTGGACTCTTGCGTGTCGCTCAGCGCAAACGGTGTGTAGGGATTCGAACAACGCTGGTCGCAAAGCTTTCCGATCCGGCTGCGAAGCGCTGGGTCTTCAGGGCCACCGTCTACAAACGTTCGAGTTCAAAGGGGTTTGTCGGCTACGGCGACGCCGATCCGTCGAATGTCTCTCCGCTTGTCCATGGAGCGGAAATGCGCGTGGCCGAAACCCGCGCAGTCAATCGTGCCCTGCGCAAAGCCTACGGAATCGGCATCTGCTCCGTTGAGGAACTTGGGGCTTTTTCGCCTCCATTTCCGGTTGAGCCGCAGCGTCAGCAGAATGGCTCCCGTGCCTCTGTGAACCATGCGTCCACCAACGGCCAGCCGCGGCTTCGCGATCGTCTCTGCCTGCTAATCCGCCAGCACCACTTGGACGCCTCCTTGGTGAAAAGCTACGCCGCGGATTATTGCGGTGCGACCGCCCTCCGCGAGGCCAGCCGTGATCTGGTTGAAGCGTTTATTTCCCATCTCGCCGAATGGGCCATCAAGGATCGCGATGGACTGGTCTCAAAGCTGAGCAGCTACGCGAAGTCGCAAGAACAGGAGGTACACGCATGAGACGCCATATCGTCGGCCTTGGCCAGCAGAGCCAGAGTGAAAACGGGCAGCTCGAAGGGCTATTCCTCGTGCGAGTTGAACGAGCCGCCTATCGGTGGCATCCGCAGAAGCCTTTCTTCACCGTCTACTTCGTCATTCTCGAACCGAAGGAGTTCGAGGGTTGGCGGTTCTCCGGAAGGCTGTATTGCACCGCGAAAGCGCTGTGGAAGCTGAATTGGTTCCTGCGCGATTTTGGATATGACCGTGAGTTGATCGAGCAGGATGACGTAGACGAAAAAGCATTGACGGGCTTGCGCGGAATCGCCCGCGTCTCTCACACCGCGCTGAACGGCCATTCGTTTCTGAACCTGGAAGCATTTGCCCCAGGTGGGGAATGGGAAGAGGTCATGGCGACGATGGTGAAACCAGTGGGCACGGAGGCTACAAATGACCTTTAGCCACACCCAGATCAGCCAATACCTGCGCTGCCCGCGCAGCTATCGCTATCGTTATCTGGATGGCTGGCAAGAGAAAGAAACCAAGGCTTCCCTGCTCTTCGGCCGCTGTTTTGAAAAGGCTTTGACTGCCTACTTCCGGCGCGAGGACAGCGCCGCAGCGCTATTCCAAGAATGGGGCGTTTATCGCGAAGCGAAACTGGGATACAGCAAAACGGATTCGTGGGATCGCATGGCTCGTCAAGGAATTCATCTGCTGGAGATGTTCGCCCGCAATGATCGCATTCGGATTCCCGATCCCGGGCAAAATCTCCAGGTCAAGGTGGCACGTGTTTTGTCTGATGACAATGATTTCGTGGCGTACATCGACGCCTTGGGCTATCTGGACAAAACCTACTGCCTGATCGATTGGAAAACCACCACCAGCAAGTATCCGGAAGATGCCAGTCTTCTGGCGCTCGATCCACAGCTGATTTGCTACTCCTGGGCGACAGGTATCTCGGAGGTGGCACTGGTGGTCTTCGTCCGGAAACACACACCCGAAATTCAATACTTGAAGACTTCGATAAGCGAACAGCAACGGCTCGAGTTCGGCCGGTTGATCGAATCGACTGCGTCACAGATCCAGGCTGGCCAATTCCTACCGCATAGCGGGATTCGGTTTCCCCAGAACGGGTGCGTCGGCTGCGCTCACTTGGGGCTCTGTTTGGGAAATCGGGAGATGGTGGACGCAAAGTTGGTCCGGAAGCCGGGGGCGAGTGAACTTGATTGGCTTGACCAGTTTGAGGGGTAACGGATTACCGATCGTGTCTCCGAAACTCAATCGGCGCCGCGCGCTGTTCGTGCTGACCAAGATCGAGGAAATCCTTGCTTGGGACCGGAGCGCTCAGCGCGAACGAGACACCAAATTCGTTGAACTGGGCCGCTACCTCTGTGAGGTCCGCTCCGGCCAGTACTGGCGTCTAGACGGACTGGCATCGTTCGACGAGTTCCTCGAGAAAAAGTTTCCCGATTCGCGCCGTAAAGCTTACTACCTGATGGCGATTCACGAGCATTTGACCAAGGTGCCGAA
>DATGHO010000002.1:0-209507 GCA_035307965.1 Candidatus Acidiferrales bacterium | reverse complement strand
AATCTATGGGTGAGCCGGCCAGACGGAACGGATAAGAAACAATTGACCGGGGAGAACGGTCAGCCGCGGCGCCCACACTGGAGCCCGGATGGCAAGGAAATCCTGTATATCGACCGAATGCCGACGGGCACGCACCGCATGTTCACGATTCCCGCGACGGGGGGCGCGTCGCGAGAGCTGCATGTGGGCGCTCTCAATCCCGGGGAAGCTGTGTTTTCAAGCGACGGCAAGACAATCGCGTTCGATGCTCGCTCATACAATAACCCAGCCGAAGAGGTAGGGTTGTACCTCCTCGACCGAAAGACAGGCCTGGTGCGCACCATCGCAGGAAGCGAAGGTTTGGCCAAGCCAAGTTTTTCTCCTAACGGGCGCTACTTGGGTGCCGAGTCAGACGACAACGACCGGATCATGTTGCTAGACCTGCGAACGTCACGCTGGAAGGAGATCCGAAAAGGGACGGCGTTTGGTCCACTGGGGTGGTCGCGAGATTCGCAGTACCTGTATTTTCAGGACCTGCTCGAGGAAAATCAGCCGATATGGAGAATGAACGTCGATCGCGGCAGCTTCGAGCGCGTCACCGATTTTCGCGTGCAGCTTGAAGGTAGCGTGAGCCGCTGCGGACTCGAAGCCGTCGCGCCCGATGGCTCGCCCGTAATTCGGATGACGAGCGGGGACAAGAATCTGTACGTTCTCGATGTCGACTTGCCGTAGATCGAGAAGAAACCGGATCGCTCAGCATACCGTCGTTTCGATGTACAGCGTTCCGGTTCCCAAGGGGAACGGCGGGAGTACGGATAAAAGCCAGACAACATTTGCCTCACGCTTGCATCGCTGGACTCCGCTCTAAAGACGCCTCGCGCGCTCTGGGAATTTCAGGGTCTGCGTGGATGACAGCTGCAAGGTTCCGGGCTTCAACACGGAGACGTACCCCGAATAACCGTTTGCATCAAGTCGGAGGGAAGTACGTTGGATCGAACCCAAGTTCCAAACGCTTAAAGTAAAACAAGACGTAATGGGTGGGACCAGTGTTTGAAGGTCTACACTCCGATTTGGCATGAGTCCTAGTGTCAGTTTTGGTGTCAGTTGGTTTGCCATTTTGGGGCAATCCCAGGCACATCGTGGCTGCTCGCGATTTTCGCATGTGATAGAAATGGCTTGACTTGACGTGTTGAGGCGCACCAAGGCGAAAAGCGGGGAATGGCTTAAAAGGCCGCTGCTCTACCACTGAGCTACGCCCCTAAGGTGGTTCGTTCACAGGCATTTGAACGGCTGCCGGGATGCATTACTCTACAGCGGCGCGCGGCGTTACCAATCATCCGGACATTCAGCGCCACTCAGCGTCCGAGTTTTCCAGTCTACCATGCCCTAAGCCAGAGTGATTGATCGTAGCATCAAATCGAGCCGATTTTCGCTGCGCGCATTTTTGCGAAGCCCCCGCAACGCGCCCACGCCACGTTTGCTTTTGCTGTTCGCCGCGTTTGCGGTTTGAGGCCGCAATTGTGACCATCGCGCGGCTTGTCACGGCGCAATCGTGATGCAGCGCTGGAGGCCTACCCAGAATTAAATCGAACGCGACGCCGAGTTGGGAATTCAGCTACCCTTTCCCAACTCAGTTCGAGGGAAGCAGTTCGAGGCGATCGGTCGCAACCTTTTCAACCGCTTTGCGGGAAAACGCAAAGGGAAAATACTTTCCCCGGCTCCATAGGGAAATCAAATCCGTATAGTGGGGGCTGCCCGGCTGGCCACTCTCGCCCGGGGCGTTCACTCCTTTAGAGCCATCCCAATTGTCGAGGTCGAAGATCTCGCGATAGCTGGCGCCTCCAAGTTGCTCGAAATTTTCTGAATTCACCCATGTTGCATCGACCGTCGTGCCGTCGCCAGGGCGGGAGACCGGTTGCGGATCGAATAGGGCGGCGGCGTGGTCCACTCGCTCGAGGGAATGCCGAAAATGCATGAAATGAAGCCGGCCCCACGACCATTTTGAAGTGTCGGGGCCGAGCCGCCTCTGCAATTCGGCGTATGCCAGATCAACGGTCTGTTGCAGGATTTTGTTACGCTGCGCGATGGGATCAGCCCCAAAAAATTCTTCGGCCGGATGCGCAAGCATGATGGCAAGCGAATCGACATCTATGGGAAGAATCGCGTGCGCTCGATTGGGAATGATCAGCGTGGTGATAGCTTTGCGCAATTCTACAAGCCAAACTTCGTAGAGCGCTCCGGCAGCGGAACCTTCATTCAAATCGCCGTTCCACTCAAGGAGCAACTGCGCCGCCGGGTCGTGCGCGACGGGACTCGCTCGGAGCACGGCCACCAGGTCTTTTGCGGGCAAAGACACCACGTCGTTCTGCAACTTTTCCATATCTTCCACGGTAAGCGCGCGCTTGGCGGTTCGTGCGGCATCGAATATCTGCTCAATCCGCGCAATGCGGTCTTTGCTCCACGAATAGGCGATCCTGTACGGATAATTCGGCGAAATCACTTTGTTGTTTGCGGTAGCAATGTATCCCCGCGCAGGATTGTATTGCCGCGGCAGTTGCGCGAGCGGAACGTATCCTGCCCATCCGTACCCGCCCCAGCCGGGCGCCGGCAGCAGACCGTTTCCTTTTTTGCGCACCGGGGTCAGTCCGGCAGATTGCTCTCCAATGTTGCCCTGACGATCTGCGTAGACGAAGTTCTCAGCTGGCGTTTTCCACCTCTCAAGGCCGGCGAGAAATTCCTTCCAATTGTGCGCGCGGTCGAGCATAAGCCCGGCAAGATACGGCGTCGTTCCTGGTTCTGCCCCCACCCAGTGCAACGCAAGAGCGCGCTTGCTGTCTTCCCAGAGCACCGGGCCGTCTTTCGTGAATTTCAGCGGGAGCGTAACGCTCTGCTCGCCGCGTATCTGAAAAGTTTCAGAAATCGTGCGCATGGTGGCCCAGCCGCTCGCCGTGCGGTATTGAAGAGGATTTTTCGGATTGAGCTGCTCGTAAAAAATATCTTCCTGGTCCACGGGAAACACCGTCAATCCCCAGGCGATATCCTGGTTGTGCCCGATGCTCACGCCGGGGAGCGCCGGTTCCATGCTCCCTATGACGTCCCATCCAGGGGCGACCAGTTGCACGACGTAGCGCAGCGATGGAATTGTTATGGTGCGGTGCGGATCGTTGGCGAGCAGCGGCTTGCCCGAGCGCGTCAACTTCCCTGAAATAGTCCAGTTATTGCTGCCTTCGGCGTTTTCCGGGAACTCGATGCGAGCATCGCTGCCGACGAATCCGCGAATCAGCGCCGGCGAAAGTTCAGCCAAGTCCACACCTTTTGCAGGTTCGAGCTTTGTCGGCGGGTCAAAATCCGCGAGATAGGTGGCTTTCTGAGCGCCGACCGCGGTAACCAACTGCGCGTAGGCTAGCTCAGCCATCGCGTTACCTGACACTCCAAGCGTCGCCATGCGCGTCAGACAATCTTCCGGCTTCCACATTTCCGGAGCGAATCCCGCGAGCTTGAATTCGATGGGCAATCCGGGCCCGCCGGGCGCGGTGCGCTCGCGAATGTAGGCATTGATTCCTGCGGTGAACGCCTCGAGAATTTCCCGCGTGTCCGGCGCGTAGCTTTCATACTCCGCCTGCATCGAGCCGCGATAGCGCACCAGTCTCGCGGCAATATCGCGCGGCAATGCGGATTTACCGACCACTTCGGCCAATCGGCCCTGTCCGGCGCGTTTCCACATTTCCATTTGGAACAGTCGGTCCTGCGCCTCGACGAAACCCTGCGCGAAAAACAGATCATGCTGGTTGCGCGCGTAAATGTGCGGCACACCCCAGCTGTCGCGCAGCACTTCCACAGGTTCCTGCAAGCCAGCCACGCGCAATTTACCGTTGGTTTGAGAAAGGGCCGCCAGCGCTTCCGTTTTGAGCGTATCTTGAGGCGCGCGTGATGAGGAACGTTTCGCAGCGCCCGCGAACAAAGCCAGAGCCGCTCCAGCAAAAGTACATGCCAGCACGAACCTATGATGGAAGGGAGTCATGCGCGGGAGTATACATCGCTTCACGCGCGAGCGGAGAACCGCATCCTTGTACAGATAGGCAAAGGTTGCGCCCTGCCCGTCACGCGTTTCGCACGTTTGCAAGTGCGGGCGCATCGTGCGAAAATGGATTTTCGCGCAGAGGAGAACTGCTGATGGCGGTGCAATTGGCAAAAGGGGTCACGCTGGAAACGCCCGAAGAGGCCACAAATTTCCTGAAGAAGGAAGGCATCCTCTTCGCGCAGCTCGACCGGCTGGTGAACTGGGCGCGGCGCAGCTCGATTTGGCCGATGTCCTTTGGACTGGCGTGCTGCGCCATCGAAATGATGTGCTTCGCCGCTTCGCGCTACGACGTGGCGCGTTTCGGCGCCGAAGTTTTTCGCGGCTCGCCCAGGCAGTCCGATTTGATGATTATCGCCGGCCGCGTCTCGCAAAAAATGGCGCCTGTCATCAAGCAGCTTTACGATCAGATGCCGGAGCCGAAATGGGTGATTTCCATGGGCGTGTGTGCCACATCTGGCGGCGTGTTCAACAATTACGCCATCGTGCAAGGCGTGAATCAGGTGATTCCCGTGGACGTTTACGTTCCGGGATGCCCGCCGCGCCCGGAAATGCTTCTCTACAGCCTGCTGCAGCTTCAGCGCAAAATTGACAACGAGCGCGGCAGCTTCCTCGAAGCCATCAACACCGGAAAAAATCGCAATCCCGGCGCCGCCGCCAACTGATCCGAAGCAATTTCGCGCAACACGCCGCGGGAAATTTCGCCATGACAGTTGAGACTCCGCTGAAGGCCGAGCATCAGAAACTCGGCGCGAAATTTGCAGAGTATTTTGGCTGCGCGTTGCCCGCGAATTACGGCGACGCGCAATCCGAATACAAGTTCGCGCGCGAGTCCGTAGCGTTAATTGATAAAAATTATCGCGCCATTTTTTCTTTCACCGGCGCGGACCGCGTGCGCTATTTGAACGCCGTGCTCACCGGCAACATTCGCGACCTCACGCCCGGGCACGGAAATATCTCGCTGCTGCTGAATCCTCAGGGCAGAATTCTCGCCGAAGTGGAAACGCTGGCGCTCGAAGACCGCCTGCTGGCCATTTCGTACGCGATGATTCGCGAGCGCCTTGCGGAAACGTTTGAGAAATTCATTATCATGGATGACGTGACGATGGAGGATTGGACGGAGAAATTCGGCACGCTGGCGCTGGAAGGGCCAAAGACCGCGGAGATTGTGCGCGAGCTCTGCGGCCTGGATCTAAATTCAATGGAAGATTTCAGTCACGAGGAAAAAACGGTTTCAGGAATGGCGTGCCGTGTCGTGCGGACTCCGAATGACGAGATTCCCGGCGCGGAATTCATCTGCGTGCGGGAGAATTTGCGGGCGCTGTGGAATTTGCTTTTGGATGCGGTGCGGAGGCGCGGCGGCGGGCCGGTTGGTTACGAAGCGTTGAACGTGCTGCGCCTGGAAAATGGCGTGGCGTGGTATGGCGTGGACTTCGACGAAAATCAAATTCCGCATCAGGCGGCCCTGGAAAGTTCGCACATCAGTTATACAAAGGGCTGCTACACCGGGCAGGAAATCGTGGAACGCGTGCGTTCGCGCGGACAGATTCAGCGGCGTCGCGTGATGCTGCGATTTCCAGGCGATGCAGTTCCGCGCAATGGTGAGCCGCTGTTTTCAGGTGACGGGGAAAATCGCGCGGAGATTGGATTTGTGACGCGCGCGGCGAATTCGCCAAAATTCGGCACGGTGATTGGCATGGGCTACGTGCGGCGCGAGCAAATGGAGCCGGGAAGCAAAGCCGGTTGGAGCGGGGGCGAGGCGGAGGTGTTTGAAGTGGGCGCCGCGAAGAAAAGCGATTCTTGCAGCACGTAGTTCCTGTAGCGCAAATGACAGAAAAATTGATTCACGAGATTCTGCCGGTGGGGACGTTGCAATGCAACTGTCACATCGTGGGCGATCCTGCGACGCGCGAAGCGATCGTTATTGACCCGGGCGACGACGTGGATCGCATTCTGGCTCTACTGGCCAAGCACCGGCTGGCCGTGAAAGCGATTGTGAGCACGCATGCGCACATAGATCACGTGGGCGGATTAAAACGGCTTCACGATGTGACCGGCGCGCCGGTGCTGATGAATGAAGGCGATTTGGAAATGTATCGGCAGATGGATATGCAGGCGCAGTTTCTGGGCGTGCCGCCGCCGCCCGTCGCGAAGATTGACAGTTTGCTCGCTGAGGGTGACGCGATTCGCTGGGGAAATTATGAAATGCGCGTGCTGCACACGCCGGGACATTCTCCGGGGAGCATCAGTTTGTATTTGCCGGCTTCGATGGGCGCGGGCTCGAACACTGGAGAAGGGAATCGCATTGTGGCTCCGAGTGACAGGAGAAAATCTTCTTCTGTGGCGCATGAAGCGCAAGCAGAGGAGCAAGCTCCGTGGCTTTTCGCGGGGGACACGCTTTTTGCGGGTTCGATTGGGCGGACGGATTTGTGGGGCGGGTCGTATCCTGAAATTATTCGGTCAATCCGCTTGAAGCTTTTGGCGCTGCCCGAAGAGACGATTGTTTTTCCCGGCCATGGGCCTGCCACGACGTTGGCTGAAGAGCGCGAATCAAATCCATTTCTGCAATCGAGATGATCTTCTGCGAGACGCGCAAAAAAGGCTACAGTCGGGCGTCGCGTTCGGCGCGAAGATTTTCCATGACGCTCTGGATGAGCTGCTTGGCATTTTGCAATTCGTCGTTGATGAGGCGCATGTCGAGCGGAGGCTGATGGGGATTTGCGGAGCTGCGGCAATAGACGCCGTGCTGTCCAATAAGGACCATGGCGTTGGTAAGCAAGTCGAGCGTGACGGCGAGGCGTCCGCGATGCGGACCCATCATGGTTTCGTAATGGTCGAGCTCGTCGCGATGCTTGTCGAAGGCGGTCATGGTGCGCGCTCCTTTTTGTCCTGCACTCCACAATAGCATTTCTCGCGACGAATCGGCCCGCATCGGGGCGGAGATTGTAGTGGAAGATGTAGTGCCGAAATGTGTTGCAAAGGAGGAACGCGAGAGGCAAGAGAGATTGCGCGGGCGCGGAGTTCGCCGGATAATTTCTCTCGGACTTAGGCGCCGCCGCGTGAGAAACGTCGAGCTAAATCGTCTCGGCCAAATCTCCACGAAGGAACGTTCCCCAGGGCCTTTCTTCCCGGCGGGCAATCGCACAGCGAATTCACGCGAGCTCGAAGAAAAAATTTTGGCAAGCGCGAATCATCTGTGAAGGTCTCGAGGGGAAACAATGAGACGCTCCGATCTGGTGAGCAATAATGCAAAGGGAAAAACGCCGCGAACTTCGCAAGTGGTTTTCGGCGAACGGCAACACCTGCTGCGCGTACTGGATTCGCTGGAGCATAGCGCGCTGCCGCACGGAAGGCTGGAGCAGGAGCGCCGCGTGGTCGAGCAGTTGATCCATGCGCGCACGCAGGAACTGAACCGCATCAACACTTCGTGGGACGAAAAAGTCGGGTTCGTTCTAAGCGCGGAGATCAAGCCGGAGATGCTGGACAAGCTGTATCGCGACACGCCGGGCGAGGATTATTATTTGCTGCGGCTGATCAGCGAACATCCGCGAGTTTCGTCGAAGACGCTGCGGCGGCTGGCGAAGCATCCCTATGCGGCCATTCGCGAGAATATTGCGAGGCATCCGAACGCGGACGCTGTGACGCTGACTTCTCTGAGCAAAGACCGCACGCAGCCGCTGTGGTATCTGGTGGCGTTCAATCCCAACGCGCCTGCCGGTCTGCGCCAGAAATTGCGTGAGAGGATGCGGAAGCTCGGCGAGAAGACCGCGACGCAGTAACAGGGGACGAGGCGATTCAGCGGCCGTGCGAGGGATCCGCTGATGCTGAGATATCCACATCAACGAAAATTCCTTGCACAGCAAGCCCTGGCGGATAGCAGTTTCCGTCGGCGGCGTAAGTCGCAGCACACTTCCTGGTGAGACTTTTTCTTTGCGGCGACTGAGCGATTTGCCATATCGTGGCAAAGGGAACTCCGCCCTGCGCTGGCGTGATGTTTTTCGCGGAATAAATGCAGCCTGGGGATGGCGGGCAGGAATCGTTGTAGACGAAGAATGAGATTTGGCGGCCGCCCGCATGTTCGCGAATGTCGTTCGCGGTAATCACGCCGCCTGCGCCAGACTTATCCGGCATTCCCGAGCAATAAACTCCCGCGCAATATCCGGCAGCATTCACGCCGTCAATCCACGCGAGCAAATATTCCTGCTGCTCCGGCAGCATGCGGCCGCCTTCCTCCTGGTCGACAAAAATCACTGTGCCGCGCGCGAAGCCATCTGCTTGCGCAGCCTTGACGGCCGCCTGAGCATCCTCCGCGCCTATCAGCTTTGGATTGCGCGTGGACGTCAATTGTTTATCCAAGCGGCCGTTGAAGAGTACCAAAAATCCGAAACCGTGCGCGCGCAGAATTTCGCGCTTGCCCGTCCAATTCGTTGCGCTTTCGCCCGGCGGCGCATTCAGCCAGTATCCGCAGAATGCGAATGTATGGCGCAGAGCGTCAAGCACCACATCTCCCGGATAATCATTACGATCGAATCCGAGATACATACGTGCAGCGTCTTTCCTGGATCCGTCGTGCGCTGATCCTGCTCCGTCGCGCCGTTGACTTGGCACTGTAGCGAGCATGATGGCGGTCGACAGGAGCATTAATATTTTTGTCAGGCGCATTTCTGGGGATTCTCTCGATGCCGTGTTTCATCATAGCGTGTTTTCATCCCGCATCCGTCCATGTTTGCAGGAAACCATCGCGCGGGAAATAGCGTCTTTAGAATAGCCTCCGCACAGCCGCGGGGAACGAAGTAAGGAGTTGAGTTCGCGTGACTGTGCTTGATTTATCCGCGTATATTGGCCTCATCGCCGTCGGTTTCGCCACCGCGAACATCCTGATTGGGCTGATGATTTTTGGGCGGTACAGTCCAGTTCGCTACTGGCCGCACCGGCGATTCGATATTTTTCGCATCCATCGGTGGGCGGGCTACGGGACGCTGGGATTTACGGTCTTGCACCCGCTGCCGCTGCTTTGGAGCGCCAAGCCGCACTTTCGCGCGGTGGACATTGTGTTTCCGCTTTGCTCGCCGCTGCAGCCAACAGAAAACATGATAGGCGCGGCGGCTCTGTATTTGTTCGTGGTGGTAGTGGTCACTTCGCTTTACCGCGTCGAACTGGGCCGGCATCTCTGGAAACTTTTTCATTATCTGACATACGGCGCGGCGGCTTGCCTTTTCGCGCACGGGATTTTGACAGACCCGAACCTGAGCGGAGCGCGCGTGGACTATTTGGATGGCGGAAAAATATTCGTCGAAATTTGCCTGGCGATCGTGATTGGCGGTTCGATATGGCGGGTGCATTACGCGCGCAAGAAGCAGCAGGCGCTGGCGCTCCCTGTGTGCGCAAAATCCTCTGCGTCGCGGTTCGCCTCCCCAGAATGATTTCTAGTCCCAATGGTCTCTTAAACTGGCGCGCTTCCCACGGGCGAGCAGCCGTGCTAGGCTGCGCGGCTTGCGGGCATATTCCAAAAATGTGGAGGCGTTCATGAGGAGCAGGTTTGATCGAAGGCGCGGTCGCGGCGGGCATCCGCAGGGTTGGTTCGCTATTTTGCCGCCAGTTCTTTTTGGGCTTTTGTTTTTTACCGCAAGCAGCGCAGTGGCTCACGTGGAGCACGGGACAACGTTCAACGCGCCGGGGGCTACGATTTATTACGAAGTTTTTGGCTCTGGTGCGGGTACGCCTCTGTTTGTGGCGAATGGGGGGCCGGGATTCGATCATCAATATCTGCTGGTGTCTGACGCCTGGGACACTCTTGGACAGAATCGGAAAATCGTGATGTGGGACCAGCGCGGCACGGGCAAGTCCGGGCCGCTGAAGGCAGGCCAGTCGTGCACGCTCGCGGATCAAATCAATGACCTCGACGCGCTCCGCGCGCATCTGGGTTACGACAAAATTGACCTGCTGGGACATTCCTGGGGTGGCTTTCTGGCAATGGCCTATGCGGCGCGCTTTCCCCAGCACATTGAGCGGCTGATTATTTTGGATTCGGCGGCGCCGAAATGGAGCGACACCCTGTTTTTATTTCACGATGTCTTTCCTGATGTGACCGCGAATGAAGACAGTTACGCCTTCGTGTCGGATTTGAAAGAAAAGGATTCACCAGCGGCCCGCGACGCAGCCACGCGGCTCTATGAATCGATGCTGTTCTATTCGACGAAGCATCGCGACGAATTCGCGGCGAAGATGGCCAACGATACTGAATATTACAACGTCAACCGATTGGTGAACGAGGATGTACGGCGGTTTGATTTGAATCCGGAGATAAAGAAATACAGGTTTCCGGTGCTGGTGGGCTGTGGGCGCTTCGATATGAACGTCGCGCCACTAATTGCGTACAAAATTCACGAGGACATCCCTGGTTCGCAGTTTGTAGTTTTTGAACGGAGCGGGCACATGCCGTTTTTCGAGCAGCCAGACCAGTTTGTCACGGTGATCAATCAATTCTTGTCGGGCGAGCTGCAGTCCACGGGAGTGCTGAGAGAGCCGTGATTTGGCTCGGCGCGTCTAAGAGAGAGGCTCAGGCGGTGGAATCCGACACGCTTTTTGTGTTGACCCCGGAATGTAAGACCCTGATAATTTAGTAGTTAGAACGTGCTACCTGCGCCCGGATCCCAGCTCTTGGTCTGGTAGCGGCGGCGACGCTGAAGTTTGTCTTTTCGACAAACGCCAAGAACTGAAGCATCGGTACCATGTACGACCAACATCGTAGATTAGGGATTGCATCGATGCCGGAAAGCGTGAGAACACAGGAACCGCAAGAAAGCGGAGCGACGGCAGCTAGCCGGGCGCGCACTCTGACTCGGGAAGCAGAGTCTCGCGTTGTCAGGCCCGTCGAAGAGGCTATCGAGTGGGCCGCTCAGCATTTGATTTCTCTGCAGGCTGCCGACGGTTACTGGTGGGGAGAACTGGAAGCGGATACTACTCTGGAATCCGACCACATTTTGCTGCACCACATTCTTCGAGATGGCGGCAACGAAAAGGTAGCAAAGCTCGCGAATTACATTCGGAAAAAACAGCAGGCGGATGGCGGCTGGAATATTTATCCAGATGGCCCATCGGAACTGAATACGACCGTCAAGGCGTATTTTTCGTTAAAGCTCGCAGACGATTTGCCGGACGCGCCGCATATGCAGAGCGCGAAAAAAAGAATTCACGAGCTAGGCGGGCTCGAAAAAACAAACTCATACGTGCGGATTTATCTGGCAATGATTGGGGCAATCGGCTGGGACATGGCTCCGGCGGTACCCCCCGAGCTGATGCTCCTGCCGAACTGGTTCTTCGTGAATTTGTACGACATGTCGTCGTGGACGCGCGCGATTGTGATTCCGCTGGCGATTGTGTACGCGAGCAAGCCGCAGTGGCGGATGTCCGAATGCGAAAGCGTGGATGAGCTGTTTGCGAATCCGGCGAATAGGAAGGCGGCGTTTGCGTGGAGCCGAAAAATCGTTTCGTGGCGCAACGTTTTTCTGGCGATTGACCGGGCGCTGAAAGTTTATGAGCGGATGCCGTGGAAGCCTTTCCGGCGGCGGGCTATGGCAGAGGCAAAGCGATGGCTCTTCGAACATATTGAGCGCAGCGAAGGGCTGGCGACAATTTTCCCGGCGATGGCGAATTCGATCTACGCAATGCTGGCGATGGGATATCCGACGAGCGATCCCATAATCAACCGCGAACTCGGGTGGATCGCCGCCTACGAAATTGAAGAAGACGATGCATTGCGAGTACAGCCTTGCATTTCGCCAGTATGGGATACGGCAATTGCGATGGTGTCATTGGAAGAGGCTGGCGTTGGCGAAGCGCATCCAGCGCTACAGAGCGCAGCGCGGTGGCTAATCGATCATCAGATCCTGGGGCCCGGCGACTGGCAAGTGAAGAACAAGGATGCGGAGCCAGGAGGATGGGCGTTCGAATTTCGAAATGAATTTTATCCTGATGTGGACGACACGGCATTTGTGCTGATGGCGCTGCAACGCGTGAAGCACAAGGAGCCGGAGCGCTTCGAGCACTCGGCGCGGCGCGGACTGGCATGGCTGCTCAGCATGCAGAACCGCGATGGCGGCTGGGGCGCATTTGATCGCGACAACGACAGCGCGCTACTTACAAGCATTCCATTTGCGGACCACAATGCGATGATCGACCCCTCTTCTGCGGACGTGACGGCGCGTTCCATCGAATGCCTTGGGAATTTTGGGTGGACGTCATCGCATCCCGCAATAAAGAAAGCGATCGCCTATTTGCAGCGCGAACAAACTGCAGAGGGCGCGTGGTACGGGCGCTGGGGAGTGAATTACGTTTACGGGACCAGCGGCGTGTTGCGTGCGATGGAAGTGCTGCAGGGAAGTGATACGGTTGAATGCCGGCGCGCCGCCGATTGGTTGCGGCGAGTGCAGAACGCGGATGGTGGCTTTGGAGAGACGTGCGCCTCCTACGATGATCCGTCGCTTAAGGGAGTGGGGAAGAGCACGGCGTCGCAGACTGCATGGGGGTTAATCGGATTGCTGGCAGCAGGCGGCCCCGACGATCCCGCTGTTGTGCGGGCGGTGGACTGGCTTTTGCGGCATCAGAATGCGGACGGTTCGTGGGATGAAGATGATTTCACGGGTACGGGGTTTCCGCGCGTGTTCTATTTGAAGTATCATTTATATAGGAATTCTTTTCCGCTCTACGCGCTGGCCCGGTATCGCAACCGGAGGAACGAAGTTCCAGAAAAAATAAAATCTTTTCAGTTCAATCCGAATCAATTTAGATATCGGAATGGACGGGGGTAAACGATGAGGTTTCCGCTGAGTTTGACCGCGAATTTGACGAAATATTTGGCGACGAAGACGATTCGTGGTGAAAAGAAATTTCCACTGGTGATGATGCTGGAGCCATTGCATGCGTGCAATTTGACGTGCACAGGATGCGGGCGCATTCGCGAATACAAGCCAACGATCAACGAAATGCTTACGGTGGAGCAGTGCATTGCGGCGCTGGAGGATTGCGGCGCTCCGATTGTCTCGATTTGCGGCGGCGAACCGCTAATTTATCCGGAGATCGGCCGGCTGGCGAAGGAGATTCTGGCCCGCAAGAAAAATATTTATCTGTGCACGAATGGCATGTTCATTCGCAAGCGTTTGCACGAATTCACGCCGACTTCACGATTCTTCTTCAATGTTCACCTCGACGGGCTGGAGAAGACGCACGATTTGTGTGTGGAGCGCGACGGCGTGTTCCGCGAGGCGATTGCCGGAATAAAGGCGGCGAAGGCGGCGGGATTCCTGGTGTGCTCGAACACTACCGTTTACAAAGAGACGGACATCGAAGAGATTGCGGAATTGTTTGCGTACCTGCGTACCTTGGGCGTTGATGGCAACATGCTTTCGCCGGCGTATTCGTATGCCTCGGTGCAGACAAAAGACATTTTCATGTCGCGGCAGGATGTGAACGAAAAATTCCGGCGCGCGAGCAAGCTGCTGGAGCAGTTCAACGTGATTACTTCGCCGATTTACATGGAATTTCTGCGTGGCGAGCGCGAGCTGATGTGCACGGCGTGGGGCAATCCAACTTACAATCCGCGCGGATGGAAAGGGCCGTGCTACTTGATGACCGACGAGCATCATAAAACGTTCAGCGACCTCATCAACAACACTCCGTGGGAAAAATACGGCTACGGGCGCGATCCGCGCTGCGAGAATTGCATGGTGCAATCCGGTTACGAAGCTTCCGCGGTGCTGGGCGGGAACAGCAAGTTCGGCGATACGTGGAAAATGCTGCAATGGCAGGTTTCCGGGCGCATGGGCGGGCGAAAAGGCGCGAGCGCGGCTGGCAAGGGAAACGGGAACGGTCACGGAACGCCGTTCAATTCGCAGCCGCTGATTCCGTCGTCGGCAACGCCTGAAAAGGAAGAAGCTTTCCGCATTCTATGACCACGCTGGTCACTGGCGCGACCGGGTTTGTCGGTTCGCATGTGGCGCGGCAACTGGTTGCTGCCGGCGAATCGGTGCGTGCTTTGGCGCGACGCGGCAGCCGGCGAGACGCGCTGGATGGCGTTGCGGTTGAGTGGGTGGAAGGCGACCTGCGCGATGAGGCTTCGCTCGATTGCGCGCTGAAGGGAGTGGGCCGCATTTACCACGTGGCCGCAGACTACCGCTTGTGGGCGAAGCATCCGCAGGAAATCTACGAAAATAATGTGACCGGCACGAAGAACCTGCTTGCGTCGGCGCTGCGCGCCCGGGTCGAGAAATTCATTTATACGAGCACGGTGGCCACGATTGCCGTGCAGCGCGGCAGCGAATTGCCGGATGAAATGAATCGCACCACAGTCGATGAGATGATCGGGAGTTACAAAAAATCGAAATTGCTCGCCGAGCAGGAAGCGTTACGCGCGGCGCACGAGGGTTTGCCCGTGATTATTGTGAATCCGACCACGCCGGTGGGGCCGGGCGATTGGAAACCGACGCCGACGGGGCGAATTATCCTCGATTTTCTTCTGGGACGGATGCCCGCTTATGTGGATACGGGATTGAATTTCGTGGCTGTAGAAGACGTCGCGAAAGGGCACTTGCTTGCCGCCGAGCGCGGCAAAGTGGGCGAGCGATATTTGTTAGGCGGAGAAAATTTGACCTTGAAGCAGGTGCTCGATGCGCTTGCCGAGATTACCGCATTGCCCGCGCCGACGCGGCAGATTCCGCATGCGGTAGCTTTGGTTGCAGCGTATGCGAATACGGCATTTGCGCGCGTGACCAATCGCGAGCCGCGAATTCCTGTCGAAGGCGTGCGCATTGCGCGCCATAAAATGTTTGTGAACGACAGCAAAGCGCGCCGCGAACTTGGATATCAGCCTGGGTCGGTGAAAGAAGCGCTGAAACGCGCGGTCGGCTGGTATGTCGCAAAGGGCTACGCGGCCATTCCGGAGCGAGCGTCAATCGCTCAGGCTTCCGCTGCTTGAGAATTGAAGTGAAAATCCTCATCACATTTGCGCTGGATGTAGAATTCGCTCCGTGGCGTAGCCTGCGTCCGTTTTCGAAAATTTCAAGCGACAGCGTCGATGCGTACGAATCTCGATTCGGTGGAACGGAAATGCGCGTTGTGCTCACCGGCGTTGGTGGCGTGAACGCGAAGAGAGCAGCGCGCGCAGCGCTCGAATGGAGGCCGGACGTTTGCATTTCTTCCGGGCTGGCGGGTAGCCTGCGAGTTGATTATCCGATAGGCCAAATCTGCGCGGCCAGCGAGGTAGTGGAACTGGAAACGGGGCGTTCGGTGGGAGCGGACTTGGAAATGCTTCGCCGGGCCGAGCGGCACGGCGCTGCCATTATCGGGAAACTGCTGACGTCAGCGGCTATGATCTTGTCTTCGGAAGGGAAGAACAGACTTGGAAAAATGGGTGAAGCGGTGGAAATGGAGAGCTTCGCGGTGATGAGCGAAGCTGCCGCTGCGGGCGTTCCGGGAATTGCCATACGCGCGATCAGCGACGCGGCAGATGAGGATTTGCCGATGGATTTCAGCGGCATGTTGGACGACGGCGGGAACGTGAACGCATCGAACGTTGCAAAGACTGTCGCGCGCGCGCCGCACAAATTGCCGGCGCTGATGCGGTTGGCGAAGAATAGCCGTTCGGCGTCGAAAAAGCTGGCGGACTTTTTGGAAGCTTACGTGGCGGGACTCGCCGCCTCTTCGACAGCGCCGGCGGAACTAGCGGAAGCGAGACGCGCATGAGTTCGACGGACATTCAGGCGAACGAAACGCCGCGCGAGAAATCGCGGAAGGAGAAAATGCTGGCCGGGGTCTATCGCGGAGCGGGAAAAGTTGTGTGTGAAGAAGTCCCCGTTCCCGAAATTGGCGAAGGTGAAGTGCTGTTCCGCGTGGCAGCATGCGGTATTTGCGGCACGGATATCAAAAAGATAGCGCACGGCTTTGTTGCTCCTCCGCAAATTTTTGGACATGAGCTGGCGGGCACAGTGGTCGAGGTGGGTCGGGGAGTTCGGCGTTTCAAGCCAGGCGACCGCGTGGTGAGTTTTCATCACGTTCCATGCGAAAAATGCTTCTATTGCGAACGAAAACTTTTTTCGCAATGCGCGCAATACAAGAAAGTGGGACTCACCGCCGGATTTACGCCAAATGGCGGGGGTTTTGGGCAATACGTAAGGGCGATGCCGTGGATTGTCGAGCGCGGGATGCTGGCGATTCCGCCGGGAATCACCTTCGAGGAAGCGACGTTCATCGAGCCAGTGAATGTTGCGGCGAAAGCGGTGTGGAAGGCGCGAGTAAGCGACGGAGAATTTACCGTGATTGTCGGGCAAGGGCCAATTGGCATGTTGCTGACGGGCTTGTGCAAACTCAAAGGCGCGGAGGTGATCACCACGGATCCGCTGGCCGGAAGGCGGGCGGCAAGCCTTCGGCTGGGCGCAACCGACTCGTTTGATCCCGCATCGGATGATGTAGCCGCGGTTGTCCGAGAACGCACGCAAGGACGAGGCGCCGATGTGGTGTTGCTGGCCGCGCCCAATCCTGAACTGGTGACCCAGGCGCTGGGAATGGCGCGGGCAGGAGGGCGTGTGCTGCTTTTTGCGCACAATGATCCGGTGATGAAAATCGAATTTCCGGCCGCCGCGGTGGGAATTGAAGAGAAGGAAATTCTGGGAAGTTATAGCGCATCCATAACCGAGCAACAGGAGTATGCTGGAATCGTGTTTGACCGCAAGCTGCCGCTGGCGGAGCTGGTTTCTGATTGTTTTCCGACCGAGCGGATTGCTGACGCGCTGGCGCTGGCGGCGAAGCCGGCAAATGATACGTTGAAGGTTGTGATTACACATTTATAGGCTGGGCATAAAACTGGCATGAAAACGGGCACCAATACGGGCATGAAAGCGGGCATGAAGCCAGGATCCAGTGGCGTAATGACCGCGGCCGTGCTTTACGGCCGGGAAGATCTCAAGATTGAGCGGGTCGGTGTTCCGACGCTCGGCGAGGACGAAGTGTTGGTGCGCGTGCAGGTGGCGCTGACCTGCGGAACGGATTTCAAAGTTTGGAAGCAGGGCTCGCATCCGCGAATGATCCAACCGCCGGCGATTTTTGGCCATGAATTGGCGGGCGTCGTGGAGGAAACCGGATCTGCGGTGGGAAGCGAGATTCGCGCGGGAATGAGAGTGGTTCCCGGGAATTCGGCGCCGTGTGGAGCGTGCCTCTACTGCCGGAAGGGGCAGCCGAATCTTTGCGAGGATCTGCTGTTCAATAACGGCGCGTATGCCGAATACGTAAGGATTCCGGGGCGAATCGTTCGCCAGAATCTGCTGGAAATTCCCGAGCACGTAAGTTATCGCGACGCGGCGATGGTTGAGCCGCTTGCCTGCGTGCTGCGCGGGATTCATGAGACAGGAATTCAGGCGGGCGATACAGCGGTGATTCTGGGATGCGGGCCGATTGGGCTGAAATTCGTGCGCGCGCTTTCCGCGCGAGATGTGCGCGTGATCGCGTTGGGCAAACGGAAAAGCCAGATCGAGGCGGCGGAACGGCTGGGCGCTTATGCGGCGTTCGACGTGTCCACGATGGATTCGCCGGTGGCGATGGTGCGCGAGCTGACCGATGGGAAGCGCGGGGCCGATGCGGTAGTTGAGGCGGTGGGTTCAGCGATGACCTGGCAGTGGGCCATGCAAATGGTGCGCAAGGGCGGCAAAGTGAATCTGTTCGGCGGCTGCCCGCATGGAACGCAGGTGGAGTTTGATCCGGCCCTGTTGCACTATTCCGAGATAACTTTGAAGGCCACGTTCCACCACACGCCGCGTTTTATTCGCGAGGCGCTGGAAACGATTGCGCGCGGCGATGTGCGCGCCAGCGATTTTGTGACCGGAGAGACTCCGCTTAGCGAATTGCCGCGAGTTTTTGAGGATATGAAGCGGCGCAATGGGGAATTGAAGACCGCGGTCAATCCCTGGGCCTGAAACGTCTCCCATGGTCGGACGAGACGAACTGCAAATCGCGCACAAACTTCCCGCTGATGGCTGCTCGCTTTCCGAAGCGCAGGCTTATACGCGCTGGCTCGCCACGCACCATTATGAAAATTTCAGAGTCGCGTCGTGGCTCCTGCCTTCGCGTTTGCACCAGCATTTCTACAACATTTACTCCTACTGCCGCTGGGCAGATGATCTGGGAGACGAAGTTGCGGATGCCAAGCATGCGCTCGAATTGCTCGATGAGTGGGATGAGGAATTGCAGCGCGCCTATCGCGGCGCGGCAAAGCATCCAGTGCTCATCGCTGTTGGCGAAACGGCGCGTGCGTATGAAATTCCCATGGAGCCTTTTCGGGATTTGCTGATTGCGTTTCGGCAGGACCAGACGGTTCATCGCTACGCGAAATGGGATGGCGTGATTGATTATTGCCGTTACTCGGCGAATCCTGTGGGCAGGCTGGTTCTTTATCTGATGGGTTATGGCGATGCCGAGCGGCAGGAAATGTCCGATGCTACCTGCGCGGCATTGCAGCTGGCGAATTTCTGGCAAGATGTGGCGCGCGATCTGGAAAAAGGGCGCATTTACATTCCGCTGGACGTGGCCGCCGAATTCGGCGTGAAAGAGCAAGATATTGTTGAGAAACGTTTCGATGAGCGGTTCGCCAGCTTAATGAAAAATCTCATCGGCCGCACGCGAACGCTTTTCGCGACGGGCTCTGCTCTTACGGATCGCGTGTCGCGCGAATTTCGCGTGGACGTGGAACTTTTCACGCGCGGCGGGAGCGCCGTGCTCGACGCCATCGAATCCGCGGGGTACGATACGTTGCATCACCGCCCTGCAATCAGCCGGCGCGTGCAGGCGCGCTTGCTCCGGCAGGCAATGATTTCTCGAATTGGCGCTGTGTTTCACTCTTTCGCGCACCACGAGCAAAAAACTGAAAAAGCGCCGCTTGCCGACCGACATGCCTGATGCCGCGGCCGCCGCGTCTTATCTTCACTGCCGCAAAATAGCGCGTTCAGCCGCTCGCAATTTCTACTACGGATTTGTGCTGCTGCCCGCGGCGAAACGCGACGCGCTGTGCTCGCTGTACGCCTTCATGCGCGGCATTGACGATATTTCGGATGAGCCGGGCGCGATTGAAGAGAAACAAAAGAGCCTGGAGCAGCAGCGCGCGGAATTGGACCGCGTATTGTCCGGCGGCGATACAGGCGATCCGGTTTGGCCGGCGCTGCGGCACACGGTCGCGAACTTCGGAATTCCGCCGCGCTATTTGCACGATTTAATTACCGGCGCAGAGATGGACCTGACGGTTTCCTCGTACGAAACTTTCGATGAGCTGCGAAGTTATTGCTATCACGTCGCGGGCGCGGTAGGGCTATGCTGCCTCCACGTGTTTGGATTTGATGATCCGCAGGCGCCGGAATTCGCGGAGAAGCTTGGCATCGCGTTTCAGCTCACGAATATTCTGCGGGACGTGCGCGAGGACCTGGCGATGGGACGGGTTTACATTCCTCGTGAGGATTTTGTGAGGTTTGGCTGCAAGGCTGCGGATTTTGAGAAGAGTTCCTCGAACGAAAGTTTGGCGGAGCTAGTTCGTTTCGAAACGGCGCGGGCGCGAGGTCTCTACCGCGAGGGATGGAAGCTTCTGCCGCTAGTCAGCGCAGACAGCCGCGCGGCGCTGTGGGCCATGGCTCGAATTTATTCCGGGATACTCTCAAAAATTGAGACGCGCGGGCTTGCCGTTGTGACCGGCGGCCGCGCCCGGCTTTCCACGGCTGAGAAAATTTGGATTTTCCTGCGTGCAAGGATGGGGTGGTTCAAGAATGTCTTGCGAGAGCGTGATCGTGATTGGCGGCGGACTGGCGGGGCTGTCGGCAGCGACGGCGCTCGCTGAGGCCGGCATTCGCGTGCGATTGTTTGAAAAGCGCCCGTATTTGGGCGGACGCGCGACGTCATACGCTCTTCCGGATGGAACCCATATCGATAATTGCCAGCACGTGACGCTTGGGTGCTGCACGAATCTTGCGAATTTTTATGAGCGCACGGGAGCGGCTTCAAAAATCCGCCACTATCGGAAATTATTTTTTGCGGATCAGCGCGGGCGAGTCAGCACAATAAACGCGTCAGCGCTGCCGCCCCCGTTTCACACCAGCTTGTCGTTTCTTCGATTTGGCGCGCTCGCATATCACGATAAGAAAGCCATTGCGGAAGCTCTGTTGCGCATCGCCCGCGCGGGCGGCCGCCCAGAAGACGCGACTGGAAAGACGATGCTCGACTGGTTGCGCGAGAATGGTCAAAGCGAGACGGCCATTCGGCGATTCTGGCGAGTCGTGCTGGTCAGCGCGCTCGATGAAGAATTAGCACTCACCGACGCTCATTACGGTATCGATGTTTTCTGGAAGGCATTTCTGCTCAATCGCGAGGGATATGTTCTCGGTATTCCATCTGTCCCACTGGGCGAATTGTACGCCGGCTGCCGGAAAGCGATTGAAGCAAAGGGAGGACAGATACAGTCGCGCGCAACGGTCCGGATGCTGCGATTCGAAAACCATAAATTTCGCTCAGCGGTTTTCGATGACGGAAGCGAGCAGGAGGCCGACGCATGCATTGCCGCTGTGAGGCATGACTCGCTGCTGGAGATTCTTCCCGAAGCAATGCGTACGAACTGCCCCGTTTTTGCGAATCTGAAGAACTTGCACACGTCGCCCATAACGGGAGTGCATTTGTGGTACGACAGGCCAGTTCTCGAGAAGCCTTTCCTCACATTGCTGGATCACACGGTGCAATGGATTTTCAACCGAAAGACGTTGCAGGATTCGGGCGGCCAGAATAACCAACAGCCGGGCCAGTATCTTCAACTCGTGATAAGCGCATCTTATGAACTGATTCCCCGCGCGCGCCAGGAAATCATTGACCTTTGCGTGAAAGAATTGCGCGAGGTTCTGCCCGCGAGCAGGACCGCGAACCTGCTAAAAGCAACGGTGGTAAAGGAAGTACACGCGACAGTCTCGCCGCGCCCCGGGTTCGACCAGTGGCGGCCCGGCCAGCGAACAGAAATCCCTGGATTTTTCCTGGCGGGCGATTGGACGCGCACGGGATGGCCTTCCACGATGGAGGGAGCGGTGCGCAGCGGCTATCTGGCGGCTGAAGCTGTGCTCGAATCCGCGGGCGCCCCGCGCAAGTTCCTGGTAGGGGATTTGCCTGCAGAAGGGCTTTGCCGCAGATGGGCAAAGGAGTAGAATTGGTTCAGCCGCAACCAGGACATGCTTCGGTGCATTTGCGCCGCGATTGATTCCGTGAAGTTTTGCTCTATTCGGAAGCGCAAAATCTGGACGCTTCCTGTTTTTTCTACGTGACCGCGAATTATTGAATGGCTCTTGATGTTTCAGAGTATGATGTAGTTATCCCGGAGGAAAATCTATGGAGCGGAAGTATAAGCATAAGGGGTATAGCGACCGCGATCGCGAAGACAAAAAGCGCGAACGCCCGGCGGAGCCGAGGCCGCGGCAGGAGCAAATGGGTCCGCGCACTCCGCGAATGGTGGGAACGGTGATGCGCGCGCGCTGTTCGAATTGCGGCACGATTCTGGCTATCGGCTTCGATAAAGAAGGACGTTGCCCCAAATGCCAATTGGAGCTGCATTCGTGCAAACAGTGCGTTCATTTTGATACAGGGGCGCAGTTTGAATGCACGCAACCCATTCCGGAGCGGATTGCGCGTAAAGATGCGAAAAACGACTGCACCTTTTTTGAATTTCGTATGACGGTCGAGAAAGACACTTCGCCCGTCAACTATCCCAGCACACCAGCAGCGGCGCCCGCTTCCAATGGCCGTCCGACGGATGCTCGCAGAGCTTTTGAAGACCTCTTCAAGAAGTAACCAACCTCTCTTGCTCTTCTGTGGGAATTTATTGTTGTGCTGTTTGCTGCAAACGAAATGGCAAGATGCCGCCATGTTTGGAAACTTCCTTGCGCCAACGATGCGATTTCTCGGAGCTTTCGTTCGGCAAAGCGAATGGGGCGGTTGTATACTCCGCGCGGGAGCCAAAGAATGAAACGATCACGGAATATTCGCATTTATAAGGGCTTGCAGTTTTCATGGAGGCGCAGAGCTTTGGTTTCTGCTGGGCTCGGCGCAGCAGCCATTCTCATCGCGGTCGTTGGGGTCGCTCAAGCGCGAAATCGAACCCAGTCGCAGCCTCCGCAAATGCCGCAGCCAGTCGATCCGCAGCTGTATGCGGGCTTGCGCTGGCGCCAGGTGGGCCCATTCCGCGGCGGGCGAGCCTTGGCTGTGGCCGGCGTGCCCAGCGAACCGACCGTGTTCTATTTCGGCAGTGTCGGCGGCGGCTTATGGAAGTCGGAAAATTCGGGCTTGACCTGGCAGCCGCTATTTCAGCATGAGCCGGTCGCCTCGATTGGTGCCATCGCAGTTGCGCCTTCCGATCCCAACGTCATTTACGCCGGTACCGGTGAATCCGACATGCGTTCCGACATTTCCGTTGGCGATGGAGTGTACAAATCCACCGACGCTGGCCGCACTTGGACCCATCTGGGCCTGGACGATACGCAGCATATCGCGCGAATACTCGTCGATCCGCGCAATCCCGACGTGGTGCTGGTGGCGGCGCTGGGCCACGCCTACGATCCCAACGCTGAGCGCGGCGTCTTCCGCTCGATGGATGGCGGAAAATCGTGGCAAAAGGTTCTCTACAAGAACGACAAAACCGGCGCGATCGATTTGGCCGCCTCGCCCGAGAATCCGCGCGTGGTCTACGCCGCACTCTGGGAAACGCATCGCACCACTTGGAGCCAATATCCGCCAATCAGCGGCCCTGATGGCGGCATCTACAAATCCACCGACGAGGGCCAATCCTGGCACCAACTCAGCGGCCACGGCCTCCCAACTGTGCCAACCGGGCGAATCGGCTTAACCGCCGGCACCGGGGACCGCGTTTATGCGGTGATCGATTGCGAGCAGGGCGGATTGTATCGCTCCGATGACGGCGGCAAAAACTGGCAGCATGTCGGCAGCGATCCGCGCATCTGGGGACGCGGCTGGTATTTCAGCCGGGTTACCGTCGACCCGAAGAATCCCGATGTCGTCTGGGTTCCCAACGTGGCGCTCTATCGCTCCACTGACGCCGGCCATCACTTCTCTGCCGTCAAGGGTTCTCCTGGGGGAGACGATTACCACATTCTGTGGATCGATCCTGAAAACACGGATCGCATGATTCTAGGCAGCGATCAGGGAACCATGGTGAGCGTCGATGGCGGAAAAACATGGGGCTCCTGGTACAACCAGCCCACTGCTCAGTTCTACCATGTCGTTACCGACCATCGCGTTCCTTATTGGATTTATGGCGGGCAGCAGGACAGCGGAAGCGTAGGCGTCATCAGCCGCAGCGATTACGGCGCGCTGACGTTCCGCAATTGGCATTCGATTGGCGCAGGCGAGAGCGGCTATATCGCCGTCGATCCCACCGATCCCAACATTCTTTACGGGGGGGATACCTATGGCGTCCTGCACAAATGGAACGCGATTACCACGCAGTCGCAAACCATCTCACCCTCGTTGATGGAATCCTTCGGCGAAAGTATCGCTACGGTGAAATACCGCTTCACGTGGACTTCGCCAATCATTTTTTCGCCGCAGAATCCGCATCTGCTGTACTACGGGGCGCAATATTTGTTGGAAACCACCGACGGCGGCTCCAGTTGGCGCGTCGCCAGCCCTGATCTCACCGTGCGCGCGGGCACGCAGGGACAGCCGCAGCGCGGGGTGATCTATACGATTGCGCCGTCATCCATCAAAGCTGGCGAAATTTGGGTGGGAACCGACAACGGGCTGATCCAACTCACGCAAGACGGTGGAAAGACATGGCAAAACGTGACGCCCTCCGGCTTGGAAGTATGGAGCAAAATCAGCCTGATCGAGGCGTCCCATTTCGATCCGGGAACCGCTTACGCCGCAGTAGATTGTCATCGCCTTGGCGATGTTCGTCCCTACATTTACATCACGCATAACTACGGCAGGAACTGGGTGCAAATGAGCGAAGGAATTTCCGCGCCATCCTACGTTCACGCAGTCAGAGAAGATCCCCTTCGCCGCGGACTGCTCTTTACCGGTACTGAGACTGGCGTCTTCGTCTCTTTCGACGATGGAGCGCACTGGCAATCGCTACAACTCAACTTGCCCACGTCGCCCGTTCACGATCTGGCAATCGAGCAGGGCGACTTGATCGCTGCGACGCATGGCCGCGCGTTCTGGGTGCTCGACGACATCTCTCCGCTTCGTCAATTGAGCGGCACAATCGCCGGCTCCGCGGCTCACCTGTTCCGTCCGCGCGCCACGTGGCGCATGCGCCGCAGCACTAACACCGATACGCCGCTGCAACCCGAGGCGCCGATGGGCCAGAATCCTCCCGACGGGGCAATCTTTTATTACTGGCTGAAAGCGCGTCCGTCATCTCCGGTGACGCTCGAGATTCTCGATGCCAATGGCGAAGTTGTCCGCAAATATTCGAGCGCCGAGCAACCGGAACCGTATGAGGTCTCAAATTACGCCGTCGCTCCGTATTGGATGGCGAGGCGGCGCCAGCTTTCTGCTGATCCGGGCATGCACCGCTTCGTCTGGGATTTGCATTACCCCGCGCCAAAAGCGGTTTCCCGCGCTTTTCCTATTTCGGCGATCCCTCATAAGACGCCGCTCGACCCGCAAGGCGCCCTCGCCGCTCCCGGTCGCTACACAGTCCGCCTGACCGTTGATGGCCACACCGAAACGCAGCCGCTGACGCTCAAAATGGACCCACGCGTGAAAACGCCGCAAGCTGGTCTTGTCGCGCAAGTGGCGCTGGCCAGGAAAATCGTAGCCGCAATGGACCAGAGCTATGCCGCGCTCGAGCAGGCGAAGGCTCTTCAGCAGCGTCTTCGGTCATCTAAGAGCGAGGTGAATGGCGCAACGATGTCGCCGGGAGCCAAAAAGCTCGATGGCGTGATCGAAGGAGACAAAAGTCTGGCCAGCGCCAACGTGCAATTGGGCAACCTGCTCGACGCGGTTGAAAGCGCTGACGTCGCGCCGACCATTAACGAGCAGCAAACATGGGCTCAAGCCGAAAAAATGGTTCAGCAGCGAATCGCCGCCTGGAAGCAGATCGAATCCACCAGTTCAGCCCGGCTCGATCGTTCGCCGGAATTGTCTGGGTCGAGAATCTCCCGTCAATAGAGGCGGCGCTCGGAATCAGCTCGGCAAAAAGCTCGATTGCTGGTTTGTTTTGGCTGAATCCTTTGCTTCTTCCCCGAAATCTCATGAAAGCCTGTGCGAGAGGAAGACGCCTCTGAATTCTGAAATCAATCGGCAACGAATCACTGAGATTTACGAGCTCATCGAGCCTTATATTCGACGCACGCCCGTACTGGAAGCAGACGGCAGGGATTTCGATCTGCCCGCAGTACGGTTGTCGTTCAAGCTGGAATTGCTGCAGCATTCGGGATCCTTTAAGGCGCGTGGGGCATTCGCCAACCTGCTATCGCGCAAAATTCCAAAGGCAGGCGTTGTGGCTGCGTCCGGCGGCAACCATGGAGCGGCGGTAGCATTCGCAGCGAAACGATTGGGGGTGCCTGCGCGGATTTTTGTGCCGAGCATCGCTTCGAGCGAAAAAATTGAGCGCATTCGCGGCTATGGAGCTGAATTGGTGATTGGCGGAGAACGCTATGCGGGTGCGCTGGCGGCGAGCGAAAAATGGGCGCTTGAGAGTGGAGCAATGGCGGTGCATGCGTACGACCAGGTTGAGACGCTGCTGGGGCAAGGGACAGTAGCGCTGGAGATGGAGTCGCAATGCCCCCAGCTTGCCACGCTTCTTGTGGCCGTTGGTGGCGGCGGCCTGCTCGGCGGCATCGCTGAGTGGTGCGCGAACCGCGTTAAAGTGATCGGAGTTGAGCCGGAAGCTGCGCCTACGTTGACCCGCGCGCTCGAGGCTGGCAGGCCAGTTGATAGTCCGGCAGGCGGAATCGCAGCCGATTCGCTGGCGCCCAAGCGCGTTGGCGAACTGATGCTTCCTCTCGCGCAACAATACGCTTCTGGCGTCGTCCTGGTGAGCGACGAAGCCATTCAGGAAGCGCAGGCCGCGTTGTGGAGAGTCCTCAGGATAGTGGCTGAACCGGGAGGCGCTGCGGCCTTTGCTGCGCTTTTATCGCGGAAATATGTGCCTGCTGCAGGAGAACGAATCGGTGTGGTGATTTGCGGCGGAAACACCACGGCGGTGAATTTCGAAAAGCCGAAGACCGAGTGACGAAAGTTACGCCGGGGCTAGCCGGGACTTCGGAAGAGCGCGCCCTGAATTGCGGGCTGATCCGCGATTTTCTCAAGCTGCGGATAGTACTGGCGCAACGACTCTGGCACTTTGACTTTTTGATGGCCGAGCAGGTACTGCAAATCAAGCGCGTTTACCACTCCTTTCCCCGCGTAATGATTATTCATAATCACAAATGTGGATTTGGCGCGAGCGGCCACGCGTTTGACGCGCTCGGCCCAGGGTTTTAGTTCTTCTTCCGAGTAGAGATAGTTGTAACGCTCGTGGCGCGGCACAGTCGGGTCATCGGCGAACCACGTGTCATATCGCCTGCCATGCAACCGAAAATACGCGACGCTGGCGGTGGCATATTCGCTCGGCCGCACGGCCCGCCCGATGAGCGGCTGGTCGATATTGACGAGCCCGACTTTGCGGTGACGCAGCATTTCATGGATTTTTGAATCGTTCCAGGAGGAGTGCCTGACCTCCAGAACCAGCGGATAATCGCGAAACGAATCCGCCAGCCTTTCGAGGCGCCCAACATTCTCAGGCGTCTTGTGAAACGAGAAGGGAAATTGCACGAGCATGGCGCCAAGGCGGTTGGCCGTGCGAAGAACGTCAATCCCCGCGCGCACAGCCGATTCATCGGCCGCCGTTGTGTCCATTTCGTGGGTAAATTTCTGCCAAAGCTTCGCGGTGAATTGGAAACGCGGGTTCGCGCCGATTTGCTCGATCCACTGTTCCGCGAGCGCTGGACTGATTGGTTGGTAGAATGACGTGTTGATTTCTATGGTGTCGAAATATTGCGCCAGGTAGGCAATCTCGTGGAAATCGCGAGGGCGCGGCGAAGGATAGACAATGCCTTGCCAATCCGTATAGGCCCATCCGGCGGGCCCAATGCGAAGCTCGTTCAACTTCTCCACAGCAGCATTATCGCGCTTTTTACAGTTTCAATACCATTTCGAACACTGTTGCAACGAGCGGGTTGCGGCGGCGCGTAGCGGCTGCTATTCTTAAAGTGTTGTTTATGACGACGCTCTACAGCAGTTCCTCTTCCGAGCAGCCCAACCAAGGAGTGTCCCGTGAAGATTTCGTTCAATTACAAACAAGCGGATCTACGCGCAGAAACAGAAAAAGAAGTCGACGTACATGCCAAGCGGCTGGAAAAATTCCTGAAGCGTTTTGCTCCGGATCTGGTCCAGTTGCATGGAGCGTTCGAACGCGTTCCGCATAAGAACAGCGTTGCACTCTTTTTGAATCTTTCACTCCCGACGGGTAATCTGCATGCGACCGGAGAAGCAAGTGACGCCGCGGGCAGCGTTCGCGTGGCCTTTGCGGAAGTCCTGGCGCAGCTAAAGAAGCACATGGGCAAGCTTCGCAAAGACTACGAGTGGAAGCGAAAGCGCTCACGGCGATTGCCTGCCACCGACGGGGGCCTCGCGTCCTGATGTAGTAGATGCGCTCAGACATGCCGACGAGCCGCTTTCGGTGGCGGTAACCGCGGCGTCGCAAAAGGTCATTCGTGGTGATTTTATAAGCTCTCTTCGCCCAGCCCAATACTCCTGTTTTTATAAATTGAATACCACAAAGGATCTGATTCTCCATTGGTATCGAATCCTGAGTGGCGGTATCTTTAGATATTGAGCCGTTTGAACGATTCTTGGCCAGTAGCAACACTTTTTTCTCCCAAAGGGGGCTTGATTTATGTTGCGCGAGCGTGTTGATGCGCGGCGGCGGGTAGCGATCGAAGGGGTTCGCCCGGAAATAGATTGCGGCCGGTTCGCCATCAAACGTGTCGTAGGAGAAAAAGTTGTCGTTGACGCCGACATCTTCGCGGACGGGCACGATCAAATTGCGTGCCGCGTGCTGTACTGGCAGGGGACGGAGCAGGAGCCGCAATCGTCGCCGATGGAAATGCTGTTCAATGACCGCTGGCGCGGCGAATTTCGCGTTTCCAAGCTGGGCTCGTACCGCTACACCGTGGAGGGCTGGGTCGATCACTTCAAAACATGGCGCGCGGACTTGCTCAAGCGAATCGCCGCCGGACAAGATGTTCGAATCGAGCTTTTAATTGGCGCAGATCTCATTTCAGATTCCGCCAAGCGTGCTGCCGCCGAGGATAGCAAGTTACTCAGTGAGTGGGCACAGCGCCTCCGCGAGGCTGCCGATAGCGACTCCGGGAAAATGGTCGCTTTGGAAGAAGAATTACTGCCGATCATCGACCGCTATCCTGAACCCTCTCTGATCAGTCGCTACTCGAAGGAATTGACTGTGACGGTAGACCGTCCCAGAGCAGGTTTCTCAGCCTGGTATGAGGTTTTTCCCCGTTCCTGCTCGCCGAACGCCGCAGCTCATGGCACGTTGCGCGATTGCGAGAGTTGGCTGCCCTACATTCAATCCATGGGATTCGACGTGCTTTATCTTGCGCCTATCCATCCGATCGGCGCCACCAACCGTAAAGGGAAAAACAATTCGATGGTGAGAGAGCCCGATGACGTGGGCAGTCCTTGGGCAATTGGAGCGAAGGAAGGAGGGCATAAGGCGGTTCACCCGCAGTTGGGCACTTTGGAGGATTTTCGGCGGCTCGTCAGCAAAGCCGCGGAGCACGGGCTGGAAATCGCCATGGATATGGCGTTCCAGTGCTCTCCTGACCATCCTTACACGCGCGAGCATCCGGAATGGTTTCGCAAGCGGCCAGACGGCAGCATTCAGTACGCGGAGAACCCTCCGAAAAAATACGAAGATATTTATCCTCTGAATTTTGAAACTTCAGAAGCGCTGGAATTGTGGGAAGAACTGAAGAGCGTTTTTGAGTTCTGGATTGGCCACGGGGTGCGGATTTTTCGCGTCGACAATCCTCACACAAAGGCCTTTCGATTCTGGGAGTGGGTCGTCGGAGAAATCAAAGCAAAGTATCCGGAGGTGATTTTCCTAGCGGAGGCGTTTACCAGGCCACGCGTAATGTATCGGCTGGCCAAGCTGGGTTTTTCGCAGTCATATACTTATTTTGCGTGGCGCAATTCCAAGCAGGAGATAACCGACTACTTTACCGAGTTGACGCAGACGGACGTGCGCGAATATTTCCGGCCCAATCTTTGGCCCGCCACGCCCGACATTCTTCCCGAATTTTTGCAAGTGGGCGGCCGCCCGGCGTTTATGATCCGCTTTGTCCTGGCGGCAATGTTGGGAGCGAACTATGGAATCTACGGCCCTGCTTTCGAGCTGTGTGAAAACGCGCCGTTGGCGCCGGGCAGTGAAGAGTATTTGCATTCCGAAAAATATGAACTCAAGCACCGGGAGCTGACGGCGGCGTGGAGCTTGAAGGATTTCATCGCCCGCATCAACGAAATCCGCAAAGACCACCCCGCACTGCAGGGCGACCATAGCCTGCGTTTTCACGAAACGGACAATCCCGTATTGCTGTGCTTCAGCAAAACGAGCGATGATCTTGCGGACGTGATTGTGGTAATCGTAAATCTCGATTCGTTTCACACGCAGACCGGCTGGGTGAATCTTGATTTGAGCGCTCTTGGGGTCGACCGGGAGCAGGGATTCCAAGCTCATGACCTGCTTAGCGGTGCGCGCTATCTGTGGCAGGGAGCCAGGAATTATGTGGAATTGACGCCCGGCAGCTTGCCTGCGCATATCTTGCAGATTCGCCGGCGAGTTCGCACCGAACGGGATTTTGATTATTATCTTTGAGAAAAGACGCCGGTCTATACCTGCGACCGAATGAAAAACAGAGGGGAGTTCCTGCCTCGCAAACAGCGCTAACCGAATTCGATTTGTACCTGCTCGCCGAAGGAACGAACAGCCGAGCCTACGGAAAGCTTGGCGCTCACCTCGATGAAAGGGAAGGGCGCCGAGGCGTGCAGTTCGCCGTTTGGGCGCCCAATGCCGAGCGTGTCTCGGTGGTTGGCGATTTCAACGGTTGGAATCCGCGAGCGAACGCTCTGGTGTACCGCTCCGGCGGCGTGTGGGACGGTTTTATCGCCGGTGTGAATGCCGGCGCGCTCTACAAATATCATCTGGTTTCACGCTATGGAGGCTACACCGTTGACAAAGCGGACCCTTACGGCTTCGCGATGGAGATTCGCCCGCAAACTGCTTCCCGCGTCTGGGATATCGATAGCTATTCCTGGCACGATGCAACGTGGCTAGCCAATCGCGCGACGCGTTCACCGCAGCACTCTCCGCTTTCCGTATATGAAGTGCATCTTGGCTCTTGGATGCGTGTCCCGGAAGAGAACAACCGCTGGCTCACCTATCGGGAGGTGGCGTCACGATTGGCTGACTATGTGAACGAAATGGGTTTCACGCACGTCGAGTTTCTTCCCGTAACCGAGCATCCTTTTGACGGTTCATGGGGCTACCAAACGATTGGATATTTTGCTCCCACCAGCCGGTTCGGAACACCTAACGATTTCATGTATCTGGTTGATCATCTGCACCAGCGCGGCATCGGCGTAATCCTCGACTGGGTGCCGGCGCACTTTCCAAAGGACGAGGCTGGCCTCGGTTATTTTGACGGTTCGCATCTCTACGAGCATGCTGACCCGAGACAAGGAGAGCATCCGGATTGGAACACATTCGTGTTCAATTATGGCCGTAACGAGGTGCAGAGCTTCCTCATTAGCAACGCGCTGTTCTGGTTCGATAAGTACCACATTGACGGCCTGCGCGTGGACGCTGTGGCCTCCATGCTGTATCTCGATTATGGGCGGCGCGAAGGCCAGTGGATACCGAATCGTTATGGCGGCAATGAAAATCTCGAGGCCATACATTTCCTGCGAAAGCTGAATGAGGATGTATACGCCGCGTTTCCCGACGCGTTGATGATCGCCGAAGAGTCTACGGCATGGCCTCAAGTGTCGCGGCCCACATATATCGGCGGCCTGGGGTTTGGCCTGAAGTGGAATATGGGCTGGATGCATGACGTGCTGGAATACATGTCAACAGATTCCATATTTCGCAGCTTTCACCAGAACCAGATCACCTTCGGCTTAATCTATGCCTTCGCGGAAAATTTTATTTTGCCGCTCTCGCATGACGAGGTCGTTCATGGCAAGCATTCGATGGTCGCGAAGATGCCCGGCGACGAATGGCAGAAATTCGCCAACCTCCGTCTTCTATACGGCTTCATGTTCGGCCATCCTGGGAAAAAGCACCTGTTCATGGGCGACGAGTTCGGGCAGTGGTCGGAGTGGAATCACGATTCCAGCCTGGAGTGGCATTTGCTCAACAAACCATTTCACTCCGGCTTAAAACGCTGGGTGCGCGACGTCAACACCCTGTATCGCGGCCAGCCTGCGCTCCATCAGCTAGATTTTGATGCCGCCGGATTTGAATGGGTGGATTGCACGGACTGGCAGAGAAGCGTCGTCAGCTTTATCCGGCGCGGCCAGAGGCCCGATGACGAACTGCTGTTCGTTTGTAATTTTACACCCGTGCTTCGAACAAATTATCGTGTGGGCGTACCGAGGGGAGATCGCTGGAAGGAAATTCTGAACAGCGATGCCCGCCTGTACGGCGGCAGCGGACAGGGAAATTTTGGCGGGTTGGAGGCGGCGCCCCTTCCCATGCACGGGCGGCCCTTCTCTTTGAATATGACCCTCCCCCCTCTGGGAGTTGTCGTTTTTCAGTCGCAGTTTGGAAAGAGAGCGTAGAAGCAAGTCTAATGGCGAAACGAAGCGGAAGCGCGGCGGATCCTCTTTGGTACAAAGACGCCATTATTTATGAACTGCACGTGCGCGCATTCAAGGACGGCAACGGCGACGGAATTGGCGATTTCCCCGGTTTGATGCAGAAACTGGATTATCTTCAGGACCTCGGCGTTACCTGTTTGTGGCTGCTGCCGTTTTTTCCTTCTCCGCTCAAGGATGACGGCTACGATATCGCGGATTATCTCGGTGTTCACCCCATGTACGGCACTCTGGAGGACTTCAAAGCGTGCCTGGACGCGGCCCATGAGCGCAGCCTGCAAGTGATGATCGAGTTGGTGATTAATCACACTTCGGAGCAGCATCCGTGGTTTCAAGCCGCGCGTTTGGCGCCCGAGGGCTCGCCGGAACGGGATTTTTATGTGTGGAGTGATACGGACGAAAAATACCGCGGAGCCCGGATTATTTTCACTGACACCGAAAAGTCCAATTGGACTTGGGACCCGGTTGCCAAAGCCTATTACTGGCACCGTTTTTTCTCGCACCAGCCCGATTTGAACTACGACAACCCAAGAGTGGTCGAGGAAATCGTCAAAGTGATGCGCTACTGGCTGGACATGGGAGTGGATGCGCTGCGCTTAGACGCTGTCCCGTATCTGGTCGAGCGCGAAGGAACAAATTGCGAAAATCTGCCGGAGACGCATGCCATCATCAAGGCTCTTCGCCGCGAAATTGACGCCAATTACTACGGCCGCATGGTCCTGGCCGAGGCCAATCAGTGGCCTCCAGACGTGCGTCCCTATTTTGGTGACGGCGACGAATGCCACATGGCTTTCCATTTCCCGCTCATGCCCCGCATTTATATGGCGCTGCGTCAGGAAGATCGTCTGCCCATCACCGACATCATTGCGCAAACTCCGAGCATTCCGGAAAACTGCCAGTGGGCCTTGTTTTTGCGCAATCACGATGAACTTACGCTGGAGATGGTGACAGACGAGGAGCGCGACTATATGTATCTGGCGTATAGCGCCGACCCTCGCATGCGCCTCAATCTGGGCATCCGGCGGCGCCTGGCGCCTCTGGTGGACAATAACCGGCGGCGCATCGAACTTCTGACCAGCTTACTCTTTTCCTTCCCCGGTTCGCCGATCCTCTACTACGGCGACGAAATCGGAATGGGAGACAACATTTATCTTGGCGACCGCAACGGCGTTCGCACGCCGATGCAATGGAATGGCGATCGCAACGCAGGATTTTCGACGGCGACGCCCGCGCGCCTATACAGTCCGGTTATCATGGATCCGGTCTGGGGATATGAAGCGATTAACGTGGAAGCCCAGCAGAGCGATCCATCCTCTCTTCTGAACTGGATGCGCAACATGATCGCTTTGCGCAAGCTTTTCCGTGTGTTCGGACGCGGCAGCATGGAATTCCTTGATCCGGGCAATCGCAAGGTGCTGGCGTATCTTCGAAGAGAAGGTAATGAGCAAGTTCTGTGCGTGGCAAATTTATCGCGGTTTGCGCAGCCCGTGGATCTGGATCTTTCGAAATTGGAGGGAATGCTCCCCATCGAGATGCTCGGTTACGTCGAATTCCCGGCTATTGGCCAACAACCCTACCGCCTGACATTGGCGCCCTATGCCTTCCTGTGGCTCGAACTGCATCCCAAGCCGGAAGCCAGCAATGTCGGTGTAGACCTCGTTGAAAATCCGCCCCTGAGCTTTGCAGGCAATTTGGAAAATATCTTCGAGGGCGCGGAGCAACACCGCTTCGAGACCAGATTTCTGACCGAGTACTTGCCGCCGCAGCGCTGGTTCGCCGCGAAGTCGCGCGAAATCAAATCTGCGCGTGTGGTGGATTGGGCGGTCCTCGAGCCTTCCAAATCCGCCCTTGCTCTTGCAGAAATACAATACAGTGATGGAGCGCCAGACCGCTACCTGCTGCCGCTTGGAGTGACCATGGGCGACCACGCAGAAGATTTGCGTCGCACCGCGCCAAATGCAGTGGTGGCTCCGGTCGTGTCGCACGGGACTCCCGGATTGCTGCACGATGCCACTATTGACGACAGAACCTGCGCGGAATTGCTCGCGTTAATCGAAAACGCCAAGCAGATTTCTGCGCGACGTGGGTGCATTCGCGGCGTTCCAGGCGCCGCCTTTCGACAGATCCGGGGAGCCGCGGAAAATTTGCAGGTACGCCGCGGCTCGGCGGAGCAGAGCAATACATCAATCTTGTATGGAGACCGTTTCATCCTGAAGCTCTTCCGCCGCCCGGAAGCCGGCGTGAATCCCGACTGCGAGGTAGGACGGTACCTGACAGAAAAGGTTGGCTTCGATCGCATTCCGCCCTTTGCTGGCTTGATCGAGTATATACCTCACGAAGATGGGGAACCCACCACGCTGGCCATGCTGCAGGGTTTGGTTAAAAACGAGGGAGACGGCTGGAAGTGGACTATCGACGAACTCGACCGCTATTACGAAAGCTGCGCTCCTCTCGCGCCTCCGGAGAACGCGAGCAGCGAACTCGATAGGAGTGCTATTGAGCTTGCCGAATGTGCGCCGTCTCAACTCGCGCAAGATCACGTAGGAATGTATCTGGATGCTGCCGCAACGCTCGGCCGTCGCACTGCAGAATTGCATTTGGCGCTGGGCTCGCCGACCGAGGATCCAGCGTTCTCGCCTGAGCCTTTGGAAAGCAGTGATGTGCAAGCCTTGCTGGCGGACATTCGCCGGCATGCCTCATCTGTTTTCGACACGCTCAAAGAGCGCGTTCCGTACTTGCCTGACGACCTCATCGAAATTGCCGGCGCGGTGCTCAGCCGCCGGCGCAGGATTCTGCAGCGCCTCGAGGCGCCCGAAGTTTCTGAGCTTCGTGCGCAGCGCATCCGCATTCATGGCGATTATCACCTTGGGCAAGTCTTGCGCGTGAAGACAGATTTCGTGATTCTGGATTTTGAGGGTGAACCCGCTCGCTCGCTGGGGTACCGCCGTTCCAAGCAGAGTCCGCTAAAGGACGTCGCTGGCATGGTGCGTTCGTTCAGCTACGCGGCTTATGCCAGCTTGCTAGCGTACTTGGCGAGGCACGCCGGCGATTTTGCAAAGCTGGAGCCATGGGCGCAACTTTGGGAGCGTTGCGTATCGGCGGAATTCCTGCGCGCCTACCGCCAGACGATGGGCGGTGCGGAAGTCGTGCCTCCCAGCCAAGAGCAATTTCGCATGCTGCTGGATGTATTTCTACTGGACAAGGCGCTTTATGAAGTGCGCTATGAGCTGAACAGCCGTCCTGCGTGGCTGCGATTTCCATTGACCGGAATTTTGTCGCTGCCGCTGTGAATTTTTCTGGATTCGGGCAATTGTTCGCGGGCTGAAGCTTCTCTGCGTCGCGTTTTCGTTAAACGAAAATTGGATGGCCGAGGTTCGAACTTTGGAAACGGAGTCCACTCCGCAACAAACGGTGAAGAGCGCCGAAGAGATTGATGGCGCTGACCTGGTTGTCGGAATTTTGGCCGATCTGGGACAGTACGCCGTTGCTGGGCTGTGCGATGATTTGCGAGGGCTTCCAGGAAATCCGCGCGTCGTTGTACTCCAAAATGTGCCGCAAAATGCGCTCCAAAATCATGCTGCTTCCGCTTCAGCGGCGGGTTCCGACTCTTCCGCGCAAAATTCCTCGCTTTTTCTGCTGCCATGGACTCTGCACGGTCAGAGTCTGCCCACAACGCCGTTCGAGAGTGTCACGGCTGCTTTCAGTTCCATTTTCGCGCTAAGTGAGAGACTCGGTGCCCGCGGATGCTGCCTCCTCGCGTCGCATTTGGAATACGCGCCATCGAAATGGATTTGCCGCCTGACGGAACCGTTACTCGATAAGAGCTCCGATTTTGTCGCGCCGCGCTACGCCCTTCGAAAATTTGAAGGACTGCTCAATCACAGCATCATCTCTCCACTGACGCGAAGCCTTTACGGAAAACGGATTCAAAATCCGATGGGACCCGATTTCGCCATTTCTCAGCAACTCTTCCAGACACTCTGGGGAGCGGAAGGGCGGAACGGAGAGCGCACCGCAGGAGGAATGAATTTGCTCGCCTCGCTGCTCCCGCGAGCCGTTTGCAGTGATTTGCAAGTCTGCCAGGCCTATCTTGGGGCGCGAACGTATCCTCCCGTGGATTGGACCGCAGTGAGCTCGCTGCTCACCCAAGTGCTCGGGCCGGTTTTTCTAGCTATGGAGAGAAGCGCGGCGTGCTGGCAGAAAACGCGCGCCTCAACTCCGATAAGGACGCTGAATCAGCCCCTACCCGTGCCGCAGCCGGCAGGAAGCGTCGAGGTTGCGCGTTTGGTGAATTCGTTCCAACTGGGCGTTCGAGACTTGCAGGAAATCTGGGGGCTTGTGCTGCCGCCGGCCATCTTGCTCGAACTCAGGAAATTGTCGCGTTTGCCGGCGGAGCAACATCACTTTCCGGACGACCTGTGGGTGCGCATTGTCTACGATTTCGCCCTGGCCCATCGTCTGCGCACCATTAATCGCGACCATCTTCTCGCCTCGCTGACGCCCCTGTATCTCGGATGGGTTGCTTCCTACGCCCGCGAAATGGAAAACTCCGAAGTTACCGCGGCCGAACAGAGGCTCGAGCGCCTGGCGCTCGCATACGAGGCGGAAAAACCATACCTGGTATCGCGATGGCGGTGGCCAGATCGATTCAATCCGTAGATTTGTGAGGAGGCAATCATGTGGCAACAAGTCAGGCAGGCATTGAATCAGTCAACCACTGACTTCATCACCAGGCTCGCGCGGCTTCTGCCAGGATTTGTGGCGCTTGTCGTCGCACTTTTGATGTCGCTGATATTAGCCTGGATTGCTGCGATGGTGGTACGGCGGCTGCTCGTGAGCATGCAGTTCGATGAGCGCCTGGCGCGTTTGGGCTCTTCAGCGGCGGAGTGGTCGCCCCGCAGAAGCCCCACTCTGCTCGTTTCCACAATCGCCGCGTGGACTATCGTGATTATCGGACTGCTGATTGGTCTCGCGGCGTTTAACTCCGACGTCACGTCTTCGCTGGTCCGCAGCGTTTTCGCTTACGTACCGCACATCATTGGCGCGATTATTGTGCTGTTCGTTGGGCTGGTCGTCGCGCGCTTCGTGGCCCGCAGCGTATTGATCGGTGCGGTCAATTTGAACCTCGGCTACGCGCGTTTGCTCAGCGTGGGCACAAAATGGCTGGTAATCGTGCTTACCGTGGCAATGGCGCTCGTGCACCTCAAAATTGCCGTGGGCATTGTGGAACTGGCCTTCGGCATTCTCTTTGGCGGAATTGTCTTCGCGCTTGCTCTGGCGGTCGGCCTTGGTTCCAAAGAGCTGGTGAGCAAATCGCTCGAGCGAGATGCCAGGAAAAATTCCTCCGAGGTACTCGAGGAACCGTTCCGCCATTTATAGCTGAAATCGCCGCTTCGCACACAAATCTGGCGAGGCGAACGAATCTAACATCCGGAGCCAGTCTGTCCTCACGGCACAGCGCTTCTTTGCCTCGCGCGAAGCGGAAACCATTCGTGGCCTGGTGACATCTTAGGACAACACCATGCGAATTCGAGTCATAACGGCAGTCGCCGCACTGAGCGTAGTTTTCGGATTGGCTTTAAGTTCCGCGCTAGGCCGCTCGTTTCACACCTCTTCATCTCCCAAAGTTTCGCCGGCTGCGGTTCAGACGAACACGCAATTCTATGCGGCCGCCAACAGCGTCCTGCAAACGATGAGCAAGATTCTGGATCTGCCGGAGAAATCTTCACTGAAGGAAAGCATTCGCACCAAAGCGCAAATAAGGGCATTCCTGGCAAACGGGCAGAAAAAAGACGAATCTTCGAAACAGCGCTATGCCGACCAGCGCACGCTCGAAGCCTTTGGCCTCATTCCCAAAGGATTCCCGCTCGACTCATTTTTATTGAATTTGCTCACCGACCAGGTTGCCGGCCTCTACGATCCTCGCGGAAAGCAGTTCTTCATCGCGGACTGGATTTCACCGGAAGAACAGAAGCCTGTGATGGCGCACGAACTCACTCACGCCCTGGATGATCAATACTTTCATCTGGAGAAATGGCAGAAGGCGGTGCGCTCGAATGATGATGCTTCGCTGGCCCGCGACGCGGTGGTCGAAGGGTCCGCCGTCGCCGCGATGCTGGACTACTCACTCGCCGATCTGCATACGAACGTGCGCTCCATGCCCGACATTGCTCCGTTCATCGAAACCAGCATGGCCGGCCAGATGGAGAGCGACCCAAATCTTGCTAAAGCGCCGTTGTTTATTCGCGATGAGCTGTTGTTTCCATACCTTCAGGGAGCGGAATTCACTCAGCAAGTGCTCCAGAAAACCGCGGGCTGGCAGGATTTCAAGAGCGTCTTTCAAAATCCGCCGGCGTCAACGCAGCAGATTCTTCACCCCGATTTGTATTTCGCAAAGTTGCAACCGGAAACCGTCACGCTGCCCCATCTGAAATCCGCTATGCCTCGCGGCTATGTCCGGTTGGACGAAAATGTGGTTGGTGAATTTGCTCTCGGCGAGGTTCTGAAGCAGTTTTTAGGGCCGGGCGACGCCGAGAAGTATGCGCCAATGTGGCGTGGCGATCGCTACGCGCTTTTCGAAAACAACAATTCGAAGCACGACATTCTCGTCGTTTTGCTCGCCCTGGACAACGAAAGGGACACGCAATCTTTTTTCAAGGCCTATCGCAGACTTCTCGAAAAGAAATATGGCGTTGCAAAGCCGCTTGCAGCGGGCCCGGAATTCGCGAATTTCAGCGAAGCTTCTGTTAGCTGCGCCAAGACAAGGTGTCTGAGCGTCGAAGGCGCCGACGCCACGATTTCCGCCCGCATCGAGGGCAAATTGCACTGGGCGATCCCGAGAACAACTGACGTCACGCTCGCCTCCGCCGCTCACCCTGTGCAGTAGGATCTGTGTGCGCTGCGCCAAGTGACCGCCCTGATTGGCAACCTTCCCATTTCGCCGAAATCGGGTCGCCATCTAGCAACAGTTTGAAAGCCGCTATAGAATGCATTTATGGCGCACACATTCCTGCTGTTTGATTTCGGCACCGATGAAGAAGCCGCACAGAAAGCGCGGCACCGCTTGGACGCGTGGAAGCAAGCCTTTCGCCCCGGGAATAAAGTTCTGTTCAAGTTCGAACGTCAGCCCTCCGCCGCTACACAGAATTTGAGCGCGGCAGATAGCGCCTCGAAGACAAAGCGGAGCGAGCCGGAGAAGAAGCGTGAAAAAAATGCGGAATCCGGCGAGCGCATTTGCTTGCTCATTCGCCTGGATTTTTCGGCGCACGAAAAAAATTTGTATCAAACGTGGCTGGAGCGCATTCCCGCCGAAGAGCCGTTCAAATCGGCGAATCCCGAATCGATTGATCGCAACGCGGATAAATTTGAGGAAATGTCTGAATTGTTCCGCAATCTGACGTGAAAGGCTGCTGGCGATTTCCGGGAGTTCTGTTTATTGTCCGGTCGCGTATAATGTCAAAATCAGGTTAGATTTCGCCAGGCGAAAGGCATCGAATGGCCCCCCAGACGCGCACGAAGACAGCGAAATTCGATTCAGCAAAATACCAGGGACTCAGCCGCGAAACATTGATTCGTCTGTATCGGACGATGTTTCTCTCGCGGCGGCTCGATGATCGCGAAATTCAGCTCAAACGCCAGAATAAAATCTATTTTCAAATCAGCAGCGCCGGGCACGAAGCAGCGACGGCGGCAGCAGGGCTGGCGTTCAAACCAGCATACGACTGGTTCTATCTCTATTATCGCGACCGCGCGCTCTGCCTGATGCTTGGTGTGACTCCCTACGAAATGCTTCTCGAAGGGGTTGGCGCGAAGGATGATCCCGCCTCCGGCGGCCGTCAAATGCCCTCCCATTGGGGCCATCAAGATTTGAATATCGTTTCGAAGTCGTCTCCGACAGGGACGCAGTGGTTGCAGGCGGTCGGCGCAGCGGAGGCATCGCTATATTATGAACATTTCCCCAAGGCGCTTTCGCAGGCGCAAGCAGCTCCTCTTGGCAATGCTGTGCGGCACCGCACTGACGAAGTGGTTTGTGTGACGGGCGGCGAGGGAGCGACGAGCGAAGGGGAATTCTGGGAGGCGATAAACACCGCGTGCAATCGAAAGCTGCCCGTAGTGTTTTTGGTAGAAGACAACGGCTACGCGATTTCTGTGCCATGCGACGTGCAAACTCCCGGCGGCAGCGTGTCGCATCTTCTGCAGAATCATCCAGGATTGCACGTGGAAGATTACGACGGCACCGATCCGATCGAGAGCTATGCCGCGGCTCAGCGCGCCGTAGAACATTGCCGCAATCGCCGTGGACCAGCGCTTTTGCACGCGCATGTAACGCGCCCCTACTCGCATTCGCTTTCGGATGACGAAAAGCTTTACAAGCCCGCGAAAGAGCGCGAAGCGGAAGCGCAGCGCGATCCGATTCCGAAATTTGGTTTGTTTCTCGTTCGCGAAGGCATCCTCGATGAACGGGAATTGGAATCGTTGGAAGCGGGAGTCGAGAAGGAAATCCTGGAGGCCACCGATAAAGCGCTGGCTGCGGAGATTCCCTCGCCGGACTCGATTTATGAGTTCGTTTATTCGCCTGACGCGAATCCCACCAGTGAGAACTTTGCCTCACAGTCGAAGGCATCCGGCGCGCAGCTCACCATGGTGGAGATGGTTTCCGCGACGCTCATGGATGAAATGGGCCGCGACGAACGCATTGTTGTTTTTGGAGAAGATATTGCCGATTGCAGCCGCGAAGAAAATCTTAGCGAAGTGAAAGGTAAAGGCGGCGTTTTCAAAGCTACGGCAGGACTGCAACGCCGTTACGGCGGCGAGCGCGTTTTCAACTCGCCTCTCGCAGAGGCAAACATCGTGGGCCGCGCCATTGGAATGGCCACGCGCGGACTGAAGCCCGTAACCGAGATTCAATTTTTCGATTACATCTGGCCGGCGATGATGCAGATTCGCAACGAACTTGCAACCATGCGCTGGCGCTCAGCGGGAAAGTTCAAATGTCCGGCGGTGATTCGCGTGGCGATCGGCGGCTATCTGACGGGTGGCGCGATTTATCACAGCCAATGCGGGGAAAGCATTTTTACGCATCAACCGGGATTGCGCGTGGTCATGCCGTCCACCGCATTGGATTTGTGCGGATTGCTGCGCACAGCGATTCGCTGCGACGATCCGGTGATGTTCCTCGAGCATAAACATCTTTACCGCCAGCCTTACAATCGCAGCGCCTATCCGGGAGCGGACTTCACGATGCCATTTGGCAAAGCGCGCATAGTCCGTGAAGGGAAAGATGTGAGCATTATCACCTATGGCGCGGTTGTGCATCGCTCCGAAGTTGCGGCGGCGGAGCTTGCGCGGCAGGGAATTGAAGTTGAAATTCTGGACCTGAGGACGCTGAGCCCGTACGACTGGGACGCAATCGCTGGCTCGGTGCGAAAGACAAACCGTGTAATCGTGGCGTACGAGGATTCGCTTTCGTGGGGCTATGGTGCGGAAATTGCCGCGCGCATTGCGGACGAACTGTTTGAGGATTTGGACGCGCCAGTCCGCCGCGTGGCCGCGACCGACACTTTTTGCGCCTATCAGCCTAAATTGGAAGATGAAATTTTGCCGCAAACGGAGGATATTGTTCGCGCCGTGCGAGATTTGGCCGCGTTCTGAACCATTTCTCTGAAGGGAACTATTGGGCATGGCTGTCCGTATCACTATTGAGTGAAGCTTTGCGCCGCATGGCGGCAAGGAGGCCGGTATGATTTGCTCGAATTGTCAGCGAGATATCGCGGATTATTCACGATTTTGTTATTTCTGCGGCAAGCGTCAGGTGAGCGCGCCCGTAGGCGGGCCAGTGCGTCAACTGCATCGGTCGATTGTGGATTCGAAAATCGCGGGCGTTTGCGGCGGGATGGCCGAGTACTTCGAGACCGATTCGACGATTGTGCGCTTGGTTTGGGTGTTCGTGACTTTCGTGAGCGGGATTGTTCCCGGAATTGTTGTCTACCTGCTCGCGTGGCTGATTATACCGAAAATGCCGGTGGTGGTGCCTGCCGCGCCCAATCCGAATGTCGCCGAGGCGCCGCGCGGGTAAGATAATTGCGCCGGCACCGCGATTCTAGGCCTTGTTCTTGAAAATCGCGCGATCGAATGAAATCGCGCCAGCGCCGAGCGCCACAAGAGCAAACGCGCCGACCGCGAGCGCCAGAGGAAACTGGTAGTTGCTCACAGCCAGCACTCCGCCTTGCGGCACATGCACGCGAATGATGGCGATGGCCATTTCTCCCGCAATCAAGAGCGCGGCAATTCGCGTGAACAGTCCTAGCAACAGCAAACAGCCGCCAAAAAACTCCAGCACTCCTGCCACGTAGACAAAGTAAGAAGGGAATCCCATGCGGGGAAACGCTTGCAGGAACTCGCGCGTATGCGAGAACAGCTTTGGATAGCCATGATAAACGAAAATAATTCCCAGTCCAATTCTGAGCAGCAAAAGCGCCAACGGCCTGAGCTTGTCAAAATGCTGCATGCTGGTGCACTCCTCTGTCGCGATGCTTTACCCTCGTATTACGCCAGGGTGCGCTCATTCTAGCAGAAATGTCCTAAAGCTGAACCAATGGGTGCGAGCCTCGCATTGCAGGAATGAGGTAATATATCTGTGCTGCTAAACATAGGTTAAATCTAGACTTTGCAGCAGGGCCAGCCCTATGCGTTTGGGAATTTGCCGTGCGCTTGAGGAACTGACGAGCGTCGATCATTCATTGTCTGCTGCATCACCTGCTCGCTGGAGCCGCATGTGATGCGCCGTCTTTTTATTGTCGTCCTAATCGTCGGCGCGATAATTGCCGTGAGCATCCGCGAGTATCGTCTGCACCATCAGTCGCCATCCGAGGAAGCCTTCGTGGGAGGACGTGGCGCCACCGTCTGGAATAGCACGGCGGAGATTCGCACGCCCGTGGCCAGCTTGACGTATGGGCAATCGGTCCACGTATACGATCATTATGCTCAGGAAGCGCTGGTTAGCACTCCGTCCGGAGTCCGCGGCTGGGTTTCGTCGGCTTCGCTGATGGATCCAGACCTTTGGCGAAGCGCTGAGCTTCTCGCGGAATCTGCCAAAAACATGCCCATCCAAGCGGTTGGGCATACACGCGCGCGAACGAATCTCCACACGCGCCCCGGCGTGGACGCGCCGGTGATCCTGCAAGCGCCTGCGGATACTCCGCTGGTTGTTCTTCAACATTCCATGGCGGCAACTCCGTCGGCAGGCTCAAGCGCCGCCGCTGCAGCGCTGAATTCCGATGATTGGTGGTTGGTGCGCGCTGACGTCAAGAATGCGGGCAGCGTTACCGGCTGGGCGCTGGGTCGCCTGATCGCGCTTAACTTGCCCGACTCCCTTCGCGGCTATCAATCGTCCGAGGACATTAATATTGTCGCCTGGTTCGAAATTGATCGCGCTTTGGATTCCAGTTCGCAACAGTACCGCCCAGAATACCTCGTTGCTGGAACTCGCGGACGCCAAACAGCGTGCGATTTCACGCTTTTGCGCGTCTATACGTGGAGCTCGGCGCGCGACCGTTACGAAACTGCTTTCATGGACAGCCACGTTTGCGGGAAATTGCCTGTAGAGGTGGCGCCGGCAAAATCGCCAGTCGAAGACGCCTATTTCAGCTTTGACAATATCGCCGCAAATGGTATAGAGAAACGCCGCTACCGTATGAGATTGACCACCGTGCGGCGGATTGATGTTAACTTCGATGTAGTCAGGCATGCGAGCAAGGGCATTCGAGTTCGCGCGGAAAGGGCCCACAGTTAACGGAATGCGAATTGCTCTTCGGCGGTTTCTTCGCTGGCCCATCAGACAAACGGCAAGCGCCATTCTGACTTTTTCAGCGCTTTGTGTGGTTGCGGCGTGCGGTCACTCCCCGCAGGCAGCGCAAATCGCACCGGTGCCTCCCCTTCAGCTTCTTGGCCAGTGGGGACAGTCTGGGACTCAGCCGGGGCAATTCCAGAATCTGCAAGCAATCACCTGCGATGCCGTAGGGAATGTATACATTGCCGACGATGGCAAGCCGGCCCGGGTTGAAAAATTCGATGCGACAGGCCACCCTCTGCTGGTTTTTGGCGTTTCAGCGGGCCAGAATGACTCCGATATTGGCGTAGACCCAGGCAATGCAATTTTTATTGTGGATCGCCGCCACGGGCAGGTGCAGATTTACTCGCCGGAAGGCGAGCCGTTTCGCACACTGTTTTTCCGTTATCGAAGAGATTTCCACGATCCATCGAGCATCGCCATCGACCTGGACGGCAATTTTTATCTGGCCGATTTTCTGACCGGCCGCGTCGCTTACATGAACCCGGCTGGCCGCTCCCTGCGAACTTGGACCAAGCCCCGCGGAATTGACGGGCGCTGGACGCCCTTCCCCATTCGGCTGGCTGTGGACGGAAATTTGTACGTCGCAGACGCCGCGGCGCAGCGCGTCGAGAAAATTTCGCCGGACGGGCGCTATGTGGCGTCTTGGAATTTTCCTTTCACCGTAATCGAGCCATCGCTGGACGCGCCAAAGAACACCGGCCTCACCATGTTTCGCGATCTGATTGCTGCATCGGATGGAGCGAAGCGCCTTCTTGAAATCTGGAATCGCGATGGACAGCCAAAACTGACCGTTGATTTTTCTCAGCATCCTGAATGGGGAGAGCATGCTTCTCCCACGGACATCGCCTTCGCGCCCACCGGCGATCTCTTCGTGCTCGACCGGCCAGACTCGCGCGTGCTGCGCTTTAAGGTTAATATTCCGCAGTAACTCGAAGCGCTCTCTGAAAATATTCCCCGAAGGGAGAACTCCACGGTGCTCCTATTACTGACTGAGGCGGATGTTCGCGAACTGCTGAACATGCCGCTGGCGCTCGAAGCCGTCGAAAACGTATTTCGCCGGCTCGCTGATGGCGCGGCGCTGGTTCATCCGCGGCGCCGATTGCATCTGGAAGGCTTTTCATATTTGCATTACATGGCGGCAGTCGATGGCGCTGGAGGATATGAAGGCCTGAAAATTTATACCAGTTCACGCCATGGACTGCGATTCATTCTGCCGCTTTTTCGGGCCAAAACGGGCGAGCTTGTAGCGATCATCGAAGCCAGCTACCTCGGGCAAATGCGAACCGGCGCTGCGACTGGGCTTGCGACGAAGCTGCTTGCGCGTGAGGGCGCGAAGACGGTCGGAATTATCGGCACAGGTTTGCAAGCGCGGACGCAGCTCGAAGCGATTGTCGCCGTCAGGAAGATCGAGCGCATTTACGCGTTTGGGCGCGACGCGAATCGGCGCGAGGCGTTTGCGCGGGAAATGACGGCCGCGCTCAGTGTGCCGGTGAAGGCGGCGGCTACAGCGGAGGCGCTTGTTCGAGAAGCAGAAATCCTGGTTACCGCCACTACCGCCAAAGAACCCGTGGTCAAGGGAAGCTGGATTCAGCACGGTACGCACATCAACGCCATCGGCGCGAATTTTCCGCAGAATCGCGAGTTGGATTCGGATACGGTCGCGCGCGCGGATGCTATTTTTGTCGATTCGTGCGAACAGTCCAAAATGGAAGCCGGAGATTTGATTCACGCATTTCGCGAAAATCCAAATCGTTGGGACGATGTGAAAGAGCTTGCGCAGCTTGTGGGCGGCAAAATCGCCGGGCGCACATCACGCGAACAAATCACGTTATTCAAGTCCAACGGCATTGCGATTCAGGACATAACGACTGCTGGCCGCGTTTATGAGCTGGCGCTCCAAAGAAATGTGGGCAAGAGGGTGAACTTCTGGGGCGAAGATGAAGCGCGTACTGCTTAATCTTTGGGGCGGCCAAGGCGCTTGAGCAAAGCATCGTGCAGGCGGTTGCGCACATCCTCGGAAAGAGGCAGCGGATCCGAATTGCAGAAGATTTGGATGGTCTTTTTTGTGGTGTCCACCAGCAGATGGCAATCTTCGCAGTGCTCCAGATGAATTTCGAGCGATTGCCGCAGACTCGCGTCCAGAGCCTCGTCCAGATAATTTGAAAGTTCTCGCACTACGCCTCGACAGTTCATCTCAGTGCACCATGCCTCTTAGAAAATAGCGATTCAACTTGTCTCTTAATTTCAGACGCGCTCGCAGCAATCGCGACTTCACCGCCGGAACGGAGATCCCCAGCGCGTCGGCAGTTTCCTCCGTGGAAAGCTCGTCGATGTCGCGCAATTGGAACACCAGGCGGAACGGCGGATCGAGCTCGCCAATCACTTGCGAAAGGATTTGCGCGAGTTCTTCCTGCGAATAGCGCTCTTCCGGGGAAGGTCCCCAGTCTTCCACCTCGCGGGGAATGAAGTTTTCTTCCGTCTCGATTTCCTCGTCGAGAGAAACATCTTTATTGCGCCGCTTGCGCAACTTCATAAGCGCCTGGTTGACAGCGATGCGCACCAGCCAGGTGTAGAAGCGCGAATTGCCCTGGAAGTCGCCAAGATGCTCGAAGGCTTTCAGAAACGCTTCCTGAGAAACGTCCTCGGCGTCTTCGTTGTTTTGCGTAATGTGCTGCGCGAGCCGGTAGATTTTCCGCTCGTAGCGCGTCACGAGCGCTTCGAATGCAGAGATATCGCCCGCTTTCGCCGCCGCGACAAGCGAGGCCTCATTATCGGCCGGCGCGGCAGCCGAAGCAGCTAAATGACGGTCGGTTGGTTGCGGCTTTGCTTTGGCATTCATGTCGAGAGCATTAGTGTAGCGCATTTTTGAGATTCATTTGGGAACGTGTAATTGACGCTGCTCACGCCGTCAAAGATGCAAATTTCGCCGCGAACCAGCAGCCCCCTGGAGGGCCATTCACGTTGAACCTGGCACGTTGAAGCTGGCTTGACAGTTCTCGCCCCGCCCGTCTATTCTAATGTTTCGAACGAACGTTCGACCAAATCGCATCTTATGTCCCAGACAGACAATTCCGATCAGCTCGCCTCCTCTCAGAAGCTCGAGTATATCCTCCGTCACGCGGCGCAAACTTTCGCGGAAAAGGGCTACGAGGGAGCCTCCATTCGCGATATCAGCCGGTCAAGCGGCGTTTCGCTTTCCGGGCTGTATTATTACGTCAAAAGCAAGCAGGAGATTTTGTACTTGATACAGATTCACACGTTTCGCACCATCGTGGCGCGGCTTCAGGATTCCCTCCGCGGCGTTCGCGATCCCTCCCAGCGGCTGCGCATATTTGTGCGGAATCATCTGGAATATTTTTTGCAGCACCCTATGGAAATGAAAGTTTTGGCCCACGAAGATGACGCCCTCGAAGGCGTTTATCGCAGGGACGTTGCTGAAATCAAGAGGAAGTATTACGGTATCGTCGTCGAAATTTTCGAAGCGCTGCGGGCCGAGCGTCGCGGGCCGGCATTAAATCCTCGGATTGCTGTATTGTCCCTGTTTGGAATGATGAATTGGATTCATACTTGGCATCAGCCGCATCGGGACCCACAGGCGGAAGAGCTTTCCAATGCTATGTCGGAGATGTTTCTGCATGGAGTAATGAGTAATCGCCGGCCGGTGAGCAGGCAATTGCGCAGCGGCCGAGGCAGCGTAAACGCGGCGGCGCGCGTCGCCGTTTAACTGCAACAATTTTCGCATTCACGAGGAGGCTTGTTATGGCAACCACTACGGCGGTCGATCAAAAGCAATTGGTGCACTACCGCACGCAAGAGGGGATTGCGGTAATCGAACTGGATGACGCGCCAGCAAATACTTATACCTACGAAATGATGCGGCAATTCGACGAAGCCATCCTACAGGCGCGCATGGACGATAGCGTTCACGTCCTGTTGCTGCGCGGCGCCGGCGAGAAGTTCTTTTCCGCGGGCGCGAGCATTCCCATGCTCGCCAAGGTGGATCCGCAATTCAAATATTATTTTTGCCTGCACGCCAATGAGACACTCTCGCGCCTCGAACAAACTCCCAAGCTAGTTATCGCAGCGTTGAATGGGCACACGGTTGGCGGCGGCCTCGAGATTGCGCTGGCCTGCGATATCCGCATCGCGAAAAAAGAAGGCGGAAAAATTGGCCTGCCGGAAGTGAACCTTGGCGTTCTTCCCGGCACTGGCGGAACGCAGCGCCTGTTGCGCGTGATTGGCCGCGCCCGCGCCATGGAATTGATGACCACCGGACGCACCTTCAGCTTCGAGGAAGCCCTTGAGATCGGCTTGATTCACTATATCTACGAACGCGAATCTTTCTGGGATGACGTGATGGCCTATGCGCGGCAGTTCTGCCCGCCGAATAAAGCCTCTCGCGCGGTGGGCCGCATCAAGCGCGCCATCGTCACTGGCGCGGAGGTGGGATTCGGCGAAGCGCTTGGCATCGAGCGCGAACTCCAGCAGTTGCTTTTTACCAGCGAAGATGCGAAAGAGGGCTTGAAAGCATACGTTGACAAGCGTCAGCCAGACTTCAAGGGGAAATAGGGCGACATGGCCACCGCCGTAAAAATCGAGCCGAAGCCGGGACAGCTTTTCATTGACGGAAAATGGATCGTTGCCGCTTCGGGCAAAACATATCCGTCCATCAATCCGGCTACGGGTGAAGTTCTCACGCAAATAGCGGATGGCGACGCTCGCGATGCTGACGCTGCGGTTCAAGCCGCTCGTCGCGCGTTTGAATCGGGTCCATGGGCGGAGATGAGCGCCTCTGACCGCGGGCGCATTCTCTGGAAAATCGGCGATTTGGTCGATAAGTATAATGAAGAGCTTGGCACGCTTGAAACCCTCGACAATGGCAAGCCTATTTTTGAATCTTGCCAGGTCGACATGCCCATGGTTGCTGAAGTTTTCCGCTATTACGCCGGCTGGGCCACAAAAATCCACGGCGAAGCTGTGCCGGTTCGCGGGCCTTTCCTGCACTACACGCTGCGCGAGCCGATCGGAGTAGTTGCTGCCATCGTGCCCTGGAATTTTCCGCTGCTTCTCGCGTCATGGAAAGTTGCGCCAGCTCTCGCAGCCGGCAATACCGTGGTCTTGAAACCCGCGCCGTGGACTTCGTTAACTGCTCTGCGTTTGGCTGAAATTGCGCAGGAAGCAGGCCTTCCCACTGGCGCGTTGAACGTTATTACGGGCGCGTCAGATGAATTGGGCCGCGCTCTGGTGCGTCATCCCGGCGTTTCTAAAATTGCATTCACCGGCTCGACCGTGACCGGCCAGGAAATCGCCCGCGTTTCAGCGGACACCCTGAAGCACGTCACCCTCGAGCTTGGCGGAAAATCTCCCAATATCGTCTTGGCGGATGCGGACATTGATGGCGCGGTGCGCGGCGCCACCATTGGAATTTTCTACGGCAAAGGCGAAGTTTGCGCCGCAGGCTCGCGCTTGTTCATCGAGCGCAAAATTCATGACGAGTTCATACAGAAGCTTGTCGACCGCGCCAAAAAGCTGCAACCGGGAGATCCGCTCGACCCCAAGACGAAATTCGGCGCGTTGGTCAGCGAGCCACAAATGAACAAAGTGCTTGGCTATATTGAAAAAGGAAAGTCTGAAGGCGCTAAGCTCGTTGCCGGCGGAGCGCGCGCTTCGGCAGGAAACGGCAAAGGCTATTTCGTCCAGCCGACGGTGTTCGATAAGGTAAAAAACGACATGACCATCGCGCGCGAAGAAATCTTCGGCCCCGTGCTTGCCGCCATCGAATTCGACGACATCGAGGAAGCGGTTCGTGAAGCCAACAAAAATCCCTATGGCCTGGCTGCCGCTGTGTGGACGCGCGATATTGGCAAGGCCCATCGCATCGCGCGCCGGCTCGAAGCTGGAACCGTGTGGATAAACACTTACAACAATTACGATCCGGCCGCGGCGTTTGGTGGATTCAAAATGAGCGGCTACGGACGAGAGCTCAGCATGCACGCGCTCGAAAGTTACACTCAGGTGAAAAGCGTTTGGGTGAATTTGAAAGATTGAATTTGAATATTAAATTTCACGGAGAGAGTTCTGGAAGCGATGCGCACGCTGCCTGATCATCTTCGCCGAGGGATGAAACTCGTGGTCGTAGGATGCAATCCTGGAGAGCGCTCGGCTCGCGTCGGGCACTATTACGCCGGGCGCGGAAACGAATTTTGGCCGCTGCTCTATGAATCCGGAGTGATTCCAGAGCCGCTGACCTACAAGGACGACCGGCGCGTCGTGGAATTTGGCATCGGGCTGACCGATCTGGTCAAGCGCCCGTCCAAAGGAATCGACGACCTTGGCCGCGAAGAGTTCGCCGAAGGCCGCGTTCTGCTCGCCCAGAAGCTCGAAGAATATCGTCCGCGCGTGGTCGCATTCAATGGGAAGATGGTGTACGAAAGATTTTCCGGGCGCTCATGCATGCTGGGACTGCAAAAGGAGAAGCTCTACGGCGCCGACGTTTTCGTTTTGCCTTCGACCAGCGGCCTGAATGCCAAAGGCAGCGGCGTGAAAATGCGCTACTTCAAGAAACTGGCCGCTGTGCTCCGGCACATCGAGAATTGAAGGAGCGATTCACAAACTTTTGTTCGAGGAAATTTGGCGAAATTCTGAAAGAAGTCATTGGGCTTAGGAAGGAGAAACAGCAATGCCGGCAGCGCGGATTACAACTTTTGACGATTGGGTGGATTTGTTTGGCTCCTGGCGAAAAGACATTGGAGTGAACTATCCGGAAATCGAAGAATACAAATTCGAGGCCAAATTCGGCCCGATTCGCTCGAACGAGATCGAGTTCGGCGCTTTCAAAGGCCGCGCGAAGTGGCAAAAACTTTTGGACGTTCCTGACCAGCGCATACGCGATGGCCTGATGAATTTGATTATCTTTCAGGGCGATACCGAATTCGCTTCCGTCGAGCAGCAGCGCCATCTTTTTCAAACCTCTCCAAGCGAACATGACCGCAAATCGCTGTGCCGCGTAGTTACCGAAGAGATGCGCCACGGCTGGCAAATGTGCACGCTGCTCATCTCGCATTTCGGTTATGGCGGGCGAGTCGAGGCGCAAAAGATGCTGGAGCGCCGCGCGTTTGAGCAGAAGCGGCTGCTTGGCGCGTTCAATCAGGACGTGCGCAACTGGCTGGACTTTTTTACGTACACTGATTTTGTGGATCGCGATGGAAAATTCCAGCTCACCATGCTCAGCTATTCGGGATTTGCGCCTCTGGCTCAGTCCATGATTCCTATGCTGCGCGAAGAATCTTTCCATCTCGGCACCGGGCACGATGGCATTAAGCGCATTGTGAAAGCCGGCGTGGTTCCGCTGAACGTCGTGCAGAAATACATCAACAAATGGATTCCCGTCAGTTACGACCTCTTTGGCGTGGACCAATCCAGTTCCGCTCACTGGTTCTACGTGTGGGGCCTCAAGGGCCGCTACGACGAAGCGCAAAATCAGCAAGCAGCCGATCTGGGCCACATGAATGAGCACAATCGTAACTTGTACTACGCGGAATGCCTCAAGCTGATCGACCAGATCAACAAGCATGTTCCCGCGGGGCAAACGAAATTGTACGTTCCCGATTTGAAGTTCAACCGCCACATTGGCGAATTCGCGAATCAGCCGTACAGCGTCAAGGGCGAGCTGCTTTCGCCGGAGAAATATGCGGAGCATCTGCAGGAAGTGCTTCCCCAGGAATCCGACGTCAAGCTGGTGATGGACATTCAGGCCACCGAGCCGCACTGGGTCGCGCCTAAAGGGTCGATGGAATAGTGTCTCCCGTTCAAGGAACGAAGTCCGTTGATCGCGATAAGCGCATGAGCGAAGGCTCGCATGTGCGCGTCGAGCTCGACGGCCGCCTCGCCACCATCCTGCTCGATCGTCCGCCGCTTAATGTGATGAACATTGCCATGATGCGCGAGATTCATCAGGCGATTGTGAATCTCGCGGGTCGCTGCGACATTCTGATTTTTCGCGGCGCGGGCGACAAAGCTTTTTCCGCTGGGGCGGAGATTGCCGATCACACGCCCGATCGTGTTGCCGACATGCTCGACGCATTTCACGCCATTTTTCGCGAACTCTGGCGAAGCCCGATGCTTACCATTGCGGCCGTTCAGGGCCATTGTCTCGGAGGAGGATGCGAATTGGCGACGTTCTGCGATTTTGTCGTTGCTGCGGAATCGGCCAAATTCGGCCAGCCGGAAATCAAGCTGGGCTGCTTTCCGCCGGTTGCGATGGTCACGTTCCCGCGCTTAATCGGTTTGCGCGCAGCGCTCGATTTAATCCTGACTGGCCGCACGATTCCCGCCGCGGAAGCGCATCGCATCGGGCTCGTTAGCCGCCTCGCACCAGATAACGAATTCGATAATGCCGTCGGTGCATTCGCCGCGGAATTGCGCTCACTCAGCCCGGCTGTTCTGGGCTTAACGCGGCGCAAGCTGTGGAGTTCGGATGGCTTTGATTTTGAAGGCGCCCTTCACGCTATGGAAGATTTTTATCTCCACGGCTTGATGAAGACTCACGATGCCAACGAAGGCATTCGCGCATTCTTGGAGAAGCGTCAGCCCTCGTGGGAAGTGCAATAATCTATCATTTGGTTTTTGTCGACAGCTAGATTTTCCGGTGATTCAATGAATAAAGAACTCATCCATCTGCGCATCAATGGCGAAGAGCGCGAAATTGCCGCCGCGCCTAATCGCCTGTTGCTCGATGCGCTTCGTGAAGATCTGGGATTGACCGGCTCAAAGCGCGGCTGCGACGATTCGAGTTGCGGCTGCTGCGCTGTGCTCGTGGACGGTGTGCCTATGCTTTCGTGTGTGGCGCTCGCGGCCAGTTATCAGAATTGCGCAATCACCACCGTCGAAGGCCTCGGCGGCCCGGGAGATCTCGACCCGGTTCAGGAAGGATACGCGGAGTCGGGCGGCGCGCAGTGCGGATTCTGCACGCCCGGATTTATGATTGCCACCAAAGCGCTGCTCGATCGCAACCCAAATCCTACAATGGACGAAATTCGCGAAGCCCTTTCCGGCAATCTTTGCCGTTGCACCGGCTACATGCAAATCTACGAATCGGTGAAGTACGCGCTCGAGAAGCGCCACTCAATTTCCTCGACCCTCGCTTCGCCTGCGCCGGTCGCGCCCTGATTATGTCTGGCGCTCCTCCAACAAACGGCTTCAGCATCATCGGCAAACCGCTCGCCATGGCCGACTCTCACGCCAAAGTCACCGGCCTTGGAAAATATGCCGATGACCTCAGCGTCCCGGGAATGCTGATTGGCAAAATCCTGCATTCGCCATATCCCCACGCGCGCATCCGCTCCATCGATGCTTCGCGCGCCGAGCCTCTTCCCGGAGTAAAGGCCATCGCCACAGGTCAGGACGCGCGCAATCCGTACGGCATTTTGCCGATTGGCCACGACGAGCGCGTATTCGCCCTCGATAAAGCTCGCTACATTGGAGACAACGTCGCCGCCGTCGCCGCAACCTCCGCTGAAATTGCCGAGCAGGCTCTCGATTTGTTGCGCGTGGATTACGAGCAGCTTCCTGCGTGGTTCGATCCGGAAGTGTCCATGAAGGCTGAATCAGGCTGGATTCATGATGAAAAGCCGCACAATATCGAAAAAGAGTATCACCACATCTTCGGCGACCCAGATTCGGGATTCGCGCAAGCCGATTTCGTCGCCGAAGAACGATATTACGCCGGTGAAGTGAACCACGCGGCGATGGAGCCCCATGCCACCCTGGCGATTTGGGAGCCGGATGACCGCTTGACTGTTCATTCCTCCACGCAAGTTCCTTTTTACTTGCACCGCACCATCGCAGAAGTTTGCGAAATGCCCATGAGCCAGATTCGCGTCATCAAGCCGCTCATCGGCAGCGGCTTCGGAGGCAAAAGTGAAGTCATTCCTCTGGAAGTTGCCGCCTGTGTGCTCGCAAAAAAATCACGCAAGCCGGTGAAGATCACCTACACGCGCGAAGAGGTGTTTCTTGCTCATCGCGGCCGCCCCATCACCATCGTCTACTTGAAAGTTGGCATCACCCGCTCCGGGAAAATCACTGCTGTGCAAGCGCGCGTGATTCAGGACGGCGGCGCGTACTGCGGCTACGGACCCGTGACGGTGCTCTATTCCGGCGCATTGCTCGGCGCAATCTACGACATTGCCAACGTTCGCTATGATGGTTTTCGTGTGCTCACCAACAAGCCCGCGTGCGGCGCGATGCGCGGGCATGGAACGGTCAACGTTCGCTTCGCCTTCGAAGCCATGCTCGATCAACTGGCTCATCAGGCGGGAATCGATGCCGTCGAAATTCGCCGCCGCAATTTGCTCAAAGCGCCATGCATCACGGCGAATTCGCTGCGTGTGACCAGCTATGGCCTTCCCGAATGCATCGAAAAAGTCTTCGAGCGTTCCGGCTGGCGCAACAAAAAAGGCAAATTGCCCTACGGCAAAGGAGTTGGCGTTGCGTGCAGCCACTACGTCAGTGGCGCGGCGAATCCCATCGTTCGCTCCAACATGCCGCACACCACGGTGAACATCAAAATCGATCGCGATGCCGCCGTCACCGTTTACACTGGCGCGTCCGAAATCGGCCAGGGCTCCGACACCATGCAAATTCAAATCGTCGCCGAAATTTTGGGAGTTCGCCCTGCGCGCATAAAACTCGTCGCAGCGGACACCGAGCTTACGCCCATCGATTTGGGCAGCTATTCCAGCCGCGTCACGTTTATGGCTGGCAATGCTGCGTTGAACGCAGCCAAGGACATGCGCGATCAGCTCTTCGCCGCTGCGGCCAAAAAGCTCGGCTGCTCGCCCACTGAACTTGTCGCAAACAATGATCGCATTTCGCAAAATGTCAGCCACAATCAGAGCGTTTCCTTCGACGAAGCGGTTGCTCTGGCCCTCGAATTCCACGGCGCGCTCGTCGCTCGCGGCACCTACGCGCCCCCGGAAACAGCGCGTGGCGGAAGTTTCCGAGGCGCGGGCGTTGGCCCTTCGCCGGCTTACAGTTACAGCGCGCAGGTCGCCGAGGTGACTGTCGATCCCGAAACAGGACACGTTCATGTCGACAAAATCATTGCCGCGCACGATTGCGGCAAAGCGCTTAATCCGCTTACCGTCGAAGGCCAGATCGAGGGCTCCGTGTACATGGGATTCGGCCAGGCCCTTCAGGAAGACATGATTTGGCAGGATGGCCGGCTGATGAATCCCTCGCTTCTCGAATATCGCATTCCCGCCACCAAAGAAAATCCGCAGATCGAATCCATCATCGTCGAAAGCATTGATCCCGAAGGCCCGTTCGGCGCCAAGGAGGCCGGCGAAGGTTCCCTGGCCGCAACCATCCCGGCGATTGCGAACGCAATTTACGATGCCGTCGGCGTGCGCATCAATTCCGTTCCGTTTACTCCGGAAAAAATTCTGGAAGCCTTGCGCGCCAAGAAACAATCCGCCGGAAACGGCTCAGCGGCCTTATCGTCGAAATCATCTGTGCCAGGAACGGCGCAATGACCCTGCCCGCGTTTCGGGTGCTTCAGCCGAGCACACTTGACGAAGCTTGCCGCATGCTCGACCGGCACGGCTCCGACGCCATGATTATCGCTGGCGGCACCGATGTCATTCCCAATCTGCAGATGAAGCTTTTCGCGCCGCGCATCCTCATCGACATCAAGCCGCTCCGCGAACTATCCAGAATCGACTTTTCGCCTCAGCACGGCCTCACCATCGGCGCAACCGCTTCTCTCACGCACGTTCTCGAGACGCCCTGGCTCGCTCACCAATTTCCGGTGCTATCAAGCGCCATCGCCACCATTGCCGGGCCCTTACAAAGAAATATGGGAACCATCGGCGGAAATCTGTGTCTCGAGACGCGCTGCCGCTGGTACAACCAATCTCATTTCTGGCGCCAATCGCTCGGCGGTTGCCTGAAAAAAGATGGAGACATTTGCCACGTCGCCCCCGGAGGAAAATCCTGCTGGGCCGCATGGTCCGGCGATTCCGCGCCCGCTTTTCTCACGCTCGATGCAGAAGTCGAAATTGCCGGCGTGTCCGGCAGGCGCCGCATTCCTTTGCGCGATTTCTACAAGAACGACGGCAAAGACCGCATCGCCCTCGCTCGCAACGAATTGGTCACCGCCATTCACGTGCCTCCGCGCATGGCCGGACGTCGCGGCGCATATCACAAACTGCGCGTCCGCGACTCGATCGATTATCCGCTCGCCGGAGTCGCCGTCGCCATGGAAGTGGATTCGTCAGGAATTTGCCGCGACGCTCGCGTGGCGCTCTCCGCCGTGAATCCCGCGCCGGTGCTGGTGCGCGACGCAGCAGACGCGCTCGTGGGTCAACAATGGTTGCTCGAATTGGCCGAGCAGGTCGCTCACGCCGCAATTCGCACGGGCAAGCCGCTGACCACGTCGGCTTCTACGCCCGTTTATCGCCGCGACATGGTGCGCGTCTTCACCCGTCGCGCGCTGGAAGAAGTATGGAAGTCGGCGCAGGCCCGCGTGTAGCGCCTCGCGCCAAACTTCCGATTTGAGATTTGATCACGGAGGAAATAGCTTGCCGTCAGATTTAGCCCCAGTCATCGACATTCACATCCACATTCAGCCCCTTCACATGTTCAAGCCGCACGCGCTCGAGCTGATTCAAAAAGGCCGCAAGGATTATCCTGAAGTCCAGCGCTACTCCGCGGACGCGAAATTATTCCTGGAATTTCTCGATGATGCCGGAATCGAGCGCGCCGGCCTGATTAATTACGTCAGCCCCGACGTGATCGGTTTTCCTCCCGAAGTAAACGATTGGATTGCATCTTACTGTTCTGCCGATCCAGCCCGTCTGCTTGCTTTTGGCTCCGTTCATCCGAAGTACGTTCCTGACGCCGGCGCCGAAGTGGACCGCCTCGCGCGTCTCGGAATTCGCGGTCTCAAAGTTCACCCCTCGCATCAACTTTTCGCGCCCAATGCGTATCGCGACGGCTTCGGCCCGCTTGCTGCCATGTACGAACGCGCGCAGGCGCACGCCATGCCCGTTATGATTCACACCGGCACCTCGATATTTCCTGGCGCGCGCAACGTTTATGCCCAGCCCATGCTCGCGGACGATGTCGCCATCGATTTTCCGAATTTGGTCATCATTCTCGCTCATGGCGGCCGCCCGCTGTGGATGAACGAATCTTTTTTCCTCGTTCGCCGCCATCCCAATATGTACATGGATATTTCCGGCATTCCTCCGCAGCGCCTGATGGAATATTTTCCGCGCATCGAGGAAATTGCCGATAAAGTCCTGTGGGGCACCGACTGGCCCGGTCCGGGCGTTCCCGGTATTCGCGGCAACATGGAAAAGTTCCGCGCGCTGCCTATCTCGGCGGGCGCGCAACAGAAGATTCTCTACGACAATGCCGCGCGCCTTTTTCCTGTGCTCGCATAATTCCGAAACGGAGGCCGAATGGAAATCAAAACCATCGCAATCATTGGCGCAGGAACAATGGGCCGGGGAATTGCCTACTGCTCGGCCCTCGCTGGCTACCGTACTGTCTTGGAAGACGTTTCCGATTCTGTTTTGCAGCAAGGCCTCGACTACATTCGCCGCGCTTTGGACGAAGGAATCTCCCGCGGCAAAGTCACCGAGGAACAAAAACAAAAATCGCTTGCCTCGATTATCACTTCCCGCTCCGTGCAGGATGCCTGCCGCGAAGCAGAGCTGATTATTGAAGCCGTTCCCGAGGAAATGGAAACCAAGCTCGAGATTTTCACCATCCTCGACAAATTCGCCAAGCCCGGCGCCATTTTCGCCAGCAACACCTCGTCTCTTTCCATTACCGAAATGGCCGCCATCACTTTTCGCGCCGAAAACTGCATCGGCATGCACTTCTTCAATCCCGTTCAGAAAATGAAGCTGCTTGAGATAGTTCGCGGGCTTGAAACCTCCGATCAAACCATTTCCGCGTGCGTGGAAGTTGGACGCCGCATGGGCAAGGAAGTCGTCGTCGTGCGCGAATCGCCGGGCTTCGTCACCAGCCGCATCAACGCCATGATCGGCAACGAAGCGTTCTATATGCTGCAAGAGGGCGTTGCCACCGCCGCGGATATTGACAAAGCTCTTAAGCTCGGCCTAAATCATCCGATGGGCCCGTTTGAGCTCGTTGATCTCGTCGGACTCGATGTTCGCCTCAGCATTCTGCAGCATTTGCAGCGAACGCTCGGCGAAAAATATCGCCCCTGCCCGCTGCTCGAACAATATGTCAAAGCTGGCCGCCTGGGCCGCAAATCGGGACGAGGAGTTTTCGATTACAAAGAAGCGCCCGCAAAACCTCAGCCGTAAATTCGCATTTTCCTCAGCGAAGCGCGGCGTTTGAAAGGATGTTCCTTGCCTGCAAAAGAGAAATTCCCGCAAATCAATTTCGTTCAAGGCGACCTCACCGAAATGGACGTTGACGCCATCGTGAACGCGGCCAACAACGATTTACAACTCGGCGGAGGCGTCGCGGGAGCAATTCGTCGAAAGGGCGGCGAGGAAATCCAGTGCGAATGCGACGCCATCGGCTCGATTCCCGTGGGCGGCGCGGCAATCACTTCCGGCGGACGCCTGAAAGCTCGCCATGTGATTCATGCAGCCAGCATGGAATTCGGCGGCCGCACTTCAGCCTCGGCGTTGCGCAGTTCCACCGCTCATTCGCTGCGCATCGCTTCGGAGAACAATCTCCAAACCATCGCGTTTCCCGCGGTCGGCACCGGAATCGCTGGCTTTCCCATGCGCGATTGCGCTGAAATCATGCTTACGGAAGCAGTCAGGCACCTGAAAGGCAAAACTTCGCTGAAGAAAATCTTCTTTGTCCCATTCGATAAGCCTTCTCTCGAGATTTTCGAGCAGACGTGGAAGGAAATGCAGAGAAAATCAAGCCCCGCGGTGTGAGCCGGAACAGCCGTTCTACGGTTTCGCTTGTTTCGTCGGCGTAGTCGCAGAGGTTGGCGTGGTGGGCGTCGTTTTTTCCGTGAGCGTATATGGCGCCTTCATGTATTTCTCAGCTTGTTCCTGCGCGCCGGCAGTGTTGTCCTTCAGTTCCTCTGCTTTCTGATACTCGTTGATGGCGCGTTCACGCGAGCCCGTCAAGTCGAAAATTTTCCCCAGATAAATATGGCTCCATACTTCCACCCAGCGATAGCTCGGGTCGAGATCGCCATCCAGCGCATCGCGAAAGCTGTTCGACGCCGCTGAATAGTTTTTCTCGTAGAAAAACGCTTCTCCGATGCGAAAATCCGCCAGTGAATTATTCGGCTGCAGGCCGAGCGCCTTTTGATACTGCTCGATTGCTTGCGCAAAGTTGCCTTGCTCCGCCAGTCCTTCGCCATACGCAATCAGCGCGCGCACCTGCAGCTTGGGACTCGATTTCAGGATGTCGTCGTCCGGGTCAATCGTAATTCCGTCCGGCTTCGGCTCTCCGAAAGTGTCAATGGTGAACGGACTGCTCGTGCCCACCACTGGCACGACCTTGGTCACCGCGTTTCCTTCCGTTGCCACGCGAATCGCAACCGGCATATTGAAGGTTTCTATCGGCTGCGTCACTTTGCCAACCACTTTGAATCCCTTAGGCGTCCGATACACGATGTAATTCAGTTTGAATTCCGGAATTCCCGTCGAATCCAGCCACTGAGAAAAAAACGCCACCAGATTCAAACTGGGCTCGCCAGATTTCGGCGGTGGAAGCTTGGCCTGCGCAAGCTTCTCAAAATCGTCAATGCTCGCCGTCTTTCCCGCATGAGCCGTGTAGAAATCATGCAGCAGGGAATCGAATGCCGCATCGCCCATCGAACTGCGCAGCATATGAAAAACCATCGCGCCCTTATCGACCACCACCGATTCGTATTGCTGCGAGTAAGGCTGCATGCTCTGCGCCTGCGCGATGGGCGCCGCGCCCTCGAACATCACCGAGCCAATCGCGTAATTCGTCAGCTCGCGCCGGAAGCCCGGCTCGCCTTCCGTTTTTTCGATGTACATCGCGCTCACGTATTGCGCCAGCCCATCCGTCACCCAGGCATCCGAGCTTGACGCGGGCAGCACTACGTTTCCCCACCATTGCTGCGCGGCAAGATGCGCTACTTCGGACTGATTCGCCGTCGTTCCCCATTCCCGCGCGCTCAGCAGCAAAAGTCCCGGGGCGGAATATTCCTTGAGCGTTCCGTCGGGCAATTGCGCCAGCGTGATTTCCGGTGAAGCCATCGGGCCGAATTCATTCGAGTAGTAGATCAGCGCGTTGGCGATAGCATCCGCATAGTGCGAAACCGTTCCGCTTGCGGAGGGCGGCGCGAAAATGGATATGTTCAATCCTTGCGCGTGCACCGGAGTGAGTTGCAGGTCGCCGGCCACGAACGTTCCCACCGGCGCCGCGTCTTTGCACGTGAACGTATACACGGATCGCCCGCTTTGCCCCGGCTTTTCCGCCGGCAGTGCGCTCGGCGTGGAAGCCTGGCCGGTTCCGGTGACCGCGAAATTATCAGGCACGGTGATTTGAAATGTGCCTGTGTAACGATTCGCTGGATAATTTGTCAGCGGAAACCAGCGCGCTGGCAGCAGCAGATACGCCGAGTCCTTGTCAATCCAGGCGAGGCGCACATTTTTTGTCGGGCTGTCTTCGTCATTCTGAAACGCGCCGGAATAAGTAAAATCCAGCGTCACATGCATGCCGGGCTGTGCGTCCGACGGCAGCGATACGCGCAAATCAAGCGGGTTGAAAGAGTCGCGCTGAAAATCCAGTTTCCTTCCGTCGCCCACGAGCGTCACTGACTTCACCTGCAAATCCGGATGCAACTCCACCAGAATGGTGCGCGAGACGGCGTTCGCCACCAGTTCCACTTTCGCGTCCGCCGTGATGCTCTGATCCGCTGGGTGCAGCGCCGCTTGCACGTCGTAGTGCACCGCGTCGAAATCGAATTTCGGCAACCTTTGCTGCGCTCTTGCGTTGCTCGCGGTCAGCGCCGCGACGCTCAGCACAAACAAACATGCGCCAAGGCGCCAAACTAGCGGCCGCATTATTCTTATTTTCATAGAATATCCGTTCATTAGACTCATTAGAGTATCAAACCGCCTGCTTCAGTTGCCCGCATCTGTTTGATGTTCACAGCATTGCCGCAATGATGTCCGCTGCGCGCTCGATGGCGCCGCTTGGCCCAAGCCTCGCTCGCACAGCCGCCAATTCGCTTCTTTGCCGTTCGCGCGCCTCTGGCGAATCCAGCAGCCGCCGCAGCTCACGCTCCAAAGCTTCCGCTGTGAACTTATCCTGAATCAGTTCGGTCGCAACCTGCCGGCCCAATATTAGATTCACCATCCCGAAAAAAGGAGTCTTAACCATCCGGCGCGCAATCGCCGCCGTCAATCTCGATACGCGGTAGACAATCACCATCGGCGTGCCCAGCAGCGTAGCCTCCACCGTGGCCGTTCCGCTCGACACCACCGCGCAATCAGCCGCCGCCAGCGCGTCGTACGTAAACCCTTCAACCACTTTGAAATTCAGCCCCCGTCTCGCGTAACCGTCGAGTGAAGCTTCGCTTACGCCGGGAGCAGCAGCCACCACAAACTGCACATCGCAGTCGCTCTGCAGACGCGCGCACGCCTCTGCAATAATCGGCATGCTGCGTCGGATTTCACTGGGCCGACTCCCCGGCAGAATCGCCACGATCGGCCGTTTCGCGTCTAAGCCAAAACGCGCGGCGAATTCTTCGCGCGTCATCTTCGCTTGAACAAAATCAATCAGCGGGTGCCCCACAAAATCTACCGCCACGCTCGCTTTGCGGTAAATCTCTTCTTCGAACGGAAAAATCACCAGCACGCGTTCGAACCGCCGCTGCATCCACTTCATCCTTCGCCGCCGCCAGGCCCAAATCTGCGGGCTGATGAAGTACACGTTGCGCACGCCCTGCTTTTTAAGCCGTCGCGCCAATCCAAAATTGAATCCCGGCGAATCCACGGTAATTGCTAGCGCCGGCTTTCTGCGCGCCGCCTCGCGTTCCAAAGTTCTCCACGCGCGCCAAACTGCCGGCAATCGGTGAAACGCCTCGGTGATTCCCACCACCGCAATTGTGGACGCATCCGCCACCAGTTCCACGCTCGCTGCGCGCATTCGCGGCCCGCCCATGCCGAACAAGTGCGCTCCCGTCAATTTTTGCAGCGCAGCCGCAAGCCGTGACGCGTACATGTCGCTCGAAGCCTCGCCTGCGGAAATCAGAATCTGCGGTGGAGGCATTCTGTCTTCTTATCGTGAAAATGAACGGAAAGGCGCGCACGCCGCCAGCATTAATCGCCGCGCGCGCTCAGTCATTCGCGGGCAACACGCTTCCTGCAGTTTCGCTGATCCGAGCCATCTCGCGCAGCTCCTGATCTTTGTACTGAAGCTGGTACAGCCGGTAATAGATGCCGCGGCGCGCCAGCAATTCCTGATGCGTGCCCTCTTCGCGCAAGCGGCTCTTGTGGAACACCAGAATGCGGTCCGCGTGTTGAATCGTGCTCAGCCGGTGCGCGATCACCAGCGCCGTGCGCCCCGCAAGCAGGCGGTCCAAAGCGCTGCGAATCAGCGATTCGGTTTGCGTGTCCACGCTCGAAGTCGCTTCGTCCAATATCAAAAATCGCGGATTGTGCGCCAGCGCCCGCGCGAAGCTGATCAACTGCCGTTGCCCGACCGACAGCGTTGCGCCTCGCTCGGTCACCTCTGTGGCGATTCCATGCTGGAGCGAAGCCACAAAACTCCCTAATCCCACTTCGCGCAACGCGTTCTCCACGTCCTCGCGGCTGATCGTTTCCGTCCCCAGCCGGACGTTCGACTCGATCGTTCCGCTGAACAGAAATGGATCCTGCAGCACAATTCCGAAAAATCGCCGCAAATCCTGAAGTTGCAAATTCCGAATCTTCACGCCGTCCAGCAGAATCTCCCCGCGTTGAACGTCATAGAACCGCAGCAAGAGCTGAATAATCGTCGTCTTGCCCGCGCCCGTGTGTCCCACAATCGCTATGTTCTGTCCCGGCGCCACGCGGAACGACACATCGCGCAATACCCAATCCTCTTCCTTCGGATTTTCGCCGCCGCGATATGCGAACCACACATTGCGAAATTCAATCTCGCCCTTCGGCGCTTCCAGCTTCACCGCGTTTTCCGCGGATTGCACCGTTAGCGGCTCATCGAGCAGCTTGAAAATCCGTTCCGACGCCGCCATAGCCGATTGCAGAATGTTGAATTTCTCGCTCAAATCCTGAATGGGCATGAAAAACTGTTGCGAATACATATAGAACTCCGCAACCACGCCGATGCCCAAACCTCCCGCAAGCTGCCGCAGGCCGCCAAACCAGAAAATCATCGCGTATCCCGATGAAGACAGCAGATCGATTGCCGGGTAGAAAAGCGCATACGCCTTGATGGCCTTCTTGAAGGCGAGGTTATACGCGAGGTTCAGCCCTTTGAACTGCTCCTGCGCCTTTCGCTCTCGGTTGAAAAGCTGAATCACGGCCATTCCGCCGATGTGCTCTTGCAGGAACGCATTGATGCGCGCCACCCCTGTGCGGATCCGCCGGTTTGCGTCGCGCACGGCGTTTCGGAAAAGCCACGTCACGCCGAACATCAGCGGCAGCACCGCGAATGCAGCCAGCGCCAGCCTCCAGTTCAGTTTCAGCATGTAGGCGATTGCGGCCACCAGGAAGAAGAAGTCGTTCACCATGGCCACCACGCCCGCCGCGAATAAATCGTTCAGCGCATCCACGTCCGTGGTTACGCGCGTCACCAGCCGCCCCACTGGCGTGCGGTCGAAGAAGCTCATCGGCAGCCGCTGCAAGTGCCCGAAAATCTGCTTGCGCAGGTCGTACATCGTGTGCTGCCCGACCGACTGCATTATGCGCACTTGTCCGTACTGAAACAGGAAGCTGAGAATCAGCGTCGCGATGAACGCCAGCGAAATCCACAGTATCCCGTGGAACGCCGCGTTGACCGTTATCTTGTGGCTTAGCGCCGGCGTGATGTAACGGTCGATCACTGTGGCAAACAGCCGCGGCCCCACCAGCCGCAAAGGCGTGACCACCATGGTCAGCGCAATCGCCGCAAAAACGCGCCACTTGTACGGCTTCAGATACTTCAGCAGCCGCCACGTCAGTTGCGAATCGTAGATCCGCCCCAGCTTTTCTTCTTCGTGATGGGCGCTCGCGCTCATTCCCTGGCCAGCTCTTCTTCGAGCAACTGTTTTTGATATAGCTCCGCGTAATATCCGCCGAGCCCGATCAGCTCTTCATGCGTTCCTTTTTCGATGATTTCGCCGACGCGCAACACCACAATTTGATCCGCATCGCGCACCGTCGAACATCGGTGCGAAATCAATATCGTGGTGCGCTCCTTGAACACGTCCTCTAATCCTTGGAGAATTTTTTCCTCCGTGTCCGTGTCCACGCTCGAAAACGCGTCGTCCAGAATCAGAATCCTCGGGTTGCGAATCAGCGCCCGCGCCAGTGTCGTCCGCTGCTTTTGCCCGCCCGAAAGCGTGATTCCTCGCTCGCCCACTATCGTCTCGTAGCGCCCCGGAAAATCCGAAATGTCACCCGCGATATTCGCCACATGCGATGCGTCTTCCACTGCTTCCAGCGTCGCCTCTTCCACGCCAAACGAAATATTCTCGCGCAGCGTGTCGCTGAACAAAAACGCATCCTGCGGCACAAAACCGATCGCCCTCCGCAGCGCCGCGAGCGGCCATTCGCGAATCGATTTGCCGTCGATGAAAAGTGTGCCCGCCGGCGCTTCCCACAGCCGCGCGATCAGGCCCGCCAGCGTCGTTTTCCCACTCCCTGTAGGCCCCACGATCGCCACCGTCGATCCCGCCGCAATGTGTAAATTGATATTTCGCAGCACTGGCTCGTTCGCGCCGGCATTTCCGCCATTTGCCGGTTGCGTTCCGTTTCCGCTCCGCGTCGTAGGATAAGTGAACGTCAAATTTCGGAATTCAATTTCGCCTCGAACTTCCCTCGGCGTCTCTTTCGGCGTTCCCACATCAGCAATTCCCGGCTCCACGTCCAAAATGTAGTTCAGCCGCCCCATCGACGCCGCGCCGCGCTGAAAGATATTCGTCACGAAGCCCAGCGCAATCATCGGAAACACCAGCTGGCCGACAAATGTATAAAACGCGATCAACGCGCCGAGCGAAATGTGCCCCTGAACCACCATCCGGCTGCCTTGCCACAGCACGAACACCACTGAAAATCCAATAATTGTCGACAGCGCGGGAAAGAACAGGCTCCACGCGCGAATCATTCGTATGTTCTGCCCCACGTATTGCTTATTTGCTTCGTCAAACGACCGCGTCTCCGCCGCCTCTTGCCCGTAGGCTCGCACCACGCGGATTCCGGTCAGGTTCTCCTGCGCCTTCGCCGAAAGCGTAGCCAGCATCGCCTGAATCTTCGCTTGCAGCTCGTGGATCACTGTCCCGAAGTACCTCACCGTGACGAACACAAACGGAACAGGGAAGAGAACTTCCAGCGTGAGCCGCGGCGATATTTTGGCCATTACTGCGAGAGCTACCGCCATGCCCACGAGTGTGGTCGCGCTGTACATAATTCCCGGACCCAGCACCATGCGCACCGCGCTCAAGTCATTCGTGCACCGCGACATCAGGTCGCCCGTGCGATTTCGCACGTAAAACTCCGGCTCCAGCTTCACCAGCCGCGTCAGCAAATCGTTTCGCAAGTCGTATTCAATGTCGCGCGAAATCCCAATCAGCACCCAGCGCGACGCAAATGAGAAAATGCCCTTCACCACGACTACGCCGATCAGCATCAGGCAAAGAATCCCTAGCGTATGCCGGTTCTCCGGCTGATAGAAATAAAGAATTGGTTTCAGCACGGAGTGCCAGAATGTCGCCGCTCCCGTAGGCGACGCCTCTGTGAGATTTGGCATCGGCTGCGGCGAACCCCTCAGGCAGTCTATGATCGAGCCGATAATTAACGGCGGCAGCGCGCCGATCAATCCCATCACCGCCAGCATCAGCAGACCCCACGCAGTCGCGCCCTTGTAAGGCCCCAGATAGGGGATCAGCCGCCGCAACTCCGCTGCCGCTCTGGCCTTCTTCTGCGGCTTTTTCGCCGCGCTAATTGTCTCTGCTGCTGCGCTCATTATTGTTCCGTATTAATCGGCTCAAGAGACGGCAATTCCTTCAGAAAGTCCTTATAATTCCGGTCCAGCGTTTCGTAACGTTTCACCGCCGGATTCCATCGCACTTCATACGTCTGAATGTACCCGCCTGCCGGTTTTTGCAGCGGCGTGAAATACATCTCCAGGCCGTCCTTCGGGTCCGTCTCCGTTTGCAAGCGCCATCCGCCTATCGCCGCTACCGGCTGGCCGCCCAAAAATCCTTTAGGGTTCTTTAGATGCTCGTCGCACAAAAAGACTTCATCCCACGAATCGTCGGCCTTCTGGATAATCACTGCCCTCGTCACCAGCAGTCCCGGCTGCATCGTCTCTGGCCTGATTTTCAACCGGCTAACGACAAGCGCCTGTTGCTTTCCGTTTTTCGCCAGATCCCCGTAAGTAATGACTTCCGCCTCAATGCCGAAAAGCTTCTCGGCCGCCTTTTCCACTTCTGGTGGATACGCCGGCGCAGCCACTTTAGTTGCTTGTGGCTCGGTTGAGGTACCACTGCACGCCGCCACCATCATCGTTAACGCGCTCATCAGAGCCACTGCTAACACTCGTCGCATGCCTCACCTCCCGCCCGCCGAGATACAAGATAAGTTGAACTTGAATTGTATCTTGCGCGTCTCCTCCGCGAAAGCCCGATACGCCGCGCACGTTTCTTCGCCGGCGACTCCCGTCGGGGCCGTCCTGACCCGCGAACGCTTTCGTAGGGGCAGCGGCTTGCCCTGTCCATCGCACGCCGTTTCGCAGGGTGCCCATCCTGAGTGTCTTCTGCGAAGGGTGGGGGTTTTGACGCTACCTCGATGCGCGATTCTTGCGCTCGTTCGGAGGGACGCTGCTTGCCCTGCCCGCGGCGCCATGGGTGCCGTTTCGCCGTTGGTAGCGCAGAATCGCTTGCCCTCGGCGCTCTTTGTCGGGGCGTCTTCTGCGAATCTGCGGCTTCTCGCCTTTTCATACAGGCGCGGCGCGTTTTCTTTGGCCGTGTTCTCCTAACGGCAGCGCTTGCCCGTTCCTGAGCGGGCTGCCTTCGCTTTTTTGGAGTGCGGCGGCTCGACGCCGCTTTGCCACCATCTCCCCACTATGCCCCGGCGCTGCCTCACTAACCCGCCGGTTTACCCCGAGTACCCTTCACACCCCGCGCTACCGCCCCGCTAAAATCTCCTCCATGCGCGCCTCAAAGTTCTCCTCTCCCTCGGACCACAATTGGTAACGCTCCACCGGCATCGCCTGCTCCACGCGCGCCATCCAGTCATACAGCTTGCGTATATTCTGCCGCGTCTTCTCCTGGTACTCCTGCAAATTCTCCGGCTGCGACATTACCGCTACGAACGCCGCCTCTTCCGGATGCTTCGCTGGCTCCGCGCCTTTCCGGCGAAAGCCCAGCAGCCCCGCGTGGCCCGTGAAAAAATGCTCGAATCCAGCATCCACAAGAAAATGCCCCTGCTCCTTCCACATGCCTTCATCAAAGTCGCTTCCGTAGCAAATAATCCCAATCGGCTGAGGCTTTTGCTTCCAAACTCCGGTGCCTTCGTCGTAGCTCCACAAATCCCAGAACGCTTGCGTTTCATACGAGCAATCGCTATGCGCGTGCTCCCGCGCCAGCTCCACCAGCACCTCCGCGCCGTATTCGCCTGAGCGCAAATCCTGCTCGAAAATCGGCGTTTCCGTCGTATCCACCGCGCGAATCACCAGTTCAGTGAACCCGCGCTGCTCGCTCGAGAAGGGAACTGTCTCCAGAAATTGTTTCCAGCGCTCGATCAGCGTCTCTTCGGAAAAATCCGCGGCCCAAACACTCGCATACGCGCGATTCGCCATATCCCAGCATTATACCGAAGCCGCGCTTCAAAAAAATTCACCGGCGGGTGCCCCGGCTTTGCCTAATAAACCGGTTTTGCCCAAAAATTACCCGTTTTGCCCAAAAATTCGGAAAGCGGGCCAGTTAGCGCTTCTCCGGGTCTTCGGGAGTCGTTCCAATTATGAGGCGTGCGAAATCAACGTCCGAAACGGCCCAAAACTGGGCTGACGGGTTGGCTAGCTAGCTCAGTCCATTCTCGGTTTTCTCAGACTGGCGAAGGATCGACTTCGCGCCTTCGAGGGCGTTCTTCGTGGTTTGATCTTCGCCTTCGACCCGCCCTTCCGGCGTCATATAGACGTCGTGGACTTTCGTCACTGTGGGTTCGGAGGCTTCTCTTGGCTGTCGCAATTTAGACCGAAATCGCATGACACTCATCCATCTGTGGGCAACCAACGCCCCTCAATCAACACTCCGATAGTTCAGAAACACCGCATCTCCCGCCGCGACTAGCGCCCACAAAAGCAATTATAGCAATTCGGCTGCGCCGCTTGCACCGATTCCTCCAACACTATTGTTCCTTCATTTCGGTTACAATTCGGGTACCGTGACTAAGAACATTGTCCTTATATTGAAGAGCTTGGCAAAGAACATTCTGATTTGGGCGGCATTCGGGGCTGGCTTCTACTACTTGCTTTCCTTCACCACCGCACAAAGCATTGTTCTTGGAGTACTTTTTGGTTCGATTTTCTTGGAACTTTGGGTTGTCGGAAAGAAATCGGACACGAGCGCGGACTTCATTCCCTACCAAGTTAGCATCAGGATCAACAAGCCGCGAGACTTGTTGATCAAATGCAGGCTGGTCGAAACAGAAGAGGACTGGGAACAACTCTGCAAGCGAGTTGATGATAAATCCGTGTTGCGACGCGGCCTGAACTTCACGGTTCTATCCTTGAGCAAGGACCGTTTGCCTCATCTCATCTGGTGGGACGATCACAAGACATTTCACGCTGGCGGCTTGTCATTTGAAGAATTGATTCAAGGCGTCGAGCTTCCTAACCGCTTAGGCCATCCCCGTGTGTGGACGCCGTGTCTATATTTCGGTTTTCGACATGGCATTGGCAGCGGTGGATACAATCTGGCGGTGTCCGTCCCAGATAGTTGGTGGGACGCGAAGAATACAGAAAAGCTGGCGACCGAAAAAGATTATTCAACCGGGTCAGTCTATATAACCGTTGGCGTTCTGCCTTACGGTGAAATTGGATTGGATTACGAAGCACGGCGTCAAAATCGAAAGACGGAACTGGAAAAGCTGGGTTGGACGATCAGGGATTTTCATGAATACGACGCACCCGGTCTGGATTCGATTGAAGTGCAGAACGAGTATTTTTCAGTTGAACAGCGATTCTTAGAGGCTGACTGAAATGAGAGGTATGCACAAGTGGTTGTGGGAAGCGTTTGCGGTCGCGACCGTCGCATACTGCCTATACCTCTCTCCCAAAGTTGTCTTGGAAATCGGGCTGGTGACTGTCGTCGGCGGGGGGATTTTGCTTACGTTGGTCGGGTATGCGGCCGCGAAGTACAGTATGCCAAGACCAGCGAGCTTCTGGTTGCAGCTATGGTATCCAGACAATGAACGTGCTGGCGAGAAGATGCCGGCCGTGAAGCGGTTCTTGCTTCGGCTTATTTATGGTTGGAAACCGAAGGGAGAGTGAAAGATACTTGCTCCGGCAAAAGTTCCCGGAAGCAAGCCAAAGCTGATGCCAGAACGGGGATCACGTACCCCTTACTTTTTATTAGCTCGTCGATCTCGCCAAAAGTCTTTCCAGAAGCCCGAGGGCTAACGACAACCGCAGATACCAATTCCTGTACATCCACTTTACGTCTGTACCTTTTTAATACTCGGTCTGGCGGCGGGGTAAGCGGACGATCATGTACTCCGTTATCCGCGTCGATGTGCCGATTGATTCCTGCGTGCGGATCAATGATCCACAAAAATGCTCTGACCTCTCGCTCACCCGCAAATTCCGCTCGCTTTGTCATGATAAATCGGAAGAGATTCCATCCGGTCATATGGCGTGATCCGTACCGTACAAGTCCGATGAAAGCACGATCATGCATTGCATCGAGGGACGCTTTTAGTACGCGATAATTCGAACAGATAGCCACTCCATCTTTGCCGTAGTGCTCCCACATCTCCCACGTTTCTTCGCGGAATAGATGCCAACAGTTGACGTAGAAAGCCTCACGGAACTGCGCTACGCATCCAATTGAATCATCAATTTTCCGCCTGTCCGCTATATCGAGAGGGTGCAAATCCGGCGACGGAAGGTAATTTTCTGGCGGCAAGCCTTCGCTCTTGTCCTGAAATAGGTCAGCGCGGCAGAAATAGAGTTCGCCGGTACCCATCAAGTCCGTAAATTTGCTGATATCCATGAAACGCCAGATCACTGCGTTGTGATCTGAAGGCTCAAGCTGGTCGGGATAGGTTTCGACAGGCATCCGTTTCCGATGAATACAGATATACCTGATATCTTCTGGGGGCGTCAATGCGATGCGTTCGAAAATCGTTTGCTGCTATGGGGCGCTTTCATCGGCCCGACTCAGCGGCGGGGGAGGGCTCTTCGGGCACGTTCGGACGACCTTCGGCTTTTGCAGCGGGAAGATTTACTGGTATGGAGCGGGGACGGAGATACTGGGCGAGTCAGACAACCCCGAAACCTTCGCCGACCTCGTAGCGAGGAAAATCCTGCGCAACCAAAATCTTGCCTTACTTTTTTTCGGGCGGCTTGTTGGAGGTTCCGACGTTCGTCGAAAGCCCAAGGAGACGCGCTCGGAGCGTTTCGCCTAAGTCCGCAAACACATCCGCGCAAGTATCGCGCAGGCGCTCCTCCGCTGCGTGCGAAAGCGTTTCGAGCACGCCTTTGGAATGCTGCCCGAGCGTCGTAGCGGAGGCCAGCAGCCATGAATTCGACGCATTTTCCAGCCGCTCTTTGTACTGTTCGATGGACTGCTCCACGGTTCCCTTCATGCGTTCCAGCCACGCGCCCTGCTCGTTCTCGCGCGCTGCGTAAAATTCCTGGGCCAGCGGTTTCAGCTTCTCTTCCAGATTCCGCCGCGCTTCCGCCGCGCTTTGAACCATCCGTTCTTCCAGCCGGTTTTCGAATTCCGCCATCGCCTGCTCCGTTTTCTGACGCACGCTGGCATGCGCATCCTGCGTCGATGCAACAGCAGCCTCCTCAAAACGCGCCAGGCTCTCGCGCGCAAGCCGGCCCAATTCGTCCATCGCCGTCGCGGAAGTCGTTAGCACCATCTCCGTCAAATTTTCGCGCGTGCGTTCTTTAACCTCTTTCGCGCTTTCTTCAATCATGCCTTGCGCATGTTCCACGTAGCTGCGGCTGCAATGATCGAGTTCTGACGCGAACATTCGCGAAAGCTCCGCCGCGCGCTCGCGCATGTCTCCCGTGGATTGGTCCAGCACTTTTTCCAGCGCCGACTGCATTCCCGCCTGCGCTTTTTTCTGATACCACTCGGAAGCTTTATAAAGCGCCTCAAATGTGGTGTGTGACGCATCCGTGCTCTTGGCCTCCAACTCCTCTTCCATTTTCGTGAGCGCCACGCGGCACTTTTGCTCGAATTCCACCGGCAATTCCGCCGTTTGTTGGCGCATGCGTTCGAGTGAAGCCTCCAGCGCCTGCTCGGAAACGTCGTGCATCTGCGAACGGAACTGCTCCAGCATGCTTTCCGCTTGCCGGTTTGACGCATCCAGTTGCGCGCCCATTTCCTGCGCGCGTTGGTAATGCGGCGCCAGTTGCTCTTCCAGCCGTTGCGCCAGCCGTTGCAGCGATTGGTCGGCGATTTCCTGAATCGGTTTCTCAAGCTCGCCCGCTTTTTTCTGCAGCAATTCGTCCGCGCGGCGATCCAATTCGCTGGCCTGCGAATTCAGCAAATCATCCAGCTTTTTTCGCGCTTCATCGTAACTCGCGCGAGATTTCGCCTCCACTTGCGCGGATATTTCTTCCGCCCGTCGCGTAGCTTCCTCAGCTTTCGCGCTTGCCGCCTCCGCGCGTTCGCGCTTTTCTTCCAGCCCTGTGCCCAGCGCATCCAAATTTTTCTGCGCTTCGAGCGCCGCTTCGTTCAGCAACGCTTGCAATGACGCGCTCCTCGCGGAAATCTCTTGCTCCGCGCGCGCCGTCGCCGCCTGCGACAGTTGATTCAACTTCTCGTTCATCTGCTCGGACGCGCCGCTGAGCGCAGCGTCGAATTGCATCTGCCATTTCCGCGCCGCCGATTCCGACTCCTGATTCAGCCGCTCGAGCGATTTGCTGCGCACTTCTCCAGCGCTCTGCTCGATCTCTTTTTTCCAATTCTCCAGCCGCGCCTGCGCCGCCTCATCCAGTTGCCGCAGCATTTCTTCGCTGGTAACCGCAATGCCACCAGCAACGCCGGCAGCCTGCACCGGCAAATTCGCCGTCGCCTTCTTCACCGCCTGCTCGACACTGTGCTGCACGCTTGCCTGTATGGTTTGCTCCGCGAGTTTCGCTGCCGAACTTTCCACCACGCGCTCGACCGCGGAGCGAACTTGCGCGTCCAATTCCTCGGCCTTCGGCGTGCTTGCCGCGCGCGCTTTTTCAAAAGCCGCCAGCGCATTTTGAACCACCTGCTGCGTGGCCTGCTCCACAAGTTTCTGCAGCGAACTCTCCACCGCGCTTTTCACCGCTGCTTGCACCGACTGCTCCGCGGCCTTCGCTACAGAATTTTCAACGGCGCTGTTTACCGTGCTGCGCAGGTGCTGCTCGGCCTCTTCGCGCGCTGTGCGAACTTCCTGCGCCACCGCCTCCGCCGCGTCCGTTTGCATCGTTCGCCGCAAATGCTGCTTCGCCTCGGCGAGCAATCGCGCCATTTGCCGCGCGGCAGACATGGTCTCTTGCGCTGGCGCGGGCAGGACGTGAACCTTGTTTTGTTCCGGCGCAGGCGCGCTTGCATTTTCATCCAGTTTGGCAGGCGCAGCATGTTTCGAAGCGCTCGAAACTGGCGCTGCCGCAATTTCTTCTTTTTTCGCGGCTGGAGCGCTTGCCCCCGGCAGCGGAATTTCTACTTCCTCTGCGGCGTCGCCGGGCAGCGGGAACCAATCCGCGGGAGGAAACGCAATGCCCCACACGTTGCCAGGCGTGGTGAATTCAACGCCAATCTGGAAAAGTTCGCGCACCGTGCGCGGCCGCTGCACCCACGCCACGCGCCCTTCCACCATTCGCGGCGGAGTGTCATCCCCGCGCGGAATTTCGATGGTCAGTTGAGATGCTTTGGGAACGTAATGCCTCGAATGGTACTTGCAGCCGTGGCAGTTCACCGAGACGGTCGAAGTGCGCTCCTTGAACGCCTGTCCCAGCGCGTCCACACCCGTCACCGTGATCGGCACGGATTGCGCTATGCGCGTGCTTCGCCGCTTCTGTGCTTCGGGGTCGTTCGACGGCTGGGACTCGGACAAGCCATCCTCCTCGGAGGCAATTTCCTACGTTAGCACTAACCGCCCCGCCGCCCGCCCGAAATTCCCCCGCCCGTGCATAAGAGTCACCTCCAAGGCCAGTTCTGCCCCAATTCCCCCCAATTTGATCGATCGCCAATTTTTCGCACGCGCGCGTGGCACAGCTTTAGCCTGTGTGCCCTTGCCTGTGTAGCGCCGTTCGCGCCTCCTGCGAATTTGCCGCTCTTGCCCTTCCGCCTTCGTAGGGGCGCTGGCTTGCCGCGCCCGCGCGACTCGCAGAGTCGCGTCGCCTTCGCGTGGTACAGGCTCTCAGCCTGCGTGCCCTGCCCCTGTAGCGCAGAATCGCGCGCCCTCCACGAATCTGCGGCCTCTCTCCGTCGCTTTCGTTTTCGTCAAGGCACGGTTTCAACCGCGCCGCACGCCAGCAAAATAAAATTCTTTCCTATTGGCGCACTCCTTCCGCGCGATGTACTCGCCTACATCGGACCCCGCGGACCTCTACTGACGAGTTATTCATTTCTGATGGCCTTCCTTGATGGATGGCGGCGTCGAAAAGCTCCGAGGAGTGAATCAGAGTGTGAGGCATGACGACGCGGCGCTCGTCCTTTCGCTGGCCGTAGGTTATTTCGATCCCCTTTAGTTTGTCGAACAGGTCTTCCTCGTCTTCCCGCTGCAGAAAAAGTGAATCGGCAAGGTCCACGGTAATCTGTTTCAGCTTACCCGTTCGATGCGCGCGCCGAGGGCCATCAATTTATTTTCGATGCGCTCGTAGCCGCGATCGATGTGGTAGACGCGCTCCACGTACGTGGTGTTTTCCGCGACCAATCCGGCCAGCACAAGCGATGCGCTGGCGCGGAGGTCAGAGGCGATGATGGTCGCGCCGCTCAGCGGAGTGGGTCCATGGACGATAGCTTTACGCCCGTCGATTTCTATGTTCGCGCCCATACGGATGATTTCGCTGGCGTGCATGAAGCGATTTTCGAAAATTGTTTCCGTAATCGAGGAGTCGCCGTCCGCCTGCGTCGCCAGCGCCATGTATTGCGCCTGCATGTCCGTGGCAAAGCCGGGATATTCTTCGGTGATGACGTCGGCGGCGCGCAGCTTGCCGGGCACGCGCACGCGCAGGCTGGTGTCGCTTTTCGCGGTGACTTCGACGCCGCATTCTGCGAGCTTGTCGATGGTCGCGGCCAAATGGCTGGGCTGGCAATCTGTGAGCGTGACGTCTCCGCGAGTCATCGCGGCGGCGATCAAAAATGTTCCCGCCTCGATGCGATCCGGAATCACTCGATGCGCCGCGCCGTGAAGCTTTTCCACCCCGCGCACGCGGATCGTCGACGTTCCGGCGCCTTGAATTTGCGCTCCCATCTTCATCAGAAGGTCGGTGAGGTCCGAAACCTCCGGCTCGCGCGCTGCGTTGGTGAGCACGGTTTCGCCTTCGGCGAGCGTGGCCGCCATTAAAATGTTTTCCGTGCCGGTGACGGTGATTCTCTCGAAGTGAATTTCGGCGCCGCGCAGACGCTCGGCGCGCGCCTCCACGTAGCCGTGCTCCGTAGTCATGCTCGCGCCCATTTTTTCGAGCGCTTGAATGTGCAGATCGATTGGCCTCGCTCCAATCGCGCAGCCGCCGGGAAGCGAAACGCGCGCGTAGCCGAATCGCGCGAGGAGCGGCCCAAGCGTCAGCACTGAAGCGCGCATCGTTTTCACCAGCTCGTATGGCGCTTCCGCGTGGGAAATTTCTTCGGTCTGGATGGCCATTGCCGACGGCGGCACGTCTTGCGCGACCACGTGAGCTTTCATGTGCGCCAGCAGCTTCGCCATGGTGATGATGTCGCGCACACGCGGAATATTGTCGAGCTCGACTATGTCCGAGGTGAGCAGCGCCGCGGCCATGATGGGCAGTGCCGCATTCTTTGCGCCGCTGATGCGCACGGCGCCTTCCAGTTTGCGCCCGCCCTGAATTTTGAATTTATCCATGCTGCTTTTCTTTCCTATGCATGCTTTTGATTTTGCCTGAGAGCTTCGTCAAGGGCTTTCCTCGCATTGCCCCGATGCGCTTCCACTAAGCGCCGCGCCTCCTGCGCGCGCAATCCTGATTTCAACATGATGAGCGCCACGCGCAAGTCTCCTCGCGTTTCGCGCAGGGCGCGCTTTGCAGTTTGCCCGCTCGCGCCGGTAGCTTCGCGCAGGTTCCGTAAAGCGCGCCGTAGCAATTTCCGGTTGGCCTTCGCAACGCCGATCATCCAATTGTCGTAAATGTAGCCAAGGCGCACCATCGTCGCTGTAGAAATCATGTTGAGGACCATTTTTTGCGCTGTCCCGGATTTCATGCGCGTTGAGCCCGCGATCACTTCGCGGCCGACGAGCGGTGCGATGGTCAAATTCGCCAAGCGTGATACCGGTGTTTGCGGATTCGTGGTCAGGGCAATTGTATAAGCTCTGCGTTCTCGCGCGAACTTCAGCGCTCCAAGCACATAGGGCGTGGTGCCGCTTGCGGCCACGCCGACCACAGCATCAATAGGGCGCAAACCCTTTGCGCGCAGGTCGCGCGGGCCCTGCGAGGCATGGTCCTCGGCTCCTTCCACTGAAACCGTCAGCGCCCGCTTTCCGCCAGCGATGATTCCTTGCACTATCGTTCGCTTTACGCCAAAAGTCGGAGGAACTTCAGACGCGTCGAGCACTCCCAAACGTCCGCTCGTTCCCGCGCCAATGTAAAACAGTCGCCCGCCTTTGCGAATGCGCGCAACAATTTCATCCACGGCCCGCGCAATCTTCGGGATTTCGCGCCGGACTGCTCCAGCGATTTGCGCATCCTCACGATTGATCACGCGCAGAATCTCGAGCGTCGATTTCTGGTCCAGATTTCTCGAGCGCGGATTCCGCCGTTCGGTAACCGCCAGGCGCGAAATTCGTTTCATTCGAAAAGATTATAGCCGCAGAACGAAATGCGCTGGGCTGCCGTCAAGTAACAAGGTGCGAGGATTGTACTGTGCTCGTTATCACTTATTAGAGAGCTTGCCTGCGAGCCCTAGTGCTTTCACAATCGCATCGTGCACGGCGGGGCGCACCTGGCGGATTTTCTCGTTCGCCGCCGATGGATGAACGCGATTGGTGAGAAGTATCACGAAAAGATTGCTCCGTGGATCAATCCACATCGAAGTCCCCGTGAATCCCGTGTGTCCGTAGCTCTCCGCTGAAAAATAATGGCCGCTCGACGAATCTCCCGTAGGCACGTCCCAGCCTAAAGTTCGCGCGGAATCGCCGACGCTCACGCGCTTTGTAGATTCCGGAACAATGGCTCGCGGCAGAATGCGCTGATGCGCGTAAATTCCGCCGTTCAGCATCATCTGTGCGAACACGGCCACATCCGTTGCGGTGCTGAACAATCCCGCGTGCCCGGCAACGCCGCCCAGCGCGAACGCATTGGCATCGTCCACTTCGCCATGCAATTGGCGTTTGCGGTAGGCTTTGTCATTTTGCGTCGGCGCAATCCTGGCGCGCAACGCGCGGGGCGGATTGAAGCACGAGTCGCGCATTCCAAGCGGCGCAAAAATCGCTTCGCTCGCGAATTGGTCGAGGGATTTTCCGGTCAGCCGTTCGATGATTTCGCCCAGCAGTATGAACCCCAGGTCCGAGTACTCAATTTTTGTTCCCGGTGACGCGGCCAATTGCTCTGCAAATAACTGCTTGCGCACTTCCGCCGCATTCTTGGCGCTCTTGAAAAATTCGCGATGCGCGGGAAGCCCGGACGTATGCAGCAGCAGCTCTCGCACGGTGACTCTGTGCCGCCAGTCAGGATTTGGACCAGCCCCCCAACCTGGCAAATAGCGCGAAATAGGCGCGTCCAAATCAATCTGCTTGTTTGCGACGAGCATCATGATCGCGGTAGCGGTGACGATTGGTTTTGTCAGCGAAGCGGCGTCGTAAATCGTGTCCACTTTTACCGCTGCCGATTTTGCCGCATAGCTCAGATGGCCGAACGGATGCACGACCAGCTTTCCTTCAAGTCCGACTGCGAGTACCCCTCCCGGAAATGCGCGCTCCGCAACGGCGCGCTCCACAATCGCGAAAGCAGGCTTCAGCTTCGCAGCCATCGAATCAGCAGCGGGCGTGAGCACCATCGGATTCGCAGCCTTTTTCAATCCGGAGCCGAGCTTGGCCACTCCCGGTACGCTCACGGGAAGCCGGCCGCCAATGGCTGTCTCGCCAAAAATCGCGCGCACCATCGCTCGCTGTACGGCATTTTGTGTGCCGAACGCTGCAATCCACGTTTTCGCGCTGGGAAATTGAGCCACCAGATACGGACTGCCCAGCGACGCGACAATTACCGGTCTTTCACCGCTGATTAATCGATTCAGTAAATTGATTTCGTCCGCCGGCAAGCCGACCGTGCCTTTGCGATCGGCAACTCTTACGAGTACGGTTGCGATGGCCACATCGTAAGATTCCGGCGACGGCAATTGCACCGAGCTTGCCTTCACGAAATTCGTATCCACTCTAATTGTTTGCACCGCATCGACGCGCGCGCGCAGCTCCTGCTCGATTATCGAGCCCGGATGCGGATCCGGATCGCCGGAAACAATCACCAGTAACACGCGCAGCGACTTTGCAGCGTCAAGCGGAAGAATCTTTTGCTCGTCGCGAATCAGCGTGATTCCTCGCTGCGCGATGTCCTGCGCCTCGGCTTTGAATTTTGGCGAGCTGAAAACTTCGTTTAACCTGCTCAAATCAACCAGCCGGTTGCGCTCGAGTTGCAGCTCCGCCTTGGCGCGCAAAATCCGCAGAACGGCTTCGTTCACTCTCGCGGGCGGCAACTCGCCGGAATTAACCGCTTGCCGCAGCGCCGCGATCGCGGCATCGGGATTCGGCGGCATCAGCAGAACGTCAGCGCCAGCCTCGATGGCGCGCACCGCAACATTCGGCGGCGAATCAATAGTGGTCACTCCGCCCATGTCGAGCGCGTCGGTGACTTCAATTCCTTCAAATCCCATTTTCCTGCGCAGTAAATCCGTGAGGATGCTCGGCGAGAGAGTTGCTGGAGTATTGCGGTCCGGCTCAAGCGCTGGAACGACCAAATGTCCCGACATAACCGCGCCAACGCCCGCAGCAATCGCCGCGCGGAAAGGCGCAAGCTCCACACGATTCAGTTGCGCCAAGTCGCCGGACACGACCGGCACAGCAATGTGCGAATCCGTGTTCACATCGCCATGTCCCGGAAAATGCTTTGCTGTGGCCATCGCGCCATTTTCTTGCGCTCCACGAATGAACTGCGCCGCCAATTCCGACACGCGCGTTGGATCTTCGCCAAACGAGCGCGTGTTGATAATCGGATTATCCGCATTGCTGTTCACGTCGCAGACCGGAGCGAAAATCCAATTCAGCCCTGCCGCGCGAGCCTCAAGCGCTGTGATTTTTCCCATCGTGAAAGCGTCGTGTGGATCGCCGGTCGCCGCCACAGCCATTGCCGCAGGCAGCGATGTTCCATCCGCGAGCCGCATCGCCGTTCCGTTTTCGAAATCCGCAGCGACCAGCAGCGGAATTTTGGCCGCTCGTTGCAATTCGTTGGCAACGGCCGCGCTGGGATAAACGTGACTACGCTCGATTCCCGCAGGCGTGCGCCGCGCCTCCAACATAATTCCGCCAGCGTGAATCTCCTTCACGTGACGCATCAGCTCGCGAAAACTCTCATCTTCGGCGGACCTGAATCGCCCCCAATAAGGGACCATCACCATTTGTCCGAGCTTTTCATCGAGCGTCATTTTTGCGAGCGTTTTCCGCGCCCATTTCTCGCCGCTTCGCGCGCGCGACGCGCTGGCTCGCCACTGTTTTTTGACGTTCGCTGAGGGGTTCATAACGGGGTCATCAGCAGAAATCGCGCGACATCCGATAATTCACGTCCATGCATTTTTTTAGAAAAATTGAATTCAAGGGTTGACGCTGCCACTTCGCGGCTGTATATAGCACACGGCTCTATGCGGCACAACAAACGCTCTCCACACCTGTTTCCTACTCGCATCGTGGTCCTTTTTTCCGCGATCTTGTTCGTGTTTTCCAGCGCCTGGCTCGGCGCGCAAACACGCAAAACACCAGCGGCGCAAGAATCCCAGCGTCCGGATCTCTCCGCACTCGCTCCGATAATGGAAAGCGCTGTCCAGCACGACGAAATTCCGGGCGGCCTTTTGCTCGTCAGCCATCGCGGACACGTGATTTACTTGAGAGCATTTGGCGAACGCGCGCTTATCCCGCATCGCGAGCGCATGACCACCAGCACGATTTTTGACCTTGCCTCGCTCACCAAGCTTTTCGCCACTACGCCATCCATTATGCGTCTGCTCGAGCAGGGCAAAATTCGCCTCAACGATCCGTTGGTGCGCTACATGCCGGAGTTTGCCGGCAACGGGCCGGACGATCCGAAAGCCCAGATCACCATTCGCATGCTCATGACGCACACTTCCGGCCTCGCGCCCGATCCGCCGCTCTCTGCCGCGCTTGCCGGTCACGATGCGCTCTTTCAGGAGATTGACCACGAAACGCTCATCGCGCCGCCGGGCGATCGTTTTATTTACAGCGACACCAATTTCATTTTGCTCGGCGAATTGGTCAAGCGCCTCACCGGCGAACGCCTCGACAAATATGCCGAAGAAAATTTTTATCGTCCGCTGCACATGATGCACACGCGCTTTTTGCCTCCGGCGTCTTGGATTCCGAAAATCGCGCCCACCGAGGAAATTGATTTGCCACCCGGCGTGAAGCCCGGCTCCGGCCTCGGACATGTTCTGCGCGGAGTGGTTCACGACCCGCGCTCGCGCGCCATCGGAGGAGTCGCGGGCCATGCCGGCCTTTTCTCCACCGCTAGTGACATGGCGATTTTCTGCCAGATGATGCTCGACAACGGCCGCATTCCCGGCAGTTCCCGCCGCATTTTTGCCGCAGCCACTGTTCACAAAATGACTACGCCGCAAACGCCGCCATGGAGTCCTAACATTCGCGGCCTCGGCTGGGATATCGACACCGCGTTTTCCGCTCCGCGCGGCGATCTTTTTCCGCTCGGCTCTTACGGACATACCGGTTTTACCGGCACTTCGGTGTGGATCGATCCCGCGAGCCAGACTTTTATTATTTTGTTGACGAACAGCGTTCATCCGTACGTGCGGCCTGCCACGAACAGCCTTCGCGCCAAGGTCGCAAACGCCGTTGCCGCCGCGTTGAACGTTGGCGACACCACCGGCTTCACGTCAAAAATCGACCGCAGCGTCTATGCGGAACGTCCCTACGATCTCGCGGGCATTTATCATCGCAGCGATGAAACGCTGGCGGGCATTGACGTTCTTGAACAGGAGAATTTCGCGCCGCTCCAAGGCAAGCGCGTCGGCATCATCACCAATCAAACTGGCGTGGACCGCGAAGGACGCCGCACCATCGACGTCCTCGCGCACGCTCCCGGCGTGAAGCTCGTAGCAATTTTCAGCCCTGAGCATGGCATTTTTGGCACCGCGGATTCGAAAGTCGCCTCCACCACCGACACAGCCACCGGTCTCCCTGTCTACAGCCTTTATGGCAACACGCGCCGCCCAACGGATCAGATGCTTCAGGGAATCGACGCCCTCGTCTACGACATTCAAGACGCCGGTGTGCGCTTCTACACTTTTATCACCACCATGGGTTATGGGATGGAAGCCGCCGCGCGGCACCACATTTCATTCTATGTTCTCGACCGCCCCGATCCGCTCAACGGGATCACCATCGAAGGGCCGATGCTCGATCGCGACAAACTGAATTTCGTCGGATATTTTCCGATGCCCGTTCGTTATGCCATGACGCTCGGCGAGCTAGCGCAGATGTTCAATGCCGAAAACAAAATCGGCGCCGATTTGCACGTCATCCAAATGAAAGACTGGCATCGCGAAGATCCTTTCGAAGCCACCGGACTTTCCTGGTTCGCGCCGTCGCCCAATTTGCGCTCGCTCAACGCCGCGCTTCTTTATCCGGGCATCGAAATTCTCCAGGCTGCCGGCGTTTCCGTCGGGCGCGGCACCGATACGCCCTTCGAACTTTTCGGTGCTCCCTGGATTCGATCCATTCCGCTCGCAAACGAACTCAACCAGCAATTCGTTCCCGGCGTGCGCTTCGTGGCGACGCATTTCACGCCCAGTTCCGGTCTTTACGAAGGCCAGCTCTGCCAGGGAATTTCACTGGTCATCACAGATCGCGCGTCGCTCAATTCCATGCTCATGGGCCTAGAAATCGCCGTCGCGCTGCACAAACTTTATCCCGGACATTTCTCGTTCGACAAAATGATCGAGCTCGTCGGCAACGCCGACACCATCGCAAAATTAAATGCCGGCGAAGCGCCCACCAGCATCATCTGGGGCTGGCAGTCCGACCTCGACGCTTTTCGCAAAATTCGCGCCAAATACCTCATCTATCCTGAATAAAGCGCCGAGAGGCATTATAGAGTTTGTGTGAGATGACCCTCGCTTTTGTAAGGGCACGGCTTCAGCCGTACCGTAAACGCCGCAATATCAATGCGGCTTCAGCCGCTGAGGTACTATTTATTTTGCGACCGTCACACAGGTTCCATATCCTGTGCAATCATGCTGTGCGCGTGTAACTAAGCGGCATTTGTGAGCGTGAGATGACCACAAGACCCAAAGCCTGGCTTTCCTGGAGCAGCGGCAAAGACAGCGCGTGGTCGCTGCACGTGATGCGCCAACGCAATGATCTGGAAATCACCGCGCTCCTCACCACGATAAATCGCACGCACAATCGCGTCGCCATGCACGCGGTGCGCGAAGCGCTTCTCGACGCGCAAGCCGCCGCCGCGGATCTGCCGCTCGTCAAAATTCCCATTCCTTCGCCGTGCCCAAATGTCTTTTACGAACGTGCTTTGTCTGAAGCGATGGCTCAGGCGCGTTCTGAAGGCGTCACACACATGATTTTCGGAGATTTATTTCTGGAAGACATCCGCAAATATCGCGAAGAAAATCTCGCGAAGTGCGGCATGACGCCGGTCTTTCCCTTATGGCGCCGCGACACGCGCGACCTGGCGCACGAAATGATTTTGGGCGGCCTTCGCGCGTTTCTCACGTGTGTTGACCCAAAAAAACTCGATGCCAGCTTCGCCGGCCGCGCGTTTGACGAAAAACTTCTCGTCGATTTGCCGCCGTCCGTGGACCCCTGCGGCGAAAATGGCGAATTTCACACCTGCGTCGTAGCCGGCCCGATGTTCAGCTCGTCCATCGGCGCCACTCTCGGAGAAATCGTCGAGCGCGACGGTTTCGTCTTCGCCGACGTCCTCCCGCGATCCCTTGCCTAAAAGTCTATTGCGGATTTTGCTCGCCAGGAACGCGTTTGCGCCAATACGCGTAAAGCGGAAGCCCTATCACCATCACCGCCAGCCCAATCGTCGAGCGCAACGGTCTCTGCACCAGCAGATTCGCCGTCAGCGCCAGCGCGCCAAGAATGAATAGCACTGGCACGACCGGATAGCCCCACGTGCGATATGGCCGCGGCATGTTTGGTTCTTTCCTGCGCAGCACTATCACGCCGGCGGTCTGCACGGCGTAGAAGACCCACATCAGAAAAATGTACAGCGAGAAAAGGTCTGCGAATGTTCCAGTCAGCGCCATCACAGAAGCGAGAACCGCCTGAAAAATAAGCGCATTCGCGGGTGTGCGAAATCGCGGATGCACGCCGCGTGCGACTCGGAAAAACAAGCCGTCGCGCGCCATCGCGTAATCCACGCGCGCATTCGTTAGAATGGATGAATTCAACGATCCCAGCGCGCAGATCATCATCACAATTGTCATCCATGTCGCCGCATTGGCTCCGGTGGCGCGCGCGATCATGTCAGAAGCGATGTGCGGCGACGCCACGGCTTGCGAAAACGGCAGCACGTAGAAACAGGCCGCGCTCATCGCGACGTAAATCGCTCCCACGAGCACGACGCCGAAAATCAGCGTAAGAGGGATATTTCGTCCCGGATTTTGCACTTCGGAACCCACAAACGTCAGGTTGATCCACCCGTCGTACGCCCAAAGTGCTCCTACCATTCCGGTCAGAAACGCGGAAATCCCCAACTCGCGCGCTAATGGTGAAGCCGAATGACAATTTGCCACGGTGCCTTTGCCCAGAAAGAATCCAATCGCAATCACGGCTATGACCGCCGCGATCTTAATGATAGTCAGCACCACCTGCACACGCCCGCCAAGGCGCACGCCAAAATAATTGACCAATGTGACCAGCGCGATCGCCACTACAGCCAACGGCTGCGCCCATGTAAAAGTGAAGTGAAAATGAGTGCGGCTGAAAGGAAGAGACCAGTGCAGCGTCCACAGTGGCGTCGCGATCACGGGGAATAAGAAATTCGAAAATTGCAAGAGTCCCGCAGCGAGCGTGGCAATGGACGTGGGCGCGCCGATAATCGAGTACGTCCACCCAAACAAATAACCCCACACTGGCCCATACGCGCGGTTCATGTACGCGTACGTTCCGCCGGCCTCTGGAATCGCTGCACCCAGTTCAGCTGCGCTGAGCGCCCCAAAAAGTGAAAGTGTGCCGCCGATGACCCATGCAAGCATTACCAGTCCTACCGTACCCACCGCTTGCGCCATGATCGCCGGAACAATAAAAATTCCCGTGCCAACGATGGTTCCCACGACGATGGCCGCCGCTGCCCATGGCCCCAGCCCGCGAATCAGTCCCGGTTGTTGATTGTTGGCCGTATTCATGCCGATGCCGCCGCTCCATTGGCTGAATCAGATTCTTTTGCGCTCTGCTGACCGGTCAGGCTCACAAGCGATCCCACCGCGAATGTAATAATCGTCCCCGCCAGCACGTACCAGGTCCACGCCAGGGGCGTCAGAAAATGTATCGCCGTCATTCCAATTAGTCCCGCGGCCATTCCGGTGATCGCTCCGCGCGCGGTCGCTCGCCGGTTCCACACCACCAGCAGAAAAGTCCCCAGCAAGCTTCCATAGGTAATCGAAGCGATGGTCAGTCCGGCCACCAGCACCGGCCCCCAATGAATCATGCCAAACAATCCCAGCAGCACGTCCCAAAAAATCGTCCACTGGCGCGAACGCCGCAACTGCCTTGCCGCATCGTTTTGCTGCACAGCGGCCGCATTTCCCCGAACGCGCGAAAAATCAATCATGCTCGACGACGCCAGCGAATTCAGCGAGCCACTGGCATTCGACATGGCCACCGCAAAAATCGCCGCCAGCACGATTCCCACCAGCCCCACCGGCATTTGCGTGATGATGAATTCCGGGAACAGCCGGTCCGGATCATGTTCCGGCACGGGAAACGGAATATGCTGGCGGTAAACATAAAGCATCACGCCAATCACCAGGAACAGCGCAAATTGCAGAAAAATAATTACGCCGCTCGCCAGCAGCGCTTTCTTGCTGTCGCGCTCTGAACGCGCTGCCAGCAGCCGTTGCACCATCGTCTGGTCCGTGCCGTGGCTCGCCATGGTCAAAAACGTCCCGCCAATCACGCCCGACCAGAACGTGTAGCTCTGCGTCAGGCTGAAATTAAAATTGAATATTCGCAGCTTGTCTCCCGCCGCCGCGTGCGTCACTCCTGCCCATCCAAGCGGGATCCTGTGCAGCAGCAGAAAAAACGCCGCAATCGATCCGGCAATGTATAAAAAGAATTGCATCACGTCCGTCCAAATCACCGCGCGCATTCCGCCTTCGAATGTATAGAAGAGCGTCAGCAGCGTGATCACCGCAACGGAGGCGCGATCGTTCAGCCCCATCGCCACACTCACCACTTTTCCAATGGCCGCGAAGCGCACGCCTTCCGCCAGCGCCCGCGTCACCACGAAAATGCTCGCCGCCGCCGACTTGGTGCGCGTCCCAAATCTTTTTTCCAGCAACTGGTAAGCGGTATAAAATTCGCCGCGAAAATATTGCGGGATCAGCACGATGCACAGCACCACGCGTGCCACCAAATACCCAATCACCACCTGCAAAAACGCCATGTTCGTCGCATAAGAGATTCCCGGCGTGCTGATAATGGTCAGCGTGGATGTTTCCGTTGCGACAATTGAACACGCTAGCGCCCACCACGGCGCCGTGCGCCCTCCAAGGAAATAATCGCGAATGGTGCGCTGTTTGCGCCCATACCGCAGCCCAAAAAGCGTTACACCGGCGAGGTACACCACGATGATCGTGAGGTCGATTATCCCGATGCGCATGGCGTTTGCATCCGCTCGCGGTGAACTCGCCCGTCAGCGGAGCCGCGCGATGCTATGCGCGTTGTTCGAACCGTGTCAACCACTCATCCTCACCGGTGCAGCCCGCGCCGCGCGCCATCTTGCCACGCAAGCCGCGCCGGCGTGCTAAAATCAGCGCATACATGAGTATCTTCCTCGGTTTCGACGCGGGCGGCACCAAGACGGATTGCGTCCTCATCGACAGCGCTGGCCGTTTGCTCGCGGAGACCCGCGGCGGCGGCGCGAATCCCATGCGCGCTGGATTCGCGCGGGCCTGCGACGTCCTCGGAGCCACAGCGCAGCAGGCGCTCGCCGAAGCGCATCGCGACGCGGATAACGTTCGCGCTATTTGTGCTGGGGTCGCCGGAGCGGGTCGCTCTCGCGTGGCTCGCCGCATCAGTTCCTATCTCACGCGCGCATTTCCGAATGCATCCATTCGCGTCATCACGGACATCGAACTGGCCCTTAACGCTGCTGCCACGGAAGGCCCCGCGGTCGTCATCATCGCCGGCACTGGCTCCGCCGTCGGCGGACGCAACGCCGCAGGACAAATCATCCGCGCCGGAGGCTGGGGCCCGTGGATCGGTGACGATGGCAGCGCCTACGACATTGGCCGCCGCGCCGTCAAAGCCGCTCTGCGCACTCGCGACGGCGTTGGCCCGGCCACCACGCTCGGCGAAAAAATCCTGCTCGCTCAGGAAACGCACGATTGGCAAGTGGTCATCGGCCGCATCGCCAAACATCCGGACAGTGTTTTTCCGCCCCTTTTTCCGCTCGTTGCCGAGTCGGCAATCGCCGGGGATGTTGTCGCGCAGGAAATTCTCGCCTCCGCTGGAAAATCGCTTGCCCATCTTGCCGCCAGCGTAATCGTGAATCTTGGCCTGCAAGACCAAACTTTTCTCGTCGCCAAGTCCGGCGGCGTTTTTTCCGTGGCTTCGCAGGTGGAGTCCGTTCTTTCCGCTGAACTCTTGCGCGTTGCTCCCAACGCGCGCATCGAATCTCTTCGCATTACTCCCGCTCGCTCCGCCGCGGAACTTGCCCGCAAATCGCTTTCGGCCTCGGTCGCTCATGGCTCGTGACTCAGCCGCGCGCCGCGTCAACATGAAGTGGTACATCGTCATCGCCGGAGCGATTTTCTTCGTTCTTCTCGTCTATTCTTCCTTCCATCAAAGCGTCTTCCAGGTCGAAGCCTGCGTCGATTTTCATGGGCGCTCCCACTGCGCGCAGGCTTCCGGCCGCACTCAGGCCACCGCCATCCGCAGCGCGGAAGAAATCGATTGCCAGCTCATCGCCAATGGCCGCGACGAAAACATTGCCTGTCTCGACCAGCAACCTTCCTCCGTGCGCAGCATTCCCCCGAAGTAGCTTCTCTTCTGGCCGATCTTGTGTCATCTCCATTGACACAGCCGTCCCTTCCGCGCATCATCCGTTTCACGAAAAACTTCGGCACATTTTTTCGGTGGTGTGTTACGTGAACGGTCCGGAGCGCCGCAGACACAAACGCTATCCCTGCCAGGCTGTGGTCACAATCACCTGGGGTTCTGTCACTCTCGAGGCCAATCTCCGCGACATTAGCGCCTCGGGCATGTATCTCGAAACATCCGAGCCGCTCTGGATGCGCGCCCAATTTTCCGCCAAACTCCTGCTTCCCGAGGCCATCCGTGTAGAATGTATTGTGCGTCGCGTGGACGCTGGCAAAGGCATGGTCGTGGAGTTCACTGAGGTCACTCAGGAAGCCCGAATGGATTTGAATCACCTTATCTGGAAGCTTGCTCACCCGTGATGCGCTGCGCGAATTGCGGCGCGGAACTTACTGCCGCCGTCTGCGAAAATTGCGGACTGAATCGCGCCGAAGCAGGCCGCGCCATGCGCCGCAGCCTGGTCAACCGGTTAGGAATTTTTCTTCTCGGCGCCATTGCGTTTTTTGTTCCGTGTTTTGTTTATCCGCCGCTGGAGCTCGACAGCATCCTCATTTTCTTCGGCGTTATTTTTTTCATCACCATCGCACTTGCCATGTGGGCGGAGCGCCGCTCCATTCGCCGCCAGGAAGTCGAGCTGCTCAAGCACATTTTTCACAGCCTGGTGCTCGTTCCCTGGCTGCTCGGTGGCTTCCTTTTTATTAATGGTGCGCTGGACCACTCCGTTCCGCACGATGTCGAATCCACCGTCGTGAGCCGTCTGGCCGTCCCGGGCATCTTGCCGGTCCACCAACTCATCGTCACTTCTTGGCGCGAGGGCCGCGCCGTCGAACGCATCGCGGTCACTCGCCAGGATTTCGATCGCTTTCACGTCGGCGATCACATCGAAGTCCGCGTCAAAGAAGGCCTCGTCAGCATCCCCTGGGTCTTCGGCGTCTACAACGAATGATCCTCTGCAATCGTTTGCAATTGCTTTTCTAGCTTCTAGCCTCTGGCTTCGAGCTCCCAGCCTCCAGCCTCCAGAACCATTTTCATTCTAAGCGCACCGGCGAATCTTCCTTCAGGCCTGTGGCCTTTTTGCGCAAAAATCAGCTATAGCACTCATGAATTTTCCTGACGCACTCACTGCCCGCTTCCCATTCCTCGAATCCTTCGAGGACGACTGGCAGCCCGTCGCGCGCTGGTCCGTCGCCGTCTGGCTGCTTTTTTATCTGCTCTTTTTGTACCAGGCCTATCGCCATAGCGGACCGCTGCTCATGCTCGACGTCGTTTTTCTTCCCATTCACGAAGGCGGGCACCTCCTTTTCCGTTTCTTCGGCCACTGGATTTATATTGCCGGCGGCACCTTCCTGCAACTTTTCGTCCCGTTTGCGCTCGCCGTCTATTTCGCGTTCAAACGCCACGTCACTGGCGCCGCTTTTTGCGCTTTTTTCTTCTTCGAACAATTTCTGCCCGTCGCCACTTACATGGCTGACGCGCGCGCTCAGCAGCTTCCGCTTCTCACCGTTGGAGACGGCAGCTATGTCATTCATGACTGGAATTATTTATTCTCGAGCCTCGGCCTCCTCAATCACGACACGCAAATCGCCGCCACCGTCCGCGCCCTCGGCTGGCTCGGCATGTGCGCTACCGTCGTCTGGCTCCTCTACCGCTCCCGTCCTGCTTTCGTTCGAAACACGCAAACAGATGCGTAAGCCTCCAGCTTGTCTCTCCGAGAGAGCATGCAGCCAACACCTGGCGCGGAACCGTCCTTTTTGCCTTGCCGTTTTCTTGCGGCCCCCAACTATCAACTGCACCTCCGTGCGATAATCGAATCGCCATGAAGCGCCTTGTCGTCCTCGGCTCCGGTTTCGCCGGCATGCAGGCGGTCGTCGAACTCAACCGCCTCTTCCGGAACGCGCGCGATTACGAAATCCTGCTCATCAGCGATCAGAATTTCGTTCTCTTCACTCCGCTTCTGCCGCAGATTGCTTCCAGCCAGATTGATCCTCGACATATCGCGCAGGCCATTCGCGACGTGCGCGGCCGCCGTCGTTTTCGATTTCTTCGCAGCACAGTACAGTCCATAGATTTGCCCAATCGCCGCATCGGCACGGTCGCTGGCCCCGTCACCTACGACTCCCTCGTCATCGCTCTCGGCAGCCGCACCAATTTCTTCAACACCCCCGGCGCGCGCGAACATACTTATGACTTCAAGACGCTCGAAGATTCTGTCGTTCTCCGCGAACACATCCTCGACCTTTGCGAGCACGCCGACCATGTCGCCGAAGCCGCCGAGCGCCGCCGCTTGCTCACCATCGCCGTCGTCGGAGGAGGCTACACCGGCGTCGAACTGCTCACCGATCTGCAGGACTTCCTTTTCAATTACGCCGCACGCTACTATCGCGGCATTTCGCGCGATTCGTTTCGCCTTCTCCTCATCGAAGCTACCGGCTACATCCTCGCCAGCACTCATCCAAAGCTTCGCGACCACGCCATGAAGCGCCTTCGCCGCGAAGGCATCGAAATTCGTTACGACGCGCGCGTCACGCGCTGTTTCGAGGACGGCGTCGAAATCAACGGCGCGGAAAAAATCCCCGCGGCCACCGTCGTTTGGACTGCCGGCGTTCGCGCGCACAAACTCGTCGAATCCCTCCCCGGCCCGCACGACCGCGCCGGGCGTGCGTGCGTCAATAAAAATTTGCAGCTCGAAAATTTTCCTGAAGTTTTTGTCGCGGGTGATTCGGCCGTCGCCTCCTCAGAACCGGGCGCTCCTCAAGTTGCGCCGGTGGCCATTGCTCACGGAAAAGTTGCCGCACGCAACATCGCGCATCGCGAACGCAATGAGCGCCTCGAATCCTACCGCTACGTTTCGCAAGGAATGCTCGTCTCGCTCGGCTCGCGCGATGCGGTCGTCAGCGTCGTCGGATTTCAGGTGCACGGCTACTTCGCCTGGCTCTTCTGGAACGCCGTGCACCTCTACAAACTGGTTTCGCTGAAAAAACAATTTCAGGTCGCGCTCGACTGGTCGCTCGCCACAATTTTTCCGCGCGACGCAGCCATCATCCGCCGCCCTCGCGCCTGCAAACTCTGCGAGCCCGCCGCAGTCGCAAACCCAACCTCGACCGCCGCTTCGCCAAATGAACGCGCCACACCTGCCTGAATAGTAGGCTGTCTTGCGAAAGACCCATGAAGTGATACCTTCATTGGGGTTAGACATGCCGCGCCCGCACACAACGAAATTTTCGTGCTTCTTTTTCCTGCTCTGTTTGACTTCAGTTTCAATTGCAGCGCCGCAAGCCGAGAGCAAACCCGCATCGTACGGATATCGCGTCATTCACATCTATCCCCACGATCCCAAGGCATTCACGCAAGGCCTTATCTATCTGGATGGCTACCTCTACGAGAGCACCGGACTGAACGGCCACTCGTCGCTGCGCAAGGTCAGTCTGCGAACCGGCGCTGTGCTCCAAGAATACGATTTGCCCGCGCAGTATTTTGGCGAAGGTCTCACCAATTGGAAAAACACTCTGATTCAACTCACGTGGAAAGCGCACACCGGATTCGTCTACGACCTGCGCACCTTTCACCAACTGCGGACGTTTCATTTTGACGGTGAAGGCTGGGGCCTCACGCAAGACGGCGCGCACATTATTATGAGCGACGGAAGTTCAACGCTGCGTTTTCTTGATCCCCGTACTTTTCAAGTCATACGGCGTGTAGACGTCACCGATGGCGGCGTCGAAGTTCACGACCTGAACGAACTCGAATACATTCACGGTCACATTTATGCGAATGTTTGGCAAACAAATCTGATCGCCGTCATTTCGCCGGCTGATGGCCACGTTCTGGCCTGGATTGATCTAAGCGGCTTGCGCCCGCCGAACACACGCGCCGATTCCGATGCCGTTTTGAATGGTATCGCCTTCGATGCCGCGCACAATCGTTTGTTCGTCACCGGAAAACTCTGGCCCAAAGTCTTTGAAATTCAGCCGGTGCGGAAAAGCGCGCCCGCGCAAGAGTAGTTAAAAACTGCTGATAAATGGTTTTTCTGGGCGCTCGGAACATGCCTGCCGCAAGCGGCTTCGACCCCGACACAAAACTCCGGAGGGCTCATGGCGCTTTAGTCCCTGAAATACAGCGTCCTCGCGCCGCGCCGCTTCCCACTCGCGCTCGAAAATGCTACCGTTCCGCCTCGGGGATTCGCAGCCACCTTGACGCGCGCGCCCAATCATGCCATCGCCCACTGAAGTTTTCGAATTTGCGCTCCTCGCCCTCACTTCAATTTTCTTTCTTGTTGACCCGTTCGCCGTGATTCCGCTTTTTCTCGCGGTAACCTCCGACGCTTCCGTTGCCGAACGCCGCCACGTGGCGCGCCGCTCTGCATTGACTTGCGCCATTGTTCTCTGCGCGTTTGCTCTCGCAGGCAGTTTGATTTTCAAACTTTTCGGCATCACTCTCCCGGCGTTTAAAATCGCGGGCGGAATCATTCTTCTGCAAATCGGCACCGACATGCTGCAAGCCAAGCCGTCCGGCCAGCGCACCACGCCTGAAGAGACTCAGGAGGGTGCGGCCAAGGAAGATGCCAGCATCATTCCGCTGGGCATGCCCATGCTCGCCGGCCCCGGCGCGATTTCTACGGTGATGGTGCTCATCGGCGAATCGCACACCATGTGGCGTCGCGGAGTTGTCTACGCGGCGATTCTCATCACGTCGCTGGCGGCGTACATGGTTCTCGCGGGCGCAAGCCGCGTTCGCCGCTACATGGGAGAAACGGGCGTGCGCATTCTGATGCGCCTCATGGGCCTGCTCCTCGTTGCCCTCGCCGTGCAATTCATTGCCAACGGCCTCATCGACTTCGGTCTGCTCAGACCGCCCGTCACGCACTAGGGTTGCCACCGCCGCTTCCTACTCCCTTTCCGAGAGTTCTTCCATGAGATAACCGGTTCTGCCCTCAATTGTGGGTGCTGCCGGTCGACCGTTAGGCGCAGTAAGGAAAAGATCTAAGAGAAGTTCGAAGAGACCGGCGTGTTCGCTCGGGCACTTGACGCCCAAGGACCATAATTTCGCGATTATGTTCTCGCGTTTTAAACGAGCGCTCATGATTTCGAAGACGTGATGTGGGCTGGGTAGGATCTGCGCTGTGAATAGCTCGTACAACGTTATGCCGAGAGAAAACATATCCGAGCGAACGGTAACATCCTTTGGTCGAACGGCCTGTTCCGGGGACATATACTTCAGAGTGCCTAGTCCTTGTTGCCGAGTTACAGTGAGGGTGCCTGAGGCGGCCGTGGCGAGAAAGTCACCCCACTTCGTCACGCCAAAATCTCCGAGCTTGACGACTGATGGAGTGCTGCCCGGCGTCGAAGTAGATAAGAAGACATTTGCCGGCTTGACATCTCTATGAGTAATTTTCCGTTGGTGCAGATAACACAGGGCCGCCGAGACGCGATTCGCGATGAACAAAGTTTGCTTGTCGACACAGGCTGAAGTTGTCCCATTTGAAACCGCCATTTTCTTGATCAACGACTCAAGCGTATGCCCTCCGACATACTCCATAACAATGAAGGGATTCGTGACCGACCGACGATCGAATGAAGCCCCGTCAATGTTGTCCTCGAATGCAATTACCTCAACCAGGTTCTCGTGGCGCAGATGTGCTCCTCTTATCCCTTCTCGTCTGAAGCGTTGCTCAACGTCATCGAAAGCGGCAACGTCAATGTACTTTGGATCTGGCGCCAGGAGCTTCACGGCAACGATCTGGCCCGTACTCAGATTCCTTGCTTTTCTGACGATACCAACAGCCCCGTTTCCCAGCAGTCCCATAAACTCGTAGTGATGGTCCCCGGCATGGAATTTCTGGCCGGAGGACGTCCGGCATTTCTGTCTCGCCAGCCTGTGCATGTCAGTCAGCCTTTTCTGGTCAGTTGCGAGAGGAATAGAATTTGATGTCGACGGGATCGACCATTTGTGGGATGGGCAGGCCCTTTTTTTCGTAGGCGGAAATGTCGGATTCGTGTTCGAGAGTCAAGCCAATATCGTCGAGGCCTTTGAGCAAACAGCTTTTGCGGAAGGGATCAATCTCGAAGGAGCGCTTAAAGCCTTTATCATCGTTGACGGTTTGGTTTTCCAAATCCACAGTGAGCGTGTAGCCTTCATTTTTTTCGAGACGCGAGAAAAGTTCATCCATGTCCGCCTCGGAAAGCGTCACCGGCAAAATTCCGTTCTTGAAGCAGTTATTGTAAAAAATGTCGGCGTAGCTCGGCGCGACGATGGCGCGGAATCCGTAATCGCCAATGGCCCACGGGGCGTGTTCGCGGCTTGAGCCGCATCCGAAATTCGCGCGCGCCAGCAAAATCGAAGCGCCTTTGTAGCGCGGCTTGTTCAGCGCAAAATCCGGATTCGGTTTTTCTCCCGGCAAGTAGCGCCAATCGTAAAACAGCACGCGGCCATAGCCCTCGCGCGTCAAAAATTTCAGGAATTGCTTGGGCACCATCTGGTCGGTGTCCACATTGACGCGATCCATCGGCGCCACCAACCCCGTATGTTTCGTAAACGGTTTCATCCGGCAGCCTCTATAACTTCCCAAGATGCAATGTCTTGAAATCGTCCTAAATAAGAAGAGCCACTTCGAGTCAGTCTTTGCGGCTCACTCGATGAAAGGACATGGTAAATAAAACCGTTACAATCTTCGTGGCAGTCGTGAATCATCACCATCTCTAGTCCTACAAGACCTTCGGTTCCGTCAATAAAGCGAATCCTCAGCGTTTTCCCTTCCAGTTCTCGACTTAATCCCTTCGCGTCGATCAACACTTGTCCTCGCTTCATTCCGCGACAATTAGATCTTCCACCTTGCGAACGTAAGGGACTTCGCCTGATTCGAGATCAACGAGCAAATCCTTCAGATTGCTAACCAACTCTTCTTTGGACATTCCCTGCGTGTGGTAATCGGGATAGTCGTTCAGAAAACCGAGGTAATAGTCTGCATCTTTCCAGTACGTGAACTTCAATGTTTTCATGAATAACTCCCGCGAACACCAAAATCTTGCTCATCACTCATCACTGGCCACTTGTCACTGCATTTAGTTTCCGTTGCGCCATTTGCGGACGTCGACGAAATGGCCTTCGATGGCTGCGGCGGCGGCCATCAGCGGGCTGACCAGATGCGTGCGGCCATCTTTTCCCTGGCGGCCCTCGAAATTGCGATTGGAAGTGCTGGCGCAGCGCTCGTGCGGCTGCAGAACGTCGTCATTCATGCCGATGCACATGCTGCATCCCGCATCGCGCCATTCGAATCCCGCATCGCGGAAAATTTTGTCGAGGCCCTCCGCCTCGGCTTGCGCTTTCACGCGGCGCGAGCCCGGAACAACCAGCGCCTGCTTCAATGATTTCGCGACGTGTTTTCCGGCGACCGCCTTTGCCGCGAGGCGCAAATCTTCGAGCCGCGAGTTTGTACAAGAGCCGATGAAAACGCGGTCGAGGGAAATGTCGGTGATGGGCGTGCCGGGTTTCAAGTCCATGTAAACAAGGGCGCGCTCGGCAGCTTTGCGGTCATTTTCATTTGGAAATGACGAGGGGTCAGGCACCCGCTGCGTCACGTCTGTCACCATTCCTGGATTTGTGCCCCAGGTGACTTGCGGCGCAAGTTTCGCAGCGTCGAGCTCGACCGTTTCGTCGAATTTCGCGCCGGGATCCGAAGGCAAAGTTTTCCAGTATTCCACGCGCTCTTGAAAATCCTTTCCGCGTGGCACAAATGGACGACCTTCGAGATACGCAAAAGTTGTTTCGTCTGGCGCGACCATTCCCGCGCGCGCGCCGCCTTCGATGGACATATTGCAAATGGTCATGCGCGCTTCCATCGACAGCGCGCGAATCGCTTCGCCGGTGTATTCGAAAACATGCCCGTTGCCGCCGGCGATTCCCAATTTTCCAATGATGGCGAGAATAATGTCTTTCGACGCGAGGCCGCCGCCGAGTTTTCCTTTCACTTCAATGCGCGTGGTTTTCGATTTGAATTGAGAAAGGCACTGCGTGGCCAGCACGTGCTCGATTTCGCTGGTGCCGATGCCGAATGCGAGCGCGCCCATCGCGCCATGCGTGGAAGTGTGGCTGTCGCCGCAAACAATCGTGAAGCCCGGCTGCGTGATTCCCAGCTCCGGGCCGATGATGTGCACGATGCCTTGATTGTGGCTGTGCATGTCGAAGAGACGCACGCCAGTTTCGGCGCAATTTTTCGCGAGCGCTTCAAACTGTCCCGCGGCGTCGGCGTCGAGAATCGGCAGGTCGCGATTTTTTGTGGAAACGGAATGGTCCATCACCGCATAAGTAAGCTCGGGGCGGCGAACTTTGCGGCCCGCGGCTTTGAGTCCCGCGAATGCCTGTGGGGAGGTGCCTTCGTGGATCAGATGGCGGTCAATGTAAATGAGCGAGGGCTGGCCGGGGACTTCGCGGACGACGTGGGCGTTCCAGATTTTTTCGTAAAGGGTTAGAGGAGGCATGGCGTGATGGTTGTGGACCTCCTTGCGGCAGCACTGGGGATGTGCGGCGCAGTCCTTGAGTTGCGGGCACGCGAGTGACTGGAAGGGCCGGCAAGTAAGGAGTCTGGCTGCAAAAGGTGCCAAAAGTTATCGATTAGAAATTTGGATGTACTTGATTGCAGGCGGTTTATGCAAATTTCTAATTTTTGCTGGGCCGAAAAAACATTGCTGGAGCCAGACAGCAGGGAAAGTGCGAATCTGTATCGATTAGAAAGGGCTGCGGGGCTTTGTTTTGTGTAAGTTACGGGCGATTCCAATAATTTTGGGTGCCGATTAGAATCGAGTGATGAGTGACGAGTGACAACTGACGAGCAAACCCGCGCCAGACTATTGCGACATGCGTCTTGAAGCACGGTCGATGCGGCCTCCGATGAATTGCAAACGATGCACTAAAAGCGTAGCACAAAGCGCGAGAATTTGTTAGAGCGGCGCGGCGGACGCCACGCAGCGCGAGCGTTGCGATTCGAGCTAGAATGCGGACACGGAAATGAAAATGTTTCGAATAGCGCTGGCGAATTTGCCGTTTCCGGCGAGACCGGAGGAGTCGGTGGCGCTGGCGGAAAAGGCCGTTGCTCAGGCTGGCGCGGAGCATGCTGAGATCATTTGTTTTCCGGAGTGCTACGTCCCCGGTTATCGCGGCATAGGGAAGCGTGTGGCGCCGCCGGACGCGGCGTTTCTGGAACGCGCGTGGTCCGCTGTTGCCGTGGTTGCGGCTAAGGCAAACGTGGCGGTGATTCTCGGGACGGAACGAATTGTGGACGGCGGACTGCGGATCACGGCGCTGGTGATTGATCGAGACGGGAAGCGCGATGGAAGGTTCGACGCATTTCAGGACAAAGTGCAACTGGATCCGTCCGAGGAAGCGATTTATTCGCCGGGAACTGAGCGGCGGATTTTTCAGGTGGGGGCGCTGACGTTTGGCGTGGCAATTTGCCATGAGGGCTGGCGTTATCCGGAAACAGTGCGCTGGGCGGCGCGGCGCGGAGCGCAGATTGTGTTCCATCCGCATTTCCACGAGCGCGAGGCGGGCGGATACGTCCCGACGAGTTTTGCGGATCCGGCAAATACGTTCCATGAGAAGGCGGCGTTGTGCCGCGCCGCGGAGAACAATTGCTACTTCGCGACGGTGAATTACGCGAGCGCGGGCTCGCCGACAACTTCGGCAGTGGTGCGGCCAGATGGGACGGTGTTGTGTTATCAGCCGTACGGGAAAGAAGGGATGCTCGTTGCTGATGTGGATCTCGATGAGGCAACAGGCTTGCTGGCAAAGCGCTGTAAATAGGCTTGCCGTCGTGTTTCTTCTCAGGCAAAATCTCTCGCCTGAAGACCGGCCTATTTTCCACATCCCTCAGCCTTGGATTGGGAAAAATACTTCGAGATCCTGTCACCTGCGTCCTGTTGCCGATTTATTATACCCTCCATCAATCCTCGCGTCTCTTGAGTTGGAGTTGCTGTTGATTTCAGAACTGAAAGGAACTGCTCCCACGCACTCGTGTACTCGTTTATTGCTGGGGCTAGTTGATTTACCGCTAGCTGTTCGCAGGGGTCGTTCGACGCAACGCCGCTGGCACGTTCGGATTTTATGGCGGATTGTAGCTTAGTATTTGTCGTGACTAGATCAGCGAGATAGGGTTGTCTCGCTAGGACCTCAGCGCGTATCCCGGCCCAACCCGTGCTCTTTGTCGGAGCATCGAGCGCCGTGATATCTCCGCCGATCTTTAGTCCTGCGTATTGGGCATCTGCCTCATCCGTAATCGCGCCGCTGTGTAGCTTTGCATTAAGCGACGGTGCATATTTTTGGACTAAATCAACGCTCTGTTGCGCAGCAAAGATGAGAACGGCGATCCAGATCAGAGAACCGTATAACAATTTGAACTTCAGGCTCGGTGTGCCAACTCGGATTGGGGCCAATGATGAACCATAGGGCACATTTGCGATCACGGCCTGCGGCGCCTCCAGGCTACGCGTCTTCGAGAATTGGATGAGGTTACTGACAATCAAAACTGGAGACACAATAAGGGAGACCACGCCCCACCAACCGAGGAAGAGCGTGGTTAGCGTGTAAGATTTAAAGTATGCGCGGTTGCAGCGACGACACAAAAACCCCGCTACCCGAGCTTTTCGCCGAGTAACAATCATTCCGATATTTTGTTGGTATTCCACCCACTTAGTAGGGACCTGCAACCCGCAGCTTGCACAGAGAGGCGGATTCCCGACTGTTCCGGTAGCGGACATGAGCTTACCCTCCCTTGTCCACGTTCAAGAATAAGAAGGTTCAAACACGTGAGCCTTAGGCTAGCACGAGTTCATGCCTAGGTTAATGAAGTTTCTGAATTGGTTACTGCCGTTTGCGTATGAGGCGGAGCATAAACTACGATTCAACCGAACGCGGGGCGCGTCGGGAGCGAGCGGACGGGGATTTGGTTTTGCGCGAGGGAGGCGGGGGCGGGGAGGGAATGGGCGGCGATGAACGTGGAGGCGGGCGCGGCAGCGGTGGGGATACCGAAGAAGGAGGAGATTTGCGGAATAGTGTTGGGCTGGGGCCAGTAGTCGCCGTGATTGTAGCCGTGCTGCGCATCGATGAACATTTCTGCTTCGGCGGTGAAGTCGGATTGCGGCTGGCCGAATCGTCCAATGGCTGTGGGGAAGAGGCCTTCACCGGCGGCGGATTCGCCGAGAGGAAACGCGAAATGGAGGACAGTGTCGGATTCGGAGTAGAGCGTGCGGCGCGTGGCGCTGAGCGTGGCGGCGCGGAAAAGCGAGCCGCTCGGTTCGGCGAACGAGACGGGAACGGCGGCGGCCATCGAGCAGAAACCTTTGAATTGGATTTGCGAGCTGAGCTGGCCGGCGGATTTCAGATTTTCGAGGGCGGAGAGCAGTTCGAGAACGAGGCGATTGCCGAGCGAATGGGCGATGAAATAAATGTCGAGAGTAGCTCCGCCGGGGATGGCAAGATTGGCGAGAAAATTGGCAAAGACCGCGGCGGAATCTTTGGCGGCGGCGATTTCGAGTGGATAGCTGGCGAAGGAAAATGGGCCCCAGGCTTTATCTCCGGGCCAGTAGCAGGCGTGGGTGGCGGGCTGCCATTTGTCATGAAGGGGGTTTCCGGGGCCGGGGAAATTTTTCAGGAACGCGGCGTAGGAGACGCGCGCGACGGTGAGCGAGTCGTTGTAGCCATGGAAGAGGAAAACGATTTGGCTGCCGTAGGCGCCGAGCGAGCCGGTGACTTGCGCGAGGACGTCGCCGCCGGAAGCGTCAGAGCGGACGCTCAATTCTCCGGCGGAGAGTGGATATGAGGGAGTCATGGCTCAGGTGCGGATTTGCTCGAGGGCGGCGACGAGGTCGCGGGCGACGGGGGCGAGGAAGCCAGAGAGGATGGCAGTGAGGACGATGAGGCCGCATTGGCCGCGAGAGGAGAGATTGATTTGTCCGTAAGCGCTGCCGATGAGCAGAGCGGCGACGCCGAGCGCGGCGCTGAGGAGGATGGAGGCGAGCTGCATCCAAAATTTCCAGCGGAACGAGACGGAGATTTGCAGAGCGTCCACGGCGCGCTGGATTTGATGGGAGACGCGATTGCGCGCAGCGACGTAGTCGTCAACTTGATTGTGCTCGGCGTCGGTGAGCGCGATGGCGGGCTTGCGCAGCAGCATTTTGCGAGCGGCGTGAACGGCGGGATCGGGCGGATTGAGGAGCGCAAGGTCCGGCGGATGGGCTTCGCTGGCGAGGCAGCGGAGAAGATTCCAGTGGAGCGAAGGATAGTCGAGCAGCACTTGAGTGGAGGCGTTGATCTGGCCGCAAAGCTGTTCGATGGGCAGGGAATAGAGAGCGCTGGCGTCGCCGGCGGTGGCGAGATGGACGAGGTCGGATTTGGCTTGCGCGATGCTGACAGAATTAGGCGCGCCCGCGGCAGCCGTGGCTTCGTTGGCGCGATGGGCGAGCCAGTTTTCGACGCGATTGCGCTGGAACCAGCGGCGCAGAGGCAGCATGTTTTTGGCGGTTTGGATGAGGGCCATGCTGAGCGCGCCGATTCCGGCGAGCGGAACGGCTAGGATGAGGATCCAGTGGGTGAGAAGTTGAAGGCCTTCGGTCACGGATTGGGCAGCGGGAGGCATCAAGTCTCCTTCTACGAAATTGGTACAGGGTCATTTTGAATTTTCAGTGCTATTGTCACGATCAAGAAAATTCAAACTGACCACTACTCGCGATTGGATAGGTATATACCACAGGATTATCAGTTTGGAGAATAGAACTAAGCGGCCGCGCGCGATTTATTTATTGCGACGCGAGAAGGGCAGAAGAAACGAGAGATAAGCGCCAGGTGCGGTCCGCGGGAAATGATGTGAAGGTGCATGAAGAATGCTGAATGGTGGAGCAGGCCAGGGCGCCGCGCAGAAGAATCTTGCCGGATTCGCCGGCGGGAAAAGAGTACGGGAATTTTGCGGTGCGAAGAGTGGCGGCATAATTACGGAAAGCGTCGCGCAATTTTTCGCTGGCCTTCTCTTTTGCCGTGGCGCTTTTGGCAGTCTTTTCGAAATTGTCGTCCACAGAGATGAATTTCGCGTCGGCAACGACGGGCGCGGAGTTCGCTGAGGCCGCGGGCGAAAGCAGAATCCAGAATTCGGCGTCCGCATCGATTTTTTGCGGATTGGGCAAAGTGATAGTGCGGCGCTCGCCGGCGTGGGCAAAGGAGATTTCCGTATCGGCCTTTTTTTCGCCGACGAGGGCGACGAGGCGTGCGCGCATGTCAACGGGAGGGTTCGGGAAGGTAAGCGCGAGGGCATAGGTGCGAATGGCGTCTTCGCGGCGACCCTCCTTCTCATAAATTTGGCCGAGATGGTTGCCCATGTCCGAGCGGTCGCTGAGCATCCATGCGGAGTAGATGTAGCTCTCGGCGGCCTTAAGGTTGCCCTGCTTGAATTTGATCCAGCCCATAGTGTCCCAGAAGGCGGAGAGGCTGGTGACCAAGCCGGCTTGCGTTGGGCCGACGGTGTCGAGCGAAGTGCCGTTGAGCTGCGCTTCGACGGTGCGTATGGAATTTTCGGAATACTGCTCGGCGAGGTCGAGATGCGAATTATTGTCGGCGAGATAGTAGGCGACATCGTTCCAGGTGACAGGCGAGGGAGATTTTTCGAGCACTTTGTGGAAGGCCTCGAGCGCCGCATCGTCTTGATGCAGGCCCAGGTCGGCGGTTCCCAGCCCGATGTTGAGGCCGAAATTATTCGGAGTGATCTTTAGCGCGGTTTGATATTCCTTCTGCGCCTCCGCGTAGTTTTTCTGCTGCAGATAAGTGGCGGCCAGATTGGCGTGGGCATATTGGTCGAGAGGATTTATCTCGATCTGCTTCTGGAACTGCTTGACGGCGTCGTCGTAGCGGCCGAGGCCCTGGTAGGCGAGGCCCAGATTGTTGTAGGCGTAGGGATCGTAAGCGTTTTTCTGAATGGCGGTCTGAAGAGCGGGAATGGCAAGACTATACTTTTGCATCAGGTTGTAAACCTGGCCGAGATCGTTCCAGACGCCCTGATGATCGGGATCTTTTTGCGTGACCGCGGTATAAAGCTGGGCAGCGCGCGGGTAATTGCGGTTGTTTTGGGCGTCCAAGGCGGCCTGGAATAAGTCGTCAGCGGAGGCGGCGGTGGGGATCGAAGCGTTTCCGGGATTGGCGTTTGCAAGTGCGACGGCCTGCTTGACGTCGCCGAGGATGGTGGTGCGAAAGGCTTCGTAATCGTTGTAGCGAGCGGGAGGAAGCTGGGACATGCGCACAATCAGATGGCGTGCGGCGGTCACGGCGAAAGCATTTGAGGAATAGGTGGATTGATAATCGCCGTAATCGCGCGTGACGTGGACAGCGAGCGGCAAAGAAGCGGTGAGTCCGGCGGGCAGCACAATTTTCCAGGTTTCCGTCTGGTCGCGAATCTCGCCGATTTTGAGCGGGTCGGTGCTCTTGGCGTCGGGTTCATCGGGATCGGCAACGCCGATGAAGCGCGCCGGCAAGCTGAGGCTTATGTCCTTCTGCGAAAGGTCGATGAAGTTCGGGACGGAGAAATCGCCCTCAAAGCCAAGAGGCTGATCGAGGTCGTCGATGTTGGTGAAGTGGAAGTTAGTGCATTTTGCAGCGGTGTCGTTGAGACTGGTTTGCACTAAACTGTCAGCCATTTTTTGCCAGTAGTTTTGCGGAATCATGCGCAGGGCGGTGCGAAGGTAAACGGCGAAATCCCCGTTGCCGGACATAGAAAATTTGCCTTGCAAACGCCCAAAAGAATCGACGGATCCGTCCACAGTCAAGCTGACGACGGGCATGAAAGGCGGGTCCACGGGAGTTTTTTGCAGCGCAGCGGGTGCGCTCGGCGGCATGGCGAGAGCTTGCTTGTCACGTAATTGCGACATTAAGAATCCGAAGGGCGCAACGCCGGGAGTGGTGTCAGCCCAGTGAGGTTTGCCGTCGAAGGTGACGATGTTAATGACGTGATCGAATTGGCCCGGGGACGGAATGTCGGGGTCAATCTTCTGCGCGGAATTGATGAGCACAGGATAGGAGCTGATATTTTCGGCGGCGAGGAGCGCTTCGAAGAGCGTAGCCTTGTCTTTGCAGTCGCCGTATTGATTGGCGAGCACGTCGGCGGCAGCATGCGGCTGATAGCGGCCGAGTCCGAAAGAGAGGCTGACGTAGCGAATATTTTTGGAGACGTAATCGTAGATGGCTTTCACTTTAGCGGCAGGCGTGGTCAGGCCTTTGACTAGTTGGTCCGCTTCCGCGCGGATGGGCGGGGTTACCGCGGCGCGAGGCGCTTGCAATTCGGCGTACCACTGGCCGACTTGCGCCCAGTTATCGAAAGTGGAAATTTGAACGTCTGGGCCTTTGGGCTTCTCCGGCGTCTTCTTTTTCGACTCGTCGGAATCATCCGGATGCTTCAGGAACGAAGAGTGCCAGGTGTAAATGCGGCGGTCGCCCTGATTTTGAATACTTGGAGCGGCGATGCCATTGGCGGTCTTGACGTGAAGGTCGCGCTTGCCAGGGACATTGACCTGCAAAGTTTCGTCGAGAGTAATTACTTGTTTGGAAGCGTTCCATACGGTGAAAAACTGGCCGGGAATGAGAGGATGAACGGTAGTGGTGCGAATTTGATATTCCAGAGTGTCGCCGACGCTGAGGTCGGGGACGGTAATGTGAATCTGGCGAATATCGGTGTAAACGGGCGCGACACGCTCGACCGGCGAGCTGAGGTCCTGAACGGCGTCCGGGCCGGCGGTGGTGACATGCCCGTCGGGTTTGTGGACGCGCACGAAATCGACAGCGACTTTATCGGTGCTCGCTGTATAGGTGAAAACGAGCTGGCCCCAGGCTTGAACAGCCTGAGCGCTTTGAATGCGAATCCGAGCGAATGCAATTTCCTGGGCTGAGCCGTCATTTTGGAAGGTAAAGGAGGTATTGGCCTGTTCGATGACTGAGCTTTCTTTGGAGTAGTCGGGCACCGGCTGGATTTTGGTGCTGACAGATTTTTCATTTTTGGGCGTGAGCGATGGCGGCAGAGCAGGATTCTGCTGTGCAAAAACGGCGGACGCGAATAGCCCGGAAAGAGCCCAAAGGAAAGTAGCCCTAAGTGATATGTAACGCACGGTAGCGGGAGAGTAACGCAGCGTGGCAAGCAATGCAAGCTTACGGAGGTACTATACCTTCATACCCTGGGCGATAAGAGAATTCAGGCATCCGAAGTTCTGAAACTGAAGCGGAGTATATCCGCGGGCGTGGAGAGTAGGGCAAGGCTGTACGCGCGAACAGGTGACGCAAAGAGACGGGAACAATCAAAATAGATGATACGAGCAGGCAACGGGAATAGCAGGTGCTATAATCCTACTGGCATCCGCAAGGACTAAGGCAGACACGGATTGTGGCGCGTTTGAAGGGAGCGGGCAGATGGGCGTTCAGTTCAGGGAATTGGTGAGTTGGGTGCGGCATCGCAAGATTTTTGCCGGCGTGCTGGTGGGTTTGACACTAGGGATTGGCATCATCATCGGGACGCTGATTCCGGGACACGTGGCGGCGACGCGATCGGCCGGCGGGAATGGCGCGGCCATGATTGCAGTGCCGGATCCAGTGAACTTGTCCAATGGATTTTCGACCATTGTGGCGCATGTCGAGCCGGCGGTGGTGAACATCTCTACAACGGAAGTGTTTGACGCGCCAAAGGACACGCCCGGGCGGCATGGACAGGACTCCTTTCAGGATTTCTTCAACAAATTTTTCAAGCAGGATCCGGGGGCGCAAGGGCCGGAGTCGGAAAAGAGCCTGGGATCGGGCGTGATTGTGGACAAGAAAGGCTACGTGCTGACCAACGATCACGTCATCGACGGCGCGACGAAAATTCAGGTAGCCATAGATGGCGATCCGACGACGTATACCGCGCATGTGGTCGGCATTGACAAGCAGACCGACCTGGCGGTAATCAAGATTGATGCGGGTCGACCGCTGCCGACGGCGCGGCTGGGAAATTCGGACGGAGTGAGAGTAGGCGATTGGGTGCTGGCGTTCGGCAGCCCGTTTTCGCTGAATGGCACAGTGACCGCTGGAATCGTCAGCACGAAGGACCGCACGGGAAGCAGCATCCAGGCGTCGCAGTTCCAGAATTTCATTCAGACAGATGCGGCCATCAATCCCGGAAATTCCGGCGGGCCGCTGGTGAATCTGGCGGGCGAAGTGATTGGAATCAATACGGCGATTTATACGGGGAGCCGCGGATTTGAAGGAGTGGGATTTGCGCTGCCCTCGAATACGGCGATTGGCGTTTACAACCAACTGGTGACCACGGGACGCGTGGTGCGTGGTTCGATAGGCATTCGCTTCCAGGAAGATCAGGTGCATGACCCGTTGCTGCACCAGCAACTCGGAGCGCCTTACGGAGTCGTGGTGGAATATGTTACGCCGGGAGGGCCGGCGGCGAAGGCGGGCATTCAGGCGGGTGACGTCATTACGCAGATCGACGGCCGTCCGATACATGCAGGCGCGGATTTGATTAATCCCGTGGTGGCGACGCCGATCGGCCACCCCGTGGATTTGACCTTCATGCACAACCGCAAAACAGTGAACGCGCAAGTGGCCGTGGCGGACATGTCCAAAGTTTTTCCGGATGATCCCGGGAACGCGCAGCCGGTATCTGACCAAGCAGAATCGCCGCTGCAATCGGCGCCAACGTCACTTGGTTTGCACGTGGAAGCGCTGACTCCGGAAGTGCTGCAGCATCTGCGCATGAGCGTGACGCAGACGGGAGTGATTGTTACCGGCGTGGATCCGGCGAGCTTCGCGGAGGACATTAAGCTCGTGCAGTTCGACGTGATTGTGGAAATCAATCATGCGCCGATTACGAATATTGAGGATTACAAGCGCGCGATTGCCAAACTCAAGCCGGGAGAAGATGTGCTGTTCAAAGTGATTCATCCCGACGGGACCGGCCAGCAATATACGATGTTCCACGTGGGAAAGATTCCGCAGCCGGGGAACTAAGCAGAGACGCTTGAAAGGGCGGACGCAAATCGTGAACAAAGTGACAACGCGGGTCGCGCTGGGCATGATGCTGATGCTGGCGTTGTGGTTCGCGCCAAGCGCAGCACGGGCGGCTGCGCGACACGTTAAGCACGCGAAAACCCACGTTGTTCACAAAAGAAAAGCAACGGCCAGCCGCGCAAGGAAGGCCAGCCTTCAACACGTTACTTACAAATATAAGAAAACCACGGTGCGCAGACGGCGCCTGCGGCGCCGGCGTCGCGTGTGGCGGCGTCGCGTAATTCTTCCAAGACAGCCTTCGCGCGATCGTACCGAACAGATACAAGAGGCGCTCGAGCGCGGCGGATATTACACCGGCAATCCGAATGGGAAATGGGATGCCAGGATGAGCGAATCGCTGCGGCGGTTCCAGACAGCCAATGGCTTGCCGCCCACTGGAAAGCTGGACGCACTCAGTTTGGAGAAAATGGGATTGGGGTCGGACACGGCAGGGGTAGGCGCGCCGCGCACGACCACTCCGGGGACTCCAGCCGCTACTCCTTCAGCGCCGAGCGCGCCAAAAACTCCGGGGAATTAGTTCCTACAAGGCCGCAGTTCAACCTGCAACATCAGCCCATATTAAATCGGCATAGATCAGTTGAATTCTCTGGTTTACAGACGCGATGGCGCGATAAGGATCTATCATAACGCCTGATTAACGCGCTTATCGGAAACTGAGTCACGACGCCCTGTTTGGCGCAATCCGGCAGTTGATGGAGCCGCCCGAAAAGCGCGCGAAACAAATCGGATTTTCCAGCTGAACTCGGACAGTTGAGGCTTTCCCTCGGGAGTGGCGACAAAATGTAAAATATGGGGAAAGAGAGGTTCGCACAAGTTGTTAGTTGTTGGAGCGGGAGAAGGGAATCGAACCCTCATTTCTAGCTTGGGAAGCTAGCGTTCTGCCACTGAACCACTCCCGCAACCTCACCTAAGTTAAACGATTTTTTCACCTTACGCAACCGCTCGACCGCCGTAGTAATACGGCGTTCGAGCATCCGCTGTGTCTAGCCCCGAAAAATTTGTACGTGAACATGGGTCTGGTTCTTAAAACCCGAAATCGTCGTTAAAGGGGGTGACCAAAAAGCTTATGAAACTCTTCGTGCGTCAACTCCTGGACATGAACGATTGTCGTTGGATGCTCGTAGTGTTCACCAAAACGGGCATCGTGCTCTACCGCTAAGACTTTTCCGTATCTAGCGCCTTCATCAAAATAATGAATGGCATCTCCGGTTCGCGGTGTCGCATCTACAACCGCTTCAAACATGTCCGTTAACGCTGGTTTGTGGGACCGTTGTATCCAAATCTTCATCCGTTCCTCCACCTAATTAACCATCATGCTATCGGATGATCTCGTAAAAATCCTAGCATAATTTTGTGTTTATTTTGCCATCGGAGAGGGGAAACCGAAAAAAGTAAAGGGCACATCTCGCCGTGTTTCCACGTTGTCCTGTGCGGGTGGGTTGCAACGCTACGCAGATTTTAGGAATTGAGCATTCCGCTTACCGAACACGTCGGTTTTCCCGATTTAGCGAATAACAAGCGAAAAACGTTTTGACGGCAATTGCGTTCAATATAACCGTTTCGCGAACAGGTCGAGCAGGTGTTGGTAACTATCCATTTGCTTGATGTAGGTCATCTCCATATCATGGACAATTTTCCGCTCCCGTTCGGCATTTTTAACTACCTGCTTCCTTACTGCCAATGTGCTGCCTGAAACAGGAGCCTGTTCAAACTGAGGCGGACCCGGAAACTGGGGGACATGAAGAGAAACATGGAATACGGATTCCATGACAATAGTTTGCGTGCGAAGGGCCGCGACAGATTTTTCATACTCAAAGATTAGCTCATTATTCGCGCTAATCAACTCCGCACCTTCTCGTTCAGGTTTTGGGTCATCAATCATGATTTGTAACACTTGGTCCATGTGGTCACATTTGGCGATGACATTAACACTGTCATTGATGGCGGCGGCATAGTCGCGCAGAGCATCAATCCTCTTGGTTAGAAGATATTGGTTAGTTTCGTGCCGCAGTTGGATGCCCGTGATTATTAAGGTGGGGACAATGCCGATCAACGCTCCCAGAATTACCAGGGCTACTTGCCGACTGAAATTGTCTCTTCCGTTTTCTGCCATCGCTCACCGTTGTATAAGCCATGCACGATCCGGTCAAGCGCGACCATGCTTTCACGGGTCACTGTTTTAGTCCTTCTCCTTGATCCACCGCCGCCCAGTGCACTCCATCCTTGGAAGTTTCAATCGCCACCTTGACGCGGCCTGGCGGCTGCCACTGGTAGACAATGCGTTCGCCGGCCGTCTTGCCCGGCACCGCTTTGCGCCCGTATTCAATCCACGTGTTGCCGTTAATCTCCATGCGTGAGACGAACGGCTTGTCGCCATGCTCGCCGCTCGCGTACAGCTCATAATGCCAGTAACTCTTGTCCGCGCTGTTGTAAGTGTCCACTACCAGCGACTCCACCGGTTTACCCGACCAGACGTTGCTGAACGTGCATTCCAGATACAAATGATTTGGCGACCACTGGCAATCTTCATTCCACGTCCACGCGCCCGGCTTGCCCGATTTTGTTTTCGTTGTGCCGTGAAACACCCATCGCCCAACGGAGATATCCAGTTTCTGAGCTTCGGGAGAGAGCGGCGGTCCGCCCGCCCGCAGCAGCGGAGCGAACGCGCCCGCCAATGCAATCGCGGCGCTACAAATCGCCAACAATAACAGCCTGCCCTTCATAGCTGCCTCCATTCACGCTCGCATTTCAGTGCGCCAACGCGCGCTCATCATAACACTGAACTCCTGTCTACCACGAAGAGGAACAGCCGCGATCGAGTCACCGTCGGCAAACTCATGGCGCAGCAATTCAAATCCCAGTAAAATAATTGGCGATCGTAATTTTTTCGGAGGCAATCATGCTCAAGACTCGCGGGAACAGAATCACCTGGCTCGGACACGCAACGTTCAAAATCACGCTGGCCAACGGCAAAGTCGTTCTGCTCGAGGGCTGGGTGGATGGAAATCCTGCTTGCCCCAAAGAAGCGAAAAAACTTGACCGCGTGGACATCATGCTGCTCACCCACGGCCATGGAGATCACATCGGCGACGCCATCGCCATCGCCAAGAAATTCAAGCCGCAGGTGATTGCCATTTACGAGACGGCCGCGTGGCTCGAGTCCAAAGGCGTGAAGAACGTCACCGGCATAGGCAAAGGCGGCACCCTGAAAGCCGGCGAAATCGAAGCCACCATGGTCCACGCCATTCACTCCAACAGCATTCAGGACGGCGACAAAATGATTTACGGCGGAGAGCCTGCGGGCTACGTGGTGCGCCTCCCCGGTGGCCTCACCATTTATCACGCCGGCGACACCGCTATTTTCAGCGACATGAAGCTAATCGGCGAATTGTACGCCCCCGAAGTGGCCATGCTCCCCATCGGCGATTTTTACACCATGGGCCCGCGCGAAGCTGCGCACGCCATTCGACTGCTCAACGTCAAGCACGTCATTCCCATGCACTACGCCACTTTCCCCGTCCTCACCGGCACGCCCGAAGAATTAAAAAAACTCACGCAAGACATCGCCGGCCTCGAAATCCACGCCATTAAGCCGGGCGAAAGTCTGGCCTAAGCTTTTCTGTTGCCTAGCTAAGGCGTCTGCCCGTCATCCGCGAAGTAAAGTTTACTTGACATTCGCACCTTCGCCTGTCAAGCTTACTTGACTTCGAGAAAGGGGTCCCCAATGGCACAAGCCCAGCGCCGTTTACGCCAGCTCGCGATTCCCATACTCATCCTCTATTTCGTTCTCTTTAGCGTTGTTGACTGGCTCTTCGCGCGCCATCTCATTCACGGCCCAGTTTCATATGCTCTCGCTGCTTTTCCGGCCCTGCCGCTCATCGCGGTGATCGTTCTCCTCGTGCGATACCTCCGTGAAGAAACCGACGAATTCAAGCGCGCCGTCATCACCGAAGCCATGCTCTGGTCTATCGGCCTGACCATGACGCTCACCACTGCATGGGGATTCATCGAAATGTTCATCCCGAACATGCACATTTCAGTGCTCTGGGTCTTTCCCGTTTTTTGCGTAACGGCGGCGGTCTCAAAGTTTCTCGTTCGCCGCAGGTTCCAGTGAAAAACCGTCTTCGGGAACTGCGCGCCGAACGCGGCTGGAGTCAAGCCGACCTGGCCCAAAGGCTGGACGTTTCACGCCAGAGCGTCAATGCCGTCGAGACCGGCAAATTCGATCCCAGCCTTCCGCTGGCCTTTCGCATTGCCCGCGTTTTCGGCGCATCCATAGAACAGATTTTTTTGGATGACTCAACCAATTTTCAGCAGAAGTGAAAATTCGAACGCGAAGAAAGGGCTTCAAATGAGCAGAGAGCGACGAATAATCGTTAGCGTTGCAGGTTTGTTGGTTATTATCTGCGCAAATATCGCGCACATCTCCGGAGCGCTAAGGATACTCGAAACGGTTCTACTCATCGGCGTCGTCGTCGCCGAAGTCCTGCTCCTCGCTCGGATACGCGTCGTGTGCCGCAACTGCCGCAGCTCAAAGCTATCCGATCAGCAGTGGTAGCGCAGATCTGTGCTTTTCGCAGGCCTGCGGCTCTTGCTTTCAAGATCAGGCACGAGTGCCAGGTCCGCCATCGCAGATTCCGTTGAATTTCTCTCGATTTGCAAATACCATACCGACGGCGGCTCTGGCACATGCTACGCCCCACAAAGTGCGTTCTCCGGCGCTCTTCCCTCTCTTTGCTTGCGCTTTCGGTACTGGCTGCCCCTTGCTTCGCACAGGGTACGTGGCGACAGGAAGCCGATCGTCTTTCCGCGCTCTTGGAATGGCATGCGGGCGGCATCGTCGCGGAAATCGGCGCTGGCCGTGGCGAATTGACCCTCGAGGCCGCCCAGCGCGTCGGCTTGTCAGGTAAGGTCTACACCACCGAACTCCCGGACAATCTTGCTCCTCTCAAAGAGCTTGCCGCTGAGCATAAAAACATCGTCGCCATTCAGGCCGCTGAAGCGAGCACAAATCTTCCGCCCGCCTGCTGTGACTCCATCTTCATGCGCCTCGTCTACCACCACCTCACCAAGCCGGCCGACGTAGACGCCAGCATTTTCCGCTCCCTAAAACCCGGAGGCCGTCTCGCGGTCATCGATGAGCCTCCAGCCAAAGGCTCGACAATTCCTCCCGGTGTCCCCAGGAATCGCCTCGGCCACGGCATACCTCAAAAAATCCTCATCAGCGAACTCACCACGGCCGGGTTCAAACTCGAACACATCGAAAACCACTGGCCCGCATCCGACGCCTATCACCCCATCTACTGCGTCGTCTTCCGCAAACCCTAGGCGCCTGGCAGTGGATGGCCAAACCAATTTCGCCTGCCCCGTCGAGCTCGGCAGAGCGGCTGCCACCCGCCCACCCTTGATACTCTGAAAATCGCTTGAGCTTCACAGCCGAACGCAGTACAACTCTGCACAGCCGGTGCCGGGCGCTCGTTCCGCCGACTGGGAGCCATTATGCCGCTGCACGAACCAGACTCTGCAAGCACCGCGTTGCGCTGGCAGACCGACACGCAAAGCGATTGCACGGTAATTCACTGCGCCGGCGGATTGACGGCTGAGCATTCTGCCGAACTGAAGAATTACGTGAAGGATCTGATGCCTTGCTCAAAACAGATTGTGCTCGACCTCAAAGAAGTCACCCGCATGGACAGCGCCGGGCTCGGCATCATCGTCGGCCTGTACGTTTCGGCTCGAAAGGCCAAGTGCGGCTTCGTTCTCATCAACTACAACAAGTCCATCAGGGACCTTCTCGGAATAACGAATCTGCTCTCCGTGTTCGAAGCCTGCGGCCGAAACGGCGTGCGCTTCCCGTGAAGACACGTTTTCTAAGGGCGCGATTGTTTGATCCTTCGCCTCGCCCATTGCTTTTGCGCGGCTGGCGCACCTTATTTTTTCCGCGACTCTTGCTATAATTTAATCGTGCTGTCATCTGGTATTTACAGTTCTCATCCAGCCTAGTAAAGTTTGTTGTTTCCATGGCAACGTCTGGCGTAACCATCGAACCCGCTGCGAAACCCGAAGAGAAGCGGCCCAAGCCCGCTGCGCGCTCCTATTCCGGCGCCCTCGTCGTCGTCGAAGGAATTGACGGCTCCGGCAAAAGCACGCAGCTCCATTTGCTGAAGCGCTGGCTCGAAGTCGGCGGCTACCGCACCTATTTCACGGAATGGAATTCATCGCCTCTTGTCAAATCGGCCACGCGCCGCGGAAAGAAGCGCCGCCTGCTCACGCCGGTCACCTTTTCGCTGATCCATGCTGCGGATTTTGCCGACAGGTACGAGCGCCAAATTCTTCCGCTCCTGCGCAGCGGCCATCTGGTGCTTGCCGACCGCTACATCTACACCGCATTTGCGCGTGACGGAGCGCGCGGCTGCCCCGTCGACTGGCTGCGCAATCTTTATCAATTCGCGGTAATCCCCGACGTGGCTTTTTATTTTCGCGCTCCCCTCGAGATCGCCATTCGCCGCATTTTGAGCGGCCGACCACGCCTGAAATACTATGAAGCGGGCATGGACCTCGGCCTTTCTCTCGATCCCGTCGAGAGCTTTACCAAGTTTCAAGGTCTGACCCTGGCGCGCTACGACCAAATGGTGCAGAGCGACAATTTCGTCCTGATGGACGGGACTTTGCCTGTGCATCAGTTGCAGCAGAAAATGCGCGACATCGTCGCAGGCCACATTGAACTGAAGCGCTTCAAGGAGGCATGACCGGTAAGCGCAGCAGCAGCTTAGCGCGCGCCGCATGAGCAGGGGACGAATGAGAGAACCAGTTAAACGGGATTCCGCTCCGGGAAATGGCCAGGAAGTTTTCGATTCGAGTGGCGATTCCGAGATAATGCAAACCAGCTTCGGCGAGCCAATGCTGCCGCGCGCATCGATGGGTCTGCCTACGCGCGACCGCAGCGAACTGAGCGGCCACCTCATCGTGCTCGAAGGCACAGACGGCTCCGGCCGCTCGACGCAGATTGCCCTGCTCACCGAATGGCTCGAATCGCAAGGCTTCGCCGTGCAGACTATGGGCCTGCGCCGCTCGTTTCTGATTGCCAAGGACATTGACACTTTGCTGGCGAGAAATTCCGTCACTCGCTACACGCTGGCGCTGATGTACGCCACCGATTTCTTCGACCAGCTGGAAAGTCGCATCCTGCCCGCGCTCCGTTCCGGCATGGTTGTTCTCGCTGACCGTTACTATTACACGCTCATCGCCCGCGCCGCCGTGCGCGGCCTCGACCATGAATACTTGCATCGCATTTACGATCTGGCGCTTCCGCCTGACCTTACTTTTTTCCTGAACGTGCGCCCGCAAATTTCCTTCGAGCGCGAATTTCAAAAATCTCCGGCCATTAGTTTTTGGGAAGCGGGCCGCGACCTGCATCTTTCCGACGACCTGTACGATTCGTTCATCACCTACCAGACCATGATTCGCAAAGAATTCGTAGGGCTCGCGAAAAAGCACGGATTCGGCACGCTGAACGGCGAAAATTCCGTGCGCACCGTCAACGCCGATTTGCGCAAGCGCATCGCCACTTATCTGGGCATACGCAACATTCGTTATCGTCCTTCACATTCCCTGGTGCATCTCTGGCAATAACCTTGGCCGACCCCGTCCGCATCGCCGCCATTGACGCAGGGTCAAACGCAATCCGGCTGGTCATCGCGCAAGCCTCATCGTCTTCAGAAATAGAAATTCTCGAATCGGTGCGCGCTGCTGTTCGACTTGGTCACCGCGCGTTCACCAACCGCCGCCTCAGCCGGCCTACTGTGGACAACGCGGTCCGCGCGTTTCGCCGTTTTCGCGCGCTTTTGGACCATTACGGCGTTCAACGCTACCGCGCTGTGGCTACCAGCGCCGCGCGCGAAGTGCGCAATCGCGACATTCTTCTGCGCCGCATTCGCCGCGCTGCTGATATTGACCTGGAAGTGATCGGTTCCTCCGAGGAGGCGCGGCTGGTTCGCTCCGCAATACTCGCCGCAGTGGGCGAAAAACTTTCTCCGCGATTGATTGTCGATCTGGGCGGCGGAAGCCTCGAAATCAGTTTGCTCCGCAAACGCGTCCCGGAAAAAATATGGGCGCTTCCGCTGGGAGGCGTCCGCCTGATTGAAACGCTGGGAATTTATGGCGCGCTCAGCGAAGACGAGTGCGAGCGCGTGCAGCATCGCGTCTTTTCCTTGCTGCAGAGCGCCTGGCCGCATCCGCCTGATCTTTCGAGCGCCCTCGCGGTCGCCTCGGGAGGAAATGCCGAGGCCCTTGCGCGCATTACTCCCGGCCCAAAATTAAATGGCATGCCCTCGGTGAATCTGCGCCTGCTGCGCGAACGTTTGTGGGGAATTTTGGGTTTGAATATCGAAGAGCGCATGGAGGAATTACATGTCCGCCGCGATCGCGCGGAGGTCATCGGCGTTGCCGCCATCGTGTTCGCCGCTCTTTCGCGCTGGCTGCGTCTGCGCATGATGCTCGTTCCGGGCGTGGGCGTGAAGGAAGGAATCCTATGGGATTTGGCCGCGGCGCACTTTTCAGAGCTTTCGCCGGGCGCCTATGCCGCGCGTTTTCAGCCATTGCTGCGCGAGGCGCGCCGCGTCGCCGGGCGTTTTCACTGTGACGCGCCGCACGCCGAGCACATTCGCAAACTCGCTGCGGATCTGTTCGACCAACTGGCGGGGATACATCAGCTTCCGTATGAACTTCGCCTTTCGCTCGAGATGGCTGCTATTCTCCACGAGGTTGGCCGCGCCATCAGCGCTAATTCCTATCACAAGCACGGCGAATACATCATTCGCCACGCGCACATGGATGGTCTTTCGGACGCCGACCGCGTCCTGATCGCCTCTTTGATTCGCTATCACGGAAATTCCGATCCCGACCCGCAGCACAAACTTTATTCGTCGCTTGGCCCGCGCCGCCGCAAACAGGTCCGCGCTTTGACGGCCATTTTGCGGATCGCCATTGCGCTTGACCATGAACGCCGCCGCGCCGTTCAGAATGTGCAGGTGTTGGCTGGGCGCAAGGAAATTCGCATCCGCCTGTATTCCTCGGATCGCGCGCCTTTGCGGCTTGCGGGGCTGCGCCGGGCCGCCGAACTATTCGAGAAGGAATTTGGCTATCGCGTTCGTTTTGGCCGCGCCCGCGCGCTTCCTGAATCCGAGAAATCCTCGACGCGCGCGCATCGCGCCGCTTAGCCGGCCCGGCAGTTCAGATTATTGACCCTCGTTTAGCGCTGAGGAGAGAATGGTGCTGAGATGAAATTGCATATTTTTCGCCACGGAATCGCCATCGATCGCGACGACCCCGCTTCTCCGCCAGAGGCCGACCGTTTCCTCACTCCAAAAGGAATCGCCCGCACCCAGGCCGCCGCGCAAGGTTTTAAGTCATTGGGCGTCAAACCCGACTTGATCCTGACCAGCCCGCTTTTGCGCGCGGTGCAAACGGCGGAGATTGCCTGCGAAGCGCTCGGGTATCCGGTAAAAAAATTGCGGCAGATCGATGCGCTGAAGCCGGAAGCGAAGCCTGCGGAATTGTTCGATGAACTTTCGGGATTAAAAGCTGAGGAAGTGATGTGCGTGGGGCACGCGCCCAATGTGGATGCGGTGATAGCGTTTGCGGTGGGCAGCCATTCCACTTTTACGGCGCTCAAAAAAGCGGGCCTCGCGACGCTAGAAATCGAATCCTTCTCTCCGCCGAGCAGCACGCTTGTCGGAATTTATTCTTCCAAGGCGCTGCGTCTCCTGGCGAAATAACTTCTGATTTAAGCGGCGGCTGTCTTGGCTTTTGCCGGTACGGCCTGCAGCGGCGCTCCCGCTCCCGCTGTCCCGGGCGTGATAATAATCGGCCGACTGCAGGCAATCTCCAGCAGATGTTTGGCATTCGCCAGTTTGGAGAGCAGCGGCTCCTCGCCGTCGAATCCGTAAGCGCGGATCATCACACCTTCCAGCGTAGTGTCCACTTGCAGCCTTCGAATCGTATTCGGGCTCTGCTCGAACGCGTTTGCCAGCCGCAAAATTCCGGAAAGCAAAAGGGTGGCGTGCTGAAACGACGAAGGCAGTTCGCGGAACTCTTTGTGCTTCGCCTGCGGCACCGCTTTGCGATGATAACGCGCCGCCACGGCTACCAGTTGCCACTCTTGCGGAGTCCATCCGATCGGCGAGGGCAATTTTCGAATCAGGCGATAGGAATTTTTGTGATGCCCTTTGTCTCCGTCGATTCGGCCGGCGTCTTCCAGCAGCGCAGCCGCCTGCACGACGTAGCGCGCCCGCGAAGTAGGCAAGCCGACCGCGAAACCGCGCGCATCCAATGTATCAAACAGTTCCGCCGCCAAATCCGCAATGCGCTGCGAATGGATGAACTCCGGCGTGCGGAAGCGCGACCACGCCGCAAGCTGCGCCAAAATTGCTCTGTCTAATTCATCTCCCGAGGGCAGCGAAGCTCTCCATCTAAGCCACGCGGAATCTTTTCGCGAGGTTTTTGCCGCGTACTGCGCCAGCCTTTTTTTTCTCTCGCGATTGATTGCCGCTTTCCAAACCGCTTTTTTGTCGCTGGACACCGCCGGCCTGAGCGCTTTTAATTTGCCCCACAGCACGTCCAAATCGTGCACATCGCCCAGCAAATTTTGCAGCTCTTTCGGCTCGCGAGCCCATTGCTCCTTTAGCGCCGGAAGAAAAATCTCGACTGTGTAGCGGAGCTTCTTCAACGCGACGCGGGTACGGTGATAGCCGATTTTCGAGCGGCTGCGCATGGCGAAGCGGTGGCGTTCGTGCGCTTTTTGCCAGCGCTCCAGCGCGATATATTGCAATTCGGCACCGTCCGGCAAAAACGTATTCGCGCGCGGGGCTAATTCCTCCTGCCACGATTTCCATTTCTGCTGGTTGAAATTTTTGAGCGCGGCGGCTGCGTCTTTCTTGAATTTTTCCTGCTCGCCCTCGATGCATTTCCGCAGCGCGGCGCCGGTTTTGTCGCGGGCGACCTCCAGTTTTTTCAGCAATTCGAGTTGCACTTGGGCATCGCGCAGCCCGCCCAGATTTTTGAGCAGTTTTTTGGCAGCGCTCTTCATTTTTTTCCAGGCGGGGTGGGGGTCGAACTCCGCCAGCGCGTCTTCAATGGCCAGGCAGCGGCGCAGGGCGGTGCGCAGGTCATGAATATCGTCGGGGGCCAAGTTCTTTGCGGCCTTCTTGCGCTCCTTCAGGACGCGCGGCATCCAGTGCGCCAGACCGTAGTCGGATTTTGTGCTGACGGCGGTTTCGCCGATCAAATTAGGCTCTCCTGCAGAATGTCAAAAGTCCTCAAAATTATCGATTAGAAATTTCCAGGTGTTTTATTGTCAATAACTTAGCTCGATTTCTAATTTCGTATTGTCGATCAGGAATTCCAATGACCCGCCTGAGCCTTGTCACTCCGAGTCTCGCGATTTTCGCGGGGTGAGGAGCCTGCTTTTGGCTTCCAACTCGCGCTTTAGGATGTCGACAGAGTCGGGCAATCCCTGAGGCCCAATCCCTTCACGGGAGAAGGCCAATTTGTTTCCGAGGTTGCTTTCGAGGTGGACTTTCGACCAGCCTGCAACTGCCCCTGTACCTGAATAACGGTAGCATACATTCACGCTCGAAGGTAGCTTCCCTGTGGAAAACAGGAAGGGCAACACGAACGGGCGCGGGAGAGCGACGGTTGCCGCGCGCATATTGTTTATGTTTTTGACTCCTTTGTCACGATTAAGAAACTCAAACTGACCCACCGTCTTGACTCCTTCAACCTGTTCAGTTGCGAGGTTCCTGCGGTATACTCTCGCGCTTGCGCGTGTTAATTCTTATAAGGAGCGCTTATATCATGATGCGAATTTCGCGGGTTGCGTATTGTGCGCTGGCTTGTGTCAGCGTGCTGGCATTAGCATTGAGCGCCGCGGCGCAGGTCAATCCCGGGCTCTATTCCGGCCTCAAATGGCGTAACGATGGGCCTTTTCACGGCGGGCGCATCTCTTGCGTTACTGGCGCCATTGGCCAGCCCGGCGTGTTCTATTTCGGCGCGCCGCAGGGCGGCATTTGGAAAACCACCAGCGCCGGAGTCACGTGGTTCCCGATCTTCGACCAGGTGACGAGCGTGGATAGCGTCGGCGCCATCCAAGTTGCACCATCGAATCCCGATATCGTTTATGCCGGCGCGGGCGACCCCATCGGCGGGAGTCTCGGCAACGGCATGTGGAAGTCCACCGATGCGGGCAAAACCTGGCAGCACATCGGCCTGGAGGACACCGTGAAGATCGACAGCATCCAGGTCGATCCGACCAATCCCGATGTGGTGATCGTCTCCGCGCTCGGCGATAAAACCCGCCATGGCGGCGGCATCTATCGCTCCACCGACGGCGGGCAGACTTGGACGAACGTCCTCAAGAGACCCGACGGCTACGACGGCACGCGCGAAGTAGAGTACGCGTACGACGACCCCAGCGTCATGCTGGCCGACACGCAGGGGACGGGCGGTTTTCGCTTCGGCCCACCGTCGAAGACCAAGCCCAAGCCGCCGCTGGTGTTCAAATCCACTGATGAGGGCCAGACTTGGACGCAGATCAAGATTCCGGCCTTCCCGGGCCGTGTTGCCGTGGCGATCGCCATGCACACGAATGGGCAGCGCATTTATATCGTCGGGAATCCTATCGAAAAGGGCTCGGGGCTGTTCCGGTCTGATGACGGCGGCGCCACCTGGAAGCACATGGCGGGCGATGACACGCGCATCGGCAACGGCCAGGGGTCCTATAGCAGCGGCGTTTTCGTGGATTCGCAGAACCCTGACATCGTGTACACCGTGAGCACCGCGATGTACCGCTCTGTGGACGGCGGCGTGACATTCCACGCCTTCAAAGGCGCGCCCGGCGGCGAGGATTATCACAAAGTGTGGATCGATCCCACTAACGGCAAACGCATACTGATCGGCGCCGACCAAGGCGCCAGTGTGAGCCTCGATGGGGGCCAAACGTGGAGCCTCTGGTACACCCAGCCCATTGCGCAGGTGTACCACGTCGCCACTGACAGCCAGTATCCCTACTGGATTATGGCTTCGCAGCAGGACACCGGCGCGGTGATGATCAGCAGCCGCGGCACTTGGGGACAGGTCAACTTCACCGACTGGAGCCCCCTGCCCTCGTCCGAATTTGGCATCATCACGCCCGATCCCCAAAGCCCGCATATCCTCTATGGCGTTGGCTACGGGCCCGGCGGAGGCGGTGGCAGCGACCTGATCAAAATTGATATGACAACAGGGCAATGGCAGAACGTCGCGCCCAACTTTGGCGCTGATGCCACCAAGTATCGCAGCAGCCGCGACTTCCAGAAGGAGTTCGACACCGCTTTCGATCCCGGCGCTCTCTACGTTGCCTACCAGTGCCTGCTGGTTTCTCGTGACGGCGCCCATTCCTGGAAGTCTTTTAGTCCTGATCTCACAACGCCCAAGGGCAAGCCCGAGGTGGCTTGCGGCACGCCCCTGCTGCCGCCGCAACCGGCACCCCAGCCACCGCCAAAGCAGGGTCCAACGCCGAAGCCGACGCCGAAAGAGCAGCCGGCGCCGCCGAGCTTCCCGCCTCCAGAGCCGTCCATCAATGACTTCTCGATCTCGAAGGTCAAGCGGGGCGTGGTCTGGACGGTGAGCAGCAACAGCCAGATTTACAACACGATGGATGGCGGCAAGCCTTGGAACAACGTTAGCAACATCACGGACGAGCCGCCGCACGCCCACTTAAATACAATAGCCGCCGGCGATGAGGTCAATACCGCGTATATTACCGGCCGGATAGGCGGCGGGCGAGGCGAAATCGTGCCGGCTAGTGAAGACGCTGATGTGCCGCTGATATGGCGGACAACCGATGGCGGCAAGACATGGACGAGCATCGTCAACGGGTTGCCCCGCGACGAGCGAACTGGAAGCTGGGTGAACATTCTGCGGGCTGACCCCGAGCAGCCCGGCCTGCTCTTCGCGGGCACCGAGACGACGGTGTTCGTCAGCTTCGACAATGGCGATCACTGGCAGTCGTTGCGCCAGAATTTACCAAGCACGTCGATAAGAGACTTGGCCATTCACACCGATTACCACATGAACGACCTGGTTATCGGCACTTATGGCCGCGGATTCTGGATTCTGGACGACATGACCCCTTTGCGCGAGATCGCCGCGCACGCGCAGGCCATCAGTTCGTCCTCCGCCTATCTCTTTAAGCCTGAAGAGGCCATTCGCGCGCGCATCAACAGCAACTGGGATCAACCCACTTCAATCGAAGTGCCACATGCGCCGAATCCGCCTTATGGCGTGATTGTGGATTATTACCTCAGTCAGGAGCCTAATGGGCCGATTCAGTTGCAGGTCTTCGACTCCCACGGCGATCTGGTGCGCACCATATCCAGCACGTTGCCGCCGCCGATCGAGGGCCAGGCTTACCCTCGATACTGGCTGGCCTCGCCTCAGTCGCGCACCCTTACGATCAATGTTGGTCTGAACCGGGTCAACTGGGACTTGCACTATGACGACCCGCCCGCGTTGCGGCAAGACCTCGAAAACCAGATGAACATGGTGGCGGGGAGCGTCACGCCTGGTCCGCACGGGCCGCAGGTGATTCCCGGCGTGTATACGCTCAAGCTCACGGTGGACGGCAAGGTCTATACTCGCGACGTCACCGTGATGAACGATCCGCGGGTCGGCCAGGGCCCTAAGCTTATGGATGCCCTGCGCGCGCAGAACGAGCTCACGCTGCTCGCATATCACGGCATGCAGCAGAGCTATGACGGTTATGACGAGGTCGACAGCGTCAAGACACAGCTCGCGTCCCTGATGAAGAGCACCCTGCCCAGCGATGTTGCCTCACAGGCTAAGGCGCTCGATGCCAGCCTGACAAAAGTTGGTGGCGAAAAGCCCGGGCCCGGATTCTTCTTCCGGCGTCCTGCTCCCGAGCCCAACGCGCTGCAATCTTTCTTTACGCTGAACGATGATTACAACACGATGGTCAGCATGGTGCAGGTGGGCCTAGACATGGCGCCCACTCCCACCCAAATCGGCACCTGGGAGAGCGACTGCAGCAACTACAACCGTACCGTGGACGCGTGGAAATCCATGCAGCCACAGATCGCCGACTTCAATGCTGTACTGGCCAAAAACAACCTTCAGCAGCTCAAAGTCGCACCGACCAAGCTTACTGGCGAGTCGTGCAGCTTTAAGCCCAGATTGAAATGAGCAGGAGGCTAGACCGTTCCCGGGCGCCGGAGCGTGAGCCGCGTCGAAGCGCCGGAGTTCATGGTAAATTCGCCGCTGGAGGAGCGCTTGAAAAAAAAGGATGCGGAGGCGGCCGGGCGGAAAATCCTGGTGATTGACGTAGGCGGAACGCACATCAAAGTGCTGGCGACAGGGCAGCGCACGCCGCGCAAGGTGGTATCCGGGCCCACAATGACCCCGGGCAAGATGGTCAATGACGTCAAGCAAATGACGCGCGGCTGGAAATATGACGTGATTTCCATGGGCTATCCCGGGCCGGTAGTTTTGGGACGTCCGCTGCACGAGCCATACAATCTGGCGGGCGGCTGGGTGGGGTTCGACTTTCACAAGGCGTTTGGCAAGCCGGTGAAAATGGTGAACGACGCGGCGATGCAGGCGCTGGGCAGTTATCACGGCGGCAGAATGCTGTTTCTCGGACTGGGAACAGGGCTCGGATCGGCGATGGTAGTGGACGGAATTGTCCAGCCGATGGAGCTGGCGCACTTGCCGTACAAGAAAGGAAAAACTTACGAGGATTATGTTGGATTGCGCGGACTGGAGCGCTCAGGGAAGAAAAAATGGAGAAAGCACGTTGCGGATATTGTCGAGCGGCTGCGAGCGGCGATGGGGCCAGATTACGTGGTTCTTGGCGGCGGCAACGTGAAGAAATTGAAGACGCTGCCGAAGGGCGTTGAGCGCGGCGACAATATGAACGCGTTTCGCGGCGGCTTTCGTTTGTGGAGCGGCGAAGCGTCAAAAATTCCAGCGCGCACGACGAAGAGAAATCCTTCAGAAAAATAGGTAGCGGGCCAGTTTGAATTTTGACTGCTATTGTCACGACCAAGAAAATTTAAATTAATAAATTCAAACTGAGCCACTACGGAAAATAGTTTTGCGGGTTTTTCCCGGCGGTGACGCGGTATGATTCTTCGCGCACATTGTTCGTCCAGCGAGTACAACTTCGCCGTAAAATACCGAATCGAACCAACGACCTTGATGTTCTGACAAATGTTCTGAGCTGATGTTCTGGCCAATGCTCTGAAGCGCAGAAGTCCCAGCGTGTGAGATTAGGCGCGAGCCCAGCGAAGTAAATCGGCGTTGACGCAAACGAAACCATGGAATCAATCCTGGAGGAAAGGTTTTTGAGAATGAGGGGAATTGTTTTCGGTCTGCTAGCAGCGACCATGGGAATCCTGCCGGCGTTTGCGCGGACAGGGGCGCCGATGGCAACGCCGCCGTCTTCGTCATCATCGTCGCCACAAGCGTGCGCCGCTGGAAAGCCAGTGACTGCGTTCAAGCTGCTCGTTCAGCCGGCGAAAGATGGCGAGGCGCTGCCGGTGCGGACGGTGAACATCATCAAACCGGGCGAGAAATTGATTTATGAGCCGGTGCCGCTCGATCCGAAAGGCGAAGGAGGCGCGAGGGTTGCTATTTTGCTGGCGGCAGCTTCAGGAAAAGACGCAGGGCACATTGCGGTTCTCGACGTGAAACCGGCGAAATTGCCCGCGGCATGGGAAGTCCCGGTACAGGCGTCGGTAGTCGGCGTGGTTTTTGGCCCGCATGGTTTGAATGAAGGCAAGATCAATAAGCTGGTGAAAAAAAATCCTGAGCTGGTGATGCACCTGAGCGATTACGTGGAGCAAACTTCGAAAGTGGAAGCTCTGGTGCAGACGCTCTCGCAATATCAGAAAGCGCCTTCGGGATCGAATAATCTGCAAGCGGCGCTGGGGCAATTTTCGCAGCAGTACGGAGTTGCGCTGCCGGCGCTGAACAGCGGGACTTCCTCGGACCAGCAAGCGCAACAATTGTTGCACGCGCTGCTGCCGGCGTTTTCCAGCGATCCGCTGACGCAGCGGTCTATGGCGCAACAGGGCACCGGCCTTGCGGCATCCGTGGCGACATTTTTTATGGGGCCGCAGTTCGCGGTGGCTGCGGGCGGCGCGGTGCTGCTCGGGCAGTTGCATGCGGCATTGTTCCCGCGCGCGGAATTTCGCACAGCGTTTGCGGAGCGTAAAGCCCCATCAGGAATGGATTTGTGCGCGGATAAAATGGCGCCAGTGAAAGCGCATACGCGAGTCGCCTATCTTTGGGCGACGCCAGTGCCGAACGCCGCAGCGCCGGCGGTGTCCGTGGCGGGAAAGGCGCGCATCCCGGCAGGCTGGAAATCGTCAGTGGAAGTGAAATGCCCGAGCGCTTCTCAGTTGCGGCTGGTGGGACGCACGCGAGACTGGCACCTGGTTTCTGCGGCGATGAATGTCGCGATTCCGGTGAGCGTGAGCATCGGTCCGCAGACGGATTTTTTGGCGCTGGATTTGACGCAGGCGAAACTTCCCGCTGGCGAATATCATCTTACGGCGAAATGGGATTGGACGCCGATGAGCGTTGCGGGCAACGTGCAGGTGGTGAATTTTGCGGACTATTCTTCAGCACAACTTTCCGCGGAGTCGCGTGATCATTTGGTGAGCGGGGCGGGAACCGTGAAGCTGGCAGTGGCGGGCGCGGATTTCGAATTTTTAACGGGCGTGAGTTTGCTGCATGCGAGCGGCGCGCGGTCGCTGGTGGCGCGGCTGCCGTTTTCGTTTCCGAGCGGTGAACAAAGCGGCGAGCAAAAGAGTGTGGTCGCAGATGCGGATACGAGCCAGTTGGCAGCGGGAGCCTATTTGCTGCAATTAACTCAGCTCAATGGGAAAACGCACGACATTCCAGTGACGGTGCACCCCGCGAATCCAACGCTTGCGCATCTGCTGCTGCGCGTGAATCTGGGCGAGACGAAGCAAACGGTCGAGCTTCATGGAACGGCGCTCGAGCATATTGAGGAAATCACCAGTGACGGCGCGACGTGGACGCTCGCGCCGGCGGACGACAGCGCTTCCGCGGCAGGCGAGCGCGATGCAACAATTCACCTGAGTTCGAAAGAGAAAAAGGGAGCGCTGATCGACGCGAAAGTATTTGTGGCGGGAATCGCGGAGCCGCTCGAATTCTCAGGAGTTCTGCGCGTTGCGGGCCCGCGGCCGAAAATTATCAATGCGAGAAAATCATTCGCCGCAGAGGGGGGCGTAGAGCTGCGCGACAAGGAAATTCCAGGCAATTCGGAAGTGAGCTTCGCAATTCAGGGAGCGAATTTTGATTCGCGCTCGAAGCTGCATCTGGAATGCCAGTCGCCGGACGACACGCGGCGCGCGCTGGAACTGACGCCCGGCGAGAGAAGCGGCAACGACGAGCTTGATTCCGCGGGCGAAGGGATGCTGTTTCTGTCTCTGAATGCCGGGGAAGTGGGGCAGTCGGGATGCGCGCTGATGGCCACGCTCACCGACGACGCGACAGGAACGTCCGAACCGTATTTCCTGGGGCAGATCATACGATTACCGCGAATCGACAAATTCACGCTGACGGATGAAAAACTCGGCGACGCGCTGTACGCGGGAATTTTGACGGGGCAAGATTTGCAGGAAATTACGAAAACGGGGTGGGATGGCAAAACGGGCGCGACGGTCGAGAATATTCCGACGCCCGTTCCCGGGCAGCCGGGAGAGCAAACGCTGGAAATCGCGATGCCGTGGCCGCCGCCGAGTCCGGGGGCTTCACTTTACGTTTGGCTGAATGGAGAAACGCAAGCGCGGGCGACGACCGTCAAGTATCAGTGACATTTTTCAATGAAGGATAGCGAGCGCGCGGAAAAGTAAATGTTCGATGACTTGAAAGGTCCGAATGATAAGTTGCAAACAGCGGACAGCGCTGACAAAAATTCGCTGCTGCGAAGGATTTTCAGGTTTTCGTGGATTTTGGTGCTGATTGTCGCGCTGGGCATCGCCGGAATCTTCTATTCGCGCTGGCAGGAGAGCCGCGACATTGCAGCGAAGGCCGCGGAGCAGAAGCGCGAGCACGCGCGCGAAATCGTGGAAGGATTGGGCGGACAAAGTTTCCACATCATCAATTTCTACGCGTCTCCAGGCCTGATTCATCGCGGCGATTCGGCGGAGCTTTGCTATGGCGTGTCGAATGCAAAATCGGTGACCATTGAGCCGGCGCCGCCGGATGGCGTGTGGCCGTCGCTGAATCGATGTATCTCGATTTCGCCGAAGAAAACCACGAAGTACACGCTGACCGCGGAAGACTCCACGGGGCAAAAGCAAACTATGTCGCTGACCCTCGAAGTGCAATAAGAAAAAATCACCCCTAGGAAAATTTGAATGAGTTGCGCTTGACTCGCGGGACGCGCGGTTAGAAAATGCGCCGGGGTCAACAAGCAAGTTCTGTCCATTGGCGCGAATATTTTTTGCGCGGATCCCGCCGAGGCCAGCCAAAATGCCAATCGCCAAACACATTCCAGCAGTGAACCGCCGCAATTTTCTTGCTGCATGCTCGAAGCTGGGGCTCGCCGGCACGCTTTTCCCCGGCGTGCTCTGGGCCATGGCCGAGGGCGAGCCAAAGAAAATCACTGTGGACATGATCAGCGAGGCTGCGGTGATCGCGGACGTGCCTATTCCCGATGCAGACCGTGAAATGATGCTGCGAAATTTGCAGCAAGCGGCCAAGGGATATGAGGACATTTACAATTTGCATCTGGCGAATGGCGTGCAGCCCGCGATGGTTTTTGATCCGCTGGTGAGCACGAATATCAAGCTGCCGCGAACGAAATTGCCGATGCGGATGTCCGCGGCTCCGGCGGTTGCAGCGCGCGGCGTACCGAAAAACTTGGAGGAGATTGCGTTCGCGACGGTGCGGGAACTCGCGGAGCTGGTGCGCGCGAAAAAAGTTTCTTCGATGGCGCTGACGCAAATGTATCTCGAAAGATTGAAGCGCTACGATCCAAAATTACTTTTTGTCATCACGCTCACGGAAGAGCGGGCGCTGGCACAGGCGAAGGAAGCGGATCGCGACATCGCGGCGGGAAAATATCGCGGGCCGTTGCACGGGATTCCATGGGGCGCGAAGGATTTGCTGGCGGTGAAAGGCTACAAGACCACGTGGGGCGCGGCTCCGTACAAAGATCAGATGATTGATGAAGACGCGACGGTAGTGAAACGGCTGGACGCGGCGGGCGCGGTGCTGGTGGCAAAACTTACACTAGGCGCGCTTGCGGAAGGCGATCATTGGTTTGGCGGAGTGACGCGGAATCCGTGGAATCCGGAGCAGGGATCGAGCGGCTCTTCGGCAGGGCCGGCGTCGGCGACCGCAGCAGGATGCGTGGGATTCGCGGTTGGTTCGGAGACGCTGGGCTCGATTTCTTCGCCGAGCACGCGCTGCGGCGTCACCGGCCTGCGTCCGACGTTTGGGCACGTGCCGCGCACAGGGGCGATGGCGCTTTCATGGAGCCAGGACAAGCTGGGCCCGCTCTGCCGCGCGGTGGAGGATTGCGCGCTGGTTCTTGAGGCGATTTACGGGCCGGATGGCGAGGATCGCAGCGTTCAGCCGGCGGTGTTCAATTGGAATGCGCATCAGGACTGGCGCAGATTTCGCGTGGGCTTCCTCGAATCGGAATTCAAATTCGATCGTGCGGCGCTGGAAGAGCGCGTGAAGAATTTTCGCGGCATCACGGATGCGGAGAAGGTGCAATTCATCGCGTCGGCGGAGTATGACCAGAAATTCAATGACGCGGCGCTGGCGAAGTTGCGTGAAATGGGAGTGAAGATGACGCCGGTGGAATTTCCGAAGCTGCCGTATCAGCCGATGGTGACGATTCTCAACGTGGAAGCGGCGGCGGCATTCGACGAGCTGACGCGCACGGGGCGCGACAAATTGCTGGTGAGCCAGGGGCCGGGCGCGTGGCCGAATACGTTCCGCTCCGCACGGCTTGTTCCCGGCGTGGAATACGTGCAGGCGAACCGGGCGAAATTCATGGCCATGCAGCAGGTGGCCAAGGCGCTGGAGGGCTACGACGTGATTGTGGCGCCGACGAACGGCGAGCAGCTTACGGTGACAAATCTGACCGGACATCCGGCGGTGATTTTGCCGAATGGATTTCGCGGCAGCGATGCTCCGCCCGCGCAAAAAGGGGCGGATGGCATGGTGGGGAATTATGGCGGGCCGGGCACGCCGGTGAGTTTGACATTTCTGGGCCAGCTCTACGGCGAGGAAAAAATGCTTGCGTTTGCGCGCGCGTATCAGAACGCGACGAACTTCCACTTGAAGCATCCGGAGCTGAGCGCTTAGAAGCGGTGCGGGGGGTCTTCGACGGGGCTAAGGAGCCTTCGTTTTTGCGATATTGAAATGCAGGGCGGCGGCTCCGGTGAGCGACGATTCGGCGCCGTAGAACGCTTTCACGATGGGCGTGCGCTCGTTTCCGGGGCTGGATGCCCAATGTCTTAGATGTTTTCGAATTTGCGGAAGCATGTTCATCACCACGCCGCTAAGCCCGCCGCCGATGACGATAATCTCAGGTTCGAGAAGATCGATGATATTGCCGAGCCAAATCGCCAGGCGTTCTGCGATTTCGGCGAGCACTTCTTTTGCCAGGGCATCGCCAGCGTCTGCCGCTTCGACGACATGCTCAGCTTTCACATCGGCAATTTTGCCTCCGGCGAATTTCAAGAGTGGCGAGCGTTTCGGGGATTTGTTTCTGAGGCGCTGCTGCGCGTTGCGCGCTATCGCGGGTCCAGATATGTACATTTCCGCGCAGCCGAATTTTCCGCAGCCACATCGCGGGCCGTGAAAATCGATGGTGATGTGGCCGCCTTCGCCGGCGGGTCCGCGACGACCTGAGTAAATTCGGCCTCCAATAACGAGTCCCGTGCCGACGCCGGTGCCGAGCGTCGCGTAGAATACGTTATGGTGGCCGCGGCCCGCGCCCCATTTGGCTTCCGCGAGCGCCGCTGCTTTTGCGTCGTTCGCCACGCGCACCGGCAAACGAAATTGCGTTTCGATTTTTTGCGCGAGCGGGAAATTGCGCCAGCACGGCAGATTCGCGGCGCTGATTAGCGCGCCAGTTCGCGAATCGACCCATCCGGGCACGCTAATGCCAATCGCGCGAATCGTACGGGACTTGCTGGACCGCAAAACTTGTTCTATGGCGCCGCGAACGGCGGCAAATCCTGCAGCTGCGCTTTTCTTCGCCACCATTGGCGTGCGCAGAGTCGAGAGAATTTCTCCAGCGGGCGTAACCAGACTAGCGGCAATTTTTGTCCCGCCGATGTCGACTGCCAGAATCAATTCAGTTTTAGACATGCAGGAGACATTATGCCGCGCAAGTGGCGCATTGCCACGCCCAACTTGCATCCGGCATCGTAACTTTGAATACTGGTAAGGGAGCTTATTTTGTCTTCGCCGGCCAAACCCGTAGGCGGGCGCTCGCGCTGGGGCGTGCCGCCGTGGAAGATTGATTTCAAGCCTTCGCCGCGACCGATTTCAGACGCAGTGGATGTCGCGATTGTGGGCGGCGGATTCACTGGGCTTGCCGCGGCGGCGTGGCTTCGGCACCTCTCGCCAAAAGCAACCGTGGCGGTTTTCGAGTCCGATTCCATTGGCGCGGGTTCGAGCGGACGCACTGGCGGCATGACGCTCGCAGAAAGCGCAGCAGGCGATCTGCCAGGATTGGGCGACGTTTTGCAAGGTTTCTCACGCGTTCTGCGCGAACTGGCTATTGATTGCGACCTCCATCTGCCGGGCGCGTGGGAGATTGGGCGCGAGAATCATCTGGCGAATTCGCCTATCGCGTGGAAAGACTCGGGCGAGCTGCGCGTTACGGGCGAATTTCCGGGAGGCACGAGCGACCCTGGCAAGCTGGTTAGCGGACTGGCGCGCGCTGCGGAGGGCTCCGGCGCGGCGATTATCGAAAATACGCCCGTTGAAGATATTCACTTTGCGGATTCTTTGCGCGTGCGCGCCGGCGCCAGAGAAGTGCGCGCCTCTCACGCGATTCTCGCGACAAATGCTTTTTCGCTGGAAATGAGCGGCTTGCAGGGCGAGGCTGAACCTAACTTGACTTTTGCGGTGGCGACGAAGGCGCTCGGCGCGCCGACGCTTGAAGTTCTTGGCCTGGCTTCCGGCCGGCCGTTTTACACGAGCGATTTGCCCTATTTGTGGGGACGGGCACTGCCCAATAACGGCGTAATTTTCGGCAGCGGACTGGTTCACGCGAATAGTTGGCGCGAACTGGAAAATTTGGACATTGCGTCGGGCAAACCGGCGGAGCTGATTGCCAGTATCGAGCGGCGCGTGCGCGGGTTGCATCCGGCTTTGAAGTCCATCGAATTCAGCCACTGGTGGGGCGGGCCGATTCTATTTGCAGATGATTGGAAACCAGTGTTCCGCGCGCATCCCAAGCTGCCCAACACGACGGTCATCGGGGCATTTTCGGGGCATGGAGTGGCGCTCTCGGTTTACTTGGGCTCATGGGCGGCGGAAGCGATTCTGGGGCGCAAAAAACTTCCTTCGTGGTGAGAGCGGAATTGTGAATCTGTTGAGCCGCCGCTGGCGTACCTAGAATGCAAAACAATTCTTGCTTTCCCGCGTCTAACGAGGGGGAGTATCATACTTCGCAAGCAGGCCATGAGCGCCCAGGTCACCTCGATGGCAGGTGAAAATCCATGAAAAAGTTCCCGTTTGTCCTCGCAGCGTCGTGTGTTGCACTATTTCTGCTTACATCTTCAGCGTGGGCCGGCCAGCAATCCAGCGCATCTTCGCCGCAGTTAACCAAGCAGCAGGAGAAGGCCAAAGCGGACATCAAGCTCGGCGACGTCGCGCTCAAAAATCATGCCACGCGCGAAGCTATCGCTGATTACAAGGCCGCTATCGAAGCTGACCCCTCCGATCCGCGTGCACATAGGAAGTTCATCCAAACAGTGATGTATGACTTTTATTTGTCCCACGTTATGCAAAAGGAGTCCAAGCGAGCCAAGAGCCATAAGAAACTCACGAAAGAGCAGGAACAGACGCAAAAAGTAAAGGCAGAAGCCGAACAGAAGCGAGTTGCGGCGAAGCTGAAGAAGGAAGGCGCCAAGGTCGAGGCGCAGCTTCTCGCGACCTATGACAAGTGGATCAAGAAAAATCCCCGAAACGCCATGTTCTACTGGGGCAAGGGTGAGGTATACGCATTCTCTAGCAAAGACGAACAGGCGCCGCGCCCCTGGTTCCAAAAAGCTATTGCCATCAATGCTGGGTGTGCGCCAGCGTGGGCCAGCCTGTCCGTGGGTGGTTACTTGGATGGCAACGTTGCCGAACAGCGCCAGGACGCCGAAAAGGCCTTGGCTTTAGATCCACAGGACCGGTATGGTGTGTTTTTCCTCTATGCCCTGTCTTATTTCAGTACCGATCCCGCCAAGTTCAACACAATTGTTGAAGACCGCGTCGCCAAAGACCCGGAAGATGAATCTTTGGACTATCTTCTCATGCTCGTCGCCGAGAATGCACCCACGCTGCAGGAGCAGCAGGCCGCTTATGAAAAAATATATCAGCTCTACGGACCTCAGTCGGCTCATCCTTCCAATGGCCTCGACGAAATCATGCCGCAGCTTTTTAATCTGTACGCAAGAAGAGACGCGTCGAAAGCGCTGACCTTCGCCGAAAAAATGGAGAATGACGAAGCCGCTGCGCAGACCAAAGCCGCCGCAGTAAAAGCAAGCACCGCAAATTCCGGTTCAAGATCCAATGCCAGACCGCAGAAATCTTTCTGGCAAACCGTTGCCGACTTTCAACAGAGCATTGTCGAGGCTCGATCGCTCATCGCGCAGAAAAAATATTCCGGCGCGCTGAATTTGCTCGCGAAAAATGACCTCAAGCCGGCGAACGATTACGATCCGCTCGGCCAAATTGATAAATCTCCCTACGAACTCACCAGGGCCCAAGCTCTCGCCGGAAGCGGCCAAACGCAAAAAGCCTATGACAGTATCAAAACCGCGCTTCTGCCGCAGCCCGACGATTCCCTCGACTCCGCTCTCGTTTCCTATGGCGCCAAACTCGGCAAGACTCCCGCGCAGGTCCGCGAGGACCTCTGGCAAACTCGCGACGCGACGGCCAAGCCTTTCACCCCGTTTGAACTCAAGCAATACGTCACCAACAAAGACGTCAAGCTTGCCGATTTTCGCGGCCACGTCGTGCTCGTCAATTTCTGGTACCCGGGTTGAGAGTGGTGCCGCGCGGAGTTGCCGCGCTTGCAGCAGCTTCTCGATAAGTACAAAGCGCAGCATTTCGACCTGATCACCATCAACATCTTGCGCGATGAAGACAAGGGCGCGGTGCAAGTCATGAGCAACTACGGATTCACTGCTTTGGAAAGTCCTGAGCAAAACTCATCATGGGCCGAAAAGACTTATGGCGTGGATGAGACTCCCACCAGCTTCCTGCTCGATGCCAATGGCAAAGTGCTCTTTAAGTTCAATGACGTCGAATCGCGCGATGATGTGAGGCGATGCGACGCGGAAGTCGGCGGCCTTCTGGCATTCGAGGAGGCATCGAACGCGACTTCCGCGCGCGCTGCCGTGAAGGCCCAGCCGTGATTTTCGCGCGAGAGTCCTTGCGACTGCGAGCGGCACGATTGATTTTGCCGTTGGCCGCGGTGGCGCTTCTCGGTTTCTCTGCCGCGCAGGCGCAGGAGTCAGCTCCGCAGCCGGTTCATTGGACGGCCACGTTTAAAGCCGTGCCTCCTGCGCTCAGGCCCGGCCAGAAAGTCACATTGAATTTGACAGCGGCGATTGACTCGGGCTGGCACGTCTACGCGCTCAACCAGCCTCCTGATTCGCCGGTGATTGCCACGCAAATCACGGTGCCCGATGGCCAGCCGCTGGCTCTCTCAGGAGACATCGAGGCGCCGCAAGCCGAATCGAAAATGGATCCGACTATAGGGAAGCGCACCGCTTTTTATGAAGACTCAGCCAGCTTTGCTCTTCCGCTTAAAGTGAACAAGAAAGCGCGTCCGGGAAAGCGCAATTTTGAAGTGGACGTCCGCTTTCAGGCGTGCAACGACCGCCTGTGCCTGCCTCCGCGCACGCAAAAAGTTGAAACACCAGTCGAAATCGCCTCGCGTCACTAATCCTATAGGCTAGCAAATCGCTGTTCATCGACAACCGTTGGAACTCGGCCTAACTGCTGCAGCAGGCTAGCCAGCGGAGGCGGGGGAGGCCGCGGGTTCAACGGGAATGGCAGAAGCAGCGGAAGCGTGCGCTGCGGGAAGGTCTACGATCACTCGCGTGCCGCTTGGGCTCGATTTGATTTCCAGAGTCCCGCCGAATTGCCGGACGCGTTCGCGCATCCCTCGGATTCCGACTCCCACGCGGCCCTCAGATTTGAATGCCAATTGTTTTTCGCGCGGTATGCCTTTGCCCGCATCTTCCACCTCGAGGCGAACGCGCCCCTCTTCATGATTCAGGCGAACGACGGCGACGGGGCTGGCGGAATGCCGGTGAACGTTGGTCAAGCACTCTTGCACAATGCGGAAAATGTGCATCTCCAAATCCCGCGGCAGGCGGCCAAAATCGGGCGGCATTTCAACGGTTACTTTGATTTTGCTGCGGTCCGCAAATCCTTCTGTGTACCAGCGCAGGGCGGATTGCAAGCCGAGCTCGTCGAGCAGCGGCGGATGGAGCAGGTGCGAAAGAGTGCGAACCTCGCGGCTCAATTGATCCGTCAAAGAGACCGCTTCGGCGGCGGCTTTCTCCGCGTCAGGAGGAAGCTTTTGCGGCTCGACTGTGATGCGGCTGAGGTTCATGTGTACAGCCGCGATGATTTGCCCTAAGCCGTCGTGCAATTCTCGGGCAATGTGCCGGCGTTCTTCATCACGCATCTCCAATAGGCGGCCAGAGAGCTCGCGCACCAGGTCTGCCTGATTTACCAGTTCCACGTTCCTTTGCTCGAGTTCTCGCGTGCGCTCCTGCACTTGGAACTCCAGCTGGCGCCTGGATTCATTGAGCTCTTGCTCGAAACGTTTTTGCTTGTCCATGGCGTCATGCGCTTCCCGCAGATTTTGCGCGGCGCTGGCCATGGCGCGGCGATTGAGTTCCGCGAGAGTAATGATAAAAGTCGCAGTGAGCAGATAAATGCACGCGGCGACAATCTGACGCGTATCAGTGATAGTGAATGAGCCTCGAGGGTCGATGAACCAGTAAGTTTCACCGAGAAACGCTGCGGCAGTAGCGACAATCGACGGGCCGACCCCGCAATACCACGCAGAAAAAACCACAGCGGGGAAGATCACCAGATACTGCATGTGATCTCCCAAAACAGAGTCGAAGGCGGCCCGGAGAGCCAATGCCAAGCTGGTTGCTAAAAGCGCCAGCCCATAACGCACAATCACTTTCCTAAGGCCGTTTTGATGGCCTTCGAGGATTTGAACAAAATTCCTACCGGTGCTGGATCGGGGGCGCATTCCCGTCGTCAACTTTTCTTAGAACCTCTAGCCTATGAAGGCGTTGCCTGCGCACGGGTTTTGTCACTAAAACGCCAGCAGCGAATCCTAATCCTGCTGCCTGTGCGGATGGCGCGAAGCGGCCGCATCACGTCTTTGTTTCAGCCGCGATTGCGATACTATGGTTAGCCCGAATTTAGCCGGGGCAGGAATAACGCAAAGGGAATGACTCAAGAAGAGAAACGCCTCGAAGAAGATCGCTTGCGCAAAGTGCACTGGAAACGCTGGGGGCCGTATCTGTCCGAGCGCCAGTGGGGCACGGTGCGCGAAGATTACAGCGCGGACGGGGACGCCTGGAATTATTTTCCGTATGAGCACGCTCGCTCGCGCGTCTACCGCTGGGGCGAAGATGGCATTGCGGGATTCTGCGACGGGCATCAGCGATTTTGTTTTGCGCTGGCTTTATGGAATGAGCGCGACCCATTCCTGAAAGAGCGCCTGTTCGGCTTGACCAATCAGCAGGGAAATCACGGCGAAGACGTAAAGGAATATTATTTCTACCTGGATGCGACGCCGACGAGCTCTTATCTGAAATGTTTGTATAAATATCCGCAGGCGGCATTCCCGTACCAACAACTGATTGATGAAAATCATCGCCGCACGCGCGAAGATCCTGAATTCGAGCTGGTGGACACAGGCGTGTTTGCCGAAAACCGCTACTTCGATGTTTTCGTCGAATATGCGAAAGCGGCGGTTGAAGATATTTTGATTCGCATCACCGCGGTAAATCGCGGACCGGAAATTGCGCCGCTACATTTGTTGCCGACTCTGTGGTTTCGTAATACCTGGTCGTGGGGCGGTGTCATTCGGCGGGGAGCGCTGCGGAGGCTTCTCTCACCTGCCGGCCTGGTCACAACTGAAGCGCAGCAGTTTGACTATGGGAAACGCTGGCTGCTTGCGGAAGGTTCTCCGGAACTGCTTTTCACCGAGAATGAGACGAATTTTGAATTGCTCTATAACGTGCAAAACAAAACTCGCTACGTGAAAGATGGAATCAACGACTATATTGTGAACAGACGGAATAACGCCGTGAATCCGGCGCAAACCGGCACAAAAGTTGCGGCGCATTATTCGATGCGCTTGCAGCCGGGCGCGAGCTTTTCTGTTCGTCTAAGGCTTACGGATACCGCGCCTTTCGACGAGGCTGCGCGCGAGCAGTGTTCGGTGGACGATTGTTTTGGAGCGGAATTTGAGTCCGTGTTTGCGCAACGCATCAAAGAAGCGGATGAATTCTACGCGGCGCGCGCAGGCGAAAAGATGAGCGACGACACGCGGCGAGCGCAGCGTCAGGCGTATGCGGGATTGTTGTGGGGCAAGCAGTCCTACCATTACGACGTGAAGGCGTGGCTTGCGGGCGATCCCACGCAACCGCCTCCGCCACCGGAACGCCTCGAGGGGCGGAATCATCAGTGGACGCATCTTTACAACGCCGACGTGATCTCGATGCCCGATAAGTGGGAATATCCGTGGTACGCATCATGGGATTTGGCTTTTCATTGCGTGGTGATGGCCACGATCGATCCGGATTTTGCCAAGCAGCAACTGATTCTTTTTCTTCGAGAATGGTACATGCACCCCAACGGGCAGCTCCCGGCGTTCGAGTGGAATTTGTCGAGCGCGAATCCGCCGGTGCACGCATGGGCCGCGTGGCGCGTTTACAAGATCGAAGGCCGCGTGCGTGGGAAGAGCGACCGGTCTTTTCTCGAGCGAGTGTTTCAAAAGCTGCTGTTGAATTTCACGTGGTGGGTGAATCGCAAGGACCCACTGGGCAACAATGTGTTCGAAGGTGGCTTTCTCGGGCTCGACAACGTTGGCGTGTTTGACCGCTCCATGCCTTTGCCCGGCGGCGGGTACATTGATCAATCCGACGGCACCAGCTGGATGGCCATGTACTGCCTGAATATGCTGGCCATGGCCATGGAACTAGCGCATGAAGACCCGGCGTATGAAGATTTGGCCAGCAAATTTTTCGAGCATTTTGTTTACATTGCGGACGCAATGAACAGCATGGGCAGCAAAGAACTTGGCCTGTGGGATGAAGTTGACGGGTTCTATTACGACGTGGCCCATTTTTCCGGCGGCAATCAGATGGCGATGAGAATTCGCTCAATGGTGGGTCTGATTCCGCTGCTTGCGGTGGAAACATTCGAGCCCGAGGACATCGCGCGCGTGCCGGAGTTTGAGAAGCGCATGAACTGGTTCCTGATTCATCATGAGGACGCGCCGGAGCACATTGACATGAGCGAGCGAACGGCGAAGGGAGCGCGGTTGCTGCTTTCTATTGCGAATAAAAAACGCCTGCTGCAAATCCTGAGCTACATGCTGGACGAAAATGAATTTCTCTCGCCGCACGGCATTCGCTCGCTATCGAAATACCATCAGCAGCATCCTTTCATTTTGACGCTGGATGGGCATGAGCATGTAGTGGACTATGAGCCGGCAGAATCGACGACCGCGCTCTTTGGAGGAAACTCGAACTGGCGCGGGCCGGTGTGGTTTCCAGCGAATTTTCTGCTGATCGAGGCGTTGCAGCGCTATGACTTTTATTATGGGAAGGAACTCAAAGTGGAATTCCCGTCGGGCTCCGGGCAGCAGCGAACGCTCTGGGAAGTGGCGGGAGAACTTTCGCTGCGGCTGGTGAGAATTTTCCTGCGCGGCAAAGACGGACGGCGGCCAGTGTACGGCAACACGGAAATGTTTCAGACGGATCCACACTGGCGCGACCTGGTACTTTTTTACGAATATTTTCATGGAGACACGGGAGCGGGCTTGGGCGCGAGCCATCAGACGGGCTGGACCGCGCTGGTGTCGAAACTGATCGAGCAAAGCGGCGACCGCAGCTAGAAGAACGAAATTCGTTTGGGCAAGCGCTAAATTTGTGAGAGGAGATGCGAGATGGCTACGATGGTTGAATCCCTATTGAGTGAATTCCGCGAAGAGGTCCCGGCGACGCGACGCGTGCTGGAAAGAGTTCCGGCAGACAAGCTTACGTGGAAGCCGCACCCGAAATCCAGGTCGCTCGGCGAACTGGCGATGCATGTCGCAGGCATTCACGGTATGGCGGAACGGATAATAAAATCGGATGAGTTCGCTGCGGGCAGCATCCCGCCGACGATTCCAAGCAGCGTGGAAGAGATTCGCGCGGCATTTGAAAAGAATGTACGCGGCGCTGAGGAAGCTCTAAGCACAATGAGCGAGCAAAGCGCTCAGGGGAGTTGGCGGTTGGTGTTCAAGGGAAAAGAAATCTTCCGCAAACCAAGAATCGCCGCGCTGCGGACGAATATGCTCAATCATTTGTATCATCATCGAGGACAGCTCTCGGTGTATCTGCGCTTGCTCGATGTGCCGCTGCCGGTGGTCTATGGACCGACGGCGGACGAAAACCCATTCATCTAGCCCAGCCTGCGGCGCGAAGATTTTGTGCGCCTCGATTAAAAATCTTCGACTAGTCCCAGGCCGAACGATACGCGATTGATGTAATTGAAAAACGCGACAACCAGGACTGCTTCGCGCAAGGCGTCCTGGGTCCATCCGGCGCGCAAAACTTCGTCGGCGTCAGTTTGCTCGATGTCAACCGGCTTGCGGGTGAGCTTATCGGCGAAACGGAAGAGGGCTTTTGCTTTGTCGTCGACCGGCGCATGCATGTAATCGGTAGCGAGCTTGCGCGCGACTGGTTTTTCGAAACCGAAACGCTGCAGCAATTCCATGTGAATGGCAATGCAATACGAGGAGGAATTGATCCCGCTGACCACGAGGCCAATTTGTTCCTTTAAGGATGCGGAAAGAGCGCCGTCGCCCATGATGGCGGCATTCAAGCGCAGGTGCGCGGCGATAACGTCAGGCGTGGCTCCAAGGACCTTGAAAAAATGCGGCACAGTTCCGAAATCCTTCGCGATGTCGGAATAGATTTCGCGTAAACCGGCACTGGCTTGTTCCTGCTCCACTTCAGGCACGTATGGCATGACAGCTCGGCTCCTTCGGAATAATGTCTGCCTCAAATGTAAGTACGCCAAATCAGGTTGGCTGGTTTTGGTTCGACGAGAAATAACGCTGGGGGAATTCTACTTCTTTGGCTCGACAAGTTCGATAAGAATTTTCCCGCTGCTGGGGGCACTCGCCAGGAAGAAATTCACGCGCGTGGCGCCAGCGCCAGGACGGCTTGCGGGATAAATGGCGGTTACGGCAAGATGAGATTGTAAAAGCGCGGTGGCCCTGTCGATATCGCGGGTGATGAATTCGACTTGCTGGATGCCCTCGCCGAATTTCGCCAGGAATTTGGCGATGGCGCCCTGACCCTCCGGCGTACGCGTGGTCAAAATATCGAGGCGGATGTTCTTATCGAGCGCCCATTCAAATTCCTGAGCATCCTGATCGGGGGGAACGTCGGCAAGCGGAGGATTATTGAGCGCAGCGCGAATTTTGGCAAAGTGCGACGGAGTCACCGCGATTCCGACGGTTGCTTCATCCGAAATGAGGCTGCGAATTTCCGGATCGGCGCGCCAGTTCGCGATGGCGGCTTCCGCGGAGTCGCGGCCACGGCGGAAAAGTTCTCGAGCCGCGGAATCGCGAATCGAGCCGGAGGCCGATCCCAACGGCGCGACCAGGCCGGTTATTGGGGAGCTGCTGAGGTTCACGATGTCCTCCGCGCCACTTCGTTTGTCCAAAAGAGAGGCGCCGATGGCCACGGTAAGAATAAATGCGATCACGGCAAGCGACATTCCGCTGGATATCTCAATCCAATGAGCTGCGACCATTTTCAGGCCTATGAAGAGCAAAACAATGGCCACGCCCGTGGCGAGATGCCGCAGACGGGTGATCCATCCCGCAAGCACAAAATATAATGCGCGCAAACCGAGTACGGCGCACGCATTCGAGGAAAAAACGATGAACGGGTCGCGCGTGACTCCGAATACCGCGGGAATCGAGTCGATGGCGAAGAGCAAATCCGCGGCTTCAATCGTGATCAGAGCGAGCAGAAGTGGAGTGACGACCCAGCGCGCGTTTTCTCTGGTGAAGAATGTCCCGCCAGCGTTTGTTTTTGCAACGGGCAGGGTTTTGCTGAGCCAGCGCAGCGCGCGATTGGCTTCAAGGCTGCGACCGCCCGGGATGTTTTTTCTGAACAGAATATGCATGCTGGCGAAAATGAGGAACGCACCGAGAATGTAAAACGACCATGAAAAACGGTTGATAAAAGCCGCGCCGGCGGCAATCAAAGCTCCGCGCAAGGCGAGCGCCCCGAAAATTCCCCAAACTAGCACGCGGCGCTGGTGCGCAGGGCGCAAGGCGAAATACTGAAAGATGAGGACGAAGATAAAAAGATTGTCGACGCTCAGCGATTTCTCAATCAGGTACCCAGAGAGGAATTCCATGGCGGGCGCGCGGCCAGCGTGCCACCAAAGCCACAGGCAAAACGCGAGCGAAATGGCAATCCACAAGGCGCTCCATGCGGCCGCTTCTCGGATGGAAATGTCACGCGGCTTGCCGCCAAAGGCGATGAGGTCGGCGATCAGCAGAACGAGCAAGCCAGCGCTGAAGATGATCCAAAGCGACGTGTGCGCCACAGAGTAAAGTCTAAGGGGCTTTGCGGCGAATGGGAAGACAATGCGCTCACGCGGATGCGGAAATCAGAAAGCTGCGCTGGCCGGCGGAACGGAATTGTAGTTGGAAAGAAGAATCTGGGTGGCCGCGCCGGCGCGCACGGTGACTGGAACATCCCACTTAGCGCGCGTGTCGCCCACTTCGGCGTCGATATTCAGGCAGGTAATCCAGTAATTTCCCGGCGCGATGTTGCTGAATTGCGCGCGGCCGTTCAAGTCGCTTTGCGTTTGCGCGACGAGATAGCGCGATTGCGCCAAATCGAGAGCCATGCGGCGAATGCCCGAACGGCGCGCGGTGACCTGCTCCATCCAGCGCGGATTGGGATCGATGGACTGGAGTTCCGCGTCCATACCGTCCTTGCTTTCGGGATGGTCATCAATGTACTTGAGGATGCGCTCGTGAAACTCATCGACATCGCGCTGGTATTTTTCGGGTTTGCGCGCCCGCTCGCGGTCATTGTATTTGGCTACGGGGAATCCAAACTGTTTATCGCCGATATTCAACTGATCGTAGGCTTTCCAGAATTCCGGCACAGTAAGAATTTCCTGCGCGGTGAGGCTTTTCGCGAACTCTTCGCCGGTGATGCGCGCGGTATGATGTTTTTTCATCCAGGCTTTCAGTTCATTCGAGAGGGTAAGGCTGTCGATGAATTTGTCGAGGTCCGGCCTGGGCTGCGATTCTGCGGCCTCCTGCTGAATGGCGGCGAAGCTTTTGCGGAGCAAGTAGAAAGGGAGGCCGCGGACGGGTTCCGCGACGCCGGTGGAAGGCGTGATGCGCACCGTGAAAATGATTGACCCCTGCGCCTGCGCGGGTGTGTCCCGCGTGCAGGCAAGCGCAAAAATCGAAAGCGTGAAAAGCGCGCGGCAAAGAAGCTTCATGGAGCACATGCTAACAGAGCAACGAGGAGAGAGTAGGGTTGGTTTGCGGCGATGTGCTGACTTGCCAAATGGCTGAGAGCGAGGGTGAACTTTGAAATGGCGTGCCGCTGAATGTCAGTAGAGATGGAAATCGATTTCAATGAGCATGCGGACCATGGCGGGCTGGCCGTTCGGTCCAATGGCCGGTTTGAAGCGCCAAATATCGCGAACGGATTTCACCGCCTCTTCATCGAGTCCATAGCCCAGGCCTTTGGCGACATGGACTGATTTCGCGCGACCGTCGGTGCCAATGACGATATCCAAAACCACAGGGCCTTGAATCTTCAGCTTGAATCCGGCATCGGAATACTGCGGCTGCGGACAGTACAGGCAGTCCGGCTTGCCGTAGCCGTTTTCGCCGGCCATGGGAGGGCCGCCGCCGACTCCATATTCGGAGCCGGAGCCCAGGCCGCTGCCATTGCCGCTGCCCATGCCGCTGCCGCTGCCATTGCCCATGGAATCGTTAACGAGGCTGGAGATAGGATCTCCGGTGGTCGGCAGGTTGGGGTTGGGCATGTGAATATTTGGCGGAACCATCAGCGACGCTTCCGTGACGATTTTGGGATGCGCGGGCGGCTTCAACTCTGGCGGCGTAATCTGATGCATGGAAAAAACGGGCAGCCTGCCGCGGGTGGGTGGGGCCAAATCCGGGCGTCCGCCACCGCCGCCTGCTTTCTTGTTGCCCATCTTGAGCTTGGCGAGATAGGGAGAAAGATCGATGGTTTGGATGGGTTGATTATTAGCCTGAGTCGGAGGAGACATAAACTCGGGCAGCAGCGGCACAATAATCAGCACGATGACGACGACATGAAGCGCCAGCGACAGCGCCTGGACCTTGGTGAACTGCTTGTTCTTGGACCAAATTTCCGGAACGTCCACGGGCTCGCTGGTGACTTGCAGTGGCGGCAATTTCCTGGGCGCGATGGTGTCACGAATATTGTTCCAGAAGGTCACCAGCCAGCCCTGCGACTCAACGAGCAGAGTAGAGTTTGACTTTTGGCGCGCGGAGCGGGGAAGCGGCCGAAAGAAGAAATCCTTGAGGTTATCGGAGAATGATGAGCCAAAACTCACGGAAGCAAAGGCGCTTGGTTCGCTGCCGCGAGGAATTTTGACGGGCCGCTCAGTAAGAAAATCCTTCACATTCGACCAAAAAGATTTGGTCCAGGATTGGCGGTTGATGGCCGTCCGCGTGAATTTCAGGTCAAGCATTTGCGTGGGCGTCTGCGCGGGCGTTTCAGCGGGACCATGGGCGCCGCCAACCGCAGGGGATTCTTGCCCGTGCTGAGGATTGTTTTGCTCGGGATCCATTTAAATGTCCAGCCAGGGCCAGCTACACCCTTGCGGCAACAGTTATCTCCTACAATTTAGATTCTGCAGAGCAAAAAAGGATGTATGGCCGCGCGGCTGACACCCATGGCTTTATATTGTAACATAGGCCTTCTGGACGGCACGCGCAGTTGCCGCACTGTTTACACACTAAAAACCCAAGAAAAAAGGGCCAATGGCGAAATCTATCGACCTGAAGAGCACCATTAATTTGCCGCGCACCAGCTTTCCCATGAAGGCGCAATTGCCGGAGCGCGAACCGCAGCAACTGGCGCAATGGGAAGAAGAGAAGCTGTATCAGCGCATCCTGGAATCGCGTAAAGATGCGCCGCTTTTTGTGCTGCATGACGGCCCTCCCTATCCCACGGGCGACATTCATTTGGGCACAGGGCTGAATAAAATCTGCAAAGACATGGTGGTGAAGTCGAAGACCATGGCGGGATTCCGCGCGCCGTATATTCCCGGGTGGGACTGCCACGGATTGCCCATCGAGACAAAAGTCGAGAAAGAATTGGGCGGCAAAAAGCATGGCGTCTCTGCCGCAGAGTTCCGGCGGATGTGCCGCGAGTTCGCCACGAAATATGTGGACCAAAATCGGCGGGACTTCAAGCGGCTGGGGATTTTTGGGCAGTGGGAAAAGCCCTATCTGACCATGGATCCAGAGCATGAAGCGGCGATCGCGGATGCTTTTCTGACGTTTCTGGAAAAGGGCTACGCGTATAAAGGGCTGAAGCCGGTTTACTGGTGTCTGCACGACCGCACCGCGCTGGCGGAGGCGGAAGTAGAGTATGAGGACCATACCAGCCCATGGATCTACGTGCGCTTCAAGCTGGTACAAGAAGATGACAAAGTTCCCGAGGTGCTCAGAGCCAAGAACGTTTATGCGGTCATCTGGACGACTACACCATGGACGATTCCGGCAAGTATGGCCCTAGCCTTTAAGCCCGATTTTGAGTATGCAGCAATCGAACTGGCCAACGGCGATGTCGAGATTATTGCTCATCAGCGTCAGCACAGCGTGTGGGAAGAATTGGGTCGCAAACAGTTTGGAAAAACGCTTGCGACTTTCAGCGGAAGCCAACTCGCGGGGTTGAAATTTCGGCACCCTTTTTTGGAGCGCATCGAGCCGGGCGTGCTTGCGGATTACGTCACGCTCGATCAAGGCACCGGGATTGTTCACACAGCGCCCGGGCATGGGGCGGAGGATTTCCACACCGGGCAGAAGTACGGAATCGAAACGTACGCGCCGCTCGATGATGACGGCCGGTTCGTGGAGGGTTTGCCGGAATACAAAGGCAAAACTGTTTTTGAAGCGAATCCGTTCATCGTTAAATTGCTGGAAGAGCGCGGCGCGCTTGTGGGCGAAGGAAAATTGCGGCACAGCTACCCGCATTGCTGGCGCTGCCACAATCCGGTGATTTTCCGCGCCACGGAGCAATGGTTCATCGATTTGCAGCATGACAATTTGCGCGAGCGCGCGCTGGAAGAAATCCGCAAAGTGAAATGGTCGCCGGCGTGGGGCGAAGAGCGCATGCGCGGGATGGTCGCCGAGCGGCCGGATTGGAACGTGTCGCGGCAGCGTTTTTGGGGGGTGCCGCTGATCGTGCTTTACTGCGAAAAATGCGGCGAGCAGTTGAAGGATTTTCATGCGCTGCGCAACGTCGTGAAATGGTTCGAGAGAGAGGGAGCGGATGCGTGGTTCACGCACTCTGCGGCTGAGTTGCTGCCTCCGGGAACGAAATGCAAATGCGGCGCGGCGCAATTTCGAAAAGAGAAGGACATTCTCGACGTGTGGTTCGATTCCGGCTCGACCAGCCTGGCGGTGCTGAAGGGCGATATGTGGCCGGCGGATATTTACCTGGAAGGGCCGGATCAGTATCGCGGATGGTTTCAGAGCTCGCTGCTGGTGGCGATGGGCACGCGCGGGCGCGCTCCTTACAAACAGGTGATTACGCATGGCTGGACGCTGGACGCGGAGGGCCGGCCGATGTCGAAATCGGTGGGCAATGGCGAATTGCCGAGCGAAATTTGCGCGAAATGGGGCGCAGATCTGCTGCGATTGTGGGTGACCTCGCAGGATTATCAGTCGGACGAGCGGTTTTCACAGGAAATGATGAAGCAGCTCGCGGAATCCTACCGGAAAATTCGCAACACTTTTCGTTTTGCGCTGGGGAATTTGGACAAATTCGACCCGGTGCGCGACAGTGTTGCCGACAGCGAGCTTTTGGAATTCGATGCGTGGATGCTTCATCGCACCGGCGAACTGGTGGAGAAATGCCGCGCGTGGTACGACGAATTCCAGTTCCATCGCGTGTTTCATGCGCTGTACGATTTTTTCGTGGTGGATCTGAGCGCGTTTTATTTCGACGTGCTGAAAGACCGGCTATACACGTTCGCGCCGCGCAATCAAGCCCGGCGCTCCGCGCAGACGGCTATCTATCGAATCACCAGCGCGCTGGTTCGGCTGGCCGCGCCGATTCTGGTTTTCACCGCCGAGGAGGTGTGGAAACATCTGCCGCACGCGGCGGGAGACGCGCAAAGCGTCCATGCCGCGCATTTCCCGAAGCCTGAAGAGCCGGTTGCGGAAATTGCCGAAGGCGGGAAGCGAAATTGGGAGTCATTGCTTGCGATTCGCGAACAGGCGCTCAAGAAGCTCGAGGAGGCGCGCAACTCCAAAATGATCAACAGCGCGCTCGAAGCGAAGGTCGAGATGCGCGCCAGCGGCAGAACGCTCGATTTGCTGAAAAATTATGCGGCATGGCTGCCGCAAATCCTTATCGTCTCGCAAGTGAACGTCACTTCCGCAAACGGGAACGCTCCGGCGGCCGTTTCCATAGCGGCGCCCGTCGAGGAAATCGAAATTCAGCACGCGGACGGAAAAAAATGCGAGCGCTGCTGGAATTATTCCGTTCACGTCGGCGAGAGCAGCGAATTCCCGACGATTTGCGAGCGATGCCTGGCGGCGCTCGCGGAGATTGAGAGCAGCGGCGGCGGAGCGACGGGGAGGCCCTGAAGTGGCCGGGAGCCGCATGTCATGGCGCTCGCTCATTTTAATCATCGCGGTTGTGCTGCTGGCGGACCGAGCGACCAAGCATGCCATCGAGCGTTACACTACAGGCGATTATTTTAGAGTGGTCATTCCAGGCCTGCTGAATCTGATTCACACGCACAATCCGGGCGTCGCTTTCAGCCTGTTTGCGGACGCGCATTCTCCGCTGGTGCGAATCTCTCTGGTGTTTTTTTCCGTCGGCGTCATTGTGTTTTTGTTCTGGCTGCTGGCTGCAGAGCGCGCGGGCGGCCGGCTGGGGCAGATCGGAATGGCGCTGATCCTGGGAGGCGCGGTTGGCAACGTTCTGGACAGGTTGACGCAGAGCGGCGTCACCGATTTTATCGACTTGCACATTGGAAGTTATCACTGGCCAACGTTCAACGTGGCCGATTCCGCGATAGTGGTCGGAGCTGCAATGGTATTACTGGAATTGTTCAGCGATTGGGGGCATCCTAGCAGCAGTAAGGGGTGAACTAGCCATGTACCCGTACCTCGGAACCATTCCTACGCCATGGGGCGGAATTCCCATCTACACATACGGAGTTTTAGTTGCCATAGGAGTGCTGCTGGGCCTGTGGTATGCCAGGCATTACGCGGCGCACGCAGGCATTGATCCTGAGCGGGTCTGGAATTTGGGAATTTATATGGTGCTCGCAGGACTTATAGGAGCTAAGGCCTGGTACATACTCTCGAATGCAACATATTATCTGCGTCACACCAATGAGATTTTTGCTTTTGCTACGCTGCAATCCGGCGGAACCTTTTACGGAGGCGTGTTCGCAGCACTGCTAGTTGCGATTGTGTACGCGCATTTCAACCACATGCCTGCTCTCGGGCTGGTCGATAGCTATGCTGCTGGACTGCCGTTGGGCCACGCGATTGGCAGACTGGGCTGCTTCGCGGCCGGCTGTTGCTATGGCAAACCGACCTGGCTGCCGTGGGCCGTCACTTTCACGAATCCACGAGCAGCGGAACTTGTTGGCACGCCGCTGAATGTTCCGTTGCATCCCACGCAGCTCTACGAGTCGGGTGCAGAATTTCTGAATTTCCTTTTTCTGATTTGGCTGGCGCGCCGGCAGCGTTTTCGCGGCGAGATATTCGCGGCGTTCATTATGCTCTATGGATTTGAACGCGGCATGATCGAGTTTGTGCGCGGCGACCCAGGACGCACGCTGCTGCTTCGCGGTAGATTTTCGCTGATGCAAGTGGTGAGCCTGCTGCTGATTCTGCTGGGCGCGTGGATGTGGCGGCAGGGCTCGAGGAAGTCCCGCACTGTGCGCACTTCCGCAGTGGTCCCCGCGCGGCAATGATTTCTGCGCGAAGCGAACGGCCTGCCCGATGAAATCCGGGGCTGCCCATTTGGATGAAAGCGGCGGTACGCAAAATTCCGTCCGAATTGTGAGCCTGCGGGTCGCTGATGGCGAACGTGGCCAGCGGCTGGACCGTTTTCTCTCCGAGCATGTCCCTGAATTGAGCCGCACGCGCATCCAGGCGCTGGTCCAGCACGGGCGCGTCCGCGTGAATGGCGCGCAAGCGAAAAGCTCGCATCGCGTCGAAATTGGCGACTCCATCGCGCTTGAAATTCCCGCACCGGTGGCTACAGCGGCGAAGGCTGAGCCGATTCCTCTCGAGATTCTCTATCAGGATGCAGACGTTGCGGTGGTGAACAAACCCGCAGGAATGATCGTGCATCCGGGCGCGGGCGCAAGAGGCGGCACGTTGGTGAATGCGTTACTGCACCAGTTTGGCTGGCACGATGAGCTTTCGTCGATTGGCGGCGAATTGCGTCCCGGCATCGTGCATCGTCTGGACCGCGAGACTTCCGGCGCTCTTTTGATTGCCCGCAACGACGCGGCGCACCGCGCGCTTTCGGAGCAATTCAGCAGCCGGCTAATTGAAAAAACGTACGTGGCGCTTGTTCACGGCAGCCTGAAAGAAAATTCCGGGCGCATCGAGCTTCCCGTGGCGCGAGACTTGCATCGTAGAATTCGTATGACCACGCGGAGAAGAGAAGGGCGCACCGCGCGCACCGACTGGCGCGCTCGCTTGCGGCTGGATGGATATACTTTCGTCGAAGCGGATTTGCACACTGGCCGCACGCATCAGATTCGTGTGCATTTTTCAGCCGTCGGCCATCCGGTGGTTGGCGATACAGTGTATGGCGCGCCAAGACAGGCGAAAGTTGGTTCCGAACTGTTGCCGCAGCTTGCGAGGAACTTTCTTCATGCGGCGCGTTTGAAGTTCACGCAGCCGGTCAGCGGCCAGGCAGTCGAAGTGCGCGCTCCGCTGCCTGATGAGCTTGCCGATTATTTGCGCGAACTGGGCCGCATCGCGGGCGTGCAAAGCGAGGTGGTTGACGCCGCGCTGAAGCCGTACCTATAATCTCGGAGTCCCAGTGTTCAGAAAAATCTTATTCGCGGCTGCAGTTGCCACTCTATTTATCCTGTCCAAACCTGCTACGGCGCAGCAAATCCCGCCACCTCCCAATCCGCAGCAAAAGACGCAGCAGCCGCAGGCTCCGCTTACCGCGCCCAAGCAGCGCTTCAATGTGGGCCTGGTGCATCTTGTGGTTGCGGTGACCGACCGCCGCAATAAGTTCGTGACCGACCTGACTGCAAACGATTTTAAGGTTTTCGAAGACGGCAAGCAGCAGCAGATTACCTTTTTTGGCCGGCAGGCGAATTTGCCGCTGCGCATCGGCATGCTCTTGGATACTTCCAACAGCATTAGCGCCAGGCTGCATTTCGAAGAGGATGCCGCAACAGATTTTCTTTACAACGTCATCCGCCGCGGCGAGGATGAAGCATTCGTAATGACGTTCGATAATGAACCCGAAGTGATTCAGGATTACACCGGCGACCTCGACCGACTGAGCTCCGTGATTCAAAAGCAAAATGCCGGCGGTGGAACTGCATTGAATGACGCCATCTACCTGGCCAGTCAAAAGCTGGCGGATGCGCCGTTGCCCAAAGGTCCGGACCACGATGTTCGGCGCATTCTGGTGGTCATCAGCGACGGCGATGACGATTTGAGCAGCCATGCGCTGAGTGACGCGGTTGAGATGGCAGACCGCTCCGGTGTTTCCATTTACGCCGTGAGCACCAACAACGATTGGGTGAGCGACGACAATGGCACTCCGCGCAAATACGAGTTCTCCGAGGGCGACAAGGTGCTGCGCGAGCTTGCGGATGAAACGGGCGGGCGCGTTTTTTTTCCTCTTCGAATTGATGATCTCGCTGAGTCGTTTCTTGACATCGGCAACGAACTGCGCAGCCAGTATTTGATTGGCTATGCGCCACCGTACAAGGTGGCGGATGGACAGTTTCACACCGTGGACGTGCGCGTCGAGCGCAAAGGCTTGAGGGCACGCACGCGCAAAGGCTACTTTGCGACCGCGCCGGTTACCTCACCGGCGACACCGACGGCTATAGCAAGTCACCCGTAGAACAAAGCAGCAATTAGAGGATTGAGGGCGCGGATTATTCACCTGCGTGGGTCGGGGCGTAGTATCCCGCCCTGGTTAAAACCTTCAGATCCTTTTCGGCCATTTCTACTTTGACCTTGCGGAAGCCGCCGTTTTCGTTTGTGTCGGTGGGATAATACGCCACGATGTACTGGCTGCGCAGCTCTTGGGAAATTTCATCGAAGGCTTTATCCAGATCGTTGTCGTTGCGAATTGAAATCACGCGCCCGCCTGTTTGGTAGGCCATTTCATGCGCCACCTGGCCGCCGATATAAGCGAACCCGCCAAAGAAGTACTCGCTCGGTTCAGCAATCAGAAGCACATGTATGACAGCGTTCGCTTGCTGCGCGGCATAAATGGCGCTGTTCAGCGTACTGGAGCTGCCTTCGTCCTCCGCGTCAGTGAGGATGATTAGCGCCTTACGTCCCGTCTCTCCCGGCAATTTTTCGGCGCAAACCTGATTGATCGCATCATAGAGCACCGTTCCGGGCTCATTGCCGCTGGTCGGAGCCCTAATCTCAGCCTTGTCGATAGCTCTGCGCAGCACATCTTGATCATCGGTGAAGTCCGCGAGCATACTGACCGAAAGGTCGAACGAAATCACCGTGGCGAGATCGTCCTTTTTTAAAATGTCTTTCAGGAAACGCTTGGCGGTAGCCTTTTCGGCATCGAGAAGATGCTCCTGGCTGCCGCTGGTATCGATCATCATCGCCAAGGTGATCGGATCGGTCATATCTTTTGAAAAAAATGCGATTTTCTGCTCTTTGCCGTCCTCGTAGACGTGGAAATCCTGTTTCGGGAGGTTGGGCACAATCGCGCCGTGCTTGTCGCGCACGGTCACGTACAGGCGGACGAGATTGACGTTCACTTTTTTCGTGCCGCCGACCTCGGGAATTTCCTGCTTCTGGGCGGGTTTCTTCTTCGCCGGAATCTGCACAGGGATTTGCAGAGGAGGCGCGGCATGCGCAGCCAGCGCCAGCGGAAATTCGTGCATCCTAAATTGAGGCGAGATCGCGGCAAGCGCCAGGCAAGCGATTAGGGCTGCGATGTATCCGGGAATTGTCTTATATTTGTTGCGCTTCTTCATGGCCGATACTACGATGCTGCTTTAGGCGGAACGGATGCGTGAGAGGCAAGAATTTAGGCGCTCCAGCAGGTTATTTTGACGGCCTGCGCGAGAAAAATGGGTAGGGAGAAAATGAATCGTCTGGCGGCGTGTGGCATATTTGCGTTGGCGCTCTGCGTTTTTGCGCAGGCAGGTGCTGCGCAATCGGCGAGCGGCCAGGCCAACATCCCGCCTCCTCCCGCACCGCGCCCGAATCAGCAAAAAACCACGGGTCCCCAGTCAAAGCAAAAACCGTTCACCATGCGTGTCACGACCAATCTTGTGCTCGTGCCGGTGACGGTGAAGGACGCCAGAGGGAACCTGGTCGCCGACTTGCAGCAGGCTGATTTTCGCGTCTTTCAGGATGGCGTCGAGCAGAAAATCAAAAACTTCTGGGACCAGGCGTTTCCCGTCTCCGCGGTAGTGCTTCTCGACGATGATCTGCCAGCCAGCGAATCAAAGAAAGTCATGCAAAGCCTGGACAGCATCGCTGCGGGTTTCTCCGCGTCCGACGAAGTTGCGCTGGTGCGCTTCGATGAATATCCCAAGACGGTGTTGGACTTCACGGCGAACAATGACGCGCTTTTTGCCGAGCTCAAAAAGATCCGCACCAATCCGAAGGATGGTCTCAGCTCGCGTTTTACAGCCACGCCCTCCTTTACCATGACCGATCCTCCGCGCGTCAATGGCCACACGGAAGGCGGCGCTGCGGACATTCCCATTCTTGGCACGAACACCAACGGGGTGACCAAGCATCTTGACGATGCGGTGCATTACGCTGCGGAAATGCTGCGCAATCGCGCGCGCGACCGGCGCAAAATCATCTTTATCATTTCTGACGGCACCAACGACCGCAACAACAAATGGAGTTTCAGAAATACTTTGCAGCTTCTTCTCGGCTCGAATATCTCCGTTTATGCCATCGACGTCGATTCGCGCCTCGACGCAATCACCTTTCAGGGCAAGGGCCGCCTCACGCAGTATAGCTTCCCAACCGGCGGCGATGTGATTGCCGCGAGCAACTCGCAGCAGATTGAAAGACTGTACTCGCGGCTGACCGACGAAGCGCGCAACCAGTACACCATTGGATTCGAGCCCAGCAAAACCGCTGGCCGTGGCAATTATCATACCCTTGAAGTGCGCGTCGAGCGGCCCGGCCTGTACGTCACCGCACGGGAAGGTTACTTCGCGGAATTTCCGCGCTGACCATCACGCATCGCGCCAAGATTTTTTCTTGACTTTGCGCGAACCCAAACGTAAAAAAGACAGAGTGAGCGGGATGCGGAGTAACTTTACGCGTCTTGCTTGCGGGGAGAAGGCTCAAAGCAGTTGAATGCGCGCAACAGCCGGAATAATTCCGGCGGTCACAGATGAAAAACGAATCCGGGGCGGCGAAAACGCTGCCCCGTTTTTTTTTGCGGAGGCAGCGTTTTTATTATTTCAATCCGCGTTCGCAATGGAAATGAGCTGCTCGTGCGCCGGGCAAATTGGCTGGTAGTCGCAGTAGCGGCAAGCGAACCCGGGGCGAGCGGGGAAGTCGCCGGCGCGAATCGAATCGGCGGCCTCCGCGATGATGGCCTTCGCTTTTTTCAGCGCCTTCGCATCTCTGGTTGTCGCAACAGCTTCGTTCGTTGTTAAGTTGTAGAACACCAGCCGCTCGGCTTCGAGCTCGAAGACTTCCTGCGCCGCCAGCGCGTACAAACTCAGTTGCAAACTTTGATCGGCCTGCTTGGCGCGTTTCGGATTTCCCGCCTTGTAATCCACGATCTCGATCTTTTTCGGCCCGAGCTCGACTAACCGATTGACTTGATCCATGCGGCCTGTAACCACAACGCCGGGATCGAGCGGAAGCTCGAATGCTTTTTCCTGATACAGCACGTCAGCGGGCGCACTGGCATAGCTCGCGCAAAACGCTTGAAGTTGCTCACGTCCCGCGTTGCGATATTCCTGCTCCTGATAATCGTCCTGAAATCCCGCCGCGTGCCATTCACGGTCAAATGTTTCCGCGACCTCATTGAACGTGACCTTGCGTTGCTTGCGAAGCTCGCGCACAAATTCGCGAATGGTCAAGTGCATTACCGTGCCGAAAGTCATCGCCGCCTGCGGCCCTCCGCGAATTCCCCACATCTGCTGCAGCAAATATTTCATGGGACATGTCCGGTAAGTCTCGATAGCGGATGCGCTCAATTGCAGCGGCTCGACGACCGGCGGATGATAAGCCTTCGCCCAAAGCGCGATTCGCGAATAGGCGCGCGAGTCAGCGGGAGTCGCTGGGAACAGTTGCGGTAAAAGCGGATCGGCAGGTAACGAGCCGACCGTTTCCTCTTCTTTCGGCATGCGCACTTTCGGCGTTAACTGTTCCGCATGCCTGCTTTTCAGCCGCGGATCTTCCAAAATATCTTCGAGAAATGGCGAAGGCTTCTTGCGGTTGTTGACCACCGTGGAAAGGGTCAACAGGCGGCGCGCTCGCGTCAGCGCGACGTAAAAAAGCCGGCGCTCCTCTTGAATGCGAAATTCGCCTTTGGGCTGCCCTTCTTTCATCAGCGCCGCGGGAAATTCCAGCACCGGAGCCTGCGGGCGCGCCGGAAAATCGCCTTCCGAAAGCGTCAGCACGAAAACGTGGTCGAACTCCATGCCCTTGGCGTTGTGCACCGTGAGCAGTTGCACAGCATCGTCGGCGCTTTCTTCCTGCTGCGGAATTTCTCCGCCTGCCTGCAGAAAGAAATCGAAATACTCGATGAACGCGAAAAGTGATTTGTCTTCGCTCTTGATTTCCCAATCGGCCAGAAATTTCGCGAAGCGCTCCAGGTTCATGCGGTCCGCGTCCGAGGGAAGAGGCGAAAGACCTAATTGGGCGACCAGCGCATCGAAGACCGTTCGCGCGCTTGCCCGCGAGGCCAACTGGCGCAAGGTTTTCAAAAACGCCAGAAGCTCTGCCGATTTCATCTCCGGGCCGAACGCGAATTCGCCCTGCGGGGATTCCAGCACATCCATCAGCGCTTGATTTTTCCTGGCGCGTTCCGCCAGCCGAACCAAATCGCGCGGCTCAAATCCCCAGTACGGCGCGGCCAGCACCCGCGAGCAGGCCACATTATCGGAGCGAACGGCAATCAGCCTCAGATACGTGATCAAGTCTCGCACCAGCGTGCTGGAGAGCAGGGAAAGTCCGCGAATAACGAAGGGGATCTTCTTCCGCCGCAGCACGTCGACAATTCGCGTGCGGTGCACGTGCTTGCGATAGAGCACCGCGCAACTTCGCCACGGGCGGCCCGCCGCGTGCAATCGCTCGATCTCGCTGACCACCCAGTGCGCCTCTTCGTCAGGCGAAGCGAATTCCGCAATGCGAATTTTCTCGCCAGCGGGATTCTCGGTGACCAGCGCCTTGTGCGGCAAAAAAGTCGGACGTTCGTTGTGCTGAATCACGCCGCTGGCCACATCCAGAATGTGTTTGGTCGAGCGATAATTCCGCGTGAGCGACTTCAGCGGCAAGCTGGCCGAATTCGCGGCGCTCGCGCCCTTCGCGGTTCCGCAGAAGCGCTCGAGAAAAATCGTGAAGCTGCCGAACGACGCGCCGCGGAAACGGTAAATCGCCTGGCTGTCGTCTCCGACCGCCAGAATGTTGCGCCGCTCGCCCGAAAGCAGCCACAGCAATTCGAGCTGCGCGATATTCGTGTCCTGAAATTCGTCCACCAGTATGTATTGGTACTGCTCGCGCAATTTCGCCAGAAGTTCATCATTCGCGCGGAGCAGTTCCACCGAACGCAACAGTTGCCCGCCAAATGTGATCAGATTGCGTTCGCGCTGCAGCCGTTCGCTGATGCGATAGGCACGCGACACTTCTTCCAGCCGCGCGAGACTTTCTTCTTCGGCGGCACGCGCTTCTTCGTCGAGCGAATTCTTCTGCGTTTCAAACGCCCGCCTTACACCGTCCACGTAGTGTTGATATTGCTCTGGCGTAACCAGCTCGTCCTGGCAGCGCGAAAAGAATTTCTCGAAGTCACTGAGGAATTCTCCCGGCTCGGCCAGCCGTGTGTAATGCTTCAGCGCCAGTTCGCGCAGATTTTTGCGCAGCAGAATCCAATGCTCCACCGGCTCGATAGTTTGCAGTTCCGGATTCGCGTCGCGCAGGATTTTTTCGAGGCAGAACTTATGGAACGTGCTGAGCCAAACGCCGTCGGCGCGTGTGCCTGCCAACTTCATCACGCGAGACTTCATCTCGTCGGCAGCTTTGTCCGTGAAGGTCAGGCCCAGGATGTTTTCGGCGGATAGTTCGGGGTGAGTATCCAGCAACTGGCAAATCCGCCGCGTGATGACGCGCGTTTTTCCTGTGCCCGCTCCGGCGACCACCAGAAGAGGACCTTCGCCGTGCTCGACCACGGCGCGCTGGTCCGCATTCAATTCAGCGATTGCGTCTGAAGAAATCAATGGTGTCCTGTTGGCTTTTGCGGTTTCGTTTTTCTGACGGAATCCGCACTCGGATTCTAACGCGGTTATCTATTCGCGCCAAATTCGCTCCTCGAACCGCAGTGGGACTCGGCGGTCGAAAGAAAGCCCGCCAACCTTTGCATGGATAATCCCATCTCTGGTTTAGAATCGTAAGGCCCCGTGTTCATTTAGAATGCAGGCGGCAAAGGCCGTCACTAAGGTGAGCAGATGGATTTGCAGTTAAAAAGACGATTGTTTCTCGCGGCCATTTTACTGGCCATAAGCTGCCCGCCGGTATTTTCGCAACAAGCTCCTGCCTCCCCAAGCAGCCCAACGCCGGCCAGCCCTGCCTCAATCACCCCGGCGCAGCTAATCCAATTCTTGAATCAGACGATTGCGTGGTATCACCAAGTCATTCTCCAATCGCAACTTGCGACCGCGCCTGAAGAGCAAATGACTGCGTACGATAACCGGCAAATCGCCGACCAAGTTGTTCGGCTGGCCTTCGATTTTGCGCGCCAGCAAGCGCGCACGATCGGCGACAAAACGGCTTCAAAATCAAGCGCCGGTGCGGGAGGCAGTTTGCCTCAATATGAGGCGCTGCAGCAGATGCAATCAAAGCTCGACCAGGACTATCAGTCCACTCAGGCGGAATTGAATGATGACCGGAAAAAGTTAGCCACTGCGGGGGGCGCTGCCCGCCGAAAACTCGAGTCCACAATTCCAGAATTGCAGGGCGAGCTCGCACTCATACAAGCGCGCAGAGACGCCGTGAGCAGCATCGTTCAATTCGTGGGCAGTTCAGCCAGGAATGGCGGCGGCGCGGCGGACTTGAGGGCGCAGATCGAAGCGCTGGCCGCTTCTGTGCCTAACGCAACGTCTAACTTGCCGGAATCCAGCGAGCAGACACGCAGGCCTTCGCCAGCCCCAACTGCGGCTTCAAACGCGCCACAAACATCGGGCATTTGGGATCTCGCATCGGACCTCTTTACTCTTTCTTCGAAGAAGAGCGCCATCGACTCGTTGATTGAGCGGACAAACGCGCTCTCCGCTGCTTCTCAGCAACTTCGGGCGCCATTCGTAAGCCAGCTCAGAGAATTATCCGCCAAGGGAGATCAGCTTAGCGCGCAGGCAGATACCGCCAATCAATCTATGCTCGTGCAGGAAAGACAACAGCTCGATTCTCTGGCCGCGCAGTTCAAACAAATCTCCGCCGCGGTCATTCCCCTGAGCAAGCAGTCCGTATTGCTCAATCTCTACCAACAGAACCTGGCGAACCAAAGAGACGGAATTCAAGCGAGATACAAATCGGATCTCAAGGATCTGGGGTTGCGGCTTGGCTTTCTCGGAGTAATACTCGCGATCCTCATCGGGCTTGGAGAACTGTGGCGTCGCGCGGTTTTTCGCTACGTGCACGAACCTCGTCGAAGACATCAATTCCTGCTACTGCGAAAATTCGCGCTCGGATTCATGGTGGTCATTATCATCGCGATGACCCTGGCGGGCAGGCTCAGTTCCGTCGCGACGTTTGCTGGCCTGCTAACCGCTGGCGTGGCTCTTGCTCTGCAGAACGTAATCGTCGCTATCGTCGGCTATTTCTTCCTCATCGGAAAATTCGGAATCAGAATTGGTGACCGCGTGCAAGCTGCCGGAACCACCGGCGAAGTGATCGACGTGGGTCTTGTGCGTTTCCACCTGATAGAGTTGGGCAAGGGCGGCACGCCGACAGGCCGTGTGGTCGCGTTCTCGAACTCCATCGTCTTTCAGCCGGGCGCAGGTTTGTTCAAGGAGATTCCCGGTACCAGTTTCGCCTGGCACGAAGTCACCACCACCGTGCCTCGCCAGGCTGACTTCACTTTGGTTCGGGAAAAGCTGCTCGAGGCTGTCGAAAAAGTGCTTCGGGATTATCACGATGATATCGTTCGTCAGTATCAGCAGATGGAAAAAACGGGAATTCTCCTGCCGGAAAACGGTCTACGCCCCAGGTTCGATCTCCACGTCACTTCCGCCGCCGTGGAAGTCACCATTCGTTATCCCGTCGACCTGCTGCACTCTGCCGAGATCGATGCTCGCGTGTCTCAGGAGCTGATTAGGACAATCGAAAGAGAATCGCAATTGAAGGCGGCGGAAGCCCCGGAGGTACACGTTAAGACCGACGTTTCTCCTAGCGAGCCTCGCTAGCGCCGCACTGAATAGCACATTGATTGCAGGCTAAGCGAAACTCGACTTGCTGGCCAAAATAATGCACTATAGTTTTTCTCGCGGGACTTCGCGCAAAGTACTGCAATGGGGGAACTTCATGTTACGTAATCCGAAATGGATGGGGCTGGCTGCCGGCGTTTTTTCGGGGCTCGTATTCTTGCTCGCACGGCCAGTCAGCGCTCCGGCAGCGGTGAAATCAGTCTCGGATTCTGCGAACGTTCTGCGCGCCACGCTGCCAAATGGCTTGCAAGTAGTGATCGTCCGCGACCCACTCGCCCGGGTGGTTACCGCCGTCATGAACTACAAAGTTGGCTCCGATGAGGCGCCTGCGGGTTTTCCCGGGATGGCGCACGCGCAAGAGCATATGATGTTTCGCGGAGGCCCTGGACTCTCCGCTGACCAGCTCGCCGAAATTTCCGCCGCCATGGGCGGTGATTTCGACGCAGATACGCAAGATACGGTGACGCAATATTTTTTCACCGTTCCGTCAGAGGACGTTGATGTTGCACTGCATGTCGAGGCCCAGCGCATGGCTGGCATCGATGATTCAGCGGCGCAGTGGGAGAAAGAACGCGGCGCTATCGAGCAGGAAGTTGCTGCGGACCTGTCGAACCCGTTCTATCAATTTTACTCAAAGTTGCTCGCGGCTATGTTTGCGGGCACTCCGTATGAACACGACGCGCTAGGGACGCGCCCATCATTTGACAAAACAACCGCCGACATGTTGAAAAAGTTTCATGACACGTGGTACGCGCCCAATAATGCTGTATACATCATCACCGGAGACGTGGATCCGCCTGCGGTGCTCACGAAGGTGAAGACGTTATTCGGCGGCATTCCCGAGAAGAAGCTGCCCCCTCGTCCCGCGGTCAATCTCGGACCGGTAGCGCGGACGACGCTCAATCTAAACACGGATTTTCCATTCGGCGTGGCGGCGATTACTTTTCGCATGCCCGGCACGGACAGTCCCGACTACGCCGCCGCGCAGGTTTTGTCGGACGTGCTCAACAGCGAGCGGGGTAGCTTTTACGCGCTAGTTCCGGAAGGCAAAGCGCTGTTTACCCAATTCGGCAGCTTTGGCGACCTGCCAAGGGCGGGGCTTGGCCTCGCTTTGGCTGGATATCCGAAGGGCGGGGATGGCGCTGCCCTCGTGCAGCAGGTTCAGCAAATCCTGGCCGATGACGTGAAAAACGGACTGCCGGAAGATTTGGTGGCCGCGGCCAAAGCGCACGAGCTTGCCGACGCTGCGTTCCGCAGCAACTCCATTTCCGGTCTCGCGTTCGAGTGGTCGAACGCCGTTGCCGTCGAAGGAAGAAATTCGCCGGAAGACAATGTGGACGCCATGCAGAAAGTCACCGTGGCAGACGTCGATCGCGTAGCTCGCGAGTATTTGCAGCTGGGGCATGCCATAATCGCCGTGCTCACGCCGGAATCCTCCGGCAAGCCAATTTCGCGAAAATCATATGGCGGGCAGGAATCGTTTGCCCCGTCGAACGTGAAGCCCGTCGCGCTTCCTGAATGGGCGGCGAGAGCTCTCGCGCGTCTCGCAGTGCCATCGATGCCAATCCATCCCGTGGTTTCCACTTTGTCCAATGGGATCAAGCTCATCGTCGTACCCGAGAACGTCAGCGATACCATCAGCGTTCTTGGGCGCATCAAGAACAATCCTGACCTCGAGCAGCCCAAGGGACAGGAAGGCGTGGACAGCGTGCTTGGCCAGCTTTTCGACTATGGCTCGACGACGCTGGACCGCATCGCGTTCCAAAAAGCGCTTGATGATATTGCTGCGAACGAGACGGCAGGCACGAGTTTTTCACTCGAAGTTCTGCCGGCGCATTTCGACCGTGGCATGCAGTTGCTCGCGGATAACGAGCTTCATCCGGCGATGCCCGCCAACGCCTTCAAGGTTGTGCAGATGCAGACGGCACGCAGCGTAGCTGGCACGCTCGAAAGTCCTGGATTTTTGTCCGAACTCGCTCTTGACAAGGGGCTGTATCCGCCAACTGATCCTGAATTGCGCCACTCCACTCCGCAAAGCGTGAGTTCGCTGACACTTTCGGACGCTCAGAATTATTATGCGCATGTTTTTCGCCCGGATTTGACGAGCATTGTGGTCGTCGGCAAGATTTCGCCGGACGAAGCCAAAGCGGAAGTCGAAAAATATTTCGGCGATTGGAGCGCTACAGGGCCGAAACCGCAAACGGATTATCCTTCCGTTCCGAGGAATGCGGCTTCAACGGCCGTGGTGCCGGATAAGAGCCGGGTGCAAGACCAGGTCACGCTGGCTGAGACGTTGGGATTGAAGTTGAATCGCTTTAGCCCCGACTATTACGCGCTCGAACTTGGCAATCACGTTCTCGGAGGCGGGTTCTACGCCACGCGGCTCTATCGCGACCTGCGCATGAACGGCGGCCTGGTGTACTTCGTCGGCTCAAATTTTGATTCTGGCCGAGCGCGGACGACCTACAGCGTCACCTATTCTTGTGATCCACCGAATGTTTCGAAAGCTCGCGCGATCGTGGTGCGCGATCTGAAGGACATGCAGACCGCACCGGTCTCGCCGCATGAATTGCGCCAGGCCCAGGCGCTTCTGCTGCGCGAGATTCCCCTTTCAGAAGCGAGCGTGCGCAGCATCGCCGAAGGACTGCTGGGTCGTTCGCTGATGGGCCTGCCGCTGGATGAGCCGGAAATCGCTGCGAAGCGCTACGTCAGTCTGACGGCCAAAGATGTTCAGGATGCGTTTGCAAAATGGATTAATACCGCGAATCTCGTTCAAGTGACGCAAGGCCCGAATCCGCAGTAACACTCGTTGCTCGCTCGCGGAGATCGATTACAGCGGCGGATGAGGGCGTTTTGTTTTTGCGGGCTTCGCTGGCGTGACCGGAGATTTTGCGGAGCGGGATTGCGCGAGCGCAGCGGCGGTTTCCTTTCGAATGTCCTCCAATTCCTGTCCCGCCTGGGCCAGTTTTCCCTCTGCGGTGAACTTTTCGTAATTCTCAATGTGATTTTCAATGCTTTTCAGAACGTCCGGCGGAATTCCGCTATTGGTGGCGCCGGAAGCTGACGCTGCTGCGGGCGGTGCAGCTGTTGCGCTTGCCTGAACTGGCGAAGCTCCTGTTTGCGGCTGGGCCATTTCTGCCATCGCTTGAGCCAAATCGTCGGTGTAGACCAGCCGATTGCCTACCGCCAACACCACTTTCTTCAGTTCCGGCAGCCGCGCCTGCGTGGCCTGGATGTAAATGGGCTCAAGATACACGAAAGTATTGCCGACCGGCAACACGAGCGTCGTCCCGCGAATCACCCGGCTGCCTTGCTGATTCCATAGGCTGAGGTCTTTGCTGATGTCGCGATTCTGGTCCACGCGGCTTTCAATCTGCAGCGGGCCGTAAATCAGCTGCTCCTTAGGCAGGCGGAAAAAGAGAATTTGGCCGTAGTGCTGCGGATCGCAGCGTGCCGCAATCCATGCGATCATGTTATCCCGGTTATGGCTGGTGAAGGGAAGCATCAGAACGAACTCAGCCTTGTCAGTACCGGGCAACTGCATCATCACGTAGTAGGGCTTCGTGTACTCGGTTTCGCCCTGAACGACCACTTGCCTGGCAATATCCCACTGATCTTCCTTGTTGTAGAACACTTGCGGGTCAACCATGTGGTAGATGCGGTAAATTTGCGCCTGAGTGCTGAAGAGCAGCTCAGGGTAGCGGATATGCGTCAGCAAATCGGCAGGCATAGCTGAGCGCGGCGAAAAAAGCTGAGGGAACACCCTGCGGTAGGCCGCCAGCACCGGGTCGCGCTCGTCGAATACATAGAAGTGGACCGAGCCGTTATAAGCGTCCACGGTGATCTTGACGCTGTTGCGGATGTAGTTGACCTCGCGGTTGCCTAGATCGACCGGCTGGGAATAGGGATGCTGGTCCGAGACGGTGTACGCGTCCATTATCCAGAACAGGCGTCCCGAGCGGTCCACCACGAGATAAGGATCGGGATCGAGCAATAGAAAAGGCGCCAGTCGCTGGACGCGGCGCACAATTTGGCGGTGCAGCAGCAGGCGCGAACGCGAATTGAGATAGTTGGTCAGCAGAATGTTGGTGTCATCTTCGGCGATCGCCGCCACCACGCGCATGCCAAGATTGGGAATGGGAATGCCGGCGGAGCCATGATAGGTGTTGTAAGCATTGTCTTCGCCGCGCGGGTAATCGAACTCCTGCTGGTTAGTGTCCACGAAGATCCAACTATCGGTTTGCTCGCCAAAATAAATTTCTGGGCGTGTCAACCGGAAACGAGACAGCCTGGTTTCTGGCGGGGCATTTTCGAGGACGAGTTCCGGTTCGCCTTCCGCGCTCGCTTCGTTCACCATGCCGGCGACAGCGCCGTAGCCGTGCGTGTACTGAAGATGGAGATTGACCCAAGTTTGCGCCGTGGACGGCAACAAATCGGTATTCAGGCTGCGCGCGGAGATCAGTACCTGCCGCTTCTCTCCATTGATGTCGTAGCGGTCCACATCCACGTCGGGAAAATCGTAATAGGGCCGCAGCGCCTGCAATTGCGTGATGTTGTCCTGGAACGGACGCCAATCCCACAGCCGCATGTTGTCAGCGGTATCCGGATAGCGCGATAGATCGAAATTCTGTTCCTGCTGCGGAACAAATATCTCCTCTTTCGAATTTTGCTCGATTCCGTAGGCGGTGCGCGTGGCCGAGATGTGGTTCACGATATAGGGACGCTCGAGGGTCAATTCGTTGGGACGCACGTAAATTTGGCGCACAGCGGCGGTGATAACCGGCGGCAGGACAACGATCGCGAGGAGGGCGATAAACATTTCTGGAGCAATTCCGGTCGGGAAAGGAAACCTGCGAGAAAGCCGGGTGGGCCGGCGCCGGCGGCTTGCGAGCGCCAGCCACAAAGCCAGCGCCAGAGCCGCCACGATCTGCGCCCAGATTAGCGGCAGACCGATACGAGCGTCAACGTAATCGGCTCCATAAAGGAAACTGTGACTGGAATAGAGAAGTTGATAGCGCGCGAAAAATCGGCTCACCGCGTAGAGAATCAGCAAAAGAATTCCACCAGTGCGAAGGATTCCTGTGAAATTTGGCAGCCACTCTCCGATAGTAATGGGAGGCATGCGATAACCGCGCACCTGCGACTCGATCCGGTCGCGCAAAGCCCAAAGGCGTTCGCCCGATGCGCCAATGGCCACAGTGACGCCGTAAAAAATCAGCGCCAGTACCAACAAGAAGGCAACCCAGGCAAAGATCATCTCGTAGAAAGGCAGCCGGAAAAGGTAGAAGGTCAAACTGTGTCCAAAGATAGGATCGCGGTAGAGTCCCGTATCGCGGCTGCCCAGCCACAATGCGATCTTCCAAGGATCGATCAAGTTCCCTGCCAGGAAAAAACTGACCACCACGGCGGCGAGGTGCCCGATCCAGGTAAAAAATCGCGTGCGCGTCAGGGCAGCGCGGCTGTGGTTTCTGCCTAAGAGGAAAGCTACCTCAAGAACAATCAGGCCCAAGATTACAGCGGCGGACTGCGGCTCCCAGCGAATGCGAACGAACTGCCAGAACGTCTGCGGCTGGCCAAGTTCCTTCCACCATGAATAGTTGAGAAGGAAATTTGATCCATTGACCACAAGAATGAGAACAGCCACGGCCATGACCACGTCGGCGATTATGATGGCGGAATCATGACCTCGCCTTTGAGTCCACCAGGCGTGCAAGGCGATGATGATTGCCGCTACAATAACCAGAACAAGGACCATGCTTTTGCGCCTCTTTTGCGCGCCAGTCAGAAACTGCAATCGGAATTTTGGTGATTCACTCTAAATACGCGCCACAGTATGAAGCAGATGGCTCCTCTTGCACAGAAAGAATTGCTGCGAAGCCAACGAGAGATATACAAAGACGGGGCAAGCCCGCACATCGTAGAAAGCACAAGGAGCGCGCACGGGCCGAAATCGATAACCGTTCGCATTGACATTGCGATCCAGATCGGCTAAAGAGCGGCAGGCCAGTTTTGCGTCCTGAGCGTCGAGATGGGTGGATTGAGCGGCGGCTTGTGGCGCACGAAAATGCGGAATCCGGGGCTTCTAAAATTATGAAGGCTCAAACGAGCACCTATAACCGCTATTTGTTGGTGGTGGCCGGGCTGGGCGGCCTGCTCTACGGCGTCGACGTAGGAATCATCGCCGGAGCATTGCCCTACTTGGAAGCCACTTCCGGGCTGAATGCCGGTCAATTGTCGTTTGTGGTCGCCGCTGTGCTGATGGGGACGGTAATTTCGACTCTGTTTGCCGGTTTTCTGTCAGACCGCCTAGGCCGAAAACCAGTGATGATTCTGAGCGGAGCATTGTTTGCCGCTAGCATTCCGGTTATTGCGTTGTCGCACGGATACGAACCTCTGATCCTGGGACGACTGTGCCAGGGAATCAGCGCCGGATTGATTGGCGTAGTGGTGCCGCTGTATTTGGCCGAATGCCTGACGCCCGAGCAGCGCGGGCAGGGAACGGCGATGTTTCAATGGCTGCTAACGATTGGCATCGTCGCCGCTGCGGCGGTCGGCATGTATTTCAGTCTGCGGGTCGATGAAGTGGCTAAACTGGGAAACGCCCAACTGCTTTACGCCTTCAAGGACCACGCCTGGCGCGGCATTTTCTGGGTTTCGCTGCCGCCCGGACTGCTGTTTGTGATTGGCGGTTTTTGGGTAGCGGAGTCGCCGCGCTGGCTGTTCCGGCGTGGGAAACGCCAGCAGGCGTTGGAAGCTTTGCTGCGCTCGAGGTCGGCGGAACAGGCGCGGCTCGAGATGGAGGAGATGGAGCGCAATCGCGAAGCGGAAGTCACTGCGTCGCGCGGCCGAAAAGTAGGCGAGTCACTGCTGAAACGCAAATACGTGATTCCGTTTCTGCTGGCCTGTTTGATTCTCGCGCTGAATCAAACTACCGGAATCAACTCGATCATCGGCTACAACACGGCTATTTTGATCCAAAGTGGATTGTCGGACGTGCAAGCGCACTGGGGATACATCCTGTTTACGCTGGTCAACGCGCTGGCGACAGTGATTGGAGTGCTGCTGGTGGACCGCAAAGGCAGAAAATTCCTGTTATCCATGGGCACAGCGGGCGTGGTGGCGTCGCTTGTGCTGACGGCGGTGCTGTTCGGACGCAGCGAAAGGGAGCGCGTGGACGTGCCCCAGGCGGTGCAAGCATTGGCGAATGGCCGAACGAGCTTGCAGTTCGGCTTCTCTCCTGCGCAGGAGCGGCAATGGGTGACCGAAGCGGGACATTCCGACCTGGCGGGCCATCCGGCGGCCTTGACCGTCATTTACTCCTACGGAGATTTCAGCGCTTCGACGCCGGTGGTGCGTTCCAACCAGCCGCAGACGGCCATGGTCAGCCTGAGCCGCTCGAACTGCGTTCCCGCCAATCGCGTGCTGGCATTTTTTTCGAATCCCTTTGGTAATTTGAGTCAGGCGCGCCAGGCTCCGCTGCGCATTCGACACGCGCTGATCACGCCACTACCCGGCCAGAAAAATGGCTGGCTGGTCGCCGTGTCCCTGTTTTTATTCGTTGCCTTCTACGCGATGGGCCCTGGAATTTGCGTGTGGCTGGCATTGTCCGAACTGATGCCAACGCGCATTCGCTCGAACGGGATGAGCATTGCCCTGCTGATCAATGAGGCGATTGCCAGCTTTATCGCCGCGATTTTCCTGCCGACGGTGGGCCGTTACGGCTATGCCGTGATGTTTTTCGGATTCGCCGGCTTCACCGTACTATATTTCATCACCGTTACGTTTTTCTTTCCAGAGACCAAGGGCAAAACGCTGGAAGAGATCGAAGGCTATTTCTCCGCTGCGGGCAGCAAGACCTGAGCGCCTTGTTCCGCCTCTTTTTCATCGCATCCTGCACAATCTAGCGACGAATCGCGAAACTTCAGCGTGTGCGCTGGAAACATTCGCGGCGGCATCGAAGCCGCTTCGGCAACGAAGCATTTTATTTTTGCACAATGTTGTCTTTGGTGAACTCCCATGGATGCGGATTCGGCACGACGGTGATGGTGATTTTCGAAGGGTACTCGCTCGAGTGATGCACCGCATTGTGAGCTATGACGAAATTAGTCTCATCGTAGTTGTTGCCCCCGGTGTTGAGGTTGCGGTCGAAGCGCGGGAAGTTACTGCTGGAAATTTCGAGCCGCAGCCGGTGGCCAGGGAAGAAGTAATTGCTGAAATCGATCGGCTGGAAGGTCACTTTGTATACTTTTCCCGGCTCCATCCAAACCGGAGGCTTGTCGTAGCCATCGCGGTAACGCATACGCTGAATGTTCTCAATCAGATTGAAGGCTCTGCCGTCGGGATAAACGTCGTCCACGCGGAACGTGAAATCGGTGTCTTTTGCGCTCGAAGAGACGTAGAGCGTCACGGTAATAGGCCCGCTCATTTCCGTGCCGCTGGTGAATGGCGGCGTGGAGTACACGTGAACGTCATTCCGCGCTTCGACGGGGCGCTGGTCGAACGAGCCGAAATGAACCGCGTCGCCTTCGCAGCAGCCGCCTCCTCCGTAGGTTCCAACCGGATTCCCGGGATCATAGACGAACCGATCAGCGTGATCGGAGGGCCGGGGGCTCTCGGTCAGCGCGCCGTCGCCGTAAAGCGTATTCGCGTGCCCTTCACTGCCCAGATAGAAGGTTTCGCTTCCGCGCCTTCCGGCGGCCAAGTCGGAGAGGATTCCCAACGGTTTTCTCCCACGACGTAATAAAGAACCTTGGGCATCTGCTGTAAAACGTGGTTGTCCTCGCCTTTGAGGAAGTGGTCGAACCAGCCATACATGATGTCGTCATAGTCGAGGCGAGCGTCGCCTACGCTGAGATCACCAATCATCGTATCCTTTGTAGCGCGCGTATAAGCGCAGTGCAGCACCGGCGCGATGATGGCATATTGCTCGTTGCCGATTGCAGGCGGCGCCGTGTGGCGGACGAAATTATAAGCCGCGAGGTTCGGCGATACCGAAACGTCGTACCAGCTCATGAACCACAGGCCCGGCTTTTTGACTGGCATGCTGTCGTTCCACAATCCGCCTTTATACCAGGCCGGATCATTGGGCGTACGCTCAATCATCGCGCCGCCGGTGGCCACCGGCATGTGGTCGGCGAAGATGCCGCGCGGACCGTCCACGGCTTTGATGATATCCATCTCGGGCAAATGCCAGAGCGCTGTTGACCAGTCAACAAAGGGGAAGTGCGCCTCAAGATCAAACGCCCGTGATGCGCGGATCAACTCGCTCTGTGTCGTGGCCGGAGGAAACATCGGCCGCACCTGATTCTGTTCACCGTAGAGCCAATCGATGAAAAGCATCTGCACCGCGCCGCCGCGATACCAATTCCCCTGCTCGTAATACGGGCCGACGCGCCCGACTCCAGCGCCGAATCCCTGCACATTGAACGTAGTGAGCCCCGGGTCATTTTGGGCAACGACGCCCAATTGCCACTCCGCCGTTGACGAGCAGCCCGTCGTGCCGATGTTGCCGTTCGACCACGGCTGCGAAAAGACCCAGTGAATTTCGTCGGAGCCGTCGGTGAGTGGCGGTCCGAGGATGTCGTAATTTCCCTGCGAGAAAAAGTGGCCGCGCTCTTGAATTTCCACGTAGGCGTAGCCTCGCTTCACCGCCTCGATTTGCCGGCTCATGTCGGCAGGCGCGCTATTAGCGATGTCCCAGAAGTTGAAGTTGTATGGCGTGCGCACAAAAATCGCGGGATATTTCTGGGATTCATTCTTGGGACGGTAAATGTCGGCGGCCATCAACTTGCCGTCGCGCATAGGAATCATGACTTTGCGTTCAATGACAGCGATGGATTCGAGTTCCTTCTCCATGGCGTTTCTTTGCGCGACGAGCCGCGGATCCGGCTGGTAACGCTGGCTGAACGCCGGCGCAACCAATCCTAAAACAGCAGCCAGTATGGCAACCGCGCTAGCCCTAGCAGAACGAGCGCAATAGATTCCCATTCGTGAGCCTCCTTGAATCTGCGATCCCTACGCCTAACGATCAGCGTCGATCCGGTTTTCCCGAGCGGCGGCCAAATCTTAGCAGAAAGGCGCTTTCAGGAATCGAGCAAAATTCCAGGAATCCAGCCACTGCATTCTGCCAGCGACATTCTTCAAAGGGATTTTGCCTTGCCCACGCGGACCAAGCGCGGTATCAAAATGAGGACCGTGCCATAGATGAGGAGGGAGGCGGCCAGCGATTCTGTACTGCCAATGCGCAGATCCTCGAAGACCAGCTTTAGACTCCCCAGAATGGCCGCGGCATAGGCCAGCCACACAAGCTCGAGCCGTTTCCACCGTGCGCCAACAAAAGCCAGGGCAAGCGCGGCTGCGCATGTGGCCATGGTGCGAATGACGGCCAATTGCGGGAGCGCCGCGGGTGCTCCGCGGCTTATAAGCCATACAAGCGCGGCAACGCCGAGGGCAGTGAGCGCGTAAACAGCCAGAATTGCTGGTAGCAACCGCAAAAGCCGCTCGGCCTGACGTTCGCCCGCATAACCTGAAAGCGTCGCGGCGCAGAGAAGAGCTGCGGCAGCGGCCACGATGGACAAAGCTCCCGGCGCGGCAGGATAGTGTCCGGCAAGGGCGCGGCCAGCGTACACCAGCAATCCTGATGCGTAGACGGCGCCGGTCAGGTAAGCCACACCATGTAAATCTAACGCGGGACTTCGCTGACGCACACCCAGCGCGATGGCGATCACCGCCGCCAGGCACAGCGAAATCACAAGCGGCTGAGAAGGAAGAGCGAAAAAACTCCCTGCTATCACGAAGGCAAACCCGCAGACCGAATAGAAGCGGAAGTTCGAACGTTCGCGGCGGCGCACGAGCAGGCCAAAAGCCGCAAAGTAAGAGGCTGCTCCGGCTATGAGGCAGCCAACTCCCAGAGCACGTTCACCGGTGCCATTCGTGATTCGCAGAATGCCCCAGCTCGCCAGCAGGACGGTGGTGGCGACTTGTACAGCCTCAAAACCGGTGACCGTCAGGCGCAAAATCAGTGAGCGAATGGCCAAGCTGATAGCATAAATAACGAAAAGAGCAGCAACGATGGAAATCATGACGCCTGCTGCGACGGGGCGGTATTCCTCAGGGACCGCGAGAGGATTGCCAAGGACGATGATCAGCGCCAGCGCCGCCAAATCAGCGGAAGCGGCAACAATTGCCCGCAATACAGCCCAACGGTCACGCCCGCCGACAAGTTCGCTGGACACCGCCATGACCAGAAGCGCCAGCGTGAAAGGGACTAGTGCGCGGGTCGCGGTCATGAGCACCAATGAGGTGATGACTGCGGCCAGCATTCCCACCCAAATAATGCACGAGAGATGGCGGTACCAGGCCAACGAGATCGCCAGAAGGGCGAATACCGCCAACAGCGCAGCGGCCACGGGGGGCGCGAGGATTTGGAAACGGACGGTGGACTCCCATAGCATCGGGGAAAGAATCAGCGCCGAGGTGATAGCGTAGGAATATCGCGCGAGCTGAGTTTGGCCGCGAGGCCATGCCGCCCATACCAGCCATGAGGCGGCGTAAACTGCAGCGAATGCAACGAGAATCCGTGCAGGAAGGGCTCCCGCCTCCGCGACCGCGCGCAGAACATACGCGCCGGCAATTCCAAGAACCGACCTGCCAAAAATCGAGAACAGGCCAGTTTGCGACTGAGCGAAAGGCAGTTGAGTTGAACCGAGATTGGCAGGAGACGGAAACACGATTGGCTCTGCATGAGGAGGTTGAACTTGGCTCGGATGTTCGAGCGCGGAAACGCGGCGCTCAAGCTCCTGCAGGTGTGCGCTGACCCGTTCCAGAAGAGCCGAGACGTCTTCGGGAGTCATGAGCGTCCACCACCTCGACCTTTGCGGTCCCCATCAGCGGCCTAATCGTTGCCGTGCGCCGGAGCAACGCTGCCCGGGGTAAGCGCCTCACGGTCGGGCCACGGCGGCAGCAGTTTCACCAGTATCCACAATATAGGGAATGGTAAGAGCATCAGCACAATGGCGGTCAACAAGCCTTCCCTGGTTACAAATGCAATCTTGTAGGTGGTGTATCCGAGAAAGCTCTTGGAAAACAGCTGGCCGCCAATCACTACGTTCCAGCGCATGGCGAAAACTCCGACGAGCACCAGGCTTCCAGCCACGGCGTAGATGCGCTTGCGAACTTTTTCGGTGAGCCTGAACAATTGAGTCAGGGCAAGCAGGGCGATCGGCAGCAGAGTGCCGATGTAGATTTGAATGACAATCTGGGAAAGGTACAGCCGCGTGTGAACCATGAAATCGAGGCTGCGAAAAGATTCATCCGCCTCGTAGATGCGGTGAACGAGGTCGAGCATTTCCAGGCTGAAGTCGATGAGGAAAGTGTAAAACATGTAGCGGGCCACGGCGTCCACGCAACGCATGTCAATCGTTCGTTTGCGATACCAGGTAGAGAACATGTAAATCAGCAGGACCGCGGCAATGCCCGACACCATCGCCGAAAAAATAAATACGACCGGCATTAGCGGCGACGACCACCACGGATTGGCTTTGACCGACCCGAAGATGAACCCCACGTAGCCATGAAGGAGGAACGCGGAGGGAATGCCGATCACGGTAATGATGTAGCCGGCGCGCTCGTCGATGCGGAGAGCCCTTTCGCTGATGTTCGTCGATCCCAGCGTGAGCACGCGATAAATGAACCGCCGGACACCGTGCGTGCGCTGCGACAGTAGAACGATGTCCCGCCGGAAGTCCAGCCAGATTTCAAGAACGAGCACCGCCATCAGGTACCACAGATAGACGAAGCCGAACATGGCCATCGCCGAGGTGCGATGCGGCGTTAAATACATTTCGAAAGAACGCTCGGGGTGGCCGAGGTGCAGCTGCAACGGCAGCGGCGCGACGATCAGAAACGCGAGCGCCGTCAGAAGCGCGAGGCGATAGATAGGCTTCACAGCTTCAACGTGGAAAACGCGTTCAAGCGACGCCAGGATGAACGCCCCTGCAACCAAACCGGTAATGTAAGGGTAGAGCACGATAAGGATGCTCCAAGCAAGCTCATATTCGTTGGGGTACATGTAACCTTGCACCGGCATCGCCTTCTCACGCCTCCTAGCGCACCGAACCATCCAGATCGTTGTAAAAAAGCTTGGCTCCCGTCGCCAAGTAAGGCTTCAGCACCTGCACGTTATGGGTGCGCAGAAACTCATGGATGGGGTCTTTGGGATTCTTGAGGTCGGCGAGCTGCCGCGCCCCGGTTGGACAGGCCTCGCAACACGCGGTGGTCAGCCCTTTGGTGATGCGATGGTAGCAGAGGGTACATTTCTCCGCAGTCTGCGTTTTGGGATTCAGAAAGCGGCAGCCATAAGGGCACGCCTGAATGCAGTACCGGCAGCCGATGCAATATTTTTTGTCGACAAGCACAACACCATCCGGCGTGATGAACGTGGCACCGACCGGGCACACCTGGGTGCAGGGCGAATCGGCGCAGTGATTGCACATTTTCGGAACGAAGAAATCCTTGCCGCCGGATTCGAGGCGCGGCGGAAAGCCATCCTTGCCGCCATTCGGCGAGTCCACCACAGGGCTGACCAAGTTGTCATCAGAGACGTGGTAGCGCTCGACCCAGGTACGGAAATAACCGTCCGGAACATTGTTTTCCGTGGCGCATGCACGTACGCAATTTCCACAGCCGATGCATTTCGAGATGTCGATCAGCATGCCCCACCAGTGATCGGTCATGGCGTAATTGGGCGACGCTTCCGGCGTTCCGGCCATGACCGATTCCCAGGCAATCGCTGCGGCGGGCAGTAACATGAGCATTTGCCGGCGGGTAAAATTCATGGCTTGGCTTCCAATCCCATCAGGGGGCTATGAGGCTGATGGCAAGCTTCACACGGCACTTCAGCAGGATCGTGCTCCTTCGCGACGATCTGAGGGAAATTTTTGGGCCTGGCGCCGTTCACCTCGTGGCAACGAACGCAGAGAAGGGCAGTATCCAGTTTCGGCGGCTGGACGGTGCCGGGATCGTCGGCATGCTTTGCGAGCGCGCCGTGGCACGCTTCGCAGTTCACCGTTGCATGCTTCCCTTTGCTCTTCACTTCGGCGACATCAGAGTGGCAAGCCTCGCAGGTCTGGTGTCCGGCAAACACAACCGGTTGGGCCGCTATTTCCGCGATGGCGTTTCCGCGATAGTGGCCATATTCGCCGAAACTGCGAGGCACCAGAATCGCCCGTACCGCGACAAAAAGAGCAATTCCAACCGCGAAGACCGCGGCGACGCGCAACAGATGCTCGACGTCTTTGAACCTGCTCATTGCTGCGCCCGTCCATACGCGCTCCCACAATCAGTACAGAAATCAGCCGAGGCGGAAGCGGGGAATGGAAAAAGTCGGCGCTGGCGAGAATCGTAGGGCGAGGGCAAAAGGCTTACCGGGCAAAGTTCCAAGGCTTCAGTGTTGCTAAGGCGACGCCACGCCGCGAGAATCAGGGCTTTAACCGTCGGATCGGAAGTGCGCGCCATCACTTGCCATCCTCTATCCTCCCGGCATAGTGCCGGGAAGTGATAGCATCACATGCATTTGTGATGGCTGCTGTAACGAGCGTCACGGCCTAAAGTGACAACGGTCACACCACTTTGTCCGCGCAGCTGAGGCAACGCAATGGGGGGTACGGAGAGCCTGTCACAGATGAGGTATTTAGGTGCCTGAGTGGATCTATCCCACGGTCAGCGGATGCGCATGCCTGCCGCTTTGTCCCAATGGCGGGGCTTGGCTTGGCGCGACGCGCCAATGAAGCTTCGGGCACCTCGCCAACAGAGATGCCATCCCTCGCCGTTGTAAAATCTGTAGCTGTAGAAGAATGGCGGGGACGACGGGGCTCGAACCCGCGACCTCTGCCGTGACAGTGAGCGATTCATAACTATTTACGACGACTTACAAGACACGGACGGCATCCTAAGTCGTCGCAAGACAGTCTTAGACAGCGCTGTTGTGTACCTCGCTGTGTACCACGCCATGGTCAGACGAGGCGTCCTCACTTTGAATCTACCGGATAAAGTGGAGGTGGAGAGAAGTCGAACCCCCGTCCGAAAAGCGCTACGACACGAAGCCTACATACTTAGCTCAATTCCGTTTTTTTCGCCCTTCGCGCTCAGAATGAGCAAGAAACGCAGCCGGCTAGTCTGATGGTTCTCGCCCGAGCCTTACGGACCGAAAGGCAGTTTTCATTGAACGTCGCAAAACCCGAATTCGAAATTCGGGCGATGGGCTGAACCCTTCATTGTTCTTGGCTCTCTTCACAGCACTGCAACGTATTTGCCATAAATCGCCTGTACGCGGCTGATAGCCTTTTAGCCAGAGGTCTTCCATCGCCACGTAGAAGCCAAAAAGTGGAGGAATCTCGACAATCGAACAGAGTTCGCCATTTAGCGGCATCGGTGAATCGAGCGCCAATTTGTAGGCTCGTCCACATCCTTTTCCACGCTTACACAGCCTGGAGCTGTCGAACCTTCCCTCAATTTTTGACCCCACATGCCAAAACTCTAGTCCGAGGGTGGGCACAGCAACCTCATCGGCTGGTAGTTCGCTCTCCACGAAAATTCGCTCCAGGTCGGGCCATATGTGGTCGGTGTATTCGTGCGAATGAAGGAAGTGGCATTTGTAACAAAGGGGCACCAGATTGCTCGGCTCGTTTGTGCCGCCATGGATGACAGGACGGCGATGGTGCAGTTCGATACGCTTCGCTGTGTTACATCGGGTGCATCTGCCGTCTGTGGTCTCAAGCACCAATGCCCGCGTTTTCGCATCAATTGGCTGACGCTCGGCAGGAACAATGCCCATCAGGTGATTTATCCAACTAAGTTTCAACATCTGGCCCCGTGGGTCCTCTTTCGAGTGTGGAAAGTCGTCCCAATAGATTTTGTTGTTCAGGATTCCAATGGTCCTTATGCGCGGCTGTTTGAATTCGGTGCCGGAGAAACATGAAACGGCGTGCCAGCCGTTGCCAAGGGATAACGTCGGCTGCGTCTCTTCTGCGTGCGCTATATAAGTGCTTAAGCGCCGGTCTGTGCGAAACAGTACCTTGTCCTGAAGCGAGAGAACGGCCGAAAACTTATCGGTGTTGGAGAGAATGGTCGTGCCGTGCTTTGTGAGTTTTCTGCCGCAGAAAATGCAGCGAATGGTCAGATAACGTCGGAGTTCGTAATCTCGGTTCCTCAGAGGTATGGCTCGGCCTTCCCTGAAGCCAGAATACGCAAGCAGAATACTATCGCTCTCATTCGCGAGCAACTCGCGCGCAGGGCCGAAACCTCGCCCGCGCCCTCCATAGCCGCTGCCGTTCACCAATAGGATAAACCATAAAAACATCGAATTCGCCCAAGTGAGGTACACGCAGGGTACGCGAGATGAAGACGTAAAGACCGTGCAATCCCTCATGCGGCACGCCAACAGCAACATCACCATGAACATCTATACGCACGCCGTAAGTAGCAAGAAGCGGCGGGCGCAACAGAAGGTTGTGGAGATGATTCTGCCGGAGGGACGAAGTGCGGCAGCTACACAAGGTGTCGCCTAATGTGCACCTTTTTGTGTACCATGCCGTTCTTCGGAAAGTGCGGTTAAGTCTTTTTCAAAGAATGGCGGGGACGACGGGGCTCGAACCCGCGACCTCTGCCGTGACAGTCCACGGAATCGCCTTGCAAGCAAACGGGTTGCAGCCTAACCCGTTTGTCTGCTTGGCACCTATAGGCATACATAGGCACGCGAAGGCACTCGCCGGAAGCAAAAAGTAGCACAAAAACTGACACACTTACTCAGGGTTGCGGTCCAGCATGACTCCACGGATGCGCCCCTTGTCCCTCACGATCTCGCAAGTGACGCTTGCTCGGCGCGCCGCGTCAGAATCACAACCGCCTCTTTGTGGGCTTTTAGGATTTGCGCCTGAACGTCTGCGTCCGCTTCCGTCATAGGACTTTATCGCTTTTTCTTCGGTTCTTCTTTGGCGAGAAACATATCGATGCCACGGCGGATCAATTCGGATACCGGCGCGCCGGTCCTACGGCTCACGGCTTTGAGTCTAGCGACAATCGACGGGCGCAGAAATATCGTGGTTCGCTTTAGTGTCACGTCGGAAAGTGTATCGAAGCGAGTCGGCTTTCTCATAGGAAAACCATCCTAACATTTGTAAGTGTTTGTAGCCATACATAGCCATAAATATATGTTGCCTTTCCACAGATTGCGGGAGTAGCGTTTGCCTGTTCGCGCAGCGCGCACGTGCCAAGCGCGCGAACCTTCTCGAAAGGAATACCCCGATGGCTTCTAACCTTCCGCTGGGAATCCTGACAAAAAAGAAAGACGTACCCGCCGCAATGTGGCGCGATCTGCGCATCGCGGACAAACTGACAAGCGATGATATTGCGCGCGCCGAGTCTCATGCACGGCAACGCATCGTCGAAATTGGCCGAAGATACAATTTTACCGAAGAAGATTTGATTCTCGCTTCGATACTTCCGCCGTTGCCGGACGCGAAGCCATGAGCTTCTCGGTGACGCGCAACGATCAACCGGATTTTCCGTTCGCAATCTTGAACGATGGTGCGGAATTTCTAACCGGATTCCAGTCCGAAGAAGAAGCACAGAGCGTTGCGGCGCTACTAAACGCTCTGCCTGAACCCAACCCAAAAGTCATTTCGATTAAACCGGCGCAGGTATTGCGGCAAAGCGTCAGAAGGAAAGCGAATCGGTTGGCATAAGCGGCGGAAAATCAGTAACTCTTTCGCGCCAGCTTTTTAACGCCAGTGCGACGTTTGCGGACGTGCAAGCAGAACAGTAGAGCGAAAGTGTGTCCACGCCGTCGCGCGCGCGAAAAAAGACCGAGCCATTGCGGACGCCGAGAAAAACCCCGCCGCTCTGTTCGATAATCGCCTTGAAATTTAATTCAACCATGTTGAATCAACCGGCGCGCTCGATGCTGGCATGTTACGGCGCAACGCGGCCAATAGTGCGCGGTGAAAATCATCGCGGTCTGCGGGTTTCGCTGACTGCACGGCTGGGGTTGCGTTCACCGTCGCGGCGGCCAGTGATTCCGCCGTTGCGCCAGTCCATCCGAATTTTTCGATAATGGTTCGCGCCAGCAGATCAAGATTCGCGGCGGCTTGCTCGCGCCGTTTGTGAATCGCGCGCGAATACGTTTGCGAAAGCGCGCGCTCTTGTTGTCGCAACCATTCATAGCTGACGCCGTGGCGCGCGGCGACGGCTCGCACGGCGTCGCGCGATTCTCTGCGAATCGCGCGCTTTTCTCGAACGCTTAGACGATATTTTCCGCCGAATTCCCCGCCTGGTCTTTGGAAGTTCAATTTGCGAATCGTCTTTCGCACCAAATAAGGCCTAACGTTCAACATGGCCGCAATAGCGCCTTCGCCGTGCCGCGCGGCCACGATCAATCGCGAATTGTCTGCGCTGTCCGCTGCGCTCTACCATGCTGCGAAAATGACTGGCGAAGGCGGAAAGCCGCTGCTTGCGCACGTTCCGATTTTTCCGGCGAAATTGCCGGAAGCCCCGCCGCGCAAGGGTTTCATTGGTGACGCGGAATATGCGTTGCTCGCAGCGAAAGCCAATCAGCCGTGGCTTCGCGCTCTACTTGCTTGCGCGTATAGCTTCGGCTTCCGCAAAGGTGAACTGCTTGGCTTGCGCGTTTCGCAAGTGGACCTCTTCAGCGGATGGATTGAACTGTACGGCGAAGAAACCAAAAACGGCGAGCCACGGCGGATCAAACTGACGCAAGAGTGTGTCCGGCTACTCGCGCCGTGCTGCGCGTGCAAAAAAGATTCTGACCTAGTACTGACGCGCGCCGACGGCGGGCGCATTGTGGACTTTCGCAAGGAATGGAAGGCGCTAGTTACCGCCTGCGGGCTTCCGTGGCTGCGATTGCATGATTTTCGTCGCAGTGCCATTCGCAACGCCACAAGGCGGGGAGTGTCGCAGACGGTTGCCATGCGAATCAGCGGCCACAAGACGGCCAGCGTCTTTCGCCGGTATGACATCGTAGACGAGCGCGACCTAGAGCAAGCCACGGCGAAAATCGAAGCCGGATTTGCGCCGGAAAAAACTGACACAAAAACTGACACATCCTCAATTCAGAACCTCGGAGAAATCGCCATTCCTTCCGTAACTGCCTGAAAAGAATGGCGGGGACGACGGGGCTCGAACCCGCGACCTCTGCCGTGACAGGGCAGCGTTCTAGCCGGCTGAACTACGTCCCCGCAAGATGCACGAAACGAAGCGGACACTGGTGGGCGATGTGCGATTTGAACGCACGACCTTCCCGGTGTAAGCGGGATGCTCTAACCACTGAGCTAACCGCCCGTACCATGCTAGCGGAAGGCTGTCCAGGCGTCAACCGCGGTTCGTACTCCCGGTGAATTCGCCGGCTAATACATTTCTGTGGCGCTGGGCAAAATCCGAGCTTGTGGCTCGGTCCTAAAATCGCTGGGCCGGCGCACGATTCGCGCGTTTGCTTGACGTTGCCGAGGTCGCCAAGTAAACTGAATGTGCAGCCGAAATAAATTATGCTTCTTTCTCGCGACTACGTCGGATACATGGCCAAGGAGGTGGTCAAGCGCCTCGTTGATCGCCAAATGATTGAGACGAAATCTGTTGACGCTCTTTCAGAACGTGTCCGTCAAACCATGGCGGACGAGCTTACCGTCGAAGATCGCTTGAATGAAGAGGTGCGTGACATTCTCGCTCAGCATAATGACGAGATGCGCAAGGTCGGCGCCTCGTACCAGGAAATGTACAAAAAAGTGAAAGGCGAGCTCGCGCGCCAGAGGAAGCTGATCCTCCGCTGATGCGATTGAGCCGCGAAAAAACGGTACGCCTCTCTCACCGAATTATTGACCTTCTTGTTTCCATTGAAAACCTGGATTTTATTGAGGATCGCGACACCATTCGCCAGGAAATCGTCACCATCCTGCTGGAATTACTGAAACAAGAAGAGCAGGTGGACGCCGAAGCCCGCGCCAAAATCGCTTCCCAAAAGAGAGAAATTCTCGAAGGCAGCGAGGAGTGGGATATTCTCTATCGCCGCTATTACACCGAATCGCTTAAGCGAATGGGCGTTGCTGACCTCGCAGAACCCCGCCGGCGCTGATTTTCCCCAGGGAAAAAGGAAGAACATTCGCCCCCTATTGGGCGGAGGGTTGATGTTACTCGAATTAAAAAAGGCGGCCTCGTTGAAAGCCGCCTCTTTTCAAAATGATTCAGCTAAAAAGGATGTTAATTCGGCCGGCGCTTGAGCACGGGCGCATTGTCATCACCACCAGTAGGACTCGGCTGCTGGTTTTGCGCTTTCTTCTGTTCGGCCTTGGTTTTCAAGGATGGCTTGCCGCCGTCGCGCGCCTCTTGAATTTTTTCTCCGGCGTTCAGGCGGGTGATGCGCGCCTTCACCGCCTCGAACGAAGAAGTGTCTACGATGTATTCCGGCCGCGGTGGCAGGATCGTGGCGATCTCGTTTTGCGCAGCCGTGATGCGGTCTGGAGTCGCAGGGTGCGTGTCGAAAATCTTTGGAATGGTTCCCGGCGCCTGCTTCTCAATAGCTTCGAATTTCTCGAAGACATTGATCATCCCGTTCGGGTCATAACCCGCTTTGTACATATATTGTATGCCCAGGTAGTCGGCTTCACGCTCGGCGTCGCGGCTGAATTTCAAATAGGTAAGCGGAATGGCTAGGTTCATCCCCTCGTAAATTCCATAGCCGGCCAGGGTATAGGGCAAGGTCATCATCACCGGAATGGACGCGATCTGCATGATATTTGCTTTTGTGGCGTTTCGCGTCTGATGGCGCGCGCACACATGGGCAATCTCATGCGCCATCACGCCCGCCAATTCAGATTCATTGTCGGCATGCAGCAGCACACCGCTATTTACGTAGAAAAACCCACCCGGAAGCGCGAAGGCGTTGATGTGGTCATCGTCAATCACCTTGATGGTGAACGGCACTTTCGCGTCCGAATTCCTAACCAAATTTTGTCCCACTTTGTTCACGTAGGCGACAATCACCGGGTCATTGATCAATTTCGAGGTCTTTTCGACCTCCTGCGAAAGCTCTTTGCCAAGCGCGATTTCGCTCTGGATCGAATACATGTCCGGGCCATGGCCCACCTTGCGGTCGCCAATGGCATTTACGTCGGACTCTGTCCCGGGCTTTACTTTATCAGACTGCGCGAGCGCCATAGGCGCGCACATGGCGGCCGCCAGGAGGAAGGCCGCAAACTTCGTGGAAGTTCTCTTCATTTTCGTGCCTCCTTAGCATTAGCGTAATTATACACCCAGTCCAGTTATCAAGCTGTGGGATTCGATGCCAATCTGTCGAAAAGAGTTTCTTCATGTTTTCCGCGGGCCGCATTACTTACCTGCAGCCGGTCTTTGGCGTGTTTCTATGAAGGCGTGTTTCTATGAAAACTGCGAAGCTTAGTTCTATTGACGCTTTTTCTCCTTGTGTCTACAGTGGGTTCAGCGTATGCCCCTCACTAAAATACAGGTTGGCCAAATCTGGAAAAAGGAAGATACCGGCGATTCCTACCTCGTTACAAAAGTTTACAATGAGGCGCTGGCGACCTTTGCAGTTCTGCGCAAAGCCGGTTCAGAGACAGAGGCGCCGTTGCGCATCCGCGTCGGACACTCCGGCCCGAGTCCCAACCTCCCTGGATTCCGCTTCGCACAAGAATCCAACGAGTTCTAGCACTGTGCGCGCTAAACAGACCTCACCGGCATTTTGATCACGTCGTCCACCTGCATAATCTCGCGCGTCAAAAACGGCTCCGCATACTTGACGCCAATCATGCGCCCGTAGTATCGCGAAGTTAGATTCACGCGATCCTCCAGTTCATCGAGCGGCAGATGCACTTTCGATTTGCTCTCTCTCTTTTTCGGCCGGAACTGCGATTCGTACGCCAGGATGGCCTGCCGCCGCCGCTCAAATTGCGCGCTGATGTCCACGGCGAAAGTTGGTCTGACTGTTTCATCGTAGGTCGTGGCATAGAGAATCTTGAACGGCCGGAAGGCTTCGCCGGCAATCGCCAACTGTTTCAGGCCGGCCAAAAAACATCCTTCATACGACAGGCTCGCCGCGTTGTAATGATCCGGATGCCGCCCCTCCCAATAAGGCAGAATCACCGTATGCGGCTGCCACTCGCGAATTTTCGCCGCCACGGCCAGCTTGTATCGCTCACTCACTTCGAGTCGCGCGTCAGGCAATCCTAAATTCGCGCGCATCGCCAAACCCATGATTCGTCCCGCCCGCGCCGCTTCGTGCAGGCGCATCTCTGGAGTCCCGCGCGTGCCCATTTCTCCGCGTGTCAAATCAAGCACGCCGGTTTTGTATCCCGCCTCCCCCATTTTGATGAGCGTGCCGCCGCAGGTCAGTTCCACGTCGTCTGGATGCGCCGCAATCGCCAGTAAATCAAGTTTCATTTTACCTCCCGCGATCAGCATGCCGATTCTATCGTTTGCGTGCGAGCGCCGTCAAAATTCTTGGCGCAAATGGGCCGCAATGCTACTGTGAATTCGGAGGAGAAACGAATGTCACATCCGCTCGAAGGGCGCGTCGCGCTGGTTACCGGCGGCGCGAAGCGCATCGGCCGCAGCATCGTTGAAAAACTTGCCGCGGAAGGCGCCGACGTGGTCATCAACTATGCGTCTTCGCAGGATGAAGCGGAGAATCTCGCTTCGGTGGTTCGCAGGCTTGGCCGCCGCGCTCTCGCCATACCTGCCAACGTCGCCAAAAAGCATGACGTTCATCGCATGTTCCTCACCGTCGAACGCGAATTTTCCCGCCTCGACATTTTGGTTAACAACGCAGGGATGTTTTTCGCCGCGGATTTTCTGGACCTTACCGAGGAGCAGTGGGACACGATTATGTCCACCAATCTGAAATCGCAATTCCTCTGCGCGCAAGCCGCCGCTCCGCTGCTCAAAAAAAGCGGCCACGGGCGCATTATTAACATTTCTTCGCTGGGCGGAATGCTTCCGTGGCCGAAATTCACCCATTATTGCGTTTCCAAGGCGGGAGTCATCATGCTGACGCGCTGCCTGGCTCGTGCGCTGGCGCCGGAAATCCTGGTGAACAGCGTCGCGCCCGGCACCATCCAGTTTCCCGGCGAAGAGCCTGATGAAGATTACATCCGCCGCGCGCCGCTGCATCGCGCCGGCAAAGGCTCGGAAATCGCTGACGCCGTTTTTTATTTGGCCAATTCGGATTTTGTCACCGGCCAAGTCCTCACTGTCGACGGCGGCCGCAGCCTGACATAAAAAAACGGCGCCGAAATTATTCAGCGCCGCTTCGAAATTATCGTTATCTTGCGAACTAATAGGCCGCGAGCTTTTCCATTCCCGCGACAATCTTATCCGTGTTGACCATCCACGCATGCTCCAGCGGCGGCGCGAACGGAATCGCCGGAATGTCCGGGCCGGTGATGCGCACAATCGGCCCGTCCAAATCTTCGAACGCTTCCTCCGCGATAATCGCGGAAATTTCCCCGCCAATGCCCAGCGTGCGTTTGTCTTCGTGAACGATAAGGCATTTGTTAGTGCGCCGCACTGATTCCAGCACCGCGTCCTTGTCAATCGGCGACAGCGTGCGCAAATCAATCACTTCGGCTTCGACGCCGTTCTTGGCCATTTTTTCTGCCGCTTCCAGGCACAGCGAAGTCATGTAGCCGTAGGTTACCACGGTCATATCGCGGCCCTGCCGCCGCGTTTCTGCTTTGCCGATGGGCACAGTGTAATCACCCTCGGGAACGTCGCCCTTTGCCGTGCGGTACAGTTTTTTGTGCTCAAAATAGAGCACTGGATTCGGATCGCGAATCGCCGCGAGCAGCAAACCCTTCGCGTCATACGGCGTCGATGGCATGACCACTTTCAATCCGGGCTCGTGCACGAACCAGGACGCATTTTCCTGCGAATGGTACAGCCCGCCGCCCGTGCCGCCGCCGCAGCAGATGCGCACCGTCAGCGAACAGCCATATCCGCCCGCGCTGCGATAGCGAATTTTCGATGCCTGCTGCACCAGCGATTCCATCGCCGGCGTGATGAAATCCGCGAATTGAATCTCCGCAATCGGCCGCAAGCCCACCATGGAAGCGCCAATTGCCGTCGCGATGATGTTGCCTTCCGCCAGCGGCGTGTCCAGCACTCGCTCCTCGCCGAATTTGTCGTAGAGCCCTTGCGTCGCCTTGAAGACGCCGCCCGACAACCCGATATCTTCGCCCATCACGAACACGCGCTCGTCGCGCTCCATCTCCTGCGCCATCGCTTCCGTGATGGCGTCAATCATTGTTATCGTGCGTGCCATTTTTCGTGGTCCCCCTTTTATTCTTGCGCCCAGATGTGGTCCGCGAGTTCGGACGGGTCCGCATAAGGACTCTGTTCCGCAAACTCGACGGCGTCATTGATTTCCTGCGTGATTTCCTTGGCGATCTTGTCCTTGGATTCGTCGTTGAGCAGTTTCTTGTCCCGCAGAACCTTTTCGAAGAGCAGCACAGGGTCGCGTTTTTTCCACGCGTCCACTTCTTCCTTCATGCGGTACTTGGCGGGATCAATTTCCGAATGCCCATACCAGCGATACGTCTTGCATTCGATAAATGTCGGACCTTCGCCGGCGCGCGCCCGCGCGATGGCCTTGATTGCCGTGTCGTATACTGCGAGCACGTCGTTTCCATCCACCACCACGCCCGGAAATCCATAAGCCTTGGCGCGGTCCGCCAGATCTTTCAGCGCTGTTTGCAGGCGCAGCGGCACCGATTCGGCCCATAGATTGTTCTGGCACACGTAAATGATCGGCAGCCTATGTACGCCCGCGAAGTTCAGCGCTTCGTGAAATCCGCCCAGGCTCGTTGCGCCGTCACCGAAAAATGAAACCACCACTGTGTCGCGTCCCAGCTTCTTCAGCCCAAACGCCACGCCTGTTCCCACGGCGAGCTGGCCGGCAATGCTGCTGGCCGGAGTGATGGTGTGAATTGGCGGATAGCCCATGTGCGCCGGAGTAGATTTTCCGCGATCGGGACTCGTCGCCTTGCCAAAAAGCTGCGCGAAACACAAATTCAGCGGCGCGCCTTTGATAATGTTCGAGGTCCAGTCGCGATGCGAAGGCGCAACCCAATCATCTTCGCGCAAGCTGTACGCCGCGCCCACTTCAGCCGCTTCCTGGCCCACTCCTGAATAAAAATTGCCTGCATACTTCCCCTGCCGGAACAGAATGCGCGCCTTTTCATCGCACATGCGGCATTTCACCAGCATCCGGTAGAGTCCGAGCATCAGCTCGCGGCCATTCTCGCTCTTCCGCCCGTTTTCACTTTTCTCTGTTTCGAGTTCGGCCACGCCTCGGCCATTCTTGGCTGCCATTTCTTCTCCTAGGATTCTGCGGAATAAAGTAGACTTGTAACTATAACACGACTTTTCTAACGCTTGAATCGGTTCTGTTTACTCTGACGCGAATTTCTCTACTCGCGTTTGCTGCGATTTTCACGCATAGGTCGTGCACCGCAGCTATTTTTGCAGCATCTGCTTTCTATACAGGAATTTCCTGCGTTCCGAGCTTGCGAATTAGTTCGCGATCCGCCTCTAGAAAATCCAATTCACTCAACTTCTGTGGCTCGACCCATTTCATTTCTTGAAATATGCGATTCTCGATTTCGCCGCTCACGATGCGCGCTTTGAAAAATATCAGCTCCACAGCCTCGCGCATTTCGTCGTATTTGTGCCGCGTGCGAAAAATCTCCGCACCGATTGTCGCTTCGACACCAAGTTCTTCGTTTAATTCGCGGGCCAGCGCTTCTTGCGCGGTTTCATCTGCGAGAACTTTTCCGCCGGGAAATTCCCACTTGAGCGGAAATCTTCCTGCGCCATTCCTTTGGCACGCCAGGACGCGCCCATTTCGCGCGATCACTGCGGCGACAACAATCATCGGCGATTCTTTGCCAAGCCTCGGCGTTCGCTGCCAGAAATTGAAGCCGCGAGTTCCGGATGCAGCACGCGCAGCAACTCTTCCGCGCCGCGCGCCAGCGGCGGCCCGGGCGTGTTCAACAATTCGTCGCGTATCGCAAACACCTTTCGTTCGCGCACGGCATTCACGTTTTGCCAAGCCGGATTCGCCACTGGCTGCTCTGGTTTCGATTTGCCGCCTGTCGCGGTCCACGCCAGCACGATCACTTCGGGATTAGCGCGCGCCACCTCTTCGTCCGTTACGCGCTGGCCAGCAGGAATTACCATTTTTCCTCCGGCGATCTCCACAAGCTCGGCCACCCACGGCGGCGAACTGATTCGCGGATTCGGCCACGCCTCGCAGTAAACGCGAGGCCGCGTTTTTGCGCGCCGCGCAATTTTGCTCACGCGCTCGAAATCGCCGCGCATCTGGCGAATCAGCGCCTCTGCTCTCGCGCTCGCATCCACGATGCGTCCCAGCGTGCGAATGTCCATTTCCACATCGGCAAGTCTGCGCGGATTCAACGCGAGGAAGGGAACTGGCAGCTCCAGGATTTTCTGAACGGTCTCAGTCTTAAATGGCACGGAGCCAATAATCATCGTGGGCTTCAACTGCATCAGCAGCGCCGCATTGTTTCCCGCGCCCAATGACCAGCAATCGCCAAGCTCAGGCAATCCATCCACGTCGACGACGTCTTTGCACCACTTGCTTACGGCGACGAGTTGCCGGCGCGCGCCGAGCGACAGCAAGATCGAAGTTACGCTCGGCGCCAGCGACACGATTCGCTGGTGCGAACTTTCGGACGCAGATGACATGGGCTTTCAATTCTAGCGGCCACGGCGCGCTCGCACAACCGCGAAAAGGTCAAATTATTATCGATTAGAACGGGCCGCCATCTAATGTTTTCAACGACTTAGGGGCGTTTCTAATTCCAAGAATTATCGATTAGAAATTGGCATGTACCGGCCAAGGTCGGCGCTACCAAGCGAGCCTATTCCTTAGAAAATAGCCTTAAATCCTTCACTTTCAGCGACCGGTCTACGGCTATTTTCATGGTTCGCTTGTGACGTCGAAGGCGGCATGAATTATTCATAGCGGAGGGCGACCATAGGATCGACCTTCATGGCCCGGCGAGCTGGAATGTAGCAGGCCAACAGCGCAACCAGTACAAGAAGAATTACGACGGATGCAAACGTGAGCGGGTCCGTCGCGCTGACGCCGAAGAGCAAGCTGCTCAGCAGACGTGTCAAGAGCGAAGCCGCGAGAATTCCAATTCCGACGCCCACAAGGGTGAGCCTGCCGCCATGCCACAATACCAAGCGCAGGATGTCACGACGTTGCGCGCCGAGGGCCATGCGAATGCCGATTTCGTGAGTGCTTTGTTTAACAGAATAGGAGATCACGCCGTACAGACCGAGCGCGGCGAGGAGAACCGCAAAAGCCGCAAGCAGTGCGCCCAGGAATGTTTCGTACTGCCGCGGTGCAATAGCCTGCTGCACGATGGTTTTGAGCAGCTCTTCGCGCGGAATAGCGATTTGCGAGTTCACGCTCCAAATGGCATTGCGAATTGCGCTTGCCGCCGCTCGCGGATCCATTGAAGTTCGCACCACAAGTGTTTCATCAGATTCATTCCACGACCAAATCGGCGCATAAACTGCGAAGACAGTTTTGCCATCTGCCGCCGTGCGAACGTCGCCTACAACTCCTATCACTCTGCTCGCCTTGTTTTCCCAGAGAAGGTGCAATCCAATCGGATTGCGGCCCTGCAGCAGCTTTTTTGCGATATTTTCTGAAATCACCGCGACATCCTGGCCGTGATCCTCCGATGAAAACCATCTGCCTTGGATCAGCGGAATGCCAATGGTCCGAAGATAACCGCGACTGGCAAACCGAAATTCGCCCTCAGGTCTGATAGGGAGAGGCGTTACTTCCCGGAAACGAAAATCATCACCCCACCCCGTCCCGAGCAACGGAAGCTTGCTCACCCATCCGGCGGACATTACACCGGGCAACTCCTGCACTTTTTCGGACACTCTCGAATAAAACTGATATAGCTCCGGCATGGTTTTGTATTGATATGCGGGGACGGTTAGGTTTATGGCAAGCACGTGCTCCGCCTCCATCCAGCGATTGGCGCGAAGCACGCGCGTCAAGCTTTGGACGAGTAACAGCGCGCCGCTCAACAGCACGCAACACAAAGCGATTTCGCTGACGACAAGGCCCGCGTAGAGCCTTGCCGTTTGCTTGCCTTTTGTCGCCGTGGGCCCAGACCGCAGGGCTTCGACAGGCGCGATCCGGCGGAGGCGCAAAGTAGGAAGTAAAGCGAAAAGCAGGGCCGCGATGATGGAGACTCCCAGAGTAAACCACAGCGCGGACGGATCGATTCTGACATTGTTCATTCGCGGAATGTCGACCGGGGCGTTGCGGACGAGAAGCCCAAGCCCGAAAGCCGCGAAAAACAGACCGAGCACTGCTCCCGCAGCGCTCAGAACAACTCCCTCTGTGAGAAACTGCTGCGCGAGACGGCGCGGCGAAGCTCCCAATGCAGCACGCACTGCGATTTCATGCGAACGGCCGGCGTTTCTCGCCAGCATCAGATTGGCGAGGTTCGCACAGATGATTAGAAGCACAAAAGCAGCCGCGGCCATGAGAATCCACAGCGCGCTCTGGATTGGGCCGACGATCATCGTCCTCAAAGGCGTGAGCTTGGCATAGAGATTAAACTGGCCCGGAGCCGCTCCGCGCAAACGATCTCCCTTGCGCGCGATTTCGGCTTCGACGACGTTGAGTTCCGCGAGCGCATGTCTTACGCTGTCGCGTGGCTTCAAACGCGCAATCACAGCGTAATTAAAATTGCCAATGCCTGGGACCAGGTCGAATCCGCGAAGTTCGAGTGGCATGAAGAGTTCTGGCGCGTGCCCAAATACCTCGGGGAAGCGGAAGTTCGAAGGCAGCACACCAACAACGGTATACGAGGATCCGTTCAGCGAAACGGGTTTGCCCAGGATTTCAGGATCCGAATGAAAAACCTGCTCCCAAAGCTCCTCTGTCAGGATAATTTCGCTGCTCTGTCCATGGGCTTCTGCCAAGGGAGGAAATAGCCGTCCAAGACGCGGCTGAACGCCCATAAGCGAGAAAAATTCGGGGGAAGCCTGAGCAACGTACACCTGGCGGGGCAGACCTACACCTGTCATGTTGTAGGGATAAACCAAGATCGCAGCCATTTCCGCGAAGGCATTGCACCTGCTCTTCCACAATAGAAAGTTGCCGGAATTCACCGGAAGAATTGGCGCTAAGCCGCTCCACTGCGGAATGACTTCATTAATTGAGTAAAGCTGTTGCGGCTGAGGATACGGCAGGGCACTCAGCAGGATGCCTTTCACCATCGAGAAGATTGCGGTGTTCGCGCCGATGCCCAGCGCCAGTGTCAGAATCGCGACAGCCGTGAAGCCGGGAGATTTGCGCAACATCCGCAGCGCGTAACGAAGATCCTGAAGAATGCCAGCGAAAAAATTGCTGCTGTCCTTTCCCGCCGCAATGGGCTCGCGATACAAATCCCTCTCGACGGGGCGGAGATTGCGGGCGAGGAAGTCTTCTCCCTTCAGTTCGTCGATGGCGGTGCGGAAAGCTGCGTCTTCGGAGTGGCCGGTCGCAAGAAGTTCCCGGTAGCGATCTTCGAGGTGCTGCGCGAGTTCGTCGGTGATTTCCGCTTCGCGCGTCGGGGAGAGTTTTAGCGGAGCGAGTCTGCGGAGGATTTCTGGCTTCCATTCAGGCATTTTCAGCCTCCGTGATGCGATTGATGCCGGCGACAAATTCGCGCCAGCCGCGAAGCTGCGAAGCGAGGACTCTCCGGCCCTGGCGAGTCACACGATAATAACGTCTGCGGCGCTGTCCGCTTTTTTCAACCCAGCGGCCCTGCAGCCAGCCGCGTCGTTCCAGGCGGTAGAGCATCGGGTAGAGCGAGGCCACGTGGAAACGCACCGTGCCGCCAGAGCGTTGCTCGATGAGTTTGCTGATTTCGTAGCCGTGGCGTGGGCGGGCTTCGACGAGCGAAAGAATAAGCAGTTCGGGGCTGCCCTTTTTCCATTCCACTTTTGACGTTGTAACGTCCATATATGGCGCGGCAACATATTGAACCGCGGCGCGCTTTGAGAGTCAAGCCAAAGATGAGCGCCGGCGACCACGCAGGACCCAATGCTCTTAGTGCTGGAGGATGGCCAAGTACGGAAAACAACCGAGGCCTTGTGAGGGTTTATTCCCTTGACTGCTGCGGCGGCGCAGCGTTCTAATTAGTGTCTGCCCATCCCTATAGGCCCCGTTTTAGGTTCCCTAGGCATCTTAATGAACGATGACAGCTTTTCATCCCATACCGTTCCGGAAGGAGTTTATTCAAGATGAGAACGAAATTTCTCGCTCTGGTTCCCTTTCTCATGATCGTCACACTGACGGCCACTGTTCCTGCATTTGCCCAGGACGGGAAGCTCAAAGTAAAGGTCTCGCCGAAACAGGCGTACGTCTTTGTGGACGGCAACGCGATTAAACAAGGCAGCCAGACTATTAAGCTGCCTGCCGGCAAGCATTCGATAGGCGTTTACAATTACGGTTATACCCCGCAGACGCAGGACGTGGATATCACCGCCGGAAAAACTACGGACCTGAACGTAACTTTGCAATCCAGCGGCGGACAAGTCTCCGGGCCCTTCGGCGACATCGAGCTGAAAGGCGACCGCAAGGCGGCGGTGCTGCTGAATGGCAAAACGCCCGCTTACTTTGTCGGACACGTCGACGAATTCGACTGGAACTGGCTCTGGCATCAGCGGCTCTTGGTGAGGCCCGGCACGTATCAAATCGACGTGACGCACAACGGCCAGACGGTGTGGTCCGGGCCGGTGACGGTGGAGGCTGGAAAGCAGGTCACCGTTCAGCTGCACAACGGCGGCAAGACCAGCACGAAAAACTGGAAGCAGGGAAACACATTGGGGCCGCAGCCAAGATTCAAAGCCGGCTTCGCCAGTTCTACCGTGGCGATTGCACCGGTGTCCGGCAATTTCACGGCAGCGCCAACCCAAATCAATTGCGGCGATACTTCGACGCTGACTTGGAATTCGACCGATGCCGTGGACGTCAACATCAGCGAAATAGGGCCGCAACAACCCAGCGGCACGCAGACTGTTTCGCCGAAGAAGACCACCACTTATGACTTTACGGCCACGGGTCCGGGCGGCACGGTGACGCAAAATCAGACCATCAACGTGAATATCCAGCCAACCGCGACGCTCACTTTGAATCCGACCGAAGTGAAGTACCACAAGATTGGCGATAAAGTGAAGGAAGATGGAACCTCCACGCTGAGTTGGACTTCATCGAATGCCAGCTCGGTGACGATCGATCCCATTGGCAACGTGGCGACCAGCGGCAGCCAGCAAGTCACGGCGCAACCGAAGCAGCAAAACATCGGGCCGATCGACGAAAATCAAACCTACACTCTGACCGCCACTAACGTTTGCGGTGGAACCGCCACGCAAACAGCCAATCTGCACATCACTGGTTCGATCGAGCCGAAGCCAGTGGTTACGCTCGAAAGCGTGTTCTTCCCGACCGCTTACCCGGTGAAAGAACATCCGGATGTCGGGTTGGTCACCAGCGAGCAGCAGTCGCTCAACGAAGTGGCCACCACGTTCAAGAAGTATTTGGACTATGACGACACAGCGACGCTGACAGTCGTTGGGCACGCCGACGTTCGCGGCTCTACTCCCTATAACGAAGCGCTCAGCGAACGGCGCGCCGACCGCGTGAAGGATTATCTCGTTTCGCAGGGAATTTCCGCGGACAAAATCCAAACGCGCGCGGAAGGCAAAGAGCGGCAGCTCGAAAATGCCGACGTCGCGCAGTTGCAGCAACAGAATCCTGCGAAACCAGAAAAATGGATGATCCGGCGCGTGCGCAATACGTGGCTGGCGTATAACCGGCGCGTGGACATCGTTCTGCAACCGACGGGTCAGGAATCGACGAAGTTTTACCCCAATGGCGCGTCGGATGCCAGGATCCTGTGGCAATTGCCGAGGCCGAGTCTCAGAGCGGTGCGCAAGGCCGAAGGCGAGACCACGCCGGAAGCTGCTCCGCCTGCTCACCGGCGGAGGACGCACAAGCCAGCGCCGCCTAAGCCGCACGCGCAGCCGCAGCAAATGCAGCCGCAACCGCAACTTTAATACCGGAGCCGAGCGCATAAAGTTCGGCTTCGTAGAAACAAAGGGCCTGCACTATTATGGTGCAGGCCTTTTTGTTTTAAGTTGTGACGATCCGCACGGAGGCGAATCAGTCTTAGCCAGCGGTGGCGGCGCGATAACCAGCGCGCGATGCTTTCTTGAGTGCTTCGATTGCTTCTGCGGTAGACATCAGCGGGGTGGTTTTAACGCTTTTGCACGCACCGCCGCCAGCGAATGCAATGGCAATGGCGGAGGCGGCCACATTGTCGGGCATTTCGGTGATCACGATGGCATCGTAATCGCCAAAAGCGAACCATCCTTCTTTGACTTTTCCGCCAAGGCTCTCGATGGCTGGGCGCACGGCTTCGATACGGTCCTGGGGATTTTTGATGAGAGCCTGCCAAGCTTGCTCGTTGTAGGCGACTTGAACTAAATAGTGGGGCATAGTGTACTCCTTTTTACAGGGACTCCGGTTGGGTTGCCTGATTGGGCGCATAGTGGCACTTGAGCGGAGGCAAGTCAATTAAAAGGTGCGGCGCCAAGCGCACGCGAAGCCGGCCCGGCCAAGCCTTCGTATGCCCTTTGCTTCGAAGAGTTCGCGCTGGCCAATTTGATGCACTGCGCTTTCGAGTTTTGCTTTTCAACGGTAAACTTTCTGCCATGTACTCTGGCGCGGTCCTCGACCATTTCAAAAATCCGCGCAATGCGGGCGACCTCTCGGACGCCAGCGCCTCCGTCGAAGTAACGAATCCTGTATGCGGCGACGTTCTGCGCCTCGCTGCGCGCGTCGAGAACGGCACAATTGCGGCGGTGCGCTTCAAGGCGCAAGGCTGCGTCACGGCGGTAGCCTGCGCTTCGATGTTGACTGAGCTTGTCATCGGTAAAACCATCGAGGCGGCTCATCGCGTCACCGCCGCACAGGTATCCGAAGCTTTGGGTGGATTGCCGCAGGCCACCTTTCACGGCGCGCAGCTCGCTGCGGAAGCTCTGAGCGACCTTCTCAGCCAATTGCTTGTGTAAGTCTTTTTCAGGCTGCGCGTTCCGCAAACAATTGTTCTGAAAACAAGAGGAAGGGTGACCAGTGTCACGATGAACCGTGTCCACGGTCACTGCACCGCCTTCCATGCTGGTCTATGAACGCGGCATGGAGAGGCAGAGATGCAGATGGCAACTAGCCTTAAAGGCACAAAGCCCGAAAGTATGAGGCCCGCCTGCGGGCCACCACCAACGAACGATACAAATCGTGTTGGGCCATGTGCACTGGTTCTGCCTCTTCTCTCCGTCTCGGCGGAGACTCCGAAGACTGACTAAAGCGCCCAAGCGTACGACGCACCGGCCCTTTGAGGGCCGGACACACTTCGTAAGTCCCACCGACTCGGAGCAAATCCTCCTGGGGGACCAAAAATGGGAAGCAGTTCATAGCCGATGAAATTGCAAGGGCAAAGGAGATTCACAATGACAAATCTAGTTCCGCAAGACAGATTCTTCCAGGATCTGTTTGATTTCCGCCGGGATTTCGACCAGATCTTCAATCGCATCCTGCTTGGCAAGCCGCTGCTTGCAGAGCGCTTCGTTCCTGACAAGCAAAAGGAGTATGATTTCCTGCCAGCCATTGAGACCTATCTCGATAAGGACCAGAAGAAATTCATCTGCCGCGTTGCTTTGCCGGGAATCGATCCCAAGAACGTGGAAATACACACGAATGACAACCTGCTGACCATCAAGGGCGAGAGGAAACTCACTCGCGCATCCAAGGAAGTCAATCTTTGGGACGAGGAAATCGTTTACGGCTCGTTCGAGCGCACGCTCGACCTTCCAGAGGGCGTAGTCATTGACAAGCTCACTGCCGAATATCAGAACGGCATGCTGGAAATCACGGCGCCCGTCGCTGCGGTAGCTATGCCGCGGAAAGTGGAAATCAAAGTGGCGCCGATTGCCAAGCAAATCGCCGCCTGAAATTCCGAAGGTGCTACCGGCCCGGAGCGGAAACGCTCCGGGCCACTTTTTTTTACGAAGAAACGTTTCTGCAGCAGGAAAAGAAAGAAGCAGATTCTCCCCTCACAAAACCGCAGGCTTCAGAATGACAAAAGCGGGTTGGAAGCCGTAGATGAGAATTCGACAGAGCCAGCCGGCGTCTATCCGCGGGCAGTCAGCACCGGACACTCAGCATGAGCGACCACATTGTGGGCTATGGCACGCTCGAGGTGCGTCGCCACGCCGAGCCGGCGAGACGCGCTGCGAACGCCGAGCACGATCAAATCCGCGCCCTGGCTCTTGGCGTTCTCCACGATTCGGATGCGCGGATCCCCTCGATCCACAATCACCTCAGGACGGCACCAGAGGTCCGCATCCTTTGGAAGGAGCCTTTCCAAATGAGATTGCGCGTCACCTGGCAAAGTTTCAATATGCTTTTTTCTGTCACTCCGCGCAACTTCAGGAATAACGTGCAGCAGAATGAGGTGTGCCTGATTTTCCTGAGCAAACGATAACGCGTAGGGCCACGCAGCCAATGAGTGAGGCGAAAAATCGGTGGCGAAAAGCACGCGATGAAAATGCGCATCGTTGTGCGCGCGAGAACGCACACCTGGACCAATAGTTAGAACGGGCACGTCGGAGCGCCGGAAAATCTCCTCGGCGACCGAGCCAAGGAGAAGCTTCTGCGCGCCCGTTCGCCCATGCGTTCCCAAAACCAGCAGATCGATGTCGTCTTCCGCAATTTCCTGCTCGAGCGACGGCCATACGGCGATGTCACGCTCGATGCTTACATCATGTGGCAAGCCGGAGAGTTGCGATTCGATTCGCTGCATTTCCGCCTGAGCGCGTTCCTCATCACTTTCGATGGCCGCAACGGTGAACTCCGGCGTGTAGTATGCGCTCGGTGTTGGCAGCAGAACATGAAATGCATGCAATTTCGCCCCGTATGTCCTAGCGACGCCCATTGCAAAGGGCAGCGCTGCTTCGGAACGTTCGGAAAAATCGGTGAGTAATAGGACATTCTTGAAGGTAATTCGCGAGCCGGTCTGAACTGTAGTCATCGCCGTTTCTCCATAACCACAATGCAAGAGGATGGCCTAAGCCTGCTGTGACCAAAATCACGGCCTCAGGTGCGCGCTATCACAGAGGTGGTTGCGCGGCGCCTCATTTCCATTTAGGCATGATCGCGTCTTTGTTTGCCGTATCCGGCGCCGTCGAAATGATGTTTGGGCGTCACATCTCAATGTGACCTTCATCACCGCTGATTCGCTAATGCCTTGCAAAACTATGAGTTGTTAGTCCACGAGATCGATGGCTCTGGTTGCCTCCGCCGCGGCAGATAGGGGTTGCGCTGCAGGCGCCATGCTGCGTCGAAGTGGGTCCGGAAATAGCGAAAGTGAGCGCGGTCGTGAATTCAACCTCCACAGTCGGGAGATTGCCTGAATTTAACAAGGCTCGCCGCCATCGGGTCAATGCAAACCGTCCCGACAAGCGCTGGGTATCCCGCTGGGCGGGGCCAACCGCGATTTCTGCGCTGGCAATCTCCGGCATTTTTGTTCACTTGATTCTCCGGTACGCGCTCGGAGTGAGTCGCCCAGTTTATCTGGCGCCGCTCGTCGCCGTGCTGATCCTCGGCGGCGTTCCTCTAGTCATCACGTTGGTAAAGAAAGCAGTGGAACGAGAGTTCGGCTCCGACTTGCTTGCCGGCATATCGATTGTCACCGCAGTGCTGCTAGGCGAATATCTGGTAGGCGTGATTGTGGTGCTGATGCTTGCCGGTGGCACAGCACTCGAAGAATTCGCGTCGCGCCGCGCGTCGTCTGTGCTGGATGCATTGGCGAAGCGCATCCCGGAAACCGCGCACCGCAAAGCGGGCGTGAGCGTCGAAGATGTAGCGCTCAATTCCATTCGCATCGGTGACTCCCTGATTATTTTCCCGCACGAAATTTGCCCTGTCGATGGCGTGGTCGTCGAAGGACACGGGGAAATGGATGAAGCCTATCTGACCGGCGAACCGTTTGAAATCTCCAAAGCGCCCGGTTCCCTGGTGATTTCGGGCGCGATTAATGGTGAGTCTGCTTTGACGGTTCGCGCAGAAAAACTGGCGGTCGATTCGCGATACGCCAAGATCGTAAATGTCATGGAGCAAACAGAGCGGCTCCGGCCGCGAATGCGGCGGCTGGGCGACAAACTGGGCGCGTGGTACACGCCGATTGCGCTTTTTCTGGCGGGCGCGACATGGATGGTGACGCACGAGTCGCACCGTTTCCTTGCAGTCCTCGTCGTTGCGACGCCGTGCCCGCTGTTGATCGCCATCCCTGTCGCCGTGATTGGAGCGGTATCGCTCTCGGCGCGCCGCGGCATCATCATCAAAAATCCCGGCATCTTGGAAGAGATCGATCAGTGCCGGACTTTGATATTCGATAAGACGGGAACGCTCACCTACGGGAAACCGAAGCTGTCTGAAATCGTTTGCGCGCATGGATATCATGAAAATGCCGTGCTGCAGCGCGCCGCCAGCGTCGAATTCTATTCGAAGCATCCGCTTTCTGGAGCGATTCTGAATGCCGCGCGAAACACCGGCTTGACTCTTGAACCCGCTTCAGAGATCAGCGAGCGCCCCGGCGAAGGTTTGCGCGGAACGGTCGCGGGACAAAATATCTGGATCACAGGCAGAGCCAAAGTACCGCAGGACTTGACGCTGCCACCGGCGCAAAGTGGACTTGAATGCCTGGTGTTCTTGGACGGCAAATTCGCCGCCGTATTTCGTTTTCATGATGCGCCACGGAGCAGCAGCCGTCATTTTGTGGGCCATCTGAAGCCGCGGCATGCGATCAACAAGGTGATGCTGGTGTCGGGCGACCGGGAATCCGAAGTTCGCCTGCTCGGCGGCTTGGTCGGAATTTCGGAAGTGCATTCGGCGAAGAGTCCCGAAGAGAAAGTCGAAATTGTCCGCGAAGAAGCAAAAAAGCAGAAAACGCTCTTCGTGGGCGATGGCATTAATGACGCGCCCGCCATGCAGGCGGCAACCGTGGGCGTGGCGTTTGGCATAAGCAACGATGTGACGTCGGAGGCAGCCGACGCGGTTGTGCTCGAAACTTCTTTGGAGAAAGTGGATGAATTGATTCACATAGGCCATCGTATGCGCAACATCGCTCTGCAAAGCGCGATCGGTGGGATGGCCTTGAGCATTTTGGGCATGATCGCGGCTGCTTTAGGTTATTTGCCGCCCGTCGCTGGGGCAATCGCTCAGGAAGTGATTGACCTGCTGGCTGTGCTGAACGCTGTGCGGGTCACGTTGCCGTTCAAGGCTTTGACGGATTTCTGAAAGTGCAAGCTTCCTCCCCATTTCGTAAGATTCATCAACAAGCGGCTAGCGCGATGGTTGAAACGAAGAACACGAAAAGAACCGGCGAGCGCACGGCGCTGGAATCATTTTTCGCGCCGAATTCCATTGCGGTAATCGGCGCTACGGAGCGCCCAGACAGCGTTGGGCGCACTATTCTTGCCAACCTTTCGAACGGAACATTCTCAGGAAAAGTTTATCCTGTAAATCCCCTCCATTCGCAGGTTCTCGGTTTTCCTTGCTTTGCCAGCATTGGCGCAGTGGGGATGATCATCGCGTATCTTCCTATCGACTAGCGGTAAGCAATAAAGAAGAGGCGAAGGAAAGGGAAGAGGATGTGGCCGTCGGGGCGCGGACGGTACGCTGCGCGAATCTTTTCGCGATATTCAGCGAGGAATTTGTCCCGGTCAGCATCGTCGGTGATGGCGGTGAGGTAGGGGCGCATGCCAGTGCCTTTGTACCACTCCACGACCGCCTCGGCATTCGGCAAAACGTGGATATATTCCGTTTGCCACAAATCGATGCGCGAGGCCAAGGGCGCAAGCAGATCATAATAAAATTCCGAATCCTGCGAATGCCAACTGCGCACGCGCCCGGTGTGAAACCATTTTCGCCAGGCCAGCGAGGCAGCCATTTCACGCAACAGGCGATGAGCGGGCCGGTCGAGCGCGCTGGGAATTTGAAAAGCAAGTGCGCCGCCGGGCGCGACGTGAGAGAAAAGTAGCGGGAAAAGCGTGGCATGGTCATGGAGCCACTGAAGAGCCGCATTGGAGAACACCAAGTCGTATAGCTCAGAGGATGATTCTGGCGCCGAATCCGCTGGAGTTTGCTGAGCCGTAGTCGCGGATTTTGTTCCGCTGGTCTTTTCAGCAGGTTTTTCGCCTGCCCATTTGTTGATATCTCCCACGATCCAGCGGCCGTGCGGATGAGATTCAATGGCCGCCTGAATCATGCCCACGTCGCTGTCGAGTGCCGTGATTTGGGCGTCAGGCCAGCGTTCCAAAAGCACTTGCGTGCTGTTCCCAGGACCGCAGCCGAGGTCGATGGCCGTGCGCATCTGCGGAACGTCTATGCGCGCGACCAGGTCGCGGCACGGCTGTGTGCGCTCTGCGGAGAACTTCAGATATTGATCTGGATTCCAGCCAGCGCCCGGCATCGCAGGCGGATACTACTCCATTTTGGGCGCGAGCTTCAAAGGACGCGCGAGGCGCATCCAGGTGAGAACCTTGAGCACCGGCCACGACGGATCGAATTCACCACGATGTACGCTGAAGCGCGCCGATGTGGGATAGGCGTGATGATTGTTGTGCCAGCCTTCCCCGGCGGTAAGCAGCGCAACGAAGCTCAGATTCGTCGCGGTATTATCGAAATTGCGTTTTCCCAGCGCGTGATTGGCGCCATTGATTACCGCGTTCAGGAAAATGTAAATGCCGGCTTGCACTACAAAGGCAATGCTTCCCCACACAGGCCCCATCAGAAGCATGAAAATTGCGATGCCCACAATCAGCCCGGCCAGGCCGAATCCGAAAATGTGACGGTCCAGCCAATCATTGCCGATATCCGGCGCGAACGTCTTCAGCGTTTCCGGGTCGCGCGCTTCGCGATTGTAGTAATAAACATTGCCCAGCAGAATGCGCCAAAGGCCTTCCAGCACTGGACTATGCGGATCGCCTAAGACGTCTGTGTGGCGATGATGCTTGCGATGCACGGCGACCCATTCCTTGGTGTTTATGCCCGTCCACAGCCAGAGCTGCAGGCGCATGGGAATAGCGATTACCGGATTAAGATAAACGCCGCGATGCGCCAAAGTGCGGTGCAGATAAATACTGGTGGCAAATGCGGAGAGTTGAACCACTACGACAACAGCAATCACAGCATACAATAGATGTAGCAAAATACCCTCGTTTCGTTCGCTTCCTCAGTGGAATGCGTATATCCAGATTAGAATGCTTGCTCCTGACAGTCAAACGAATACCGCAAGCGATTTCCAAATAGTTTACGGCCGCATTTGCGAGAATGAGCGGCCCGCAAGCGGTTCATTGTGCGCCGCTTTGCTTTCGAGGACTGCTGGTGGGAGCGGTGGCGCTCTTCGACGAGAAGACGCCGTCTAGCGCGTTGCGCCTGGTTTTGAGGCGGGCGTTGAGCCTGATGACCCGGAACGAGCGATGCTGCGGACGATTTTCATTGCCAGTTCTTTGCTGGTTGGGCAAGTGGGATCGGTGATGCGGCACTGTGCCATCGTCATTTTGCAACCGCACGTGCAGCTCTCCGCATTCAAGCGATGAAGGGCGATTTTCTTCTGCTCGGGTGTGAGTCCGGCGAAGCTGACTCCCGGCAGCTCGGTGGCATTCGCGGCATTTTTCAAAAAGATCTGTCCGGTGTCCTTGAAGGTCTCGATGTGCGCGGCCACGGGAAGGCCAGCCAAAGCTCGCACTTGCAAGTCATAATATTCAGGCGGATACACGCCCACATCCTTGGCTACAACTCGCCCTTGCGGATTCACGAAAAACGAAGTGGGAAGCGCCGCAATGCCCCCATACTCGCGCTCAAGAGCCTCGCTGGACATCACCACGGGATAGTTGATTCCAACTTTTTTCACAAATTGCGCCACTTGCGCCGGAGGAGCCTCGTCCTCGGAGATTCCGATGATCTGCAGCTGATTTTTGTATTGCTCCTGCAACGCGATCAGCTCGGGAATTTCCTCGCGGCACGGCCCGCACCAGGTTGCCCAGAAATTCAGAATGACGACTTTGCCTTTGAGCGCCGCCGTGGAAACTGGTTGACCCGCAAGATCGCGAACGAGAAATGGAGGAACGATCTCGGGGTCTTTTACGAAGTATAGCGACGGAGTCTTGTCTGGGCCGCTCGCACCCTGTGTGGAAGGCGACGCGCCGTGCGAAGCGACAGCAGTCTTGGCTTGCACGGATACATGCGAATTCGCACGCACAACGCGGTAAAGCGCAAAAGACGCTACGCCGGCTCCGAGCAGGATTGCAGTGATGGCAGCTATTGTTGAACGACGCAAGGTCATCTTCAAAAGAACTCCGAAACCCTATTATGAAGCTGCTTCACCAGGAGTACAAGCGCGACAGTGAATTCGGATGATGTCGTTAGGCGAACCCGGCGACGGGTTCGAGGAGTAGTTGCGCCAAAGCGGGACACGGATTCCCGAAACGGCGCGGCAGAAACGAATCTAGCGACAGCATAACTCTATTTATGAAGAAGTTAGCAAGCCCTGCCTTTGGCAAGGCCTTTGCAGTACGAAAGAATGGGTCGCGTTCCACAACGTGGCTCACGGCACTGTGGCTGAGGAGGAAGGGGCTCGACCGCGGAGCAGTGAGTGACGTTTACCACCTGCCTCTGAGAGGGAAGCTAGGATGGATGACCCCAATGACTCGGTCTCGCCTAGGCCGGGTCTCGGAACGCGGCTTTCGGGGCTGCCGATCCCAAGCGGTGGCCCCATTTTTTCGTTAAAATGCCTGTAAGAATTTGCGCGCAGCTACGCCGAATTATTTCCGCTGCTAGTTCGTGTTGACGCGGCCAACCACTGGAATGTTGGCCATGCGCAGCACGTGTTCGACTTCAGTTTCCTTCAGCCGCGAAGCGTCGTAATCGAACTGCAGCCAGTTCTTTTTTTCATCGAGGCGAAATTTCTGCAGTCCGTAAGTGTTGGCGAAAAAAGCCAGCCGCCGCAACTGTTCTTGCCGTAGCGGAAACTGCAGTTCGTAGGTCATGGTCATGAATGTCATGGCCGGATTATAGCAGACGAGGGCATTTTCGCACGATTGGCGCCAAGGCGGCATTTTGCTAAATGGCGGCGCGGCGCAGGCGCAATGCGTTCGCGATTACCGAGACGGAACTGAAAGTCATCGCCGCGCTGGCAATGATGGGGCTGAGCAGCAGTCCAAAAAAAGGGTAAAGGATTCCAGCGGCAATCGGTATGCCGATGGTGTTGTAAGCGAACGCAAAAAACAAATTCTCGCGGATATTACGCATCGTTTTGCGGCTAAGCCGGCGCGCGCGAACGATCCCGCGCAGGTCGCCTTTCACCAGCGTGATTCCCGCCGATTCGATGGCAACATCGGTTCCGGCGCCCATGGCGATGCCCACGTCGGCGGCGGCAAGCGCGGGCGCGTCATTGATTCCGTCTCCGGCCATGGCCACACGGCGGCCTTCGGACTTCAATTTGTTTATAGCTTCAGCTTTGTGATCGGGCAGGACTTCGGCGATGACCTCTTCGATGCCCAGCGTCCGCGCAACAGATTGAGCAGTCACGCGGCTGTCTCCGGTAAGCATCACCAGGCGCAGGCCTTCATGGCGAAGTTGCGAAATTGCTTCGAGAGTTGATTCTTTGATGGGATCCGCGATGGCGATGATCCCCGCTTCGCGCCCGTCAACAGCTAGATGCACTACAGTTTGGCCCTCGCGACGAAGGGCTTCTGCGCGAATTTTTAACGCGCTTGGAGCAATGTTTCGCTCTTCCATAAAAGCCAAATTCCCTAGTGCCACTTCGCGGTGGTCAACATCTCCGCTGATTCCTTTTCCAGTGAAAGAGCGAAAGTTCGATGCGCTTTGCGGCCGCAGATTTTGCCGCGCGGCTTCCGCGAGGATTGCGGCCGCCAAGGGATGCTCGCTGCCTTGTTCGAGGCTCGCTGCAAATCGCAGCACGTCGTTGGGCGTCGACCCTTCCGCCGCTTCGATCTGCATAACGCGAGGTTTCCCTTCAGTCAGCGTGCCAGTCTTGTCGAAGACCAGCGTGTCCACATTTTCCAAAGTTTCAAGCGCCTCAGCATTCTTGATGAGCACGCCGGCGGTTGCTCCCCGCCCTGTGCCGACCATGATGGCCATGGGCGTTGCGAGTCCCAGTGCGCACGGGCAGGCGATGATAAGCACGGCAACCGCGTTCAGCAAAGCATGCGCGAGCCGTGGTGAAGGTCCAAGAAACGCCCAGAACAAAAATGTGATTACCGCGACCAAAATTACCGCCGGGACGAAATAGCTGGCGACTTTGTCGGCAAGCCTTTGAATGGGCGCGCGGCTGCGCTGCGCGTCGCCGACCATTTGCACGATGCGCGCAAGCAGCGTATCGCTGCCCACGCGCTCTGCCTGCATGATGAGCGTCCCTGTGGAGTTCACCGTGCCGCCGGTAACGCGGCTGCCGTTCGTTTTTTCTACGGGGATCGGTTCGCCGCTAATCATGGATTCGTCGACTGAGCTCACGCCTTCAACCACCACGCCGTCGACAGGAACTTTTTCGCCGGGGCGCACCCGCAGGCGGTCGCCGCGCTGCACGCCTTCGAGCGCAACATCTTTCTCCTGACCATCCGGCAGCACCAGCCGCGCGGTTTTTGGCGCCAATTGAAGGAGCGCGCGAATGGCCCCGCCGGTGCGCTGGCGCGCCCGCAATTCGAGAACTTGTCCCAGAAGGACGAGCGTGGTGATTACCCCCGCCGCTTCGAAATAAACGGGCAGGCGGCTGCTTGCGACGCGAAATTCAGCCGGGAAAATGCCGGGGAAAATCGTCGCAATCAAACTGTAAACGTACGCAGTACCGGTGCCCATAGCGATGAGCGTGAACATATTCAAGCTGCGATTGCGAATCGAAGCCCAGCCGCGCTGAAAAAATGGCCAGCCGCCCCACAGCACCACTGGCGAAGCGAGCGCCAGCTGCATCCATTCATCAAGCGCGGGAGAAATTTGCGTGCGCCACATGCCGCCGGCCATGGCGAGCACAAGCAGCGGAATTGTCAGCGCCACGCACCACCAAAACCGCCGCGTCATGGCGGCGAGTTCCGGATTGGACTCTTCCTGCGCCTGCACCGCGCGCGGCTCGAGCGCCATTCCGCAAATGGGGCAAGCGCCGGGTGCACTGCGCACAACTTCCGGGTGCATGGGGCAGGTATATTCGGTTTTTGTTGTCGCGACGGCAGGCGTGAGAGGATCGAGAGCCATTCCGCATTTTGGGCACGGGCCAGGTCGCGTCGCGCGAACTTCAGCATCCATAGGGCAAACGTAAATCGGCCTTGCCGGATTTGCGGGAACTGCTCGTGGCGCTACGGCAGCGGTCGACTCGGCGCGTTGTGGCTGGATTATGGCGAGCGGCACAGGCGGAGACATAGATGCGATGCCGCCAGATTGCTTCGCTAGATATTTTTCCGGCGCATCGTCAAATTTCTTCGCGCAGCCCTCAAAGCAAAAATAATAAGTTTTTCCAGCATGCTCGCGCGCGGCCTTGGCCTTCTGCGGGTTCACGCTCATGCCGCAAACAGGATCAGTCGCCAACGCCGACTGCGCGGCCGCCGCCCCAGATCGGTCGGAGCTTCCATCGGCGGCTCCGTGCGAACGTTCGGCGCTCATTCGCCCATCCCTGGTTGCTTGCTCGACTTCAATTGCAGGTGTAAATAAAAATTAACGCCGAACGGGTGCGCGCCATAAAAGGGAACGATCGCAGAAGGAAAAGTATACGCCGAGAAATTCGCTCCCACGCCCGTCTCAATCGGCGAGAACAGCGAAAAGTAGCGCGTGTAACCCGCCGTGTATGCGTCCACGCGAAATGTATCGGTGCCCGTGCTGCTTAGAAGTTGCTGCTCGATGGCCGGCTGTGCGGCGAATAATTCATCTTTGTCGACAAGTTCCCACCGCCCCGTGAAAAAATTGCTTTTGCGGAAAGGCACTACCGTTTCGAGCAGAAACGCATTCGTGCCGCCGCCAGTCGCCGTCTTGTGGTTTCTGCCAAACACGAAACTTGTCGACCAACTCGCCGTGCCCATCGGGCGCGAATATTCCACGGAGGCTGTCGTGCGAACGACGTCGCCGGCTTCGAGGGCTTCTGGATGCGTCAGGCGGCCCACAGAAACCTGCGCGACCCAATTTGCCGTGGGAATAATGGAAAGCCGAGTTGACCACGAATCCATCGCCCCGGTAGAAATGATCCAGCGATTCTCGCCGGGCTCAGCCCCATGGAATCCGCTCGCTTCGAATCGCAGAAACTTGTGCTCGATGCCGACAGTGGCGACCTCATACGCGATATGCGTGGAATCTTCCCAGTGATGACCGATGGGCGCCTGTGGAATTTCCTCGGCGGATGCGCGATGCGGAAACGCGACCGGTCCAAGCGCTGGATCGCCCACCGGCGCGAAGTAGGCCTCGAAAATCGTGTTCTTGCCGAGGGGCCGCGCGTAATGCACGCCCAATCCCATGAAAAAATTGTGCGGGTGCTGGCCGTCTTCGATGGGAACGCCATAAGCCGTTTCGCCCGTCTGGAACAGCAGCGGGTATCGCCGGTCTGTAATCGTGGCGGGCTCGAGGCTGAACATTCCTTCGATGAGAAACGCGCCGCGGCCAATCGAATGTTCCGCCGAAGTCATGAAAACGTTAGCGGAGTAAAACTTGTCGCCGCCGCGCGGGCCGGACTGCTGCGTGTCGGTAACGAATGCGTCGCCCATGACGTTGAAGCGCCACCCGCTGCGCGAGAACATGCGCATTGGCATTGGCGCAGAAGCGGGATTGACGCTCGTGCCGGAGACCTCTTGCATCAGCAATTGCGCCGCAGCCGGCAAAGACATATCCATGTTCATCACTTTCGTCCGCGCCATGTTTTTCATCTGCGCGGCAACCGTTGTTCCTGAAGGGCGGAACGGAACTCGGTGAGCCGGCCGCAGAAAATTTGCGGCGCACATGCGCGCGCACTGTTCAGGATTCATTTCGTTAAATGGGCAGGCCGGTTCCGCCACAGCAAGCTTCGCCAAGGTAAAAAAAGCGGCGATAAGCGCGAGGCTTGGAACGGCAATTCCAGCAGAAATGAATCGGTGAATGCGTGGTTGCGATTTTCCGGCTGCGCTCATGATATCTTCCGCTTCATCGCGAATATCTGTAGATCAAGTCGAGCAACTCGTCATACGTGGCTTCCGCTTCCCGCTTCTTCCCGCTGCGAATCGCTTGCGTGGCGCAGTGCTCGAGATGATTGCGCATCAGGTTGCGTCCCACCGCGCGTAAAGCCTCTTGCACCGAAGAAATCTGTACCAGAATTTCCGGGCAATAGCGGTCCGCGTCTATCATTTTCGCGAGGCCGCGCACTTGCCCTTCGATTCGGCGCAGGCGCTTGAGGTTCGATTCTTTGATGGCAGTGTCAACGCCCGCAGCTTTGCGGGCTCGATTGTTCTTGGCGCGGCTACGAGACGGTCTGTTCAAACCGGATTTCCGTGTATGCTGCATCAGGGTTCTAATTCTCACATACCCCCTCCCCCTATGTCAAATCTGCGTAAAGCCGTACCTCTGAGGAAGGAACGCAAAGATTACTTGGCGGCGAGCAGCGAATCGAGATATTGCGTCATCGCCGGACTCGTCCAGTCCTGCGCGCCGACGATTTTCCGTGCGATGCGCCCGTCCCGGCCGATGATGTAGGTTTCCGGATACATGCTGGTCCCGTAGTCCAGCCCGATTTGCGAAAGATTCCTTTGCTCCACGGGGTCGCGATACGTCGGAAAGATCACGCTGTGGTCTTTCAGGAATTGTTCATAAGCGGCAGCATCGGTATCCGCGCTGATGCCCAAAACCGTTCCGCCGCGCGCTGCGATCCATTGCTGCAACTGGTTCAGCGACGCTGTCTCCTCCACGCAAGGCGGGCACCATGTCGCCCAGAAATTCAGCACCACAACTTTGCCGCGATAATCGGAGAGTTGCATGGGCTTGCCATCCACGCTGAACGAAAACGGTTTGGCTACCCTTCCGGCAACGCTCGCCTCGCCCTGGTTATATCCGGGAATGGAGAAAATAATGAGCAGGCCCGCAACCGCCCCGAGCGTCACTCCTGTGAGAATCTTGCGCATTGTGTTTGCCCGCGCAGCAACTGCGCTGCCGCTATGATATATTTTTTTCGAGTCACCGGCTATTGGAATCGCACCCACTGTCCGCTTGCCTCCTAAAATGTCGCAGATTTCAGCCATCGTTCCTGCGCGCAACGAACAAGAGAACATAGAGGCCGCGGTCACAACCCTCGCCGCGCAGCCTGAGATTATCGAAATAATTGTTGTGGACGACCAATCCACTGATGGCACGCCGCAAATCCTTGCGCGGCTTGCTTCCACGATTCCGCAACTGAGAATTTTGAACGCCGGCGAACTGCCGCTCGGCTGGGTCGGGAAAAATTATGCGCTCTGGCTCGGCGCACAAGCAGCAAAATGTAATTGGCTGCTCTTCACCGACGCCGACACGGTTCATTTTCCGTGTGGTGCGCAACGCGCTCTCGAGGATGCGCGTATCCATAACGCCGCGCTGGTCTCCTATTCGCCGGAGCAGCGCACGGAAAAGTTTTTCGAGCGCGCTCTGATTCCTTTTATTTACTGCCGGCTGGCGCGCCGCTTCGATTTTTCCCGCGTGAACAATGCTTCTCTTCCCGATGCCGCCGCCAACGGGCAATTCATTTTGATTCGGCGCGACGCCTATGAAAAATCAGGCGGCCACCGCGCGATTTCCAGCATCGTCCTCGAAGACGTCGCTCTGGCGCAGCGTGTAAAAGCGCTCGGTTTTCATTTGTATTTCGCACCCGGCGAAGGGATCGCGCGCACCCGGATGTATTGCCATTTCGGCGCGATGTGGCAGGGCTGGACGAAGAATCTGTATCCATTGCTCGGCGGAACTTTTGCCACCGCCGCGCGCGAACTTGCGTTTACCTTTCCGTGGTTATCCTCCATTTTCGTTGTAAGCGCGATTTTTTTCGGTATTTTTGCGAGTGCCGACGCGGCGCTCTGGCTGATAGCGGCGGGCATCGTTGCGCTGGCGCTGCGCCACTTGTGGTATTGGCGCGAACTCGCCGCGAATCGTTATCCAGCGCGATTCATCATATACTATAGCGTTGCAGCTCTCTTGTATGCCGCGCTCATTGCAGTGTCTGTATGCAAGCACTGGCGCGGCAGAGTTGTCTGGAAGGGCAGGGAATATCCGGTGACGCCATCCCGTGAGCCATGATCCGCTTGACACGAAAAATCGAATTTTCCGCGGCGCACTTCTACCATAATCCGAAGTTTTCCGCGGACGAGAATCGCCGTATTTTCGGCAAGTGCAATAATCCGCGCGGCCATGGACACAATTACGTTCTGGAAGTCACCATTGCGGGCGAGCCGGACCCACAGACAGGAATGATTCTCGATCTCAACGAACTGAAGGAAATCCTGGACCGCGAAGTGACAGCGCGTTTCGACCATCGCCACCTGAATCACGAAGTCCCGGAATTGCAAGGCAAAATTCCAACGTGCGAGGAGGTGGCCTCCGCCATTTGGAAAATTCTTGATCCGCAAATTACCCAAGGCCGCTTGGATCATCTTCGCTTGTACGAATCGCCGGATCTGTTTGTGGATTGCGCGCGGGACGGCCAATGAAGATTTCACTCACGCGCCGCTATTCCTTTGCCGCTTCCCACCGCCTGTTTCGCGCCGGCTGGAGCGATGCGCAAAACCATCGCGTTTTTGGCAAATGCGCCAATCCCTACGGCCATGGACACAACTATGCCGTGGAGATTACCGTTACAGGCCCGGTGGATCCGGCGACAGGAATGATTGTGAATCTGGCGGATCTCGACGAACTGATTCGCTCGAAAGTGCTCGACGATTTCGATCACGTTTATTTGAACGAGCAAGTGCCGGAATTTCGCGAATGCGTCCCCACCACGGAAAATTTGTGCCGCGTGATTTTCCAGCGCCTCAGCGGTTTTAAGCAGGCGCGCATCGAGCGCGTGCGCATTGAAGAAACGGGGAAGAACAGCTTTGAATACATTGCCGAGAGCGGCGCAGCGCCTAAAGAAGCGTTGCACGCGGGCCGTGAGGTCAGTTTGAATTTTATGAATCGGGACAATAGCAGTCAAAATTCAAACTGACCTGCCATTGCGCCCGCTTGAGAGGAGCACTCGAAATGAGCGATGCCAATACCAAGACAATTGCTCTTGCTAAACCCGAAGAGACCGAAACCATCGCGGACCTGATTCGCCGCATGATTGTTTTGCTCGGCGAAGATCCTGCTCGCGAAGGCTTGCGCCGCACGCCGGAGCGCTTCGAAAAAGCGCTGCGGTTTCTGACCAGCGGCTATCGCCAGGATTCTGACGCGATTCTCAACGGAGCCACCTTCAGCGTGTGTTACGACGAAATGGTGGTCGTGAAAGACATCGAAGTTTACAGCCTCTGCGAGCATCACCTGCTGCCGTTTTTTGGACGTTGCCACGTGGCCTACATCCCCACGAAAAAAGTAATCGGCCTGAGCAAAGTGGCGCGCCTTGTGAACATGTACGCCCGCCGCCTGCAAATTCAGGAGCGGCTCACGAATCAAATCGCCAAAGCCATCGAGCAGAAACTGAGCCCCGAAGGAGTGGGCGTCATCATCGAGGCGCGCCATTTGTGCATGGTCATGCGCGGCGTCGAAAAGCAGCAATCTTCCGCCGTTACCAGTGCCATGCTCGGCGCCTTTCGCGAGAACAAGCAAACCCGCGACGAATTTCTCGCCCTCGTAAAAGCCCAGCGCGACTAACCCCGCTTTCAGGCTTTGCCTCTAACGCTGGCGTGCGCCCGTCTTCGTAGCGGCGGCCTTCAGGCCGGCGCCTTTCGCTCTCACTTCAGCCACGACGTAAACGCTGCAACATCAGTTCGGCTTTCGCGCTGTTTGCATCCCGACGCTTTTGGTCGGGAAGCCGCTGAGTACAGATTTTGCAGTTCTCACACGCTCTTTAGCTCCAACGTTAATTTCGGGAGCCGCGCCTCGCACGCGACTGCTCCAAATTGTGCTTGTCAGGAACATTTCAAATATCAGAGGAATCCCCGATTGCAAAAAAAAAATTCTGTTGTCCGGGCGTCACTCTGTGCTACGATTTTTAGGACACAGAAGAGACAAACGTAGAGCAGGGTGTGACGATTCAGGAGGTTTTGAGTTGAGCGAGGCCAAAATAGGCGTCATCGAGCAGTTCCGCAGGGCCGAAAAAGACACCGGTTCGCCGGAAGTGCAGATCGCGTTGCTCAGCGAGCGCATCAACTATTTGACCACTCATCTCAAAGCCCATGTGAAAGATCATTCGTCGCGGCGAGGGCTCATCATGATGGTGAACCGCCGTCGCAGGCTTTTGGAGTACCTGAACCGGCGCGACCCGGATCGGTATCGCGAGATTGTCGAAAGACTTAGTTTGCGCAAGTAATACGGCTTCTGAACCCAGCCGTTTCACGCTCACCTGGAATTTAACCCTACGCATCGAACTGCTTTGTGGGGCCGCCGGGGATTCGTGTGCGCAAACCTTCCCGCTGAATCGGTAGGATCAGGCAGCGCATCCACTCCGCGCTCGCTTTCTCTTCTCAAACAAATCGGGGATTTCCCCGCAAACTAAACGCGCACCGGCGAGCCGGCAGCGCAGAGGAAAGTGCAAATGGCGCATCAGACGAGTATAGAAATTGGCGGTCGGCAAATGAGTTTTGAGACGGGCAAAATGGCCCGTCAGGCGAATGGCGCAGTGGTGCTGCGTTACGGCGACACGGTGATTCTGGCAACCGCGTGCATGGATAACAAAGCCACGGAAAAAGATTTTCTGCCCCTCACCGTGGATTACCGCGAGTACACCTACTCCGCGGGCAGAATCCCCGGAGGTTTTTTCAAGCGTGAAGGGCGTCCCACGGAGCGCGAGATTCTCGTTTCGCGTTTAATTGACCGGCCGCTTCGGCCGCTTTTTCCGGAGGGTTGGTCCACCGAAACGCAAATCATCAGCATGGTGCTTTCGGCGGACAGCGAAAACGATCCCGATGTTTTGGGCGTGACTGCCGCTTCTGCGGCGCTCTACTGCTCCAATATTCCTTTCACTAATCCGATTGCCGCGGTTCGCGTGGGCTTGCTGGACGGCAGCCTGGTTGTCAATCCCACGGTTGTGGAACAGAAAAGCAGCCTGCTGAACATCGTTGTCGCCGGCACGGAGCAGGCCATCGTGATGGTCGAAGCTGGCGCTCTGGAAGTCTCCGAAGAAACCGTCACGGATGCATTGACCTTCGGCCACGAACAAATCAAGAAAATCATCAGCGCAATTCGCGACCTTCACTCCGCAGTGAAGCCGCAAAAGGCTGCGGTGGTCCCGCCGGCATTCGACGAATCGCTGGCGAAACAGATCGAATCAAAATACGGCGAGCGCCTGCACGATGCGCTCGACACCGCAAAATATCCGAAGCTCGAGAGCTATGGACGCGTCGCGGCGATTGAAAAAGAAATCCTGGAAGGAATTCCAGAAGAAGACAGCGACAAGCGCAAAATGGCCTCCCGCGCATTTGAGCGGCTGCGCGAACGCCTTTTCCGCGACGACATCATCAAAAAGCATCGCCGTCCCGATGCGCGCGCGTTCGACCAGATTCGCCAAATCACTTGCGAGGTAGGTTTGCTGCCCCGCGTACATGGTTCGGCGCTTTTCACGCGTGGAGAAACGCAAGCGCTCGCTACGGTGACGCTGGGAACAAAAGACGACATGCAGCGCCTCGATTTGCTTTTCGAGCAGGACGTCTTCAAGCGCTTCATGCTGCATTACAACTTCCCGCCATTCTCGGTCGGCGAAGTGAAAATGCTGCGAGGTCCGGGCCGCCGCGAGGTTGGTCACGGCGCGCTCGCCGAGCGCTCGCTCGCCAATCTCGTACCGCCCGAAGCTGAATTTCCGTACGCCATTCGCGTCGTCTCCGACATTCTGGAATCGAACGGCTCTTCGTCCATGGCTTCCGTTTGCGGCGGATGTTTGGCGCTGATGGATGCAGGCGTGCCCATCAAATCTGCTTGCGCGGGCATCGCTATGGGATTAGTGGTCGAAGGAAATGACTACGCCGTGCTGACGGACATCGCTGGCGCGGAAGATCACTACGGCGATATGGATTTCAAGGTCGCTGGCACGCGCACCGGTATTACCGCTTTGCAAATGGATATCAAAGTCACTGGTGTCAGCATCGCCATGATGCGCGAAGCCCTCGCGCAGGCTCGCAAAGCGCGCTTTGAAATTCTCGACAAAATGGAAGCTTCGCTGCCTGCTTCACGCACCGAAATTTCCGAGTACGCGCCGCATCTCTCCATGTTGAACATCCCCACCGACAAAATTCGCGACCTGATCGGCCCGGGCGGAAAAAATATTCGCTCCATCACCGAATCCACTGGCGCGAAAATCGACGTGAACGACGATGGCAGCGTGCACATTTTTGCGGTGAACGGAAAAGCCGCCGAGGAAGCGCTGCGCCGCGTTCGCGAAGTTACCGCCACCGCCGAAGTGGGCAAAACCTATCTCGGCAAAGTGGTGCGCATCGCCGAATTCGGCGCATTCGTCGAACTTTTTCCGGGCACCGATGGCCTGTTGCACATCAGCGAAATCGCCGAGCAGCGCATTCGTTCCGTTCGCGACGCGCTCAAGGAAGGCGATCAGGTGATGGTGAAAGTTCTCGCCATCGAAGGAAACAAAATCAAACTGAGCCGCAAAGCTTTGCTGCGCGAAGCCCGCGAGAAGCAGAAGCCCGCGGAAACCGCCAGCGCAGGGCAGGCTTCCGCCGCCGACGCCGGCAAGTAGGCGCGCTCCGCAGGCCCGCACCCAGTCTTGGTGCGGGCCTGCGCGCAAGTTCAGCGCGAGAAAACGGGCTAGCACCATTCGGGCCCTAGCAGGCTTCACCCTGTGCGCCGTTGCCTTCGTAGGGGCGCTGGCTTGCCGCGCCCGCGCGACTCGCAGAGTCGCGTCGCCTTCGCGTGGCCCAGCCTCTCAGCCTGCGTGATGTTTTTTGGACTGCGGCTTGTCCTGAGCGCAGCCGAAGGGCGGTCCGCCTCGCGAATTCTGGCCTAGCCGGAACTCGACGCCGCTTTGCCACGTGTCGCACCCCTAGTAGCGACGTTGGCTCGCCCGCGCGCCCTCGCCTCTGTAGCGCAGAATCGCGTACGCTGCGAATCTGCGGCTTTTCGCTGCGCAGCCCGCTTTGCGTGGCACAGGCTTTAGCCCGTGGCTGTTGCCTTCGTAGGGGCGCTGGCTTGCCGCGCCCGCGCGACTCGCAGAGTCGCGTCGCCTTCGCGTGGCGCAAGCTTCACCCTGTGCCGTTGCCTTCTGTAGCCCACAATCGCTCGCCCTCGGCGCCCTTTGTCGAGGCGCCTCCTCGAATCTTACACTTTCGCCTTGTATTCGCTCGCGCCGTGCTGTATGCTGTGCGTCCCTTCCAGAAAGAGGGCGCAATTTGCTTACAGGAGAAAGCAGGTCTAGTTGTGATACGATTCACGCACCGATGATGCAAACGCCTTTCGGCGCGCCCGCTGCAACAAACGGATTTCGCGATTCGTCGTTCGCCAAGAACAAGAATTTGCCGCTGCATAGATGGGTTCCTTGGATAGCCGGCTTCTCAGGTGAATTCGTCGAGGACTGCATTCGAAATTATCTCCCAAGCCGCCACTCAAACTGGGTTCTCGACCCGTTTGCAGGCGTTTTATCGAAAACTCTACGCTTTAAAATGTCGGTACCGTGACTCCAGGCAAGCTGCGTTTCACAATCCGCGCAACCGCCAGTCGATTAGAGAAGGGCTTTATCGCTATACCCCAGAAGTTCAAGAAATGGTTCCCGAGCGAGAGAACGAGCATCAGAGTAGCATTCGACGATGAGCAGACAACCAGCGAGGTCACCTTTCACCCCCACGACCCCGCTGGCAAAGAGACCAGAATTTTCGGAACGAAGGAGTGGTTCTCAAGAAGAAAAATTGTTCCGGGAGACCTGATTTCCATCAGCATCGAGGATCCGAGGAAACGCGAATACCGGATCATCCTGGACCGCTTCCTGAGTGAAAAACAGAGGCAAGAATCTCAGCAGAGACTTGAATCGGCTGCTACAGAATCGGAAGCAGAGCGTGAACTAAGCACTCTGGTTCGCCTGGCGAGGAAGCGCCCGCGACGAGTTGCTCGCGAAGAACTTCTGCGCCTTGCCCAGCAAACCATCTCCGAGAAACGCCTCCGCGTCGCGTCGAACCTAAGCGACCGACATCAGACCGTTCCTGCGGCCATCCGGGTCCTGCTTAGGGAACTGCACGAGGGAAAATGCCAGCTGTGTTCCTTTACTTTCCAAAAACGGAATGGGGAGCCCTATTTTGAGATTCACCATTTGGAACCATCCGTCGGCCACCATCCGGCTAATTTGCTCGTCATCTGTGCGAACTGCCACGCGCAGCTCGAACATGCAGCAGTCAGTGACCTAGAACGAGAGGGAATGTGGCTGACCTCATTGTCAATCAACGGCAGGCGAGTCACCGTGCGTCAACCGCTGCTTGAGCAAGCAACCAAGGCCAAGCTGCTCATGCTCATCATGGCAGTCCTGCTTTCGACGGTGGGACGCGCCCTATACCGCTAAAAGGAGATAGCAATCGCATGATTCGAGTATATTTCATCTTTGAAGACCCCCTGGACGACACGGGACTGAACCTTTCGTACGTTGACGTGCCGACGAAAGAGTCGACCAAGGCTCTCTCGCGCGTTCAGCAGGCCGCATCCTCCGGCGAACTTTGGAAGAACCTCTGCCCCGACAAAAAGGAGCACATGTACGTGCTGCTTCCAAGCAAGATGCAATACCTCGATATCTCGGAGCTGCCGGAAGAGGTCGTACCGGAAACCACCTTGCCGCTGTAGTGCGACTCTTCTTCGGCCAACATAGGCCGCGCTCGGCAGACAAGGGGTTCCTCCGACAACGCGGCCTAGATACAGCGCCCGGAAGCGTCCTTTGGAACCGCTTAAGTGAGCACTCGCAATCCCTACAGGCCGTGGGTCTTCCGCTCCAGGACTTCCAGTGCAGGTATCTGGTGGCGGACGATATCTGGATTCCACTGGGCGAGAACTTATTAATCGAAATGTTCAGGCCGCTTTGGAATGTCGTAATCGCAGGTTTTGGCAACCACGATCCTGGGAAAGGGCGCCGGGGACAGGAAAAGTCGGCATGGGATACCTTACACCCCGGAAGATCTTGGGCTGCCATGCTCCCCGCCCACCCAAAGCCTCCCAGTGAATTGCAGAAAACAATAGCGGATTTCTTTTCAGGCCGCAAAGTGCCCAGCATCTCGGCGGAAAAGGCAGTTACAGAAGAAGAATCGTAGAGATTTGTCGCCATCTACCGCTCACGGACTTGGCGATGCTGCCCTTCGCTTTTTTCAGCGTACTATACCCACGATTTTCCTGTCGTTAGCACATGATATGTCCGGGGGATTAGCAAGTGAAATGTCCGCTCGAGGAGAGGGCGAAGTGGGGTAAACCGGCAGGCCGGAGGAACGGCCATGAGGTACCCAGCGAGCGCCCGGGAGCGGGCCATGAAACGAG
>DATGHO010000001.1:0-213685 GCA_035307965.1 Candidatus Acidiferrales bacterium | reverse complement strand
CTCGTTTCATGGCCCGCTCCCGGGCGCTCGCTGGGTACCTCATGGCCGTTCCTCCGGCCTGCCGGTTTACCCCACTTCGCCCTCTCCTCGAGCGGACATTTCACTTGCTAATCCCCCGGACATATCATGTGCTAACGACATGACACCGCAAGTCGCGTTGACTCAATCGAGTGCCAAAGTTATACTCCGGCGCTGATTCTAGCGATTAGGAGACGGAATGGCCTTCGAGCGGGCAGCGAAGCGGGAAGAGATCCCCGCAGGGCAAATCCGCGAGTTCCGGGTGAACGGCAAAGCGGTCGCTATCGCCAACGTAGATGGTAAGCTCTTTGCCATCAATAGCGTATGCCTTCATCACGGCGGGCCGCTCGGCGAGGGCGATCTGGAAGGCTCAGTTGTTAGTTGCCCATGGCATGGCTGGCAATACGACGTAACCACCGGCAAACTGACTCAGGAACCGGCCAGCGGCGTTGACTGCTACCCGGTCGAGCTCCGCAACGGCGAGGTTTACGTCGACTTAGGCTAATCGGCAGTTTGTGGCTATTTATCTCCATCGAGTAGATTTTTCATTGTTTCTTTCGCTCTTCGTTGTATAGTTCGCCAGTTACAGCCAGGCCATGACGCGCCCCGTTACCAGACCACATCACTGGCTGCTCGCGGTTGACCCCCGCATCTATCACTGGGATACCCTTTTCGTAAAAGGAAAAGAAATGTGGCGGCATGGCGGCAACAAGCCAGACGCGTTGCGCCAAATGAAGCAGATAAAAAAGGGCGACCGCGCCCTTTGCTATCACGGGAAGCCGGAATACGCGCTCTACGCAATCGCGGCAGTCACGCGCGATCCCTATCCTGACCCGCATGATCCCAGCCCCAAGCATTTAGTTGTCGATTTGCGCGCCTTGGAACGCTTGCCGCGTCAGGTTACTCTGGCGGAATTGCGCGAGCAGCGGCCTCTGCGCAAAGTGAAATTCCTGAAAAACCCGCGTTTGACAATTTCGCCGTTGACCGATGAAGAGTATTCCGAAATTCTGCGCCTCGCCGGAATTGTCGCATCGCCCGGCATTCCTCTGCCATAATTCGCCCGTAAATTATTTTGCCGACCGCGAAATCGAATAAGATATGTTTTGCAGTTTTGTTCAGCAGGACTGATGAGCGATATTTTTTGTTTGCGAAGTGAATTACGCGCGAAGCATACGTTGCATGTTTTCATGCGGAATTCCTCAGGATTAAAACTTGCCGGAACTTCCTGAAGTTGAAACGGTGGTCCGCGGCCTGCAGCTTCTTTTGCCGGGGCGCGTCATTGAACGAGTTCGTTTCGGCAAAACCGATTTCATCGACGAGCCGGCCGCGCTCGAAGACGTTCTGCCGGGCAGCCGCATTTTGGACGTGCATCGCCACGGAAAATTCCTAGTGCTGCGGCTGGAAAAAAAGCAGTCGCGACGACCCGCCGCTGAATCACAGCCTGCGCTATTCCATTTCATTGTTCATCTGGGAATGACCGGCAATCTGACGGTGCGTCCGGCAGGTATGCCTTCGCCACCTCATACGCACGTGTGGATCTCGCTCGATAATGGCGCCGAGCTGCGCTACACGGACCCGCGCCGCTTCGGGCGCATGCTGGTCTTGCCGGAAACGCAAAGCGACACGATTTTGGGCCCTCTTGGACTCGATCCGCTGGAGGCAACCGAAGAACAATTTCGCGAGCGGCTCGCGACGAAGCGCGCAAGAATTAAAGCAGTACTGCTCGACCAGCACGCCTTTCGCGGCATGGGCAACATTTATACGGACGAAAGCCTGTGGCGCGCGCGCATTCATCCCGCGCGTATGGCGGCGAATTTGACGCACCAAGAAATCGCCCGGCTGCACCGCGCAATGCAACAAATATTGCTCGAAGCCATTCGGTTAGGCGGCTCGTCGATTTCCGATTACGTGAATGCCGAAGGCCAGCCCGGCGAATTTCAGATTCGTCATCGCGTTTACGGACGCGAAGGTAAAAAGTGCGGGCGGTGCGGTTCGCCGATTCGCAGAATCATTGTCGCGGGCCGGAGCAGCTATTTCTGTCCAGCGTGCCAGCGCGCGCCGCGTCAGCGCCACAAGTAGATCACCGCCGCTCCAAACACCATGAATGCCGCGCCGAAAATGAATCCGGCCGCCGGAGAGATTGCCGTCCAAAGAGCGCCCACGACGATGCTCGACGCGAAGTCGCCAATTCCATTCACTGCTGCGAGAACGCCAAAGCTCGTGCCGCGAATTTCCGAGCTCACCAATTCCGCGGAAATGGATTTTTCCAGCGCTTGTTGCGCGGCCGCATGGATTCCGCCCAGCGCGAACAGCAAACCCAGCCAATCGAGCGTGCCCGGCGCAAAAATGAAACCGACGCACATCGCCGCGCCAAACAGATAGCCGGTCGCGAGCAATCCCCGTTTGCCAATGCGGTCCGCTAGTAGTCCTGTGGGATAGGCCACAACCGCGAATACCACGTTGTAAACAGTGTAAAGCGCAATGGCCAGGGTCGCCGCGAGCGTGGCGCCGTAATGCAGGAGGAGAACTTGAGACGCTCGCAGAATCAACAGCGTCGGCGCAAAATCGCCGATGCCATGCGCCAGAACGCCGGTCAGGAATCGGCGGAAAGCTGCCGGAAGCTGTTTTAAGCTGCCGACAAAACTGAAAGCGCGATGCGACGACGCCGATTTTGCCGCCGGCACGAGAAGCAAAAAACACAGTGATGCCAGTAGCCCGGGCACAATCGTCCAGCGCAATGCCGAGCGCACTCCCGATAAGGAAACAATCGCCATCGCCGTGAGCGGCCCGGCAATCGCACCCACCGTGTCCATGGCGCGCTCGAATCCAAATGCGCGGCCGAGCTGCGAAGGCGAAACGGCATCAGCGAGCAGCGCATCGCGCGAGGGGCTTTTGCCGCCTCTTCCCGTCCATCCCAGAGCGCGCAACCCCAAGACCACAGGCCATGAATTCGCAAAGCCATACGCGAATGTGGTGAGCCCAACAACGACGTAGCCGCCCGCAGCCACAGGCTTGCGCCATGCGGGACGGTCCGCAATCCATCCACCCGCAAGTTTTGCGAAGCTGGAAAGCCCGTCGGCGACGCCTTCGATGACGCCCAGCGCAACTGCCGGCGCGCCAATCAGTGCGAGAAGCGCCGGCAACAGAGATGTAGCCGCTTCATGGCCCCAATCGGAAAAAAGGTTCGCCAGCCCGATGCCCAAAATGCCGCGTGTCATCCAGCGGCCGCTTTTCGGCGCTCCCGGCTTGTTTGTTGTTGCTGCGTTTTGAATGTTCACGATAGGATTTTTCAATCCCTGGAGGCTTGTGCCGTTTTGGAGGCAGTCGCGAGTGGAAAAGCGCGGGCGAAAATTTGCTCCGCCCATTTGCTGCGCTCAACGCCATCCAGCCAAATCATCCGGCTGTTCGCATCCGCGAACATCGGGTCAGCCAGCAATTCCTTCAGCAATTCGTGAATGCGGCGCTGAAAAGCGCGGTCTTCGGAGCGGAATCCATCCGGCGTGATCTCTTCGGTGGTTGGCGGAATACCCGCGAGCAGATCGTAGCTGTCCATCCACCAGGCGAGCCACTGCTCCAGATGCGACTGACGCCCGAATTTGTTCACCAGATAACAATAATTGTCGAGGACGGAGCGGTCACAGACGATGTGCGGCGCGTCGCGGAACGCGTCCAACTCCGCGGCAATTTGCGCGTGCAAAATCCATAGCTGGCCTTGCAACGTAGTCGCCGCGTTCACCGGGAAAGGCGAGCGCCGCGCCACTTCGCTGACCAATTCGACGTTCTGTCCGGAGCGCTTCAGCAACGAACAAACTTCGTAGGCGATAGTAGTCTTGCCGACGCCGTGGGTTCCAATTAATGCCAGCTTCACGCAGCCTCTCTCCGAGGAAACTCCGTTTTAGCAGAGTTACGTCCCTCGCGAAAGAGCCAAGAAGATCGCCCCCGTCGACGAAAATACGCGAACGAAGAGGTCCTCAGTTTTTTTCGAGATTGCGCAGATTCTCGCTTAGCAAAGCGACTTCTATAGTTGTCAATGCAAATACGTTTAGTTGGTTTTTGACTCGCGGCAGAAGCCGCTTTCGCGCAAATCAGGCGGCTTGTACAATGGTCGCGTTATGTCAATTTCGAGAAGCATGTTTTGAAGAATTCTGGCCGTATGAGAACGGCATGAGGGCAGTTGTCCAGCGAGCCTCGCGCGCCCGTGTCATTGTCGATGGCCGCGTGACCGGCGAAATTGGCGCAGGACTGATGGTCTTGCTCGCCGTGGGCCGCGAAGATACGGCCGCAACCGCAAAGTCCATGGCGGAGAAGATCGTCAATCTGCGCATCTTCAACGACGCCGAAGGCAAAATGAATCTCTCGCTGCTGGACGTTCATGGCGCGCTGCTTGCCGTCTCGCAATTCACGTTGTATGGCGACGCGCGCGGCGGCCGCCGCCCCAGCTTCATTCAAGCAGCCCCGCCTGAGCAGGGTAAGGCGCTGTATGAAGAATTCGCACGCGCCGTCTCAGAGCTCGGTGTGCGCGTCGAGAAGGGCGTTTTTCAGGCGCACATGGCGGTCGAGTTGGTGAATGATGGCCCGGTCACCATTTTGCTCGATTCGGACAAATCGTTTTAACGCGGCGACAGAGAAGGCAGAATCGCAAAAACACTCATGACCAGCGCTGCAAATCCGGAGAAGCTCCGCGTCAGATCTGCGACCTTCGCTGACGCGCCACAGCTCGCGGCGCTCGCGGGCCAGCTTGGATACGCGTCCACATCGGCGCAAGTCAGCGCGCGCTTCCATGAGATTTTGCAAGAACGCGAACACGTCATCCTCGTCGCGGAGCGCGCCGGAAATCTGCTCGCTGGCTACATCGAAGTGTTTCCATTTCGCACCATCGGCGCCGACCCGCGCATTGAAATCGCCAGCCTGGTAGTGGACGAATCCTGCCGCTCGCAAGGCGCTGGCCGGTTGCTGATGGAGCAGGCCGAGTCTTGGGGCCGCGTGAATGGGTTCAAGGAAGCCGGGCTGCGCTCGAACGTCATACGGGACCGCGCGCATAGCTTTTACGAAAAACTTGGTTACCGCGTGAACAAAACGCAGAAATCCTTCCGCAAGAAGCTTTAGTTCCACAGCTCCACTCTTCGCAAGAGAAACCGCGCACACCCGTTTTCGATTTGCGCACAGCGATATCTCTGTGCCGGCGCTCTCCGTTTTTACATCGTGATACGATATAATTTAGAGTATAGGAGGACTTGGCCGCGCTGAGAAAAGAGGCCGATTACCGTCCGCTCGCGCAGTTCCGCTACGAGCTGCGCCGCTTTCTGAATTTAACTGAAGAGGCCGCACGCAACGCGGGCATCGAGCCGCAGCAGGTTCAGGCTTTGCTTGCTATCAAGGGTCTTCCTCAAGGAAGCAGTGCGACGATTGGCGCGCTCGCGGAGCGCCTTCAAATTCGGCACCACAGTGCCGTCGAACTGGTAAATCGGCTGGAAGCGCACGGCCTGTTGAAACGGTCACGTAATCGCAGCGACAGGCGGGAAGTTCTGTTGCAAGTTACACCGCGCGGCCAAGGGATTGTGCGCCGGCTTGCGCTGCCCCATCGCGCGGAATTGCGCGCAGCAGGTCTCGCGATTCTGCAGGCGCTGGAGCTGGCGCTGGCTCCCATGCGCCTGTTCGGTGCGCGCAAGGCAGAGTTAAGGGCGCACAAACGCAAGAAGACAATCGGTAGATTCTCATCCAGGAAGAGGTGAACTTATTTTGGCCAAAACTGTTCGACCGTCGGCAATCCCAGCACCCGAAGCCGGGACATTTCGGCTGGGCTACATGTCGCTTCTCGCCGCGCTCATCGGCATCCTGGCCGGCATCGTTGCTTTTGCCCTTTACGATTTGATTGGCCTCTTTACCAATCTCTCCTACTATCACGCATGGTCCTTTCATTTTCGCAGCCCGGAAGGAACGCACCTCGGCTACTGGATCATTCTTGTTCCGGTGATCGGCGGACTGATCGTGGGAGTCATGGCAAAGTACGGCTCCGAAAAAATCAAGGGCCATGGTATTCCGGAAGCCATGGAAGCGGTGCTCACCACGCGCAGCCGAATCGAAGCAAAGGTCGCCATTTTAAAACCCATCTCCGCCGCAATTGCCATCGGCACCGGTGGGCCATTCGGTGCCGAAGGCCCAATCATTCAAACTGGCGGAGCGATGGGCTCGCTGGTCGGCCAGTTTATTTCCACCACTGCGTCCGAGCGCAAAGTGCTGCTTGCTTGCGGCGCCGGCGCGGGCATGGCGGCCACGTTCAACACGCCGATTGCCGGAGTGATTCTAGCGATCGAGTTGCTGCTCTTCGAATTTCGCGCGCGCTCGTTCATCCCTCTGGTCATCGCAACGACACTCGCAACTTTCGTTCGCTCCGTCCTTCTCGGACAACATTCGATGTTCACGATGGACCCCAGCGTGGATTTTGACGCGCTTCATGGACTGCCATGGTACCTGCTGCTCGGCGTGATTTGCGGGTTCGCCGCTGTTGGTTTTACGAAGTTGCTCTATTGGGTCGAAGATCTCTTCGACCATCTTCCCATCAACGATCTCTGGCATCCCGCAATCGGCGCATTTTTCCTCGGCGTCATTGGTTTTTTCATTCCGCGCGTTCTGGGCGTCGGTTACGACACCATTTCCGAAATCCTCCACAACAATCTTGCGCTGAAAATCCTGGTTCTGCTGATGATTTTCAAGGCGCTGGCGCTGGTGATTTCTCTGGGCTCCGGCACGTCAGGAGGATTGCTTGCTCCCATGTTCATGTCCAGCGCGGCGCTTGGCGGCGTCTTTGCGATGCTGATCAACCATTTCATTCCCGGAACGCATTTATCGCCGGGTGCCTACGCGCTGGTGGCGATGGGAGCGGTCTTTGGAGCGGCCGCCCGCGCCACTTTTGCATTGATCGTGTTCGCCTTCGAAATTACTCGAAACTACAATTCCGTGTTGCCGCTGATGATTACCTGCGTCATCGCGGACATGATCGCCATACGCTGCCTGAAGAGCTCCATCATGGTCGAAAAGCTCACGCGCCGCGGCCTGACCGTGCCAACGGAATTAGAAGCTGGTGTGCTGCAGATCGTTCGCGTCGGTGAAGTGATGCGCACCGATGTGCCTTCTATTTCGCCGGACATGACGGTCGCGGAGCTCGCCGACCTTATCGGGCGCGGCGACCCGCGATACAACATCACGCAGGGTTTGCCCGTTTGCGCAGCGGATGGCGAGGCTATCGGAGTTGTAACCCAGGGCGATTTGCTGCGCGCCCTAAAAGCTGACCCTTCAGGAAAAATGAAGGTCGGCGAACTTGGTGGCGGCAGGCCCATCGTCGCCTATCCTGACGAACGCGCCCTGGATGCTCTTTATCGTATGCTACAAGAGAATATCGGCCGTTTGCCAGTGGTTGAACGCGGCGGCTCAAATAAACTTGTGGGCTTCCTGAATCGCTCCGGCATCCTGGGCGCCTGGACGCGCCAAATTGAAGAAGAGAACGTTCGTGAGCATGGATGGATTGAGACAATTCGGCGCGGCAGCGAGCGCGAAAAGGACGGCCACGCCAAATCCCAAGACCCAAAGACTATTTAAGTTCTTATGGGCCTCAACGCCCCAGCGCCGTTGCCAGCCTTAAAATCCGCCGCCGCCACCGCCGCCGAAGCCGCCGCCCGAAAATCCGCCGCCGCCGAATCCCGAACCGCCCGCGCTCCGCGGCGTTGACGCCATCGCGCTCCCTGTCTGCATAGACATCAAATTCAACTCGTTTATCAAAAATAGCGCCTGAAAGCCTCCGCCGAACGGCCCCGAATACCACTGCGGCGGCTGGCGATAAATGTCCTGAAACGCCGAGGCCCATTTTTTTTCGACGCGCAGCGCCATCGCGTACGGCAGATATTTTTCGAACATCTCCGGCGTCTTTTCGATGCGCTCAATCTGATCTTTCTCGACGCGCCCGAGAAAATCCTCGAATCCCAGCACCTTTTCCAGTTCGCGTTCGCCCGCAACCGTTCGCGCAGACATCAAATATCCAAATCCGGCCACAATAATGCCGGTCAGAACGCCGGCGATGATCGTTGTCAGAGAAGAAATTCCAAGCGCATTCGAAAGCGCTCCAGCGCCAAAAAAGCCTGCAAAGGCGATTATCAGGCCTGCGCCGAAGTATCCCTGATGCAACGTGTCCGGACGCCGCGAATAGTAGTTGTTTTCCAGCAGTCCATCGAAAATGCGGTTGCGAATCGCCGGCAAATGCACATAGAAGCTGTTCTGCAAATCCGACAGGGAAACCTGGTCGCTCGCGCCATTATCAAAAAGTGCGCCGAGCAGTGCCTGCTCGTGGGGCTTCAGGGGTGACCAATCCTGCGGCGGCTTCAGCCGGTGAAAAATAAAATTCTTGTGATGAATCAAGCCCATTGCCTGGCTGGTGTCCTGCTGCTCGATTTTCAAATATCCACGGACCGCCAAATCCACAATGGTCGCGGTGATGTCGCGCATATCAACCTCATTATCGACAAGCGTGCCCACTTCCGCCGCACTCAACCTATCGGGCGCCTCATACTGCACGGTGATCGGATTTCGCCGCGGGTCGCGGCCTTTCGTGTACCAAAACCATCCCATCACGAAGAACGCCAGCATCGGAACAAAAAATGGCCAATTGCTGCGCATAAACATCGAAATTTTCTGCCACGCGCTCGGCGGATGAACAAATCCCTTGTCCCATCCCACCACCGCCGTCAGCCCTTCGTGATACCCGAGCGGCTGCCGCGTTTGAATTTGCACCTCGTTGCCCGCGACTTTGACGCTCGCGTTCTGCCCGCGCTCGCCGTAGCCGCCGGTGAACGCCTCCGCGTGCAATCCGGTGACCCCTGCTGGCAAAACAATTTGCGTCGACGCGTTTTCAATGGGCGCATCCCATTCGGTCCCCGTGACGTTCCAATACAGCTCGTCGTGATCCGCAAAAAATTTCAGCGCGTCCAGCACTTTGTAGCGAATCACGATAGTGCGCGTCGTATCTACGGCATCCGGCACGTAAATCTTGAATTGCTTGTAACGCCCTCGCCGCGAGATCTCATATTTCAGCGCATGGCCATCGGCGTCCGTGATGCTCTGAGGTTCTAGGAACAGCGTGTAGCTCAATCCCATCGACCCCGTGTATTCCACGGGAATGTTGCGATAAATCCCGTGCCACACGCCTTGGAAATTCACATCCAGAATTTCGGTGACATCGATCGTCGAATCCGGATACACCGTCACGTGCACATCGAAGCTTTGTATGGTGAGCGTGCGCGCGCTCGCCCGGAAAGCAAGCGCGGATATAGCACCAGCGAATGCGAAGAGAAGAATTGTGGCGCGGCGAAGGCTGCGCATCATCGGCCCGGGCTACTGCGGTGCGCCCGCTTGAAAACTCACTTTAGGAACTTCGCGTTCGGCCGGAGTCCCCGTCTCGAAAAATTCGCGCGATTTGAAATTGAACATGCCCGCAATGATATTGGACGGAAACTCCATGATTTTCGTGTTGAAGTCTCGCACCACCGCGTTGTAATAACGCCGCGCGTTCTGGATGCTGTCTTCCAGCTGATTGAGCGTGTTCTGCAATTGCGTGAAGCTCTCCACTGCGCGCAGTTGCGGATATGCTTCCGCCAGCGCGAACACTTGCCGCAGCGCCGAGGTCAGCATATTCTCCGCGCCCGCTTTCGCCGCCGGTCCTTCCGCGGACATGGCCGCGTTGCGCGCCTGCACCACTCCTTCGAGTGTGCCCTTTTCGTGCGCTGCGTATCCCTTCACCGTTTCCACCAGATTCGGAATCAGGTCGTATCGCCGCTTTAGTTGCACATCGATGTCCGACCACGCGTTGTCGCACTGCACTTTAAGCTTGACCAGCCCGTTGTACATCCCGATCACCACAAAAACCAGGATGACAATGATCCCCAGTACTATCCAACCGATCATCGCGCCTCCTTTTTAATTCCTACGCACCGTCGCGCTCTTTTGTTTCGGTTCGTTGGCGCCAGCATACGTGCCACATAGGCATTTGTAAAGGCGCGCCACCGCGAAACTATACACGTTCACCGGCATCGCGTTATCATGCCCACCGCAGGAGGTCGTCCCGACATGCCGGCAAAACAGGCCGTTTATCTGGGAGTGGACATTGGCGGGACGAAAGTTGCCGCGGGCCTCGTCGACGCGCGCGGGAAAATCCTGTGCAAGACGCGCGTGCCGATGTCCAGCCGGGGCAGCGAAGCAGATGGCTTAGCGGCCGTCGAACAGGCCATCGAAGCGGCGGTGCAAATCAAGCCGCGCTGGCGCAAATCGGTCTGCGCGATTGGAATCAGCAGCCCTGGTCCGCTTGATCCGCGAGCGGGCGTCATCATCAACCCGCCAAATCTTCCTTGCTGGCACAATCTGCACATCACAAAAAAATTGAAGCCGTGGCGGAAATTGCCTATCCATCTGGACAATGATGCGAACGCCGCAGCCCTCGCGGAAGCCATTTGGGGCGCCGGCCAGGGATACGATTCCGTTTTTTACGCGACGCTGGGCACGGGCATTGGAACCGGCGTGATTTTTGGCGGCAGAATCTATCACGGGCGCACCGGCTCCGCTGCCGAAGGCGGGCACCTTTCCATCGATTACCACGGCGCGCAGTGCGCGTGCGGCAAAATGGGATGCATCGAGGCAATGGCCGCTGGACCGGCCGTGGCCAAACGCGCCAGAGAAAAGCTGTTGGATGGCTCGGCGGCTGGCGAAAAATTACTGTCGCTCGCAGGCGGTAATGCAGAGAACGTTACCGCGGAGATGGTTGGCGCCGCCTGGCATGCCGGAGACGCCTTGGCCGCATCAATCTTGCAGGAAACTGCCACTCTGCTCGCCATTTGGCTCGGCAACATTATCGATTTGCTTGAGCCTGACGTGATTATTTTCGGCGGCGGCATGGGCGCGCTCATGTCGGAATGGTTCGATTACATTCGCAAACGCTTGCCGGAATGGAGCATCAATTCGCGCTGCGCGGAGATTCCGCTGGTCCGCGCGCATTACGGAGAGGACTCTGGCATCGCCGGCGCCGCCGCTCTGTGTCTTTCTGCGAAGAATTCACCGGTGCGCACCCACGCGCTCAGCCGCGGGAAAAAGCGCCGATAACCGCGGCCGACTTCCATCCGGCGCACGCCGCCAATTTTATTTAATCGCTGTGGGCTATGACCGCAGCGGGCGCAACTTTCATGTTCTTCAGCGTTTGGAGCTCAGCCATTAGCCGCCCCCATTTGCGATGATTCCTTTTTGTGCGAATGGGAGCGTTGGGGTTGGCGTAAAAGCTCAAAATATCATCGCGCAACTCGCCCGGAATGGTTCTGTTCGGATCGGCGGTCAAGCGCTGCACCAATTGCGCGTACGTTTTGTCCGCCAGCGCATATCCGCCCGGCCGGATTTTTTTGCCCGTGTCCAAATCAACGTTCGCAAGATTGAGCGCTCCCCTCGGGTTCGCCGCTAAATCGGCCAGCAGTTGCCGGTAAACATCCGCTGAGTCATCCACGCTCTTGATGTACCACCCTTCTGTTCGCTGGTTAGGAATCTTAATCGCCAGATACCTGGCCGGGCCGATTTTCGGAATTATTTTGATGATTACCGCCAGCAGATGCGGCCCAATTCCCGGCTTCTTGTAGGTGTACGCCCAATGCCGTTCAAATCCCGCCGTTTTCAATTGGTTCAGGAAAGTATCGTACGCCGGCCCCGGTGTATCCGGCGCAAACTGCTTGCCGTGCAGAATAACTTCCGCACCTGCAAATGCAGGAACAAGCGTGCGCACCGATGTACGGTAGCTCCTAATCGCCGGCAAAACTCCGCCCACGAGTTCGCGCACTTCAATTCCGTACGTGGCCACAAAAGCGCGCTCCAGCAGTTTGCGCGGCGTGCGAAATCCGATGTACCTCATGTACGCCGTCGGAGCAAACGTGCGCTTCGACAGTTGCCCGATATCGAAAGAAAATTCGGTGCTGACGTACGCAGCCTCATCCTCGTCATAGGTCACATCGGGCCCGTATTTCTTGGCCAGCTTTGGAAAATTGATTCCTGTCGCTGGATTCATCGCTTCCGAATGGCCGATCGAATCGCCCACGTAATGCGACATCGCGCCGATCGCGAACGCATACTCATTCACGCTGTGCGCCTGCAAGAGCAAATTGTTGATGAAGTCGCCTGTCCGCACATAGTGCGTCAAGTTGCTGAAAAACCTGTTGCCAAATGGGTAGTAGCCCATATCCTGTGCGTCGCACCCGCCGTAGGCGAAAGCATGCGCTATGCGTAACTGCGCAGGAGTTGTGCCGGGAAATCGTTTGAGCAGCAGCGGACGGATTGCCGTCGGCCACGTCAGATCGATCAGCTCTTCATGAGTGAATACCGAATAGGCGCCGGTCATTTGCGGCGTCAGCATTGCCGTGGTAAGCACGACCAAAAACAATCGCCCCACAAAACTTTTCAATTGTCCGCTCCGCGCACCGCACGCGCTATATTGAAGATACACGGCGCGGCCCTTCAGCGCCGCATCGAACTTTCACATTTTGCGCAGAAGAGGAGCATTTTCACATGGAAAAAGAATTGCGCCTTTGGAAGGCCGGCGCCATCGTCGCCATGCTGCTCATCGCTTTTCTGCACCGCTGATGAAACTGTTCTCCGCTCTCGATCGTCTCACTCACCGCTGCATTTGACTTGCATCGCAGTGGCGCATATGCTTTTCGCCGAATTTATCGCATGGAGGAATTCGAATGCACGCGCTTCGCAAGCTGGTGCTCACTGCAATTTTATTTCTTTCGCCTTTGCCGGTCCTGGCTCAAACGGGAGCCTACTGTCGCGCCGGCCTTCTCGGGCAAAATTCGGCTTCCGGGCCGAGTTCCAGCGCCAAAACGGAGCGCCACGGGCTGAACCCCGCCGACCTCGATCGCAGCGCAAGTCCCTGCGTCAATTTCTTCCAATTCGCTGACGGCGGATGGATCAAGTCGCATCCCATTCCTCCCGCCTATTCCAGTTGGGGCACTTTCAATTCGCTTTTCAATCACAATCAGGAAATTCTCCATCAAATCCTCGAACAAGCCGCAGCTGATCGCAGCGCGCCTGCCGGCTCCAACGAACAAAAAATCGGCGACTACTATGCCAGTTGCATGAATGAGCCGGAAATCGAGAAAGAGGGAATTCAGCCGCTCCAGCCGGAACTCGCGCGCATCAAAAACATTTCCACGGTGCAGGGCTTGGAGGCGGAGGTGGCGCGGCTGCAAAGCATGGGCGTCGGCGTCATGTTTCGCTTCGGCGCCACGCAAGATTACAAAAACAGCACGCAGGAAATCGCCCTCGCGGCTCAGGGCGGATTGGGTTTGCCCGACCGCGATTACTACCTGAACCCTAATGAACACTCGCAAAAAATCCGCGCCGCCTACCTGCAACACGTCGCCAACATGTTCAAGCTGCTGGGCGACAGCGATTCAACCGCTTCGCAAGAAGCGCAGACGGTTATGACTCTCGAGACCGATCTTGCCAAGTCTTCGATGAGCCGCGTCGAGATGCGCAATCCCGAATCGCACTACCACAAAATGGATATCGCATCCTTTCAGGAGATCACTCCGGTATTTTCGTGGAGCAGCTATCTGCGCGATGTGGGCCAGCCCAACGTTTCCGAAGTTAACGTCGCCCAACCCGATTTTTTCAAGGCGCTGAACGCCCAGCTTACTTCCACATCTCTCGCTGACTGGCAAACTTACCTGCGCTGGCACCTGATCGACACCGCCGCGCCCGCGCTCTCGGCGAAATTCGTTGACGAGGACTTCGACTTCAGTGGCAAGACCCTAACCGGCGCGAAGGAACTGCAGCCGCGCTGGAAGCGTTGCGTGCAATCCACCGATCGTGCGCTCGGCGAAGCCCTTGGCCAAAAATACGTCGCGCGCGCGTTCACGCCTGAAGACAAAGCCGCCGCGTTGAAAATGGTTCACAATTTGGTGAGCGCTCTTCACGACGACATCGAAACGCTTTCCTGGATGAGCCCCGAGACTAAGAAGCAGGCGCTCGACAAGCTCAGCCATATCATGCTGAAAGTTGGCTATCCGGATCACTGGCGGAGCTATGCAGCGTTCAAAGTGAACCGCGGTCCGTACGTCGAAAATTTCCTGCACGGCCACGAATTCCAGTTTCAATACCAGTTGGCCAAAATCGGCAAGCCTGTTGACCGCACCGAATGGGGAATGACTCCGCCCACCGTCAACGCTTATTACAATCCTTCGATGAACGAAATCGTCTTCCCCGCCGGAATCCTGCAGTGGCCGTTTTTCGATGCGCAGTCAGACGACGCCTTGAATTACGGTGGCATCGGCGCGGTCATCGGCCATGAAATGACTCATGGTTTCGACGATGAAGGCAGAAAATTCGACGCCAATGGAAATTTGCGCGATTGGTGGACTCCTGAAGACGCCAAAAATTTTGAGGCTCGCGCTGAATGCGTCGAACACCAGTTCGACAACTACGAAGTCCAGCCCGGCGTCCATGAGAATGGCAAACTCGTCCTCGGCGAAAGCATCGCGGACCTCGGCGGGTTAACCATCGCCTATAAAGCATTCAAGAAAACGCCGGAGGGGATTTCCAACAGGAAAATCGGCGGCTTCACTCCGGACCAGCGGTTTTTTTTGGCGTGGGCCAGAACCTGGGCCGGCACGGAAAGGCCGCAGTTGGAATTGCTTCTGGTGAAAACCAATCCGCATCCTCTCGGTAAATTCCGCGCTATCGCTCCTCCCTCGAATATGGCGGCGTTTGCCAAAGCGTTCGATTGCAAGCCTGGCGAGCCAATGGTGCGTCCGCCAGCGAAGGTCTGCAAAATCTGGTAGCGGAATTGCCTGGGAATTTATTGTGCGTGGCACGATTCGTGCGCAAGACGAGCGCATTCAGGCGCGCGCCTTTTCCGCTGGCGCGCTCCTCAACATTCGCTGCTTTTCGTACTCCACTTTCGTCAGCCAGATGACGAATGCGTCGAAAATCGTCAGCAGCGCCATAAAAATCGTCGGATTGTAAATCATCACGTAGATCTGATACACGATGAACGCCGCCAGCAACAGCATCATCATCGGATAAGCCCACATCCGGTTGAACCACAAAGCCGTAACCAGCGCCACTTTGGCCACGCCATGGGACATCAAAAACAAAAAAATAAAGTATGGCGCGTGGCCGGCGATAGCCTGCGAAGCATGCAACAAGTGCGATGTGAGGTACGCATTTTGGCTCGGCGAAAGCAAATGGAAGGTCAGCGCATCGATTAGTCCATTGACTCGCGCCGGATCCGAACTCAAAAACAGAAACGCGCCGGCAATCTCCAGCAAGCCATCAAGCCCTTTCAGCGTTATGCTCAGTTGAAAGGTACGGTCGAGAAGTGTATTTCCTCGAAGACGTTCCATGGGGACATTTTCAGACTAACACTTCCTGTGCAACCGCTGCTGCTTTCGCCTGCGCGCAGTATTCAATCAGAACAATTCTTTACATTCGTGGCGTCGTGATTTAGCGCTTGCCTCATAATAATCAAGGAGCGAGGCAGATCCGTGCGCGTCGAATCCCATCGAGCGGCCCGCTTTCCTTTCTCGGCGAACATCGAGGTCATCGATGTGCAATCCGAGCGGTTTCTCAACGCGCGCACCCGTGACTTAAGTGTCTTTGGATGTTACGTTTCCACCGCCACGCCTTTCCCTGCGGGTAAAAAAGTCTCGCTACGAATTACCCACGGCGGCACCATCCTCGCCGCACTCGGCAAGGTGGTCTCTTCCAGCCCGAATTCTGGCATGGGCGTCTTCTTTACAAAGATTGAGCCGAGTGGCCAGGCTATCCTGGAAAAATGGCTCTCGGTTCTTCGTTCTACCTAAACATTCGCGTTGCCATTGTAGCGCTGCCTTCGTGCCGCACCTTTTGAATCACGCTATTTGGCGTTCGACTGCGGCAAGGCAGTGTCAGCAGCCGCCTGCGCCTTCGGGCGAGAACAGCATTTGCCAGGCTTGCAGGCTGCCGGAACGAAACGAGCCGGCGCTGGCCATCAAATAGAATTTCCACATGCGGAAAAATCGCTCGTCATAGCGCCGCCGCAGTTCATTCCAATGCGTTTCGAAATTATGGAACCAGGCCATCAGTGTGCGATCGTAGTGCGCGGCCCAGTTCTGGAAGTTTTCCAGAATGAACAGGCCCTCCGCTGCGGCGCCGACTTGCTTGAGGGAAGGAATCATGGAATTTGGAAAAATATACTTCTCGATCCACGGATCCGTTGCGCGAACGGAGCAATTTTTCCCAATGCACCCGAGATAAAAACGCCCGCAGCCGGACAGCGCGTGTCGAACAATATTCATATACGAGCGATAATTCTTATAGCCCACGTGTTCGAACATGCCCAGGGAAACAACGCAATCAAATTGCCCCTGCAAGTCGCGATAATCCTGCACGCGAATTTCTACAGGCAACCCGGCGCAGCGTTCGGCAGCGAGCTTTGCCTGTTCGCGCGAAATAGTTATGCCCACCACGCGCGCGCCGTACTTTTCCGCGGCGTATTTTGCGAAGCTGCCCCAGCCGCAGCCAATGTCCAGAACCTTCATGCAAGGTTGAAGATCTATAGCGCGGCAAACGAATTCGAGCTTTGCTTGCTGCGCTTCGTCGAGATTTGATGCGCTGTCCCAGCAACCACAGGTGTAAACCATGCGCTTGTCGAGCATCGCCTCGAACATATCGTTGCCGCGGTCATAATGATCTTCGCCGACTTTGAAAGAACGTGATTTTCTCTGGGTATTGAAGAGCAGAGAACGAAGGTACAGGCCAATCGCCGCCCACGCGGGGAACGGTGTTTTGTCCAAGTGAACGCGAAAGATGCGGTAAAAAAACTGGTCCAGCGCACGCGCGTCCCACCAGCCGTCCATGTAGGATTCGCCGAGCCCCACCGTACCTTCGCGAAAGACGCGGCTGTAGAATTCCTCGCGATGGACGGTGATATCCCACGGCTGCTGGCCGTTGATTTGAATTTCCGCGCGCGCGAGGAGCGCTTCGGCTCGGCGTTTGAAGCTGTTCGTGAACACGTGCGTTGCCTGTAATTGGCGATTTGCAACCGGTATTCGGCGGCCGTGGCCGGGCTTTGCAGCAGCGCTGTATCGTTCGCGTGCAAATTCATCGCGTGACGACCTATGACGCCGCCGCTGCACTTTTATTGTGCCGCCGGCGCGCACGCGAGTCAATCCCGGACAAAGCTGCAGGCGCGATTTCACGCTTTGCGAGTGTCCAAAGCGCTTGCGCAGACTGCGGTGCTTCAGTTTGGACTTTCCTAATCGTCACAATAGCAGTCAAAATTCAAACCGGCCCGCCGCCAAACTGCGCTACGATTTCCACGTCGCGCGCGTTTCGTATACTATATTTCGACTGCACGCCGCGCATACCCTGCGGCTTGACGAGGCTAATTTCATGCTCCTGGATACGAACGAGATTCAGAAAGTGCTGCCGCATCGCTACCCTTTTTTGCTGGTGGATGCGATTGTCGAGATGGAACGGCTCAAGCGCATCGTCGGCTTGAAAAACGTGACCATCAATGAACACTATTTTGCCGGGCATTTCCCGGGCAAGCCGGTGATGCCGGGCGTGCTGATTGTGGAAGCGATGGCGCAGACGGGAGGATTCCTTCTGCTGCAGGAAGTGAAAGAGCGCGATAGCAAGCTTCTATATTTCGTGGCCATTGACGGCGCGCGCTTTCGCCGCCCAGTGCTGCCGGGAGATCAGTTACGCGTCGAAGTGAACGTGCTTTCGTGGCGCTACACGTTCTGCAAGCTTGCAGGAAAAGCTTTCGTAGGCGATGAAATGGCGGCGGAAGCCACGCTCATGTGCAAAATGGTGGACCGCGAAGCATGAGCGAAATTGACGCGCGAGCGAGTGTTTCGAAGAGCGCGCGAATTGGCAACGGCGCGCGCATTGGCGCGTTTGCGGTGGTAGGCGATGAAGTCGAGCTCGGCGAAAACTGCGTCGTGGAGCCGCACGCCGTCGTTAACGGCCCCGCCAAAATCGGCGCGCGGAATCATTTTTATTCTTTTTGCGCGGTTGGCGGCGAGCCGCAGGATTTGACCTACGCCGGCGAGCACGTGATGCTCGAAATTGGCGACGCAAATCAGTTTCGCGAGTTCGTCACCATCAGCCGCGGAACGAAAAAAGGTGGCGGCACGACGCGCATTGGCAGCAACAATCTCTTTATGGCTTATGCGCATGTAGGACACGACAGCCAGGTGGGGAATCATACGATTTTCGTGAATGGCGCGACGCTCGCGGGTCATGTTCGCGTGGAAGATCACGCCACCGTTGGGGCATTTTGCACCGTGCATCAATTCTGCCGTGTAGGGCGCTATGCGTACGTAGGCGCGCTCACCGCGGTGACGCAGGATGCTCCGCCGTTTTCCAAAGTGGTGCAGGCGCGCGACGTCCGTTCGTATGGCGTGAATGCAATTGGGCTTGAGCGGCACGGTTTCTCGCCAGAACGCATCAAATCGATAGAGCGGGCGTACCGGCTGCTGCTGCGTTCCAAACTGAATACAACTCAGGCAATCGAGCGCATGCGCGCGACTCTGAACGGCTCGGAAGATGTTTCCGAACTGATCCAATTCATCGAAACTGCGGAACGCGGGCTGATTAAGTAAACGAATATGGCACAAACCGACACAAGCGCGGCCGCCGGATGGGGATTGATTGCCGGCAATGGAAAATTCCCATTCTTAGTGCTGCAAGGCGCTCGCAGCCGCGGCATTGATATGGCGGTGATTGCCATTAAAGAAGAAGCCTCGCCAGAACTCGAACGCGTCGCCCGCCGCATTCATTGGGTGAGCCTCGGCGAACTTTCGCGGGCCATCGAACTGATGCATGAAGAAGGCGTGAAGCAAGCCGTGATGGCCGGGCAGGTGAAGCACAACAAAATTTTCAGCTCGATACGGCCGGACTGGAAACTCGCCAAGCTCCTGCTATCGCTCTCGAAAAAAAATACGGATTCGCTGATTGGCGCGGTGGCGCGTTTGCTCGAAGAAGAAGGAATTCATCTGGTGGACTCCACCTCTTTCCTTGGGCCGTTGCTGCCCGAAAAGGGAGTGCTGACGCGCCGCGCTCCGAATGCCGAGGAATCTGCGGACATCGCCTATGGCCGGCAAATCGCGCAGCGCCTCGCGGAAGTCGATTTAGGGCAAACTGTGGTGATTTCGGATCGCGCTTGCGTCGCCGTTGAAGCTATGGAAGGCACTGACGAAACCATCGAGCGCGCGGCGCGTCTTACCCAAGGGAAGCATTTGGCAGTGGTGAAAGTCAGCAAGCCCTCGCAGGACATGCGCTTCGATGTGCCGGTGATTGGCTTGAAAACGATTGAAGTGATGCAACGTTCGAGCGCCACCGCTCTGGCCATTGATGCCGGCCGCAGCCTGCTGTTCGACCGCGACAAACTCCTCGCTGCGGCGAACGAAGCCAACATCGCCATAGAAGCTTTCCCGGCGGGCGATGCAGAAAAAACCGCGGAAACTGCATCAGAGAATCGTAGGCAGGGCGTGTCCGAAAAACCCGTCTCGGAAAAGAGCCGAATTTGAGCGACAAGAAAATTCGCGTCGGCGTGGTTGGCGTGGGCGACTTTGGTCGCAACCACGTGCGCGTGTTTCATGATCTCTCCGGCGCGGAAATTGTTGGCGTACATGACGCAGACCCCGAGCGCGCGCGGCAAGTGGCGGCAGAATTCGGCACGCTGGCTTTTTCCGATGTGGATCGCCTCGCCGAGCAGATCGATGCGGCTAGCGTCGCGGTGCCCACCGTTCAGCACGCGGAGATCGCATCCCAGTTGCTCGCAAGCGGCGTCGACGTTCTGGTCGAAAAGCCGATGGCGGTATCCCTCGATGAAGCCGACAGGCTCATCGCGAGCGCAAAAAAGGCTGCGCGCATTTTGCAGGTTGGGCACCTCGAACGCTTCAATCCTGCCGTGGTCGCCGTTCAAAAAATCGTGACGCGTCCGCTCTTTTTCGAAGTTCACCGCTTGGGCGTTTTTTCACCGCGCAGTTTGGACGTGGACGTGGTCTACGACGTCATGATTCATGACCTCGACGTGCTGCTTGCCCTGGTGAATTCGCCGGTGCGCGACATTCAAGCCGTTGGAATTCCAGTGCTCACCGACAAAGTGGACATTGCGCATGCCCGCATCGAATTCGAATCCGGCGCCGTAGCCAATGTAACCGCAAGCCGCGTCTCCACCGAACGCGTGCGCAAACTGCGATTTTTCCAGACGCGCGAATACGTTTCGGTCGACTACACGCGCCAGGACGTCACGCGCATTCGCGTGGTCGGCGAAGGCTCGCAGCCGGCGATTGATTTTGAAAAGTTGCCCACGCAGCCCGAAGAGCCGCTAAAAGCGGAACTGCGGTCGTTTGTCGACGCCGTGCGCGAGCGCAAAACGCCGCTCGTGGACGGAGCAGCAGGCCGCCGCGCCCTCGAACTCGCCACTCGCGTCATGGCCGGAATTAACGACCACGCCAATCGCGTAAAACCGGAGCTTGCCTCTACACGGCCCTGAAATGATCCCTCGGACACTGGTTCCGGTTAAACTTTCCCCTGTCGCTCCCGATACGCCTAGCGGAAACGGCCATCGGCGAACTTCGCAACTCGATTCGCGCATCGTGGTGCCTTCCGAACTGCCCCCTGCGGTGCTCGACACGCGCACATCCATACCTTCGCATTTGCCGCTGGACGTGCTGGCCTCGCGCATGTTGATTCCGCGCGATATGCCCGTGAAAAAGATGGAGCCGTCCGGCCCGGCAATCCCATCGCATGTGCCGCTCGCCGTTTTGGGAACGCGCGTCGTGGTGCCGGCAGAGGCCAGGCTCAAAGAATCGTTCCAAGCGCCAGCGCCCCTGCCCCAAGGTATTTTTGCGGACGTGCTCGAGCCGGATCTGTTCACCACCGGCGAAGTCAACCTGCTGGCCAGCCCGGACGATGCGAAAAAGCGGGATTGGGAATGGGTAGCGCGCTCTTTTTCCTTAATCGTCCACGTTGGCGTGATTCTGTTAATCCTGTTTGCGCCCAAGTTATTCACCGCGAATCAGCCTGCGCAGGAAGTTCAGCTTGCGCGGCAGCAGCTATCGAGCGTTTTTCTGCCGCCGGAAGTGAGAAACGTGCCGAAAGTGCGGCCTCCGATAGAACAGCCGAGCGATCGCATCCGCCTTGACCCGCGGGTACTGAAAAGGCTTGAGGCGCTTCAGCCGCCGACGCCTCAACCGCTGGCCGGACCCAAAACTCCCGCCCCGCCGCAGCCGGAAGAAACGAAACCCGCTGCGCCGAAGCCCGCTCCTCCGCCGCCCGCGCCCGTTGAAAAGGCCCAGAATGCGTTCAAGCCGCTTTCGCAAATGGAAACTCCGCCACCTACAAAACACAAGCTGAATCTCGATTTGCCAGCCCTGTCGCCGGGCAAAGCGTTGCAGGAATCGGCGCGGCAGGCGCTGCAAAATCGCAACAGTTCCACGTCAGCGGCATTTGCCGAACCGATGCCGCAGGCGCCGGGAGGGCCTCCGCCAAGCGGCGAAGGCGGCCAGGGACAGCTTGGCAGCGGCGTACAGATCCTTACGCCGACCGATGGGGTGGACTTTTCCAATTACCTGACGCGTCTGCTGGCGCGTGTAAAACAGAATTGGGAATCGGTGATGCCGATTTCCGCTCGCATGGGCGATAAAGGCGTGGTGATGATGCGTTTCCGCATTATGACCAATGGAAACATGCCCAGTCCCGATCCGATCCTCGAGCGCACTTCCGGCAAAGAGCCGCTGGACCGCGCTGCCGGCGCCGCCTTGACCGAATCGAATCCTTTCGAACCGCTGCCCTCAGCCTATACCCGGCCTTACCTCGAATTGCGAATCATTTTCCTTTACAATCTGCCGCTGGACTACAACATCAACCAGTGAAACTGAATCGCACGCAAATTTTGGGCGCGCTTCTTCTCGCGCTCGCCGCGCTGATTTTTCTCCTCGTTCGCTTCCGGTGAGCGCGAAATGAGTTCACCGCGCAAACTTGTGGCGATTTTGGGTCCGACCGCTTCGGGAAAATCTGCGCTGGCCATCTCACTCGCGGAAAAACTCGACGGCGAAATTTTGTGCTGCGATTCCACGCAGGTTTACCGGCATTTCGATATTGGCACCGGAAAAGTCCCGCCGGCGGAGCAGAGAGGAATTCGCCATCACCTCGTTGATTTGGTCGGGCCAACCGAGGTGTTTACGGCGGGGGATTATCGGCGGCTCGCGCTCGAACAACTTGAAGAGGTCAGCAGCCGCGGGAAGCTGCCGATTTTGACCGTCGGCACGGGCCTCTATTTGCGCGCGTTGCTCGAAGGATTGGACGATTTGCCCGCCCGCTCCGAGGAGATTCGTGAACGGCTGCGGCAGCGCGCGGCAAAAAATGGCCCGGAGTATTTGCATCGCATCCTGAAGCGGTGCGATCCAACTGGCGCGGCCCGCATTGCAAAACGCGATACGCAAAAAATCATTCGGGCGCTCGAAGTATCGCTTTTGACTGGCAAACCCGCCAGCCAGCTTCTCGGGCGCGGGCGAAATCCGCTGCAGGGATTCGCGACTGTAAAAATCGGGCTGATGCCGGCGCGCGCGAAGCTTTATGCGCGGATCGACCAGCGCGTTGAGGAAATGCTCGCCTCAGGCTGGGTCGACGAGGTGCGAAATTTGATTCGCATGGGCATTGCGCCGTCTGCAAAACCGTTCACGTTTCTCGGGTACGCGCAGCTTCGCGAACACGTTTTGTGCGGCACGCCGCTGGAAACGGTAGTGCGCGAAATTCAACAGGCCACCCGACGCTACGCGAAGCGCCAAATCACCTGGTTCCGTCGCGAAGCCAATGTGCGTTGGTTTGAGGGCTTCGGCCACGAAGAAAAAATCAAAGTGGCAGTAGAAAACCTTCTCGCGCCGTAAGGCTCCAGTAAGGAAGCTCGTCGTGCTTCTGTTAGTGTGGTTTTGCAGGTTTGCTGTGGGCGGCTTTTTTATTCTCTGCAGCTACTTGTGCGCAAAGGTTGTTCATGTAAAGTTCTCCGAGGACCTTCGCGTATAGGTTCAAGGGCATCAGGCCCAATTCAGCGCGGCGGCGGGCTACATCGGCGGCATCTGCGATTGGCGAGGGTCTCCCCTTTCCGTCGGGAGAGCAGACAAAATTCTCGCCGTAAGTCTGTGGCCGATGAGAATAGGATTCCACGCGGTCGAGCAGCATCGCATAGCTTTCTGAGCTAACCTGGCCCGCCTCAGCATCGGCTTTCATTTGAGGCAGAACTTGCTTTTGAAAAGCAAGCGGCTGGTGCTGAATAACAGTGTCGAAATCCCGTGCAGCCTGAGGCCCAACCATGGCGAATGTGGGAAGGCCGTACTTAGCAAAGATAGCGTGTGCTTCGATTCCGTCCGCGCGATCTGCCGCTTCCATCTTCTTGAGGTCCCAGTTTTGTTTACCCGCCGGGCGCGCCGCCTGGTCAGTCTTAATAAGACGCTCGATTGTTTTTTTCAATGCCGGATTTGCAGGCGGGCCGCTGAACTTCTCGCGAATCTTTTTCTGGCGCAGTTGAGCGCGGAGATAAATGTAACTGTTCTCCGAGACCTTTCCAGCATCGGCAGCCTTCTTGAGCTGAGGCAGCACCTTTTCGATGAAGTCCCGCGGCTCGCCGGAAAGCAAGATGACATATTCCTCAGCCGCTTCTTTGCCGACCGTTTCGTCCGACGGTATTCCGCTCTCGGCAAAAATCTGACGGACTCGTGCGTGCAGCGCATGGCTTGGAGTTTCATCATTGATGTCAGCAGCAAAGAGCTTGTCGATTTCGGTGGCGAGCTTATGATTTGTCGGCCTTTGGTTTGCCTGGCCCAAAACAGATAGCGCACATGACAAAAATGCAACGGTCAGAAGGCTGCCGAGCCACCGCGCCGTCTCACGCGCCTCGCTGACATTGCATCCCTTTTTCGCACATGGATTTCTCATCCCACAGCCGGAGAGTGTGCCTGTCTGGACCACGCCCCGCGCCTATTTCCAATTCTTGCGGGCACGGAGGTTGGTGATGTGCGCGACGTGGTGGCAGCCATGCCAGGCGTAAAGACTTAGCATATAGTCAAGCGAGACTGTTCCATGTTCGGGATGCTTCAAGGTGCGCGCAAAATCGCCCGCGCTCATGGCGCGCAGCAAATTCACCCAGCGCTCGTGCAGCGCGTCCATCAACCCAAGCGAAGTTTCCACCGGTGTAGTCCGCGAATCGCTCAATTCCGCCCAGCGCGTTTCGTTGTAGGGCTTGATGGTCGGCTCATCTTCGGTGAGCGCGAGCTTAAAACGCGTATAGGCGTTCATGTGACTGTCCGGCAAATGATGCACCACTTGCTGGACTGTCCAGCCGCCATCTCGATAGGGAGTATTAAGCTGATCGCGCGAAAGTCCCGCGACGGCAGCGCGTAATTTCTTGGGCGCCTCTTCAATTTGCGCGAGAAACTGCTTGCGATTTTCTTCGGTGGGCGCAGTGGGCTGAAATTTGCCGATGGGATACCGCAACTCCGCGTCGCTCATGCTTTCGTCTCCTCTTGTGCGCCGAAAATTATCCTTCGCGCTGCTCAACTCTGATTTTCCACGTACTCCTCGTGCCAGGCCATTTGAATGGCTTCGAGCTTGCCTTCGTTGGATTGCGCAGGATCGCCGGTGAAGCCGTCGAGCTCGGTGACCCATTTGTGCAAGTCGGTGAATCGCACGGTCAGCGGATCGATCTCCGGGAATTTTTCCGCGAGGCGGATGCCGATCTCTTCCGCGTTGTCCCAGTCAAATGTAGAAGGCATGTTCGCTCCTTATGAATTCCCAGTGCAAATCATCAGCCCGGGCTAAATCCAGACGCCACCCGCCGGCGCTCGATCAGTGCTCCGCTTCCTTTGCGTAATTTTTATTCCATGACGGAATTTCCACCACAAGATCTTTTGTGCCGTCGGGAACGCACTGGCAACCGAGGCGCGATTTGGGCGTGACGCCGGGGGCTTCGTCGAGTTGATCCAGCTCCGCATCGGTGGCCTCGTTGCAGGATTCGAGGCCTTCGTGCACGATGACGTGGCACGTCGAGCAGGCGCAAACGCCGCCGCAAGCGTGGTCCAGGCCCATGTGAAATCCAGTGGCGATGTCCAGAATGCTGCCGGGAAGGCCATCGTGGCCGTAAGGAAATTTCGATGGATCGACTTCGACTGTTTTGCCCTCTTTCGCGAACGTCACCTTAAATTTCTGCGTCGCGGGAGTATATTTTGTCTCTTCGATGTAAGGATTTTTGCCGCCCATATGGCGCTCCTCAAAACGCTACGCTCTATAATTCCTCGATGCGCTTGCCGCCGACCGCGGCTTGCAGCGCTTTGTTCATGCTGATTTCCGCAAGATGATGCGTCGCGAGATTAAGTTCGTCAACTCGCTGGCGAACCAATTTGTAATCCTTGCCCGCCATCGCCTCGCGCAACGCTTTCACCGCCGCATTGATTTTCGCGCGCTCGGTTGCGGCGAGCGATTGCGTTTCCTCGCACGCCAGAGTTTTTTCCGTGGCGCGCAAAATAGTGTCCGCCTCATTGCGCGCTTCGATTAACTGGCGCTCGGCAAAATCCTGCTCGGCGAATTCGATGGACTCCTCGAGCATTTTTTCCATCTCCGCGTCGGTGAGGCCGTAGCTGGGCTGCACTTCGATGGAGCTTTGCTCGCCGCTGCGCAGATCGCGCGCAGCCACTTGCAAAATTCCGTTGGCGTCGATCAGGAATTTCACTTCGATGCGCGCGAGGCCTGCGGGACCGGGTGGAACTTTCAACTGAAAACGGGCCAGCGAGCGGCAATCTTTCGCCAGTTCGCGTTCGCCCTGCAGAATGTGAATGTCTATCCCCGTCTGGTTTTCCACGCCGGTAGTGAAAAGCTCCTGCGCGCTCGCGGGAATCGTGGAATTTCGCGGAATCAATTTCGCTACCACTCCGCCCATGGTTTCGATGCCGAGTGAGAGCGGCGTCACATCGAGCAGCAGCATGTTTTTCACGCCGCTTTCGAGAATGTCCGCTTGAACTGCAGCGCCGAGCGCCACCACTTCATCGGGATTCAACTCGACGTGCGGGGCGCGGCCGAAATAATCGCCAACAGTTTTTCGAACCAATGGAATGCGCGTGGAGCCGCCGACGAGCACCACTTCATCAATTTCCGCGGGCTTCAGTTTCGCATCGGCGAGAGCCATTTTCACCGGCGCCATAGTGCGCGCAACAATTGGCGCGATGGCTTTATCGAATTCGCTGCGCCTCATCTTGCGCAAATAGGCGCGGCCATCCGGCAGTTCGAAACCGATAGTGGCTTCTTCCGCTTCGGAAAGGTCGTGCTTGGCGTGAACCACGCATTTGCGAAGTTTCTGCACGCCTTCCGGATCACCGGTGACGTCAAAATGGAATTGCGCGGCGATTTCCGCGCTGACGATTGCCAGCAGCGTGTTGTCAATATCATCGCCGCCGAGATGCGTGTCGCCATTGGTGGAAAGTACCTGATAAATGTCGCCCTCGGCGCTGGAGATAAGTTTGAGAATGGAAATATCGAACGTGCCTCCGCCGAAATCGTAAACGGCGACGCGGCCGCGCCGCTGTTTGTGCAAACCGTAAGCAAGCGCGGCGGCGGTGGGCTCGTTGACGAGACGAAGCACTTCGAGGCCGGCGAGGCGCCCCGCGTCTTTGGTGGCCTGGCGCTGCGCGTCGTTGAAATATGCCGGAACGGTGATGACTGCGCGATCCACGGTGTCCTTGAAGAATTTCTCGGCCCAGGATTTCAGTTCCCGGAGAATGAACGAGGAAATTTCCGGCGGCGTGAAATATTTTTCGCCGAGGCGCACGCGAATCACATTGCGGGAATTTTCGTCGATGCGAAATGGAAAAATTTTGAGTTCGCCGCGAACGTCTTCCACGCCGCGGCCCATCAGGCGCTTCACCGAATAAATGGAGCGTTCCGGCTGCGTGAGCAGAAGCTGGCGGGCGGCTTCGCCGACGACGATTTTACCGTCAGAGTCGAGGCTGACGACGGAGGGGCATAGGGTGCTGCCCCAGGGGCCGGGGATGCACTGCGGCTCGCCCGTGGCGGCGTCAATGAAAGCCACCAGGCTGAAAGTTGTGCCGAGATCGATGCCGACTGTTTTGCTCATCTTTGTGTCTATTCCGGGTGTCTATTCCCATTCCTAAAAAGTGGCAAAAGTTTACGATTAGAAAAAGTGATATCGTTCATTTGACGCGAGTTACGGCGATTTCTAATTTTCAGCGTCGCGATTAGACATGTAAACATAAGAGCCTTAACCTTGCCCCAATTCCTCGCTTACATTGCGCACCAGATTGCGAATGTAGGAGCGGCGATTCAACAATTCGTTCAATTTGGCCATGAGGGCCGGGCGGGCGGCGTCTGTTTCGGGCCTGGCGAGCGCCGCATCCCATCCGGCGAAGACGGCGTCCAGTTGGGCGTCGACTTCCGCGAGTTTCTGCTGAAAATTCTGCTGCGCCGCAGTGAGTTTTTCGCGCAACTCGGTGAGATCACCGCCCTCGGATTTGGCTTCGCGCAATTCGTCGAGCGATTCGTTCAATTCAAAGACCTCTTCGAGCAATTCGGGAGGCGCCTGCTGCTTGGTGGTGCCTTCCTTGCGGACGCCGGCGCGAAGCAGCAGATATTCGACGCGGGCGATGGGATCGCGGAGGGTGCGATAGGCGTCGTTCAATTCGGAGGAGCGTTCGAGAGCGAGATTGCGCTCGAATTCGGAGGCTCGAACGAAATTATCCGGATGCAACTTCCAACTCAACTGATGGAAGCGCTGCTCGAGGGCGGCCGCATCGATCTGCAGATTCTGCGGCATGGAAAAAAACGCGAAATAATCGGCTTCGCGAGCGAGCGGCTGGATCTTGCCACAGGCCACGCAGAAATGCGCGTTGCCGGATGGGGCTTTGCAACTCCAGCAAAATACGGCGGGGACGGATTCGGTTTGTGTGTTCGTGGCGCTCATCTGATTCTCAAGATTTCTGCTTCCTTAGCGGGCTCAAACGGCAGGCGGCGAGGCGGGCGCTTCTCACGCGGTGAAAGAGCTGCCGCAGCCGCAGCTTCGCGTCGCCTGAGGATTCTGAAAAACGAATCCCTGGCGCACCAGAGTTTCTTCGAAATCAAGCGTGGTGTTCGCGAGATAGAGAAGGCTCTTGGGATCGACGAAGACACGGGCGCCATTTTCCTCGATGACGTTGTCGCGATCGCGGGCCTGCGTTTCGAGGCGCATGGCGTAGGAAAGGCCGGAGCAGCCGCCTCCCTGCACGCCGACGCGGAGTCCGCCGGAGTCCACGGGCACGCCTTCTTTGGCGAGCAATTCGCGGATTTTTTGAGCCGCTTTTTCGGTGACGTGAATCATAAAATTTCTGCGATTCTAAATCCCGTACTTCAGGGGCTTCCCGACCAGAAGCGTCGGGACGCGAACTGCGCGAAAGCCCAAAAAAACGTACGCAGTAATGTCGGAGGAAGCTCCGACCCCCTAAAAACATTGGATTCCGCTGCAGCGGCTCGGAATCGCAACTCCCATCCAGCCCGCTTTGAAAGCCTCACGTCAGTTCGCGCAAATACGTGCGCGAACGGGACGTGAGCTACAGAACTCGCTACCCTGCGCAGCAAAAGCTGCCGACCTAAAGGTCGCCGCTACGAAAGTCAACAGCAGGTTCCTCGTCGTCCCGATACAGTTCATCGGGACTCGCTCGGAATGACAAACAGGGCACCGCGAAGCAGTTAGCTGCTGGCCTGAGGCGTGGCAGCTTGAACGGCAGCGGACTTTTCGTCGCCGGCCTTGCGCTTCCAGTCGGAGATCGCCGCCTTGATGGCGTCCTCAGCCAGCACGGAGCAATGGATTTTCACCGGCGGGAGCGAAAGCTCGCGGACGATGTCCGTGTTCTTGATGGCGAGGGCCTCCTCGACGGTTTTGCCGCGCACCCATTCCGTGGCCAGCGAAGAGCTGGCAATCGCCGAGCCGCATCCGAAGGTCTTGAACTTAGCCTCTTCGATGACGCGCGTCTCGGGATTGATCTTCATTTGCAGCTTCATGACGTCGCCGCATTCCGGCGCGCCGACGAGGCCGGTGCCTACGTTTTGGTCCTTCTTGTCGAGCGAACCGACGTTTCGCGGATTATTGTAGTGATCGATTACTTTGTCCGAATAAGCCATCATGCCCTCCAGAAAATTTGCTGAAACTTGCCAAACATAGCCTCAGGGGCTAAAGCCCCGTTCTCTTCTTGCCTATCGGCACGGCTGAAGCCGTGCCCTTACAAAAACTGCCGGCCTAAAGGCCGCCGCTACAAAAATCAAACTGGCCCTCAGCGGTTAAAACCGCTTTTGCCTTCCTTTTCGGCACGGCTGAAGCCTTGCCCTTACAAAACCTCTCATGCCCTCAATGGCCCTTCAGGGGTTAAAACCCCTGATCCTAGTTCCTCACCGACGTCCGCAAAAGCCGCGGCCGGGTTCGGAATGACAACTATGACGCTAGGCCGTTTTCCAGTTCATTTTGCTGACGTCGACGCCCTCTTCCTTGGCCATTTCGTAGAGTGGCGAAAGCTCGCGGAGGCGCTCGACGGTTTCGACGACGCGATTGGTAACGTAGTCGACTTCTTCAACAGTGTTGAAGCGGCCGAGGCCGAAGCGAATCGAAGTGTGCGCAAGATCTTCGCCAACGCCGAGAGCCTTCAGGACGTAACTGGGCTCGAGAGTGGCGGAAGTGCAAGCGGAGCCGCTCGAAACGGCCACGTCATTGATGCCCATGAGCAGCGATTCGCCTTCGACGTACGCGAAGCTGATGTTGATATTGTGCGGAAGGCGATGCTCCATCGAGCCATTGATGTAGGTTTCGTCGAGCTTGCTCATAATGCCAGTTTTCAGGCGATCGCGCAGGCCGCGCAGGCGCTCGCTCTCTTCCGCCATTTCGAGGCGGCAAAGCTCGCAGGCTTTTCCGAGGCCGACGATGCCGGGAACGTTCAAAGTGCCGGAACGCATGCCGCGTTCGTGGCCGCCTCCGTCAATCATGGCAGTGAGTTGGACGCGCGGGTTCTTGCGGCGAACGTAAAGCGCGCCGACGCCCTTGGGGCCGTAAAGCTTGTGCGCGGAAATGGAGAGCAGGTCGATGCCGTCCTTTTGAACGTCTACAGGAACTTTGCCGACAGCCTGCACGCCGTCCACGTGGAAGAAGACGCCCTTTTCCTTGGCGATTTTTCCGATTTCGGCGATGGGCTGAACGACGCCGATTTCGTTATTGGCGTACATGATGGTGATCAAAATTGTCTTTGGCGTGATGGCGCGGCGCAAATCGTCGAGATTAATGCGGCCATCTTTTTCAACGGGCAAATAAGTGACTTCATAGCCCTCTTTTTCGAGGCGCTTGCAAGTGTCGAGCACGGCTTTGTGCTCGGTGACCTGCGTGATGATGTGATTGCCCTTTTCGCGATACATCGCCGCGACGCCTTTAATGGCCAGGTTGTCGGATTCTGTGGCGCCGCTGGTGATGACAATTTCCTTGGGCGTGGCGTTGATGATTTGCGCGACTTGAGCGCGCGCTTCTTCGACGCCCTCTTCCGCGACCCAGCCAAAGGCGTGGTTGCGGCTGGCGGCGTTGCCGAATTTCTCGTTGAAATAGGGCAGCATCGCGTCTATGACGCGCGGATCGACTTGCGTGGTCGCATGATTATCGAAATAAATTGGTAGCTTGACCGCCATTCTCGTCTCCTAAACTCTCAGTTTAGTGGGCCAGTTTGAATTTTGACTGGTGTTGCCACGATCAGGAAAATTCAAACTGACTCACCCCCTCAATTCGACGACCTCGGAAGCCGGGGCGTCGTGCGCCATTTCTGAAATTGTGACTTTGTTGAGCATTGCAAGAATGCTGTTGTTCACTCTGCGCAGCGGCTCTCTGACCGTGCAGGTTTTTGTCTGCTCGCAATCGCCATGATGGGTGACGCAGGAAGTGAGCGAAAGCGGGCCGTCGATGGCGTCAATGGCTTCAAAGGCGGTGATCAGCCGGGCGTCGCGCGCCAGCATGTAGCCGCCGCTTGAACCATGACGCGCGATGACGATTCCTACACGCGCGAGCTTTTGCAGCACTTTGGCCATCAACGGCGCGGAAATGCCATAGGATTCGGCAATGTCCGAGGCGCTGAACGAGCCTTTGTCGGCGTTCACCGCGAGGTGCTTTAGAGCGATGAGCGCGTAGTCGGATTTTTTAGATAGCTTCAGCATAACCGGTGAGACAAATTGGCGAAACGGGGATATACGACTCCCCCAGTCGCATATGAATTTTAGACCCTGTCTGGCGAGGCTGTCAAGCGCAAAGTATGCCGCAAATCCTGTTACAGCAAGGGGTTAAATTCCGACTAGTTCAGTCGTATTTGCATGATGTGGACGTTTCAGCGAACGGGGAACCGCCATTGGAATGACGCGAAATAGCCGGTAAACGGCGTTCCGTCCTAATGGTGGTGTGGCGCGGCTGCTACCTCAGCGGATTGCCGTGAAGGCGTCTTTATCTGCGAAGCGGAGCGGCTGGCGCTCTTGAGCATATTGGCCGCTTGTTCCAGGGTCAGATTATTGGGGACACGATGGTAATTGGATTCGACGATCTTCTCGGAAACGGAGATCGTCTTAAAAAAGAGTGCTTTGCCGGTGATGTGCGTAAAGAGCAGAGTGAGGTCCCAGTGGCCGCTGCCAACGTCTTGCTGTTTCACGTCGAAGGCGCCGCCTTTATCCAAGTGGCCGAGCAAACCATAGCCAAAGTTCACGCGACTGATGATGCGGCCGCGGAACTCAGCGAGGCGCATATTGCTGCGATTGATGACGAGCACGCCAGCCATATGATGGAAAACTTCGGCTTCACGAGTAGTGGGCTTAAAGTCCGGATTGGGCTTGAATGTTAGACGGATCAAATCGTCTTGCTTGCCGTCATAGCTATAGAGCAATGCGTTCGGAAGCATTTTCATGAGGGCTTGCTCTTTTTGGAAGTCGCTGGAAGCAGTCTCTCGCTTTTTTTTCTGTTCATCGCGGTTGCGCAGAAATTGCTGCAGGCGCTGTTGCTCGGCCTGCTGCTGCTGGGGGTTCAGGGGATGGCCATCTACAGTGACGAGGCGTTGAACCTCACCCTGTTTCGTTTCGACGACTTCCCAAGTCTTGCTGTCTCCGGGCTTAACGACTGTTTTGCGGAAAAGCCAGTGGGTCGAGTCATCTTTCTCGGCCTTGAGCTCGTTCTGCACCATTTCATCAACTAATGTTTTAGGATTTGGGAGCGCCGTGGAACGAGGTGAATCTTTCCCGATAGCACGAGCCATTTTTGTTGGCGCAGAAAAAAACATTCCGAGCAAAGACAGAAACAGTGCTGCTGACGCCCAGCTAGAAACTTTTAGATGGCGGTTGCTCATGCTGATTTTCTCCCGGACCTCTCTATTATCCGCAAGCAAGAGGGGGAGCTTGCGTTATGGCTCTATTTTGGGCGCGAACGCTTTCGTTGGGTTTCGGGTGGTTACTGTACTCGCGAGGGCGAACGGGAGATTTTAGTCAGGGGTTTCCACCGGTTCAGAAAGTTCTCAACGTCTTTCAGGCCGATTTTGGTGGTGTTTTCGAAGTCGCCCTGCTTTTGCGAGACGAGAAGTTTTCCAGTGCTGTCCAGCACGGCGAGGCTGGGAACGCCCTTTTTCAGCGGGATTTGATATTTCGCGGCGAGATCGAGATTTTTGTCGTATTGGCCGATATTAATGTGCACGACGATGAAATTGGGTTCGAGAATTTTGGCGACGTCGGGATAATGAAAAGTGGCGTCGAGCACATGGCAGTCGTAGCACCAGTTGCCGCCGAAATCGAGGAGGATGCGGCGGTGTTCGCGGGCGGCGACGGAGAGAGCCACGCCAATGTCGGTGCGAGCTTCGGCGGGATCGGGATAAAGATTGGGCTTGGATTCGACCGGCTGCGGAAGGCGCGCGAGATTGGAGCGCTGCGTGGCAAAGATTACGGGCTGGCCGTTCTGCTCGATCCAATTCTGGGCGATGGAGGCGAAGCGTTTGGCCGGGCCGGAGGGCGTTTGCAGATCGGCTTCGAGAGTGAAGATGACGCGCAGCACGCCGGACTGCGGAGAATCGAGGTAGACGATTTTCGTTTTGAGGCGCGCAAGGCCGGAGGATTTCAGTTGGGACCAGAACGCAGCTTCGACGGCAGGATCGCTCGATGTTCCGCCGAGCGTTTTTGTGACGGCGGGAGGATCGGCGCTGTAAAGAGATTGCAGAGCAGCGGCGTTTCCGGAAAGGACAGCGGCTTTCCATTTTTCGAGCGGCGGGAATTGCGTTTGCGCGACCACTTTCTGGGCAACAGAGGCTTGTGGCCGCGCGACCATTGGCCGGGCGGCGCCATGCGACAGGACCGCCGCGCAGAGAAGCGCCATCGCTGCCGCAAAGATTCGCGCCGTAGCTCGTGTAAATTTCATGGGAACTGCCGCCTCGCCGGGCCGGTAAAACCCGGGCGGAATTATATCGCGCGACAGTTACTTGGATTCAGAAATGGGACTGTCGGATTCGGGGAGAAGTGAATTCGTTAAAGATAGCCAGCGTAGGCCGATTGCAGCGCAGATACAATGAGTTTGACTCATGCATTCGCACAGCGAGCTCAAAATGGAGGCAGAAAAATGCAATTCTCGGGCGGACGGCGGGAATCGCAACGCGGGCGAAACCTTTTGAGCTTTTTGCAAGTCACATACATTCTTCAGTGAAGCGAATGAATCAGGGCATGGGTCTGGCGCGCTTGGATTGATTTGTTCCTCGGGGAGATGATGGGGAAGCAAGGGAAGGGCGGCATTTGGCTGGTATTTGTCCTATTGCTGGGCACAGTGCTGCTCGAAGGGCTGGCAGCGCGGGCGCAGAATTTTCGCGGGAGCCTGGTCGGCGAGGTTGTGGATACGACCGGCGCGCGCGTGCCTGCGGCGAAAATCACGGTGCGCTCGCCGCAAAGTTCGGTGCAGCGCGAAACCACGGCCGATCCTTACGGTGAATTTCGAATTGATGATCTGGCGCCCGGGCCGTATCACGTGACGGTCAGCGCTCCAGGGTTTGCGGACGCGCGGGCGGAGGTAACGGTCGCGGTCAGTTCAGCGAAAGACATCAAAGTGACGATGAAACCGGCAGCCGCGCGGGAAACCGTAACCGTGCAGGGCCAGGCTTCCTCGATCGCCACGGAGCCGATTGACGTTACCAGCGCGGTGCACGGCGGCACGGTGTCCGCGCAGGATTTGCAGACCATTCCGCTGGCGCAACGCTCGTTCGCCAACATCGCTTTTCTCGTGCCGGGCACGGAGCCGGTTGAGCCTTCCGACCCAACCAAAGCGCGCATCACGGCGGTGTCGTTCGGCGGCAGTTCCGGGCTGAACGACGTGCTTTCGGTGGACGGCGGAGACAATTCCGACGATTACATCGGCGGTTTTTTGCAGAATTTTTCGCCGGACGCGATTCAGGAATTCGCGGTGCAAACTTCGCAGGAAAACGCGGACACGGGGCGGACGGTGGGCGGCTCGGTGGTCATCACCACCAAGCGCGGGACGAATGACTGGCATGGCGAGGAGGCTTTTTACGAACGGGCGGCAGCGCTAAACGCGCGTTATCCAATCGAGAATCCTGCGCCGCTGCCAAAACAGCCATTTTCGCGGCAAAATTTCGTGAGCACGCTGGGCGGCCCGATTGTGAAAAACAAGCTGTGGTTCTTCGCCTCATTGGAGTATGTGCGCGAAAACGCGAGCATCGCGTACAGTCCGGCCAGCCTGACGCAATTCAATGCGCTGGCCTCGCTGGCGTCGCAAGGATTGATTCCGGGGGTGAGTTCCATCAGCGTACCCAACAATGTGCCGGTGCCGTTTCGCGACTATTTGGGATCGGCGCGCTTCGATTGGGCGCAGTCCAGCCGATCGCAATGGTTTTTGCGCGCCTCGGGAGACAACTACACAACGCACAATTTCGCGGTGCAGCAGGCGACGCTGCCTTCTACAGGAGCGACCTGGCACAACAATTATCTGAACATGGTGATTGGAAACCAGTTCGCGTTCAGCCCCACATGGCTGGGCTCGTTCACGTTCGACGCGAGCGGATTGCATTCGACCGAGGAGCGCAACTCGAACTTCGGATTTGCGCTGGCGTTCCCGTTCAGCTCGACGGCGCAGACGATTTCCGGCTTCGAGACATTTGGCGACAATCAATTTGTCACGCCGATCACGGCGTTTCCGGTGCTGCGCAATCAGGAAAAATACCAGCTGCGCTATGACGTGAGCCATTCGAGCGGCGACCATGCGCCGCGATTTGGGATTGATTTCATTCATGAGCCAGTGCTGAGCGGCGCGCTTGCGGCCACCCCGGAGACGCTGCTGACTTATCCGAACGAGCCGAACTTTTACGCGGCGAATCCGTCGCAATTTTATTTCAGCTCGCAATGCGCGACTGCTCCGCCGAGCGCTTCGGGAATTCAGTGCTCGTTCACACCTGCGGGAAACGGCGGTTTTTCGCAGAGCGTGCAGCGGCTCGGTTTGTATGTTGAGGATTTCTGGCGGGTCACGCCGCATTTGACGATTGATCCAGGGATTCGCTATGACACGACGTTTGGACTGTTCATCGGGTCCGGGCGATCGCAACTCGAGAATCCCGCTTTCCTGACGCTGCGGGCGTTGCAAATACCGCTCATCACCAGCGCGCCGCACGATTATCGCGGGCAGATTCAGCCGCGCCTGGGCATCGCGTATTCGCCGGGAACGTCGGAGAAAACCGTATTTCGCGCGGGAATCGGGCTTTACTACAACGACCTGGCGCAAACCGGCTGGGTGACGGCGTTGCAGGCGGTGAACACGCCACCGGGGCCGTGCACAAATCCCGCGGCGGACCCGAATTTGCAGAACGCCAACGATGCCGGCTGCATACCCGGAGCCGCCGGCGGCGGCAATGGCGCGATCATTGCGCCGGGATACAGAACTCCTTACGCGTTGCATGCGAGCGCGGGCGTGGAGCACGCGTTCATTTCCAATTGGCTGGCCAGCGCGGATTGGACGCATGAAACGGGCATGCACGGCTACACGCGCTACGTGTATACGGCGGGAGATACGCTATTCACATCTTTGATTCCAACTTCGGATCCGAATTATCAGGCGGACCAGCAAGCGGTGGTGCCGAACCTGGATGTTTTTCGTAGCGACAACCGTTCGCGCTACGACGCGCTGTCTCTCCATTTGCAGGGCAACGTGAAGAGGCGGCTCGATCTGGTGGTGAATTACACGTACTCGTTCGCGGATACCTGGGGATGCGTGCTGGGGGAGCTTTTCGATTACGTGGACGGGATTTGTAACCCGCTCAATCCATTTGGTCCGGGAGACTACGGCCCTTCGGGCGAAGATGTGAGGCACCGGCTGGTGGTCGCGGGAGAATTTCATCTGCCGGCAGGATTCGAAGTGAGCACGCTGTCGCAATTCGAAAGCGCGCGGCCTTTTACGATGACTACGCCTGTGGACGTCAATGGCCTGGGCGACGCATTGGACGACCGCGCAGTGATTAATGGCGTGCAGACCAGACTCGATCAGTTTCGTGGAACGCCTTACATGCAGGTTGATATGCGTGTGAGCCGGCCGTTCAAAGTCGGCGAGCGCGTGACGGCCACGCCGTTCATCGAGTTTTTTAATTTGTTCAATCGCAACAATCCGGGCGCGAATTTCGTGACGGATCTGGCGGCGCTGCCCACGCCAGCGAACAATCTGGCGAATGCGACAGCGCTATGCCTTGATCCTCCCGCATGCACGAACATGCAGGCAATCACGAGCCTCAATCAGTTGCGCGTGCCGGCGGGGGCGCTAGGAGATTTTTTTGGGCCGGGAACGACTGTGGGCGTGCCATTCGCGGCGCAAATCGGCGGGCGCGTCACGTTTTAGAATCGCTGCGCTATTGTGTTTGTCAATCGGGGATGCGCATCAGGCGAGCACTTCTGCGCGCGTCACGTCCAAGGGATGATCAATCAGTTGCTCGACATGTTCCACGAAGCGCTGGGTATGCGGCAACCGCACGTGTTTTTCGAATGCGGCTTCGTCTTTCCATTTTGCATGGACATAAAATAATTGTTTATCGCGAGTGGAGCGAAACGCGTGGATGCTCAGGCAGCCGGATTCTTCGCGAGTCGGATTGAGAACGTCGCGTATGGCCTGCTCGACGGCATGCTCCTTGCCGGCGCGAGCATGAAAACGCGCGAAGATGAAAAGTTCCACAGTTGCCTCGCGATTATCGGGCGAGAATTCGATCTTGAAACGGCGTCCCAAATTCCGCCATGGGGCCCAGCTCGCAGCGTTCTTTTCTGCGCAACCGCTTCCTGCGAAACTAGAGCTTTTTTATCCGCGAACAAACATCATCGAGCACTCGCGCGGTCGTTTTTGGATTTTGCGTTTCGGCGTAGACGCGCAGCATTCGCTCCGTGCCGGAAGCGCGCACGAGCACCCAGCCTTGTCCCTGGAGATAGAGTTTCTGCCCGTCCAGGTTTTCGCGGCGTTCGATTTTCCATTCGAGCAATTTGGCTGGACGCGAGGCATAGTATTCGATGGCTTTTTCTTTTTGGCCGTCACGCAATTCCAGATCAACGCGGCCATAGTGATGCTCGCCGAATTCCGCGTGCAGCATTTTCACCAGTTCGCCCAGGCGCTTGCCGTGCCAGGCCATCACTTCGGCGAGCAGCAGGGCGCTGACGGTAGCATCGCGCTCGGGCAGGTACATTTTGGTGGCCAGGCCGCCGCTTTCTTCGCCGCCGAGCAGAATGTCGCGTTCGAGCATCAACGCGCAAATATGCTTGAAGCCGATGGGCGTCTCGAAGACCGGGCGCCCAAATTTTTTGGCGATCTTGTCGATCATCTTGGTGGTCGAAAATGTTTTCGCCACGCCGCCGGTTTGCTTTCGCGTGCCGGCGAGGTGCCAAAGCAAAATCGCGAAAATCTGGTGCGGAGTGATAAACGTTCCATCCACGTCCACCGCGCCGATGCGGTCGCCATCTCCGTCCGCGGCGAATCCGGCGTCGTATTTCCCGGCTGGCACGGCCTGTTGCAGCGCGGCTACGTGGGGCTCGATGGGTTCAGGATTCACGCCGCCGAAAAGCGGATCGTAATTGCCGCGAATCTCATCGCACGCCACTTTGTGGCGCATGCAAAGCTCGCGAAAGAGGCCAGCCGCGGCTCCGTGCATAGGATCAAAAACGAATCGGAATTTCCGCTGGCGTATGCGCTCCCAGTCGACCAGCCGCGAAAGCGTTTGCAAATACGGCTCGCGGGCATGCAAGGAATGGAGCAAGTCGCTTCGCGGCGGCAGCGTTGCGTTTCCATTGGCGAGCACGGCGGCCAGCTCTTTTTCAATTTCCGCGACGATTCCCGGCAGGGCCGAGCTGCCGTAGCTTGCTTTGTACTTCATTCCATTCCAGCGATAGGGATTGTGGCTCGCGGTAATCATGATTCCGCCAGCGGCGCCACGTTGACGCACTAACAGGGAAAGCGCGGGGGAGGGACAAGGTTCATCCGACAGCCATACGGGGGTTCCAGTCGCAGCGATGATTTCAGCGGCGGCGCGGGCAAAAAGCGGGCCGCCAAAACGCGCGTCGTAGCCAATCAGGACGCCGCCTTGCGGCTGCTCCGCGCGAATCACATAGCGGGCAATGGCGGCCGCGACTTTGCGCACATTCGCGACGGTAAAATCCTCGGCGATCACGCCGCGCCAACCGTCTGTGCCAAAGTGAATTTGGGTCATCGCCGGAAAGTATATGCGATTAGCGTTCAAGCGGGAAGCGAACGAAACTCGCGACAGTGGGTCAGTTTCAATTTTGACTGCTATCGCAGCGTAATAACGATTTGAACCGGCTGGAATCGCGTATTCACGTCAGATCGGAGCGGCGATTTTCTTCGAGCCATTTTACGACCTTGCCCACATCCTGCGCGCGTTCTCGCGGACAAATTAGAAGCGCATCATCCGTGTCCACTATCACCAGATTGTTAACGCCGATGACTGCGGCGAATTTGCCGCCGCTGGAGATGAAGTTGCCTTTCGCGTCGAGCGTGAATACGCCGGCGTTCGCCAGATTTTGATTTTTCTTGCGCGCCAGCAACTCGTACACCGCCGCCCAGGAACCAATATCGCTCCAGCCGATGTTCGCCGGCAGCACGAACACGCGCTCTCGCGCGCCGGGGCGGGTCGCTGGTTCCATCACCGCATAATCCACGGAAATATTTTCGAGACGCGAATAAAATTCTTTGAGAGAGCGCGAATATTGCGGCGTTCCTATGAATTGCTGCAATTCGCCAAGAACGCTCCAGGTGCGGGGCAGAAATTTTCTGAGGCATTCGAGAAAAGTTGAAACGCGCCAGAAAAACATACCGGCATTCCACAAATACCGTTTGGATGCGAGGTACTTTCGCGCGCGGGCTAAATCCGGCTTCTCGGTGAATCGCTTTACGGCATAGGCAGAGGTATGGCCGCGTGCTGCGAGCGCATTGGTCCGCTCGATGTAGCCAAATCCGGTGTCGGGACGCGTGGGAGGAATTCCGAGAACCACCAAATTTCCCGGTGTGCTCGCCAGGCCCATCGCTGCGCGCACGATTTTGCGATAACGCGCGGCATTCGCAATGTAATGATCCGCGGGCAGCACGGCCATCAAAACATCTCCATGCTTTTGCGCGAGGTGAATTGCGGCGAGGCCGATGGCCGCCGCTGTGTTGCGTCCCACCGGCTCGCTGAGGATTTGCTCTTGCGGGACGTTTGGCAATTCGCGGTGAACCGCATCCACTTGGTCATCGTTGGTGACCGCCCAAATGTGATTGGCCGGGAAAAGCGCAGCAAGGCGCTCGGCGGTCTCGCGCAGCATGCTTTTTTCACTGACGATGTTCAGCAGTTGTTTAGGCGTGCGTTTGCGGCTGCGCGGCCAAAAACGTGTGCCGCGGCCGCCGGCCAGAATCACCGCGCACTGGAGCATGTTTTGTTTTTTTGCCATTTAGTACTTTCCGCAGAAATTCACGCTCGCTCAGGAACGGTAATGGACAATAGCGTCGTTCGCTCGAGCGGCTCGTAAAAACAATCGCGCAGGGCGGCGGGAACGAGCCATGCCTGCGCCGGCGCGTAGTCGATGCGTTCGTTGCCGGGCTCTGTGCGAAGAACGCCGCGACCCTCAAGAACCACGACGATTTTCATCTGCCCTTGACATTTAACGCGCTGCGAATTTGCAAACGCAGATTTCGTCACGGAAAAATAGGCGCATTCGGCCAAAGTAATTTCCTCAGCCTCATGAGCGCGCTGATTTTGCGAAACTCTTCCACCGCATTGCTTTCCGAAGCGAATCACGGCGAAGGCTTTCTCGATATGCAAATCGCGCGGCTTGCCTTGCGCGTCCACGCGGCCAAAGTCATAAACGCGATAAGTGACATCGGAATTCTGCTGGACTTCGCAAAGAACCATTCCCGGACCAATCGTGTGGACGGTTCCTGCAGGAACGAAAATCGCGTCGCCTGCATTCACCGGGATGCGCTCAAGCATTTCTTCGGCATTGCCAGCCACTATCGCGCTGCGAAAAGTTTGGTCGTCTACCTCAGGCTTAAGCCCGACGCGGACTTCAGCGCCGGGGCGCGCGGAAATCACGTACCACATTTCCGTTTTGCCGACTCCGCCGGCGGCTGCTTCGTGGCGCAATGCATAATCGTCATGCGGATGCACCTGCACGGACAATTTGTCTTCCGGGAACAGAAATTTGACGAGCACCGGGAAAGGCCTATCGCGGCGAGCACCTTTTCCAGCCCACTCTTCGCTCATGCGCGGCCAAACATCGCCAAGCTTTTCTCCGGCGAAAGGCCCGTCCGCGAAACGGCATTCGTTTCCCGTAAGCCATACCTCGCCGACGGGCTCACCGAGCGATTGTTTTTCGGGAAAAAGCGGCGCCAAACTTCGCGCGCCCCAAATGCGCCGCACGAATTGCGGTTCCAATCGAACGGGCCGCAGCGCCACAGAGTTATCCGCGCGAACCGACGGTCGAACTCACGGCCTTCTCAACGCGAAAAAAATGGCCGAGCCGCCGCAGGCCCTCTTCGATGCGCTCCATGGAAGTGGCGTAGGAGATTCGCAAATAGCCGGGAGCGCCGAAAGCGTCTCCGGGGATCACCACCACGTGCTCGCGCTCGAGCAAGTCTTTGGCCACCTGCAGGGTGTCGGCTTTGGAAGAGCTGTCTCCGTTCATAGCGCCAGTCACATTGGGAAAAACATAAAAGCTGCCATCCGGCTCGTGACAGGTGATGCCAGGAATTTCGCGCAGACCATCCACAATCCTTCTGCGCCGCTTTGCAAATTGCGTCACCATGGCCTCGACGCTTTCCATTCCGCCACGCAGCGCTTCCAAAGCGGCATACTGGGCAATCGAAGTCGGATTGGAAATGGACTGGCTTTGCAGCTTCAGCACCGCGTCAGCGAGTTCCTGCGGCGCGAGGGTGTAGCCCATGCGCCAGCCAGTCATTGCAAAAGTTTTCGAAAGAGAAGCGGAAATAATCACGTGGTCTTTTGAGCCGGGCAGACTGGCCACGGAAAAAGGCTTGGCATTGCCGTAAACGAAGTGCGAATAGCATTCGTCGGAGAGCAGCCAAATATGGTGTTTTTTTGCGAGGTCGAGGATTTTCGCGAATTCATCTTCGGGAATCACCGCGCCGGTGGGATTCGACGGAGAATTCACAATGAGGATTTTTGTGCGCGGCGTGATGAACTTTTCAATTTCCGAGGCGCGCGGAATGAAGCCATTCTGCGCTTGGGTATCGACAATCACCGGCTCGCCGCCGGCGCACTTCACGATTTCCGGGTAGCTTACCCAATACGGCGCAAGGATCAGAACTTCGTCGCCGGAATTGATCAACGCATGAATCACATTGAAAAGCGAATGCTTCCCGCCGGCATTAATCACGCACTCCTTCGGCGCGTAGCTGCTGCCCAGATATTTCGCGTGCCACTCGACGGCAGCCTGGCGCAGCGGCATGATTCCGCCGGCGGGGGTGTACTTCGTTTTGTTTTCTTCCAGAGCTTTTACGGCGGCGCGTTTGATGTGATCGGGCGTTGGAAAATCGGGTTCGCCGGGTCCGAAGTCCACGACGTCGATACCGCGAGCGACCAGTTTCTCTTTTTCCATCAGCACGCCGAGCGTGGCCGACGGCGCAATTCGTTTCACTCGTTCTGCCAATTGCATACGTTCACCCCGTGATTTGGATTCAACTGATCTTTGCTTTCAAGCGCTCTTCCACTATGGGCGGCACTAAATCCTTCACTGAGCCGCCCAGGCGGGCGATTTCGCGCACCAGCCGGGAACTCAAATAGCTGTACGCTTCCGCGGGCATCATGAACACCGTTTCAATATTCGGCTCCATTTTGCGGTTCATCAGCGCCATCTGCAGCTCGAATTCATAATCGGAAATGGCGCGAATGCCACGCAGCACCACTTGCGCATTTTTTTGGCGCGCGTAGGCCATCAATAGCCCTTCGAAGACGTCCACTTCAACGTTGGGCCACGGGCGCGCCGCTTCGCGAAGCATTTCCAGCCGCTCGCTCACCGCAAACAGCGGAGATTTTTCCGCGTTGCGTAGAACGGCTACTATGAGGCGGTCGAAAATCTTCGCTCCGCGCCCAATCAGGTCGAGATGCCCGTTGGTGACCGGATCAAACGAACCCGGATAAATTGCCAGCACTGGTTTCGCGGCTGCCGCAGCCATCGCGCGGCATTCTAACCCAGAATCCTGCGCTTCGCACCGCTGATTCGGGCTTACCAAATAGGTCGCCTGAGTCCACTTTGGACTGCTTTCGCGAGCGATGGGTATCAGCTAAACTGATGCGGGAAAATTGTGGATACGCAAAATTATTTGCGGCTGCTGGAAACGGCCATCGCGGAGGCGCGCATCGGCCTCGCGGAGGGCGGCATTCCGATTGGCGCGGCGCTTTTTAGCGGCGATGGCAAGCTGCTGGGACGCGGCCACAATTTGCGGGTGCAGGAAGATGACCCGTCGATGCACGCCGAGACAGATGCATTTCGGAAGGCGGGACGTCAGCGAAGCTATCGCGACAAAATCATGGTGACCACGCTGGCTCCGTGCTGGTATTGCAGCGGATTGATACGCCAGTTTCGCATTGGGACAGTGATTGCCGGCGAATCGCAGAATTTTCCCGGCGGCATTGATTGGCTGCGTGAAAACGGCGTGGAGGTGGTCGATTTGGAAAACCCGGAATGCATTCAAATGCTGAGCGACTTCATTCACGCCAATCCCGCGCTGTGGCGCGAAGATATTGGCGAAGAATAGCTCCGTCTCAGTTCTTGCTCCGCGGTGTTTCACTCATACCTGAGCGCGACCATGGGATCGACTTTCATCGCCCTCCGAGCCGGGATGTAGCATGCCGCCAGCGCGACCAGCGCCAACAGAATGGCAACCGCGGCGAAGGTGAGCGGGTCCGCTGGCTTGATCTCGAACAACATGGTTCGCAAGAACCGCGTGAGAATTAGCGCCGCGACGAATCCGAGGCCAAGGCCCGCCGCTGCGAGCCTCGCGCCCTCGTATAACACCATTCGCAAAATTGCCCTGGGTTGCGCTCCGAGCGCCATGCGGATGCCGATCTCGTGCGTGCGTTGCGACACTGAGTGCGCAATCACGCCGTAAATTCCGATCGTGGCGAGGAATACCGCCAGGCCAGCAAACGCGCCGATGAGGCTGCTCGCCATCTTTTGCTGCCACACAGAAAAAGCGACGTGCTCTTGCATCGATTGGGTCTCAAAGACGGGGAGCGTCTTGTCCAAGCTAGCGACGGCACCGCGCAGTTCGGTGAACGCGGCGCCGGGAGGCAACGTTGTATGCAGCGCAATTGTGGCGCGCCCGGAATAGTTTTGCGATAGGGGAATGTACATGATGAGCGGAGCTGGCTCAGTCAGCGACAGGTACTTGCAATCGGTGGCGACGCCTACAATCTCAAGCGGCGCGCGGGGAGGCCCGACGAGGGTGGGCCAAGATATGCGCTTACCAATGGCATTTTCGCCGGGCCACATACGTTCGGCGAGATTCCGGCTGATAATCGCTCTGCCGGGTGCGTTCTCATTGTCCTCCCAGGTAAAGTCGCGTCCTTGCATGAGCGGGACACCCAGCGTTTGGAAGTAGTTTGGTGACACGGTGACGATGTTGACGCGCAGACCACGCTGGAATTCCTGCCCTCTTAGCACCTGTTGCGTCGGTTCCTCGCCTGGGTGAAAGACGGATACGGCGCCGGGCCACGGATTTGGAGGAACCGAGGTCGAAAGGCTCGCGGAGAGCACTTCCGGCAGCTTCGCAAGGCGGACAGAAAGCTGGCGATAGAAGAGTTCTATGCGTTTTCCACTAAAGTACTCGCCGTCTTGACCTCGAAGCGCTCCGACCGAGCTGCCATCCCCGTTTTGATAGCCCTGTTTGGTGAGGTCGATCGAAGCCAAAAAGATGTTACTGGTGTCGAAGCCCGGATCGGCATTGAGGATCCGGTGCATATCATGGAAAAGCAGTCCGGCTGCAATCAAGAGAAGAAAGGACGCACTGACTTGTGCCGCTGCGAGGAGGCGCTGGAGGAACGATTGACTTCGCCTGTTACTCGGCGCTGTCTCCTTGAGCGACTTTAGGATATCCGGAGAGGAGCAGCGGAGGGCCGGAAGCACGCTAAACGCCACACCCGCCAGAATCGAGACAAGAAGCGTGAAGGCAAGAACACCTGCGTCGGGGCTCACGTTGGAATCTCGAATCACTGATGCGGGCTGCGCATAACGAATGGCAATCGTGATTATCCACGGAGCCAGAATCAAGCCCAGTGCGCCGGACGCGAGCGAGGTCAGCAAGCCTTCGGTCACAAGCTGGCGAACAAGACGACTCCGCATTGCGCCGAGCGCCAGCCGGACCCCAATCTCTCGTTGCCGCCCCGTAGCGCGAACAAGGAGCAAGCCGGCGATATTCGCGCAAGCTATCAGCAGGAGTAAGCCGACGGCGCCAAAGAGCAAGGCAAGGAAACTGGTCAGGCTGGCGCGGTCGTCTGGGTCAATGCCCACACCCCGTTCGAGCGCGACTGTGTGTCCTGTGTTGGTAGTTGGGTAAGCCAACTGGAGCTCCCGCGCAATTGTGTCGACTTCCAACTGCGCATGCTCGAATGAGGTCGCTCCCTTGAGTCTGCCAAAGACGCGCAGCCATCCCCACGCACGTTCTTCAAAAAAGTGCTGGCCAACCGAGGTTGGCATTGCCTCATCCAGCATGCTCATCGGGACCCAAACGTCGGCCCGTATGGCGGCCAGCACTCCGGTAAAATTCTGTGAGGCGACGCCGACCACGGTGAATGGATATCCGTTCAGGTGGATCGTGGTTCCCAAGATGCTGGGGTTTGCGGCGAATTTACGCTGCCAGAGCGAATAGCTCAGCACTGCAACCGGATTGGCGCCACGCTTGACATCATCTCCGGGGGCGATTAGGCGGCCCAGCGCTGGGCGAACTCCCAAGACAGAAAAGTAATTCCCTGTGACAACATCGCCGATGATTCGTTCCGGCGTTCCGCTGCCGAGATCCATCCAGATTGCGGAATGCGCCGCCAAGCCAGAAAAAGACTGGCAGCGGTCGCGATAGTCTACGTAATCCGGATATCCCATCACGGAGAATGGATTATTCTTCTGCATTCGAAATAGAGAAACTAATCGGCGAGGATTTGCGATGCCGGGCAATGGCTGAAGCAGAACCGCGTTAATGAGACTGAACATGCCGGTGTTGGCGCCGATGCCCAAAGCAAGGGTGAGCACAGCGACGGCGGTGAATCCCGGCGATTTGCGCAGCATGCGGGCGCCGTAGCGCAGGTCCTGCCAGAGCGTTTCGAGGAAATAGCCCGCGCGGGCTTCGCGGATGCGTTCTTTCACTTGCTCGACGCCGCCCAGTTCCATGCTAGCTTCCCGCCGCGCTTGGTGAGCCGACATGCCTGCGCCATTGCGGATTTTCTCGTCGGCGAGCATGTCCGCATAGCTGCGCACCTCCTCATCGAGCTCCGCATCCGCGTGCTGGCGCTTTATCCAATTCTTCAACGCATTCCTGAGCCACATCGGCATGCGCCCTTTTGTTACTTACTCGCTGCTTTTTACGCCTCGAGAGCCCGTTCAATGGCCAGCGAAATGCGGCCCCAGCGCTGGGTCTCCGTTCCCAAATGTTTGCGGCCGGCTGTGGTGAGCTGGTAATAGCGCGCACGGCGATTATTTTCTGACTCGCCCCATGTGGCCTTCAACCAGCCCTGTTCTTCCATGCGGTGCAGCGCCGGGAAGAGCGAGCCGGGCTTCACCTGAAAAGTCCCTTTGGTGATTTGCTCGATGCGGCGGGAAATTCCCAGGCCGTGCATTTGGCCGAGCGCGAGGGATTTCAGGATGAGCATGTCCAACGTCCCTTGCAGTAGCTCGGTTTGACCTTTTTCCATCTTCACTCCTATAGATGCTCTGTATCTCAGCACCACAGTAACGTGCCCTCCTATCGAATGTCAATAGGTAAGTATTGGGATCTTCGAAACCCTGAACTTCGAAAGGAGGTTGCGCGCGAGGCTTACAGAATTCGAAGCGCGGTTTTCGCGCCGATTGTTAAACGTACTGGTTCACGAAAAAATATGCAGCCATGCCAAATCCGATGGCAATCACCAGCTTGCGGACCAACGCGGGATGCACCTTCTGAGCATAGTGCGCGCCCGCGTAACCGCCGATGGCCGCGCCCACAAGCATCACAAGCGCCTCTGGCCACACAATTACGCGCGCGCGTATAAATATCACCAGCGCCACCATGTTGACCGCGCTCACCAGCAGCGATTTCAGACCATTCATCGCGTGAATGTTGCCGGCTTCCAAAAGCGCCAGCACTGCCAGCACCAAAATTCCCGCTCCCGCACCGAAGTATCCGATGTACACGGCAATGAACAGCTCTGCCGCGAGCCCCGCGACAAATATCATGCGCCGGCGTCCAGCGTGCTCGCCATGCGCGTGCACCCATGCAGCGATTTTGCCGCTGGCCACAAATAGCAGCGTTGCGCCGAGCAGCAGCCACGGGACCATTTTCATGAAGGTCGCTTGCGGAGTTTTCAGCAGGATGGTTGCACCAATTATGCCTCCAATGAATCCCGTGATGAGCAGCGGCGGCAGCAGTTTACGCACGCGCGGCTGGCTCATTTCGCGCCAGTAAGCGACCACGCTGGCCATCGTGCCCGGCCACATCGCGGCCGTGTTCGTTGCGTTTGCGGAGATTGGGGCTATGCGGGTGAAAAGCAGCGCCGGAAAGGAAATGAAGCTGCCTCCGCCCGCGACGGCATTGATCACGCCGGCCACCAGCGCGGCAAAAAAGAGGAAGCTCGCCTCACTCAGGGACACGCCCGAGCATATCGTTTCTGATTTTTTCTGTCACTGGCGATTTGGCGCGGAGAAGATTTTGGCCGCCACGCTAGTTTGACGAAAACGCATTTGAGACTCATGGGCGCTTGCCGCATACTATCAAGTTCATTGAACAGGCTCGCACAGAAAGCTGGAAGAATTCCTGGAGAGGCAAGGCGGCTGGCAAGAATGAAACGGCGGCTGTACCAACTCGACGTTTTTACTACCAAGGCCTACGCTGGGAATCCGCTGGCGGTGATCACGGATGGCGATGATTTGTCATCCCGGCAGATGCAAACCGTGGCGCGGGAAATGAATCTTGCCGAGACCGTGTTTGTTCAACGGCCAACGAACAATCGAGCGCTTGCGCGTCTGCGAATTTTCACCACCACGCGAGAGCTGCCTCTGGCGGGCCATCCGGTAATCGGCACGTGGTTCTTGCTTGCCGAACTTGGCGTGGTACCCGCCTCGGAAGGGCCCGTGCAGATCCAACAACAAACCGGCGCAGGAATATTGCCAGTGGAGATCACTTTTCACGAAGGGCGGCCCGCGCGCGTGACCATGACGCAGAAAGATGCCAAGTTCAAATCCGTGAAAATGTCGCGCGACAAACTCGCCGAGGCGCTGGGGTTGAAATCCAGCGACATTGATTCCAATTTGCCGATTGAATCCGTCTCAACCGGAATTTTCAATTTGATGGTTCCGTTGCGCGGCAGGGCGGCGCTGCAAAAAATTCGGTCCAATTTACGCGAACTTTTTCACTTGCTGAATGGCAATAGCACTATGGCCTATTGCTTTGCCCTCGCCGACCGCGGCAAGGCGTTCGCGCGCGGAATGCTTCCCTGGGAAATTGTGGAGGATCCGGCCACGGGCTCCGCAGGGGGCTCGCTGGGCGCTTACCTGGTCAAGCACGGAGAGTTGAAGACAGGCGAAGAATTATCCATCACGCAGGGCGTCGAGATGGGACGGCCGGGCGAAATTCGAGTACAGGTAGTAAGCAAGAAAGGCAAACTTGTACCTTACGTGAGCGGCTCTGCTGTACGCATCCTCGAAGGCCACATCGAAATCTAGCCGAGACTGAAAAAGATCAGGCCGCAATTTGATGCGTGCTCTTAAGAGTCTGCGTGAAAACCGGAAAATCTGTACTTCAGCGGCTGAAGGCGAACTGATTTTGCAGCGTTTACGTCGTGGCTGAAGCCACGACCCACAAAGATTCTCGAGAGACTCTTAAGCCACATCCTCAAGCGGCCTCGCGATTAAGCCTCGCTCGATTAGCGTCCGTGCCGGCTCTGGCGAACGTCGTGACGCACCTCGCGCCGATTCTGGCGGATATTGCGGCGATCATGATGAATATCCCGCGTGTCCGCTCGGCGGTCGCGCCGGTCGCTGCGAATGTCGTGCCGCAGAGCCTGCGAACGCCTGCTGTTCACGCCATTCCTCGCGTTGGACCTGGCCAACTGGCGCCGATCATGATTGATATCGCGCTGGTCTGCCCGGCGGTCCCGCTTGTCGCTGCGAATGTCGCGGCGGTCCTGTCGGATATTCCTGCGGTCGTGGCGAATATCGCGCTGCTGCGCTGTCGGGGCGGCCGGTGATGAAGCCGCTGCAGGCGCCTGCGCCCACGCACCAACTGAAAGCAAACCCATGGCTGCGAGTCCTAATGCGCTGCGCCGAATCGTCTTCGCGATGTTCATGTCCGTCTCTCCTTGAAATGTTCTAGATTTCGCTCTCGGATATTGAACACTGGAGAATCGACAAAGTTGCAGAGTACTTGAGGTCGAGGCGTGTCCGAGCTGCAAACAAACTCGTAAACAACTGATGGTAATGGCGTTACGGTTATAGCGAGATGCAATCCAGGCGCTATCCTGCTAGTGGATAAGCTTGAATTTTGACTGATTCATTTTCTCTATTCTGGGGCGATTGACTTTGCTGCCGCATCGAGGATGCCGTTGAGAAAGGGCGCGGATTCAGCGGTGGAAAACTTTTTTGCCAGCTCAAGCGCCTCGTTGATAACGACTTTTACAGGCGCGGTCCCTGAGCGCAATTCATAAATGGCCAATCGAAGAATGCCGCGGTCGATTTCGGGCATGCGCTCCAGCCGCCAGTTTTTGGAGAGCTTGCCAAGAAATTTGTCATTCGAATCCGCCTGCGCGATGGCGCCTTCGAAAAGCTCGTTGGCAAACCGGCGCGTCGATTCCGCGGCACGCGCGGACTTCCAAAACGAACGCTCGATGTGCGCAGCGGATTGATGGTTCATCTCCCACTGGAAAATCATCTGTAGAGCGCACTCGCGAGATTTGCGGCGAAGGGTCATATTCAGCGATGCTTAGATCGGACGCGCAATTTTGTTTGGGGAGCTGGCTTGCGCTGCGATGCGCTCAGAAGTTGGCGCGAAAGGTGCGCCATTTCGATGGCTGCAAGGCCCGCGTCGAATCCTTTGTTGCCGCTTTTCAGGCCGGCACGGTCGACGGCCTGCTCGAGCGTGTCGCACGTAAGCACGCAAAAAATCATAGGCACGCCGGTATCGAGCTGCGCGAGTTGGACGCCGCGAGCCGTTTCCGCGCACACGTGATCGAAGTGCGATGTTTCGCCGCGCAAAATGCAGCCAATGCAAATGATGGATTCACAGCGGCCAGTTTGCGCCAATTTTTTCGCGGCGATGGGAATTTCGAGCGAGCCCGGCACGCGAATGATTTCGATTTGCGTCTCGGAAGCGCCCGCGCGTTTGAGCGCGTCGAGAGCGCCAGCGAGCAGCCGGTCGGTGATGAATTGATTGAAGCTGCTGACGACAATTCCGAAACGCAAACCCGCGGCGGAAAGCGCTCCACGCGTCGCTTTGGGCTGGGACTTTTCCGGCGGTTTGGTGGGCATGCGCTATTTGCCTTTGAACTGAGCGGGGCGCTTCTCAATGAAGGCGCGCGTGCCCTCGCGCATGTCGTCGGTAGCGCAGCATAGCCCAAAAAGCGTCGCTTCGAGGAAGAGGCCCTCTTCCTGAGGCATTTCGACGCCCTGCTCAATGGCGTCCATGGAAAACTTCACTGCCAGAGGAGCGTTAGCGATGATTTTTTTCGCAATGGCTTCCGCAGTAGGAATTAATTCCGCAGGTTCGACAACGTGATTGACCAGGCCAATACGCAGCGCTTCGTCGGCGGAGATCATTTCGCCGGTGAGAATGAGTTCATGGGCAATTCCTTTGCCGCAAAGACGCGCGAGGCGCTGCGAACCGCCGTAGCCGGGAATTATGCCGAGTTTCACTTCAGGCTGGCCGATGCGCGCATTTTTGCTGGCGATGCGCATGGTGCACGAAAGAGCCAGTTCACAGCCGCCGCCAAGGGCGAAGCCATTTATCGCGGCGATCGAAGGTTTTCCCATGGTTTCGAGGCGGTGAAAAATCTCCTGCCCAAACAGCGAAAAGTCTTTGCCGTCGACCGGCGTGCGCTGCGCGAGTTCGTTGATGTCCGCGCCCGCAACAAAAGATTTTTCGCCCGAGCCGGTGAGAATCAGCACGCGCACAGAGGCGTCTTCGCGGGCGCGATTGAGAGCGTCGCCGAATTCCTCGACAGTCTGGCGATTGAGAGCGTTCAGCACCTTGGGGCGGTTGAAAGTGATGTAAGCGATCTGGTTTCGAATGTCGAACAAGAGATTTTCATAGGCCATAGCTGGGCTCCATCAGGCAGAATCCTCGTTTCATGCTCATCCGAGCTGCATCGCGCGCGGCTTGGCTGGGTCAGAATAATCGTAGAAGCCGCGACCCGCCTTGCGCCCGTTCCAACCGGCAAGAACCATGCGCTTCAGCAACGGCGGCGGCGAGAAGCGCTGCTCCTTGAATTCATCGAACATGATGTTGGCGATGTAATAGGTTGTGTCCAGGCCGACGAAATCGAGAAGCGTGAGCGGCCCCATAGGATAGCCGCAGCCGAGCTTCATCGAGTTGTCAATGTCTTCGATGGAGGCGACGCCGCCTTCCAGCACGCGCACCGCATCGAGAAGATACGGCACAAGCAGACGGTTTACAATGAAGCCGGTGCGGTCGGACGTTCGCACGGGCACTTTGCCAACGCGGCTCGCGAAGGCGACGGCCTCGTCGTAGACCTTAGGGTCCGTGGCAATGGTGCGGATCACTTCTACCAGCTTCATCAGCGGAACAGGATTAAAAAAGTGCAGACCGATGAAACGCTCCGGGCGCTTGGTGAGAAAGGCCATCTCGGTAATCGACAGAGAAGAAGTGTTGCTGGCGAAAATTGTCTGCTTGCCGCAGATTTTGTCGAGCGACGTGTACAGCTCGCGCTTCTCCGGCAACTGCTCGATAATCACCTCGATAATCAGGGCAGAATCTTTCAAATCTTCCAGTTTGGTCGTTCCATGAAGGCGCGCTCGCGTTGCGTCACGGTCGCTAGCCGATAAAGTTCCCTTCTCGACGAATTTATTGAGGCTTTTCTCGATGGATTGCAGGCCTTTGTTCAGGCGCTCTTCGCTGACTTCGCTCACCACCACCGTGCAGCCCGCCTGCGCGGCAATTTGCGCAATGCCGGAGCCCATCAATCCGCAGCCCACCACGCCGACTTTTTCTATGGCCATTCCGTTCTCCTTAAGATTTTGAATTGCATGCGCGCCGCGTTAAGACATTGACTCCACGATCATCGCGATACCCTGCCCTCCGCCAATGCATGCCGTGGCCAGGCCATAGCGCTGATTGCGGCGGCGCAATTCCAGCAGCAAGGTCAGAATCAGCCGCGTGCCCGTGGCGCCGAGCGGATGCCCTAAGGCAATAGCTCCACCATTGACGTTCGTCTTATCGCGATTCAGCCCGAGAGCCTTTTCCACTGCGAGATATTGCGGCGAAAAAGCCTCGTTCACTTCAATCAAATCTATCTGCTCGAGCTTCAGCCCGGCGAGTTGCAGAGCTTTTTTACTGGAAGGCACCGGGCCAATGCCCATCACGCGCGGCTCAACTCCGGTAGTCGCCCAGGAAACTATGCGGCCGAGCGGCTTGGCGCCACGTTCTCTCGCCGTTTTTTCGTTGGTGACGACCACCGCAGCGCCGCCATCCACGATGCCGCTGGCATTGCCGGCGGTGACCACTCCGTCTTTGCGAAAAGCTGCGGGAAGGGCGGACAGGCTTTCCATTGTAGTTTCGGGGCGGCGATGATCGTCCTGCGAGAAGAGATGCGCCTTTTTGCCCTTTCCAACTTCCACCGGCACGATTTCTTCGCTCATGCGGCATGCTTTGTAAGCGGCTTCTGCGGCCTGCTGGCTGCGCAGCGCGTATTCGTCGGCTTCTTTGCGAGAGATTTTGTATTCCACAGCAAGATTTTCAGCAGTGTCGGACATAGTACATCCGCTAATCGGATCGAGAAGGCCGGCCATCAATGCATCCTCGAGCTTTCCTTCGCCGAGGCGGAAGCCGCTGCGCGCTCCGCGAATCACGTGCGGCACCTGAGTCATATTCTCCATGCCGCCGGCCAGAATAATTTTAGCTTCGCCGAGCAGAATTCGTTGCGCAGCCTGGCTAATCGCTTCCATTCCAGAACCGCACAGCCGATTCACAGTCACCGCAGGAGTCTCGACCGGCAAGCCTGCTTTCAGACCGACGTGACGCGCGCCGTAGTGGGCATCTGAACTGCTCTGCTGAACGTTTCCGAAAATCACATGCTCGATTTCGGCCGCATCTACCGCAGAGCGCTTAATGGCCTCCTTGGAAGCCAGAGCGCCCAGATCAATAGCGGAAATGTTTGCGAATTCGCCGTTGTAACGCGCCATTGGAGTGCGCGCGCCGGCGAGAATGACTACGTCCGTGGGAAACATCATTCCTCCTTACTGAAATTAGGAAACAGGCTGCGGCGCGGCAAGGGAAATGATTCGATTGCCGCCGTGCCGGCGAATCTCTTCGAGTCCGGATTCAGCGCGATTGATCCATTCTGTGACGCGATCTTCATTTTCATCGGCAAATTGCGCGGAAGCATCTGCGACGACGGCGCCAAGCGTAAGCGGCTTCTTCGCCCAATCCGGCTGGACCTGCGAAGCGAGCTGCCGCAGCTTCTCCGCCAGTACTTCCGCATTTTCACGGGATGTATCCGGAAGCACAAAAGCCAGCGACCATGCCGTGTACTTCACTCCCAGATCGCCCTGACGGATAGAAGGCTGAACAGCGCGCGCAATCTGGTTGATGTAGGATTCCAGCGCCGTATCACCCTCTTCGCGCAAAATCTCAGAGCCGCGGTCCAGCTCTAGAATCACCAGCGCCAGCGGATTCCCCTGAGCGCGGGAACGCTTGGCTTCAGCGAGCAGGCAATCCAGGTAAGCGCCACGGCCAAGCAATCCGGTTTTTTCGTCAGCAACGGCCAGCGTGCGCACCAGGGAGCGCAGCCGCGTGTGATTGACGGAAATCATGATTTGGTCGCCGATGGCCTGGAGAAAGTAGCTCTCATTCGGCTTCCACGTTCGCGAAGCACTGTCTCCAATGAAGAGAATTCCAGCCATCTTCTGCGTGTCCTTATCGGTTAAAGGAACCCCCAAGACGGTTTGCAGATCGAGCGCATTCAAATCCGCCATTTGCGACACCTGAGCGGAAAGGCCGCCCAGCGCATCGGGCAAACACTTTGCAAGCGCCGCCGTTACTTTCGCGAGTGCGCCCGGATTCGCCGGCTTCACACTCGAGGCCGCATACTCGGCGGTCAATTGAGGCTTCTCGCCGGGCGCGCCGATGAGGGCGACACAGCGCCGCGCGGAAAGATATTTTCCAATCTCGCGAACAGCAGAGTTCAAAACCTCTCGCGGCGTCACTTCACGATACATCAGCCTGGTGATTTCAGCGATTTGGCCAAGATCACGATGCGTTTCAGCCGCTGAGGCGCTCGCAACGGTAGCCGGCGCTGGAAGCGCCGCGGGCGCCGGCTGGCGTCCTTGTGAACTGCCTTTCGGCCACCAATTGGCGCGCTCATAAAGCATACGCAGCCGCTCATTTTTTTCTTCTTGTCCCGGAAACATCTGCGCGATGCTCTCGAGGCGCTCGATCGCCTTACTCTGCAAGGAATATTGCAAGAAAATTTCCGCTTGTACGATCAAGTCATCGAGCGCGCGCTGCGATTTCTCTTCCTCTGTGGCTGGCGCTCGCGCTGGGTCTCCCAATCCGCTGGAGCCAAGGCTCGAATCCGTCGCGCCTCCGCTGGCCTTTGCAGCGCGCGAGGTGACACCGCGCAAAAACGCCGGGCTGGCCTTGCCCTCCAGCTTCGCTATTCGTTCGTGAATGCGGTAATCATAGGGATCGATTTCGACCAGCCGATCCAGCGCGTCGCACGCCTCCGTGATTTTGTTCTGCTCCACGTCCAAATCGAATAGCCTCACCAGCGCGTCGAAATATTTCACTTCACGATTCAAATGATCGTAGAGGCGCGCCCAGAATTCAATCAGAGGAAGAGACCTGGGGTGCGCTTCGACCAATTCATCCACTTGCGAAGCGAACGCCGTCTCCAGCCGGGCGGCAAACATCCACTCCTCGGTCTTGTCTAGGACGGAAACTGCGCCCTCATCGTCGCCTGAGGCAAGATACTTGGAGACAAGTTCAAAGAGCTTATCGAAGCCTTCGGGCTTTTGGCGGCACATGGCGAACAAGATGTCGCGAGCCAGGTCCAATTTCCCAGTCTGCAACAGTGCTTGCCCGTAAGCGGCATGAAAAGCTGCATCCGAAGGGTCAGGCGGCGCGAATGGCTGGAGCAATTTAACCGCGCCAGCGGCGTCGCCGTTGTGCAGACGGGTATCGGCAAAGAGCAAAGCGATGCTGCGATCCTTTGGCGCCAAACGATGGGCATGCGCGAAATATTCCAATGCGCCTGCGGAGTTCCCGCCAGCCTGCGTCAATTGCGCGGCACGAAGATAGTCACGCGCCGCTGGTTCTGCATTTCCCAGCGTCTCCGCAAGTTGCGCCAGTTCTACCTGGCGCGCTGGATTCTCCGGATCGAGCTGGGCGACGCGCTGCAAGCATTCATACAGCCCTTTCGCGTCTTTCTGAGCGCGAAACTGCTGCGCCGCCGAAGAGTAGTATTCGATCGCCTCAGCGGTCTTATTCTGCTTCTGCAACAAAAACGCATAACGCGCAAGCCTGCTTGGCGGCTGCGGATAGGTCTTTAAATAGCGCGTGAAAATCGCCGAAGCGCGCGCGGCATCGCCAGATTCGGCCAGCCGATCAAATTGCAACCCGAAGAAATGCGCAGCTTGCACCGGATTTCCAAGCCGGACGTAAATATCGGAAATCATCTGCACGGCTTCGGAGTGATTCGGCGATTCCTGCAGCACCGCCTGGTATTCCGCAAGCGCTTCCTGAAGCTTATTTTTCTCCAAGTGCTTGCGCGCGCGCTCGATATGTTTGGCGATCTCTTGTGGGTTCATGCGTGTTGTTGCGCCCTTTCCAGCGCTGGCAAATCGCGAACCTTCGACTCACCGGCCGCAAGGACAGTTGGAAGAATTCTTGGCATACAGGCTGCTTAAACAATATACCGGAAGGATTGAGCGGCGGCAAAATGGGAATTTGACAGGCAGGCCAGTTCGCCTTTTATCGCCTTTCGTAACGCGATCTTCTCCCGAGGTGAAGATTTTATGGTGGGGCTGGGGAGAGTCGAACTCCCGACACGCAGTTTAGGAAACTGCTGCTCTATCCGTCTGAGCTACAGCCCCGCGCATGATTACTCGCGCAATCGCTGATAGGTTAGCATAGACAAGGAATCTGCGCGTTTGCAGCATCGTGATGCGTGTAGCAAAACAATCCCAATCAGGTGAACTTGAGCGCGCGGCTCTTGACTGTTAGCATGAGTAGTTGACTCGCGGCTAGGCCTGACGGGCAATTACTGAGGCAAAGCCTGTTCAATTATTGTGAATGCTCAGACAAAAATACGGCGCCGTTTGCTGAGGTCGCACCGCGCTCTGCGCAGCTGGCGCATGATTGCCAAGGCGCTGGTGTCCACCAAACATCCGCTGCTCGCGCACATCATTCCGATGCGGCGCTGCAATCTATCTTGCACCTATTGCAACGAGTTCGACGATTTCTCGAAGCCAGTGCCGCTCGAGGAGATGGTGCGGCGCATTGATCGCCTCGGCTCATTTGGCACTTCGGTGGTCACCATCAGCGGAGGCGAACCGCTGCTGCACCCGGAGCTGGACGAAATCATTGGCCGCATCCGGCACAATGGCATGATCGCCGGAATCATCACCAACGGCTATCTGATGACGGCGGAGCGCATCGCGCGTTTCAATCGCGCCGGCCTGGAATTCCTGCAAATCAGCATTGATAACGTGCAGCCTGACGACGTGTCCAAGAAAAGCCTGAAGGTGCTCGATCAGAAATTAAAACTTCTGGCGGAACATGCCGATTTTCACGTCAACATTAACTCTGTCCTGGGCAGCGGCATTAAAAACCCCGACGATGCGCTCGTGGTGGCGCGCCGCGCTGTCGAACTCGGTTTTTCCTCGACGGTGGGTATCATTCACGATGGAAGCGGTCAGCTGCGGCCTCTCGATGAGCACGAACGCGAAGTGTTTGAAGAAATCATGAGGCTGGGTAAACGCTCCTTCTCGCGAATCAATGGTTTTCAGCACAATATTGCGGCCGGCCGCGAAAATAACTGGCGCTGCCGCGCGGGCTCGCGTTATCTGTATATCTGCGAGAACGGGCTGGTGCACTATTGCTCTCAGCAGCGAGGCTATCCCGGAATTCCTCTGGCTGAGTATTCCCGTGAACGCCGCCACCGGGAGTATTACACCAAGAAATCCTGCGCGCCGCGTTGTACCGTATCGTGCGTTCACCAGGTGGCCGTGCTCGATAATTGGCGCGGCAAACAAACCGATTCGCCGGCTGAACCGCAGGAGTCCCAATCGCTCGTCAACATCGCCGGTAACAATGCACCGAATTGAAGCTTCCTGTCCTGCCTGATGTCCTTCCGATAATCGCTCTGCAAGTTTTATGTTGCACGAACCAGAGGCTTGGAGTACAAGGCCAGCATTGACCTTTTTGGTGGAATCCATAGCAGCCTGAATTTTTAACGACAGTGCGCGTGGGGTGCGCGGCGGCTGACTGATTTCAAAGGAAAACCTGCCCGGAGGATAAAGGCGATGCGACTGCTCAGACGACTGCTTCGTGTTGCGATTGCATTTCAATGTGCCGCATTTTTCGCGGTCCTGGCTCTGGCACAAATCAACACCGTACAAATCTCCGGCACGGTCACTGACCCGCAAGGCTTGATTGTGCCAGGCGCGCAAATCACGGTGCAAAATACGGCCACCGGCGCAACGAGAACTGGCGCCAGTGACGCATCGGGGCGCTATGAGATCGTTGGCCTGCCTCCGGGGACGTATTCCTTCTCCGTGGACGCCAAGGGCTTTGCGAAGCTGGTCAATCCCGCAATCACGCTCACGCTGGGCGCTCCTGCAATTTTCAATCCGCAACTGGCACTGCAAAGCGGGCAGCAGACCGTCACGGTTTCTGGCCAGGCGGCTCTTGTTCAGACCGAGCGCAGCGACGTGTCGCAAACCATCACGCAAACGCAGATTCAGAATTTGCCGATTAATGGGCGGCAGTACATTCAATTCGCCCTTCTCGATTCGCAAGCGAATCGCGACAGCGCGCCCTCGATTGGCGCGGCTCCGACGAGCGGGTTGAATTTCGGCGGCCAGAGCGCGCGTTCGAATGAAGTGTCGGTCGACGGCGCGGACGCGGTGGACGCGTCCGTCAACGGCGTGCGCGCTACCGTTTCGCAAGAAGCAGTGCGGGAATTCCAAATCCTGACGAGCAATTACATGCCAGAATTTGGGCGGGCAACCGGCGCGGTGATTAATATCGTTACCAAATCTGGATCGAACGAAACGCATGGCGATGCGTTCGGCTACTTGCGCCAAAGCGCATTGCAGGCGCGCAACCCGTTTTCGGTGCAAGTTGATCCGCTGACTGGCGCAGTCCAAGGAGTAAAGCAATCGTTCACCCGCGTGCAAGCGGGCATGACGCTCGGCGGACCCATTCAGAAGGATAAGACGTTCTATTTTTTCAGCTATGAAACCACGCGCCGCCAGGAAACGGGGTTTGCCGATATTGGCTCGAGTGGCGGCGGGTGCCCCACAGGCAGTTCTCCTACACTGTTCGGCCTGTGTTCCGAGACTTATCCATTCTTTCCTGCTCCTTTGGCAATGACCGCGCCTCAAACCACCTTTGTTCAGAATCTGCTGGCCAGTGGGGTGCCGGCGCTACAGAATTTTGCAGGGCAGTACGGCGTTCTTACCGGGTCGGCTTCGAGCGTGGCGGTGAACGGGTTCGATTACGGCGCGATTGACCAGTCCCAGAGCGTGGCTCCGTGTTCGGCAGGCCCGCCGTTCCCGTGTTTCCCACTTCCTGTGCTGGACAACAGCGGAACCGCGTTTTCACCAGCGCTTCCCGCATCATTCACGCCGCTGACGGCTGAAATCGGGAATTATCCGATCAAAGAGGGCACCAGCCTGTGGTCTCTGCGCCTGGACCACATTTGGAATCCGCAGAACAGCACATTTGTGCGCGCCAGCGTTTCGCCGTCGCTGATCACCGGCATTCAAGTGAACGCGCAGAACCAGAACTTCGGCGAAAACGCCGGCTCGCGCACGTCGCTGCAACAGACGCGCGATCTGGCCATCGTCGCACAGCAGAGCACCAGTTTGCGCAGCAATCTTTTCAACGAATTCCGCTACCAGTTCGCGCGGCGCGGATTGCACTACGGCTTTTCGCAGTTGCCCGGCGGCGGGAACGTTGCGGTGAACATTACCGGCTTTGCTTTCTTTGGCCGCGAGCCTTTCTCTACCGTAGACCGCATCGAAAAACGCGACCAGTTCACCGACGACCTAACCTGGATTAAAGGCAGCCACACATTCAAGTTTGGCGAAGATACGAATTACATTCAGCTGGGCGGCTCGCAGGCGGAAATCTTCGAACTGAATTTTGGCGGAATCTTCGATTTCGGTTCGTTGAGCCCTTCGGAACTCGGCTTGCCCTCCAGCGTCGGCGGTGCTTCCGTTCCGAGCTTGACGGCGTTGCAGGCTTACGGCCTCGGGCTGCCGGGAGATTTTATCCAGGGCATCGGCAACTCGAACCGGCCGTTCAACGTGCCCGATCTGGGCCTGTTTGCGCAGGATAGTTGGAAAATTTCGCCGCGCCTGACGCTCAATTATGGATTGCGCTACGACATTCAATGGACTCCAACGTTCGCGCCAGGCACTCCTCTCAATGCCGCCGCTGAACCCGTTCTCCACGTTGTCGAAGGCGTGCCAGTCTCCAGCAAGAATTTTGCTCCTCGTTTGGGAATCGCGTGGGACCCGACTGGCAGCGGAAAAACGGCGATTCGCGCCAGCTTTGGACTGTTTTACGACCAACCGTTGCTCGCCGTCGCGTTCGACTCAACCACCGCCGATGGCGCGCTCTCTTCACAGCTCATCACCGGCGGTGGAACGCCGAACGCTTGCATGGTCGTCAATCCTTCCTGCCCCGGAACCAACCAGCCGGGAGTCGTGGGCCTGAACGCCGCATCCATTTTTCAGGGCGTCCTCAATACCACCGGCGTGCCGACTTTCGGTTACGAAAGCGCCCAACAGCGCTTCAATCCGTTTCAGCCAGACTCGATCTTTACCAGTCAGAACTTCATGACGGCGGGAATTCCGGTCGCGCTCCTCCCCTTCACGTTGCCAACGGCGGGGAATTTCAAGTATGCGTATGCGGAGCAAGGAAATTTGACGGTGGAGCGCGAACTCACGCACGACTGGAAGGTTGACGTTAGCTACAGCTACACGCGCGGCATTCACATCAACCGCCCGCGCAATATCAACACGTCGAACCCGACTCTGCTAATGGCGAATTTTGCAAACGCTCTCGCCGCCGGACTGACGCCTTCGAGCCCGCTCACCGTCAGCGCAACGCCCGTCGCTGCTGGATCGACAAATTGCGGAATCGCAGCAGTGCCGGGCGCAGCCGGAATCCTGGGCGTCCTCAATAATTGTCCTGTTCCTCTAGCCTCCCTCGACGGGCAGCCAGTGGCCACGGCGGCGGCTTTCAATTTCTTCCGGCCATCCGGGCCTAATCCGTCGTTTGCAACCGCTGGCGCTCCTGGCGCTCCATGCAGCGCGGCGATCGTCCCCTTCCAGGGGCTCGCAGCCAGCGCTGGATATCCAACCGGCCCAGCAGGAATTTGCGTGCCATGGAGCGACGTGGTGCAGCAGGAATCGTCCGGCAGTTCCTTCTATAACGGTCTGACCGTTTCGGTCACCAAGCGCTTCTCGCACAACATCCAATTCTTTTCCAACTGGACGTGGTCGCACGCCATCGACGACTCCACTGATTTGCAAACTCTCCTCGAACCGCAGGACAATAACCTGCCGCAGCTCGAGCGCAGCAATTCCACTTTCGATCAGCGCCATCGCTGGGTGACCAGCGCCGTATTCCAAAGCCCGTACACCAACGGCGGCGAGTGGTACCAGAAATTGCTCGCGAATTTTACTTTCGCTCCGATTATCGAGCTTTCGTCTGGCCGGCCCTATACTGTGCTGACAGGCACGGATTTCAACCTGGATTTCAGCTCGGAAACCGACCGACCATCGGCCGTGCGCTATTCGGGAACAACGCCGCCTCCGGGCACGGTGACGTCGCCCTTCATCCCAAACGTAGCCTTCGCGCCGCCGACCAGCCAGTGTCCCAAGGTGATGCCCGCGCAAACAATGGTGCTCAGAGGGATCGGCCCGGCAGGGAGCTTCTTGGGATGCGTCGGCGATCTGGGCCGCAACACGTTTGTGCGGCCGGGCTATTTCTCGATCGATATGCAGCTCTCGCGCACGATTCCGCTGACCGAGCGCTTCAACATGGAAATAATCGCCGACGGGTTCAACATGCTTAACCGCTTCAACGCGGCGGACGTCAACCCGCTATGCGACCCAACTGGCTCTGGCGCGTGCAATGCCGGTCAGCCGACCGCCGCGCTCGATCAGCGCCAATTTCAGTTCGCGCTGAAATTGCACTGGTAGAAGGTCTGTCTTCAGACTGGGAAGAGAAATTCAGACGCCAAAAAGTCTGAATTTTGCCTTTTCGCTTGTCCCGGCAATGCGCTATAGTGAAGCCTGACTTTCACCATTTGTTCGCCTGGCAAGGGAGGCCCGATTATGGCGCAATCCATCGCAGTTGTTGCTCTTATCGCGGTAATTCTGCTCGCTATTGCCTGTGTGTGGCTATATACGCGCCGCTACAGCGCGGCAGCAACGGATTTGAACGTCTTGCGCCAGGATATGCAGTCCGCCTTAATGGCGCAGTCCCAAACGCTGAATACACAATTAGCCCAGGTGACGCAGACCTTTCTCCAGCAACTCGGCCAGGTGCGGGCGGCCGTGCAGGATGGCTTGGCCAGCTCCGGCAGTCTGGTGTCGCAAGCGCAGGCGGCCGTTGCCAGCGAATTGCGGAACTCGCAGGAAGTTCTAGGCAAAGTTGGACAGCAGCTTGGCGAGATTCAGCAGGCTGGCCGCGACCTTTCGCACGCCACGCAGACGCTGCAAAGCGTCCTCGGCGGCGCAAAAACGCGCGGGTCGCTGGGCGAAGTGGCGCTGGAGGCCCTTCTCGCCGACGCGCTGCCCGCGAGCGCCTATGAAACGCAATACCGTTTCGACACCGGCGCGATCGTTGACGCGGTGATTCGCGCTGGAGACAAATTGATCGCCGTTGACTCCAAATTTCCTCTGGAAAGTTACCGCCGCCTGATCGATTCCGGCGAGGAAGCGCGCAAAGAATTCTTTCAGGCGGTGCGCAAGCACGCTGAATCGATCGCCGAGAAATACATTCTGCAAAACGAAGGCACTCTGGACGTCGCGCTGATGTTTGTGCCTTCGGAGGGAATTTATTACGAATTGCTGATGACCTCGGATGGAAAACTGGGGCGCCTGGACGATTGCTGCCGGGGCAAGAAAATTTTTGCCGTTTCTCCCAATACGCTTCACGCCTATCTAAGCGCGATTCTGGTGGGACTCAAAGGCATGCAAGTGGCCGAGAACGCCAGACATCTTCTCGCCGGCCTGGCTGGCTTGCAGGCGCAGATCGATTCCTTCGCGAAAACTTACGACACGCTCGGCGGCCATTTGCGGCATGCGCAGCAGAGCCATGAAGAGGCCGGGAGCAAACTGGACCGCTTGCAAAATAACGTCGAGCAGATGGCTCAGGGAGCGCTGCCGGAAGCTCCCGCGCGGGCGCTGGAAGCGGCTTCCACTTCGCGATTTTGACGCGCTCATCGTCTACGCTTAATCTCCGTCCAATGCGCGCCGCGCCGCACGCAGCAGAGCCTGGAAATCGCGCGAGTCGGCTGACCCGGAAATTTTCCGCAACTCCTTGCGCGCCGCTGCGCCGTCCGCATTCCCGTCCCGAAGATTTTTCAGCATGTGCTGGATGCGAATCGCTGCATCGGCAGGCGCGATTTTTCGCGCCGCTTCCAGGAAATCGCGGGCAACGGGCACGTTTGCGTTCGACAAACTATTTTCGAGGCTCACGCTGAACGAAAAAGCTCCCGCGCTCTTTCCTTTCATCTCCACGGCGGCGGAATTGTCTGAACCGCCGCTGGTGCGAACGGCCGTTTCATCCCCATGCGGAAGCTGCACAATCTGCGGAGTCAAATTGCGCACCTCCAATTGCACAGGCTCGCTCGTTCCTTGCGCGCTCAGGCGAACCTTGTTCTTCTTTCCTCGTTGAATTTGCTGGTCGCCCGAATTTGACGAAACAATCTGCACCAGGGTCACCTCGGCCGACGTTTGGCCGGCCCCTTGGCCAACGGTAATTGCAGCCGCCCCCGGAGCAAAATTTGCGAGCGGCGCCAAAATCAATTCCATGGGCGACGATGCTAAAACCAATACGCCTCTTCCGCTCAAGCTAACTCTGTTCCGATCCGCGTCCCCTTGAAAACCGCTTCCGCGAACGACAATCCGATCCTGAAGCGACGCAAGCTTTGGCAACGACGTGATTTGCAAACCACCTGCCGCATCCGCATCCCGAGGCAAAACGTCCGTCGCTTCGCGAATTTCGCCGCCCACGATTCGCGCTAACATCACGCCCCCATCCGGCGGCGCCAGAAAATGGGCGCGACCGCTTTCATCGGTGGTCACAAGTTCCCCGTTTGAAAGCACGAGTCTCACTCCGGCGGCGACATGTCCGTTGGAATCCAAAACCGCGAGCGTTGCAGGCTGCCCCGCGATGAGTTCCATTGGCAGAATGATTTTCTGCGAGGGAGGCGCGCTGCTTTGGCCTTGCGAAGCGGGCGCGACAGCGCTGATGCCTATTGCGGCTACGACTGTCAGCAGCGCCCGCGGCAGAACCCGATTCATCATGTTCGTTATCAAGTTAATTATCAAGGCGCACTACAAAAACGGGCGTGCGCTCTTGCTGCTGAATCTGGCTCGCCAATTCTCGCGCCGCAGCTTCGCTCGGCAAACGCCCTGCGCGCACGCGATAGAAAACACCCCTGGGCGTATCGTACTCGGCAATGCTCACTGGCGCGTATCGAGCATTCAGTAGTTCGCGCAGCCGTTGCGCATTTTGTTCGAGTTGAAATGCCCCTACCTGCACGCCAAAGAACCCGACATTCGGGTCCGGTCCGCCGACCAAATCCAGACGCACTTCCGCCGTGCCCGGCCCGACCATGCCGATTGCTTCCGCCGCTGAATACGACAGATCAATGATCCGATTAGCGACGAATGGCCCGCGGTCATTGATCCTCACATCCACGGCTTTTCCGTTGCTCAGATTCGTCACGCGCACGATGGCGTTGAACGGCAGCGTGCGATGCGCGGCGGTCAAGTCGCGCATATTGTAGATTTCTCCGTCCGACGTACGGCGCCCGTTGAATGGCGCGCCATACCATGAGGCCATGCCTTCTTCCGTAAATTCTCCCCGAACAGCGCCAGTCCGCTTGGATGGAATTGGTTGCGCCGAAGGGCGAGGTGCGCCGGGCATCGGCGCTGACGATGCGGGAGGATTCACTGCCGGCCTGCGCCTTGCGCATCCAGCAGCAACGAAAGCCAGCAAACCGCTCACAAACATTATTTTCACTGACCGGCTCCGGCTACATTTTCTTCCCTCACGCGCCCCGCTGGTCAAATGCACCTCGCCTTCCGTTCCGACGTGTCATTCTTCGATTTTTCGGTATTATAGGAACGCGGTTAAGCCACCGCAAGGAAACCATTGCCACTTCCACTTCGTTGGCGCTGGAAAATCGACAGGCTGCGCGAGCGTTTTTCCTCCACATTCGGCTCGCAGGAAAAGCAGCGCCGTCCCCGTTTATGCCCGGCTTGCGGCACGCTGGTCGGCTCGACGGCAAATCGCTGCCACGCGTGCGGCGCCAGCCTCACGTTTTCCATGGCGGCCATGAGCCGCTCGTTTTCAAAATACCTTCCGTCGGAGTCTCCTGCTACTTACCTCATCCTCGGCGCCTGCGGCCTGATCTACGGAATCAGCCTCCTGCTGACCATGCGCATCGGAGGGGCACCGCCTGCATCGGGCAGTCCGCTCAACATGTTGATGAATCTTGGAGGCATCAATCCTGGTCTGCAAATCCAACTTGGCGCTTCGCTGCCATTACCTGCGAACCTGGCCCAGCCCTGGAGATTTGTTACAGCCAATTTCCTTCATTGGAATCTCCTGCACATCGCATTCAATATGTGGTTCCTCGTATACGTCGGACCGATTGTCGAGGAGATTTACGGTTCTGCGAGATCCTTTTTTCTCTTTGTTGTCACCGGAATCGGTGGGTACGCCCTGAGTTCATTCCTGGGCGGTTTCAGCGCCGGCGCTTCAGCCGGCTTGGTTGGCTTTATAGGAGTCTTGCTGGCAGTTACTTCTCGACGTAAGAACGCTGGCATGCAGATGCTCAGAAGTCAGGTTATGTCCTGGATCATCTTCTTGGTCATCATGGCTTTTTGGCCGGGCATGAGGGTCGACAACATGGCGCATTTGGGCGGCGGCATCACTGGATTCATTCTCGGCAAACTCATGGCAGACCGCCAGCCCTCGACGACAGAGGAGCGCAAGCGCGCTTACGCACTGGCCTGGGCAACCGCCGCTGTTGTTCTGCTGAGTTTCGGATTCATGATTTTCGGCTTCCACAGCCACCTTTTTCTCCGTGGATTTCGGTATTAAGGGCGGCTCGAAGGCGAGATTTTTTTGTCGCGCTCAGAGTCTGCGCGCGACCGTGATGCTGTAATGGAATCCGGAGAGAATTGTAAACGCAGCGACCAAATACACCAGCATTACGCGCGCCATCCGCAGCGCCGGATTGGGAAATAGCGCCGCTAAAAGCACCACCAGCACCAGCAGGATTTGAAACGCCGTGTTGAGCTTGCCATACAGGCTGGGCGGGAACGTCATGTAGCCGATGACCAGCAAAATCACCGCGCAGGCGATGAGAATCAGCGCGTCTCTGCCTAATACGAGTATCGCCAGCCACCAAGCGATTTTGCCCTTGAAGGCAAGCATCAGATAACACGAAGACAGCAGCAGCTTGTCCGCGATGGGGTCCAGAAATGTTCCGAGTTGCGTTTTTTGATTTAGCCGGCGCGCCAGCAAACCATCCAGCCCGTCGCTCAGCGCCGCGATGACCAGCAACGCCAGAGCCCAGTCGTAGCGGCTGTAACGAATGGCAATGATGAGGAACGGCAGAAATCCCATCCGCAAAAAAGTGATCTGGTTGGGAACAGAGAAGACGCGGTTGGCCATTAATTTACCCGGAAAAGCTCAAGCAAACAGCGCGAGATAGTCGTTTAGTGTTCGTCCAACTTTGAGCGCGAATTTTTCGGCCATGGAGGGAATGGGTCCGCGCGGCTCGTCCAGCGCGATGCGCTCCACGCGTTGCATTGGAAAAAACAGCGTTGGCAAGCCAATCCGTTCGCCCTCGGGATGCACCACCTGTCGGACAAAATCGTCGAAGGAAGCTAAATCGATTCCGCGAAGGGTCACTCCCGCAACGGATATCTCGACCAATTCGCCCCACAGCCGCTCTTTCGGGCTATGCAGGCTCAAGACAACAATGGAATGTGGCTCCATGATTCCTCAGGATAGCTCCGATAGTGAATCCAATGGCGAATTTAACGAAAATGCGGTGCTCACACTGAAATGGTCTTTACACTGGGCGGCACTTGCAAGTGGGCCTCCGTCGCTTTTTGCACCTCTTCCAGAGTTATTCCCTGCGCAACTTCGCGCAATTGCAGGCCCTGCGGCGTGACGTCAATTACCGCCAAATCCGTCACAATCATTTTGACCACGCCCAGCCCTGTCAGCGGCAGCGTGCATTGTTTCATGATTTTTGGCTGGCCATCTTTGTTCGTATGCTCCATGGCGATGATTACGCGCTTCGCTCCCGCCACCAGATCCATCGCGCCGCCCATTCCCTTCAGCATTTTTCCCGGAATGGCCCAGTTGGCGAGATTCCCTTTTTCGTCCACTTGCAATGCGCCGAGCACGGTGACGTCGATTCGTCCGCCGCGTATCATCGCGAACGACTCCGCGCTGGAGAAATAGCAACAGCCGGGAATTTCTGTGATGGTTTCCTTGCCCGCGTTGATCAAATCCGCGTCTTCCTCGCCCTCGCGCGGATACGGACCGACTCCGAGCATGCCATTTTCGGATTGCAACAACACTTCCATTTTGGGCGGCAAAAAATTCGGCACCAGCGTCGGCAGCCCGATCCCCAGGTTCACGTAATCGCCGTCATGCAGCTCTTGCGCCACGCGCCGAGCTATGAATTCCCGCTTGTCCATTTTCTTGTCCGTTGCGCTCAAATTTTTCGCTGCGCTCAGTCCTTGCGCAGAGTCCTTTTCTCGATGGGCCTGGCGTAACTCTCTCCCTGAAAAATTGCGTCCACAAAAATTCCTGGCGTATGAACGCTGTCCGGTTCCAGGTCGCCAAGCTCGACCAGTTCCTCAACTTCGGCAATGACGCATTTCGCGGCCGTCGCCATCACCGCGTTGAAGTTTCGCGCGGTCTTTCGGTACACCAGATTTCCCCAGCGGTCGCCACGCCAGGCCTTGATGAATGCAAAATCACCGCGCAGCCACGGCACCATCACGCAGTTGCGCCCGTCGAATGTGCGCGTCTCTTTTCCTTCCGCCGCCTGCGTCCCATAGCCCGTAGGTGTGAAAAATGCCGGAATGCCGGCACCGCCCGCGCGCATGCGCTCCGCCAGCGTGCCCTGCGGATTCAACTCCACGTCGATTTCGCCGCTCAGCGCCAGGCTTTCGAAACGCTTATTCTCGCCCACGTAACTCGCGATCATTTTTTTCACTTGCTTCGATTCCAGCAGCCAGCCGATTCCATAATTATCCGTGCCGGCGTTGTTAGAAACCAAAGTGAGATCCTTCGTTCCCTTCGCTCGCAACGCACGCAGCAAGTGCTCCGGCACTCCGCACATTCCGAATCCGCCCACAAGAATCGTGGCGCCATCGTTCACTTTCTCAATTGCGGCTTCCGCGTTCGCTACCCGCTTATCCATTGCTACTCGCCTTCAATCTCAATTAGCGGCTCAATTTTCATTTCATACTAATGCATGTCGCGAAGAGATTTGTAAACTTCGTTTGCGCCGCGGAATTCTGTTTCCAATTCGCGGCTCGCCAGATGCGTGCGCAGGAAATCAATCGCCTGAGCGGTGCGATCCAGCGAACGCGCAATGTTATCTGCATTCGTCAGACAAATGTCACGCCACGTTTCGTACCGGCTTCCCGCAATTCGCAGCATATCGCGCAAGCCGTTCCCCGCAAGCGATACCGGCAATCCTTTTTCGTCCGTCTCATCGGCAATCACGCGTGCCAGCGCAACCGCGACCAGTTGCGGCATCTGCGAAACGATTGCCAGCGCCCAGTCGTGCGTTTCGGCATCCGTCCATACTGGCTCGGCGCCAATCGCGCGCAGCAGTTTGACGAACTGCTGAACCCGCGAATCGCCTTCCTCTTCGGATGCATTTCCAATCAGCGCATACCGGGCGCCGCGAAATAACTCCGCGTCGGCATGCTCCGTTCCGCTCAGTTCTTTTCCTGCGATCGGATGTCCGCCCAGGAATTTCGCGCCGGCCGCAGCGTCGCCGCCAAAACTTCGCTTTGCTGCATTGCAAACATGCGCTTTCGTGCTTCCCGCATCGGTAACCAGCGCGCGCGCGCTGCATTTCGCCGCAATTTCCGGCAACACCTCGACGATCGCGCCCACCGGCAACGCGACGTAAACTAAATCCGCGTCGCCGACCACTTCTCCTAAATTCTCGGAAGCCTTCCACGCACAATTCCTATCGCGCAATTTTCGCAGCACTTCGGGCGTGTCATAGGCCGCAATGGAAACACTCTGGCACGCCCGCTCAACTGCCGCGCCGAATGAGGCGCCAACAAGCCCTGCGCCCAGAATCGCGACGCGGCGAAATTCACCTGTGTCGTTCATGACCGGTTTGATTGTATCGCGTGAGCAGACTTTCGTTGGAATTCTTCGCGTCCGCCAGAATGGCTCTAGGATCTGCGGCTGACTCCATGCTTCGCTGCGTCCTTTAGCATGCGCACGCGCGACGCCACGGCTTGGGCCGCCTTGCTCACCGACGCGGCTTTCTCAATCTCCGCAACCAGCGATGAACCAACGACCACTGCATCCACGATTCCGCCAAGCACGGTCACTTGCGCCGCAACGGAAATTCCGAATCCTACGGCAATCGGCAATCGCGTAAATGTTCGCACGCGCCGCACCATTGCCGGAAGTTCCTCCGGCAGCGAATCTTTTGCGCCAGTCACTCCGGTTCGCGAAATCACGTACAAAAATCCGCTCGACGCGTCCGTGATGCGCCGCAATCGCTCATCCGTCGACGTGGGAGCCGCCAGAAAAATCGTATCGAGTCCGTTCGCCTGCATGACACTGCGGTATTCGTCTGATTCTTCGGGAGTTATGTCCGTTACGAGGACGCCATCAGCTCCAGCAGCCGCTGCCTTCCGCGAAAACTGGGCGAGCCCCATCTGCAAAATGGGATTGAAATACCCGAAAAGCACCAGCGGCACATCCGTTTTTTTTCGCAGCGCCGCCACCGCGTCGATTACCTTTTGGACCGTGGTTCCGGCTCGTAAAGCCCGTTCGCTGGCACGCTGAATCGTCGGGCCGTCCGCCACAGGATCGCTGAAGGGAATGCCCAGCTCAATCACGTCCGCGCCCGCTTCGGCGGCGCGCAGCACGAGCTCCTCAGTGGCCGCCAGCGAAGGATCGCCCGCCGTCAAATATGCCACCAAGCCTAATTCGCCGCGGCGGGCGAGTTCTTCGAATCGCCGCCCGATACGAGTTGTCGTGCTCGTCTTCGGAACCGCCACTTAATGCCTCCTTGCGCGAAGCTCTCGTTCCGCCCAATCCAGGGGGGAAAAAAGCGGTCAAGCACACTGGGCGCGGCTGCGGAACAAAAGGCTCGGCAGCGCCCAAATTTCGCAACCGGGATGGGCTATGATCCCGCCCACAATCATCGAAACACCGATAAACGCCAGGATAATTTGCCAGATTATGCTGAGAGGATTCAGCAACAGATAAACGAGCGCGCCGATTCCTAAAACGATCCTCAGTAAACGCCCCACAAAGAGAGGTTTTTCCATCAGGCATCTCCTCCGCTTCAAATGTACCGGGAGAGAATCTCCATGTCTTTGTCGCCGCGCCCGGACAAATTGACGATGATAATTTCGTTCTTGCGCATCTTGGGCGCGCGCTTCATCACTTCGGCGACCGCATGAGCCGATTCGAGCGCGGGAATGATTCCTTCGATGCGGGCCAGGGTGCGCAGCGCCTCGATCGCCTCATCGTCGCGCACCGCCGTGTATTCGGCGCGAACCTGTTCGGCGAGCCACGCATGCTCCGGGCCTACGGCCGGGTAATCCAGCCCTGCGGAAATGGAATGCGTCCTCGCAATTTGCCCGTCAGCATCTTGCAAGACGTAGGTATGCGTTCCTTGCAGCACGCCCGGCCGCGCTCCGGCAAATCCTCGTCCCGCAGCAAGTCGCGCGGCGTGCTCGCCAAGTTTTTCTCCGCGCCCGCCAGCTTCCACGCCGACCATCTTTACCTGCGCGTCCGGCAAGAATTCATAAAAAAGGCCGATGGCGTTTGATCCGCCGCCGACGCACGCAAAAAGCCAATCTGGCAAACGCTTCTCGGCCGCGAGAATTTGCGCGCGCGCTTCTTGTCCAATGACGCGGTGAAAATCGCGCACCATCATCGGATAGGGATGCGCGCCGAGCACCGAGCCAAGCAAGTAATGGGTGGTTTTGACATTTGTCACCCAATCGCGCATCGCTTCGTTAATGGCGTCCTTGAGCGTCTTGCTGCCCGCATCGACGCCCATGACCTCCGCGCCAAGCAGCCGCATGCGGAAAACGTTCAAGCGCTGCCGCTCCATGTCTTCCGTGCCCATGTACACAGTGCATTCGAGGCCTAGGCGCGCCGCCACCGTGGCTGTGGCAACACCGTGCTGGCCCGCGCCGGTTTCCGCGACCACGCGGCTCTTGCCCATTCGCTTGGCCAGCAAGCCTTGCCCAAGACAGTTATTGATTTTGTGGGCGCCAGTGTGCAGCAAGTCCTCGCGCTTCAAATAAATTTGCGGACCATCAAGACGCTGCGTCAGCCGCTCCGCAAATTGCAGCGGCGTCGGACGCCCGGCAAAATTCTTGAGCAAATCGTCCAGTTGCGCTTGAAAAGAGGCATCGGCCCGAGCCTCTGCGTACGCGCGTTCGAGATCCTCCAGCGGAGCCATGAGCGTTTCCGGAACATAGCGCCCGCCATATGGGCCAAAGCGGCCGCGCGCGTCAGGCATTTTTTCTGTGGTGGTCACAGCACTTTTCATTTTTTCTTCCTGCTCCGTGGTATCACTTTTGACATGAAGGCACGAAGTTTTTTCGCGTCTTTTTTCCCCGGCGATGCTTCCACGCCGCTGCAAACATCAATCGCAAATGGCTGGGCTTCGCGAATTGCTGCCGCCGAATTTTCTTTCGTCAGGCCGCCGGCAAGAATTACCGGCCCGAAACGTTTCGCCTGCCGCGCAATGCGCCAATCGAAGCGTTTCCCTGTTCCTCCGTGCACTTTCGCGTCAAAACCGTCAAGCAAAAACGCCGCCGCACCGCCGTATTTCTGCAAATCCTTCACCTGAAAAGATGGTCCCACGCGAAACGCTTTTATCACCGGCAATTCGCGCGCTAATCGCGCCACCGTTCGTGGACTTTCATCGCCATGAAGCTGCACAATTCCCAACTTCGCCGCCTTCGCCGTGCGAATAACTTCGGCTGCCGGCGCATCGACAAAAACGCCAACGGCGCTCACCGTTTGCGGCATGCGTTGGATAATCTGGCGCGCATGCGAAGCTGAAATTCTTCTCGGACTTTTCGCGTAAAAATTGAATCCCAGAGCGTCTGCGCCAGCGTCAATCGCAATTTTCGCGTCGGCCCAGTTGGTAATACCGCAAATTTTCACTCGGACCATTTCGCGCCCAGGAATCTAATTACCGTCTGTCGATCCATCGCCGAGAAGGTTCGCCAAGCCCGCGCCTGCGTCCGGCATGGTCATCAGATGCTCTCCAACCAAAAACGCATCAAATCCCGCTTTCCGCAATCGAAGCAAATCCGCGTGCGCGCGAATTCCGGATTCGCTCACCGCAATGCATTCCTCCGGAATGCTTTCCACAAGTTGCAGCGAAGTGTCGATTCGCACCTCAAACGTCTTCAAATCGCGATTGTTCACACCAATGATTTTAGCGCCCGCGGCGATGGCGCGCTGCAATTCATCCTCCGAATGCGCCTCCACCAGCGCTTCCATGCCAAGCTCCCGGCCGAGCGCGAGGAGTTCGCGCAACGTGTCATCGTCGAGGATTGCCGCAATCAGAAGAAATGCATCGGCGTTCGCGGCGCGCGTTTCCCATACTTGCCAGGGATCAAAGATAAAATCCTTGCGCAGAATCGGAATCTTCGTGGCCTTGGCGACTTCCTTCAAATCAGCCAGCGACCCATGAAAAAAATCCTCCTCGGTAAGAACTGAAAGCGCCGCCGCTCCGTTCGCTTCCATGTCCGGAGCAATTTTCGCCGGCTGATAATCCGCGCGCAGCAATCCGTGCGACGGCGAAGCCTTTTTCAGCTCGGCAATCACATTCAGGCCGGCGCGCGTGAGCGCCGCGGCAAAATCGCGCACTGGCGCGGATTTTTTCTCGACGGCGATCTTCAGCGCCACGTCCGGCAGCACGCGCTTGCGATGCGCAATCGCTTCGCGGCGACGCTCAACAATGCGCGCGAGAATGTTGTTTGCCTCCGTTTTCGTTTCCATAGCAGGCTAACCATCGTTTGACAGTCGAATTGCACTCCCCGGCTCAGGCAAGGGAAAATCGCTGCGAGTATGCTAGTCTGCGCGTTGCCATGGTGTCAATTTTTCGTAACAGGTGGTGGGAGTGTTTGAATTGCGACTCCTATTGTCACGATTAATAAAACCGGCACACTGCCTAACGGTTCCGTGGACTGACAGGCCGCAATGACCCCCGCCACGCAGCAGTTGAAAATTCTGAACGAGACCATCGTTTCATGCCGCAAATGCCCTCGTTTGGTGCGTTATCGCGAAGCTGTAGCTCGCTCAAAACGCCGCGCGTTTCAGAACTGGGACTACTGGGGCAAGCCGGTGCCGGGATTCGGCGATGCGCGCGCGCACCTTCTTATCATGGGACTCGCGCCAGCTGCGCATGGCGGAAATCGCACTGGCCGCGCCTTCACCGGAGACCGCTCCGGCGATTTCCTCTTTGATGCGCTCTACCAGGCTGGCTTCGCGAGTCAGCCCATATCCGTGGATCGAAATGACGGGCTGACGCTCAGCAATGCGTACATCGGAATCGCGGTGCGTTGCGCTCCGCCCGGGAACAAGCCACTTCCTTCCGAATTTGCGAATTGCCGGCCGTATCTCGAGACCGAACTGGATGTTCTGAAGGCCAAAGCCGTCTTGGTCCTGGGCGCGATTGCGCTTCGCGCGTATTTGCAAATCCTGAAGCATCGCAGGCTGATTTCCAGCCATGCAGCTTATCCGTTCGCTCATGGAGCCGTTCATCAGCTGCCCGGGAATCTTCCCCGCATTTTCGCTTCCTACCATCCGAGCCAGCAGAACACTTTCACCGGCCGTTTGACGCCGACTATGCTCGCGCGGGTTCTTGGCGACATTCGAAAGTATCTGAGCGCGCAGCGGCGCTGAAGATGGCTATGAATTTCACTTTGGCGCTTGCTTGGAGGCTGGAGAAAATCTTATTCTATTTTCGCCAGCCGAAACGGAGAGTTCCCGTGCCTACTGCCAAACTCAAGAACATTTTCGGAGCAACTATTGCGGCGCTGCTTGCCATTCTCTTTTTATCGCTTGCCCCAAGCATCAGTGCCGCTCCCAAGCGTTCCGCCGCGCCGCTGCAACTCGTCCACCGCTTCAAGTTGCCCGCCGATGTGACCGGGCGGTTCGACCATTTTGGAGTTGACCTGGAGGGTAACCGGCTATTTCTCGCGGCAGAAACCATGCACGAGGTGTTGGTGCTGGATTTGAGAACGGGCAGGATAATTCACAGAATCACTGATGTGAGGATTCCGCACGCCATTGTTTTTCGCCAGAGCGGCGATCAGATTTATGTGACCGACGGCGGCGCCGGCGAAGTGAAAATCTTCGATGGAAAAACCTACAAACTTCTCAAAGCGATTAAGCTGGAAGTTGACGCGGATTCGGTAGCCTACGGTCAAACCATGCGCTATATCTACGTGGTCAACGGAGGAGAAGATGCGCATCAGGCGACATCGTTGGTCAGTGCGATCAACACGAATAACAACACGAAGGCCGGCGAAATAACGATCGACAGCCCGCATGTGGAAGCGATGGCGGTGGACACCGCGAATTCTCGCCTGTACGTGAACAACACCGGCAAAAATAAAGTTGACGTGGTAGATCGCGCGAAATACAGCGTCATTACGAGCTGGCCGGTCACGCTGTGCAAGCAAAATGTTCCGGCGGCAATTGACGAAGTTAGTCATCGCCTTTTCATCGGATGCCGCAGCGGCGAGATTGCGGTCTTCGACACGCAAACAGGAAAAGAGCTCCAAGGTCTCTCCATTGGCAAGGGAACTGACGACCTTACTTTCAGCCCGGAAAACAAGCGCATTTACGCGTCGTGCGGAGCGGGGGAAGGCTCGGTTTATGTATATCAGGAGAAATCACCGGACCAATACAAGTTGCTGGGGCATGTGACAACAGCGCCGGGAGCACGCAATTCGCGTTATATTGCGAGCCTGCACGAACTTTATGTGTCGGTGCCGGCACGTCAGGGAACACCGGCGGAGGTGCTGGTCTATCGCGACCGATGAAATAGCTCCGGGCATGTTGTCGAGTAGAAACGCAATCGGTTTTTAGCTGGCCATCAGCGCAGAAGGACGTAACGGCCACCGGCTGTAGTAACGATAACCAGATTCATCACGATCATCATCAAGTCGTAGTGCCAGCCGTAACCGTCTTTGCCCCAAAAACCAGTATGCCAAACGAAAAGTTTCTTTTGATTGGCGCCGAGCATGAGGAGGATCAAGCCGAGCGCGGCAAGCTGAGGAAAAACACCGAAGATTACGCCTAGACTTCCGGCAACTTCGGCGGCACCGACGAACGCGGTGAAATTTTTGCTCATGCCGATGCTTTTGCTGCGGGCGCCGGGGTCCTTCAAATGGCTCCATCCGCTGGAAATGAAAACCACGCCGACCATGAAGCGCAAAATCAAAATCGCAGTATCCTGGTACCGCAATAGGTGTGGAAACATGGCTTGGTCCTCCTCGCTGCTAATTCCGTTGCGTGCGGTGCCTGGCAGAGTTTACCCCCTTCTCGTGTTGTTGCATGGAACATTCAGGCTAGAATCAGCGGGTGGAACATGGCGACGACAGCCCGGTAATCGAGTTTCGTGACGTCCAATTTCGGCGCGGCGAGAACGTAATTCTCAAAAAGTTGTCGCTCGCTGTACGCGCAGGCGAAACGCTGGTGCTGCTGGGACGCAGCGGCTCAGGAAAAACCACCGCGCTGAAATTGGTGAACCGGCTGTTGGAGCCCGACGCCGGAAAAGTCCTGGTCGAAAATCGAGCCACTACAGAATGGGATCCGATTCGCTTGCGGCGGCGAATCGGATACGTGATTCAGGACACGGGACTCTTCCCGCATTTCACAATAGAAAACAACGTGGGGTTGATTCCGGAGCTGGAAAAATGGCCTGAAGCGCGCAGAACCGAGCGCGTCGCGGAGATGCTGCGGATTGTTGGGCTTGAGCCTTCGCAATTTGCGAAGCGCTATCCGCATGAACTTTCCGGCGGGCAAAAGCAACGCGCGGGAGTGGCGCGAGGACTTGCCGGCGATCCTCCCATCCTGCTGATGGACGAGCCCTTCGGCGCTTTGGATCCTCTGACACGCGCGGAAATCCAGAAAAAATTCCTGGCGATTCAGCAAAAGTTAAGAAAGACAATTATTTTTGTCACGCATGATATTCGGGAGGCGCTGCTTTTCGGCGCGCGAATCGCGCTGCTGGAGGCTGGCGAACTGGCCGGCGTCTATACTCCGCAGGATTTCCTTCGTGCGACAGAGCCAATCGCCGCAGCTTACGTTGCGACGCTGCAGAAGCCCGTGTCTGGTTATTTTCGTAGAAGCGAGGCATAGAATGACCCTCATTCATTTCTTCTTGACCCATCGCATGGAAATCGCGGAATCAACAGGCGAGCACCTGTGGCTGGTGGCGATCTCGATGCTGCTGGCGATAGCGGCGGGAGTGCCGCTCGGCATTGCCGTCACGCGCAAACCGTGGCTATCGAAACCGATTCTCGGCACTGCAAACGTGGCGGAGACGATTCCGAGCCTTGCGCTCTTCGGATTTCTGCTGCCAGTTCCGTGGCTGGGCGCGCGCGCGGACCGGCTGGCTATTGCGGCGCTGGCGGTTTATGCGCTGCTGCCGATTATTCGCAATACCGTGGCAGGCATTCACGGCGTTGACGCCAGCGTGCGCGAAGCTGCTGTTGCCATGGGCATGACCGGCCGGCAAATCCTCTTTCGCGTGGAGCTGCCGCTGTCTTTGCCCGTGCTGCTTGCGGGTATTCGCATCGCAGCCGTATGGACCATCGGCATCGCCACAATTGCGGCGGCAGTGGGCGCGGGTGGACTCGGAGAATTCATTTTTCGCGGGCTGGCCATGGTGGACAATCGCGTGATTCTCGCCGGAGCGATCCCCGCAGCGCTCTTGGCGCTTGTGGCGGACATCGGGCTGGGGCTGCTGGAGCGGCAACTGCGCCATGCGAGGCAATGATGCGCGCCCGCGCATTCACTTGCATTGTGGCGGCAATTTTTGTCTGCGGCTGCGGCAGCCGGCAAAACACGATCGTCATCGGCTCGAAAAATTTCCCGGAACAGGCCATTCTTGGGGAATTGCTGGCGCAACAGATCGAGGCGCACACAAAAATGCGCGTCGAGCGGAGATTTTATCTTGCCGGAACGTACATCTGCCACCAAGCACTGCTGGCGGAGCGCATAGACATGTACGTGGAATACACCGGCACAGCGCTGACTGCTGTGCTGAAGGAGAAACCTCAGAAAGATCCGCGCGCTGTCTTCGAAACGGTGCGCAGAGAATATATGAAGCGGTTCCATCTTATCGTGGAGCCGCCATTGGGATTCAATGACAGTTTCGCGATCGTGATTCGCGGAGCAGACGCGCGCAAAGATCGCATTGGCACGATTTCGCAAGCTGCGAAATACGCGTCCGCATGGCGCGCGGGATTCGGATACGAATTCATGGAACGCCCGGACGGCTTCGACGGTTTTGTGAAAACCTACGGCCTGAAATTCGCGGGCGCGCCTCGGATTATGGACCTCGGCCTGCTGTATCGCGCGCTCGAATCGCATCAAGTGGACATCATTGCAGGAAACACGACTGACGGGCAATTGTTAACCAATGATTTTGCGGTGCTCGCCGACGACAAGCACTATTTTCCGCCATATGAAGCTGTGACAATAGTGCGCGGCAAAATCGCGACATTAGATCCACAAGTTATGAGCGCGATTGCGGAGCTGTCCGGAAAACTTTCCGATCACGATATGCAGCAAATGAACTACGAAGTGGTGGGCGCCAAGAAAGATATCGCGACAGTCGCACGAGAATTTCTGCAGTCGAAACATCTAGTTAGTTCTGCGCTCGTTCAATAGAAAAGCCAGCAGGCTTATTTCGATTCCTGAAGCTTGCGCACATGCGCTTCCAGTGATGCGACGTACTGGCGCTCCGCTTCGAGCTCCGCTTGCAATTTTCTGACGAGCATCTCGATGCGCTGAATTTCCAACCGCAACCTTTGCAGTTCAACTGACGATGCAGACGATGTTTCGAGCGGAGTGGGTGTCGACGTCCCTCCATTCGCGCGCGCTGGTGGGCGAGCAGAAGTTTGCTCGGCGACGGGCGCCCGTGGCGCAGGAGCGCGCTCCGCTGGCGGCGCGAAAATCCCGGAGAGGCTCGCCGGAGCGGAATGCGGCCCGGTGTCGCTCGGACGCTCTTGCGTGGAAGCGGCCTGAGGCTTCGGATTCAGCAGGTTTTTGACGCGCGCAATCAAATCCTGCGGTTGAAAAGGCTTGCGGATCAACTCGTCGGCGCGCGCGGCAATAGCCTTTTCGGCGACTGTACGATCAACGACGCCTGACATCAGAATCACCGGGGTGTTGCCAAGATTCGCATCCTGCTTGATGAGCCGGCAGACCTCATAACCATCTTTACCAGGCATGATCACGTCGGTAATCACCGCATCGGGAACAGCTTCGCCAAATTGAGCAAGGGCGGAGGCAGCGTCATGGCAGGCGATCACGCGCATGGACTCGCGGCGAAAGGCAATTTTGATAACCTCGCGCATGGTCGCGCTGTCGTCAATAAAATAGACGGTTGGGATTTTCGAAGCCGCGATTTCCGACGCTACGGTCATGGCCGCTCCAATCCAATTTTATTAGTGGCGATGTGCGACTCGGCTGCAGGATGGGGTGCAGCGGATTGATTTTCGGATCCGGCGGATTCCTTGACCGCGACAGACTGCTCATCCTGAGAGGCCTCGTCAAGCTCGCGCATAGCGTCCAGCATCAAGTCTGTGCCCGTGCGCAGCACGGTTCGCTGCGCGGCGGTCACGCCGTAAACAAATTTGTAGACGCCTTCACCGGCGCCCTCACATGACTTGAGAATGTGAATCACCGCTTCGTCGCCGAAAAGCATGCCGCATTCGGCATGCAAAATTTCACCGCCGTCGAAATAGATGACTCCGTCGGTCTCGCCGGCGTTGATGTTGAGCGCCCCGGTTTGCCGGGCTTGATCGAGCATCTGGATTACTCCTGGCAGATCCATGCGCGAAAGATCGCCGGTGAGCGCGGCCATGGAATTGGGCACCATTTGCGTAGGCTGAAATCCCTGCTGGCGGCTCACCAAGAATGCGCGAACGTGAGCGGCAATTTCCTCTGGGGCACGGCGGCGGTCCACGTAATCATCGCAACCAGAGCGAAAAGCTTCCATCAGGGCCTGGTCTCCTCCATTGCCAACGGCAATTATGGGAATCGTGGCGGTCTTGGCGTCCGCGTGAAGAATCGGCGCAATTTCATAAGCGCCCATTTCGCGGAGGTTAGTAGCGCAAAGCACCGCGGCTGGGCGATTCCATTCGAGCATGGTCAGCGCATAAGCGCCTTGCGAACTTGTCAACACCTCGAAGCCCTCAGACTTCAACGCAGCGCTGAGCTTCCTGCAAAAATAGACGTTGCTATCAATCAGTAGAATCTTGGGTTGCGCGCCTGGGGAGATCATGGCGCAAGCTCCACAACAGGTTTTCCCGAGCGCAGCCCGCGCCGCTGAATCAGTTTCGACAAATCGATAACTTCGATCCTTTCACGTTCGACTGAAATTGCGCCGGTGACAAAAAACGGATGCTCCGCCGCTGAATCCTCAGGTTGAACGGTTTCTAAGCTCGCGGACGCCAATTCGCATTCACCGCAAACCGGGATGGCGCACCAGTCGTGCGCGCCGTGGTCTTCCCACTCCGCAATTAGATAAAAGCGGCTCGCTGCGCTGGCGTTTTCTCCGAAGAGCTCGCTCACGTCACAGACCGGCACCACGCGATTGCGGCGGACGAGCACACCCGAAATCCATGGCGTGCCATGTGGAAAAGTTTGCACTTTGCCCGGAGCGACGAGCTCGATTACCGACTCCGCCAAAAATGCGATTCTCCTGCTGCCCAGCGGCAGAAGGACAAAAGATTGCGCGGCGGCATCGGTTGCGACGGTCATTGCGACGGCTCCGAAGGCAGCGGATCGGCAACTTCAGAGACATGCGGCATTTTTACTCCGGCTTCGGCTGCGATGGGTTGGAGCAGCGCAAGTTCCTGCTCGGTCAGAAACCCCGAAGGGCTAATGACCGGAACCACATCGCCTGAAATCAACGTGAGCCCGCGATACCAGCGACGCTCCGGACCAGAAAATCCCGGCGGGAGAGCCATCAGCACGGACATCGCGCTCATGCGATCAATCGATTCCACCAAAAGAGCGATGCGCGAATTGCGCAGGAGCACTACATGCTCGGCTTGCGACGCGGGAAGCCCAAAGTGAGCGCACCCATTGACGACAAAAAACACGCTCTTCCCGCGATGCAGCAGATGGCGAACTTTAGGAACAACCGGCGACGAAATTTCTGTTGCCGCCGCGGAAATGCTGTCCGTGCTGCGAATTTCGTGAATGGCGTTGGCGTTGATCGCGAACATTTGTCCGGCAATCGAAAAGAGAATGATGGGCTCGCCGCGGCGCGCCCGCCGGCCCGTCTGCGATTCGCTGGGCGCGATTTTCATGGAAGCACTGCCTGCGGCGCGCTGGCGAGTTGCCGGGCGCGCTTCTCAATCGCCGGAGCGATTTCGTCCAGCGGGAGAATCTGCGTGACGAAGCCGGCTTTGATAACTTCGGCGGGCATTCCAAAAATTACCGAGGTTGCTTCGTCCTGCACCAGAACGACACCGCCCGCCGAATAAATTGCTCGCGCGCCGCAAACGCCGTCATTGCCCATGCCGGTGAGCACCACGCCGGTGGCCAACGGGCCCGCCCACGCCGCAGCTGTTTCCATGGCGACGTCAGCGCAGGGGCGATATCCGGAAATGCGCGCGCCATCATCGAGAGAAATGCGGCCCTGCGGCGAAACGCGCAAGTGGTGCGAGCCCGGACAAACGTAAATCGTGCCCGGCGCGAGCGCTTCGTTAGCCGCGGCTTCTTTCACTTCCATTTCCGTGACGCCGGCGAGCTGCACCGCATACTGGCTGGTGAAGCTTGGGGGCATGTGCTGCACGAGCAAAATCGCAGCAGGAAGATCCTTGGGAAGCTGCGGAGCAAGATGCATCACGGCTTGCGGGCCCCCGGTTGAGGCGGCGATCACAAGCAGCGGGAAGCGATTGCCAGCCGTAGCAATGTGGCTCGATGAAGCTTGCTTGGGCGCTGCTGTATTTCCGGCGGGATGCGAAACTCCTGCATGAGCTTTGGGCCGCGCTGCCGTGCGAACGACCCTGACCTTCGCGGCCATTTTCAGTTTGCGATTCAGGTCGTCCCCGACTGAATTCATGTCCAGATCAATGCCGCTGGAGGGCTTCGAGACGAAATCAATCGCGCCGAGCTCGAGCGCCACCAGCGTGCTTGCTGCGCCATCACGCGTTTCGGAACTGACCACAACAATCGGCCGCGGATTCTGCGACATGATTTGCTCTGTGGCCTGCAGACCGTCCATATGGGGCATATTCAGGTCCATGGTAATCACGTCGGGCTTCAACGAGAGAGCCATGGCCACAGCCTCGCGCCCGTCTTTGGCCTGGCCAGCGACTTCCATGTGCGGATCGGCGCTCACAATGGCGTGAAGCACTTTGCGCATGAACGAGGAGTCGTCCACAATGAGCACGCGAGTTTTTTTTGCGGTGGCGTTCATAGGCTAAACCACTGGCACCGGGCGGTTGCGAAAAGCGGACTTATCAACTCCGAGAATCGCGGAAACCGCTGCAAGCAACTGTTCCTCCTGCACGGGCTTGGTGAGGAATGCGGCCGCGCCCTCTTTCATGGCGCGCTCGCGATGCTTTGCGCCGGCGCGCGAAGTGACCACCATGGTGGGAATGCGGCGCGTTTCCGGATTCGCGCGTAAATGGCTCATCAGTTCGTAGCCGTTCATGCGCGGCATTTCGAGATCTGTTATCACCAAATGCGCACCGGACTGCGCGACCAGTTCCGCCGCTTCGAGCCCGTCGGATGCGAGCAGCACGCGATAGCCGGCTTTTTCGAGCATTCTGCCGACAAACTTGCGAATGCTGATGGAATCGTCGGCAACGATAACCACGCGCTCGGTTTGAATTTCGTCGATCGCTTCGGCGGGGATGCTGCCGGAGGCAACCGCAGCGGCGCCCGGTGCGAATACGCGCGCGGCAGCGGCAGTGGCGCTTACCGCCGCATGTTCTGAGAGTTCCTGTGCCACTAGACGGTGCAGATCAATCGCAAGAATCAAGCTGCCGTCAGGAGCAATCGTGGCGCCAGGAAAAAGCCGAATGTTACGCAGAAAGCTGCCGAGATTCTTGATGACCACCTCATCTTTTCGCAGCACCTCGTCCACCACCAAGCCCACGCGGCGGCCCGCAACTTTCACAATCACCATGCGAAAATACCCGTTCACTGTTTCGAGGAGAGGCAGGCCCAGCCGCGCGTCCATGCGAACCACGTCCATAATTTCGTCGCGCACCTTGGTGAGCAGTTTGCCGCCAACCTCGTCAATTTCCTCAGGGCGCAGGCGGCGAATCTCCTCGACGAATCCAAGCGGCAACGCAAAAATCGAAGCGCCACAACGCACGAAAAGTGCCTGTGAAATAATCAGCGTAAGCGGAACCTTTAAGGTAAAGCATGAGCCTTTGCCGATCTCGGAGCGTATTTCCACTTCACCATTCAGCGCATCCAGATTGGATTTAACGACGTCGAGGCCGACGCCGCGCCCCGCGAGTTCCGTTTTTTCTTGTGCGGTGGAGAAGCCCGGCAAGAACAGAAGATTCCGCAGTTCGCGTTCGTTCATCTGCCGCGCTTGCTCAGCAGAGACAAATCCGGATTCGACGGCGCGCTCGCGGATTTTCTCCGAATCAATGCCACAGCCATCATCTTCAATCTCAATGAAAATATGATTTCCGCGATGATAGGCGCGCACGGCGATGCGTCCGCGCGGGTCTTTCCCGTGCGCGGCGCGCTCTCCTGGCGATTCCAGACCATGCGCGACGGCGTTGCGCACAATCTGAATCAGCGGGTCGGAGATTTGCTGGATGATATTGTTGTCCAGCTCCGTGGAAGCGCCATCGAGCACGAAATCAACGTCTTTGCCTGAAATTTTCGCGGCATCGCGCACCGTTCGCGACAACCTCGTATAAAGATTCCCGATTGGAACCATGCGCGCCTGGGTAATCTGGTCCTGCAGGTGATGCGCGAGCTTCGTGAATTCATCGATGTCCGAATCCACACGGCCCATGAAGCCGCCCAGTTGCGCAAGCACCTCGCCGACATCCGCGGAAATTTCCGTGAGAGATCGCGACAAAATATTGAAATCGTCGTAGCGATCCATTTCCAATTCGCTGAACTCGCTGAAGGCGTCGTGGCGATTATCGCCAAATCGGCCGCTGCTTCCGCGCCCTGCAGTTGGATTTCCGGAGGGCGGGGTAAACTGAGATGAACCCAACCAATTGAATTCGTACTTGTCCTGAAACCCTGAGATTTTCTCGGACAAGCGCCCTTTCGAGAAATTCAGAATTTCGACAAGCTTTTCGAGTTCAGCCAAACGGCCAATCATGCGCGTGCGGTTAATCACCAATTCGCCGACGGCATTCATCATTTTGTCCAGCCGCTCCAACGAAATGCGGACCGAATGCATTTGCGGAGCGCTGGAATGCGATGATTTAGCGGCGCTCGGCGGCGGATTGCCCGGTTGCGCCGCTTCGGCGCTCTGGGCGAGGCCAACGCCTTGGGAGGCGGCGTGAATCATGGCATCTTCTACTGAATCGCCGCCCACTGCGTCGCGGCCCGCCCCCGGAATGAACTCCGAAATGCGGGAGAACAACGCATCAATCACGGAACGCGCCGATGCCTCACCCCTCCATTCATGATGCAGACATTTCTTCAGAACGTCAGCCGCTTCGAGGCAAAGGTCGGTGATTTCCGCGGAAGGAGCCAAAACTCCGTCGCGAATTTGACCAACCAAATCCTCCACGCGGTGCGCAATCGCAGAAATGCGGTGCAGCCCTACCTGCGCGGCGGATCCTTTTACTGTATGAATTGCCCGAAACAGCCGGTTTACGTCATCCGAATTCGGATTCGCCTCAAGAGCCAGCAGGCAATCGGTCATCGCCTGAAGATGTTCTTCCGCTTCGGGAACGAAAAACTGGATCACTTCTTCGGCGACATCGTCGTCAACAGGGAGGCTGTCGTAATGAGAAACGCCGTCCACTGTTTCATGTAGATCCGAGTTTTCTCCGAGCGATGCGCTGGCGGCTGCGGGATCAGCGGACGAGGAGGGAGCAGCGGGAAACGCGAAGGAATAACGCTGCTTGAAGGCCTGAATGTCCGCTGTGACTTCGCAAGCGTTGTCGCTGATTTCCAGAAGGTCGAATTCGAGAACGGAGATCGCGTCGGACAGGAACTCCGTAAGCGGAGCGATAGTGTCCGGATTCAAAGATGCGTTTCGGGCGTACTGAAAAATATGCGCGAGCTTGCCGGCGATCTCCGAAAATAACGAAAAGCCGTAGGTCGCGGAAGTCCCGGAAAGGGTGTGCGCCGCGATATATAACCGCTCAATGTCCGAAGGATCAGGCTGAGTCTCTTGCAGAATGCCGGAGTATTCCCGCAGAAATTGCAGGTGCTCGGAAGCCTCCTGAAGGAAGACTTCAATGGCGCCTTTGGCGGGCTCGCTCACAGAGCTCCTTCCAGAAGCGGGGCGCCGCGATAAACCATTTCGCCCGCCGGCTTGCGGTAGAGAATGCAATCACCGCAGACCACCGATTCGAATTTCACCGGCACATTGGCGACTGATTCGGAATGGCCGAGGAACAAGTAGCCGCCGGGCTCGAGATACTCATAGAAATGCTGGATTAACGAATTGCGGCGCGCTTCCGAAAAATAAATCATGACGTTCATGCAGAAAATGCAATCCAAACGGCCGAGGTACACCGCCTGCGCCAGATTCATTGGCGCAAACGAAACCATGCGGCGGATGCGCGGCTTGATGACGTGCTCATCGCCGGAAACTGAAAAATATGACTCGAGCTGGCGCGGAGAAATGTGGCCGAGATTCCTGCGGAGATAGGCTCCCTGCTGCGCATGTTTCAAGGCACTTTTGCTGATGTCCGTCGCCAGAATTTCCACATTCCATGCTTCCGCAAACATCAGTGCGTCGGCGACCGAAATAGCTATGGAATAGGCTTCCTCCCCAGTAGCGCAGCCCGCGCTCCAAATGCGCAACGAGCGCGGATTCTCCCAGAATTTCTTCATGTGCAATTCGGGCAGGACTTTCCGTTGAAACGCCTCATAAACAGCCGGATAACGGAAAAAAGAAGTCTCTTGTGTGAGCAGGCGCTCAACCAGCGCGTCATATTCGACATTTGAAGATTGCAACTTGCGAATAAGGGTGGTCCCATTCGCCAGATGCTTGGCGGTCATGTGCTCGCGAATGCGCGTCGAAAAGAAACGCTCGCGCGAAGCATCGAACAAAATTCCTGAGCGGCGCTCAATGAGCGCGCGAATTTCGTCGAGCTCGTAGTCGCTGATCGAGTTTATGGCAGGATTTTTCATCTTGAGCCGACCTCAGCGAACGGCGATCCGTTCGCTAGCGTCGCGCTCCTGCTGGAACTGGTTCGGGCCGCGCATCATCTGCGGAGCCGGCATTAGACCCGTTCTTCGATTTCGAGCGGAATTGCGCCAGAGCTTCATTCAATTGCTCCGACAGCTTCACCATGTCTCCCACCGTGGAGACCGTTTGCCGCGCGCCCTGCGAAGTCTGCCGCGTGATTCCAGAAATAATCTGCATGGCGTTGGCGACGCCTTCCGTGCCGCGCACCTGCTGTTTTGAAGCCAGAGAAATTTCCTGAACCAGTTCGGCAGATTGCCGGACGACGCTGGAAATTGCCTCCAGCGCTTTTCCGGCCTGATCCGCGAGGCCCGCGCCAACTTCGACTTCTTTGGTTCCCTCTTCCATCACTACCACGGCCTCGTTTGTTTCTGCCTGAATGGCTTTAATAAGCGCGGCAATGTCTTTCGTCGCGCTCCGCGAGTGTTCGGCGAGCTTGCGCACTTCGTCAGCGACCACCGCAAAGCCGCGGCCCGCATCGCCAGCGCGCGCCGCTTCAATCGCGGCGTTCAAGGCGAGCAGGTTGGTCTGTTCGGTGATGTCGTTGATCACGTTGATGATTTCCGAAATTTCCAGCGACCGATCGCCGAGCGATTTGATTTTCTTTGCGGTTGCTTGCACCGAAGCGCGAATGCGCTGCATTCCATCGAGCGTGTCGCGAACGGCGCGGTTTCCCTGTTCTGCGGCGTCCAAGGCGCGCCGCGCTGCTTCCGCGCTCGCTTCAGCGTTGTTGGAAACCTGCTTCATCGAAACGGTAAGCTCTTCTACGGCCGATGAAGTGTTCGTGATTTCCTGATCCTGCTGCGTGGCACCGGTGGTCATTTCATCCGCGGCAAACAAAATATGGCCGGCACTTGTGCTTACGTCGATGGCCGCTTTGCGCACGCGCTCGATGACCGCAGTGAAATTGTCGAGCATCAAGTTCACCGAGTCAGTCACATTGCCGAGCGCATCGTTGGTCACTCTGCCACGCAGCGTCAAATCTCCGCGGGAAACCTGATTGATCAGATTGAGCAGGTCGGTAATGCTGCGCTGGAGCGATTCCGATGCTTCCTGATTGCCGCCGGAACGCGCCAGCTTGGCAGCGCTGCGGTTCAAATTGTCGGCAATGAAGCCAAACTCATCGGAAGAGGATATTTCCGCCTTCGCGCGAGCGTCTCCCGACGCCAGTTTCTCCGAAAAGCTCGCCAGTTCGCCAAGCGGCGCGATCACGCGCTTGGGCAGCAAAATCACGTTCAACAAGAATGTGCCCACGATCAGCGCGGCAGCTCCGAACAGGCTGGGAGTCGCGGCGCTGGGCAGCGCCGAGAAATTCGTCAGCGACTGACCGTTCGCAAGTGCGCCGGCATGGAACGCGAGGCCGAGCACTCCGGCGAGCGCGACGGCATCCCACAAAATCAATGTCCAAATCGTCGAGCTAATACGCGATTTCATAACATCCTCCAAAATCGATTAACTGGCTGATGGCCGCATGAGCGGCCGCAAGTCTCACAACTCTCGAGCTTGTCAAAATTCCGGACGTCATATGACCGGCACCGGAAACACTTCGACCAATTTGTTGAGGTCAAGCACCAATGCCAGCCGGTCATCGTGACGCAACATGCCGCGGCAGTGCGGTATTTCGCTGGGCACCTGGTCGAGCATAGAATCGTCCGCCGCCGCGTAGGTGCCAATGACTTCATCAGCCGCGATGCCGAAGCGAATGGCGTTTGAATTTCCATCGCCACTGAGCGACGCGACCACCACGTGACGTGGAAGCAGCCCAGTGCGGCGGCCTTCGGTGAACGCGATGTCCACTAACGGAACAATCGAGCCGCGCAAGTTGAAAACGCCCATTAGAAAAGAAGGCCCGAGCGGAACGCGCGTGACGGGAGGCCAATCAACTACTTCCTCGATACTCAGAACCGAAAGGCAAAATCGTTCGCGGCCCGCGCGAAAAACGCAGTACTGGCTCTCCGGAGTACGCTCAACGAATGAATCGGCATCAAGGGACTCGACGGACTCCGGGAGATCGAGCATGTCGCCAGCGGCATAACCCGAAGCGCCGAGCTCGGCCTCGCGCTCAAAATTTTGTTCAGGCCCGAAATCACCCGGCATCAGGCGAACCTCCGTACGGTCTCGAGCAACTCTTCCGGCGTAAAAGGTTTGCCGATGTAAGCGTCCGCGCCCTGCTGCTGGCCCCAAAACTTATCGCTCGAAGTATTCTTCGAGCTTACTAGAATCACGGGTATCCCGCCGAACAGCGAATTGCCTTTGAGGTCGCGGCAGATTTGGAAACCGTTGCGCTCCGGCATGACCACATCCAGCAAAATTACGCCAGGATGCTCCATTGTGATGGTCTCTTCGATACGCAAAGGGTCGCTGAGGCCGACGGACACATAACCTCCCTGCTCCAAAATTCCTTGCATCATCTTGACGGCCGCCATCGAATCATCAACGACCAGCACTTTCTTCAACACACCGTCCTCCGGAATTTCGCCAACAGCTTTCACTGCTCGCTATGAATCAACTCCGTTTATTTCTGCGCCTCTTCCACGGCCGAGAGCAACCGGCGCGCGCTGATGCCGAGATTCACTGCCGCTTCCGTGTCCTTGGTGCGCTGCGCTTGATCCACGCGTCCCTGCAGATACTTCATTTCCTCGCGACCGAGCGCGATTACATCATCAAGGTTTCCGCGATTGCCGGACGCTTTCTGATCCTCGCGAGCCAGCACAATCAGCGCGCGAGCTGCCACAGCCCGGCGAAGATCTTCGGAAAGCTGTCCGCCCTCGCTGACAAATGCATTCACTTCCCACGCGGAAAGCAGAATTCGGGCGTTGCCGAGCGTCACCGTACTCATCGAGCGCCCACGCGCCGGCGGCGCTTCAATCAATTGCTCCCAAATATTTTCGAGGCATTTCTCGAGCGCCGGCGTAAGCACATCGCGTCCGGCAGCGCCAGAAGTGCTTTGCGAATTTTGATTTCGCTCTAGGGTCGGCGCCGGCTTTGTGTCGGCAGCAACTTTTTCGGCTGGCATCGCCGGCGGCTGCGGCGCGTTCACCTTGATGGTCGCACTGTCGGATGTTTTGACTGAATTGTCTACACTGCGTTGCAACGGAGCGCCCTGGCGAGAACTCGCACTCGGCTGGTTCAGCGGCGTTTTATGCTCTACAGCAGGGCTCGGCGGCGACACCAGCCTTCCTTCTCGTGTCTTCTGCGAGATATTCGGAGGCGAAGTCAACTTGGGAGCTGGCGCGGCTTCTTTTTTCTGAACTGACTTGCTTGAGCCTATCTGTGGAATCTTCAATTCGTGCGGCGCGATTCCCTGCGCGCGCTCCACCGCAGCGCGAATGGACAAAAGCTGCTCGAAGGTGCGATTCGCTGATTCGTCCGCGTAATCCTTGGAAATTGGCTGGCGCCACGCCAGGGAAATTTCGCGCAAATGCGATGTGGACTCCTGCATGCCGAGTCCAACACTGCGGCAGTCCACTGCGAAGATGCCACGGCGCTCCAGTTCCGTCAGCCCTTCGCGAATCGCCCGCAAATCCGCATGCAACAAGCGAAAAAATGAGCGCCGCGCCAGAAAATTGAATCGCGTGAACGCTACAAGAGCCGCCGGATCGTAAAACATGAATCCCGCTGCATCTTTGAGCTCGCGTCCTTTCTCGAGGAGCCTCGCGCCAAACAAATCGCCGAGCCCTTGGCACTGCTTGATGGCATCAAGCACATGGTTCAGAGGTTCACACCATTCGAGTTCCGTGGCATCGGCGTCAATCAAAACGCTTTGCAACACTTGAGCAACGTCGCCGAGTGTGATTTCGCACGAATAAAGATCCTCGGGAGCGCACAGCGCAAAATATGTGGCCAGCAGCAGGTCAACGTTGTCGCGGTCGGTCGGGGTCTTCTCTGTGCGCCGCAGCAAACGCAGAATCAGCGCGCGCAGTGATTCCGGTTTCAGGTCTTTGATGGAATGCAAAAGCTGTCGCAATTGATTGGTGCGGATTCGCGAATCCATCTGGTCGAGCCACAGAATAACCTTCTCAAAAACGTCAGACGCAGGGCACGCCGCAGGAAGCGAATTTTCGTGCACCGGCGGCACTGCCAAATGGAAATGCGTCGCCAAATAACAATAAAGCGGATAGACCTGCCGCGCTTCAGCCCATGCGGCGGCAATTGCTTCCGCTCTTTCACTGAGCGATACGTGAGACGCCTCGTCCGCCGTAGTTTTCCCAGCAAGCTTGCTCATTTCGCGTCCTCGAACGTACACCCCGCCCTCAAGGCGTTTTTAAGAAAAGCACGCCGGCGGCCAAAGCGCGCCCACACGGATGGCAAATGTAAGCCTATAAAATCAAGGATGTTAACGAGGCGACAGCCTGGGGCGGAGTAGCTAGCGTCTCAGACTGCGACAAAACTGTCTCACCGGTGAAGCCTGCTGCTCGGAGTTCTCCTGAGATTTTCGTTTTCGAGGTTCGCTACTGCTCGCGGCCAGCAACAACCGTGCTGCGCTGCTGCCGCAAAGGAATGCGATATTGCTTCAGCTTACGATATAGCGTCGCACGGCTGATTCCCAGCATTTTGCCGGCCAGCGCCTTATCTCCGCCCACTTGCTCAAAAACGCGAACGATGGTCATACGCTCCATGTCTGCGAGCGCGGTGGAGGCAAGGGCATTCGCCTCGTCGCCTGACAGCCCCATTTCCTGGCCGGAAAGGAGCGCGGGCGGCAGGTCGGCCAATCCAATCGAACGCCGGTCGCCTAAGGCTAGCGCGCGCGCCACAGAGTTTTCGAGTTCGCGAATGTTCCCAGGCCAATCGTATTGCAAGAATGCCTTCATCACTGCCGAACTGACCTCGACGTTTTCTCCCGGCGCATGCCGTTCGAGGAAACATCGAACCAGCGCCGGAATATCCGAGCGCCGTTCGCGCAACGCAGGCATATGAACGGTGACCACGTTCAGGCGGAAGAATAAATCCTTCCGGAACGATCCGGAGCGATAGGCCGCTTCCAAATCCCGGTTTGTGGCCGCGATAACGCGCACATCAACTGCCATTTTTTCGTTGCTCCCGACCGGACGCACTTCCTTTTCCTGAAGCACGCGCAGCAGCTTGGCCTGCATTTCGAGGGGCAATTCCCCGATCTCGTCCAGAAAAATCGTTCCGCCGTTTGCGGCCTCAAACAGCCCTGCTTTGGATTTTAGCGCGCCGGTAAAAGCTCCTTTTTCGTGGCCGAACAGCTCGCTTTCCATCAGCGTGGGGACCAGAGCGCCACAGTCCACAGCGACAAACGGCATTTGCGCCAACGGTCCGCGAAAATGAATCGCCCGCGCCACAAGTTCTTTGCCTGTACCGCTCTCCCCGGTTATCAATACCGGCGTCTGCGAATCTTTCAGGCGCGCAATCATGCGCAGCACATCTTGAATTTTCGCGGAATTTCCGACAATGCCATCCAGGAGCGACTGCGCTTCCATTCGCTCGCGCAGAAACTGATTTTCGGCCACCAGCTTCACTTTTTCGGACATTCGTTGCAGCAACGAACGAAGTTTCTCCACGCGAAACGGTTTTTCAATGTAATCGTAAGCGCCCAATTTCATGGCATCGACGGCCGATTCGATGGTGCCGTGCCCAGTCATAATCGCGATTTCCGCAGCAGGAAGAGTCTCTTTGATTCGGCGGAGAAGTTCCACGCCATTCATCTGCGGCAATTTCAAATCGGCAATTACAATTTCCGGCGAATGCGCCGCGAGGGAGGCCAGTGCAGCTTCCGCGTTCTCGGCTTCAGACACAACAAAGCCCAGCTTCTCTCCGATGGTCACGCACAACTTCCGAATCGAAGCTTCATCATCAACCACTAAAAATCGAATGCGCAGATCGTTGGACATCGTGCCTCTTTTACGTTCGCTCTCCGTCGCTCGCCTTCATGCAAATTACGCCCGGGTACTCGTTGTTTCACTGTTCCGCATCATCTCAACTGGTTTTGCTACTGGCAGCCGAACCAGAAACGTGCAGCCCTCGCCATCCGGATTATTCTTGCAGGAAACATCGCCGCCATGTTCCCTGACGATTCCGTAGCAGATACTCAAGCCGAGCCCGGTGCCTTTTCCGACTTCCTTGGTCGTGTAAAACGGCTCGAAAATCCGCGCCATGTCGCTAATCCCCACGCCGTTATCGCGAACAGCTATCTCCACGAAATCATTTTGGTGGCGTGTTTCAATCGCTATCCTACCGTCTCTCCCGCTTTCGCGAACTGCGTCATAGGCGTTGTTCAAAATGTTCAGGAAAACCTGCTGGAGTTGCTGCGCGTCCCCGAAAATCGCAGGCAGAGAATTGTCGAAGCGCTCCACGACTTCAACGCCATCGCCGGCAGCGCCGTAAGCGCGAATCTGCAGAACCTGCTGCAGTATCGCATGAACATCCAACGCTTCGCGTTTAGCAGGCATTTGCCGGGCGAAGCGCAGTAGATTTTGCACGATATCTTTCGCGCGCTCCGCCTCTTTGGAAATAATGCGCAATTCTTCTTTGCTTGACTCGGGAACTCTTGTGTCTTCAAGCAGCAAATCGGAATATCCGACGATAGCCGCGAGCGGATTATTGATTTCGTGCGCCACGCCGGAAACGAGTTGCCCGAGCGCAGCCATTTTTTCGCTGTGGCGCAGTTGCGCCTGCAGCACCGCTGCATCCGTGATATCCGTAATCGCCACGATGATGCTATTTACGCGGCCGCGTTCGTCGCGCATGGAGCTAAAGGTGATTGAAAATTGTCCCGTGCTGCGATTCCCGCGGCGTAATGGCAGTTCCAGATTTTCCGAAGTGATGCCGCGAACAGCGCCGTTGAACGCAGCATCGAATAGGACTCTGCGGTTCTCCGGAATAAACTCTGAAAACCGGCGGCCCAGCAGGTTCTCTTTGGTATAACCGGACTCATAGCAGCGCCGATTTGCGTAGCTCACCAGTCCCGCCGTATCCAGGACCACAATCATGCTTTGCGTGCTGTTCAGGATCTTGGTGTTGAAATCTCGCTCGCGTTGCAGTTGCGTCTGGTATCTGCGCTGCTCGGTAATATCCTTCAACACGTGAATCGTGCGAGACCCTTCCTCCGTTCCCGCCGAGATTCGCGACGTGGAAATCAACAGCGCGCGCGCGCCTGCTACGAGCACGGATTCCTTCTCGCCGCGCTCGTTTTCCCGACAGAACGGGCAGGCCACGCTGGATGCCTCCGGAGCAATGGCACTAAGAACGCGAGTGCTCTTGCCCACGAGTTCGGACGGAACTGAACCTAAAGCCTCAGCAAGAGAACGGTTTACGCGAATGATGACATTCGCAGGATCATGCACAATGATTAGATCGTTGATCGCATCGAAATCCTCGACCCATTGCCGCTTGGAATGTTCGATGCGGGAGAAAAGCCGCGAATTTTCCAGAGCGATAGAAGCATGGCTGGCCAGCGTTTCGATTAGTTTCCGTTGCTCGTGGCTGGGCCGTTTAGCGCAATCGATCAGGCACAGCGTGCCCAGCAAATCTCCATCCGTGCCGCTCAATCGGACAAACCATATCCTGTTCCAGCTAAGAAATCGCTTTCCCAGCACCGACGAAGCTTTGCCTTCAAAAACTGGTTCAGAATCGCTGAACGCCAGGGTTGTAAGCGCTTCGTTCACGGTTTGCCAATCGAGATCGCTCTCTTGGCCATACACATCATTGGCGAGCACCGTCTCCAACCGCTGGTTGTGCGCAAGCGCAAGGACTACGCTGCGCGCGCCAAGCACCTGTCCAGCACGAAATGTGAACTGAGCTACGAATTCCGGCAGGCGCAATGACGCGAAGTTCTTCGAGCCTTCGTCGAAGGCTCCTTTTTGACGCGGAGATACCGCGCGAGATTTGGACCGTGCACGCACGGAGGGTTGGGGCTTGCGCGCTAACATTGAAATTGAATTTCGGAACCGGATCTACGGTATCCCGCAATCTCATTTTGAGTCAAACAAACCTGCGGGCCCCGTGCCGAAACGGGTATCGCGGCGAAAAATCCGCCTCTTCTCACTCTGAGACATTGGCAGCCTAGCTCACCGCTACTATGAGACGGTCCTTCGTGCCTTAAAACTTCGCCTGACTGTCAGAGAACACCCTAACTTCATGTTTCTTAGCTATTTATCCAGAAAGTGCTTATATCCCTAGAGTGGCCGAATCAGTACTAGAACTGGTATGAGTCTTGCTTCTACTATTCCCGCACATCTAGGCCTCTACAAAGGAGGACTTGCGTGAAGATCCACAACCTGCTTCTTAAGTTCAGCCCAATCATAGTGATAGGAATAGCCGCACTTTTGCCATTGGCCGCCATGGGCCAGGATTCGGCGGCAAAGCGAAAAGTCAGCCACCGTGTGGTACCTGATTATCCCGCCGTTGCGCGACAGATGGATATCACTGGAAAGGTGAAGCTCGAAGCGGTGGTCGAGCCCGACGGGCAGGTGAAAAGCACGCGGGCGGTCGGCGGCAGCCCTTTGTTGATTCAGGCTGCGGCAACAGCTTTAAAGAAATGGAAATTCGCACCGGGACCAAAAGAGACCACTGAGATCGTTGAGTTCGACTTCACCGGCCAGCAGTAGCAGCAGGTTTGATGCGAAGCGCTTGCCAGCGATTCCAACTGCTGGCGTGAGCGGAGGCGAATGGGCGATGACCATTGGGAAAAAACTCTATTCCGGATTCGGAGCGATTCTGCTGCTCCTGTCGATCGTATTCGCCGTCAACCTCTCGGCGCTGCTCCGGGAGCATTCCGTTCTTGACAAAGCCGCCTCCACACGCCAGAGCATTCAAACGGTCGAATCGGTTCGCTATCAAATGATGCAAGCGCGGCTCGACCTCCGTAATTTCCTGCTCAGCGGCGACCCTCGCATCGAGACACAAACTAACAAGCAGGAAGCCGATTTGATGGATTATCTGGCGAAATCCGAGTCGGATACACAAGATGAAGTGTTGCGCAACGCGCTCACTCAAGTTGGCGCAATCGAGGAGGACTGGAATCAAAACTTCGCGCAGCCGCTAATTGCAAAACGCCACCAGGTGGATTCGGGAAACGCCACCGTATCTGATTTGCAGGTCTTCTATCTCGAGAAAAATCCCGGGGCGTGGGTCGGAAAATCAGTCAAGGTCCTGGAAGACGCCAACAACCGAATCAGCCATTCGCTCGATGTGGCCGATGCCTCCGCCGCGCGAGCCAGTTCGATCAGCACCATCGGCAGCTCTTTCGGAATGCTCATCGCCATTCTATTGGGCCTCGGCATCGCCTATTACACTGCGAAATCTATCACCGAGCCGCTCGATCACCTTATCGAAGTCGCGCATGAAATTGGCAGCGCCGGCGACCTGGATCACAAAATCGATATTCGCCGCGACGATGAAATTGGCCGGCTCGCTGATAATTTCCGCTCCATGGTCGAACACCTCAAACGAATGGCTGGCGTTTCCGCGGCCGTAGCGCAGGGTGAACTGGCCGTTGAAGTAGATCCGCTCTCGAAGCGCGACACCATGGCCACCGCATTTTCGCAGATGGCTCGTGGTCTCCGCGAAATCGTCCGCCGCGTGCGCGACACGGCTGCGCAGGTCGCCGCCGGCGCAAACCAAATGGCCGCCGCCTCGGAGGAATCCGCCAAAGTAAGTGTTCAAGCTGCATCGGCAATTGATGAAGTTACTAGCACGATGCATGAAATGAGTATCAACGTGCAAAACGTTGCTAAAAATACGCAGGTGCAAGCCTCCAGCGTTGCGGAAACCTCCGCTTCCATCGAGCAGATGGTTGCTTCCATTCAGCGTGTAGCTGACACCGCAAAAATTCTCCTCGATATCTGCCACCGCTCGCGCGTCGAAGTGGAAACCGGAATCACAGCCATGGAGAAAACTACCGACGGGCTGAACCGCACCAACGCTTCCATCCAATCCTCCTCCGAAATTATTGGCGTGCTCGGCAAGCGCGTCGACAACATCGGCAAAATCGTCGAAGTCATCGACGACCTTGCAGAACAAACCAATTTGCTGGCGCTCAACGCCGCCATTGAAGCGGCCCGCGCCGGCGAGCACGGCCTCGGATTCGCCGTGGTTGCCGATGAAGTGCGAAAACTCGCCGAAAAATCAACGCAGTCCACCAAGGAAATCGCCGAGCTCATTCAAGGAATTCAAGAGGAAGCGCGCCAGGCGGTCGACAACATGAACACCAGCACGCGCATGGTTCAGGATGGACTGTTGCTCGGTCTCGATTTGAATAAGGCCTTCGGCAAAATCTCCAATGTGGTTACTGAAGTTTACAAATTTGCCCAGGAAATTGGCGCCGCTACCACGGAACAATCAAGCGGTTCATCCCAGATCGCCAAAGCCACGACGCGCCTTACGGAAATCACTCAGGAAATCAATTCTTCAGTGGAAGAGCAGGCATCTGGCGCCCAAGGCGTTGTCCGCGCCATGGAAAAAATGCGCGAACTGGTGCAGCAATCCACCTCGAGTTCTACGGAACTCGCAGCGACCGCGGAACAAATGTCCAAACTTTCGCGCGTCCTGCTCGAAAGCATGGACCGCTTCCGGACCGAGCGGAAATCAGGTAATCGCAAGCCCTCCTGGCGCGACGACGATGGCGACGTTCAATCGGAAGATTCTTACACCTCGGACTTGGTGCGCGCGTAGCCCCGCTCAAAATGCCCAAAGAACTCCAAATCGTGGGTTTGCGCATCGGGCGCGAGACGTACGGAATTCCGATTTCCCATGTGCGCGAGATCGTTCGCGTCCCAGAGATAACCCCGGTCCCCAACGCGCAGCAATTTTTCGAAGGGGTCATCAACTTGCGCGGGAAAATCATTTCCGTGGTGGACTTGCGCAAAAGGTTCGGCGAAACGAACATCGTTCCCAACAAGAAAAATCGCATCGTCGTCGTGGAACTCGATCATCGTACTGTTGGACTCATTGTTCACGCCGCTTCTGAAGTCTTGAAGATCCTTCCCTCGGAGATCGAGCCGCCGAGTTCAGTTTTTTTGAATGGCGAGAACGATTACGTCACTGGCGTCGGCAAACTCAACAATCGCCTGATCATTTTGCTGGATTTGAACAAAGTTTTGCATTGTGGCGAGTCGCACAAATTGAGCGAGCCAGAAGCGCCGCTCGTCGAGCATGCCGTCTAGCGACAACTTATAGAGACAGCTTCACCTAACACACGCGAACCACCTACTATGGCAACTCTGACGATTCCGGTGACCCTCACTGAGCCCGAGCTCAAACTCCTGCAGACCCTTGTGTATCAGGAGTGCGGAATGTGTTTTGATGCCCACCGCATTCATTTCCTCTGCGACCGCCTGCAACGCCGGCTCAAAGCCTGCAATCTGGACTCGTTCTACAGCTATTACCGCTTGCTGACGAGCCGCGAGGGCAAAAAAGAACTTGCCGCTCTTCTCGAAAATTTGACGGTAAATGAGACCAGCTTTTTCCGGAATTTTCCGCAACTCGAACTTTTTTCCAAAGTCATTCTGGAAAACCTGCTTCGCCGCAAACAGGAGCGTCGCGATTTCTCGCTGCGGTTTTGGAGCGCGGGCTGCTCAACCGGCCAGGAGCCTTACACCATGGCCATCCAAGTTTGCGATGCGCTCGCTTACTATTATCTTCGCAATCCGTTTCCTTTCGACCTGCCGTCGCCCAAACCGCTGGTTCCTCCTCCCTGGAAGGTCGAAATCGTCGCTTCCGATATCAGCTATTCCGCCCTTTTGCAGGGTCAGCAAGGCGTCTACACCGACACCCAGATGGAACCTGTTGATTATACGTGCCGGCTGCGCTATTTCGAAAAGCAGGGCGACAAGTACGCCGTCAAACCGGCGCTGAAAAATCTTCTCCAGTTCGACTTTCACAATCTGAAAACCGAATTCCTTCCGCAGGGCAACGACGTCATTTTTTGCCGCAACGTCATGATTTATTTCGACGCTGCGGAACAGAAACGCTTGATCGAAAAGTTTTATCGCTGCTTGAATCCGGACGGCTATTTGTTCGTCGGCCACGCCGAAAGTCTTTTCGGCCTCACCACAAAATTCAAAATGATCCACGAAAATAACGGCACCGCGTATCAGCGACTCGAGGTGCCGGCATGAACTTCTTCCCTGACGAGCGCGCTGCGGAGCTTCGCGAACTTTTTTTTGAAACCGCCGAGGAATTGCTTCAGGAGCTGAATGAAGCCGGGTTGCAGCTCGAAAATCATCCTGATGATGCCGAAATCATTCGCCATGTGCGCCGCATCATCCATACGCTCAAGGGCGACTCCGCTGCCTGTGGCTTTCGCGAATTGAGCGGCCTTGCGCATGAACTGGAAGATGCCCTGAATCCGGGGTCCGCCAAAGAAATGCAGCATGCCGTGGTGGACGTCATCTTCACTGCCGCGGACACGTTTCGTGAAATGCTCAGCGCCTACCGAAAAGGCGTTCAGCCGGCTTCCGGTCATGAGCTTCGCGAACAAATTCGTCGCATCACGCATTTTTCGCCGCATTCGCCCGCGCGTCTGCGGGATGCCGACGCAAGTCCGCGATTCGACTGGAACGAAGCGCAAAAGGCGCAAATTGAAGAAGCTCTCGGCCGTGGAGAGCGCGTCTACAACATCAGCCTCGAAATCGATCCGGCCAGTGGAATGCGCTCTGCTGCATTCCACATGGCCCACAATATTCTCACGAAACTGGGCACCATCCTCGCGCTTTATCCAGGTGATTCTGCCGCACTCGAACACTCTTCACGGATCGAGGCCGCTCTGGCAAGCGAGCACCCGCGAGAATTGCTGCTGGGAAAGTGCAAAATTCCTGCGGTCATAGCCAGCGTGAAAGTCGAGGAAATCTCTAATCATCAGGAACCTTCGCAAGATTTGCTCGACGTCGTTCTACAGGCTGAGGCAAGAGCCTCAGGAGCAATTCCTATGGCTCCTCACTCGCGCCGGGGCGGTGATTCCATCGAGTTCGGTACTCCGGCCGAGCCAGGCAAAACATCTTCGTCGAGCGACTTGCAGGCTCACACTTTGCGCGTGGACGCCGATCGCATCGATACCGTGCTCAATCTGATCGGCGAACTCATCATCGGCAAATCCATGCTGCATCGCACCATCGTCGAATTCGACAAGCATCATCCCAAGGACCCATTCCGCAGCCGGTTCGCGGACGCGCTTGCTATCCAATCTCGCGTCCTGGAAGAGATTCAGCGCTCGGTGATGAAAATTCGCATGGTGCCTGTCGAGCATCTCTTTCGCCGTTTTCCGCGAATTGTGCGTGACGTTGCAAAAGCCTGTGGCCGCGACGTTGCTGTCGAGGTCGCCGGCGAAACCACCGATTTGGACAAGAGCATTCTCGATGCGCTCGCCGAGCCTCTGGCCCACCTCATTCGAAACGCTGTGAACCACGGGATAGAAACTCCACAAGAACGCGAAGCGCTTGGAAAACCTAAACGCGGCACAGTGCGCCTGAACGCCTATCACCAGGCCAATCAAATGGTCATCGAAGTTTCCGACGATGGCCGCGGCATCGATACCAACAAAGTCACTCGCCGCGCCATCGAAAGCGGCGCCCTTTCCGCATCCGAAGCCGAAAAATTAACTCACGCCGATACCATGCGTCTTATTTTTCAGCCAGGACTCAGCACCGCCGACGGAATCACCGAGACGAGCGGCCGCGGCGTTGGCATGGACGTCGTCGCTGGCGCGCTCGAGCGACTCAAAGGCACCGTGGAAATTGAAAGCGCTGCCGGCGCCGGCACGAAGTTTCGCTTGATGGTCCCACTCACGCTCGCCAGTATTCAGGCGCTTCTTTTCCGAATCGACGGAAAACTTTACGCCGCGCCTCTTTCCAACGTCGTCGAAATCACGCGCATCAGCGAAGACGATTTGCACCGTGTCGATAATCACACCGTTCTTCGCTTGCGTGATGAATTGCTCACGGTTGCCCGTTTGCGCGAGTCCGATTCGAAACCGGTGCCTGCGAAAAAGGCTTTCGTTGTAGTGATCGGCGCCGGAGAGCGGAAATTCGGCCTCATTGTCGATGCGCTTGTGGGCGAAGAGGAGCTCGTGATTAAGAGTCTCGATGACCGCTTCGCTGCTTCGGACATTGTCAGCGGCGCGTCCATTCTCGGCGACGGCACGGTCGTGCTCATCCTGAACATCGCCGCCGTCGCCGGCCGCATCGGTCGCATACCTGTGCTGGGAGCGATCGCATGAGCGAGCCTATTCGCGTTCTCGTGGTGGACGATTCGGCGCTGATGCGCAAGCTGATTCCGCAAATCCTGGAAAAGGACGGAACCATCAAAGTCGTCGGCACCGCGATGGACGGTTCATTTGGCCTAAAGAAAATCGAAGAGCTAAAGCCGCACGTGGTCACGCTTGATCTCGAAATGCCGCGCATGGACGGCATCGCGATGATGCGCGAAATCACGCGCCGCTGTCGCCTGCCGGTGATTGTCTTCAGTGCTCATTCTTGCGAAGGCGCGCGGGATACACTGAAGGCCCTGGCTCTCGGCGCATTTGATTTTGTTACCAAACCCACCACGGCCGCTTCCGGTCAGTTGCAGGACATCGCCCAGGAGCTTGCGCTCAAGATCAAAGCCGCCGCCATTTCGCGCACTCCTAAAATGATTTCTGAGATTCCCTCGGCCCGCCTCAAGGCAACACTGCCGAAGGCAAAGGCCGAGCGCCCGCCCGTGCGCGTTGTCGCGGTGGGGATTTCCACTGGCGGCCCACACGCGCTCGAATTCATGCTCTCGCAAATCCCCGCTGATTTCGCTGGCTGTTTGCTGATTGCACAGCACATGCCGGCTGGCTTCACGGAAATGCTGGCAAAACGCTTGGATGAAAATTCAATGCTCGAAGTACGTGAGGCTTGCTCCGGCGACGAGTTGCTCGCTGGCCGCGCTCTGATTTGTCCCGGAAATCGCCATTTGCTGGTGCGATGCGGACCGCACGGCCACATCGCCGTCGTTTCCGATTCGCCACGTGTCAATGGCCACCGGCCATCTGCAGATGTGCTATTTCGTTCGGTTGCCAAAGAATTCGGCCCCTCGGCCATCGCAGTTTTGATGACCGGAATGGGCGACGACGGCGCGGAAGGCGCTCGCTTCGTGAAAGAAGCCGGCGGCCTCACCATCGCCCAATCCTTCAGTTCCTGTGTAATTGACAGCATGCCGCGCAGCGCTGTCATGAGAGGGCACATTGCCCGAACTCTTGAACTAGAAGCTCTTCCCAGTTTTTTGTACGCGCAGTGCGCCGATTCTGGTGTGTTGGTGCAGAAGCTTTCCACTGTTCATCGAGGAGATGTCCTATGAAAGCATTCACTCCGTTAACGCGAAAGCACGATAGCCAGGCAGTTCGCTATCTGATCGTCGATGACTCCGTCTTCGCACGAAAAAATCTCGGAAGGATGATTGAGTCATTCGGCGGCGAAGTTGCCGGGGAAGCGGGCGATGGCTGCACGGCCATCACGGAATACGCGCGAACTAAGCCGGATATCGTTCTCATGGACGTAACCATGCCGCAAATGGAGGGCATCGAGGCCGTCGAGCGCATCGTTCGCCAAAACCCGGATGCGCGCATCGTCATGGTTTCCTCCGTGGGCTATCAGGACAATATTCTCGCCGCTCTGCAAAAAGGCGCGCGCCACTTCGTCCAGAAGCCCGTGAAACCCGACGTGCTCTACGAAATCATTCGCTATGTGCTCAACGACGATGGAGCGCGGGTTCCTGCCGTTGCCGGGGAAGTGCGCTCATGAAAATGCAACTCATTCAGCCGTTCATCAGCGCGGCCGATTGCGTTCTGGCGACCGCATTCGACGGCCCAATAACAATCGGCGATTTGAGCATGGAACAGGACGATTATCGGCAGAAGGGCTACGCCGCGAGAATCTCCATCAGCGGAGATATCGAAGGCCGCATCATTGTTGACATGTCTTCCGAAACGGCGCTGCGTGTCGCCTCCGCGCTCTCTGGCCAGCAGATCGAAGCCGCCGACCAGACCGTCCGTGAAACCGTCCATGAACTCGCCAACATGATGATCGGGAACGCGGTCACTCTGCTGAACGATCACGGTTATCAGTTCAAAGTTTTCCCGCCAGAGGAGAACATCGAAAACGACCCGATTCGCAGCAAATCCGACACGGAGGAAATCGCTATTTACTTCGATACCGCCTGCGGCCGCATCTTTTTGAACGTTCGCATGCGGTACAATCTGCGCTCTCGCCCGCAGAACGTCCCGGTGCACTCGGCCAGCTGACGCGCTCCCTCGCATGGGCCGCGCCAGCCTCTTTGCTAATCCTTAGCCTCTTTGCGCAGATAGCGCGCGCCGTGCCGGTAAAGGCCGGCCGTGGGAAGGGCGCGCACGTGAATCACCACCGCCGGCACAAAAACATTCGCCATTCCCGGAGTGTATGGAACCGCCACTTCCACCTGCGCGCCTTCGCGATATTTATTGCGCGTGCGAAACGCGATTCCTTCCTGTGAAACGTTTTCGCATACAGCCATTTCTTCCGCGCCGGGCTTTTCGCGAACGCACGCCGTCAAGCGGGTCTCATATCGCGTGGTTCCCCGCCCCGGCACGGCGGCGGCGGGAGGACGCACTCCTTTCCGATCCGTTGTGCTCGCTCCTGAAGGCGACATCGGCTCGACAGGCTGCTTCCAGATCGTTGGCGCCAGGCACATGCGGCATTGCCGCGCAAAAAGCCGGTTGGCCTCAAATTCCTTCATCTCGCGCGAATCCAAATAAGCTAATTCCTGGCTTTTGCAATGCGTGCATTCGACCAGCAGCCGGACCACCGCATCAACCGCCTTTTCCGGCGGTGGAAATTCGATTCCCCAAAAATCGAGGTTCGGCTCGATGAATGACACCCCATACGCGCCTCCGCTTTCCGTCTCGCTTTCGCAGGCCACCACACGCACCTCCGCCTGACGATGCGACCCGTCCGCCAGCCGCCGCTTTACCGTCACAATTTGCTCCGGTCGGAGCCTATGGCCAAACGAAATCAGCGCGCCGTGACGATTCACCACGATCGTCCGAGCCGTTTCCAGGAACGGCCTCCCGGCCGCATCCGTTCCGGTCGTCTCTAGCGAATATGAAATGGAAATTCGATCGCTGCGGCGATTGCTCCGTGAACCCATCGCTCGTCCTTCTAAACCGTTTTCCTCTGACAGATTCGAATACGCGCCAAACTTATCACAGCCTAAAGCCTTTGTTGCAGCAATGGAGATTCTGAGTTTCCGTCATCGAACTACGTGATTGCCGCCAGCGGAGCTACGTTATCCGGTTCGCAAGACCGCATTTGCCACGGAATTCCGGCGAGGCGCTCGGAGATGGCAGTGGGTCAGTTCGAATTTTGACTCCTTGCGCCATGATCAAGGAAATTCAAACTGATCACCACCGGAAGACTTTGTGGACTCGTGCTGGGAGGGCGGCGTAGCCTATAATGATTGTTTGCGTTGCGGAAGTTCCGCTATTGCAAGGAGGAAATCATGGCCACACCATCGGCGATTATGAGCACGCGGGCGCAGACGCAGTATCTGCACGACGCGATGGAGGATTTGAAGGCGCAGCACCTTCATTATCGGCTGCGTATTCTGGAAGGCGAACAGAAGCCGATTGCGGTTGTTGACGGGAAAGAGGTGATCAATCTCAGCTCGAATAATTATCTGGGACTGACTACGCACCCGAAATTGCGGCGCGCGGCGATTGACGCGGTTCGAAAATATGGAGTGGGTTCGGGCGCGGTGCGCACCATCGTGGGCACGATGAAAATTCATATGGAGTTGGAAGAGCAAATCGCAAAATTCAAAGGAACAGAAGCGTGCGTGGTCTTTCAGTCGGGATTTACGGCGAATTCGGGAACGGTTTCGGCGATCCTCGGCAAAGAGGATTTGATTATCTCGGATGAATTGAATCATGCTTCGATCATTGACGGCTGCCGATTGTCGAAAGCGACGATAAAAGTTTTCAAGCACAAGGATCTGGCGGATTGCCAGCGCATCCTGGAAGAAACAAAGGATTGGAACGGGCACAAGCTGCTGATTACCGACGGAGTTTTTTCGATGGAGGGCAATATTGCGCCGCTGCCGCAACTGTGCGATCTGGCCGAGAAATATCATTGCATCATGATGGTTGACGACGCGCATTCCTCAGGCGTGCTGGGCCGCAACGGGCGCGGGACGGTCGACCATCTGGGCTGCCATGGGCGCGTGGATATTCAGGTGGGAACATTGAGCAAAGCGATTGGTTCAATTGGCGGGTATGTTTGCGGCTCGCGCGACCTGATCGATTTTCTCTATCATCGCGGACGGCCCTTTTTGTTTTCGACTTCGCATCCGCCCTCGGTGACGGCGACGTGCCAGGCGGCATTTGAATTGCTGGATTCCGAAGCGGGCGAAAGGCTGATCAAGCGGCTGTGGAACAATACGAGATTTTTCAAGCGGCGGCTGAAGAAGCTGGGCTTCGACACGGGTAAGAGCGAAACCCCCATCACGCCGATTATGGTAGGCGATGCGGCCAAGGCTTTTGAATTCTCGCGGCAACTATTTGATGAAGGCGTGCTAGCGCTGGCGATTGGATATCCGACGGTTCCGGAAGGCAACGCGCGCTTGCGCACGATTGTGACCGCGACGCACAAGCGAGCTGACCTGGAGCGGGCGCTGGAGATTTTCGAGCGCGTAGGCAAGAAACTCGAAGTGATCTGACGCCAACGCGGCGGACTATGGCGTCCGTCTCACATTTTGTTCAGTGATTGTAGTGTGGCATCATGGAATGGTCTGCCCCCGGCTAGGACAATATGTCAGAGGATGTTGTGTGATGAAAACCGCAGACAAAAGAGATTCACAGAAATCCACGAAACAGCCTGTCCCCTCTGAAGAAAAGCGCAAGGAACGGCAAGAGACGGACAATTCTGTTGATGAAGCCTCCCGCGAATCCTTTCCGGCAAGCGATTCACCGGCGTGGTCCGTGCCAGTAAAACGTAAGAAGCGCTGAGAGTTCCTGCGAGGCACTACCCCGCTCTTTATCGGTCCAGAACCTTGAAAAGCAATTGTGTCTTTCCTCTGTGAATTTGGCGAGCTGTTAACCCTTTATCTATAGCACTAGGACAAGGTAGTTCCCATGCCGATGGAATAAGGGGAGGATAGGTACTATAAGCTCCTCCCAACCAGCATCATCGAGGCGAGGAGATGGGGAAGCGTCCATGAGTCGACACCGGCACTTGGGGACCTGGGGCCTAGCTCTTGCCATCGTGCTAGTCCTGGCTGGCTGCAGCCATCCTGTTTTCCCGACAAACGGAGGCGGCGGGACAACGACTTCACCGGTGATTTTAACGGTGCATGATACGCCGGCGACTGGCATAACCATAACGTCGTTTGAGGTGACCCTTACCGGCGCGTCTCTCACGCCAACGGGAGGAACGCCGATTTCCCTGCTATCCACGCCCGTAACGCTCGAGCTCACCCAGTTGCAGGCGAATTCCGCGTTGCTTTCGACCACTGCTGTGAAGACGGGATCCTATAGCAGCCTGACGGTGACCTTCGCGAACGCGCGGTTCACGTTCGTCAACGACACAGGCGGAAGCGTGACCGTCGGCGCCAATACCTGCGCTGCGGGCGCGTCGTGCGTGGTCACGCCGACGATTTCCGGCGCTTCCACCATGACTTTTAGCAGCACTCCTTTTCCGCTGACAGTGGGACAATCCCAGGTAAACCTGCTAGAAATGGACCTGAATTTAAACAACATCGTTCAGTCTGATTTCAGCGTGAGTTTTGGCGCGACCGGCGCGGGAACTGTAACGAATACACAGAAAAGTGTTAGCGGGACACCCAGCACGGTTGGTAGTCTCGCTATGAATGGCAGCGTGTCATCCGTGGGTAGCAACAATTTTAAGTTTGCGCCGTCAACCGGCCAGACGGCTTTCACTATCGCGGTGAATAGCTCGACGGCATTCATCTTCGGGTCGACGTGCAGCGCGAACAACTTTACGTGCGTCACGAGCGGCGAGCTTGTGAATGTTCAGGCGGACGTTCTTTCCGACGGCTCACTCGTGGCCAGCAGCATTCTGTTCGATGATGCTTCTGGCACGCAACAATTGACCGGCGGGATTGTGGCGCTCAACGGCACGCCCCCGACTAGTTTCACCATGGTAGTTCACAACGAAGTGCCGAGCCTTTCCAATGCGCCCATCGGGACGCCCATTACGGTGACTATCGGAAGCAATGTAAGCTTTGGAGTGAACAACTTCTTTCAGCTACCAAGTGGATTTTTTTCGTTCGCCTCACCGTCAGATCTTATTGTAGGGCAGGAAGTGGAAGCACGCTTATCGGGCACGTTCACCGCTGGCCCGCCGGCAGCGTTTACGACGGACCGCATCATGCTGGATCCCAGCCAGCTTACAGCCACGGTATCCACCGTCGACCCAGGAAACCTGAGTTTCTTCGTGAACCGCCTGCCATCGCTGTTCACTTCTAATCCGACAGGCAGTATTCTCCAAGTCCAAGTTTTAACTGACACCAGCACCGATTTTCAGACGCCGAGCGGTGCCTTTAGTGACGTAACCAGCACCAACGTTTTCGCGGTAGGAGGTTTTCTGTTCAATACCACGCCTTCTCCCTCGATAACCGCAATCGTTGTTCGGGGACCCGAATAAGCGCTAGAGAAGACGCACACTCAAGAAACACCAGGGCCGGCAACACAGCGATGTGGCCGGCTCTTTTACTTTTAATTGCAGCTGCTTCGGGATGCTCTACGCAGCTGCAGGCACCGGAGTGGCGGCGGCCCATCGCAAATGGCCGTAAAGAGCGATGACGATTGCTCCCAGCCCCCACCACAGAACCACAAGCTTGATGAGAAAGCCTACGTGATAAGGAATCAGTTCGAGGGCGTGGAGGATTGCCAGTCCAAGCGCCAAGCGCCCGAGCAGCGCGCCTGTTCCAAGGGCAGGCCCGAGAAGTATCTCCCCGAGCCAGGTGGCCACGAAAACCTGCGCGGCATATAGCGCGATCAGCCAAAGCAGAAGCGTGGTGATGGCCACGCCTATCCCCACTATGGTGAAGCATACAATGGCTGCCACGATGGGCGTGGCAAACATGAATAGCGCGCCAAATCCGAGAGACGGCAAAAATTTCCTGCTGGAGCGCAGGCCGTCATTGAAGAATCCCGGGGTGAGCAGCAGCAGCACCAAACCGAACAAAAATGCCGCGCCCCAAAACAGGGCACGATGCCACCAGTAGCGCCAGGACGCATAATTCGGAGCGTGCCGGCGCAGCGTGAATGCAATGGGGCTGGCGAGGTTCGCGCCTGGCTCAACGACTGCTTGGTGATTGCCTTCGTAACTTGTGTGACCCGTGATGGTGGCTTGCGAGCCGATGCGCAAGTTGTTGCTACGAACGTGAACGTCTCCGTCTATCTGGCCATCTATTATCGTGTCGCCTGTAAGAGCCATCAACCCGCGCGACGCCTTCCCGTCAACTTCGACCGTGCCGCCTAGCGCGATAACCTCTCCGCCGATGCGCCCCTTGGAATCGACTTCGATGTTGCCGCCCTCGGAAGTCACATTCTTTCCAACAGTTCCGGAGATCCACAGAGTGCTGGTGCCCGACCTAACGTTTCCGTCTACTTGACCGTCAATTCGTACTTCCTTCGCAAAAGAAATGACGTCTCCGGTTACATGCCCAGTGATCTCGACGGCGTTGCTAAAGGCGATCACGTCGCCGTCAACCGTGCCGTTTATGCGGGTGCTTTCCCCAAAAACGATGAGGTTATCATTCACCGTTTGGCCGGCGGGAAGCTCGTAAGATGGATTCTTGGGGGTGCCGTGGAAGACCTTTGCAGCGTTCGCCTGCTGCGGCGCTGCGAAGAACAATGCGAGGGTAAAAAAACTAGCCAGCACCATGCTGACGGTGGCTCCGCGGCGCCAGAACCTCATCAGCAGGACAAACATCAGGATTGCAAACATGGCCGCCGCGAAAAATCCGAAGAAGCTGAGCACGTTGGACCATCCTTTCCAAAACGCGCCGCCGAAAAATAGCATGGTCATCAGATTGCCTCCGGTGAATCCCGCTTGGTTAAGCTGCTGCTCGAAAGGCTCAATCATTCCGTTCCATACTGTCAAAGTGCCCGCGATAGCAAATCCCAGAGCGGTCACCCAGCCCCACGGCACATTGGCGCGTCGTACCGGAGCCATGAATTGCGCAGGCACCGGGTCTTTTTCTTGCAAACTGTGCTCAAGCCACAGTGTTTCTTTTTTCAGCGATTCGAGTAGCTCGCGGCAGTCGGCGCAGTCTTTTGTGTGCACCAAAACTTCGGAAGCCTGAGCGTGTTCGAGCTGCCCATCGAGGTACAGAAAGGCGGTCATTTCGTCGAAGTGATTCATGGTTTGCTCCCGGCGGCCGAGCGGCGCAGCGCCGCGTCTCCGCGTTCCATGACTTCGCGCAGCTGATGGCGGGCGCGCAACAATAGCACGCCCACAAAAGCGCGGCGCACGCCAAGCGTTTCAGCAATTTCGTCATAGCTCATTTCCGAGTAATACCGCAGGGTCAGGGCCATGCGCGTGCGGCTCGGCAGTTGCTCCAAGGCTTTGCGCACCTCTTCGCGCGATTTCTCAGCGATGAGTTTTTCGAGCTGGCTGGGGTCGGCGTGCTCCAGAGGCATAGTCTCGATATCTCCCGTTTCCAAATCCTGGCGAACACGGCGGCGGCGCAGCAAATCCCAGCAGTGATTGGCGGCCACGCGGTAGAGCCATGCGTTGAACGGGCGCGAGGCGTCGTATTGGTCGAGCTTGCTGCGCACCTTCAGAAAAACCTCCGACGTGGCGTCTTCCGCATCCTCTCGCGAAGGCATAGCGCGGCGGCAAAAGCGGAAAATTCCGGGCGCAAACTGCGTGTAGATTTCCGCCCAGGCATCGTGGTTTCCATCGCGCGCTCGAGCGACAAGCTCCGCCAGGCCTGCGTGCGAGTCTTCCGGTTTCGGCCTGTCCACTGTCATATAGTTCTACGTACCAGGGCAGTGCAAAATTACAGCCATTCCGGCGCAATTTGGGAGCCAGGGCGCTCGAATGGGCTTGAGGCCTATGCTCTGGGAGTTATTCCTTTGGCTTCAGCTTTAGCCGGGGCTTGTTTTCTTCCAGGAAAGCGCGCAGGCCATCGGCGCTGTCGAGCAGGCGAATCCACTGCTCGTAATAAAGTGTCACGGGAAAGCGGCCTAAGCCGTAGACGCTCACGCCGCCCTTTTCGCCCACTCTGAATTCCAGCGTGCCGCGCTTCCTTGAGCCGGCCTGCTTTTCCAGTTCAGCGATGCGAGCGAGTAATTCTTCACGCGTTTCTTCAGGCATCATTCCGCTCCTTATGAGTCGTTTTCCGCATGATTGCATGCATAGTGCGCTTCGGCAAGCAAAGCGCTCTCTTGTTATACTGGATATTCTGCCCTGGGCTGTCAGGGTAATCTATGGCTCCCTCATCACGCAAAAAACTTTTCCTAGTGGACGCGATGGGCTACATCTTCCGCGCCTATCACGCGCCGATGGAGCGCCTGCAAACGCGCGCCGGAGTGCCCACCAAGGTGCCGTACCTTTTCGCGACGATGATGCGGCGGCTGCTGGAAAGCAAAATGCTCAAGCCGGATTATCTTGCGGTAGTTTACGACGTGCTTGCGCCCACCTTTCGCGACAAGCTATTCGCGCAATACAAGGCGCAGCGCCCGCCGATGCCGGACGATCTGGCGGTGCAATTGCCGTTCGTGCGGCGATATTGCGAAGCGATGAGGTTTCCGATTATCGAGATGGCAGGGTACGAAGCGGATGATGTGATTGCGTCGCTGGCGCGCCAGGCGACGGCCCAGGGTATGGAGACTTATATCGTCACCGCGGACAAAGACCTGATGCAGTTGGTTGGCGGGCCGGTGCGAATTTTCAATCCAAGCAAGGGCGATTTGCTGATTGACGAAAAAAAAGTCGAGGAGCTGATGGGCGTGCCGCCGGCGAAAGTTGCGGACGTGATGGCGTTGATGGGCGATACCATCGATAACATTCCTGGCGCCCGCGATCCCAACGACAAGCCTGCTCCGGGAGAGCGGCGCAAGGCCGGAATTGGTGAAGTTGGCGCGCGCATGCTGATTCAGGAATTTGGCAGCGCGGAAGAGGCCATTCGCCGCGCCAGCGAAGTGAAGCGCGCGAGCTATCGCGAAGCTCTGGAAAAATGCGGCGAATTCGTGCGGTTGAGCAAACAACTGGCGCAAATTCCCACGGATGCACCAGTGGAACTCCAGCCCGAGGCGCTGCTCTTGCAGCAGCCCGACGTTGGCGCGCTGCGCGAGCTTTTTGGCGAACTGGGGTTCACTTCCTTGCTGAAGAATCTTCCGGCGTCGACGCTGAACGAGAAAACGGATTATTCAACTTTTGCCTCGGCCAATGAGCTGCGCGCATTTTTGGCGAGTCTGCCACGCGAACAGGAAGTCGCTGTATGGCTCGTGACCGACGCCTCCGGCGAGGGTGAAGAATGCTATGGCTGCCGGGTGTGCGCAATTGAAGTTTCGAATCGCGCTGGATTTGCGCGCGTCTGCTGGAATGACGACAACAATTCGGCGCTGGCGGCGATAGCAGACTGGCTCGCGGATAAAGAGCGAGCCAAAGTCGTGCACGACCCAAAAACGTTCGAGCTTTTTGCAATTTCCGATGCGGAAACGAAAAAACAGCGCTGCGTTGCCGGAATTCGGCACGCTACGATGCTGTACTCCTATCTTCTGCGCCCGACAACGGCGAACCATTCGTTTCCCGAAGTTGTGTTGCGGCATCTGAACGTGACGCTCTCCGGCGCTCCCGGCGAACATGCAGATTTTCTGATGCGGCTTGCGCCCATGATGCGCGCGGAAATTGAAAGCGAGAATCTCGCTCCGGTTTACGAGAAAATTGATCTGCCGCTGGCCGCTGTGCTTTCACGCATCGAGCGCGCTGGAGTCTGCATTCACCCGAAAACGCTGAAAACAATTTCGGCGACTCTGGAAGAGGAAATCTCGGGCTTTGAAAAACGCATTTACGATCTTGCTGAATTTGAATTCAATATTAATTCGCCGGCGCAGCTTGCCGAAGTGCTCTACGACAAACTGAATTTGACGCTGCCACGGCGCACGCGGGGCAAAGCGCGCTCAACCGGCGCGGAAATTCTCAATGAATTGTCCGCGCTGCATGAATTGCCGCGGCTGATCATCGAATATCGCGAACTCGCCAAGCTGAAATCGACTTACGCTGATGTGCTGCATGAGCTGATTTCGCCTCACACTGGCCGCTTGCACACGCGGATCAGCCAGACCGGAACGGCGACCGGGAGGCTCAGCTCGTCGAATCCCAATCTGCAAAATATTCCCATTCGCACAAAGCTGGGCCGAGAAATTCGCGCAGCGTTTGTCGCTGAACCGGGGAATATCCTGTTTTCCGCGGACTATTCACAAATTGAATTGCGCATTCTCGCGCACTTTTCCGAGGATGCGGTGCTGGTTGAAGCGTTTCAGCGCGGAGAAGACATTCATTCGCGCACGGCGCAGGAAGTGTTTGGCGTAGCGCCTTTTGCGCAGACCGCCGAGCATCGCCGCGCCGCCAAAGTAATCAACTTTGGCATCATTTACGGATTGTCGGCGTTTGGCCTGGCGCAGAATCTGCAAATTGATCAGAAAGAGGCGGCCAAATTCATCGCTGCGTATTTTGATCGCTACAGCGGCGTGAAAAAGTACCTGGAGCGTCAGGTGGCCGAGACGCGCAAGACCGGAGTTACGCGCACGATGTTCGCGCGCGTGCGGCCGATTCCGGAAATCAATTCGCCGCAAGCAAACTTGCGGAATTTTGCCGAGCGCACGGCCATGAACACGCCCTTGCAGGGCACCGCGGCAGATTTGATCAAATTGGCGATGATTGATATCGACCATCGGCTGCGTGCTGAAAACTTTCGGACGCGGATGATCCTGCAAGTGCATGACGAACTGCTATTCGAAGGCCCACACGATGAACTCGCGCGGCTTGCTCCTCTTGTAAAGTACGCTATGGAACAAGTGCATCCGCTTCGCGTACCGCTAGTTGTGGATGTTAAGTCCGGTCCCAACTGGCGCGATATGAAGCCGTTGGATATGCGATAAAATTTGAAGAAATCAAATCGGAGGCAGAAAAATGGCGCATGTACATTCCCCAGGATTTCTGAAAATCGTGAATGAATCGAAGGCCCGCGTCAAAGAGGCCGACTTTCGCGACATTAAGAAGCGCCTGGATGCCGGAGAAAAGATGATCCTCGTGGACACGCGCGAAGATAACGAATGGGAGCGCGGCCATCTTCCCAATGCCATTCATCTGAGCAAAGGGATTATCGAACGCGATATCGAAAGTGCGATTCCGGACAAAAACGCGCCGCTGGTGCTGTATTGCGGCGGCGGGTTCCGTTCCGCGCTCGCGGCGGACAATTTGCAGAAAATGGGCTACAAGAACGTCATCTCGATGGATGGCGGCTGGCGCGGTTGGACCGAAGCCGGATTTCCCACTGCGAAGGACTAGCCCGCGAATCGAGCCCCTAGCATCGAGATTCCCGGCTCTAGATTGGCTGGGGCGGTTGGATTCGAACCAACACCGTCTGCATTAACAGTGCAGCGTCCTACCGATTGGACCACGCCCCAAACGTGATCTGCGGGAGCGCCAAACATTCTATAGGATTTGCACGATTTGCAAAGTATTGTGCAGCGTGTCATCCCGGCGCGTCTTTTCACCTGCCAACTTGAAGCACGAATTTCGAGTGGAGACGCACCCCCGCCGCTTAGAGGGTAGGTATCGTGGAGGTTCCGGCGGGAATGAGTGGGGGAAGGAAGCCGGCCCAGCCCTCAATCCCCTAAAGGGATTCTCGGCTTGTCTTCCCCCTACGCGGAAACTAATCGCAACTGTAAAGCCAATGCTAAGGCCTTTCGTATCTGAAGCGTATTCGCAATAGTACCGGTAAAAATGACATGTGCGCCGTAAATTCTTCCTCTGTCGGTCAAACTCTGACGCAAAACATACGGTTACGTCTGGGATTCGGTGGTGGTTGCATCGCTCGACGCGACATTTTACGCACTGGGCTTTCTTCCAAATTTGCTGTGAGCATTGCGGATTTTCTTCATTTTGTCTCTGATTTTTGCCGACAGGCGTTTCTTCGCTTTCGGTGTAGCTGCCGTGTTTTCAAGCTCTTCCAGCAACCCGGTGAGAGCGTCCTCTGCCTCGATGGGAATGTTCGCAATTCCCTCTGCAATTTCGAGCGCCACTTTGTCGAACCGTGACATTTTTCCTTTGTTTTTCTTCCGCGGCGGCATGGCGGCATGGTGCCACAGGGTCATTTCTGTGCGCAATACGGCCTTCGGCGATTTCTGCAACGGAGGCGCGAGTTTTCAGATTGAGATTGTCACGACTAAGAAGTCCAGCGCACCCCACCGGCGCCAGCGGAGCGCGCTTGACCCAGCAGCGCCGCGCTTGCTATGTTGATGGATTAACTTGGGCGTATTGTCCGCAGTGAGCGGCAATGCGCCTGTACATTCTCCTGCAAATATGGCTCTTCAGAAAATCGTCATTCGCGGCGCGCGGCAGCACAACCTGAAAAACATCAGCCTGGAGATTCCGCGAAATTCTCTGACTGTGATCACCGGGCTTTCCGGCTCAGGCAAATCTTCGCTCGCGTTCGACACACTCTACGCGGAGGGCCAGCGCCGGTACGTCGAATCGCTCTCCGCCTACGCGCGGCAGTTTCTCGATCAAATGGAACGTCCCGAGGTGGACTCCGTGGAGGGGCTTTCGCCTTCCATCGCCATCGAGCAGAAGACCACGACGCGGTCGCCTCGTTCTACCGTCGGCACCATCACGGAAATTTACGATTATCTGCGCGTCATCTACAGCTCGATTGGCGCGGCGCACTGCCCCAAATGCGGCAAGCTGATCGCTCGGCAATCCACCGAGCAAATCGTGCAATCTGTGCTGGCGCTGAAACCGGACGAACGCATCATGATCCTGGCGCCGGTGGTGCGCGGGCGCAAAGGCGAATACAAAAAGGAATTCGAGAAGTTTGCGCGTGCCGGCTTCCTTCGCGCGCGCGTCGACGGCGAACTGGTCAGCCTCGACGAGCCTCCCGCGCTGGATCGCCGCCGTAATCACACGATTGACATCGTCGTCGACCGGCTGCTCATCAAGGAAGGAATTGCCAAGCGCCTGGAGCAGTCTATCGAAACCGCGACGAAGCTGACCAGCGGACTTGTGACCATCGCGGTTGTTGGCGGCGAAGAACGCATGTATTCAGAGAAACTTGCGTGCGCGGATTGCGGCATTTCGATTCCGGAAATCGAGCCGCGCTCGTTCAGTTTCAATTCACCTTATGGCGCATGCCCCGAATGCCATGGCCTGGGCGCGAAATTCGATTTCGATCCGGCAAAAATAATCGTGGATTGGTCGAAGCCGCTTTTCCAGGGTGGATTGGGTCCCGGCGGCGGCTCTACTTCTTTGCAGCGCACGCTGAAAATTGCGGCGTTAGCGCATGGATTTGACCTCGATGCACCATTCGAGAGCCTGCCGCGCCGCGTGCAAAACTTGATTCTTTACGGCAATCCGGCAAACGGCCGGCCAACGAAGGGCCTGAACTTCAAAGGGGTGATTGACCATCTTGAGAGCAATTTGGAAGAGACCGCTTCCGACGAATATCGCGAATACCTGACGCAGTACATGTCGCCGACGCCGTGCGCAGCGTGCGGGCAGAAGCGTTTGCGGCCGGAGAGCCTGGCGGTCAAGGTTGGCGACTATTCGATTGCGGATTTCACGGCGCTTTCGCTCGCGGATGCGCGAGCAGCGGTGGACAAAATTCTAAAAGGGCTGACGGCGCGTCAGCACGCGATTGCCGGACGGCCATTAGGAGAAGTTGGCGAGCGGCTGGATTTCCTGCTCGCTGTCGGGCTCAGCTATCTGACGCTGGATCGTTCCGCGGCGACGCTTTCGGGCGGGGAAGCGCAGCGCATTCGGCTGGCGACGCAAATCGGCTCGCGCCTGCGCGGCGTGTTGTACGTGCTCGACGAGCCTTCCATCGGATTGCACGCGCGCGACAATGGACGGTTGCTCGGCACGCTCGAGACGCTGCGGGATTTGGGCAATACGGTTTTGGTGGTCGAGCACGACGAAGAAACCATTCGGCGCGCGAATTACGTTGTGGACCTTGGGCCGGGCGCTGGAAAAGCGGGCGGGCACATTGTGGCTACCGGCGAGCCTTCGGAAATTGCGGCGAATGCGGATTCGCTGACCGGCCATTATCTTTCCGGCGAGTTGAAAATTCCCGTGCCGACGCAGCGGCGCAAGCCCAACGGCAAATCGGTGAAAATTTCGGGCGCGCAGGCGAATAATTTGAAAAACATTGACGTGGAATTTCCGCTGGGCCTGCTGACGGTGGTTACGGGCGTGTCCGGCTCGGGAAAATCCACGCTGGTGAACGACATTCTGTATCGCGCGCTGGCGCAGAAGCTCTATCGTTCGAGCGAAATGCCGGGCGAGCATCGCACGATTCTCGGGCTGGAGCATCTCGACAAAGTCGTCGAAATCGATCAGGCGCCGATTGGGCGCACGCCGCGCTCGAATCCTGCGACATACACGGGAGTTTTCACGCCGATTCGCGAGCTTTTTGCCATGCTGCCGGAATCGCGCGAGCGCGGGTATCGTCCTGGGCGTTTCAGCTTCAATGTGAAGGGCGGGCGCTGCGAAGCGTGCCAGGGCGACGGGCTGCGACGCATCGAAATGAGTTTCTTGCCGGACGTATACGTCACTTGCGAAGTGTGCCGCGGCCGGCGCTACAACGCGGAAACGCTTTCGGTGCGCTACAAAGGCTACTCGATTTCCGATTTGCTGGAAATGCCGATCGAAGACGCGCTGCCGGTGCTGGAAAATATTCCGCAGATCAAGCAAAAGCTGCAAACGATGGTGGATGTGGGACTCGGCTACGTGCAACTCGGGCAATCGGCCACCACGCTTTCGGGAGGCGAAGCGCAGCGCACCAAGCTGGCGCGCGAACTGTCGCGACGGCAGACGGGGCGCACGCTGTATATTCTCGACGAGCCGACCACCGGATTGCATTTCGACGACGTGAAAAAACTGCTGGACGTGCTGAATCGGCTAGTGGATTTGGGCAATACGATTATCATCATCGAGCACCATCTGGATGTCATCAAGCAGGCTGACTGGCTGATTGACCTTGGCCCGGAAGGCGGCGACGAGGGCGGGCGCATCGTGGCGCAGGGCACGCCGGAGCAGGTCGCGCGCAGCAAAAAATCCTACACGGGCGCCGCTCTCGCCCCATCCCTCGGCATCGCAAACTCCAACGGCCACTCGCCCGCCGCAAAATAGGCCGTGGCATTGACCGCCATGGCCAAAGTGCGATTAACTTAGCCGATGATTAGCGCGTTTATGATAAGCGGCGGTTTCTCACGCGTTGGGAAGCTGGTGCTGCTTTGCTTTGTGGCATTGATGTTATCCGCTCCCACGTTTGCGTTCTGTACTGAGCCGCAGCCGACGGTAGCCTGCGAATTCCTGGACAGTGACGCCGTCTTTATCGGTACAGTCATTTCTACGCGAAACACGCCGGCGCAAGGCGACGAATTCGACGAGGGCTGGACTTACGAAATCAGCGTACAAAAAATGTATCGGGGCCCGCACGGCAAGACAATCAACGTCTTTACCGAAAATAACAGCGCGCGATTCCCGCTTGAAACCGGGCGAGAATACGTTCTGTTTGCAGCCAAGATCGGAGGGCGTTTTGAGATATTTGGCTGCGGTAACTCGGCATTGCTTTCAGAAGCGGGTAATACGATAGAGGAGTTGGGCAAGGTCAAAGTCCCCGAAGATGCGGAGATCGAGGGCCGCATTGGCATCCCCAATACAGAAACTCAGGTGAAAGATGCACATATCGTTATTCAGGGCGAAGGCAAAACTTATACTGTGATGAGCGACCGCCATGGCTGGTTTCACTTGCACGTCCCGCCAGGGAAGTATTCAGCCGATGTTCAGCCGATGGCTCGCTGGAATATCAGTCCTTTTGATCTCAGCACCGACAACCCAAAAGACTTCGTAGCGACCAAGGGCCACTGTTCAGGCTTGCAGTTCTGGGCCGATCCCAAGTAGCCGAAGTTTAAGACCGAGGCTTGCGCCCCGTCCCCGACTCCATTAGAGTCAACTCTCTCGATAAACGTAGCATTCACGGAATGGTAGGCAACGCTTGGCGCGGAAATCTTCGAGCATCTACAAAATCTCACCGGTCAATTTTCAGGGGCTGCGCACGTATCCGCTGGCGTCGCGGCCGAGCAAAGTAAGCGTGGGGCAGTTCGGCAAAGCGCACCGGCAGGGCGCATCGTTCGCGGAATTTCTGGAATCGCTGCCGCGCATTCTTGCCGCGGAAGATCTCCGTTTCATCGCGCAGGCCATTCTGCAGGCGCGGGCGAATCGCCGCACGATTCTCTGGGGCATGGGCGGGCACGTTATCAAAGTGGGCCTTGGGCCGGTGCTGATTGACCTGCTGCGGCGCGGCTTCGTCAGCGGAATCGCCATGAACGGCTCGGCGATGATTCACGATTTCGAGATCGCCATGGTTGGCGGCACATCCGAGGACGTGGAAGCGGTGCTCGGCGAAGGAAAATTCGGCATGGCGGAAGAAACGGGCCGCGTGATTAACGAAATGGCTGGGATGGCGCGGCGCTCTGGCATTGGACTCGGCGAAGCTGCGGGGAAAATGCTTAGCGACAAAAAAACTCGCGCGAAGCATCCTGATCAGAGCGTTGTGGCGACTGCGTATCAGGCGGGAATCCCTGTGACCGTGCATCTTGCCATCGGCGCGGACATCACGCACATTCACCGCAGCGCTTCGGGTGAGAATCTGGGCGCGGCCACGCATCGCGACTTCCAACTATTTTGCGCGCTGGTGCGGGAGATGCATCCCGGCGGCGTTTACCTGAATTGGGGCTCGGCGGTGATTTTGCCGGAGGTTTTTCTGAAGGCGGTGACCGTGGCGCGCAATCTGGGCACGCCGCTGCGACCGATCACCACAGCGAATTTCGATTTCCTGCAGCATTACCGGCCGCTGCAAAACGTGGTGAAGCGCCCCACGGCGAGCGCGTCCGGCAAGAGCGGCGACAACGAGACGGAAAAATCGCGCGGGTATTCGCTGACCGGCCATCACGAAATTCTGATGCCGCTTCTCGCCGCAGCGCTTATCGAAGCGGATGAACCTGCGGTCAGCAAGGAGACGGCGCATGCGTCAAAACCATCTTACCGCCAGCGACGCAAACGAACGCGATGACTTTTTCCGAGCCTGATAACCCACTTTCCCCCAGCGAAATGCAAACGCCGGAATCTGGCGGCACGGGCGCGCCGGAAATTCATCCGGCTGGGCCGCCGCCGCAGAATGAGAATGTGCCGGAGGACATTCACGTGCCGTGGGGCGGCGGCGAATTGCTGCTGCTCCTGGGATTCGCCATTGGCAGCCTGTTTTTTCTGGAAATCATCCTCGAACTTTTTCTGCTCGCTCACTATCACATGAACCGCGAGCAGCTCCTGAATCTTCTGAAAACCAACGCAGGCGTTGCTGTGGGCTTTCAGGCTTTTTGGTCGGGCATAATTTTTCTATTTCTTTTTCTGATGATTCGACAGTACAACCACTCGCCATTCTGGTCATCGCTGCGCTGGCGCGCTTTGCACCCGCGAAACAGACCCCCGGGCCTTGTGTATTTCAGCTGCATCCTCGGTGGTGTCGCACTGGCAATTACTGTGGGAATCGCCTCTCATTTTGCCGGAGAGAAAAGCAACCTTCCCATCGAGCAGTTGTTTCGCACACGAGCTGACGTGATTTGGCTAATGGTTTTTGGAATTTGCGTTGCGCCGTTTTTCGAGGAGACCATTTTTCGCGGCTATCTTTATCCCGTGTTCGCCCGCAAATGGGGAATTCCGGCGGGAATTTTCATCACCGGCTTGCTTTTTGGACTGATGCACGCGGTGCAGCTCTGGGGCGGCTGGGTGCAAATTGCATTACTGGTGCTGGTCGGAATCATTCTCACCGCGGCGCGAGCGCGCACTGGGTCAGTGCTGGCGTCGTATCTGATTCACGTCAGTTACAACTCGTTTTTGTTCATGTGGCTTTTGATCGGCACGCACGGGTTAAAGAATATCCCCCACGTCCATTAGCGCCTGCGCGCCGCGCCATTCATGTACAATGATTCTTTTACTTTCCATGCGAGGAGCGCGATAGTTGCGAACCGTTGAGCCGATCCGCTGGACCGCAGAGGGCGTGGTGCTGCTGGACCAGCGTCGGCTTCCCGCTGAAGTAGTGCATCTGACCTATACGGATTATCACGAACTCGCTGCGGCCATAAAGGACATGGTGATTCGCGGCGCGCCTGCGATTGGCGTGACCGCAGCGATGGGCATCGCGCTGGGCGTTTCGCGCTCGCGCGCCACGACCGTGGATCAATTGCGCGCGGAATTCAGCGACATTTGCGACACGTTCGCGCGCACGCGGCCCACGGCAGTTGATTTGTTCTGGGCCATCGAGCGGTTCCGCAAAAAGTTCGATTCGCTGGTGCGCAATGCCGCGCAAAATAATCTCGAATCCATAAAAGAAGCGTTCGTTGAGGAAGCGCTGGCCGTTCATCGCGAGCGCCAGGCGGCCGACGAGGCCATTGGCAAATTCGGCGCGAATTTGCTGCCTGCAAATGGCCGCGTGATGACCCAATGCAACGCCGGCGCGCTGGCCACCGGAGGGATCGGCACCGCGCTGGGCGTGATTCGCATCGCAGTCGAAACGGGCCACAAAATCGAAGTGCTGGTTCCCGAAACGCGCCCTTATTTGCAAGGCGCGCGCCTCACCGCATGGGAATTGCATGAAGATAAAATTCCTCTGACGCTCATCACCGACAATATGGTGGGACATTTCCTGAAGACTGGCTCGGTGGGGGCCATCGTGGTGGGCGCGGACCGCATCGCGGCCAATGGCGACACCGCGAACAAAATCGGCACGTATCCTATGGCAGTGCTCGCGCGGGAACACGGCGTGCCATTTTTCGTAGCCGCGCCCGTCTCAACACTGGACCTTTCGATTTCGTCAGGCGAGCAGATTCCCATCGAGCAGCGGGCCAGCGCCGAAGTGACTCATCTGCGCGGCGTGCGCATCGCTCCGGAAGTTGCGGCTGCCAATCCTGCATTCGACGTCACGCCAGCGCGGCTGATCGCCGCGATTATCACCGAAAACGGAGTGGCGCGCGCGCCATACGAGGAATCGCTCAAGAAAATGGCCAAGTAACCAGCGCTGGGCGGCCCGGCAGAGGATACCGTTTCCAACCCGTCTGTTTTACAGGCACAACCGTAGATTCATAGAGCAACTTCTACAAGGAAAGCATCGTCTAATGCACAGTGATTGATAGTCTTACTGCAAGTCTATTTGCCGGGCCGTGTGGCGATGAGCGCTGGCCGCTCATCCGAATCAAGAGGAGAGGGCGAGCTTCCTGGGGAGGCGAGTCTATTTCAAATCGGAGGAGAAGCGCATGTTCTTGCGAAAATTAATGGTACTCGTCTTCGTTTTGGCCTGCGGGGCGACAACCGCGCTGGCGCAAGACACAGTGTGGCAGAAGATTGAAGTAACGCCGTTTGGGGGCTATAAGTTTGGCGGAAAAATCAACGTCAGCGGCAACAGCACCAATCCTGGCGTCAATAACCTGTTGATCAAAAGCAACTACGATTACGGAGTAATGGCCGATTATGCCATCTGGCCGAACTTTGACGCGGAGTTCATGCTGGTGCGCCAGCCGTCAACTTTGAGTGCGCAGGACACCAGCACCATACCGCCTACGGTCACGCCTTTAACGAACACTACTTTGAGCACCTATACCTTTGGCGCGTCCTACGCGTTCCGCGGAGATGCGAAGCTCAGACCATTCATTGCGGGCGGATTGGGCTGGACGCATTTCACGAATATCGATAATCCCAACGGCGTGTATCTCGGTTTCTATAACAAATTAGCCTACAACATCGGCGGCGGCGTGAAATACTATTTCGTTAAATACGCCGGCTTCCGGTTTGATTTCCGTTACCTTGCCACTCGCACAACGCCCGGAGTGGGCACGCAATGCGGTTACACCGGTTGTTACCAGGTGAGCACGACCAACCACGCGAACCAAGGGGAACTGAACTTTGGCCTGATTCTCAGGTTCTAACCTGCATAAACAAACAAAGCGAGAGTTCCGCGTGGAGCTCTCGCTTTTTTTATGTTCGAGTTGCGAATTTCGCCCGCATTCTAGAGCGCATTGTGCTGCGTTAGAACGTGAATGTGGCCTTGAGTTGAATCAGCCGAGGAGAAGAATCCGCGCCGAGGAACGAGCCGAAAATGCTCGTCGGAGAGCTCACGGTATTCAGAATTTCTCCGAAATTTGGACTCGCCGCATTGTTGACGGGCAATCCAAAATTCGGATGGTTGAGCACGTTGTACACTTGCACGCCAATTCCAAGCCGCGCTCCTTCCCAGAACGGAAGCGGGGTCGATTTCATCAGCGCGACGTCTGCATTGAAAAATCGCGGTCCCCGGAAAACATTGCGCATACCGGTGGTGAATGCATTTTCGCCGCCTACGTTGAATTCGGCGGCCGAGCTGCTGGGTCCATCGGGCGACAGGCAATTTGGCCCTGCAACTGAAGTGACCTGGCACGAAGTCGGCCCGCCCAGGAATACCGGCAGAACCTGCGAGAAATAATTGTTGCTCGCGGCCAGATTTGCGCTTAGAGCGGTGTCCACGACGCTGTATGGCAGGCCCGAACGCGCGAAGAGCGTGCCGGAAAGCTCCCAGCCGTCCACCCAGTAATTTGAACCATGCTTACCTAGCAGCTGTCGGAACGGCAGTTCCCATACCGCGTTGACGCTTCCAGAATGGCGCACATCGTAGTCCGAGGGGCCGTAACTGCCGGCATAATTGAAGGGATCCTGCGGACTGAGCAGGCTGGTCGAAGAGAACGGCGCGACTCCTCCATTCGAAGTTATGTCAAACGAATGGCTGTAAGTGTAGCTGCCCTGAATTATGCCTGAGCCAAAGGCCGTGAAACGATGGCTGACGCTGAGCGTGCCGCCGTTGTAGTGCGAATAGCCACCGGCGAAAAGCATCGTCACGCCTCCAAATCTGGGGTCGGCAGCGGCCACCGGGAGGCTGGCGAATCCAAACGCATTTAACGAATTATCGAGCACCGGCTCGTGCACGCCATGATTGCCAACGTAGCTCAGAGTGACCAAGGTTCCTTCGCCGAACTGACGCTGCAATTCCAGGCTCCATTTCTGATACTGCGGTATTTTTGTGGTCACCTCGGAGGTGAAGATGCTCGGAGGCGTAAATCCCGGACTGTTCGCGAGGATCGTTGAAAATGTTTCTCCGGTGACGAAACCATTCTGAAAAGCGGCATTGGTATTCGTGGAATCCGCAAAAATGCTTGGACCGGTGGCCGAGGAAGCTGGCACGATGAAGTCGTTCGTGCTCACAAAGGTAGCGTCCAGCGGGGGATTCTGCGCGAAGTTATCCACCACTTGAGGCGGCAGCATATTGTAGAAAATGCCCGCGCCGCCGCGCACCACGGTTTTGCCGTTGGGTCCGAACGGCTGCCAGGCAAAGCCAAACCGTGGCTCGTAAAGAATACTCTGAAAGCGCGGGTAGGCCTGCAGTTGGTTGAGTTTGATAGCCTGATTGTACGGAATGCCGGCCAATTGGGATTGATTCGAGCCATTTGCAATCAGATTGAATTGGCCCGCGAACTGCGCAAAGCACAAATGGCGGCAAATGGGGTTGGAATCGTGCTCAACGCGCAACGCAAATGTAAAGCTGAGCGTCTTGCTGTAGCGCCAGTCGTCTTCAAAATACCCGCCGGAGGTGTAATAGGCGATCGGCTCATCCAGGGATTGCGGAAACGATTGTCGAAATGAGTCGCCGCTCACGCCGCCAGTGAAAAAATCATTGATGCTGTTGACCGCCAGCAGGCCCCTTTGCAATGCGCCGAAGTTGTGATCGCTGACGTCAACGCGGCGGAAGAGTCCTCCAATCTTCACAGTATTGCTGCCGGAAGTTACCGTGAAATCGTCGGATGCCTGAAATTGTGTGCTGCTTTCGCCGCGTGGGAGGTCGCACATCTGTCCGCCGACAAGAACGTCGTAACCTTGGCCAAGCGGCGGATTGGCGCAAGGGTTCGGACCCGCGGTGTTAAAAAACGTGCCATCCGCGAGTGCGATGGTCGTCGGGAAGATGATGCCCGTCAGCGATGGAGCCGGCGCCGAAAACACGTCTGAAAACAACTGGCCGCCTGCCAGAAACTGGTTCGCTGCGGCAGCGCCGAAGGTGTGGGACCACTCCAGTTGAGCCTGTTTTTCCGGCTGAGAGCTGCGCACATTGAATTGGCTGCTGATAGGGTCGGAATAGGCGACCTGGTTTCCGCGGTCCATCTGAAAGCGGAAAAAAAGGCGATCCGCCGGTCTTAAATTGAGGTCGAAGCGAAAGCCAACCAGCCACTCGGTGCTCAGATTATCCTGGGAGGATACGAAGCTATACGAACACGGCTCGGCGCTTCCATACGGGGGGCCCAAAAATCGGGTATCTAAGTTAAAACTGCCGCAGCCGTCACCTGTTAAAATCTGTTGCCCGTTCACAGAGGTTATGCCAGGCGACTGATTATCGAGCGAGCTTGTCACCTGGGGCGCGTTGTTGAACAAATAGAAGAGCTCCGAGTTGTAGAAATTAGATACGTCAGGCCGAAACACTGACCCGTTGCTACTGCTGTAAGGGTCGTTTCCGTTGAGGTACGCGGTTGTGGCGGCCTGAAATTGGGGGCTGGGAAATACGACCGTCGCGGTGGACGGCACCAGCACGCGCAGTCCCTCCGTATTGATGAAGATGAACGCCTTATTCTTCTTCAGCGGGCCGCCCAATGAGCCCTGCCACTGGTTTTCACCGTCGAACGGCCGCGGATTTCCTGCGGCATTATTAAAAAAACTGTTCGCATTCAGGAAGCGCTGATTCCAAAAGTAGTTGGCATTTCCATGAAGGGTATTCTCGCCGGAACGGGTGAGGTACTCGACGCTGGGCCCGGCAAGTTCTCCATAATTGCCCATGTATCCATTGCTGACGATACTCACTTCCTGTACTTCATTTGTGCCGAGCATCAAGTTGGTCGCGCCGGCATAATTGATATTCGAAAATGGCTTGATTTCGTCCATGCCATCGACGCGGAAGCGGTTGGAGGTTGCGGGCATCCCGTAGTTCGAAAAATTCCCGGTGCCTCCTTCGGTATTCATTACCGAACCGGGCGCCAACTGCGCACGGTAGGTCATGTCGTTCCCGGGATTTGGAAGGTCCCTGATTTGCTGCCGGTCGATGGTTGTGCTGACGTTGCCATTTTGGGTTTGCAGCAGGGATGACGCTTGCCGGACTACGCCGTGCTGCGGCTGAGTGCTGAGTTGGAAATCCACTCTCACTGGCTCGCCCAGTGGAACGGTGACTACTTTTATCGAAGGCTCAAATGCGTTTGCTCTGACGGTAATCGTGTAGGAGCCGGGATCGAGAAGCCCAAATTGATAAACGCCCGATAAATTCGTTGTCGTTGTCTGCAGAGTGCCCTTCGCGTTGTCGCGGAGGACTACCGAGGCGTTCGGAACAACGGCGTTCTTCGGATTCGTGACGGTGCCCAACACGCTTCCGGTGGTCATGGTCTGAGCCGCGAGCCGCGCTGGATTCCAAGTCATACCCAGCAATAGCGCGAAGGCCACAAACATTGAGCGTCTAAAACTCATCAAGTCCTCCATCAAGGTTTTTCCCCGGAGCAAACGGATGATGCTCAGATAAGTCTCAATTCCCCCAGACCCACGCGAGCAACCCAAAATTGCCAAAAAGCGATCAAGCAGTTTACATCAGTCCCCCGGCGAGGCCATACAGTTTGATTTTTCGCGCCGGCGCGGACTTAAGCTGTGGAACACGAAATCTGGACACTTTTGACCTACTTGGGGATGCCATACCTTCGGAGATGGTTGTAGCGATTCAGCGGCGTATGAATTGCAGCTTCGTTTTGGACGCCAAACGGAATTACAAGCCTTTGGCGGCGCTGCTTCATCCACAGTGCTATTCGTAGTCGGAGAGGGTTTTGGCCATTTGGCGAAGGCGTTCATCGGCGCGCGCGAAGACGGTATTCTCCTCGAATTTTCCGGCTCCGTTGTGACTGCCGGCCTTCACGCCGGTAAGAATCTCAATTCCTTCGTCAATGGTGCTGACCGGGAAAATGTGGAACTTGCCTTTGGCCACCGCGTCAATCACATCGTCGCGCAGCATTAAATCGTCGACGTTCTCGACGGGAATGAGCACGCCCTGCTTGCCGGTGAAGCCTTTGACGCGGCAAACGTCATAGTAGCCCTCGATTTTCTCGTTCACTCCGCCGATGGGCTGAATGTCACCCTGCTGATTGACGGAGCCGGTGACCGCCAAATCCTGGCGTATGGGCGCGCCGGAGAGGGCCGAGAGCAGCGCGTAAATTTCGGTCGAGCTCGCGCTATCGCCGTCCACGCCAGAATACGATTGCTCGAAGCAAACACTGGCCGCCAGCGAGAGCGGCTTATCCTGCGCGAACATCCGCCGCAGGTACCCGGAAATGATGTGCATGCCTTTATCGTGAATGCGGCCGCTCAGATTCGATTCGCGCTCGATATTGATGATTCCTGACTTTCCTAGAGCTGCTGACGCGGTAATGCGCACCGGTTTGCCGAAGGCGTAGCCGCCCAGCTCCATGACGCTCAATCCGTTCACCTGGCCGACGCGTTCGCCGCAAACGTCAATCAGCAAAAGCCCTTTTTCGATCATTTCTTGGATCTTCATCTCGACCAAGTTATGGCGGTCAATTTTTGCTTCAAGTGATTGCCGCACGTGCGCCGCAGTGACCACCGCTTTATGTTCCTGCTGCGCCGCATAGCTCGATTCGCGTGCCACGTCGGCAATGTCAAAAAATCGCGCGGTCACTTTTCCGCGGCGTCCGGCTTGCCGGACGCCATGCTCCATCAGTGCGGCAATGGCCTCTCTGTCGAACGGCAGCAAATTCTCGTCATCGCACAGCTTTCGCAGCCTTCCGCAGTAATGCCGGATCACTTCCTCGCCCCAGTTCATTTCATCGTCGAACTCCACGCGAACCTTGAAAATTTTCTTGAAATCATCTTCGTAGTTGTAAAGCAGCTCATACATATCGCGATCGCCTATCAGAACGATCTTCAGATGGATGTCGATAGGCTCGGGCTTCATGGCGGGCGTGCTAAAGGGAAAGAAAACGTCGACGGGCTGAATCTCGAGCTTGCTGTGATTCAGAGTGCGCTTCAGCGTGCGCCAGACGCCCGGCTCTGTGAGCACGTCCAGCGCGTACATAACCAGGAAGCCGCCATCGGCACGCAGCAGCGAGCCCGCGCGCAAGTCCATAAAGTCGGAGCTCCAGCCTCCGCGCGCGTCGTAGCTGCGGTGAATCGTGCCAAAAAGATTGGCGTATGTAGGAATGGTCTCAAAAATCACCGGGCAGGATTCATGGTCGCCGTGGGAGAGAATCACGTTCACGCCGTACACGCGGAAGGGATCGCGATCGGAACGTTCAGGACGCAGGCCGGGCGTTCCATCAGAAGGCGGCTGCTCCTCTTCGCCTTCGCGCTCTTTGAACGGGTCGAGATTGTCAAGAATGTGCTGGCGCACCTCTTCCAGATATTCGGCGACGTGCGAATCCGCATATTTTTCCTTTAGCTCTTCAATCACACCATCGACGAGAACCGAAGCTGCTTCCTGCTCTAGATAACTCATTTCGCTCGCCAGTTCCCGCGACAGAGTGAGCGTCCTGCGGTAAACGACGGTGAATTCCTGCCGGAACTGATCGTATTTGCGCTCGAGGTCTTCCGCCGCAGTGGTTTCGATTTTCCCCTCCTGCACCAGCTTGGGAATTTCCTCGATGGGCACCATCGCGCCATCCAGAACGGGGAAAATTTCAGGCAACGCCACGGCTCCCACTTGCATGCGGCCCAGCGCAAATTGTTCCCGTGCAATGCGGCGCGTGAAGTCGTCCATCAGCTCTTTTTCGCGCTGCGTGTAGCGGTCGACGATGCGCGCTTTCTGCCTCTGAAAAGGCTCGCCTTCGAATACTTGCGGAATGCGCCGCCGCAGGAACTCGATGCCGGACTGCACCTCCTTGCGAAAGGCAATGGCCTGCCCGGGAGGCAGGCTTAGCAGGCGCGGCCGGTCCGGATTTTTGAAATTGTTGACGTAGCAGCGATCCGGAGAAAGTTGCGTCTTCGGCCCGATTCCTTCAATCATGCGCACAATCATTCCGCCACGACTGGTACCGCTCAGCCCGCACACAAAGACGTTGTAGCCTTGCGCAGTCATGTCCACGCCCATGCGCAGCGCGCGCAACGCGCGGTCCTGGCCAATCTCACTGCCGATGGAGGGGGCTTCTGCAGACGTGGCGTAGGGCACCGTTGCCGGATTGCAGCGCCAGCGCAGTTGCTCTGGCGGAAGTTCCCTTGGATGTGAAGGTTTCGGGTTCATTGTTTTTCTCTGACGCTCTGTCCGGCAGCACCTTCCATTTGCGCCAGTGCATTATACGTGTCTCACCGGCGTATGGAGATGAATCTGTAAGCCGCTTGCCACAATCGTTCTCTCGCGGGTAATCGAGCAGGCGCTCAGGAACTCTCCGCGCGCCGGCCGCTCTTCGTGTACAAATCCATCACGCTCGCGGCGGCGGCGACGATAATCGGCCCCAATACAATTCCCAGTAGTCCAAAAACAAGAATCCCGCCGATGACTGAAACGAATACGATTAGGCCGTTCATCCGCGCGCGTCCGCTGATGAACCACGGACGTATGAAATTATCTACAACGCCCGCGACAAAGGTCAGGATAACTGCCAAAATAATGGCTTTGCCCCAGTGGCCGGTCACAATCAAGTCAATCATTGCGGGAATCCAAATGATCAAATCGCCGACGACTGGCAACAGCGAAAAAAATGCAATGGCCACGCCCCAAAATATAGGCGCAGTGATTCCCACAATAGCGAAGCCCAAACCTCCCGCGAGGCCATGAATAATCGCCGTGGCAAGTGCCATGGTCACGCTGGCGAAAATCAGATCGCGCGATTTTCCCACGATTTCCTCGCACGACTCGCGGTCAAAGGGAAGGATCTGCCGCAGCCAGGCCATGATTTCCGTGCTGTCGCGAAAAAAATAGAACATGGCGAGGATCGCCACGACCAGGTCGAAAATAAAAATGGCGACGTTGCGCAGCACCACGCCAATTTTTGATGCGAGGAAAGCCGCAACAGCCTCGATGCCGTGATGGAATAGTTGCGAAAGGCTTTCCGGCGTTTGCCCGGGGGTATGCGCGCCGAGCCATATCCACCAACGATCCAACCGGCTGAAGCCGCCGTTATTGAGCTGGTTCTGCACTGCGGATGCAGCTTGCAACGCCTGATGAACGAAAGCCATGCCCACGCCAATCGCAGGAACGATCAGCAGTAGCGTTACAAGAATGGTGCAGGCCGTTGCCGCGCGTCTGCAGCTCCACTGCTTTTCCAGGATTTTGTTGAGCGGATCAAAGACCACCGCCAGCACCGCCGCCCAGCACAGTGGGGCCAGAAACGGCTCAAAAACGAGATAGGTGAAATAAATGAGCAGCGCGATAAACAAATAGAAAAATACCGCGCTGAGCCGCTGTTGCTGTATGGACCTGTATGGCAAGTCTCTGGTATCCGCTCCGTGAGGCGCTCGGGCCCTTAATCACGAGCATCCATAGTTTTCTTTTGGAAATTTGTCAACTGCGCGTTGCGGTTGAGCCGTTTTTCAGGGCAACGCAAAAGCTGTTCATGCAACCGGCCGCCCGCTTCTATGCGCCTCGGCAATGTTATAATGCGCCTATTGTTCCTGGATAGTCTATGCCAACGGAAACGTGCCAGCACACGCGAACCATACTCGTCGCCAAAGACGAGCATGAGGAATATCTCGAATGCCTCGACTGCGGCGAGATTTTCGATCCGGCCGAGCGCGAACCGGCAGCGCCGCCGATAGTAAACTCTGACGAATCGCTTTCCGACGCGTAAGCCCCGCGTCATTCCAGCTTCATTGCTCATCGAACGGCGTCGCGCATGAACAACGCGCGAACAACTTTCAGCGCGGTCCCCGAACGAAAATAAGGTAAATTGCCATTGCGCTGCCTACTATCGCCATGATTGTGGCAACTCCAATCGCCAACGATGATGGCCGTTTCATGCCCCGTTCGCCGCGATCCAGCGCATGAATCAGATGCAAATGGCGCCACAGACTGGCGACATCCACCACCACTCCCAGAGCGATGAGCGCGGTTCCAAACCACAGCGAAAGCCCGGTGGATTTCACGGCGATGTCTGCTTGGCGCGCTTGCAGCAGTTCAAGAAACAGGCCAAAGCGCGCCACGACGAAGCCGAATCCCATCAGCGCCAGGCCGGTTCGAATCCACGCCAGGAATGTTCTCTCCGCGGCTAAATAATCGCGCGGGTCCGTGCTGGTCGGTTCGCTCATGCCCCACTGAGATAACACATTCCAAGGTTTAAGGCGATAGCGTCGGGCAGTAGTGGGCCAGTTTGAATTTTGACTGCTATTGTCACGATTAATAAAATTCAAACTGCCCCCCCACCACCTGTCGGGCCGCTTGACATTGCGCGGCAATCGATGTAGCGTGCCATAGTCTATCTATGCATCGATGGTCTATGACAGGAGAGTTCATGCCACGCGACGAAATTCCCCCGGGCACGCTGCACCTTCTGATCCTGAAAACGCTGGCGCGGCGCGGCGAGCTGCACGGTTATGAAATCGCGCGCACGATTCAGCAGAATTCCGAAGATGTGCTGCAAGTCGAGGAAGGCTCGCTCTACCCGGCGCTGCAGCGCATGCTGCTGAAAGGCTGGGTCAAAGCCCATTGGGGAACTACCAACGAGAATCGCCGCGCGCGTTTTTACCGGCTGACGCCTGCGGGCCGTAAACAGTTGCAGTTAGAGCAGTCGCAGTTCGAGCGCGTCGTCAACGCTATCACGCGGGTGATTCAAACGGCATAAAAAGCAGCGACGAGTGACAAGAAATCGAAGGACCAGCAAACGATTCTTCGTTATCGCTCTCGAGGAGCAGAGAAAATGATGTCGCTTGGCGAATTTGGCAGGCGCATCGCGATGCTCGCGCGGCGGCGGAAGTTCGACCGTGAGATGGACGAAGAGATGCGCTGGCATCTCGAGCTGCGGGAAAAAGAGCAGGCAGCGAACGGGGTTTCTGCCAAGGAAGCTCACGCGACGGCGCGGAAGAATTTTGGCAATGCGCTGGCGCTGCGCGAAGCCAGCCACGATTCGTGGGGCTGGGCGTGGCTCGAGCATCTCGCGCAGGATTTGCGTTTCGCCTTTCGCATGCTGCGCAAAAGCCCCGGATTTGCCGTCGTCGCCGTGCTGACGCTGGCGCTGGGCATCGGCGCCAACACCGCGATTTTCAGCGTGGTGAATGCCATCCTCCTGCGCCCGCTCCCAATTCACGACCCCTCGCGTGTCGTTGTGATCCACTTCAATATCCCAAAACTCAATTTGTTCCATACTTCTGTTTCTCCGCCAGATTTCCACAACTTCAGCAAGCACACGAACGTTTTCGCATCGACCGCGTTGTTCCTGAGCAAGGGCGTCAATTTAACGGGCGCAGGCCAGCCGCAGCGCCTTCTCGCGATGCGCTCGACTGCGACGCTTTTCCCGCTCCTCGGCATTCGTCCGATTCTTGGGCGCACATTCACGGCTTCCGAGGACACTTATGGAAATAGCCACGTCGTTCTTTTGAGCGAGGGATTATGGAAGAGTGCCTTTGGCGCAGCGAAGAACACCATCGGAAAACGTGTGCAGCTTGACAACGAAAGCTATCAGATAGTCGGGGTCCTGCCCGAAAAGCTTCAAATTCTTTATCCCCATATTCAATTGTGGGTTCCCATGGCATTTTCGCCGCATGCATTCAGCGACCAGGAAGAGGGAGACTTGTGCTGCATGATGGTGGCTCGCCTGCGCGCCGGCGTAAGCTTGCAGCAGGCTCAGTCTGTTATGAACATTGATGCCGGCACGAATGGGCCAGCGCTCCGCCTCAAATTAAGCCCATGATGGACGGATTCGGAATCGAAGTTCGCCCGCTCATGCAGGATGAAGTCGGCGACGTCAGCCAGCCTCTGTATTTGCTGCTGGGCGCTGTGCTTCTCGTGCTGCTGATTGCCTGCGCGAACGTCGCCAACCTGCTTCTGGCTCGCGGCAGCCTGCGCGCGCGCGAAATGGCCATTCGCGCGGCCATCGGCGCGGGACGCCGGCGCATCATCGCGCTGCTTCTCACCGAAAGCGTCCTGCTTTCGCTCCCCGGTGGCGCTCTTGGCCTTCTCTTCGCTTGGTGGGGAATTCTTGCGCTGATTCATTTTGCTCCGGCGAGCTTGCCGCATGCGAACACTATTAGCCTGGATTCGGCGGTCCTCGGTTTCGCTTTCGTTGTTTCCATGCTTGCGGGAATTTTCTTCGGCTTCGCACCGGCGATGCAGGCCGGCAAAATCGATCTTAACGATTCGCTGAAAGAAAACGCCCGCTCCGGCGCATCTTCATCTGCCCATCCCGGACTTCGCCGCGCTCTTATACTCTCCGAAGTGGCGCTCACTTTCGTTTTATTGGTCGGCGCGGGGTTGTTGCTGCGAAGTTTCGCGAGGCTGCTTGACGTGAATCCCGGTTTCAATCCCGTACACCTGCTCACCCTGGAAATTTCACCCTCGCAACAGGTCAGCGCGGCGCAGACCGGGTGGCAAAGCAAGTCAGCAGCTTTTTCGCGCAATTTGCTCGCGCGTGTTTCAGCGATGCCCGGCGTGCTTCACGCCGCGCTGAGTGACGGGCCTCCGCTAATGCATCCCGACAATTCGATTTTCCTGATCCGCGATTATCATTTCAGTGCAAATGGCCCTCAGCCTCACGCCGATGACGTTTCTACTTCACCCGGATATTTTGCAACGATGGGCATTCCGCTGCTCTATGGCCGCGTTTACACCGACGAGGACATACAAACCAAAAATCACGTCGTCGTGGTTGATCAGGCGCTCGCGAATCGCTTCTGGCCCGGTCAGAGCGCGCTCGGCAAGCAAATCGGCTGGGACAGCAAAGGGCCGTGGAACACAATCATCGGCGTGGTCGGCGCGGTGCGCAGCCACACTCTCGCCAGAGAAACGAAAGGCACGCTGTATTTTCCCGCCTATTATCCCGGCATGTCGCTCGTGGTTCGAAGCGCCTCGAATCCCGGAGCGATCGCAGGCGCTATTCGCGAACAATTGGAAAAACTCGATCCGACTCAGGCGGTCTATTCCGTAAAAACTATGGGCGAGCGGGTGAGCGAATCTGTCGCGCAGCAACGATTTGCCTCTTCCTTACTGGCGCTTTTCGCAGCGCTGGCCTTGGCGCTGGCCGCAGTAGGTCTTTACGGCGTGATGGCTTATATCGTTGCGCAGCGGACGCATGAGATTGGCATTCGCATGGCGCTGGGAGCGCAACGCGGTGACGTTCTGCGGCTGGTCATTGGCCAGGGGGCGCGGCTAACGCTGGCAGGCATTGCGACTGGCGTGGTGGCGGCAATTGGATTGACGCGGCTGATGGCTTCGCTGCTCTACGGAGTGACGCCCACCGACCCGATGACGTTCATCGGAGTGGCGATAGTGCTTGCAGGCGTAGCGCTGCTGGCGTGCTACGTTCCGGCGCGGCGGGCGATGCGAGTAGACCCAATGGTGGCGCTGCGCTACGAGTGACGCATGGTTCCTCGAGCCACAGCAAACCACGAAAATTGCTCATTCACGCGGGAAAGGGAATCAGGCAGGCACACCAACTGAGTCTATACTAGAAATTTATAGCATAGCGCGGGCCGTAAGGCAAACCCTTTCTTTCCATCGCAAAATCGTCCAAGGTGAAAAGCCTGCGGTTGGGACATTTGCAACGTTTGTGGTCCGCACGAGCTTTTTGACCACCGATGGCTGCGTCGCACGACGCATCACGCAATTCTGCTGCTCTGGCGCTGCGATTCTCGCGTGACCTGCATCACGCAGAAACGTGACCGGCGTCACTCCCATCTGCCAATTTCAAGGCTATCATCGCGGCCACAATGGCCCGAGAGCCTCGCGCATGAGCCGCCGTTTTAGAATCATTCGCCGCGTAAATGAGGATACAATATGGGCTGGTCTTCCTATGCGCGCGCCCTATGGCCTGGAAATAATCGAGAGTTGCGTCACCTGCCCTCATCGCGAGGAGCGCATCTTCTGCAATCTCTCTCCGGAGGCCGTGCAAGCACTTTCCACCATCACCTCTGCGTCCGCCTATCCGAAAGGGGCAACGCTCTTCATGGAAGGGCAGGCGGTGCGCGGCGTCTTCATTGTGTGCAATGGGAGCGTCAAGCTGTCGACATCCTCTGCAGACGGAAAAACGCTGATCGTGCGGATTGCCGATCCCGGCGAAGTCCTCGGCCTGGCCGCTACGGTAACTGGCAAACAGTATGAATTGACCGCGGACGTCATTGAGCCGGCGCAGGCGAATTTTATCGCGCGCGGCGATTTTCTGGCTTTCCTCGAGAAATATGGAGAAGTCGCTTTGCGCGTCGCCCAGCAAATGGGCGAAATTTATCATGCTGCGGTCGCGGAGATGCGTTCGATCGGCCTCTCGCATTCCGCGGGAGAAAAGCTGGCGCGCTTTTTGCTCGATTGGTGCGCCGGCCATGGAAGCCAGAAAGAAGAGTCTCGCGCTACGCTGACCATGACTCACGAGGAAATTGCGCAAATCATTGGGGCATCGCGCGAGACCGTTACCCGGCTGTTTACGGACTTCAAGAAAAAGCGCTACCTCAACGTTGAGGGTTCTGCGCTGATCATTCGCAACAAATCTGCTCTCGAAAAACTCGCCGGCACTGCGGTATAGTTCGCTTTTGAAAGCTTTTCTTCGGTGGTTCGCGCGGCCGTGATATTCATCACGGCACAATGTGACGTACGTCACAGCGCCATGTTAGTGGCGCACGTAATCTCAGCGGGTACGCAATTCATATCTGAAAACGAAAAGGCGGGTAACGATGAGCGAAAAGAAGAATCTTCAGGTGGGAACGAAAATCGCGGCAGCAATCCTGGCGGGACTGGCGGCAATGTGGATGATGCCGTCTGGCAGCCATGCCGCGCCGCCGCAGACGGTCGCCGGTTATACCGTTCAGACCGGCCCGGGCGGCACGATTTCGGGGAAAATTCTGTACGCGGGAAAACCGGTGCGGCCGAAGAAGGTTACCGTGACGCAGGATCAGGGCACATGCGGAAATATGAAGGAGATCGAGCCGGTGCAAATCGAGCAGGGCGGCGTAGCGGATGCGGTGGTGTGGATTGATGACGTCTCGCACGGCAAAGCCTTTGCCTTTCCCGCGGCTGTAATTGACCAGAAAGGCTGTATGTTTATGCCCCACATTCTGATAATGGCGCCAGGGCAGCTCAAGGTGGTCAACAGCGATAACGCGGCGCACAACGTGCACATCTACAGCAAAGCGAACCGCGGTTTTAACCAGGTGATGCCGCCGGGATCCGCGCCACTTGAGATTCCGCTGTATCGGCCGGACACAGCTATGGTTCGCTGCGACGTGCACACATGGATGCAGGGCTACATCATGGTGGCGAAAAATCCCTACTACGCGCTCAGCGGAAGCGGCGGCGCCTTCACTCTCACAAATGTGCCTCCCGGCACTTACCACCTGAAAGTGTGGCAGGAAACGCTCGGCACGCAGGAACAGACCGTGACGGTGCAAGCTGGACAGACGGCAACTGCCAATTTCACACTGAAGTAAAGTTTCGACGATCAGTGACGACCGAGAGTCAAATTGAGGAGAGGCCTCACGATGATTCTGCGCATTAAAAAACTGGACTGGGTTTACGGGCTCTTGTTCATAGGAGCGGCGGCGCTTTTCATTTTGATTTTCTCTACTCCCAAGGCGCAGGCCGTGCCCAGCTTCGCGCGGCAGACCGGCCTGGCGTGCAGTTCATGCCACACGAATCCGCCGGAACTGACGCCGCTGGGGCGGACATTCAAGCTGAACGGCTACTCTATGAGGGGAATCAACGTCATCACCGCACCACCAACGAAAGAGGCGGCCGGGTTGTCCCTGTTGTCATACCTGCCTCTCTCGGCTTGGATTGAGATTTCGAATACGGGCCTGCGCCGCCCGCAGCCCGGAACACAAAACTGGAGCTACTCTCTTCCACAGGACGCCTCGCTTTTCCTGGCGGGCGCATATGCGAGCCATTTGGGCGGATTTGTCCAGGCTACCTATAATGCGAAAGACGATCACTTCACTTGGGACAACACCGATATCCGCTACGCCAGAAACACGCTGATTAAAGGCAAGACTCTGGTGTACGGAATCGATCTCAACAACAATCCGACGGTCGAGGACCTGTGGAATTCGACGCCGGCCTGGGGATTTCCGTGGATCAATTCGCCCTCTGCTCCTACTCCCACCGCCTCCGCCATCATTGACGGTCCGCTTGCCCAGGACGTCGCAGGGTTTGGCGGCTACGCGATGTGGAATGACCATCTTTACGGAGCGGCGGCCGTTTATCGCTCTTCGCATCTGGGGCAGCCGCTGCCGAATCCCGGGACAAATTTCAGCTTCAACATTCAGGGCGCTGCGCCTTACTGGCGCGTGGCTTGGCAGCAAACGATGGGGAACAGTTATTTGGAATTCGGCGGCTACGGCATGCACATGAGGTCCACGCCGCAATCGATTATTGGCCCGGAGGACATTTACACCGACGCCGCTATGGACGCGCAGTTCGAACGCGTGCTGCCCAAGTGGCGCGACAATCTGATCACGCTGCGCGGCACGTACATTCACGAAAATTCGACGTTGAATGCGGAATTCCCCGCCACGGCGAGCGTGCTGGGGCATCATCTGAATACCTTCCGCGTGAATGCGGTCTATCACTTCGGCTATCGCTATGCGCCAGCATTCGAATACTTCGTGACCAACGGCACCAGCGACCCGTTGCTGTTCGCGCCAGCCGCGCTAACCGGTAGCGCTAACGGAAGTCCCAACAGCAAAGGCTATATTTTGAACTTCACCTACTGGCCCGTGCAAAACATACGCTTGGCGGCGCAATACACGGGATATACAGAGTTCAACGGCGCCGGCGCAAATTATGATGGCTCGGGACGGAATGCCGGCGACAACAGCTCGCTTTATCTTTATGTCGGGCTGATTTTTTAGTTTTTCTTTCGGATGGGTAAGTGTAACGATTTTTCAAGGCCCAAAGCCGTGGCGCAGCCAGAATCAATTGCCCGAGGCTTGGGATTCTAAAAGCCGGAGCTGCGGAACGATGATAAAAAACCAAGAGAAGAAATTCGGTATGCGCACAGTGGCCTTTTTCCTGGCCGGTCTAGGATGCGTAACTATCGCAACCATGTCGTGGACGATAGTCGGCGCATCACCGCGACAATCCGCGAGTTCCGCGAATACCGGCGAGATTGCCGGCAAAATCTACTTCCAGGGAACGAAGCCGAAATTGCTTCCCATCAACATGGGGAAGGACCCCGTTTGCGTCTCCGAGCATTCCGGAACTGTCTATGCGCAGGATGGCGAGGTGAACGGTGACGGGACACTGCCGAACGCTTTTGTTTACGTGAAGAGCAGCAGCGTTAAGCTCGCAGAAACGGCGCCGCGCAATTCGGTGGACCTCACGCAGAAAGGCTGCATGTATGAGCCGCATGTGCTCGGAATCATGGTCAGCCAGCCGCTTCAAGTTCTCACGCTTGATCCCACGACGCACAATATCCACGTGGTGCCGAGCGTCAATCGCGAATGGAACGTGACGCAGCAGCCGGGTTCGCCATCGGTGATCCGGAAATTCACAAAGCCGGAAATCATGATTCCGGTGCATTGCAACGAGCATCCGTGGATGAAAGCGTACATCGGAGTCGTGGACAATCCTTTTTTTGCGGTAACGGGAAGTCAAGGCCGCTTTATTCTAAAAAATGTTCCAGCAGGGGAGTACACGCTGGCAGTTTGGACGGCGACGTTTGGCACGCAAGAGAAACGCGTGATTGTTCAGGCGGGCGAAACAGTGAATGCAGATTTCACGTTTGAGAATCGCTGACGGGAATTGCTGCTGCGCGTTTAGCGGATGCCAAGTTTTGCGATGATGCGTATGACGTCTTTGTGGGAGACGTCGTAGAGTTCGTGCTCGTCTTCCTGTTCGAGGCGTTCGCGAAGATATTCCGCGGCGATGAAGCTCGCTTCGCGATCGGTCAGGCCGCGCTTGTACCGTTCGCGAAATTCCACAAACGCGGTGTGCGCCAGGCCGAGAATCACGCCTTTGCCGTCCACATAAAATTTGCAATCGATGGTGTCCGCATGGCGCGTGGCAATGGCGTTCCACATATGCGAAAAACGCACGCGATAGACAATGTCGGTCATTTTTGAAGCCACTTCGAAAGGCTTCACAAAATCGCTCATCGCGCCTTGATTGGGAATTCGCGTTACTGGCGTTGCGCTCATTGATTTTTTGCTCTCTAAACTCAGAATTCTCGCGCTACTTGGGCACCGCAACGGCCGCATGCGCGTCTGAGTAGCTGCGAATTGCCGCGCCCACTCCTGCGCCGGCCGACAACCGGAAGCCCTGATCGAGCAAGCATTTCTCGAGCGCTGCCAGAAAAAGGAGTACATTGTTTTTCTTGCAGCCATATCCCATCAATCCTACGCGCCAGAGTTTACCTTTTATTGGCCCAAAGCCGCCGCCAATTTCGATGTTGAATTCATCCAGCAGCTGGTTGCGAACTTTGGCGTCGTTCACGCTGGACGGAACTTTGATTCCGGTCACGGTCACTTGCCGGTCTTCCGGATTTTCGACGAACATCTCCAAACCCATGGCTTCCAGTCCGGCGACCAGAGCGTCGCGATTCTCGCGGTGGCGAGCCCAGCGCGCCTGCAAACCCTCTTCCAGCACGATGCGCAGCGCCTCGCGCATCGCGAATACCAGTGAAATCGGCGCGGTGTGATGGTACGTGCGCTCTTTGCCCCAGTAATTCATGGTGGTGGTCAAATCAAAATACCAGCTCTGAACGGGCGTTTTCCGCGCGCGAAGAACCTCTTCGGCCCGCGGGTTTACAGTAATCGGCGCCATGCCCGGAGGCGCGCTGAGGGCTTTTTGCGAGCCGCTGAAACAGATATCGATTTTCGTTCGGTCCACGTCGATGGGCATGCCGGCAAGAGTGGAAACGGTATCCACAACGAGCAGCGCGCCCAATTCGTCTGCAACTTTACGCATGTTGTCGAGATTGGTCACCACTGAGGTAGAGCTTTCGCCGTGCGTCACGCCGACGATTTTGATTTTCTTTCCTTTGCCAGCGCGGCGAACGTCTTCCGGATCACACGGCTTGCCGTAAGGCGCTTCGACGCGAATAATTTTCGCGGGCGTCCGTCCGGCAATGATGGCCATGCGATCGCTGAAAACTCCATTGGCGCAGATAATCGCTTCATCGCCCGCTTCGAGCGGATTGAATACGGCCGCTTCGATTCCGCCGGAACCGGAGGCGGAGATTGGAAAAGTGAGACGATTCTGCGTTTGGAAAACCTGGCGAAGCAGGACTTGGACGTCGCCCATCATTTCGAGGAACCATGGATCCAGATGACCCACTATGGGCGTTGACATGGCGCGATAGACGCGCGGGTCAATCTGCGAAGGGCCGGGAGTGAGCATCAAGCGGTTCGGCGGAAGCAGTTCACCAATGGGCGAGTTCATGTCTTAATCCTTGCCGCGCTTGCTTGCCAGTGAAAAATATTAAGATGTGGCCGGGCGCCGTGTCTTATGGTGGCAGGCAGGCGCTCGATGATTTCCTCGGTACCCGGTCGCAAGTGAGTAGTTTCTCCAATTTCAGGCATGCTGGTCAACATCCAAAATGGCTTCGCGAACATGAACGGCGCAAAGGCGCGAGTTTCAGCCGAGAAGAAAATTACAGAAAACGCGGAGGCGAGGTTAAAACAGGCCTAATGGCAGAAAAGGCTTCAGAAAAGATGCCAGCGCAGTTGCTATGGATTTCTTGACACACAGAAGACCCTGACGTATGTTTCCGCGCGTCAAACAAAGAAAGATTGCCGCCTCAAAATGCGGCAAACGTGAAATCAGGAATCGCCTGAGATGAGCGCCTCTCCATTGCGAATGACCCGTACCTTCCTTCCGTTAGCTGTTGTTTCTCTGATGCCAGCATTGTTTGCTCCCAGGCTGCTGGCGCAGAGGCCGGATCCCGCGCTGCTCGCCTATATCAAGAGCATTCGCGCGATAGATGACCATGCTCATCCGCCAGCCCTGCCAGTCAATGGCCAGGCGGATGACGAATATGATGCATTGCCGTGCGCTCCTCTCGAGCCAACTGCTTCACCGGCGAACACCCGGCCGGATAATCCTCAGTTCCTCGATGCGTGGAAGGCGCTGTGGAATTACAAATATGTGGACATGAGCGCGGCGCACGTGCAGGAACTGCTCGCCACCAAAGCGCGAATCAAGCAAGAGCAGGGCGACAATTATCCCGACTGGGTGCTTGACCGTCTGGGCATCGAAACGGAGCTTGCCAATCGCGTGGCGATGGGCCGCGGGCTCCATCCTCCGCGATTCCGCTGGGTGCCGTTTGACGATGCGCTGCTTTTTCCGCTCGATAATTCGGCCCTGGCGTCGGAGACACCGGATCGGCAATTTTTCTTTACTCGCGAAGAGCAGCTTCTGCGGCGCTATCTGGAGAATTTGGGGGAAACCAAGTTGCCAGCGACTCTGGACGCGTATCTGAAGGAAGTGGTCGCGCCGACGATGCAGAACCAAAAGCAAAATGGCGCGGTAGCCGTGAAGTTCGAAGCTGCGTATTTGCGCTCGCTCGATTTCGAGCGCGCCGATGCTGGCGCAGCCGCGCAGGAGTATGCAACATACATCAACGGAGGCGTGCCGCAGAAATCCGGCTACACGAATTTGCAGAATTACATTTTTCATTACATCGCATTGGAAGCAGGCCGCCTCGAAATGCCTGTCCACTTTCATACCGGATTTGGCTGCGGTGGTTATTTCGAATTAGCTGGCGCAGATCCGCTGCTTCTTGAGCCGGTGCTGAACGATCCTAGTTTGCGCGGGACAAATTTTGTTTTGCTGCACGGCGGCGCTGGCCCGTTTTCGAAAGCAGTTGCCGCGCTCTTGGTGAAACCCAACGTATACACCGATTTTTCCGAGCAGACCTGGCTGCTGCCTACGCGTGAATTGAGCAAGACGATTCGATACTGGCTGGAATATTTTCCGGGAAAAGTGATGTTCGGCACGGACCTCTACCCTGGCACTCCACAGATCGACTGGGAAGAAGTTGGGTGGCAAACGGCGAATTCGGGACGCGAGGCGCTGGCGATTGCGCTCACGGGAATGATGGATGACAATGAAATCACACGTGCTCGGGCCCGCGAGATCGCGCGCATGGTGCTCCGCGGCAACGCCCTGAAACTCTACGGCTGGCCGGACCAACAAACCACGACCACCAAGACCCCGACCACCAAACACTAACCGGTAACGCTTTTCACGCGGGTCTATCCGCTAGCTCGCGGCAGAGAACCTCTGGCGAAAGTTGGCGCGGCGAAGTAAATCCACTGAGCGCCATGGACAAATCGAAATCCGCAAGCAGATTCAGAATCGAGTCGCGCGCGCCCGCTTCGCCCGCCGCTGCCAGTCCCCACGCGTAAAGCCGCGCCGCCAGCACAGCGCGCGCGCCTAGGGCCAGCGCTTTCATAATGTCCGCACCGCGCCTAATCCCGCTATCGAAGAGCACCGGAATTTTTCCTTGAACGCCTTTGATCACGCCTGGCAGCGCGTCGAGAGCGGCGACAGCGCCGTCGACCTGCCGCCCTCCGTGATTTGAAACAATCACGCCATCGACGCCTGAATCCACCGCCTGCGCGGCATCGTCGGCGTGCAAAATCCCTTTCAGCAGAATCGGCAGTTCAGTGTGCTGTCGCAAAAACACGAGATCATTCCATGCGAGGCTCGTATTCGAAAAAATGCTGGCCCAGAGGCGTACTGCTTCGGCAGGATTTTTCTGCGGCGGTTCACGAAGCGCTCCGCAAAATACCGGATCGCTGAAATAATTGGAGAGGCCTTCGCCCGAAAAGAATGGCAAGTAGCCGCGCTCGAGATCGCGTTCGCGCCAGCCCAGCATCGATGTGTCGAGCGTCACAACAAGCGCTGTATAACCGCACTTTTCCGCACGCTCGAGCATGCTTGCGGTAAGATCGGGATTCTTTCCCCAGTAAAGCTGAAACCATCGCGGGGCCGCGCCCATCGCCTCGGCAACTTTTTCCATAGGCCGCGAAGACACCGTGCTCAATACAAACGGCAATCCGAGCGTCGCCGCCGCCCGCGCGGTCGCCAGCTCGCCTTCGGCGTGGATAATTCCTTGCACGCCAACCGGCCCCAGCAAAACCGGCCAGGGCAATTTGGCACCTAACAGCTCGACGCTCATGTCTCGCTCCGAGACATTGCGAAACATACGCGGCACGATGCGCCAGCGATAGAAGGCCTCGAGATTCGCGCGCAGCGTGCTTTCGCCGCCCGCTGCTCCGGCCACGTAGTCGTACGCGCACGGCTCGAGCTTCTCTTTGGCTTTCTGTTCGAGCAAAGCAAGCGTTGGCGGGACGGACAATCTGTTTCCGGCCAGTCCAAGCTGATAAATCTCGAGCTCGCGCCCGAGGCCGAAATTCCGCGCCGAATTTGATTCGCCGGATGCCATTCGCGGCGGAATTATACACTGCGCGACAGATAACGCCGAAGTATCTAAAGCCTGCGCCAGCACATCCAACGTATTAGTACGGTGCGCAAATCACTCTTGCGGAGCCAACGAAGATGAGCCGAAAAATTCCCATTCTCGCATTCACCGCTCTTGTTGTGCTGGCGCTGTGCGCCACTCCACTTTTCGCGCAATCATCGCAAACTCCGCCGGGCACGGTCGCAGTTACAATCACAGCGCGATCTTCGCATGGTTCCGCGCCGAAGCTAACGCGCGAAGACATTTCGGTTCAAGAGGATCGCCAGCCGCGGCCGGTTGTCAGTCTTACTCCACTCAACGGCCCAGATTCACCATTGCAACTGGTTATCTTCATTGATTCCAGTTCGACTCCGCAACTCGGCGCCCAGTTTGATGAAATCTCGAGATTCATTAACGCCCTGCCGCAGAGTGCTCAGGTGGCGCTCGCTTATTCGGCAAATGGCAGCGCTCACATGGACCACGGCTTCACCACGGATCGCGCGGCAATCAAAAACGCTCTGCACCTGCCAATGGGCCCTGCGGTTGGCAACACCGACATATACGGCGCGCTTTCGGGCTTGATTAAGAAGTGGCCTGCGGCCGGCCAGAGCAGAGAAGTGCTGCTGATCAGCGATGGAATCGATGTCACTTATGGGCTTTTTAACACGCAACCTATGCAAAATCCAGGACTGCAGCGGGCCATCCGCGATGCGCAGAAGAACCACATCATTGTGTTCAGCGTTTTCGTCAGCTCAGGGCGCGCTACCAGAAACCGCTTCCTCAATAACAACGGGCAGGGCTCGCTCAACGAGCTTACATCGAGCACCGGTGGCTACTCATTTTTTCAAGGTACGCAGACGCCGGTGTCCTTCCGTCCATTCCTCGACGACTTGCAAAGAATGCTGGCCGCGCAATATCTGCTGACGTTCCGCCCTGCTCCGGTATCCACGTCAGAATTCCACAATTTGAAGGTAACCACTGAGGCTTCCGGAGTGAAATTGCTGGCGCCCAATAGCGTCTACGTCCCCGCATCGCAATAAAATCCACGAAGAAGCGATAGCGAGGCAGCGCAAATTGCAGCTCAAATGACGGGTAAGAATTATAGATGATGCGGTTTCCTGCCGAGGGCTGCGGGATTCGGATATTTCGCTTTGGGCAGCCAGAAGTGGAAGAAAATCCAGAGCAGAGCGAGGACCAAGAAACAAAGGATGCTTCCTTCTGGGCCGACCGAGCCTCCAGTCAGCAGCTTAGAGCCATGGAAAGTCGGATTCAGCATATGCCCGGGAGCCACTTGTCCACTGTCCGGCACTCCGTAGAAGAATGACTCCGCCCAGTCCCACGCCGCGTGAACGCCAATGGGCATCCACAAGTCGCCGGTCCGCCGCAGAATAAAGCAAAAAAGAAAGCCCGCCGAACCAGCCCCGAGCGCGCCGACCCAATCCTCCCCGTGGTTCCCAAGGTGAAGCGAACCAAATCCGGCAGACAACAAAATCGCGGTGGGCCAGAATCCGATGCCGGTGGTCAATGTGAATTGCGCGTAACCGCGAAACATAAAGTCTTCCACAAAGCCCACCAGCAGGAAAGCCACTCCCCACAGGACTGCATATTTCGCCAGCGCAGCGCCGTGCAGCGCGAGCGAGCCGAAATGGAAAACGCCCGCCATGCGCAACATCACCAGAAGAACGCTCATCGCCACAAAACCAATCGTTGCTCCCTGCCAAAAATCCTTGCCGAATGCCTTTCGCGCCGGCAGGCCGTAATCGCCAACGGTGCGCCCCTCGATCAGCGTCATAATCCAGCTCGCAAACCAAACAAGCAAAAAGGACAGACCTTCGCCTAGAATTGTCAGTCCAGCCGTCATTTGGTGGGATTGCTGAGAGCTTGAGGTTCCCAAAATCTTGCTGAGCCAGTAGAGTCCGCCAACCGGAACTCCCAGAATTGTCGCGAAAATCAGCAGGCGCCAGCCCGCGCGCAGACCGTTCGGCCCCATGAAAATGTAATGAATTGTCGATTCCGGACCCGAGCTCTGCGGCGGGAGCGCGCCGAATGTCGGTGGCGCGGTGGGCGGTGTTATCATTTCGTTGTGCAGGGGCTGATGAAGCAGGGGCGAATGAGAGGCAAATCGCTGGGACATTGCTTTTCTCCTTGAAAACACTCCACTGTCGGATTGGCGCACAATAGCATCAACGGAATCACGGGAAAAGTCGCGGAAGCCTTAACTTTGGGATTTAGCCAGCCAGGAATCGACGATGCGCTGCTGCGCCGGAGAAACATCTTCGAAAATCACGCCCATGCCAAATTCCGCGTGAACATGCAGGACGCGCGCGCTGCTTTCAAATGTCTCGCCATCTTTTTTGAGGCGGATGCGAATCCGGGCGCCCTCCGGATACGGATTCACCGCCCCCAGATAGCAGCCCGTGGCGCTCAATTGCGTGGTTTGCGCGGCGACCCGCTGGTTGTTGCCAACGCCGATGAGTTCGGCGAGCGCGACAAATGGATGCCGCCGCGCGCCTCGGCGTTCTGATGCGTCTTCACTTTGAGTGGGCAAGCTGCTCCTCCTGAAGTGCGCGCCGCGTTCGGGCAAGTTCTATGGTCTCCACTTATAACCGCATGCGCCATTTTGAGCAATAGGACTCGGTCCCTCTGTTTCTGCAATGCTAATGGAAAAGAAACATGTGTATCGGGGCCTATTGGCCGTAGATGACGGCCTTGGAAAAGTCGATGAGGCGGCTGAATGTTTCAACGCGATTCGAGTTGAGTCATTGGAGGCGCTCTTTTATAATGGGTGCTTCATCAGCGAGGTTTGAACACAATTGCTAAATCTGCGCGATAGTAAAACGGCGGTAAAATTTGTGCTGGGCGGCATTCTAGTGGCCATCAGCGCCATCATGGTGTTGCAGCTTACTCCGCTTGGGGGAATCGGCACCGGAAATAACGCCAGCCCGGACGCCGTGGCCACGGTCGGCGGACAAAATATCAGCATCGTTGACGTTCGCCAGCAATTCGCCGAGCAGACACGCGGGCAGAATGTGCCAGCAGTGCTGCAGGGCTTGTACATGCGTCAGGTGCTGGATCAGATGGTCTTCGAGCGCCTCATGGAATTGGAAGCGCAGCGCCTCGGCATACAGGTGACGCCCGAGGAAATCACCCAGCGCATCAAGGAACTGCTGCCCACCGCGTTTCCCGGTGGAAACTGGGTTGGGGCCGAGAGGTACGCGCAGGAAGTGCAAATGCGCGCCGGGATGTCCGTACCGCAGTTCGAGGATTTTGTCCGGAAGGACGTGCTGGCAAACAAGTTCCGAGAACTGGTTACCGATGGAATCAGTGTGACTCCGCAAGAGGTTGAGGCGCGCTATCGCTATCTGAACGAAAAAGTTCAGTTGGAATACGCTGCAATAAAGCCCTCCGATCTCGAAGCTTCTATAAAGCCAACCGATGCTGAGCTTTCGGCGTATTTTTCCAAGAATGAGTCGAAGTACCAGGTACCGGAGCGGCGTTCCGCAAAATATGCCTTGCTGGATACAAACCAGCTGAAACAAAGCATCAAAATAAGCGATGCGGATGTTCAGGCATACTATCAGCAGCATCTCAACGACTACAAAGTCGAGAATCGCGTGCACGCCGCGCAAATCGTTTTCAACACGCTTGGCAAGACGGACGCGGAAATCGCGCTGATCAAGAAGCAGGCGCAAAAAATGGATGATCAGGCGAAGCACGGCGCGAACTTCGCGGATTTGGCCAAGAAATATTCCGAGGATACCAACACAAAGGGAAAAGGCGGAGACATTGGATGGATCGTCGCCGGTCAAACAGCGCCAGCCTTTGAAAAGGCTGCTTTTAGCCTGCCCAAGGGCGCTGTTTCGGATCTGGTGCAGACGCCCTATAGCTTCGACATCATAAAAATCCTCGACAAAGAGAACGCGCACACAAAGAGCCTGGACGAGGTAAAGTCCTCCATTATGAACGTTTTGACCCAGGAGAAGCTCAATACACAACTAGGGGACATTTCGGATAAGTTGACGGCGGCCGTGCTCAAGTCCAACCAGCAAAGCATCGACGAAATTGCCAAAAAGTTTAATCTTCAGACTGGCGAGACACCGTTGGTCAGCGTTACCGACCCCATTGGCGATTTAGGCGCGGAACCGGCGCTGCAGGAGGCGCTCTTCTCGCTGCACCAGGGAGAGTTGAGCCAGCCTATCTCCATCAAAAGCGGCTATGTGATTCTCTCTGTCGACAAAATCGTGGCCGCACACCAGGGAACGTTCGCGGAGGTCCGCGATCGCGTGTTGGCGGACTACAGAAAAGAAAAAGCTCAGGACCTCGCCGAGCAGAAGGCCAAAGAGCTTGCAAAGGAGGTCAAGAGCGGAGAGGCCTTCGACAAGGCCGCGAAATCGCTGGCTTTGGACGCGAAAACTACCGACCCCATCACGCGAACCAGCCAAATTGGAGAATTGGGCCCTGCCAAAGAGTTGAACGCTGCCTTTGACATGCCGCTGGGCCAGACAGGTGGACCGGTGCTCCTCGGCGGAAGCTGGGTGGTTTACCAAGTAAAGGCGAAGCAGGGAATCAATCCCGCTGATTTCGCAAAAGCCAAAGACGGCCTGCGAAAACAAATTCTGCAGGACAAGCAGAGAGCCGCCTTCGAAGCCTTCCACGATGCCCTGCAGAAGCGTTACAAGCAAGAGGGGAAATTAGCATTCAACGCTGCCAACCTGAAGCTACTCACCGAGCAGTCGTCGAGTTAAGTTACTGTAAACGTTAGACTTAACGTACAGCTACTTTCCTGTTGCACTGCTCCCACCAGTCATCTAGGATATTTCTTCCGCAGCTTTTTAGCTCCGTCGCCGGCGGGGTTAAGTCGAGCGACCTTCCCGATTGAACGCCTCCGCGGCGAAGCTGACCAGGAAAGCCACTGAAATGAACTTTGAACGCGACCAAGAAGCTACACAGGCCTCTCAGGATAATTTTGCGCGGGAATTGAGGAACGACATGGCTCAGAAGACGAGTACTCACAGGAATGAATATCGCTGCTGCATCGAAATCAATCAAAACGGGAAGTACTCCGTGCGCATCCAGGCGCGTTTCGGAGGGAAGGGCTGGTCCCTGCCCGTCTTTTTTCTGGTATCGTCGTTCGACGCCGCGATGAAGAGGCTGGAAGAGGCCCTGCAACTGCTGCAGCGAGAAGAAGAGCGGCTCTGGTTCTGGGGAGTCGAGCGCAGCGATGATCCTAAGCTCGCGGCTGAATTGCTCAACCCAATGGGGCTGCATTACGATCAGCGCCATGAGTTCCCGCGCCGGCTGGCGGAATTCGTAGTGGGGTCCGGGCGCAGCGTGCCAGCGTTCCGGCTGGCTCAGGCGCGCCGCACCCTGGCCGAATCCATTAGCATTGGCCGGACGGCCTTAGCGAGCGATTAGCGGGGCATGGCGCACTTCTGGGCCCTCTGCGGGCCCTATTTTGCGCGGATGATTACCTCGCCCTGAGCGATCACGTTGTCGTTTATTGCCAGGCGGTATTTGAATGACCCGGTGACGCCAGCGCGCGGCGTTCCGCTTTTCAGGGGCACTCCGGGAGGCGCCTGGAACACGTTGGACGAGAACGGACAGCGTTGTGGGTCGAATTCGATACGAAGGTTCCCCGTCTGCGCTATCCAGATCACCTGGTCAGCGCTTTCTATCAGCACAATTTCCGGCAAAACTCCCACCAAAACAAGCTTATCAGCCATGTTTTCTGATCCTATCCACCCACTAGCCTGTGAACCATAGCACACATACAGAATGATTTACACGGGCATCAGAGGATCAGAGCACTGCGCGGCAGGGCGTGCGGTCAGTTCCTCTATCATTCGGCGCAGTCGGTCCAGCGTAAAGGGCTTGGAGAGAATCGTTACGCCGTCTAGCTCGCCAGACGCTTTATCGGCATCAGCCAAGTTCCCCGTCATCAAAACAAAGCGTTTCGCCAACTCGGGATAGTCACGGCGCAAACTTCTTAGAATCCAAAGTCCATCGTAGCCTGGCATTTTCAAGTCGCACAGCACCGCGTCAAAATGGCTTTCCTTCAGGACAGAGGCCAGATCGATGGAATCTTGGACGGTTACGACCTGTGCTCCTGACTTGCCCAAGACTTCCGAAACGAGGTTGAGGATCTCCGCTTCGTCATCAATCACTAGGAATCGCAGCGAAGATTGCGGAGATGAAAGTGGTGATTTGGAGGATGCTGGCTCGGCTAGGGAATTCGCCTGAAGAACGTGTGTTCGGAGCGGAACAGATTTCGGGAGAACGTCCGCATCTTTCACGGATGCCAGCGGTAACTTCACTCGAATGGTGGTTCCACGACCAAGTTCGCTCTCCACCGCAACTTCGCCTGCATGCTGTTCCACGATTCCATGGCAAATGCTCAACCCTAGACCGGCTCCCAGTCTGGACTGGCGCGTCGTAAAGAACGGATCGAATATGTGCTCGCACATCTCCGCATCCATGCCGCATCCGCTATCCTGGACAGCAAGCAGCGCGTGAGTTTCAGTCGCCTCGCACGTCAGATGGATCTCACCTTTGTCTTGTCCGCCGCGAATGGCTTGTTCGGCGTTCAGCACCAGTTGCAGCATCAGTTGCAGTAGCGCCTGGTGATCGCCTTTTATCCAGACGGGCTTTTCGGGGCGGCGGTAACTCACGGAGATGTTATTGGCTGCAAGTTGATAAGACCGCAGCTCCAGCAGGCGGTCCGGAATAGTGCGCAAATCAATACGGTGAGCCTGCTGCGGAGCGCGACGACCGAATTGGCTTAAATTCCCGACTATATGTTTCAGGCGCAAAGCCTCATCACGAATGGTCTGGATTTGCGGCCGCAGCGAAGGATGGAGATTCCCATGACACAGGGCAATTTCACTGAATCCGAGAATCGACGTCAGTGGATTATTGATCTCATGAGCTACGCCCGAAACGAGCTGCCCCAGTGAAGCGAGCTTCGCTGCTCGCAAAACGTCCTTGTGTGCCACTTCAAGCTGCTTGGCGCGTTCCTGGACTTTCTCTTCCAAGGAGCTGCGCATGTCGCGAAGCTCGGAAGCCATCATCAAAAAAGCGCCGGTGACGGAGCCTAGCTCTGTGGTGGCGGGAACTTTCCCGCGAACGTCCAGGTTGCCCCCTTTTACCTCAAGCACCATCGCATGAAGAGCCTCCAGCGGCTTCCAAATATGTTCTTCGTGAGCACGGCCGAACCAAATCATCACAGCTACCGGAAAGAGGCCCAAGGCTATCAGAACAATTTCAAGGAATCGTGTGTACGCGGCCACCCGCCGGGTATCCTGATGCAAATTCCCGAACTGCTTTTTCTCCGTCTCTGTGAACGCATTTCGCACTGCAAGTTCACGGCGCGCGATTTCAGTGAATTGCCTTCCTGCTTCTTTTTGGTTTGTGGGTGCGGCTGTAATTTGATCGGTAAGGGTTACATAGGCGCTTTCCAACTGGCCGAGATTCTCCGCATCTTGATGGTCGGCCTGTGTGAGTGCAGCGTCGATATCGCGTCGGGTAAGATCGCGGAGCTCCGCTGAGGAATTTTTGTATGCGTCTAGCAACTGAGCGTTGTTCGATCCGAGGTATCGCCAGAAACTGAGCACTGTCGAGTCGAATGCATCATGAATCTGCGAATGGAGATCGATTTGCTTCTGCAGGGATTGAACGCCCAAGGAAAATCTCGGTTGGATTTGAATGCTAATCGTGAGGGCGATAGACATGAGCGCAATCGCCAGCACCACGGTCGCGCCTTCCATTAGTATGAACCGGCTTTGCATCGAGCGCGGCTTGGGAACTAAGAATGTCGCAGTCTTGGCCTGATTTAATTCCGTGCAAGGTGTAGAAGCCGCCATAAGCCCGTAAGGGGCAAGCGAACGGCCATACAGGCAGCTACTGAGTACCGGAAATCAGCAATTTGCAGCCGGCAATCAGAGACAGCTCGTCAAATGAGGACTAAGCAGGCACACCTGTTTCAACTCGGAACAGTTCGTGCCTCTTCTACAGATTGCTCAGCGAGTCAGTATTCAACGTTTCTCCGCAGCACATCCGCGAACAGCCTCACTGATATGTACCGCTGAAATGCCGAAAGCGTCCAGCAATTCATCTGGCTTTCCAGAATGTGGTAAGCCGTTTACGGCAAGTTTTCGAAAACGAGCAGGCGAGGCGCCTGCCTCGGAGAGCGCAGAAACTACAGCCTCCCCCAATCCGCCTTCTGGATAGTGATCTTCAACTGTAATCAAGCAATTGTTGCAGGCGCGCAGATGCTCTGCGAGTTGAGCGCCTTCAATGGGCTTGACGCAATACAAATCGATTATGCGAACAAAAATATTTTCAGATTTTAATTCCTCGTAGGCTTTCAAGGCTTCATGGACAGTGATTCCAGCGGCGACGACCACCGCTTGATCTTTTTCGTTCTGACGCAGAACGTGAAATCCGGGAATAGGGAATTTCGTGTCGGCAGAATACAAAAACGAAGTCTTCGGCCGCGAGGTTCGTATGTAGGTGATGCCTGGAATGCGCGCGGCTTGTTCGGTGAGACGTTCGGCCGAATATGCGTCGGAGGGGTACAAAATCACTGAGCCGTGCACGGCGCGAAATGCAGCGATGTCTTCGAGGGCCATTTGCGAAGGGCCGTCTTCGCCAATTGAGACTCCACAATGTGAGCCGCACAACTTGATGGAGCTGCGGCTGATGGCCGCCATGCGGACTTGATCGTATGCGCGAGAAAGGAAGCACGCGAAAGAGGAGAGGAACGGCACTTTACAGCGGGCCGCCAGGCCAACGCCCACGCTAATCATATTCTGCTCGGCAATGTAGGCCTGGAAGAAGCGGTCCGGAAAGGCATCACCGAAAATTTCCGCAAACGTTGAATTTTTCACGTCGCCATCGAGCGCCACGAGCTGCGGATTCACCGCGCCGATCCTTTTCAAGGCGTTGCCATACGCTTCGCGCGTCGCCACTGGCTTATCGGCTTTGTAGCCAGGCGCTGGCGGTTCAGGGAACTTCGGCGGCTGCGGCAAGTCCGTGCGCGCATAAGAACGCCCTGCATCAGGCGGCAAATCAATTGGGCCGCCCAATTCGGCGACGGCCTTCGCGAGTTGTTCTTCGGAGAGTGCTTTGCCGTGCCAGCCGTCCTTGTCGGCCAGGAAGCTGACGCCGTGACCTTTGATAGTTCGCGCGATGATGGCCTGCGGCTTCCCGTTTGCCGCCCTCGCGCGACCAAGCGCCGCCACAATCGCGGGCACATCGTGACCGTCGATAATTTGCGTATCCCAGCCCTGCGCTTCGAATTTCTTGCGATAGATTTCCATATCGTGCTGATACATGGTGCGCTCGCTCTGTCCCAGCGCGTTGATATCGGCGATGGCGATCAGATTGTCCATCGCGTAGTGGCCGGCGAATTCCGCCGCTTCCCAAACGTTTCCTTCAGCGAGTTCGCCATCGCCAAGCAGCACGAAAACGCGCGTGCCGAGTTTGTCCATTTTTGCGCCAATCGCGAGGCCAGCGCCTACAGACAGTCCCTGGCCGAGCGAGCCGGTGGCCGCATCAACGCCGGGAATCCGCGGAGTGGGATGCCCCTCCAGTTCGCTCGAGAATTGGCGCAGCGTCATCAACCGCGACGGCGGAAAAACTCCCGCTTCAGCAAGCGCGGCATAAAGCACCGGAGCGGCATGGCCCTTGGAAAGAACGAAGCGGTCGCTTTCCGGCCCGTTCGGATTGCGCGGATCGAATTTCATGGCGTGAAAAAAAATCGCGGCGACTAGTTCCGCCGCGGACAGGCACGATGTGGGATGTCCCGAGCCGGCGGCAGTGGTGGACATCATGGAAAGAATCGCCAGGCGGCGCGCTTTTTCGCGAATTTTATCTATGTCGGTTGCGGATGATGGCGGCGTAATGCGAGGTGTTGCAGTCATAGTTTCTCCCTCCTTCAAAGATCAATTCTAATTTTACTCCGTTCGCAGGAAAGGGAATGTTCGAAATTCACCTGGACTCGAAGGGAGGATTTCAGTCGTTTTCACGCCCGAATTTTATTCCATGCGCTTCGGGGCCAAGCCCAACGGCGACGGCACCTGCGGCGAGCACGATAGCGGCAAAAATTCCCATGGCATAGCCATAGCTGATTCGCTCGCCCAGAAATGCCTCAATGGGAGCGCTGAAGGAGGCGACCAGCACGCCGAGCTGATAGGCGAAACCGGGAAAAAATCCTCGCAATGCATCCGGAGACAGTTCATTGATGTGCGCAGGAATCACACCCCAGGCGCCCTGCACCATGAACTGCATCAGAAACGCGCCAGCCACGATTAGCGCGAAATTTGGCGCGGCAATCCACACAGGAATTAACAGAATCGCTAGAATAATCGCGACGAGCATGGCGCGGCGCCTTCCGCGCAGGTCGGAATACAGGCCAATCAAGAGGCCGCCGGCAATCGCGCCGATCATCGAGATAACCGTTACCAGCGCGGTGGTGCCGGGATGATAGCCACGCTCGAATTGCAAGAACCTTGGATACAAATCCTGCGTGCCGTGGGAGATGAAATTCATCAGCGCCATCAGCAGCACGAGATAGGCGAATCGTTTCCAATTCTTGAAAATCGACCGCCAGTAAGAACGCCAATCCGTGCGCGCAGCCGTTGCCGCCCAGGCTTCGCTCTCTTTCACTTTAAAACGGATAAAAATCGTCAGCAGCGCGGGCAGGCCTCCAACAAAAAACATGGCGCGCCAGCCAAAATGCGGGAATATGAGCCAGTAGGCCAGCGCCGCCAGCAAGTAGCCGAAGGCGTAGCCTTCCTGCAGCAGGCCGGACAGCACGCCGCGCCATTTTCCCGGCACGGATTCCAATGCCAGCGAAGCTCCGACACCCCACTCGCCGCCCATGCCGATTCCGTAGAGCAGCCGCAAAACAATGAATACGGAGTAGCTGGGCGCTAATCCGGAAAGCACCTCGATCGCTGAATAAAACAGGACATCGACCATCAACGGCAGGCGCCGCCCATAGCGATCGGCGATAAGCCCGAAAATGAACGCTCCGAGCGGGCGGGTGAATAAGCTGGCGGTGATCGCGAAGCTGATCTCCAGGATGCTCCGGTGAAAATCCTTGCCAATCGGCGCGAGAACAAACGTCAGAACAAAAAAATCGAACGCATCGAGCGTCCAGCCAAGAAAACAGGCGGCCACTGCGTTCCGTTGATTGCTTCGCTGAGCGGCGAGGTCGTCACGCGGCATAGTTAGCCCGCGAATGTTAGGTCAAATGCAATCGCGAACGCAATCGGGACTATCGTTTTCTGAGGTGGTCGAGTCCCGCGAAGAGAAAGACTGCAAGCACCGAATTGATCAGCGAGGCAATCAGCAAATGAACGCTGAAAAATGGCTCATGTTTTGCCAGGAGCAGGCGGATCATCACCGCCAGAAGGATTTGATGAACATGGAAGAAAAGGAACATCAGAATAAAGCGGCTGATGGGATGTTCGGTGTCGAGTCGCGCCCCGATCGAAGACGCAATGTATCCAATGAAACCTTTCGCGATTCCGTAGAGGCCGATGGGCGTGTGACTGATGCCATCCTGCAACAGACCGACGGCGGTTCCGAGCAAAAGTCCCGAAACGGAATTGCGCCTGCTCAACCCGAAATATGCAACTACCAGAAGCGGAAGCTCGAGAATCTGAAGTTGCAAGCTGAATCGATTCAGAAAGGCTTGCAGCACCAGCGCGAGAAAGCAAATGCCCAATACCGTGCCGCCATAGAACTTATGAACTTCGATGTGCTGCGACTGAGAATCCATTCCCACGGTCATCGAATGGCCTTCACCGGGAGATTCCAGGTGGATTTGCCGGGGGAACTTTCTTTGCGGGTGGTGCCGCAGGTTTTTTCGCCACGGACGCTGGCTTACCGGAAGGAGTCTGCGCCGCTTTCGTGCCGGGCGTTACGCTCGGGGTCGCGGACGCAGTAGCAGGTAAGATTGTCGAGGCAACAGGTTTTTTCACCGCCGAGGCTGGCCTACTGATCGCATGCGCTACTTTCGTATTCGGTGTACCGATTTTTGCCAAGGGTGCGGCTGAAGCGCTCTTCTGACCACTGCCTTCCTTCGTTTTCTGCTGCGACGAACTCGTGTCATTCTTTTGCTGCAAGTTGAAGGAGTGCTCGGTCAGCAGAACCAGTACTTCTTCCAGTCTGTCCAGATGCGCCGCAGGCCGTAGCGCGATGGTTTGGAATGGTGAACTCGCTTTCGTCCAAGCCACTGTACCCACCGGCAAATCTTTCGGGAAAATCCGATCTTCGCCGGAAGTCAGCACTTCCGCGCCATCCGCGACTTTTTCGTTGGCGTTGACGTAATCCAGCCGCAGAAGAGGCTCACCGGTGCCATTTACCACCCCATGCGTGCGCGTCCCAGCCAATAGGCCGCCGAGCCCACTTTCGCGATCCGTGATCAGCAGAACTTGAGAAGTATCCGGAAGCGCTTCGACGATCCTTCCCACCACGCCATCCGGCGTTATGACGGCCATATTGCGCCGAATACCATCGTTCTCGCCGCGATTGATAAAAACTGTGTGGCTATTGGAGTCTGCATTTGCGCCGATCACTTCCGCGGCAACCATGGGGATATTCGCGTTCTGCTGCCGGAATCCGAACAGACGGGCGAGACGCACAGCCTCCGCTGCCTGTCCCTCGAGTTGCTGGTTCTTCAGGCGAAGCCGGCCCACCTCTTCGGCAAGTTTATTGTTCTCGGCGTGAGCGTTGCGCAGGTCAATGTAGCCGAACCATGTCGCATCAATTTTATTGATTACGAAACTGCCGGCCGCTTGCAAAGGCGTGAGCAGCTCCGCAGACCACACACGAATCAGCCGCACATCGCTGCCGCGCTTAATCTGAAACGCAAGCAGCAGCACTTGCGCCACGATTACCGCGGCGAGTAGAACCAATGGGCGATGACGGGAAGGGACATCCATAATCTAGAGCCTGGAAACTGGATACTGGACGCTCGAAAAAGCGCAGTTCAAGCACCTCAAAGCGCTCTTCGCGAATGTGACGCGTCGCGTAGAGCCCGATATTAGAGCAATGGTTCGCAATCCGCCTCAGTCAATGGAAACCAGACGAAGCAGCCGGAAATCGCTGAGCATTTTCCCTGTGCCCAGCACGACTGAGGCGAGCGGGTCATCGGCAATCGAGACCGGCAAACCAGTTTCTTCGCGAATGCGCTTATCCAGATTCTTGATCAACGCGCCGCCTCCAGTGAGGACAATGCCGCGATCGCTGATATCCGCGGAAAGCTCAGGAGGGGTGCGCTCGAGAGCCACGCGAATGGCGTTCAAAATTGTGGCAATGCATTCCGAAAGCGCCTCGCGAATTTCGCTATCGTCAATGGTGACCGTGCGCGGAACGCCTTCAATCAGGTTTCTGCCCTTCACTTCGAGCGTTAAGGGCTTTTCCAGCGGGTAGGCAGAGCCAATCTCAATTTTAATTTGTTCCGCGGTGCGTTCGCCTACCAACAAATTGTACTTGCGCTTCAAATAGTGCATCACCGATTCGTCCATCTCATTTCCGGCAACGCGCACGGAGCGCGAATAGACGATGCCGCTCATCGAAATCACCGCGATGTCGGTGGTGCCGCCGCCGATGTCCACCACCATGTTGCCGGAAGGCTCCTCGATGGGCAGGCCCGCGCCAATCGCCGCAGCCATGGCCTGTTCCACCAGGTAAACTTCGCTGGCGCGCGCGCGATATGCGGAGTCCTGCACGGCGCGCTTCTCCACCGGCGTAATCTCGCTCGGCACGCCAATCACAATTCGCGGATGCACCAGAACGCGCCGGTTGTGCGCCTTCTGGATGAAATACGTCAGCATCTTCTCTGTGACTTTGAAGTCGGCGATCACGCCGTCCTTCATGGGTTTGATGGCCACCACGTTGCCGGGCGTGCGCCCCAGCATTTCCTTGGCTTCTTTTCCAACGGCCACCACTTCGCCATTGTTCTTGTTGATGGCGACGATGGAAGGCTCGTTGACCACGATGCCCTTGCTTTTGGCGAATACCAGAGTGTTCGCCGTGCCCAAGTCAATGGCCAGGTCGGATGAAAAAAGGCTAAACACCGACCTCATGGAATATCCGTTTTTCATGAACCCCCCGCGCCCTGCAATCCCCCACCCACAAACCGCAGCGCTAGAATCATTGCTGATGAACGAAATTCTATGGAACAACTACTGGTATATGCTTAATCCCAGTTAGGCCCCTGCGATCCTGTCCTGTGATGGTGATAATGTGGTCGCCCGTTGTCATCGGGGGCGTAAAATATCTAAAGTGGCCGTCGGAACCGATATCCGCGACTGCTTCACCATCGATCAGGAGCGCCGAGCCCGGCTCGGTAACCCCGCTAATTTCCACAACCTTGCCATGGAATTCGACCGGATCAACGTTGAGCAACATGCTTTGCTCTTTATCCTGCTCGACCAGCGTAAACTTGAACGGAGCAGCCGCTTCGCTCGATGCATTTTTCGCATCGATTGCCTTTACCGTCCAAAAATACTCGCCCGAGGTTAATCCGGTGACTTCCACGGCCGTGTCCGTGGTCTTTTTATCCGCGAGCACGCGAGTGAACATCGCAGTGCTGCTAATTTCCAGCTCATATTCGCGAGCCGTATCCACCGGCTGCCACTCAAAGCGAATCGACGTGTGCTTCGGATCGGGAACGATGATCGGCTGCAAGTTCACCGGCTGCACCAGCCCGGGAGGAGCGAGAACATTGGTCTTGATTATCGGACCGCCCCGTGCAAACGCAGCTCGCTGATATTGCAACAGCTGCACCTGCTGCCCGCCTCTCCGAACATCCGCGGAGCCTTCCGCCACAGTAATCTGGTTTTGCTTGGTTGTTGGGTCCGTCTTCACATCCGCATGGCTGTTTTCATGAAGGATCGCCTGCGCATCCGCGAATGAAACCTCGGCCTTTGAACCGGGCACTTGCCACGTTCCGGTGCTGAGATCAACCGAACCGGCGCTGATGTGCACGCCCACGCTCGATGCGCTGTTCTGTGGAACAAAGATTTCCTCGACGGTCACGAGCGTTTGGGCCTGCACGGTATATGTCGTGCCGTCCGCGAAAGCAAGGCGCGCCACGCCATCGGGGCCGGTCTGAATCAAATCTCCCTTTTCCAGCGTCATCTGATAGTCAGCGTTAGCCCATTGTACCGAATTAACCCGTTTGACCTGAACCTTCCCATCGAGATTGACAAACCGTGCGCCGCGAACGTTTGCCGAAGTTGACGCGGTATCTTTCGGCTGAAATGCATGAGAGAGATGCTGCACAATACTCGCAAACGAATCTGGAAAGACAAGGTAGCTGGCCGCGGAAAAAAGAATCAGGAAGGCGAAAATATAGAGCAATACGCTCCGATAGGTGACCGAATGCCAATACACCTCGACTCGATTGGTCTTCGAATGTGCTTCGTCCGTGAATTTATCGGGTGTCATGCGAAAATTCAGCTGATTTGCGAATCTAGCATACGGGTTGAGGCCTTTCAACACGGCGTGCTACAAGTTGCGAAAGTGCAAACACTTGTCCGACAGTACAGTACGTCTCAGATTGGGAGCTAGACGCGCTCGGGAGGCCTTGCCCGCTCAGCAAACGCCTCGTGACAGGATTGCCGCATACAAACGGGAAGACTAGCAGTTGACAATATCGACTGCACCGTGAATTCGATTAGCGCGATTCCAAATCTGCGATGACGCAGAACTTTTTTTTCCTGTCCGCTCGGACAGTATGAATTTGTATGCGCCACGCTAACTGAAAAAGCACTCCAACTTGCGCCGTCATCGTCCAAGTGCTACGGTGACGTTTACCTTTCTATCCGCCAAAAAACGAGAAGAGCGCAGCTCTTTTTCAGGCGGAAACCAAAGAACAGGTACGAGCGGGTTTTTTATGGACCCGTCGCGCGGCGGGAGTTTGCGTGGCGAATTGGATTGGTGGCGACCAGAAACTGCCTCAGGGACGTTTAATCCTCGTCTCCTACATGGTTGTACTTGGCATTCTTCTTCTGCTGCTCGGTTTCTGGAAATTGCAGATTGTTCAGTCCGGACATTTCGCGGACCTCGCGGAAAAAAACCGCGTCCGCTCCATTCCCATTATCGCGCCGCGCGGCAAGATCCTCGATCGCTACGGTCGTGTGCTCGTCGACAACTATCCTTCGTTCAGCATACTTCTGCTGCGCGACGATCCCGCGCAGATAAAAAGAGATTTGCCGCAGATCACCGCTGGTTTGGGAATTACTTCGGCGGACCTGGAAGAGCAGCTTGCCGAGGCTCGCGCTGAGCCTAAATTCCAGCCGCTGATTGTCAAGCCGGTAGCGAGCGACGCCGACCTGGCATTTGTTGAGTCGCATCGTATTGATTTGCCGGAACTCGAGTTGATGATGGTCCAGCGCCGCAAATATCCCCCCGATGATTTCCTGGCGCACGTCATTGGATATGTTGGCGAAGTGTCGCCGGAACAACTGGCCCAAGCCGGCGGGAATCGCTATAAGCCCGGCGACATAGTTGGAAAAGCCGGGCTTGAGCGCGAATACAACGATATTCTCACCGGCACAGACGGCATGCGCCGCATGGTCGTGAACAGCGTAGGCAAACCTGTTCGCACTCTGGATGATACCGAGCCGATACCCGGCAAGCCCATTCAACTGACCATTGATGCCGACATGCAACGCGTTGCGGAACAGGAGCTGGCAGGAAAAATCGGCGCCATCATCGCACTTAATCCACAAAATGGCGAAATCCTCGCCATGGCCAGCCATCCTGCATTCGATCCGAATGACTTTTCGATACGCATCTCCGGCAAAGAGTGGCGAGCGCTCAACGATGATCCCGACAAGCCGCTGCTGAATCGCGCGATCCAGGCGCAACTCGCCCCGGGATCAGTCTTTAAGATTCTCGAGTCCGTGGGAATGCTGGAATCGCACGTGCCGCCGCCTGATTTTCATGTTTTCTGTCCGGGCTATGGCATGTTCTATGGCCAATTGCGCCACGACTGGGACCCCAAAGGCCACGGCGAAGTTGACTTGCACAAGGCCATCGTTCATTCCTGCGACATTTTTTTCTACAACGTTGGTATGCGCATGGGTATAGATAAAATCTCCTATTACGCCAGCGCCCTGGGATTAGGAAAACTCACGGGAATCGATCTGCCCTCCGAAGAGCCCGGCCTTGTCCCGTCATCAGCGTGGGAGGAACGCGTTTATCATCACATATGGTATCCGGGTTCGACGATTTCATTGGCGATAGGTCAGGGGCCGATAGAAGTGACCCCGATTCAGTTGGTGCGCTCGGTGAGCGGTATTGCCATGGGCGGAGTCTTCTATCAGCCGCATTTGCTCAAGGACCTTAGCCCGGTCAAAGTGGTCCATTTCCCGATCTCCGAGAACACCGTCAAGCAAGTCACCGACGGAATGTACGGCGTGGTCAATGAGGAAGGCGGTACCGGCCACGAGGTTGGTTATCCGATTTTGGCGCAGGCGAAGCTACAGGACATCCAGTTCTGCGGGAAAACTGGGACCGCGCAAACTATCAGCGCGAAAGGTCTTTTGCGGCTTTCCGCTGCGGAGAGAAAAAACTATAGGTACAACACGTGGTTCGTCGGATTTGCGCCGAAACGCAATCCGGAGATTGCCGTTGTCGTATTGGTGCAAGGTTCAGCACTGGAGGCGGGTGGAGTCGCTGCGCCCATTGCCGCCCGTTTCGTCAAGGCATATTATCAAAAGAAATTGGGCCAGCCGATTCAAGAGTTAGAAGTCAAGGCCACACCGCAAAAGGCTACCGTTCCTACTCCCTCGGCTAAAGTCGTTTCCGCGGAGCGTAACTGATGGCCGAGCGACGCCACGGTTTCGAGCTTGACTGGTGGTTGCTGACCATCGTGATGCTCATCTGCTTGGTTGGGCTGCTGGAGATCTACTCGTCCACGCACGGCGGGCCGCTGCACGGAATGCAGTGGAAACAACTCATATGGATCGGCATAGGCTTCGCGGGAATGCTGGCGCTGTCGCGCATCGATTACAGCGGATTGCTCGACCAAACCCCGTTGCTATATATCCTGTCGATTGCAGCGCTGGCCGTGGCTCTGGTAGTCGGCAGCAAGCATTTTGGCGCTCGCCGATGGATCGAGGTGCTGGGCGTTAATTTACAGGTGTCAGAACTGGTCAAGTTGATTATAATCATTGTGCTGGCCCGTTACTTCAGCGAGGTGCGGACAGACCGGCTAACGCTTGCGGATTTGGTCAAGATTGGAGTATTGGTAGGCATTCCCGCAAGCTTGATTTTGCTACAGCCGGATTTGGGAACAGCGTTGATGCTGGTTCCGGTTGCGATTGTAGGGGCATTTCTGGCAGGAATTGATTGGAAGCATGCAGCGGGCGTGCTCGCGCTTGGCGCCGTAGTGGCCGTCGTGGGATGGCACGGACACTTCCTCAAGCCATATCAGAAGCAGCGTCTGGCTACCTTCCTCGATCCGGAACAAAGCCCCCGCGGAGCCGGCTATCAAATTTTGCAATCGGAAATTGCTGTAGGTTCTGGCGGCTTCTGGGGCAAAGGATTCGGCAAGGGCAGCCAGAACCAATTGGGTTTTGTGCCTGTGCGGTATTCGGATTTCATTCTGGCCGCGTTAGCAGAGGAGCAGGGATTCTTCGGCGTGCTGATTATGTTGTTGTTGTACCTGGCGCTTCTGCTTCGCCTGGTAGACAACGCGCAGAAAGCGAAAGACCGCGCGGGAATGTATTTGGTTATGGGTGTAGCTGCAATTTTCGCGTTTCAGGTGTTGGTGAACGCGGGTATGGTGATAGGCTACATGCCGGTCACCGGCGTACCTCTGCCATTTATGAGCTACGGAGGTTCATCAACGATTTTTGGATTTTTGGCTCTGGGCTTGGTGATGAACGTGCGTACCAAGCGCTTCGTAAATTGAGTCTGGAGAGAATCACGCCGGCGGCGCATGGCGCGCCGGTAATCACATTTTAGGAATGAGGAACGCATCGGATGAGGGAAACTAGACTGCAAAATCCGGACTCCCTCCGAGCCTCTTTGGCCTTGCCGAGATTCTCGCATGCGCGCTTGCAGCGCCTGACTGGCCGCCGATGCTCCATGAGGAGTTTTCATGTCGAAGGAAATGGTAGTTTCGGCGAACCCGCACGAGACGCGGGTGGCCATTCTCGAAGAAGGACAGCTTTGTGAAATTTATGTAGAGCGTGAAAAAGAATTTGCGTTAGTCGGCAGCATTTACAAAGGACGAGTTACTCGCGTGCTTCCTGGCATGCAATCGGCCTTTGTTGACATCGGGCTGGATAGCGACGCTTTCCTCTACGTCAGTGATTTCCTGCAAGAAATCGAAGAAACGGATGAGGGCGTGGATGACCACGCTGCCAAGCCGATCGCCCCACCTCGCGGAGAATTGGAGCAGTCCGCCACGGCGCCTGTGGTTACACCATTGCCCGGTGAAACCATCGGAACGGGCGGCACGACGGAGCACGCTCCAGGCAACGTGTCCGACGAGGGGCGCGGGAATTATGTGGGCCGGCCCCCTTCTCGCGAAGGCCGGCCTCGCGATTTTCGCAGAGGTGGCGGTCGGGGACGGGATCGCGGCCGGGGCGGGCGGGACAGGCATGACCGTGGTGGACGCGGTCGCTCCTCCGGTTCTTATGGCCGGCGCGATTTGCCGCCATCCAAGTACGCTTCGCATCGTCCTTATGAACCTCCCGAGGAAGGCGCTCCCGCGCAGCCGTTCGAGGCCGTCGTTTTGCCCGGCGAGTCCCTTTCTGTGGTCCACCAACATCCGGCTACCGAAGGCGGCGCGCCTGAATCCAGCGCTTTATCGCATCTCGAACAGCCCGGCGAAGCGGCCCCTGAGCGCCAGCAAATAGACCAGACCGTATTGTCGGAGTCGGAAGCTGCCATCGCACAGAATCCGCCGGAAAGCCACTCTGGGGCGCCGATTGCCAGCGCACAGCAGGGCTCTCCGGACGAGCAGAACGCGGCATCGTCGAAATCAGAATCCGAGCAGCCAGATCCTTTTTATCAATCGAGATTTTCGCGCGGTGGGCGTGGTTATGAGCGGGGCCGCGGTCGCGGAGGCCGCAGCTACGGTCGCGAACGTGGGCATGGGGAAGGCCGCCACGGCAATTATCGCCGGGAACAAGAGGGAGCCGAGCGCGGCGAGCAGCAAGCGTGGGTCACGTCGCTTGAGCCTTTGCCGGGCGAGTCGTTGGCCAAGGCGAAAGTTCATGATCAATCGGCTGAATCGGAGCAGCAGCCGGCTTCTACCGCTAGTGGTGTGACTGAGGGGCTCTCTTCCGAGCCGCTTGAATACGTTGAGCGGGAAATCTCGTCTGAAACGAGGTTCTCTGGAGAGTCGAAGTCTGATACGGCGGAGCCGCATGCCTTCGCATCTCCCGCGGAAGAACATCACTCGACCGAACTTACCGAAGAAGAAGCCACCAATTTAGCGGAGCAGGTTGCCGAGGCTCAGCAGGAAGAGGCTGAACGCGAAGCCGCCGAGCGCGCATCCGCAGCCGGCTCTCTTGAGTATTCTGGTTACAACGGGCAGGGCGCTGCGCTCGAAGAGGCAGAAACCGAAGAAGAAGCCGAAGAAGAGTCCGAGGTACATACATCCGCACATCATGAAGCACACCATGAAGCACACCATGAAAACGATCAGACCGATGAGCAGGGACAGTATGCTTCCGAGGAATCCGATGAAGCTATGGCCGAGGAGGAGATCGACGCGCTTCCCGATATCACGGAAGCGGATTCTGAGGTTATCGAAGAAAAGGAAGGCGAACAGATTATCCATGAAGAGCTTGTCGCACGCGCGGGCCAAACTGAATCTCAGCTAACCGAAGCTCGCGTGCGCTCCGATTTCCGCGCGCGGATGCAGCGTCCTGTGCGCCGCGGTGGACGTGATCGCGATCGTGGCCGCGGCCGGCGCCCGTTTCATGGGCATGTACGCCATCGCGGGCAGCCGCGCCGAAATCAGCTCATTTCTGAGCTGTTAAAAGCAAACCAGGAAATCATCGTGCAAATTGCCAAGGAGCCGCTCGGCAAAAAAGGCGCGCGCATCACCAGCCACATCGCGCTTCCAGGGCGTTTCCTCGTCTACATGCCCACCCTTGACCACACCGGCATCTCGCGCAAAATTGCCTCGGCCGAGGAACGTTCACGGCTTCGCCATCTGGTGACTGATGCCAAAGGCTCCGCAAGCGGCGGCTTCATCGTACGCACGGCGGCGGCCAGCGCCTCGCCCGACGAAGTTCGCGAGGACGTTCAATTCCTCACCAAAACCTGGACGGAAATTAAGGGCCATTCCGAGCAGCGCAAGGCGCCTTCGCTGTTGCATCGCGATTTGAATCTCGTCGAACGAATTCTGCGCGATTATTTGAGCGCCGATTTCACGTCCATCTGGGTGGATTCGGAGGAGGAATACACCAAAGTCCTGGAGTTCGTCAGCCGCTTCCAGCCGGCGCTCGCCAATCGCGTCAAGCTGTTCACCAAGTCCACGCCCATTTTCGAGGAGTTCGGCATTCAGCAGGAAATCGACAAAGGCTTACGGCCCAAAGTATGGCTGAAATCCGGCGGCTACATCGTCATCAATCACACTGAAGCGCTGGTCGCGATTGATGTCAATACTGGCAAATTTGTCGGTCGCGGCTCCAATCGCTTGGAAGACACCATCGTCCGCACCAACATCGAAGCGGTGAAGGAAATTGTGCGCCAGATCCGCCTGCGCGATTTGGGCGGCATCATCATCATCGATTTCATCGACATGGAAGAGCGCCGCAATCGCGAGAAAGTAATGGCTGCGCTCGAAGATGCGTTGAAGGCCGACCGCGCTCCATCAAAAGTTCTGCGCTTCAACGAATTCGGCCTTGTCGCCATCACCCGTAAGCGCACCAAGCAGGCTCTCGAACGCACGCTTTGCCAGCCTTGTCCGTACTGTACCGGATCCGGCATGGTGAAGTCCATTCCCACGCTGTGTTACGAAATCCAGACCGAAGCGCGCAAAATGGCGCCGGAAATCGAAGCCGCCAGCTTGACGCTCCGCGTGCATCCGGAAATCGCCAAGGCCCTCAAGACGCGCGAGTCGGCGCTCATGGACGAGCTCGAGCAGGTCGCTCACAAGAGCCTCATCATTCAGGCAGACCCCACGCTGCACTGGGAGCAGTACGACATTTACTGAGGAGATGAAGCAGAATTCGCGTAATTTGAGGCACTTGCCAAGATCTTACCTTGGGCGACTTTTCGTTCCAAACAAAAGACTTGCCAATATATTAATATTCCGCTAAGATGAATTTTGTTAGCCTCGATTTGTGTGCTTCTCACCGGGTTCCAAAATCATCTAAGCGGAATTTGCGGAGCTTTGCCCACCGTCTCTATGTCTGCCGCCGGATTGCCTGCAATTCGCTATGTTATGATGGCCTGTAATTCCGACTCATTCACAAGGAGCGAATTTGGCCGGGCGCGTGCTCAATGGGACGGTGATCCGCGATCAAATCTACACCGAACTTGCTCACGAAATCGCTGAACTGCGCACGGCGGGCATTCGCCCTGGATTGGCCGCAGTCCTCGTCGGCGATGATCCAGCCTCCAAAATTTACGTTCGCAGCAAAATCGCTGCGTGCGAGCAGCTGGGACTCGGCAATTTCCATCTCACTCCTCCGACCAGCACAACCACCGCAGAATTGCTCGCCATTGTTCACGAACTGAACGCGCGCGACGACGTGGACGGCATTCTCGTCCAGCTTCCGCTTCCTGCGCAGATTGACGCGAGGAAAATCCTCGAAGCGGTCGATCCCGCGAAAGATGTTGACGGTTTCCATCCCATGAATGTGGGGCGGCTTGTCGAAGGCCGCCCAAATCTGGTCGCGTGCACTCCGCTGGGCGTGATGGAAATTTTGCGTCGCAGCGGCATTTCTCTCGAAGGCGCGAACGCCGTGGTCCTCGGCCGCAGCAACATCGTCGGCAAGCCCATGGCGCTGCTTTTGATGCATGCGAATGCCACGGTCACCGTTTGCCATTCCAAAACGCGTGATCTGCGCCAATTCACTCGCGAAGCCGATATTCTGGTCGCCGCGATGGGCCGTCCAGCCCTTGTCCGGCCGGACGACGTCAAGCCCGGCGCGACGGTCATCGATGTGGGCGTAACACGTATCACTGACCCGCGAAAGGCAGGGGAAATTTTCAGGAATTTTCCGGAGCGCCTCGAGAAATTTCGCAAAAACGGCTCGACCATCGCGGGCGATGTTCATCCCGGCGTCGCGCAGGTTGCCGGCGCGCTTACTCCGGTTCCCGGCGGCGTAGGACCGCTCACCATTGCCATGTTGATGAGCAACACGGTCAAAGCAGCGCGCATGCGCCGCGGTCTTCACGCTCCGGTAACCGTTGCGTCTCCGCGTTAATCTCCGATGCTGATCATTGGTCTGACCGGAGGAATCGCTAGCGGTAAATCCGTAGTCGCGCGAATGCTGCAGCAAATGGGCTGCGCGGTAATCGAAGCGGACCTCGTCGCCCACGAATTGCTCAAATCGTCGAATCCTGTCTCGCAAAAAATCGTCGCAGAATTTGGGCGGGAAATTCTCGGCGCGAATGGCGAAATTGACCGCGCGAAACTCGGCGAAATCGTTTTCGCCGACCCGCAAAAGTTGTCGCGTCTCAACGCGCTTACGCACCCGCACGTACTCCAGGAAATCGCCAGACACCTTGCGGATTTGGCGCAGAAAGGCGCCGCCATCGCCATCGTCGTCGCCGCGTTGCACGTCGAGACGGGTTACTACAAGACTTTCGATCGCCTGGCGGTCGCATGGTGTACGCGCGACCAGCAACTTGCGCGGCTGATGAATCGCGGTTGCAGCCGCGACCAAGCTGAACGCCGCATCTCTTCACAACTCCCGCTCGATGAAAAGCGCGCCCTCGCCGACGATGTTGTCGATTGCTCGCAAACCATCGAACACACGCAGCAGCAGGTGCGCGAATTATTCGCGCGCTGGAAGCATCTCGCCGAAGAATAGAAGACCGATGCAGCCAATATTCGCGCGGCGTTTTAGGCCGCGTTCCATTCCCGGCGGATGCGCTCGCGTTCTGCTTCACTCAGCGTGAACCACGATTCGGCAATGTCGCGCACTTTTTCCAGGGAGCTTTGCATCTCGGCGTGTTTTTCTTCCATCAATTCGCGCGAAGCATCGGGCGGCACATAAATCAGCGGCGCAATCACGGCAATCGCGCGTGTGAAGAGATGCGGAACTTGGAATAAGTCCCACGATTTCTCAAACGTCGTGGCGCGCTCCAATCCCACATGGAACATGAAAATTGGCTGGCCTGTCTTGCGCGCCAGCATCACCGGGCCGGGCTTGGCCACGTAGCGCGGCCCGCGCGGGCCGTCAATCGTGAACGCCACGTCGTGCCCTTCCTTGAGCCGCTGGGCCATCACTACGAGGCCCTTCAATCCGCCGCGCGACGAACTTCCCTGCGCCGTGCCAAATCCCAGACGCTCGATAACTTTTCGCGTCCACTGGCCGTCAAAATTCGTGGTATTCATCACCACCACGCCCCGATTTCGCCACCACCACGTCGCTGAAAATATCGAGCGGTGCCAGAAAGTCCCAATTAAATGCTCGCCGCGGTCGTAGGCGCGCTGTGCGTGCTGCCAGCCAAGGATTTCGAAGCGCATGGTCGGGCCAATCGCGCGGATCGCCGCGTATACCGCCCACGCAATCAGCGGAATCTGCGTTCTTCGCCATCGCGAAAGCTCCGGCAATCGCGTGTCGAAGTGGATGCTGACCGATTCCTCCGGCGAATCCGCCGGCTTTGTGGCTGGCTCGCTCATCGCGGTATAGTATAGCAATCGAAAATGGCTCGCTTCAGCGAAGGTGGCATGCGCGTGGGTAAACGGGCGAAGCGGCGCGCAGCGTGTTGCTTTTTCGCCTGTTTATTCCTGTCTTTTTGCGGAATCCTTTCTGCGCAATCTCCGCCGCAGCTTCCCCCATCCGCTTTTCTTGGACAAATTATCGGCGACGATATTTCCGTAATCGGTCCGTCAAGCGCCGTCAATGAAGGCGGCGGGCAAGCCATTGCGTTCAGCAACGGCAGCGTCATCGTCGTTCATTCCGGCAAAGCGCGCGTTGATTTTTCCGGCGGAGGCGCGCTGGACGTTTGCGGCCCGGCGAAATTCACGATTCTTTCTTCCGGTGAAGCGCTTACTGTGGCGCTCAGTTTTGGGCGCGTGAATCTGCGTTTCGACGCGACGCGCCCGATCACAATTTACACGCCCATGATTCTCGCCACCCCGCTGTCGATTAGCGAGCAGCCGCGGAACGCAACCGTGGGGCTGACCGACGCGGGCGCGATGTGCGTCCTTGCAACGCATGGCGCGGTTCGCCTGCAGAATCAGCTCAGCGGCGAATCCGTCATCGTCCCGCAGCCGAGCGAAGTGCTCTGGCAAGGCGCCTCGTTCGGGAATTTGCCGGCTGCAGCAGGGCAATGCCGCTGCGATTTTGATGAGTCTGTCGCGAAGAATGCAAATTCTGCCCCGCCACTAAGTGCATCTTCCGCATCGAAGGCCACTCGGCCAAATCAGATTCCGCCGCTTTCAACGCGACCTTTGCAGGGGCCACGCCAAATCACTCACGCGACGGGCGCGCCATCTTTGCCCGTTTCGCGTCAAACGCAATCTGCTTCGCCGCAAAAATCTGCCGAGTCAGAATTGGCGCCAATCGCCACGCCTCTTCAGCGCATTGTGCCGCCGTCCACGGCGACTGCCACATCCCAGCCCGTCTTGAAAATCACGCTTCCGCCCATTAGCTACGACGTGAAAAGCGGCATTCAAGCGACCGAGCCTTTGAGCGTCGCAACTCTGATGCTTGCTAAAGAGACTGTGGTGCAGCCGCAGTGGATATTTCATGGAACGGTGATCGCACCGGCACAACGCGACCATTCCGCTCTCGTTGGCGCAACTTCCGCTGAATTGGCGACGCGCATGGCAAAATCCCAGAAGGAAACCTTCTGGGCGAAATTGCGGAATTTCTTTTTTGGACGGAGAGCGCCGTGTGAAGGCGTGGGCTGCGGCTAGTTCAGCGAAGAACTACATCCCTTCATAATTCGGGCCGCCGCCCCCTTCGGGTGGAACCCAATCCACGATCTGATATGGATCGGCGATGTCGCAGGTTTTGCAATGTACGCAATTCGAGGCATTGATTTTCAGTTTCGGCTGGCCGCTTTCGAGAACCATTTCGTACACCGCCGCTGGGCAATAATACTGGCACGGATTTCCGTACTCGCGCACGCAGCGGTCCGCGCAAATGCTCGGCTCGCGTACGATTAAATGGCAAGGCTGATCTTCTTCGTGCCGCGTTCCCGAGTGATACACATCCGTGAGCCGGTCGAATGTAAGCACGCCATCGCCTTTGAATCGCGTGGACTGATCAACAATTTCGCGCGGACGATTCAGCTTCCGAAAATCTTCATAGCCCGGCGGGCAGCGCATAGAATCCACCAATCCGCGCCCGCCAGTGACAAATTGCATTCCTGCATGGAAAAGCCCGGGCCACAGTCCGTCGTGAAAGCCTTGATGAAAATTGCGCACCGCCCACAATTCTTTTTTCACCCAGCTCGCTTCCAGTCTTTTCTGAAATGCGCTGAGCGACTGCGCGGAATTGTCGCCCGCCGCCAGCGATTCATAAATCGTTTCTGCCGCCAGCATTCCGCTCTTGATCGCGGTATGAATTCCTTTAAGCCGCTGCGCGTTTAGCAAGCTCGCGGAATCTCCGATAATCAGGCCGCCTTTCACGTAAGAGCGCGGCATCGAATACCAGCCGCCATACGGCACAGTTTTTGCGCCATAGCGCACCAGCTTTCCGCCTTCGAGAATTCGCCGCACGAATGGATGCGTCTTGAATTTCTGAAATGCCTCATGCGGATCGAACAGCGAATCCTTGTACTCGAGTCCAACGACCATTCCCAGGGACACGCGATGGTCGCGCATTCCATAGACCCAGCCGCCGCCATATTTGTGAGAATCCAGCGGCCAGCCGAGCGTGTGCGCCACAAAGCCAGTTTCGATGCGCTCCGGCTGCACGTCCCACAATTCTTTGATTCCGATTCCGTAGACCTGCGGATTCAATCCGTCCAGATGAAAATGATTCACCAAGGTTTTTGTCAGCGAGCCTCGCGGGCCTTCCGCGAGCACCGTGATTTTCGAGCGCAGTTCGTATCCCGGCGTGAAGTTGTCCTTCGGCTTGCCGTTTTTGTCGACGCCTTTGTCATCGGTGATGACGCCGGCGATTCCGTCGCCTTCATAAATCAGCGAGGCGCCTGCGAATTGCGTGAATACGTTGACCCCAGATTTTTCCACCAGGCCGCCCAGCCACTTCACCAGGCGGTTGAGCGAAACGACATAATTTCCGTGATTTTGCAACGGCGGCGGCGTGACCGGCAATTTCCACGCGCGGCTGGCGGTCAGAAAATATGCCGCGTCTCCGGTCACTGGAGTGTCCAGCGGGGCGGATTTTTCGAAATCCGGAACTAATTCGCGCAGCGCGCAGGGGTCCAGTATTGCGCCGGAAAGCTGATGGGCCCCCAGTTCTCGCGCTTTTTCCAGAACGTAGACATTCTCAGCGGAGAGCGCGGGGGATTTCCCGGCGGCATTATGCTGTTCGATGAGGCGGGACAGATGCAGCGCGCACGCCAGACCTGCGGGCCCAGCGCCAACAATCAGGACATCCGCTTCCAGCGTTTCGCGATCGACAGGCATGAACGTTCATTGTAGCAGAACGCTTTGTGGCAACGTTCCATGACTGCCCGTGCGGTTCGCTCTCCGCCATCCGCTCCGTGGCTATGCGGGTGCGTTTTTTTCGACGGCTTCGGTGAGCGCCGGAACAATCTCGAAGAGGTCGCCGACAACGCCATAATCGGCGATTTCAAAAATTGGCGCATTTTGATCTTTGTTGATAGCCACGATGCAGCGCGAGCCTTTCATGCCCACCACGTGCTGAATCGCGCCACTGATCCCCAGCGCCAGATAAAGCTTTGGCGAAACGGTTTGGCCAGAGCTGCCGATTTGCCGCTCCATGGGCAGCCAGCCTTCGTCGCAAATGGGGCGCGACGCGGAGAGTTCAGCGCCGAGCGCTTTGGCAAGTTTTTCCGCGAGCGGAATATTTTCCGGCGCTTTGATGCCGCGGCCGATGGAAACCAGAATCGGCGCTTGCGTCAAATCTACGGCTTGCTTTGCTTCGCGGAAGAGTTCGAGCGGCTTGGTGCGAATCTGTTCAGCCTGTAACTCCAAGCTAGCTGGCTTTACAGGCGCTTTGCCGCCCCGGTTTTTCGCGGCCATATCCGCTCGAAAGGCGCCGGCCTGGAATGATGCGATCCACGGCGGCTCGCCCTGAAAAACCACGTCGGCGGCGGTGCGCCCTTGAAACATTTGGCGCACAAAAATCAGCTTGCCATTTTCGTAGCGATAGCCGACGCAATCGCCAATCATTCCTTTGTTCATCGACGCGGCAAGTTTTGGCGCGAAATCACGCACCTGATAAGTATGCGGCAGAATCACCAAATCAGGTTTGGCCTGCTCGATCACCTGTTTGAGTGCGATGGAATAACCGTCGGGCGTGTATTTTTCGAGCAGCGCGTTCTCCGCCAAAATTACTTCGTCCAACTGATAGCCCGCGAGTTCATCGGCGAGCGGCGCGACGCCCTGGCCAATCACCAATCCGGTCACAGAAGCTTTTGCCTGCCCGGCAATTTGCTGCGTGGCGGTCAAAGCCTCGAAGCTCACTTTGTTCCACTTTCCGTCGCGTTGCTCAGTAATCAGTAGAATTTTCACGGTGTTCCGCCGAGGCTAAAGCACCCGCGCTTCGTGCTGCAATTTTTCCACCAGCTTGGCCGCGATTTCTTTTGGTGAGCCGGCGATGAATTCGGTTTTTTTCGTTTTCTGCGGGACGTAAATCCGCTCCACTTTTTGCGTTGGCGAAGATTGCACCGCGAGCGATTCACGCGGCACACTGGCAATTTCTTTTTTCTTCGCGGCCATGATGCCTTTGAGCGTCGCATAGCGCGGCTTGTTGATGCCGGACTGAATGGTCAGCACGGCGGGCAAAGGCAATTCCACCCACTGGAACCACCCCGCCTCGAGTTCGCGCTTGAGGCGCAGATGATCGCCCTGCAATTCAATGGACATGATGATGGTTGCATGAGGGCGGCCAAGCAATTCCGCGAGCAGCACGCCGGTTTGGCCGAAGCCGTGGTCCTCGCTCTGCAGGCCGGTCAAAATCAAATCGAAATTTTCTTTTTGAATTGCGGCCGCGAGCGAGCGCGCCGAGGCGAGAGGGTCGAGGCCATGAAATTTGTCGTCCACCACGTGAATGCCGCGATCCGCGCCCTTGGCCAGCGCCTCTTTAACGGTTTGCTTGGCGCGCTCTGGACCCATCGAAATGGCCACCGCTTCTCCGCCATGCTTTTCCTTGAGGCGCAGCGCTTCTTCGAGCGCGAAGCTGTCCGGCTCGTTCGTTTCAAAGCTGATATCCGTCTCGCGAATCCACGAGCCGCTCGCATCAATCACCAGCGGCGCATCCTTCGCCGGAACCTGTTTCACGCAAACGCCAATTTTCAACGACAGCCTCCTGCAAACGTTCTATCGCAGACTCGCGCCGCAGAATCAGAACCGCTCAGCGGCCATCCCAGAGTTTGAATACCAAAGACGCGTTAGTGCCGCCAAAGCCGAACGAATTCGAGAGCGCGTACTGCACGTTCGCTTTGCGCGCTTGATTCGGAATGTAATCGAGATCGCACGCCGGATCGGGATTTTCGTAATTGATGGTCGGTGGCAACACCTGATCGCGCAGCGCCAGAACGCAGATGCCTGCTTCCAGGCCGCCTGCGCCGCCCAGCACGTGCCCGGTCATTGATTTCGTCGAGCTGACTGGAATTTTTTTCGCGTCTTCGCCGAAAGTGCGCTTAATCGCCAGCGTCTCGAGCGCGTCGCCAATGGGCGTCGAAGTGCCGTGCGCGTTCACGTAGCCGACTTGCTCCGGCGCGATTCCCGCGTCATGGAGCGACGCGCGCATCACGCGATAGGCGCCGTCGCCGTCTTCGGACGGCTGGGTCATGTGATAGGCGTCCGCGGACATCCCGTAGCCGACAATTTCCGCCAGGATTTTCGCGCCGCGGCGCTGCGCATGTTCGAGCGATTCGAGAATGAGCATGCCCGAGCCTTCGCCCATCACGAATCCATCGCGCTGCGCGTCGAATGGACGGCTGGCTCGCGTCGGTTCGTCGTTGCGCGTGGAAAGTGCTTTCATTGCCGCAAAGCCGCCGATGCCCATGGGCGTGATGGCCGCTTCGGAACCGCCGGCAAGCATCACTTCTGCGTCGCAGCGCTGGATAATCTTGAAAGCATCGCCAATGGCATGCGCGGAAGCTGAGCACGCCGTCGCCGTCGCGGAATTCGGCCCTTTCGCGCCCAGACGAATGGAAACTTGGCCGGCCGCCAGATTGATAATCGCGGAAGGAATGAAAAACGGCGAGATTTTGCCGGGGCCGCCGTGAATCAGCTTGCTGTGCTCACGCTCGATGACGTCGAATCCGCCGATGCCGGAAGCAATGTAAACACCGGTCGCGTCGGCATTCTCATTGGTGATTTGCAGGCCGGCCATTTTTACGGCAAAGTCGGTAGCGGCGATGGCCAGGTGAATAAATCGGGCCATCTTTTTTACTTCTTTTTTCTCGATCCATTGAAAAGGATCGAAGCCCTTCACTTCGCCGGCAAAGGTGCAGTCGAATCCGCTGACGTCAAATTGGGTAATCGGCGCAATGCCGCTCTTGCCGGCAACGAGATTTTCCCACACTTCCTCGGTGCCAATGCCGCAGGCGCAGACGAGTCCGACTCCCGTAACGACAACTCGGCGTTTCAATCGGGAACTTTTCTCCTCGCGAAAGCCCAAGCCCGGAATTACTTCTTTGCCTGAGCGTGCTTATCGATGTAGGCGATGGCGTCCTTCACCGTAGCGATCTTTTCCGCGTCCTCATCGGGGATTTCGATGCCGAACGCCTCTTCGAAGGCCATCACCAGTTCGACGATGTCGAGCGAGTCCGCGCCCAGATCGTCCACAAACGAAGCCGTCGGCGTCACCTCGCCCTCGTCCACACCGAGTTGTTCGACGATAATCTGCTTCACGCGTTCTTCAACGCTGGCCATGCTCTTTCTTCCTCCGCTTTCGACGTTCGATTTTTAGTGCAATTCTCCGGCGGCTTCTCCGGTTTGCTGAACCTGTTCATTCTAAGCGGCGCGCCAAATCAGGTCAACAACCCGTTCGCTGGGAAGGGGGTCTCTGCTCTGAACCAGGCGTTTCATTCAAGTTATGCCGCGGTCAGCAGCATGGGCGCGCTTTCAGTGATGACAATAGTGTGCTCGTAATGCGCGGACAGACCGCCATCCGCTGTTTTCACCGTCCAGCCATCACCGCTGTCTATTGGCTGGCCCGAGCCCACGGCAATAATCGGCTCAACGGTGAGCACCATTCCTGCGGTCAAGCGCCTACGCGCATGAGGATCATCGAAATTTGGCACGCTGGGCTCTTCATGAATGGTGTGGCCGATGCCGTGGCCGCCCAGTTCGCGAATCACGTTGAAACCGTTTTGGCGCACTTCCTGCTCGACGGCGCGCCCGATTTCGTTGACGCGGTGACGCGCACGCGCAAACCGCATCGCCTTGCGAAACGCGCTCTCCGCGCAGTTCATCAATCGCCGCGCTTCATCGGACACCGGCTCAATCGGCACGGTGAGTGCCGCGTCGGCCATGTAGCCGTTTTTTTCGAAGGTCACATCGAGCTTCACCAAATCGCCCGCACACAGTTTGCGCGCATTCGAAGGAATGCCATGCACAGCTTCGTCGTTCAGGCTGATTAAAACGTCGCCGGGAAATCCATAGACGATTCGCGGCGCCGAGAGCGCGCCATTCTCGCGCATAACTTTACCACCAATTTGCGCCAGTTCACCAGTAGTCACGCCCGCGCGCACCTTTGCGGACATTGCTTCAAGCGCAAGGCGCACAATGCGGCCGACTTCTTTTAATGCGAGCAGCTCTTTGTAACTCTTAATAGACATGCATCTGCTGTCGCGACTTTTGCTTGGACGAAAAACAAATTGCCGAGCAATGGTCCACTTTGACGCTCAAAGATCCCTTCGCGCAACGGCCCAGGAGCGCAGAACCATTCTACAGCATTGCTTTTCGATCTGCTGTGACTAGGCCGTCTTCGCGCCGGCTCTGCGAAGGATGGCCATCATCGGGCACCAATTGGTGAAGGCCGATTGGAACAGGTTGAGCCCGACGAACGCGGTAAAGAGGTACCAATACGGGCTGACCCAGTATCCCAAGGCTAAAGAGACTAAGACAAAAGCGCCAGCGATGAGTCTCAGATAACGTTCTAGCGTCATGATGTTGCCTCCTATTTCAATCTGCGGTGGAATGGCGATTTCCGCCGGCTGCTGCAATGCGTGCGGCGGTGCTGCGTTCACTCAGGTAATAAAGAACCGGAATAGCCATTTGCGAGAGCGCCGTGGCGGCGACTGCTCCGGCCATCAGCGAAATCGCCAGGCCCTGAAAAATCGGGTCGGACAGAATCACGCTTGCGCCAACGACCACGGCGGCGGCGGTGAGCAGGATGGGCCGGAAGCGCACCGCGCCGGCGTCGACGACCGCTTCTTCGAGCGACATTCCATTCGCGCGGCGGAGTTCAATGAAATCAACAAGAATGATCGAATTGCGCACAATGATCCCGGCGCCAGCGATAAAGCCGATCATGGAAGTTGCGGTGAAGAACGCCCCCAACATTGCGTGCGCAGGCAGGATGCCGACAAGCGTTAACGGGATGGGCGCCATGATTACGAAGGGCGTTTTGAACGAGCGGAACCATCCCACCACCAGCACGTAAATGAGCACCAGTACTGCGGCGAACGCCAGGCCAAGGTCGCGGAAAACTTCCACGGTGATCTGCCATTCGCCATCCCATTTCATGGAATAACGATCGGTGCGCTCCGGAAGCGTGGTGCCGAAATACTGCTTCAAATCATAGCCGCCTGGCGTTTGGATTCTGCCGATCGCGTCGCGCATCTTGAGAATCGCGTAGACGGGACTTTCGATCTGGCCGGCCACGTCGCCGGTGACATAGACGACGGGACGCAAGTTTTTGCGATAAATGCTCTGGTCAATCGTGGTCTCGTGGACGTCAGTGACTTCGCGAAGGGAAACTTCGCCGCCGGAGGGAGTGGGCAGTTTCAGATTTTCGAGGCCTTCGATGCTGGAGCGATCCGCGCGCGCCAGACGCACTTCGATGGGCACGTCTTCGCGAGCGGCGGGGTCGTGCAGAAGGCCGGCAGATGCTCCGCCCAAGGCGATCTGGACGGTGCGCGTGACGTCCGCCGCAGAAATGCCGTGGAGCGCAGCCTTGTCGAGATCAACCTTCAGATCAAATTTCTTCTGGGGATCTTCCACGTACCAGTCAACGTCCACGACGCCGGGCGTCTGCTGAAATATTGTTTTGATTTTCGCGGCGATTTCGGTCTGCGTTTTGTAGTCCGGCCCGTAGACTTCGGCGACGAGAGTTTCGAGCACAGGCGGCCCAGGAGGAACTTCGGCGACTTTGATGCGCGCGCCAAAGCGAGCGGCGATTTTGTCCAACTCTGGGCGCAATCTGCGCGCGACGTCGTGACTCTGCGCTTTGCGATCGTGACGGGAACGCAGGTTCACCTGAATATCCGCCTGGTTGGGCTGGCTGCGAAGAAAATAATGCCGGACCAGCCCGTTGAAGTTGTACGGTCCCGAAGTGCCGGCGTAGATTTCGTAGTTGGTGACCTCCGGTTGCGTGCCAATGTAATTTCCCAGTGCCTGCGCTACGCGGGCGGTTTGTTCGAGCGTGGTTCCGTCCGGCATGTCGATAATCACCTGAAATTCGCTCTTGTTATCGAAGGGCAGCATTTTTACTTGCACCCACTTCAGCGGGAAGAGTGCGACAGCCGCAAGCAGCAGCACCAGCACGGTGGAAAGAAAGGCCCATCTTCGCGACGGCTTCTGAATTAGCGGGACCATCAGCCGGCGATAAAGACGCATGGTCCAGCCCTCTGATTCGTGCGCGAATTTCGGAGTTCCAGCATGATGGCCGAGCAAGCGTAAAGCAGCCCAGGGCGATACCACAAAGGCGACGATAAGCGAAAAAACCATAGCCGCAGAGGCGCCCACCGGTATCGGACGCATATACGGCCCCATAAGGCCTCGCACAAAGGCCATTGGCAGGATGGCTGCAATCACCGCAAATGTGGCGAGAATGGTGGGGTTGCCAACTTCGTCCACAGCCTCGACCGCAACATCTGCCAGCGGACGGCCGCGGTTCTCCGCCAGCCGGAAGTGCCGCACTATGTTTTCGATGACAACAATCGCGTCGTCCACCAGGATGCCGATGGAAAAAATCAGCGCGAAAAGGGTCACGCGGTTCAGCGTGTAGCCATAGAGATAGAAAATGGCAAGCGTCAGCGCAAGCGTCACGGGAATGGCCAGAAGCACGACGCCCGATTCGCGCCAGCCCAGCGCCAAGGCGATCAATAAAGTGACAGAAAGCGTGGCAATGAGCAGGTGCTCCAGCAATTCGTCGGATTTGTCTTTGGCGGTGGCACCGTAATCTCGCGTCACGCTAACGTGCAAGTCGTTTGGCAGCATGTTGCCGCGAAGCGAGTCAAGTTTCTTGAGAACATTTTCAGCGATGACTGTGGCGTTCGACCCTTTGCGCTTGGCCAACGTGATGGTCACCGCCGGATAATCCGCATTGGCGATGCTGCCGCTCGCGCCCTCGGCTTTTGCGAACATCACGTAGTTCTTTGGTTCCGCGGGGCCGTCAACGATCTTCTCAGCCACGTCCCGCAGGTAGATGGGCCGGGCCGCGTGCACTCCGACGACGACTTGCTGTAAATCTTCCGCGCTCTTGAAGAAATTGCCGGCTTCGACCTGGAATTCCTGATTATTGCGGGAGAAGCTGCCGGCGTGGCCGCGGGTGTCGGAGGCGCCTAGCTGCGCAACAACGGCCCCGGGCGTCAGTCCATAAGCTGCGAGCCGCTCGGTATCCAGCACAACGCGCAGTTCGCGTGACTGCCCGCCGATGATGGTGGTCTCGGAAATGTCGTTGAGCTGCTTCAGCGAACGGTCGAGCTCGTCCGCGATTTGCCGCAATTGGTAGGCGTTGTAGTCCTTACCCCAGAGCGTGAGCGCGAAGATCGGCACATCGTCGATCGACCGGACCTTGATGAGAGGTTGCGAGACGCCCTGGGGTATGCGGTCGAAGTTCGAATAGAGCTTGTTGTAGGTTTTGACGATGGCGTCGTCCTGATTGGTGCCGACATAAAAGCGAACGATGAGCATGCTCACGCCGGGATGGCTGATGGAGTAGACGTACTCGACGCCCGGTATTTCGCGAATCAATTTTTCCATGGGCACGGTCGCGCGCTGCTCCACTTCTTGGGCTGAGACGCCGGGCATTTGGACAAACACGTCCAGCATGGGAACGATGATTTGCGGCTCTTCTTCGCGTGGCGTTTGCAGAATGCTGAAAAAGCCCAAAAGAAGAACGCCGACGATGAACAGCGGCGTCAGCTTTGAATCGATGAAGCTGTGCGCGATGCGGCCCGCCAGGCGCAGGGCGCGGGGCGAATTGGCTGTAGTGCTGGCTGGGTTGCTCATGGCTGCGCTGCGATTCGTTTTCCGCCGAGTTCACGCCCGCCTGCCGCAGCAACAACGCTTTCGCCGGCTTGCAATCCGGAAAGAACTTCAACGTCCGGCCCGTTGGTCTGGCCCAGGGTGACGTAACGCAATTCAGCAATCTGACCGGCTCCGAGCACGTAAATTCCTTGCAGATTTCCGCGCTCAATTATCGAGGTTCGCGGAATCAGCAACGCCTCGCGCTCACCACGCAGGAAATTTGCGCGCCCAAAAACGCCGGAGCGGAGCCGCGAGTCGGCCGGCAATTCGATTTTCACCAGGAAGCTGCGGCTGGCCGGATCGGCCGCGGGGACAATTTGCACCACTTTGCCGGAGAGCGCTGGATTTTCAAGTGCGTCGATGGTCACCGCAACGGTTTGTCCCATGTGGACGAGGCGAATATCGCTCTCGTCGACGCTTACTTCCAGGCGATAACTTCGCGTGTCTTCCATCGCAAAGAGAGGCATGCCCGGAGAGGCCAGCGTGCCTGCGTCGGCCATTTTTTGCGTCACGATGCCGGAAAAGGGTGCGCGAATGATTGTGTAGCCAAGCGCGGTGCGAGCCTGCTCCAGTGCGGCCGTCGCTTGCGACTGTTGCGCCTGCGCGATCGCGCGCTGCGCCTGCGCCGATTGATAGCGGGCGTTGATTTGGTCGAATTCCTGCGGGCTGACGGATTTTTTTTCGTACAGTTGTTGGTAACGCTTCAGCGTGGCCGCAGCGAGCGCAAGCTCAGAATCCGCGGCAGTCACTCCGTTTTGCGCAGCGGTTACGGCAGCTTCGGCCTGCTGCATGGCGGCACGCAGCTGGGCATCGTCGACGACGGCGAGGATTTGGCCTCGTTTCACGAGATCGCCTTCATGCGCGCGAATTTCGACGATGTTGCCCATCATTTGGCTAGAAATTTGGCTGGTCTGATCGGGCTGCACGGTGCCAACAACTCGCAACCAGTCGGGCACGCGCGTTTCTTGCGCAACAGTCACCGGAACGTTGCTCACCGTTTCGAGCGGAGCCGCCTTTGCGCCGCGCTCGCTGCTACAGCCTGTAAGCACAGTGCTCAAGGCGGCCAGCAATATGCACAGCAAGATAGTATTTGCGTAAGTTTTGCGACTCATGGTGTCACCACGGGAGATTGAGGATTTAATGTGCCGGTGGCCAGTTGCAGATTGGCGTAACTGGTTTGATAGCGATAAATGGCGTTCCAATAATCCGTCTGGCTGCGTCGCGCAGCTTCTTCCGCAACAAGCAGATCGCTGATCGTTGAAAGGCCGGAGTCGTAGCGGTTCTGATTAATACGCAGGCTTTCTTGCGATTCGGCGATTGCAGCGCGAGCCACTTCGAGCTGCCTTTGCGCCGCGTCCATTTGATAGTACGCTCGCCGCACTTCCAGCCGAACGGCGTCGTTCGCCATGTCCTTCGCGGCGGCGACTTTGTCTTGCATGGCGCGCTCATGGGCGAGCTGGGCGCGCTTTGCTCCGCCCTGGAAAAGGTCGAATTGCACTTCGATTCCAGCGAGCCAATTATTTCCGCCACCGCCGGCGAGAAACGTTGGGTTATCAGCCTCCCAGTCTCCGAATGCGCTGACGCGCGGCCCGAAGGATGACTTTGCGATGAGCACGTTTTGATGTTGCGCTGACTCTTCGGAGCGAATCTGTTTCAAGTCCGGACGCGTCTCGAGCGCTTGCTTCTCGGCCTCTTCCATGGAAACCGCAGGCAGAGTTTTCTCAGCCAGCGTGCCCGTTAGGTCAAATTTGGTTTCCGCGGGCAGTCCCATGGAAATGCTCAACTGCGCCTGCGCCAGCGCCAGATCGTTCTGAGCGCCGATGAGTTCCTGCTGCCTTGTAGCCATTCGCACCTGCGCGCTCAGCAAATCGGACTTCACGACGATGCCGCTTTCATAGCGATTTTTGCTTTGCTCGAGGATGGCTTGAGCGGTTTTCAACGCTTGCTCGGCGACATCGAGTTGCTTTTCACCGAGCAGCACGGAGTAGTAGGAATCGATGATCTGAAAAACAATCTGCTGATCAGTGCGTTCAAGCTGATTTCCGGCAGCGTCTTTCACCCGCTGGGCGCGAACGACGCCACGCCAGTTCGCCAGCGAATCGAACAAATTCCACGTTCCGCCGAATTGCGTCGCGAAATTGCCGATGGGAGGCGGCGTGTTCAGGCTGTTCAGCGCGAAATCCGCGGCGGCGAATCGCTGCTGGCGCAATCTGCTGCCGAAGACGTATACCGGATCGTTGCCGCGCGTAGCAGTTTCGGAAAAAGTGGCGTGCGGCAAAAGAAAGGATCGCGCCTCGCTCACATACGCGGCAGCGGCGCTGGTATCCGCGAGCGCTGCTTTGCGCTGAGGATTTTTCTCCAGCGCAATTTTGACGGCTTGTCCGAGAGAAAGCGGAGCCGGCTGCTGCTGAGCGGAGACCAATTCAGGAACGCACAGCACAACCGCGAAAATCATCAACGCGTATCCCGCAAATCGAAATGAGCCATTGATTCGCGAAAGAAGCTTTGGCAATCCGCTTTTCATTTTTGTGGGTTGTTGTGGTCCGCGCATTTTCATAAGAAACTCATCCATTCACGGTTGCCGTCGTTGGAGCAAGCCACGCCGTTTTCTCTTCGACAATTTCGTAGCTCGTCTCCAGATGCGCGGTATGTTTGACCATCGCGGATACCGCGCAGTATTTCTCGTCGGAAAGGAGTATGGCCTGTTCGATGGCGCGAGAATTTATTTCGACCCCGGTGACCACATGGTGGATACGCACCGCCGTGAAAACCTGCGGCGGGCGCTCCGCCTGGTCAGCTTCGACGCGGACCTCGTAGCCGGTAACTTTTTGGTGGTACTTCTGCCGAAGAATGGTGATGACGTCGAAAGCAGTACATCCCGCGAGCGCTGCAGCCATTAGCTCAATTGGTTTTGGGCCGGTGCCTCCGGCGGCATCGTCGAGAATCAGACAGTGCTCGCTTCCGGCCGTCGCGACGAACTGCCGCTCCGCTTTTAGAGGCTGAGTGAGCAGAACCTTAGCGGTGATCATTTGCGTCTCTCCACGAAGAATCGAGTTCACGCGAATAAATGCAAAGGAAGGAGTTTTGTTACAGGGGAATCTGCAAATTCTTTTTGCGCCTCAGTCTTTGGAAACGGGTTCGGCGGGCGGGCGAGTGCCTGTGTCCAGATTTTTATCGGTTTTCGTGTTTCGTCGCGCCGCGACGTTGTTTGCTTGCGACTGTCAAGTCGGCACGCCGAGCCGTGGAAGCACCCACCTGAGCAAAACGAAATACGCCAGAAGCGCGATTAAAAATTCCAGAATGTTGATCATTTTGCACCAGCGCTTGTCTCTGGAACTACCAGGACCGCCGAATCCGCGTGCCGCACCACGCGCTCGGTAGTGCTGCCCAGTATAGTGAATTCAAAGAGCCGATGATGCTGGGCGCCGAGCGCAATCAAATCAACCGCGTGCTCGCGCGCGGCCCGCAGGATCTGCTCCGCGGCATTGCCTTGGCGGACAACCTCCACCAAATCGCAACGGCTGCGCACTTCTGACGGCACCCATTGGCAGAGTTGCTCTCGCGTTGATTTAAGATTAGCGTTTCCACCCTCCACAGCGTGCATGATCACGAACTGCGCTCCGAAAGAATGCGCTATTTCAGCAGAGGTTCGCAAGCATCCGCTCGCGGCGTCGGTAAAGTTGACTGGACACAGAATCCGAGAAATTCTCGGCGTCATTTGCTCGGCTTCCCGGGCTCTTATCACGAGCGTTGGCGTCAGTGATGAGCGCACCACGTTTTCTGCCACAGAACCCAAACGCAGGCGAGTAATTCCGCTCCTCCCGTGGCTGCCCATAACGATAAGGTCCGGTTTTCGAGACGCGGCATGTTCCAATATTTTTTCGACGGGATGCCCTTCCAAAACGGCAATTTCTGTGGCGAGTTTCGCGTCCAGCGTTTCCCGGGCCAGCTTCGCGAGGCTATCGGTCAGCATCGCGCGCTGTTGCTGGACCGTTCCTTCCAATTCCGCCACCTGCGACGGCAGAAAGTACGGCGGGTATTCGGACCATGCTGCATGCAGAAGCTCCAGTTTTGCGTGGTAGACCTCCGCAAACATGCCCGCCCAGTTCAGCACGGTTCGCGATGCCGCGCTCAGGTCCAGCGGGCATAAGATCGTTTTTGGCGCGAAGGCTCCTCGTACCTCTGGCATTTTTGTGCCTCTGGCAGTCCCAAGTCTTCGGGGCCACCCGAATGAATGCAGACGCGCGGAATCTGTTACAAAAAAAAAATGGAAACCTGTGTGTGCAGAGGCGACAACGCTAAGTAGAAGTTACCCCGTTTGATTCGCGACTGGAGATATTTGCCAGAGCATCGTGGAATTCGGAGAGCAGTTCGCGCCTGAGCTTGGCGGCGACGCGTGCGTCGGGCGGCTCATTTGGCGCCGTGCGGCATTGCTGAATCGTCCGTTCCAAGCTGGATAGAAAAGCTTTGCAAGGTTCGCAACCCTGCATATGCTTTTCCAATTCTTCGCAGAGCGAATCGTCGAGTTCGTCATCAAGATAGTTGGAAATTTCGGCGAACATTTGTTTGCAGCGCCGTCCGCCCGGCATTGCGTCAGAGGCAATTTGTGGCGCACCGCGCGGCATCGCCTGCTGAACGCTATGCAGATCCTGCTTCGCTAGCTCCTTTCGCACGAACAGCCGCGCCCGGTGCAGCCGCACACGGATGGTTCCGAGACGAAGCCCGGTGATTTCAGCCACCTCCGCATCGGAAAGCTCTTCCATATCATGCAGCACCAGAATCAGCCGGTAGTTTGATGGCAGTTTTTGCACCGCCGCGCGAAGGCGCTTCGCGTTTTCGCGACGCAGCAGACTGTCCTCCGGGGTCCCCGCAGCGTTTCCCGACAGGCTTTGTAATTCCCTGCGGTCGGGCATCAATTCTTCGAGGGAGAGATTTGCCTTGGGAGCAAATTTGCTCTTGCGACGGCTCATTAAGCAGCGGTTCTTGGCGACTTTGTAGAGCCAGACCATGAGCGCTTTGGGGCTGTCGAACTTCGGTAGATTAGGAATCGATTTGACCAGCACGTCCTGCATGGTATCTTCGGCATCTTGCCGCTGGCCGCAGACTTTCATGCTGAACGAAAAGACGGTGTTTTGCAGCAGCGCAAGCGCTTCCTCCAGCGATTTCGCGTCTTTGCGGTGCACCAGTTCGATGGCGCGCTCAATCTCGGGTCGCACCGCTTAAATGTAGCATGTCTAGCCAGCCTCGGCATGGCAGGCTCCGCGCGGCTGTGCGTCCCTTCTCGCACCGGGCCGCAATCCTTGTAGCGAGGCTCAATTCTGAGAGCATAAGACGCGGCTTTTCTGCGAGGCCAATCTCTGATAACATTCCAACCATCGTTTCCAGCAGACTTATTGGAGCTCAGAATGGCACTGATTTGCGAAATCTGCGGTAAGAAGCCCAGTTATGGCAACACTGTGAGTCACGCGAATAACCTGCGGCGCCGCCGGTGGAATCCGAATTTGCGGCGAGTGAAAACTGTTGTTGGAGGCGTGCGCAAGCATATTCGCGCGTGTACCGCTTGCATCCGCGCAGGACGCGTACGGAAGGCCGCCTAAACCATCCTCAGAAAATATCTTCACAGTCGAAGGAGTTTTTCCTTGCCGAAAAAGAGGCTGATTCTTGCGGCCATAATAGTGTGCGCAGCGATAACCTCGTGCCGAAATCAACAGGCGCCCAGCAAAAATACCTGGGCGGTTGTTAACGGCGTGGCCATTGATCGCGCGGAGGTGGAGAAGTATTACCGCAGTCGGCAGCAATCGCAGGGCACGCCGCCGAATGGCGAGCTGTCGCACGACGAAGCTCTTTCCATGAAACTCAGTATTCTGGATCAGCTGATTAACAACGAGATTCTCTTCCAGCGCGCCAAGGCGCTGAATTTGGTGGCGTCAGACGCAGACGTCGAAAGCCGCTTCGCGCAATCCAAGAGTTCTTTTACCGAGGATGAATTTCAGAAGAAGCTGCAGGAAAGCGGCCTGACCGTCGATGATCTGAAGAATGAAATCCGGCGCGAACTCTCGATTCAGAAACTGCTTAATCGTGACGTGGTGGCCAAGATTAAGGTGACGGATGCGGATGTCGCCGCCTTCTATCAAAAGAATCAGGCGCAATTCAACGTGGCCGAGCCGCAATTTCATGTGGCGCAAATCGTCGTCACTCCTGGTCCGGATCCCGGAATTCACAATCGTAAAAATGACGATGCGACCACTCTCGAGCAGGCCAAGAAGAAAGTTGAAATGCTGGAATCGCGCCTTGCCGCTGGAACCGATTTCGCGCAACTGGCTATGGACTACTCAGAGGACGCGAACGGGACGAATGGCGGGGATCTCGGCTTCATACCGGAATCCTCGCTAAGCCAGACGGAACCTGCGCTAAAGAACGCGGTGTTGGCGCTGCAGCCGGGACAAGTGAGCAAACCGATACTTCTGAAGGATGGCTATCACATCATCAAGCTGATTGCCAAGGAGCAGGCCGGCCAGCGGCAGCTTTCGGATCCGCAGGTGCAACAGTCCATCCGTCAAACTCTGCAGAATCGGCGCGAGCAGTTGCTTCGCGCTGCCTATTTGAGCATGGCGCGGGACCAGGCCCACGTTGTCAACTATCTGGCGAAAGAGATCGTCGAATCAGCCGGACAATTGCCCGCGGATGAGAGCGCGCATAATCCGTAGGAACTTGCAGCAGAGCGAAATCCTGATTCACGCGATTACGGCCAAGACTTCTCCGGCGTTCACGGGCTGACTTTCCGCAACGGCTACTTTTTCGACGATTCCTTCTTTTGGCGATTTGATTTCGTTTTGCATCTTCATGGCCTCGATGATCAACAGGCCCTGGCCTTGTTCGACTTTGTCTCCATTTTTAACCAAAAGACGCACGATTTTGCCCGGCATTGGAGCGGTGATACTTTGCAGGCCTTGTGCGCCAACTGACCCGCTTCCGCCGCGCCGCCACTGACGCGGATCTTCGTATTCCACAAAATACTCATGACCATCGATGGCGATGCGCACCCCGCCCAGTGCAGGCGCAACGCGCACTTCAAAAACCGCGCCAGCGAGCAGCACGGAAAGAACGCCCGATTCCAGCTCTACAACGTCCGCAGCCACTCCTTGTCCATCGAGGCTGAACTCGGTCCGCGATGTGGCGCGCGTGATTCTTACATTTCGCGTGCGGCTGTTAATTTTCAGCTGAAGATTCATCATTGTTCCAGAGGTTCGGAAACCTGCTCGCGGCGGGCTTGAGTTTTCCAGCGCGAGGTTCGTTCTGGCGAAATCGCAGGCGTATTCTGTGCCTCACTCCTGCGCGCAAACCAGAATCCCGCTGCGAGTGTTGCCGCATCTTCGAGCAGCATTTCGCGTGCGTGCTGTGATTTGCTTGCAACGAGAGCCGCCGCGGGCTTGGTCAGGAACTCGTCAAGCCATTTAGTATGAATTTCGCCGCGCAAGAACTCCGGTGCGGAAAGAATTCTCCGGAACAGGCTTACGTTTGTTTGGATTCCTGTGGCGTAGTATTCATTCAATGCGCGGTTCATGCGAGCGATGGCCTCATCGCGATTGGCTCCCCAGACGATGACTTTGTCCAGCATAGGGTCGTAATCCAAAGGCACAGTCCAGCCCTCATAGACGCCATCGTCCACGCGAATGCCCGGCCCGGACGGTGTGCGGCGCTTCAGGATTTTTCCAGGCGAAGGATAGAAATTATTATCGGGATCCTCGGCATAGATGCGGCATTCCATGGCATGCCCGCGCAATTCTATATTCTCCTGCGCAAATGGGAGCGCATTACCGCATGCGACATGAATTTGCAGCTTTACCAGGTCGAGGGCCGTGACCATCTCCGTTACGGGATGCTCGACCTGCAGACGCGTATTCATTTCGAGGAAATAGAAGTTCCGGCTGGCGTCAACAAGAAATTCCATCGTCCCGGCATTAGCATAATTTCCCGCGCGAGCGAGCTTAACTGCAGCTTCTCCCATAGCACGGCGCAATTCGGGCGTGGCAATGGGCGAGGGAGCCTCTTCGATGACTTTCTGATAGCGCCGCTGCACAGAGCATTCGCGTTCGCCAAGATAAACGATGTGCCCATGATGATCAGCAAGGACTTGAATCTCCACATGGCGCGGACGAATCAAGAATTTCTCGAGGTACAATCTTCCGTCGCCGAATGCATTCGTTGCTTCGGAAGACGCTTCGCGCCACGCCGCCGGCAACTCCACCTCCCTTTCAACCAAGCGCATTCCCTTGCCGCCGCCGCCCGCCACTGCTTTCAAGACAAGGGGAAAGCCGATTTCGTGCGCGATTTCGGCTGCATTTTGGGCGCTCTCAATCGGATCAATTGTGCCCGGCACTGTAGGGACGCCCATTTTTTTCGCAAGCTGCCGCGCGGCAGTCTTTGATCCCAACTGCTCCATAGCACCGGCCGAAGGGCCGATAAAGGTGATGCCTTCGCGCGCACAGGCGCGAGGAAGATCGGGGTTCTCCGCCAGGAAGCCATATCCCGGGTGAACAGCATCGCACTGAGCCAATTTTGCGACTTTCAAGATTTTGTCGATGACTAAATAGCTCTCTCGCGAAGGCGCCGGGCCGATTCGGTAGGCTTCATCCGCAAGCCGCACATGAAGAGAAGCGCGGTCCGCGTCGCTGAAAACGGCCACCGAGCAAATGCCCATCTCGCGGCAGGCGCGCACGATGCGAACCGCAATCTCTCCGCGATTTGCAATCAGTATTTTCTTGAACATTTGTACATTCATTTGCTCATTCGGTGCGAAATGGCGGAATGAATTCTAGCACGTGGATTACAGCGGTATGTTTCCGTGTTTCTTTCGAGGATTGGTGTCGCGTTTATTCTCAAGCGAGCGCAAGGCCGTAATCAGTCTCGAGCGTGTCTCCGCTGGCGTAATAATTGCATCAATGTAGCCGCGCTCGGCGGCAATATAGGGATTGGCAAAACGTTCGCGAAACTCCGCGATTTTTTCCGCGCGCAAACCGGCGCGCTCAGATTCCGCGGCGCGTTCAATTTCGCGCCTGTAAACAATGTTTACAGCTCCCTCCGGGCCCATCACGGCGATCTCCGCGCTCGGCCACGCGAAATTGAAGTCCGTGCGAATGTGCTTTGACGACATCACGCAGTAAGCGCCGCCATAGGCCTTTCGCGTGATCACCGTGATTTTGGGAACCGTCGCCTCCGCATAAGCAAAAAGCAGCTTTGCGCCGTGCCTGATGATCCCGCCATATTCCTGCTGCGTGCCGGGCAAAAACCCTGGGACATCCTCAAAAGTGATCAGCGGAATATTGAATGCATCGCAGAATCGCACAAATCGCGCCCCTTTCACTGACGCATTGATGTCCAGAACGCCGGCAAGGAATGCCGGCTGGTTTGCAATGATGCCAACCGGAGATCCCGCGAGCCGCGCGAAACCCACAACCAGGTTCGTCGCAAAATGCTCATGCACTTCGAAGAAATACCGATCATCAACCACCGCGTGGATCACGTCTTTAATGTCGTACGGAACCATCGGATCTTCCGGAACGATGGAGTTCAGCGACAATTCGGCGCGGTCGACAGGGTCATCGGTAGCGCGGCGTGGCGGATCATCCAGATTATTGGAGGGCAGGAAACTGAGCAGCTCGCGAATCATGGCCAGGCATTCCTGGTCATCCCGCGCAATAAAATGAGCCACGCCGCTTTTCGCATTGTGCGTCATGGCGCCGCCGAGTTCGTGTTTGGTGACTTCCTCGTGCGTCACTGTCTTAATCACATCGGGACCCGTGACGAACATGTACGACGAGTTTTCGGTCATGAAAATGAAATCCGTGATCGCCGGCGAATAAACCGCGCCTCCCGCGCATGGCCCCATGATGGCGCTGATTTGCGGCACGACGCCGCTGGCCAGCGTATTCAGCAAAAAAATATCCGCGTAACCCGCCAGCGACATCACTCCCTCTTGAATGCGCGCCCCGCCAGAATCATTCAATCCAATTACCGGAGCGCCATTGCTCATCGCCAGCTTCATGATTTTTCCGATTTTTCCGGCATTGGTTTCGGAGAGCGAGCCGCCAAACACTGTGAAGTCTTGAGCGAAAACGTAGACCAAACGCCCATCGATGCGCCCGAAACCGGAAACGAACCCATCGCCGGAGGGCCGCTGCTCAGCCATTCCAAAATCTACGCAGCGGTGTTTAACGAATTTGTCCAACTCCTCGAATGTGCCCTCGTCGAGGAGTAGCGCGATTCTCTCCCGCGCATTCAGCTTGCCTTCTTTGTGCTGGCGCTCGCGTCGCTCTGAGCCACCGCCCGCTTCCGCCTCTTGACTACGGACCTTGAATTCATCGATGCGATCGTGTTTCGGCGTTTTTGCGGTCATGTCTGGAGCGCTAGCGTGCCACAGCGAGACGCATCCGGCAAGCGAAGGAACTGACTATCTGGAACTGCACAGGGAATCTAGGCTATGAACGCCGAGTAATCAGCGCAGTGCGGACCAATCATCCGCGATTAGGATGGAATTGCTTGGATTAGCAGGATCATATCTCACGCCCACGGGCTGGCCAGCCACCACCCGTTCCAGGCATGCTTGCTCTTCGAATCCCGTGATGTCCTGCGCAGCTTCGTAGGTGACTCCGGAAATCGAGTACGTATAGAGGAGCATTTTGTGGTTGGGCAATTTCGTTAAATCCGCGCGTCCGCGCTTTCCGAAGAGACCTGTTTGGCCCGATGGCGCTTCGCCGACAGGTCTTTCGACAATTTCCAAAACCTGTCCGTCGACGATGCGGCCAACGCGATTTAGGTACGCGCGCCGCTCGCGTTCCGTTTCCATTGAATTCTTGACCCGGCCGAACAGTCGCACAAAAGCGAAAACGCCTAAGACAATCACGAGCTACTCCAGGGATCTGATTTTGTTGCGGCGTATGCGGCTCTACTATTTCTCTCAAGCCATAGGAGAACCACTGGCACGCTCTTCTGACAGATTATACCTGTGAGAAGAGTCCTCAAGTGGGCGAAGGAGCAACCATCTATCGCAAGAGATATCCCCCTCCTCAGCTAAAAAGCTGAATCTATGCGGGCTTGACTACCGGATTGCGCAGGGTGCCGATGCCGGTCACCGTGATTTCGACAATGTTCCCAGCGGAAAGAGGGCCAATACCGGCGGGCGTGCCAGTGGCGATTATGTCTCCCGCTTCGAGCGTCATCATCTGCGAAATCCAGCGAACCAGAAATTCAACCGGGAAAATCATTTCCGTGAACTTCGCCGATTGGCGCCGCTCCTTGTTGACAAACGTCTCGACACGCGCATGATTCAAATCCAGTTCTGTTTCAATCCACGGGCCGAACGGGCAGAACGTGTCGAATCCCTTTGCGCGCGTGAACTGCACGTCCTTTTTCTGCAAGTCGCGGGCGGTGACGTCGTTCAGGCACGTGTATCCTAGAATGTGCGGTTGCACATCATCGGCTGCTCCTAACCTGCGGCACTGTTTTCCAATCACGACGGCCAACTCGCCTTCGTAATCAACGCGCTCCGAATGAGGCGTCAACACAATTGGCTCCTCGGGAGCGATAATCGCGGAAAGCGGCTTCAGAAAAATCAGCGGCTCCTCCGGAATGGCATTGCCGAGTTCAGCGGCGTGCTCCGCATAGTTGCGTCCAACGCAAACGATCTTGTTGGGCGCGCAGGGAGCGAGAAGCTTAACTTCAGAGAGTTGCCAACTTTGGCCTGTTCGTTCTCGCGATCGAAACGGGTCCAGCAGCTCAACGACGCGGTCATCTTCGATGATTCCGTAGCGCGCCGCGTCGAAATCTTTAGCAGATGCATTTTGCCGATCAGAAGCTACGCTTGCTGTCTTAGATTGGAAACGGCAAATTCTCATGAACTCCCTCGAATGAAAGGCGCATTTTGAGAGCCAGATGACCTCCGCCGCTATTTCGAAATCGGCACTGTGACCGCAACTGGAGCGCTGGGCTCACTCTCATTTCCACCGCGGATGGCTGTGATCCGGTAAAAATACTCCACTCCCGGCACGACGGAGGTATCCCGGAAAACAGGCACGAGCACGGGAGCGGTATTCACCCGTGTGCCTGTCTCGTTTTCTTCGTTGCTCCGATAAATATTGTAACCAGCCAAATCTGTCTCAGGACTAATCTCCCAGGAAAGCTCAACGGATGGCGGAGCGGCTCCATGGGCGGGAACCACGGTGGCGAGCACGTTGTTCGGAGCAGCAGGACGATGACTGGCAGCCAACTTTACTTCGATTACGTTGGAATCTTGCGACTCAACGGAACCCGCCACGTATTTCGCGATGCTACGAACTTTGTATCTGTAACTCCGCCCCGCTTCAACTTTTGTGTCGCTATAGGACGGCTCTGAGGATTCTCCGAGCAATGCGAATCCCGCACTTGCTGCAACGGGGGTCGCAGCCGCTGCTAACGGCTCGCTGGACGCGGAATTAACGTCAGGAAGTTCCGCTCGATAAACCTGATAGCGGATGGAAACCGGCTCAGAAGCGCCACTTGGCACAATCGCCGGGGCGCTCCAGGAAAGCTCCACCGTGTCATTCGCGATTTGCGCGCGCAGATCATGAATTGGCTGCGGCGCAGGCAGGATCGGGATTTGAATCGCATTCGAACGGTCAGATTCGCTTCTGGCGACTCGCGTGCGGACTTCGTATACGGCCTCATCTTTACCGGCATGCGTGGTCAAATCCTGCAGCGTGAGCATATCAGGGAAATCGACCTGCCCTGCTTGGAGGTATTGGTCAACCATTTGCGGAGGAATGGTAGTGATTAGTCGCAGTTTTTTACCATGCCGCGACTTTGCTTCCGAGACGCTTTCAAATGCGCGGTAGATCTCGATCTTAAAATTCATGCTGAGCGCGCCGCCTTTCACCGTCTTTGTTGGCAGAGTAAACGACAGGACAATTGACGCGCCCACTTGTTTCGCAGAAAGATTCGTGATGGCTTGCGGTTTGGTCGTCTCGCGCGTGACCGGCACGCCCGGAGCAGCACATCCGAAAAGCAGCATGCCCGTAAGGGCAATCATCAGGAGATTCAAAAAATGCAGGCTGCGCGCCCTCGCAAGATTTGGCTCTTGCCGAGTGAGCGCCATTATCCGCGGTCACTCACCTAGAGGATGTAACGGCTGAGGTCCTGGTCCTTCACAACATCGGCAAGCTGTTTCTGCACGTAGGCGGCGTCAATTTTGACGTTGCGCTTTTTCATCTCGGGAGCTTCGAAAGAAATCTCCTCCAGCACCTTTTCGAGAATCGTATGCAAACGCCGCGCGCCTATATTTTCCGTTTGCTCGTTCACCAGCGCTGCGAATCGCGCGATAGACGCCACAGCATCTTCGCTGAAGCTTATCTTCAGTCCCTCGGTATCCAGCAACGCGATCGATTGCTTGATGAGCGCGTTCTTCGGCTCGGTCAAAATGCGCACGAAATCAGCTTCGCTGAGAGAGCTTAGCTCCACGCGAATCGGGAAACGCCCCTGAAGTTCAGGAATCAAGTCAGAAGGCTTGGTGGTATGAAACGCGCCGGCCGCGATGAACAGAACGTGGTCCGTGCGCACCATGCCGTAGCGCGTGTTTACCGTAGTTCCTTCGACGATTGGCAGGATGTCGCGCTGCACTCCTTCGCGCGAAACATCCGGGCCATGCCCCGATTCCCGCCCCGCAATTTTGTCGACTTCGTCGATGAACAGAATTCCCATTTGCTCCACGCGGTCAACCGCGATGCGCGTCACCTGCTCCATGTCCAGCAGCTTGCTTTCTTCTTCTTGAATCAGGTAGTCGTACGCCTCCGCCACCATCATTTTGCGTTTTTTCTTCTGCTGGCCAAAAATGCCGGAGAGCATGTCCTTGACGTTGATGTCCATTTCCTCGACGCCCTGGCTGGACACGATTTCAAACGCCGGCGTCATGCGCTCGCGGACTTCCACTTCGACCATACGCTGGTCGAGTTTCCCCTCTCGCAACTGCGCGCGCAGTTTTTCCCGCGTGCGCTGCGCCACTTCGCGACTCTGAGCTTCCGAACCCGGGCTGGTGCTGTCGATGGAAGTTGGCGTCGGCGACGTCGGCAGCAGCAAATCCAGCAGGCGCTCTTCCGCCGCCTGCTCGGCGCGCTCCGCCACTTCATCCAGTTTCTCTTCGCGCACCATATCGATAGCCACTTCGACCAGGTCCCGCACCATGGACTCGACGTCGCGGCCCACGTACCCAACTTCCGTGTATTTAGAGGCCTCTACTTTTACGAACGGACAGCCGGCAAGCCGCGCCAGGCGCCGGGCAATTTCCGTTTTTCCCACGCCCGTCGGGCCAATCATCAAAATGTTTTTCGGCAACACATCTTCCGCCATTTCCGGCTGCAATTTTTGCCGGCGAACGCGGTTGCGCAACGCCACCGCGACCGCGCGTTTCGCGGCGTTCTGGCCGACTATGTACTTATCGAGCTCCAGGACAATTTCGCGCGGAGTCAATTCATCGAACGACGGAAGCGCCTCGGGCTCCGCCGGCGGATGCTCTCCGTTGAGGTAAATCACCATATTCTTTTCATCCTTGCCCTTTTCGCCCACTGATTCTCACCTATCCTCTAGAGTTCCTCAATTACGAACGTCGCATTTGTATAGATGCAGATTTCGCTGGCGATGCGCATAGCCTCCTGCGCAATATCCTTGCAGCTCAGTTTCGTGTGTTTTGCCAGCGCGCGTGCCGCCGAAAGTGCGTACGGTCCGCCCGAGCCGATGGCGCAAATACCGTCGTCTGGTTCGATCACATCGCCATTTCCAGACAGCAGAAACGTCGATTTGCTGTCCGCCACGATGAGCAAAGCCTCCAGATGCCGTAGCGAACGGTCCGTTCGCCATTCCTTGGAAAGCTCCACCGCTGCGCGCGCCAGGTTGCCGTGGAATTCCTGCAGCTTGTTCTCGAAGCGCGTGAACAGAGAAAGCGCATCGGCGGTGCTGCCGGCAAAACCGGCAAGAATCTTGTCGCTGAAAAGCCGGCGAATTTTTTTGGCGTTGTGCTTTACCACGCCCTCGCCGAGCGTCACCTGCCCATCGCCCGCCATTACCACATGTCCATCTTTGCGCACGCACAAAACTGTAGTGCTGCGTATACGCTGCTTCTTCTGTGTCGTTTGCATCGAGTGATTATAACCCGTCGCGGCTTCGGGACAAAAAGCAGCGCCAGCAACGAACTGGCATCCGTAATGGCTGTGAGTGCTTTTGTGGAGCGTGTTCAAGCGTGCATGCCGGCGTCCAGCGCGTCGTAAAACAGATCGAGCTCGGTCGGTTGGGTGAAAATATTCGTGGAGACGCGCATGTTCGTGGCGCCGCATACGATGCGAATGTTGCGCGCGGCGCATTCATCCGCAACTTCCTTTAGTCCTCCTGTGGTTGTGCCTGCCGGAAGCGGCGGATTCGGTTCGATGCTTACTAGCGCGTTGAAAAACTGATCGGCGCTGGCATTCGTGGTTTTCAGGTTCGAATACTTCAAGCATCGGTCGCGCACTTGCGTCGCCAGCTCATGCTGTCGCGCGTAAATGCGATCGGGGCCCACTTGATTGAAGAAATCGATTGCCGCATGCAAGCCAACCATTACGGATAAATTCGAAGTCCCAATCCACGAAAATCGATACGCCTTCAGCTCGTAGTTATTCCAATTTGCGGTTGCTGTATGCGGCCATAAATCCTTCAAATGCTCCTGGCGAACATAAAGAAAGCCCGTGCCTTTCGGCGCCATCAGCCATTTGTGCGGACTCGAGCCGTAAAAATCGCAGCCCATGTCGTGCAAGTTGAGAGGAATTTGCCCGATGGCATGCGCGCCATCCACTGCTGACAACGCGCCATGCCGTCGCGCAACCGCGCAAATTTCCTTAGCGGGCAGGATAACTCCAGTGGCCGTTGTGATGTGGCTGAAGAAGATCATCCGCGTTTTCGGCGTCATCGCGCGCTCGAAAAGCTCCACAATTTCCTCCGTCGAGCGCGGAGGCTTCGGCAGCGCAACTTTGTTGATCTTTATGCCGTAACGCGCGGCTTTCACGTCCCACGGGCAATAGCCTCCCGGATGCTCTTGGTCCGTCATGAGCACCTCTTCGCCCGGCTTCATATCGATTCCGTTGGCGATGACGTTGTTCGCTTCCGTTGCATTTCGTAGGAGGGCTATTTCATCAGGGTTAGCATTCACGAAAGCCGCCAGCGCAGCGACCGTTTTCTGCAGGTGCTCATTTTCGTCATAGCCGAACCAGGGGTAGGCAGGCTCGCGAAATTCTTCGGATTCCAGAATGTGCTCGATCATCGCGCGTAGCACCGGTAGCGGCGTGCAGCCCACCGAACCGCAGTTCAGATTGACGTGATCCGCGGCCAGCAGCCATTGCCTCCGCATTTCTGCCCAATATCGCGCTGGATCCGACGCGAAAAGATCCGGTGCTGGCATTGGAGGTTTCTCGACTGTGATTTGTCCGATGGCCTGCGCCGCCCTGGAAAGCGGAATGCCCAGCAATGCGGCAGCGATTGCGGAACGCTGAATGAATTCGCGACGTCGAAGCATGGATACACCCCTTTCATTAACTTTCCGCGGAGTGTATCAGAAAACGACTGCAGGAGGCACAGTTTAGCGGCTATGATCCTGACTTATCCTTGTCCTTGGCGACTTCCTCTTTGCCCTTCTTGCTTTTCTTTTCCTTCTTGCTCTTTTTCCCGACTTTGGCCCATCGCTCTTCGAGGGAATCTTTCGTGAAAAGCGCATCCGACAAGCCAGTGTTGAACTTGCATCCATTCGGATCGTAAAACACTTGAAAAACTTTCATTCCGTTGCGAATGCGCGTCTGCTGGAAATACATCGTGACCCCATCAACAGTGTGGAAATCCGAAAAGTAATCCACTTCTTCGGTGCGCATGTGCGTCACTGGGTCGCGCATCGCAACTTCCTTGCGGATCGGCAAATGCGTCAGCTTCGCAATAGCAATGCGGATTTGATGCCCCTGCGGATCGTCGATTTCCACCCAATCGGCTTCTTTCAAGTCGACAACATCCGGTCCAATGTAGCGAAAAATCATTCCGGGTTCGTTCAGGCGAAAACGCAGAATATAGTCTAAATCGAGCTGCAGCTCTTGCTGATTGTCCTTGATTTCACCCGCAGGTTCCGGGCTCACTCCGCCGCGGTCAAGCGTCCAGCCTTGGTTTCCGTTCGAAATTTGAATGATATTGCGTTTCTTCGAGAATTCCGTGCGGTCTTTATCCGGGAGCTTAACAAAATCCCAAAAACTCTCGTAACTGCTCAGCGCGCCCGAATGTCCGAAAGTCCCGAGCATTCCTTTGCATGTGGAATCCTTGACGTTCAAATAAGCGCTCCCTCCGAGCGCCTGAATCATTTGTTGCAAAAGAGCCTTGGCTTTGGCGGCGCTCTGCGCCGGCAGCAGCACCTGGCCATCCTGCGCGCGCGCCGGTACGCTTGCGGCAATCAGGATTGCCGCTGCCATGCTCACAATGGAGGCCCAGCGATACCTCAACCGCACAGGACCGCGCCTCCATTCACATTCAAAACTTCTCCGGTGATGAAAGTGGCCAGATCCGATGCCAGGAACAGGATCGCTGAGGCGATTTCTTCCGCCGTGCCCACTCGGCCAAGCGGTATCGCGCTCGTTGCGAACTTCAATCCCGCCTTCGTCTTTAGAACAGGCTGCGACATTTCCGTATCCACCCAGCCCGGCGCCACGCAATTTACCAGAATATTGTGCAGCGCCAGTTCTGTGGATAATCCCTTCACGAAACTAATAATCGCGCCTTTGGATGCGCCATAATGCGTATGCATGGCCTCGCCGCGCTGGCCCGCCGTCGAACTCACCGCCACAATCCGCCCCGCCTTTTGCGCAATCATCTGCGGCACAGCATAATGAATCATCGAGTAGACGCTTTTCAAATTCACATTCATCATTTCGTCCCATTGCCGCTCGGGCATGTCTTCTATTGCAATATCCTTAACATTCCAGATGCCCGCATTCGCCACTAGGATGTCCAGGTGGCCCAAACGGTCTCGCGCGTATTCCACAAGTGCTTTCGCGTCAGCCGCGCGGCCAAGGTCTGCTTTGTATGGTTCGATCCGCGTCCCATGCCTGCACGACTCTTGCGCCACCTGTTCAGCGGCCGCGCGATTGCGGTGATAACTAAAAACAACGTCTGCGCCAGCTTGCGCGAAAAGGCGCACGGCAGCGGCTCCAATGCCTCGCGAGCCTCCGGTGATCAGCACAGATTTTCCTGCGAGTGAAATCATAGCGCTCCCCAGCGATCCCAATACCGGCCGCAAAACTTCGCGCTTAATTCTTCAATTTGAGCCAAGAAAAACCGACGCCCTTTAAGCGCGAACCGCGCTGCGCCGCGCTGCGGCAATCAACCCTCGAAATAATTCCGCAGCGAACGCGTCGCCGGCCATCCGTTCCGGATGCCATTGCACGCCCACAATCCAGTTTGCGTCGTCAATCCACTCCACTGCTTCGATAATTCCGTCGCTCGCGCGCGCCACAACGCGCAGATTCCGCGCCGGCTGGCGAATCGCTTGGTGATGTGAGCTGTTGACATTTGCTTCCATCTTGCTCGCAGCCGTCGCTATTTTGCTTTCTGGTTCTATCATCACATCGTGAAATGGCTCAGGGACGCCGCGCTCGCGCCCTTCCCATGCATGTGTAATGCTCGCTGGCACTTCACTGGCAATGTCTTGGATAAGCGAGCCACCCAGATAGACGTTCAAAATCTGCACGCCGTAACAGATAGCCAGGACCGGTTTGCCTTCGGCGAAGCAGTGGCTCAACAGAGCCAGATCCGTCGTCTCGCGCGCCTGGTCTGCCTCTGCTGTTTTTGGGTGCACTGCCGCGCCATAACGCGCCGGATTCACGTCCGCCGGACTGCCCGGCAGTACAATCGCATCGAGCCCTCGGGCCAGCTTCTCCAACTCAGGCGATGCTAAGCCCAGCGAAACCTCAACCGCGGTGCCGCCAGCATTCTCAACGGCGCGCACATACTTCTCGTACTTTTCCCGAACGCCGCTAACTTCTTCTTTATGCGTTCGGTACGGGATTCCAACGCGCGGTCGTTGCGCAGGATTGCCCAATGAGCTGTCCGATGCAGGCATAGAATTTCAATCCTACCATTGCCGTTCATACCCGGCAATAAGCGCAAGCGAACAGTCAATTACCATTCAATGGATCTGGCAAACTCGCGAACGGCCTCCGAAAATATCTCCGGTTGATCGATATTCGAGATATGGAACGCCTTGGGAATCACCTGCAGCCGCCCGTTTTTCGCCGCCGCCAGGAATTTCTTTTCATGCAGACGGAAGCCAAGGTCCCTCGCTCCATTTAGCAGCAAAACCGGCCCGGGATAAGCTGCCAGCCTGGGAACGAATTTATGGCGCATCACTTCGCGAATCCCGGCAGCCCCTCCGCGCATAAAAAATCCCGGGGCGATCAGTGGTTGCGCCCGGCGTTCGCCGTAAGCAAGTAGGAAAGCCTTGCGGCTCACCCAGTTAAGCCAGCGCTCCGGCAATTTATCCATCAATGCGGAGAGAACCGCATACGGGAACGCATACCATCCCTGAGGCTCAACCGACGCGCTCGCAATCACCAGCCCAGCCGCTTTTTGCGGGTATTTTGCGCCGAATTCCATGGCGATATAGCCGCCAAGTGAAAGCCCAGCCACCAACGCGCGCCCGTTCGCGGCCTCATCTATCACCTCAGCCAATTCGTCAGCGCAACGTTCCACGTGGAACATTTCGCCCTTCAGGCTGCCGTGGCCGGCCAGGTCCGCCGCTATCACGCGGAATTCATCGGCCAGCCGCTCCATCTGCGGCTGCCACATTCGTCGGGTAACTCGCATTCCGTGCAAAAATACGATTGGATGTGCATTCAGCGGCCCAGCCACGTCGTAACTCTGCACACGTGCCATCAGTATATGGAGATTCTATCCGGTGCCGCCCCGATACACGAAAGCGCACCGCGATGCGCGACGACACAGAAATGACCGGTAAGACTTGCGCCCCGTACCTCGGGTCAGGGTTGCTCCTTCCGCGCCCATAGCAAAACCCGCGCTTAATTCCACGCTGTTTCCGGCGTACGATTCCGATACACATCCTTTTCGTGAATCAGGAGGAATCGTTCATGCGCGTCGCAGAACCGAAGATGTCACGCGTGGCCGTGGCGGGAAACGTGGGAGCCGCCGCGCCAAAGGCAGATGACTTCAAATTCATCCGTTTCCGCATCGAGGGCGAAGTTGCGCGCCTGACCCTCGACCGTCCCGAGCACAACATGCTGAACGAGCGCATGCTCGCCGAACTTGCTGCCGGAATTGATTCTCTCGAGGGGCGCGGCGACGTGAAGTTGATCATCCTGGATTCGGCCGGGCAATCTTTCTGCGGCGGCATCGAATTGGGCGAATACACCCCGCGGCGCGCGTTTCAGGTGCTAGATGCGTTCCAGCGGGCCTTCACTGCCATGCTCGATACCGCCAAGCCTTTGCTTGTGGTCGTGAACGGTCCTGCGTTTGGAGGCGGCTCAGAACTTGCGGCACTGGGAGATTTGGTGGTGGCGACCCCGCGCGCGAAATTCGCGCAGCCAGAAATCAAGCTCGGCGTTTTCCCTCCGTTGGCCGCGGCGATTTTGCCCTTCATTGTCGGCCCAAAGCGCGCTCTTGAGCTTGTGCTGACGGGCGAAGTGATCAGCGCCGAAGGAGCGCGGAACTTGGGCCTGGTTAACCGCGTGGTGACCGAAGACAAACTCGAAGCCACGGTGAAAGAGATGAGCGAGCAAGTGACCGCGCACTCTGGTCCCGTCCTCACCATGGCCAAAAAAGCGATTTTGGGCTCTATGGGTCTTTCGCTGCGCGAAGGCGTCCGACAATCCATGGCCGTCTTTCTGAACGAGCTTTCTTCGCTGGAGGATTCCAGCGAAGGCTTGCGCGCCATCGCCGAAAAGCGCTCGCCCAAATGGAAAAATCGCTGAGGAACCGAGACGCAGAGCGTTGTGGCCGGCATGCGGCCGTGTCCATGCGGGATTTGACTCGAAGCGGCGTTGCGCATAAACTCGCATTCGTAAAATTCAACCGGCTCGCGGGATAACCCTTTCGGAGCGTCCAGTTGACGCTCCTCAGGGCAAGAAGGAAGGCCGTGAAAATCGGCCACGGTCCCGCCACTGTGATCGGCAGCCGCTGCTCAAGAATCGCAGCAGCGCGAAGTAGCTCGATAGAGGATTTTGCTGTGCGAGAATCAACAATTCCGCAGCAAACCTAAACCGGGCGCCGAAAGTCAGGAACTTGCGCGAGTCGCGTGACGCAGCTCTCTTCGCGAGAAAGAGTGCGGCGAGCCGCCCCATGATTTCTCGTGGGGTTTTTTTATTGCGCAAGGAAATGCAACGAACAAAACATCATGTGGCGTGCGCGTCAATTGTGGCGCTGATTTACGGCGCGTTCAGTTCTGCGAATGCGTGGGCGCAAGACTCATCAGCAGCGGCGCAAAAAATTGGAACGGAAAGGCTTACCGGCATGCCAGCGGCGAAGCGCACCGTGATTGACGAGTCGGGGCGAAAGGTTGAGGTGCCCGCACGCGTGCGCCGTATCGTCACGCTTGCGCCGAATCTTGCCGAGATTGTGTACGCGCTCGGCGCGCAAGACCGGCTCGTAGGCGTCTCGAACTTCACCGATTATCCTGCCGAAGCGAAGTCCAAACCGAGTATCGGCATGCCCGTAAATCCCAGCCTCGAAGCTATCGTCGGCGCGCGGCCGGACCTTGTGCTGGCCACCGCCGTCAATACTTGGGAAACGGTCAACTCGCTGGCGCGTTTGGGCATCGCTGTTTACACCACGGATCCACACACGGTCGCTGGCATGCTGCGCTCTATCACCGACATCGGCGACGTGATTGGCGCATCCGAACAGGCGCAGGCGCTCGTTCAAAAATTGCAAGCGCGCCTCGATTCGCTCAAAGCAAAACTGGCAAATGCCTCGCCCGTGCCGGCGCTCTTTGTTGTCTGGGACCATCCGCTGCAGTCTGTCGGCGAAAACACCTTCATCGCCGATGCCCTGCGGTGGGCTGGAGCGCGATCGGTGATTCGCACCAAACAGAACTGGCCGCTGGTGAGCATGGAAGAAATTGTGAAGCTCAATCCTGAATACATTATCTACGCGGAGAACCACATGGGAGCGGACTCCGGCAGCGATTCTGCGAAACTCGCAAATGTTCCGGCAGCGATCGCCAGGCATCTGAACCAACTGCGCGCCGACGAAACCTGGCGTCAGCTTCCCGCGGTCCGCGCAGGCCACATTGCAGTCGTGAGCGACGAAATCGATGTACCGGCGCCGGGACTTGTCGACGTCATCGAGCAGCTCGCGCAGGAACTGCATCCCGAAATCTTTCAGAAGCAAAATCAATCGTCGTTCGATAATTTCCTTCAACATCGCCGCAACGCGCCAGGTTTTCCCAACGCGCGGCAAAGCTTCTCTCCGGAGGCAGCCTCTTGCGCTCGCTAACGCCGCGTAGAATTTTCTGGATTTGCGCGGGCCTCGCCGGAATTCTGTTCGTCATCGTTGTCTTCTCTCTGAAAGTCGGCGCCTATCCGATGGCGGTCGGTGATGTGGTCATGACCCTGGCGCGCGGCGCCATCGGCCATTGGAATGCCATTCCCTCTTCTGATCGTTTAGTCGTTTTTGGTTTGCGCCTCCCGCGCATCGCTCTGGGAATTTTGGTCGGCGCTGCGTTATCCGTCTCCGGCGCGTCCTTTCAGGCGCTGCTGCGCAATCCGCTGGCGGATCCCTACGTCCTGGGAGTCTCCAGCGGCGCGGCCCTCGGCGCGATCTTTTCTCTGGCGTGGTTTCCGCGTGAGCCCTGGACCATGCAGGCTCTGGCATTCGTGGGCGCGCTCGTGACTATCGCCGCCGTTTATTTCTTGGGTCGCCGTGGCGGCCAGCTTGACAGCACCACGTTGCTGCTCGCGGGCATCGTCGCGGCATCTTTTCTGTCAGCAATTATTATGTTTCTGATGACCACGCTTAGCGGCCGCGACCTGCGCGGCATGGCTTTTTGGCTGATGGGCGATCTTGCCACCGCGCCGGCAGTTCGTCTGGGATTCTTGTTTTTGGTGCTGCTCCTGACCATCGGCGCCATTTACACCACCGCGTCCGATCTAAATCTAATTTTGACTGGTGAGCAAGAAGCGCATCATCTCGGTGTGAATGTGCCGCGCGTGAAGCTGGTAGTGTACGTGGGCGCATCATTGCTGACCGGCCTCGCGGTATCCGTGAGCGGCGCGATCGGGTACGTAGGGCTGCTGATTCCGCACGTAATTCGCATGATTTTCGGCTCGGACTATCGCTTGCTGATTCCTGCGTCAGCGATTGGGGGCGCCATCGCCGTAACGCTGGCCGACACGCTCGCGCGCACCATTGTTGCTCCCACGGAATTGCCTGTCGGCGCAATGACCGCCGCGATTGGCGCGCCCGTTTTCATCTATCTTCTGAAGCGGAGACTCGCTTGAGCATTTCGCAAATGACAACCATGAATTCGAGCGCGGGCACGCTGGCAGGCTGGATGGAACATCCGGTGCGCCTGGTGGTCGAGCAAGCGCAGTATGCGTATTCGGCTGCCGCCCCAACGGCCCCAAAATTTACACTGGGGCCAGTGAGCTTCACAGCGCGTCAGCGCGAGATCGTCGGAATTCTCGGGCCCAACGCCAGCGGAAAATCCACGCTCCTGCAAATGGTAGCGGGAGAATTCAACGCGCTCTCTGGCCGCGTCGAACTCGATGGAAAATCTCCCGGCGCCCTTTCCCTCCGCGAACGCGCCCAGCGCATCGCCATTGTGCATCAGGAAAGCAACCTGCTTTTTCCGCTGAGCGTGTGGGAGTACGTGCTGCAAGGACGGTATCCCTACGGCCGGCGATTGCGCTTCGAGAATGAAGCGGATCACCTGATGGCGCAAAATGCGCTCGAACAGACCGGCGCAGAAGCTCTGGCCGAGCGCCGCATGGACCAGCTCTCCGGCGGCGAACGGCAGCGCGTGGTGCTGGCGCGCGCGCTCGCGCAGGAGCCGCAACTCTTGCTCCTCGATGAGCCCACACGCCATTTGGATATTGGCGGAAAAGTGGAGCTGATGCGGCGTCTCCGCCGCCTCACCGAGCAGAATCGCTACACGGCCGTCGTCGTCACCCACGAATTGAATCTCGCCGCGCAGTTTTTCGATTTCGTTGTGCTGCTGCACGGCGGCAAATGCGTCGCGGCGGGCAAACCGGAAGAAGTCTACCGCGCGGAATTACTCGAGCAAGTATTTGGCACTCCGCTGGAGGTCGAGAAAAGCGCCAACGGCCGCCCGCGCGTCATTTTGCAAGGCGCTGCCGCGGACGGGGATTTGTCAGAAGCAGAAGGCGAATAAGGAGCCCCGTTTTATTTGAGCAAGAGTATTTAGCTGAAGCGCCGGCGGAAATCGGCTAGCTGAAAAGCGCACCGGCATCCGCTGGAAAAATTCACCACGAAACTCCGTGCACGGGAAGGCGGTGAAAAGCCGCCGCCGCTGCGCGACTGTAAGGCGGAAAAAATCGGGCGCGCGCCACTGCGCCGGACGCTTCGTCGAAAGACGCGGCGCCGTTGCGGGAAGGCCGCGCCAGAAAGAATGCCGCCAAGCCAGGAGACCGGCGGAGTTTCTATCTCGAACGCGAAAGCTGCGGCGCGAAGTTTTTCCTACGCCGAACGCCGCTTCGCTTCGGGACAGCCTTCACACTCCCGCGCGAGAGGGAGCCGGAGGAAAAAATGAGACTCTGCGTTCCGCAGTCACTGCCGAAGTTCCTGCAATTCAGTTCTTTTGCAGTTGCCTTGCTCAGTTTTTCAGCAACCAGCCACGCACAATCGAGCGCCACACTTTTGGGCCGCGTAACCGATAGCAGCGGCGCAGCCCTCGCCGGTGCAACAATCATCGCCCAGCCGCTGTCCGCCGTGCACGCAACAGAAATTCGCGCGCGGAGCGGCGCAGACGGCGCATATTCCATCGCGCTCGCGCCCGGGAAATACCGCGTGCACATCAGCGCTCCACAAATGTCCGCCGCGCAGCAGGAATTCACGCTCGCTGCAGGCCAGCGCCGCGAATGGAACGTGCGCATGGAGCTCGCGCCGCTCTCGTCACAAGTCGTAGTGTCCGCAGAAGCTGAGCCCGCGTCGGCAAACACCGTTGCGTCCCCTGTGACCGTCCTTACGCGCCAGCAGATCGACCAGCGCCAGACCATCTGGCTCGCGCCGCTCCTCGCCTCCACACCGGGCGCAAATATCGCGCGACTCGGCCCCGAAGGGGGCATTACTTCCTTTTTTCTCGATGGCGGCAATTCCAATTTCACCAAAGTGCTCGTCGACGGCACCCCAGTAAATGAGCCGGGCGGCGACATTGACCTTTCCAATCTCGATGTGACCAACATTGACAAAATCGAAATCGTGCATGGTGCTTCGAGCGCGCTTTTTGGCTCCGACGCTATGGACGGCGTGGTCCAAATCTTTACGCACCGCGGAACCACGCAAAAGCCGATGCTGACCCTTCTCGCCGAAGGCGGAACGTTCGATACGCAACGCGAACAAGCCGATTTGAGCGGCGTTATTGGCCATTTCGATTACGCCCCGGCCATTTCTTACTACGACAGCAACGGCCAAGGTCCCAACGACCGCTTCCGCGACACCACGCTCTCCGGAAATTTTGGATGGAAATTCAGCGGCACAAATCAGCTCCGTCTTTCCATGCGCAGCGCCGCAAGCGACGCGGGGCAGCCCGGCCAAACGTTGCTCCTGCCGCCGAATCTCGGCCAGTCCTCCGATTTGCACGATTTCGCGGCGAATTTGAGCTGGGATTTTTCCACCGGCGCGCATTGGCAGCATCATCTCGCCGGAACCGACTCCTATTTCCGCGACTTCGTTATCGATATTCCGGTATTCACGGAGATTAACCAGTTCAATCGCGCCAGTTTCGAGGAGCAATCCACATATTTATCCGGCCCAGGCGCTGTCTCTCTCGGCTACAACTATGAAGTCGAAAACGGCTCCGCAGCCGGTCCGCACGAGCGCAGAAACAATCAAGGCGGCTACGTCGAAACACATTACACATTTGGCCGCCGCCTAACCGCAATTGCCGGCGCTCGCGCGGAAGCGAACGCCAGTTTCGGCACGCGCGTCGTCCCGCGAATCGGGCTCGCCTACCTCGCGCGCTTCGGAAACGGCTTCTGGGGCGAAACGCGCCTGCGCACTTCTTATGGCCTGGGCATCAAAGAGCCGGATTTCACGCAGTCCTTCGAGGCCGATCCGTGTTTTCCGGGCAATCCAAATTTGAAGCCGGAGCGCAGCAACACTTTCAACGCAGGTGTCGATCAAACGCTCGCGCAGGAGCGCGTGAAATTCTCGGCCACATTTTTTCGCAACGAATTCCGCGACATTGTCAGCTTCGCATCCTGTTTTCCCGGCTCCCCGTGCGGATTTCCCGTTCCTCCAGGATGTCCTGCGTCAGAACTGGACGCCGACGGCTACGGAACATTTTTTAATACGGACGCGGCGCGAGCCTTTGGCGCCAGCGCGCAAATTGAAGCGAAGCCCCTTCCCTGGCTGAATGTCATTGGAAATTACACTTACGATGATACGCGCGTGCTGAAAGCGCCGAATGCTTTTGATCCCACTTTGGCGCCGGGCAATCGGTTGTTCTTGCGCCCGCTCCATTCGGCAAATTTGATTTTGAACGCCGCCTTCCGCCGCATGGACTGGAACTTGGCCGGATATTTTGTGGGTCGCGAAACAGACAGCGATTTTCTTGGATTCGGATTCACCAGCAATCCGAGTCACTTCCGCCTCGACCTGGGGGCGCAATTCTCGCTGACGCACGGATTTGTCGTCCTCGCGCGCGCACAAAATCTGCTCGACCATAGATATTCAGATGCCGTCGGCTATCCTGCTCTCGGCTTGAATTATTTGGCGGGAGTGAAATACACGTGGGGCGGAAAGTAGTCCGAGTTCGTGTTCGATGAGACAAATTGGCTCGTCAGTCATATGCTGCGCAACGCCGCGACGCGGACCGACACTTGCAGGCGTGATGTTATAATTCGAGGATTCGATGAGCGCGGCGAATTCACGAGCGGCAACGCCAAACGCGGAAGGCGCATCGCGCGTCTCCGCGGAACTGCGTTCCCGCTATGAATGCGTCGCCGGTCTCGAAGTCCACGTGCAGCTCGCCACCGCCACCAAAGCTTTCTGCGGCTGCTCCACGCGATTCGGCGATCCGCCCAATACCAACACCTGTCCTGTCTGTTTGGGCCTGCCCGGCGCGTTGCCCGTGCTCAATGGACGCGCCCTCGAACTGGCGATGAAGGCGGCGCTGGCGCTGCATTGTGACGTGCAGCAGCATTCGCGGTTCGCGCGCAAAAATTATTTTTATCCCGATTTGCCGAAGGGCTATCAGATTTCGCAATATGAGCTGCCGCTTGCTACGGGAGGCTGGCTCGAAATCGAAATCAGTGGCGCCAAAAAGCGCATCGGCATTACCCGCCTGCACATGGAAGAGGACGCCGCGAAAAATTTGCACGAAGGCTTCGCCGACGCTGCCGAGTACAGTCATATTGATTTTAACCGCTGCGGCGTTCCGCTCATCGAAATCGTGAGTGAGCCCGACATTCGTTCGTCGGAAGAAGCCTACGCATATTTGACCACTTTGAAGCAGGCGCTCGAATATACCCAGGTTAGCGATTGCAATATGGAATCAGGCTCGCTGCGCTGCGACGCCAACGTCAGCGTGCGTCCGCGCGGCTCCGAGAAGTTTGGAACGAAAGTCGAAGTAAAGAATCTGAATTCGTTTCGTTATTTGACTCATGCCCTTGAATACGAAATCGAGCGGCAAATCGGCGTTCTCGAATCAGGGGGAAGCGTGTCTCAAGAAACGCGCCTGTGGAATGTCGCCGCGGGACGCACCGAGCCGATGCGCTCCAAGGAATTCGCCCACGATTATCGCTATTTCCCCGAGCCAGATTTGCTGCCGGTAGAAATCACCGAGGCGCGAAAGCGCACAATCCTTGGTGACATGCCGGAGCTTCCCGATGCCAAGCGCGCTCGTTTTTTGGACGAATATGGACTCAGTGCTTACGATGCGAGCGTTTTGAGCGCAAGCACAGCCCTTGCGGATTATTTCGAAGCGGCCGTTCGGGCCGGTGCGTCGCCGAAAACCGCGGCCAACTGGATTCAAACAGAATTGTTGCGCCGTTTAAATGACGCTAACAAAGATATTTCAGAATCGCCGGTTCAGCCCGCAGCGCTTGCGGATTTGTTGCGGCGCGTCGAGAGCGGCGAAATCACCGGAGCCATCGGCAAGCGCGTGTTTGCCAAAATGTTCGAAACCGGAAAATCAGCAGGCGAAGTCATCGCCGCAGAAGGTCTTTCGCCCATCAGCGATACGGCCGCCGTGGAGAAGGTCTGCCGTGAGGTCATTGCGAAAAATGCTGACAATGTGGCGAAATATCGCACAGGCAACGAGGGCGTCTTCAAGTTCTTTGTTGGGCAGGTGATGAAAGAGACCAAGGGCCGCGCCAATCCGCAAACGGTGAACGAAATTCTGACTAGATTGCTGCAGCAGAAATAGAGGTGAGGACCAAATGAGCGAGCTACTCAAGGTCGGCGAACGAGCGCCGGACTTCAAAGTAAAAGCGGATGACGGAAAAGAGATCGCCCTCCGGGATTTTCGCGGTAAAAATGTTGTGCTGTATTTCTTTCCGAAAGCCATGACCCCCGGTTGAACCAACGAAGCGTCCGAGTTTCGCGACGCGAAGAAGAAGTTCGACAAGCTAAACGCGGTGATCCTGGGATGCAGCGCCGATTCCGTCGAGCGCCAGGCAAAATTCAAAGAGAAATACAATTTGAATTTCGCGCTGCTCTCCGACCCGAAATTCGAAGTGATCGAAGCCTACGGCGCGCGCCGAATGAAAAGTTTCCTCGGAAAATCTTTTCTCGGAATTGTGCGCATGTCTTATTGGATTAATCCCGAGGGAAAAATTCAGCACGTATGGGATAAAGCGCCGTCGAAGGGCCACGTCGCCGAAGTTCTGGAAGAAATCAGCCGGAGCTGAAAGCCCATCGAGCCCAAGCGCGGTTTCATTTCACCTGGATCGGCGCTTTCAGCCGGAAGCTCAGCACTGTGTTTGATGGATAATAAACGTCGGCTATCCCCTGCGATGAGATTGAATCTGCGTTCTTATTTCCAGCCGCCGCGCCCCCCGATGCTGCCGTTCTGCGGTCCGTAGCTTTTGCTTTCACCGGCGTTCCAGTCGCGCCGGTCACGCCCGCGTTTGTTGGAGTGTTGCTCACCGGCCGCGGCGGCTCGCCGGCATAGCGCGCCGAAACGGGATAGGCGCGGCCTCCCACAGTGATTGCATCGAGACGCAACACGAGCGCGGCCGGCTTGGAGGAGTCTCCCCCAGGCTGCACTTTAGCGACGTAAACCGCGGCTGGCGCGCCTTTTGGCAGCAAAACGTCTCCATCCACCACCACATCTTTAGCGACGCTGGCTTTCACGCGTTGATTGCGTTTCGCGTTTTTGGAACTGATAGTTTGATCGAGGCTAATCATAACATCCGTGTTTGCCGGAATGGTCTGCGCAAACACCGGAGTGGAAAGCAGAAGTGCGCAAAAGAAAATCAGCGTGGAAGGAGGGATTCGCATTGCGGTGTTCTCCTGGCGAACGGGCGGCAAAATCAATCATACAAGAAGCGAGCTATCAAAGAGATACAGAGAACCCCTGACGCTCGTCGATAAACAGATTATCAATCAGCCGGGTGGGCCCGACATGCGCGGCAATGAGCAGGAGGCACGGAGGGCGGGCAAAATCGAGCGTCTCGAAGGAATCTTCGCTCACAAGCGCGGCATAATCGAGTTTGACGAGCGGCTCGGAAGCAAGGACCGAATGGACAGCGTCAAGAATTTCTGCCGCAGCGCGCGAACCGGAAACGATTCTGCGGCGCGCGGCGTCCAGCGAACGATAGAGCGCGGTTGCGGCGCGACGCTCGGCTGAATTGAGATATGCGTTGCGCGATGACATGGCCAGGCCGTCCGCTTCGCGCACGATCGGGCAAACAACGACTTCCGCATCGAGATTCAGATCGCAAACCATCTGGCGAATGATGCGTACTTGCTGCGCGTCTTTGCGCCCGAAATAAGCGAAGTTCGGCCGGATAATTTCGAAAAGTTTCAGCACGATCGTGCAAACGCCCTGAAAATGCCCCGGCCGGATGCGCCCCTCGAATTTTTCGCCCAGACCTTCCACGCGAACAGAAGTGCGAAATCCTCGCGGATACATTTCCGCTGCTTCCGGCGCAAAAACGTAATCCACGCCGAGCGACTCCAGCAGCGCGCAGTCGTGCTCAAAAGTGCGCGGATATTTGTCCAGGTCTTCGCCGGGGCCGAACTGCGTGGGATTCACAAAAATCGAAACAATCACCGGCGAGCATTGCTGTTTCGCGGCGCGCACCAGCAACAGGTGGCCTTCATGCAGCGCGCCCATGGTGGGAACAAAACCGATGATGCGTTGCGCCGCCGCAGCTTCGCGCGCGACCTGCTTCATCCAATCGAGGCTGCGAATGATTTCCATTTGGCGTTTTTGGCTTTCAGTTATGCGGCTTGCCAACTTGTTCGCGATAGAAGGCGATGAGGTCAGTGGTCAACGGCGTGGCGCCAAGCTGACGAAGCATCGTAGTGATTTGTCCGCGATGGTAGGTTCCGTGATTGACCAAATGCTGCAGCATTTGCCACATGGAATTCGAAAACGCATTGCCTTTGGTGTTCTTGTATTCGACGACGCGATCGAGATCCGCCGCTGATAGTTTTTGAATGAAAGCGTCCAAATCTCCTTCGATTTTTTGCCAGCGAGCGCAAATGGATGCGAGGTCAGCAAAATCGCCTTTAGGAAAGCCGGGCGAGCGGCCGAGCCAGCGTTCGAGCCACAGCCATTCGGCGAGCATGATGTGAACGAGCGTGTCCCGCACAGACGCAAAACTGGAATGAAGATTTTCGGTGAATTGTGCGGGAGAAAGCGGCGCGCACGCGTCGAGAACGCGATGATTCGCCCAGGAATTGTAGGCGTAAAGCGTGCGAACGTTGTCGAGAGTCATGGCCAATTCTATGCGCTAGCGCGACTTCACTCTCGCCGCTTCGAGCATCTCCTTTGGCGAATGAAACGATTCCGCGTCGGACGGGAAGCGGCCGGCGTGAACGTCGTCGCAAAATTCGCGAGCCGCGCGCGAAATTTCCGTGCCCACATTCGCGTACTGGCGCGCGAATTTCGGAGCGCTGCCGAGAGTCAAGCCGATCAAATCGTGCAGAACGAGCACTTGTCCATCGCACTCGGGGCCGGCGCCGATGCCAATGGTTGGAATGCGAAGTTCGCGCGTGATGCGCGCTGCGAGTTCGCGCGGAACGGATTCGAGCACCACGGAAAAAGCTCCTGCGGCTTCCACGGCGCGAGCGTCGCGCACCAAACGTTCCGCAGCCTCGGCGGTTTTTCCCTGCACGCGAAAGCCGCCGAATTCGAGAACCGATTGCGGCGTGAGCCCGACGTGCGCCATCACCGGAATTTCCGCTTCGACCAGCCGGGCGATCAGTTCGAGGCGCTTTTCGCCGCCTTCGATTTTCACCGCTTCGGCGCCGCCTTCTTTCACCAGGCGAATCGCGTGGCGAAGAGTTTCTTCCGCGGAAATGTGGAACGTGCCAAAGGGCATGTCGGCAACAAGCAGCGCGCGGCGCGTGCCGCGTCGAACGGCGCGAACATGATGGAGCATTTCTTCGGCGGTGACAGGCAAAGTGTTTTCGTAGCCGAGAACGACCATGCCGAGGGAATCGCCGACGAGCAGAATGTCCACCCCGGCTTCATCGAGCAGACGCGCCGCAGGATAGTCGTACGCCGTCAGGCAGGTGATTTTTTGCGGCTCGCGCGGCGAATTTTGCGAATGCGAATCGGTTGAACGGCTGACGGAAATTTTGCGATGAAGAATGTCAGGCACGGTGACTTTCCCGTTGCCCGCACTTTTAGCTGCAGGGGGAACAACGCTCATGTTGACCTCCGGTGCCGCCCCTGAAATCGGGTGCAGCCCATCAACAAGGCGATTATAGCAGAAAAGGCCGTCGCCGGGCATGGGCCTGTGGGTGGGCAATTTTGGAGTGTCCGAAAATGGACATTGCAGTGAAAAAAATGACGAAAAAACTCGATTAGAAATTTCTTGATCGCTGATTTTGTGAGACTTAGGCGAAGTTTTAATTTTCCATAGAAACTCGATTAGAATTGCGGATGCGAAGGAAAGGCGAAGACTGTCGGCGGCTGGAAGAGAGGCTAGGCGGCGAGGAAGCGCCACCGGGAACCTCGCGGGAAGCTGAGTGCAGCGGAATTGGATGCGCTAACCATGGAGTACCGTTATAGCATGCGTTAACTCTATTGTCAACAGAAATAGCGGAAAATCTAAAATGGATTTGAGCCATGGATTTGCGGGAGCCAATCGTGATAAGCGACTTGACCTAGGTCAGGTAGATGCGTTCTTATGTTGCATCGGAGTTTCCTAAACAATGCATGTAGCCATCAAGCGCAGATCGGCTTCTGAATCCTTCATGCCAAAAGGTGTAAAACTCTCGTCGTTTGTGCCAGCGGAATTGCGAGATTTAGATGATCCGCAGACAGGGATTCCGCGTCTGGCCAAAGATGAGAACGCCGTCCGCCTCATCGAGCACGCTGTTCGGAGCGTGCCGACGACACATCGGATTTGCGTGGGCGATTCGCGGGAGATGTCTGGCGTCAAGCCAGAGAGCGTTCACTTGGTACTGACGTCGCCACCCTACTGGACGCTGAAGGAATACAGGCATTCCGAGGCTCAACTCGGCCACGTGGAGGACTACGATCAGTTTCTTCGTGAACTCGACCGCGTTTGGAAAAACTGTTTCGCGGCCTTAGTGCCCGGCGGACGGTTAATCTGCGTGGTCGGCGACGTTTGTCTTTCTCGAAGAGAAAATGGCGGGCGGCACACCGTAGTGCCGCTCCATGCATCCATTCAGGAGCACTGCCGGAAACTTGGCTTCGATAACCTGGCTCCTATCATTTGGCACAAGATCTCGAACGCCGCATATGAAGTGGAAGGTGGCGGGGGATTCCTAGGAAAGCCATATGAACCGAACGCGGTGATCAAGAATGACATCGAATTCATCCTGATGGAACGGAAACCGGGTGGATATCGCGCGCCTGACCTTCCGGCTAAGATTCTGAGTCTGATTTCTGCTGAGAATCACAGCAAATGGTTCCAGCAAATCTGGACGGGGATCACAGGAGCTTCAACAAAGCAGCATCCCGCGCCGTACCCGGTTGAATTAGCTGAACGGCTAATTCGGATGTTCAGCTTCGTGGGGGATGCAGTGCTGGATCCGTTCCTAGGGACGGGCACAACAACTGTCGCCGCGGCGGAATGGGGGCGTAACAGCATCGGATTTGAAGTGGATCATCATTATTTTGCCCTCGCGCAGAAACGCATCGCACACGAGACTGCCTCTCTGTTCAGTAAAGTAAGTATCATGGCTGACTAACTCCACTATGGCTCGCACGTTTGCGCTGGATAAGAAACTTAGTCGGGCAATTCGACAATTCTGGTCCACTCGTGAGACGCAAGCGCAGAAACAAGGTTCTACGACGGGCTTGCGGGACGCGGGAGCACGATCGGCCGTAACGGGAGGGCATCAGATGGACGGCTTTATCTCACTGGTGCGCGACTTTCTCTGCGGAAACGGTCTCGCCAAGACGGATGTTCATTGCGAGACTAGGCTAGAGCTTCCTGGATGGTACCGTCCCGAGAAGAAATGGGATCTGCTGATAGTGTCCGGCGGACAATTGTTGGCCGGTATCGAATTTAAGTCCCAGGTCGGCTCGTTTGGGAACAACTATAACAATCGAACTGAGGAAGCGATTGGCAGCGCCGCCGACATTTGGGCTGCTTATCGCGAAGGTGCGTTCAAGCCGTCTGCTCGTCCGTGGTTAGGCTATTTGATGCTTTTGGAGCATGCACCTGGTTCTGTACGCCCTGTTCGTGCGCAGGAACCTCACTTCAGAGTCTTCCCCGAATTTAAATCTGCGTCTTATGCGAAGCGTTACGAAATCCTTCTGACAAAACTCGTGCGGGAAAGGCTCTATGACTCCGCATGCTTTCTAATGTCTGACGCGAAAAGTGGCTCTCGAGGCCGCTATCAAGAGCCGGTGCGGGAGTTGTGCTTCAAGAACTTCATGACTTCGCTGCTCGCTCGAGCGGTCTCTATCGCAAATACAAGAGATTGACGTTTGTGCTACGAAGGCTGGCCGCTCGCAGATACGGCGACGAATTCGGGATGGCAACCAAATAGGGAAAAGCCGCAGAGTCTCTGAGATGCGAGACTTTGCGCTACAAGTGCTACGGCTGCGCGCGACGCTTGATGCGTCTGGGGAAACGGGCGCGGCAGGCGGCGCCGCTACGAGGCCTACGTTTGGGCGACCGGGGTGGGGGTCGGGCTTGCGGGCTTGGGGTTTGACGACGAACTCAGCCGCTTTGTCCTCGTTGAATATGCGTTGCCTTGCTTAATCTAGCGCAAGCTCGCGCGGGTGAAAGAGCGCGATAGGAAGACCTGCCTCGAGAATCTTTTCGGCACGGCTGAAGCCGTGCCCTTAAAAAAACCGCGTCAAGTCTGGGTGGCGGGGTGGCGTTTCGGGCTTGCAGGGTATCTAAGTTAGCGAGTGGCGGAGGTAGGTGGCTACGTCGGTAACGAAGCGGTGCACGGAGACTTCGGCGATGCGGTGGCCGGCGAGGGCGTTCATGGCTTTTCCTACGGCGCCGAGCGGCGGTTTGTAGAAGCCCAGAAAATCCAACTGCGTTTCGGTGGGCGTCAGCGGATAAATGGAAAGCTCGGCGTTCATGAGCGGGAATAGGCGCGGCATGGTGGCGGCTTCCCATTCGAGGAGCAAGCGCGTGGTGGGAGTTGAACGGGCATCCGAGCGCGTCTCGTTGACGTTTTTCACGGAAATGTTGATGTCCGTCTTCACGCCGATGCCGCCAAAATCGACGTGCAGTTCAGCGGCGATGGATTCCGCGCGCGACGCAGCCGCTTTGGTAGCCGACTGAAACACGGTGAGCGCATCGTGCGTCAACGCATAGCGGACGCGCTCATAGGGATGATTCACGTAGTCGTAGAAGCGAATCTCGCGCCCTTTTGTCTCTTTGCTCTGTTTATTGTTCTGTTTGTTCATGAACGCCGTTCCGCCCAGGTGGATAGAGTTTGTGTGACAACTCGGAAATCAAGGCCTCAGCGGCTAAAGAGTCTGCGTGAGAACTGCAAAATCTGTACTTCAGCGGCTAAAGCCAAACTGATTTTGTGGCGTTTACGTCGTGGCTGAAGCCACGACCCACAAAGATTCTCGCGTTGCCACTCAGACTCTAAAGCCGCATTGTTATTGCGCTAAGTTGCAGCACGGTTGCCCTTTCATTCCTCAGGGTAAAAAAACGCGTCCTTACAAAGGCCGCCAGTTGCCACACAGACCCGGGTGGCCAGTCTTCGAACCGGCGGCTCCAGAACAGTACCATATTGCGGGCCTCTAGGATGACGCGGAGTGGCGGCACGCCGGGTTCTGCATCGCAATCGCGCTGGCCTTTCGCAGGCGGAGCGAGGTAATCTCTGCAAGAACAAAATAGGAGGCTCGATGTCTGAGATTGACGTCCCACTGGTGCGCGCGCGTTTCGGGCAGACGCGGCGAGCCGACAATTGGTGGGTGCAGCCGCTTTTTGTGTTTCTGGGGTTGTCGGCGTTCATCGTTTACGCCACGTGGGCGGCGCTGCAAGGGAACCACTTCACTTTCGGACCGTATCTCTCGCCATTTTATTCGCCGGAATTGATCGGGCCTTCGAATCACGCCTGGTTTGGCGTGGCGCCGAAGTGGATGCCTGCGTGGGTTACGGCGGCGGTGCTGGTGCTGTGGGCGCCGGGCGGCTTTCGCGTGACGTGCTACTACTATCGCGGCGCGTATTACAAGGCTTTTTGGGCGGACCCGCCTTCCTGCACCGTGGGCGAGCCGCGAAAAAAATACCTCGGCGAACGCTCGTTTCCTTTGATCCTGCAAAACATCCACCGGTATTTTCTTTATCTGGCCCTGGTGTTTCTCGTCATTCTGGGGCGGGACGTATGGGACGCCTTCTGGTTCGATGGGCAGTTTGGCATCGGAGTCGGCACTCTCGTGTTGTTGACGAACCTCGTGCTGCTGAGTTCTTACACTATGGGATGCCACTCTCTCCGTCATCTGATCGGCGGTTTTCGCGATCGCTTGGCGGGCGCGCCAGTGCGCAAGCGCACTTACGATTGCGTGAGTTGCCTGAACCGGCGCCACATGCTGTTTGCCTGGTGCAGCCTCTTTTCGGTAGCGTTTTCTGATTTGTACGTGCGGATGTGCTCGATGGGTATCTGGAGGGATTGGAGGATCGTCTAGTGAGCGAGTACATCACGCATGAGCACGACGTTCTGATCATCGGAGCCGGGGGCGCCGGTCTGCGGGCTGCCATCGAGGCCTCCGCCGCCGGAGTGAAGGTCGCTGTCATTACGAAATCTCTACTCGGCAAAGCACACACCGTCATGGCC